>NZ_JBVHTI010000009.1:278404-588656 GCF_055565975.1 Streptomyces sp. NPDC028289 | reverse complement strand
GTTGTAGGGCCCGTGGGGAACCGGCGGCTTGCGTCATCGCCGGACGGGATCGGCCGGGGGCGGGCGCCAGGGCCAGTGCACGGCGCCCACCGCTGAGTACGCTCCGGCACACGGTCCTGCGGGAGCCCTGCGGCAGGTGTCACCGCAGTAGCGGAGCCGGCTCAGCGCCGTACGTCCGACTGATGAAGGTCGCGTTCGGGGGTCACCTCGGAGGACTTGTCCAGAGGTTCGCCGCAGGCGCGGCAGTGGACCTCCGTGTGCAGGACCTCTCCGCAGGAATGACGGAATGTCACCACGTTCTCCGGATCGTTGCGGGCGAAGCGGTCGCCCCAGTCCCGCACGGCGTGGAGGATGCCGAAAAGCTGGTGACCGGCCTCGGAAAGGTGATACTCGAAGCGCGGCGGGCTGTTCTCGTACTGGACCTTCTTGACGACACCCGCTGCCTCCAGTGACTTGAGGCGATCGGCGAGAATGTTCCGTGCCGCTCCCGTGTTGTGAGCGATCTCGTCGAAGCGACGCGTGCCGAAGGTGATCTCGCGGAGGACGAGCAAAGCCCACTTCTCTCCGAGGATCTTCATCGCTGCGTCGATCGAGCAGACTCGGGGGTCTGCCGCCCTGTCTCTGGCCATGTCGCAAGGGTAGTCGCCCGTGAGTGGGTTGTCAAAAAAAACTCAGCAGCTCAACGACTTGACTATCGACCTATAGGGCAGTTCACTGAGGTGGGTAGCAAGTTGCAACCCAGAAGGGTAGTGAGATGACATACGTATCGGACACGGCGGAGACGCGCTTCGCCCAGGGAACTCTGGCGCGATACGCCTACCGCGACTTCGGTCTGGCGGGAGCCGAGCCGCCCCTGGTGCTTCTCCAGCGCTTCAGGGGATCCCTCAACCACTGGGACCCGCTGTTCCTTGAAGTCCTCGCCGAAGAGCGCAGGGTGATCATCTTCGACAACATCGGAGTCAGCGAGAGCACGGGCGAAGTGCCCACCACTCTCGAGGGAATGGCCGAGGGAGCTATCGACTTCGTCGAGGCACTCGGACTTCGCAGCGTCGACCTGCTCGGCTGGTCCCTGGGCGGATTCGTCGCGCAGCTCGTTGCGCTTGAGCGTCCCGACCTCGTCCGCAAGTTGATCGTGGCCGGCAGCGGTCCCGGCGGTGTGCCGGGATCCGCTCAGCCGAACGACAAGGTCGTCGAATACATGACGTCGACGCCCACCCCTCCTGAGGGCTACCTGTACCTCTTCTTCGGGTTCAGTGACGACGCGGTCCGCCGGGGCGAAGAGTCACTGGCCCGTCTGGAGACCCGCCTCGACAAGGCCACGACCGACGTGACGGCCGAGCAGTGGGGCCGACAGCTGCAGGCGATCCAGCGCTGGGCCGGTGGAACCGGGTCTGCGTGGTCGCGGCTTGGTGAACTCAAGCTTCCCGTTCTCGTGGCCAACGGCTCCTACGACGTGATGGTCGACTCTGCCGACTCGTTCGCGATGGCCCAGAAGCTGTCAGATGCAAGGACCCTCTTCTACAGCGACGCCGGTCACGCCTTCCTGTTCCAGTTCCCGGAAGAGTTCGGCGGAGCAGTGCACGATTTCCTCGAGCGCTGAGAAGTCGACAACCAGAGTTGCTCAGCATCGTCGACATGACGGCCACGGAGGCGTCGGGCAGCAGTGATGGCTCCTCGATGTCTCCGTGGCGGACAGGCTTCGCGGCGGCGATGTGTTACGGCGCGTAGCCGAGGTTGGCGTGCGCGCCTCGGCCTGGGCCGGGCGCTACGGTCTTGATGCGGCGAAAGAAACAGGGTCGCTGCTGCGGTGTGTGATTGGTGAGTGCTGACTCGGGAACGCGGTGGACGCCAGGAGGTCGTGTCAGGCGGCGTTCAGATGGGCCTCGGCCTTGGGAAGCTTGGCTTCCAGCGCCTCCAGAACGGGCCGTATCTGGGCCCTCATCGCGTCGTCGGGTCGTTCGAAGGCCGTCCGCAGCAGCGTGGCCCCCCACGACTGGGTCGATTGCGGCAACTGGCTCGGCGCATTCGGGGCGTATTGGCTGCGCTATCGCTGCCAGGAAGCGTCGGCAGAAGAGCGCCGATGGCGTCGGCCAGGCCGGCGTGCGGCGTCAGAGACGACCAGCGGGACACCGGACGGACCACGCGTGATCGGCGAGCGCGGGAAGGCGAGTCGGCCGGCGCCGTCCTCGGTGGTGGGGACGTCCGAAGGGAGGTCTCGCGGCGGCCGTCGGCGCTGAGGCCGCCGCGTGGACGTAGGTGATGCGACCGCCCTCACGGACCTTCTGGGTCAGCGCGTCGGCCCTGACGAACGCGTGGGTTCCCTGGTCCAGGGGGGCGGTTGCGAAACGCTGTGACCTGCTCGTCCAGGTGCTTGGCCGTCGCCGGGAACTGCGGTTTCGACAGCGGGGTGACCCCAAGGGACTCGGCCGACTTCCCGACACGACGCGTGCTGACGCCGAGCGGGTAGGCGGTGGCGAGTACGGAGACGAGGGCCTGTTCGGGCCTGTGGCGTCGCTCCAGCGGCCGGTGCGGGAAGTGGCTGCCTTGGCGCAGCCTGGGCGCGGCGAGTATGACGGTGCCTGCACGTGTGTCCCACTCGCGTGGGCGGCAGCCTTTGTGGTGGTTGGCGCGTTCGTCGCTGACCTGTCCGTATTCGGCATTGCAGAGGTCATCTCCTCCACGGACACGAGCGCGTCGGCAAGTGTTCTGACCATCGCGCGCAGCAGATCGGTCCTCGCCGCGGCGAGGTTGTCTCCGGCGAGGACGTGCAGGGGAAGACTGCCGGGTGCGGACATTGCGCTGATCTCCTTAGAGGCTACGAGCTTCGAAGACCAGCCGATGGCCCTCCCTGCTGTGCGAGCTTCGTCCCGACGCGGGATCAAACCCCTGGATCAGGCCGAACCCGCACACCCCTTCTCCGGACGCGACCGTCTGGGACCACGGACCTCTGGATCCATCCTCCGCGGTTGGCGCAGTCCATGATCCCGACGCGAGGCACCAGGCCCGCAGGAAGCGGGATTGGAAGCGCCTTCGGTCCACGGACACACCCGTGCACCGCCGGTGGCGGTGATCGGTGCGTCTGGGGTCGGCTGCGCTGGAGTGCGCGTCGGTCGTGGGCTGATCGTGACTGGCCGAAGACCGCATTCCCGCGCCGGAGGCCACCGCCGGACGGTGACCGACATCTATCGCCTCCCCAGCAGCGGATCCGACCGCTCGGAGGGCGGGACCCTTTGATGCCTCCAGGCCTCTGACCTGCAACTTTAGAGAATTCTCGCTCGCGGGAATCTCCCCGGTTGCGCCATGGTTCTAAAACAAGTAGCTTAAACTACGTGATTAAGAAGTAGCAGCAGTCCAAGGGCTCGGCTTCGAGAGAGTGAGAGTGATGGGCTCCAGCAGGCAGTGGTTGGTCGAGTTCCGATTCGGCTCCTCAGGCGGAGCAGCGGTGAGGCACATCTACTTCGTCGACGGGGTTCCGGACGCCCGTGCGGCGCGCAGAGAAGCCGGAGCCCGGGCTCGTGAGGAGCGGACTGCGGAGCTTTCCGTAGGAGCGCGCGAGACCTTGGTTCAGCAGCTCGTACATGACCCGATCGGACGGATCATGCTGTCCCGGCCGATCGCTGTCGAGACCGAAGTAGCACGGGGGACATCAGACGTCATGGAGGTCGCCTCATGAGCCGGTCGTATGAGCAGACCTGCGTCATCGCGCGGGCACTGGACGTGCTCGGCGAGAGATGGACGTTTCTGATCATCAGGGAGCTGACACTCGGCAAACGTCGTTACGGAGAGCTTCTCGAAAGCCTCCCCGGCATGGGAACGAGCTTGTTGGCGGCCCGCCTCAAGCACCTGGAAGCACACGGTGTCGTTCGGCGCTCGACCCTGGCCGGCGCGGGAAGGGCTACCTCCTACGAGCTGACCGAGCGAGGAGAAGCGGTGCTGCCGGCACTGGCAGGACTGGCGGCCTGGGGAGCCGGTCTGGGCGAAGCCCCGGACCACTACGACGACCGTGCCGCATGGGTGGTCGCGGCCATGCGGCTGGCGGCCGGTGAAAGCGGAGCGAGTTTCGACACCATGACGGAACTCGCGGTCGAAGACGAGACGCTTTGGATTTATGGAGACGGAGAGCGCACCCACGTGCAGACAGGCTCCGCTCCCATCAAAGCGGCGTTGCGCCTGATGTGCGACAAACCGACCTTCTACCAGCTCGCCAAGCAGCAACTGAGCGTCCAAGGAGCCGTCTCGGCCGGAGACCTCGTCCTTGAGGGCGAAGTCAGTGCAGCAGAGCGGTTCTTCTCAACCTTTCATTTTCCGCAGGCTGCGGCGTAGCCGCTAACCACACATGTGAAGAACCCCCGGTCCTGCAGGAGCCGGGCCTGGGGAAAAAGACCCGAAGGAGACATCATGACCGGCAAATTCCTCATCATCGGAGCAGCGGGCAAGACCGGCCGCAGCACCGCGGAGGCGCTGCGGCAGCGGGGCCACCAGGTCCGCGCCCTGGTCCGTCAGGAAGATGAGCGCTCCGAGTCGCTCGCCCGTCAGGGCGCGGAGATCGTTGTCGGAGACGTGCAGGACATCGAGTCCATCTCGGCCGCGGCCCGAGGGATCGACGCCCTGTACTTCACCTACCCGATCGCTCCGGGCCTCATCGACGCGACAGCGAATGTCGCGCAGGCTGCGGACGAGAACGGAGTGAAGGCAATCGTCAACATGTCGCAGATCTCCGCCCGACGGGACAGCGAGAGCGATGCCGCCCGACACCACTGGGTTGCCGAGCGAGTGCTGGACCGTTTTCCGGTTCCTGTGACGCACCTGCGCCCGACCTTCTTCGGTTCCTGGCTCGTCGACACCTGGGCTGACGGCACCGGTGAACTCCGACTCCCCTTCGGCGAGGGACGCCACGCACCGATTGCCGAAACCGACCAGGCCGCGGTCATTGCGGCTATCCTTGAGAACCCTGCTCCGCACGCGGGGAAGGTCTACCCTCTGTATGGGCCTGTCGAGAGGGACCACCACGGGATCGCGGCGGAGATGTCACGAGCTCTCGGCCGCGACGTCACCTACGTGCCCATCGAACTCGACGATTTCACCAAGATCCTCGAGGGCCGCGGGGCCCCCGCGCACCTCGTTCAGCACCTCAGGGCGGTAGCGATCGACTACCGGAACGGAGTCTTCGCCGGAACCAATGGCCTGGTGAAGGAGATCGGCGGAGTCGAACCGCTTGACGTCTACGACTTCGTCGTCGCCAACAAGTCGTCGTTCGTCACCGACTGAGCGAGAGCACAAGAAACACACAAGGTCGAGAGCAGAAGTCGGAAGGGAAGCACAGGCATGTCGAGCAAGATCCTCGTCATCGGTTCAACCGGCAAGACCGGCAAGAACACCGCGGCGAACCTCCTGAAGGACGGGTACGACGTACGCGCTCTGGTCCGCCGCGAAGACGAGCGCTCTAAGAAGCTGTCCGATCTAGGCGCCGAAATCGCTCTCGGCGACGTCCTGGACCTCAACTCTCTGGCCAAGGCCACGAAGGACGTCAGCGCGCTGTACTTCACCTACCCGATCGCTCAAGGCCTGATGGACGCCACCGCCAACATGGCGCAGGCCGCCGAAGAAAACGGCGTCGAAGCGATCGTGAACATGTCCCAGATCTCCGCACGACGGGGGACTGAGAGCAACGCCGCGCGCCAGCACTGGGTAGCAGAGCGCCTCCTCGACCACTCGCCGGTTGCGGTCACGCACATTCGACCCACGTTCTTCGCCGAGTGGCTCATCAACATGTGGGACGGCTCCGGCGAGTTGCGCTTCCCCTTCGCCGAGGGCCGGCACGCACCGATCGCGGCCAGCGACCAGGCCAAGGTCATCGCCGCCATCCTCAAGGATCCCGCGCCGCACGCGGGTCAGCGCTACCCGCTGTACGGTCCCGTGGAACTCAACCACTACGAGATCGCCGACGCCATGTCGCGGACGCTGAACCGAGAGGTCCGCTACGTGCCAATCGGCCTCGACGAGTTCGAGACCATCCTCAAGGGGAAGGGCATGTCGCCGCACTTCATCCAGCACCTCCTCGCGGTAGCGGTCGACTACCAGAACGGTGTCTTCGCGGGCACGAACGACCTCGTCAAGAAGATCGGCGGCTCCGACCCGCAGACGGTCGAGTCGTTCGTCGCCGAAAACCGATCCTTCTACGACGCACACTGAACCACACAAAGTCTCAGTAAAGCCGAGAGGGGGATGCCTCGCCCAGGCCCCGGGCGAGGCATCCCCCTCTCGGCTAGCCGCACCACCGCACTGACGTCACGCCCCGGTGGAGTTGCGAAGTTCGACATGTAGCGGAAGCGTAGGTTTGAGGGTCGTGGTCACGTCACACGCCAAACCGTCACCGCGAACATCAGGCGGAGCATGGCTACAGCTTGACCTGGCTATGCGTCATGGGGAAGTCCGAGCAAGGAGAAAACCATGAGTGTGTGGTTCGTAACAGGCGCTTCACGCGGCTTCGGGCAGGAGATAACGCGGGCCGCTCTCGAAGCAGGGCACCACGTGGTGGCGACCGCCAGGAACACCGACTCGATCCGGAAGAACTTCCCCGACGCAGGCGACGCACTGCTCGCCGTCGAGCTGGACGTAACCGACGAGCGGAGTGCCCAGGCAGCAGTGGACAAGGCACTTGAGCGCCACGGCCGCATCGATGTCCTGGTCAACAACGCCGGCACGGGCGGGCCTGCTGGCAGCCGTGGAGGAATCCGACGACGCGTCCGTGCCGACGCGTGTACGAGACGAACGTGTTCGGAGTCCTGAACGTCATCCGCGCGCTCCTCCCCACACTGAGGAGCCAGCGATCCGGGCACGTCATCAGCATCAGCTCCATCATCGGTTTCGGAAGCGCGCCCGGATGGGGAATCTACGGATCCACAAAGTACGCCGTCGAGGGTTTCACGGAGTCACTGCACGCTGAGCTCTCTCCGCTAGGAGTGCACGTAACCCTCGTCGAACCCGGCTTCTTCCGCACCGACTTCCTCGATGCCACGAGCCTGGACACGGGAATCACCGTGATCGACGACTACGAAGCCACAGCTGACGCCATGCGTAAAGCAGTGCCCGGTCTCAACCACAACCAACCCGGCGATCCCGCCAAGGCGGCGAAGGCGATCGTCGCAGTCGCGGACTCGGACGAACCGCCGCTGCGACTTCCCCTTGGAAGGGACACCATCCAAGCGTTCGAAGCCAAGCTTCACAGCGTGCGCAGCGACATGGACGCCTGGAGGGAGGTCAGTTTCTCGACGGACCACGACTGAGTTTGTCGACGTGATGTCGTCTGTGTGAGTCCGGCTGTGGGTGGGCGGTCCTCAACAGGTCTCGGTAATCGGTCCGTGAGGCTGCGCCGGCCGCCCTGCTTGTGCGGGCATGCCGTTTCGGCCGGAAGATCAGACGCGAGCGTTCGCCGGTCTTGTAGCAGGTCAGGGCGGTGATGGAGAAGCGGCGCCGGGATCGTCCGTGCATGCGGACCAGCGGGGTGTGTCCGCGTTTGGCCCAGGTGCGACGGGTGGGCGGCGTCATCGAGAGGCCCGCCTCGTCCTTGATGGCGATGAAGGTCCCGAGCGCCGCCGCGGTGTTTCGACCCGCAGCCAGGTCTCCGTGCCCCAGCCGGTGACCGTCTGCTCGTCCCGATCGACCGCCCGCCGGGCGGGGAGCTGGTCGCTGAAGCCGTGGCGGTGCAGCATCCGCGCGATGGCCGACAGGGTCATGCTCTTGTGGAACCGGCGCCCGATGAGCGTCCTGATGCGGTCCAGGGTCCAGGGTCCAGGTCTGGCCCGGCCGGCCGTGCACCACCGGGCCGCGGGCGGCCGTCCTGGTCCAGCACCGCGACCAGGCCCTCGTTATTGCACGGAGGGCGTCGGCGGACAGGGGAGTGGGTCCGCCCGCGCGACTCCCCTTCAGCGGCGGCCGTATGGCCGGCTCACTCGGTGGTGCCAGGAGATTCCGTGCTTGTGACTGCTCGTGGTCTGCGGGCTGTCCGGGCCGCGGGCACTGCGCTGAGGGCTGCGGCGCCGATGACCGCCGAAGTCAGGAGCAGTGCCAGATAGGTAAGAGGAGGCACCTGGGCCAGGCCGTTGCCCAGCCCGGTGGCCTGGCTCTGCACGTCGATCAGCCATCGCGTCCGCCAACAACCTAGGACCAACCACCAAGTGGTCATCGACGCAGACTCACGGATGATCGTTGCGGTTGGACGGCCGGTGCCTGGGAACCGCAACGACTGCAAGGCGTGGGAGCTGTCCGGCGCGAGGGCCTCCGTCGGCCGTACCACCGTGATCGCGGACGGCGGTTACCGGGGAACTGGCCTGGTCATCCCGCACCGCCGCGAACCAGGCCAGGCCGAACTCCCGGCCTGGAAAGAGGAACACAGCACTTCCCATTGCAAGGTCCGAGCCCGCGTCGAGCACGTCTTCGCCCGCATGAAGAGCTGGAAGATCCTTCGCGACTGCCGCCTGAACGGCGATGGTGTCCACCACGCCATGCTCGGCATCGCACGCCTACACAACCTGGCCCTCACTGAATGGAGGCAAGCCCGCGAGAGGTACGTCATGCGACGACTCAAAGATCATTTACGGGACAAGGCTTACGACCTCGTGCACGGTAAGCGGTGAGGCGTCGCGCCTTTGATCGTTGATCACGGGTGTGTGGTGCGGAACGTGGCTCGTGCAGCGATCATCAGCGACCGGAGGGTCACAGGTCTGTCGACCGGTGTGATCGCTGAACTCGTGGCCGAGATAGGCCCGTTGTGGCATGAGCGGCACCAGGCAAGGCTTGCGGCCCGGCCACGCAAGCGGGGCGTGGGCGCTGGTGCGAAGCACCAACTGGTGTTCGTCGACCGGCTGCTCGCGACCCTCGTACATCTCCGTCACGGGGCCACTCACGACGTGCTGGCCTGCTGGTTCGGCGTGGACCGCTCCACCATCACCCGGGCCATCAGCGAAGTGCGCCCCCTGCTCGCGGAGCGGGGATGCTCCGTCAGCCCAGGCATTCGTCTCCAAAGCCTGGCCCAGGTCGTGGACCATCTCGGCACCACTGGGAAGACGGGCATCATCGACGGCACCGAGATCCGGGTCCGGCGGCCGGCCGCCGGCCGCAAGGACCGGGACAAGTTCATCTCCGGCAAGAACAAGCAGAACGCTGTCAAAAGCATGGTGGTCACGGACGGGGAGGGCCACGTGCTCTTCTGCAGTCCGACAAAGCCCGGCAGCTGCGCGGACATCACGCAGGCACGCCAGTTAGGGCTGGTCAGGCTCCTGGCCGACGGGCCCGCAGTGGAGATCCTCGCGGATGCGGGCTACCAAGGGCTGGGGACACAGACTGGCGGGCGCGTGGTGACCCCACCGCATCGCAAGTTCAAGAAGAACGCTCCGGACTGGTACGAAGAGATCCACGAGCGCCGGCGCAAGGCGCATTCCTCGCGACGCATCCGGGTCGAGCACGGCATCGCCCATCTGAAGAACTGGCGGGCGCTGACCCGCCACCTCGGCCGCCGCGAGCGCATGAGCGACATCGTCCAAGCCGTCGCCGGTCTGCTCTCCCATCAGCGGACCGCAGACCTGAGCCCGACACCGCAGACGTGAACAGCGAACCCCGCAGAGCTCCTCGACGCCTCACCGCTTACCGTGCACGAGCTCGTTAGCCTCGATCTTGCATGAGGGTCCGTCAGCTTGCTGACGGACCCTTTCTGCTTGTTCGCGGTGGAGTTTCTGCGGTTGGGCAGGTTGGCGGCCCGACTGTCGTGTCGGGTGGGCGCCGGGTTCCACTTCGCCGGTTCGTTGGTGCGGGCTGTCGGGACGGTTGAAGTGGCTGGTCAGCCGGGGTTCGGGAGGGTGTGGAGCCGGTCGATCGCGTGGGTGATGAGGTCGGTCCAGGGCCATCGGGCGGTGAAGCGGAGCCAGCGGCGGCGGCCGGTGTTCACCAGCTGGGCGGCGCGGAGAACAGGCGGAAGCGGAGGCGCTTGGGTTCCCAGCGGCGGGTTTGTGCGGTCAGGGCGAGCATTGGCATCCAGGCGAGGAGGTCGAGTGCGAGGGAGACGATCTCCAGCCAGATCCGGTTCTGGGCGGTGTCGTGCAGGGGCAGGTTGCGCAGTCCGGTGTCGCGGGCGCCCCGGATGCGGTCCTCGCAGCGGGCTCTTCGGCGGTGACGCAACGCCAGGTCGGCGAGCTGACCGCCGGTCGTGTTGGTCGCGAAACAGGTCAGCCGAAGCCCGTCGAGATCGGTGAAGCGCAACTGGGCGCCGGGGTGGGGCCGTTCCTTGCGGACGATCAGTCGCATGCCCGTGGGCCAGGCGCTCAGGTCGGGCATGTCGGTGATCTCGGCGACCCAGGCGCCGGGCCGCTCGGTGCCGCGGGCGTCGTAGGCCGGTGTCCACGCCTTCTTCGGGATCTTCAGCACGGCCTGGTGGATGGCGTCGGTGATGGTCATTCCGACGGAATACGACAGCCACCGGCCCCGGCGGGAGAGCCAGTCGAGGAAGGCGTGGGTGCCGCCGGCGGAGTCGGTGCGGATCAGTGTCTGCCGTCCCCGTCGCAGGGCTTTGGGGAGTTGGGCCAGGGCGCGTTGGGTGGTGGTGATGTGATCACTCGCGGTGTTGGAGCCTGCGTTGCCGGGCCGCGGCAGGGCGGCCACGGGTTCCCCTGAGCCGGCCTGGCCGTGGTCGACGAACGCGACGAGCGGATGATGGCCGAAGGTCTTCTTCCAGGTTGCGGTGGCGTCCTGCTTCTCGGAATGCGCGAGCACCAGCACGCCGTCGATGTCCACGGTCACCTGCCCGCCGGCGGCCGGACTGTTCGCCCCGGCCAACTCCCAGACCCGCGTCCGTACTTCGGTCCGCGCTGATCTGATCGCGGTGAGGGCCTTCGGTCCGGACGCGGCGAGAGTGTCGATCAGGCGGGAGACCGTGGGGTCCGAGGCCACCGGGCCGAACAGGTCCGGCTCGGCCCGCAGCATGCCGATGTCGGCCAGGCCGTCTCCGCCGAGTGCTACGGCCAGGGCCACATCCAGCAGGATCTTGCCCGGATCGTGCACAGCCCGCGGCTTGCGCCACGGTGCCAGAGCCGCCGATATCGCCGTGTCCAGGCCGGACTTGCGGACCCTCTCGACCAGCAGCACCGACCCGGCCTGCGAGACCACCCCGTGGCCGCCGCCCTCGACACGGACACGCGGGCATGACCCGGTAGCCTTCTTCACCTGGAGATTGCTTCTTTCCTTGCAGCTGCCAGGACCCTCGACAAGTCCCATCGTTGCAGGTCAGCAGCACTCTCCATTTATTTGATCAAGACCTGGACAGACCCACTCGCGAAAGCCCGAGGTTGAAGCGCGGTCGACAACACGGTAGAGCCCCTGCCGGAGCAGGGGCCTTGGCGGTCGAGTTGGTGGACGCTACGCCGCCTGAGCGTCCTCGTAGGCCTTGCGGATCTCGCCCGGAACACGGCCCCGGTTGTTCACGTCGTAGCCGTTCTTCTTGGCCCAGGCGCGGATCTCCGCTGTGTCCTGGCCGGAAGTGGGGCGGGCGGCCCCGGTGCGCTTGGCCCCGGCCTTGCTGCCCGTCTTCCGGCCATTGTCCACGTAGGGAGCAAGCAGCTTCCGCAGCTTGGCCGCGTTCTTGTCGTTCAAGTCGATCTCGAAGGACTTACCGTCGAGGCCGAATACGATCGTCTCGGCCGCCTCGGACCCGTCAAGGTCATCGATCAGGGTGTGAATTACCTTCTGCATCTTTTCTTCGTCCTTCTTCGTATTCGAGGCGAACAACGTGATTACGTTGGTTTATTTTTATCAGCGTGGCAACGGCCACCGCAACGCGGTTGGGAAATTGGGACGGCAGAGTACTCCCGCCGTCGGCTACCCGAGGTTCGTCACGGGGTGACGACGTTTCCGCCGCGCGCCCTGGCGTACGTCTCAAAGATGTTCTCGGGAATCCTGCCTGTATCCTTCGCCGTGTATCCGCTACGTCGGTCGGGACCAAGTGCGGATCATAGGGCCAGAATCCGGGATGACGTTCGCGGTCACGGCCTGCTGCTCGGACATCGCCGTCTGCACCGCCGGAGGCTGCCAGTCGACCCACGGGTCATCTGAGAGAGGCTGTTCATCCTCGGCCGCCAGCTAGTGCACGAAGCCCGCCGGGATCGAGGTCAAGCCTGCCCGCGAGAATGCCATCGCCCTCAAGGACCTTCTCCTCGACCCCGCGTGTATCGCTGGGAAAATCGCCGCCCTGCTGCGGGCCTGGCCCACCGCCACCTACTGACCTTTCCGTTGAGTTGTCGTGTTGAGCGAGAGGCCGGTTTCGGCGAGGCAACCCTCAATGAGGTCGGTGCGTCGTTGGATGCGGCGCAGGCCGCTGCGGACGGCTTGGACAAGGTGGTCACGGTCGCGGAAGACGACGTTGGCGGTAGTGCTGCGCCGGAGCAACGACCCGATGCTCTCAACCGGATTGCGGGTTCCTTGCGGGCTGAGGTGCGTCAGATGTGGGCCCTGACTTGCTGCACCGGATGTCCGAGTGCGTCCCCGATGGCGGTCAGTTCCTCGTCACTGAACCAGGCGCGCTCTGGGTTCCAGATGGCGATCTCGAATCGGGCGAAGCCACAGGGCCAGTCGTAATCCAGTGCGTCCAGCGAGGTCGCAGCGCCGCAGCAGGGGACCACCACGGCAAGGGTCGCGAAGCCGTCGTCGCAGTGAGCCTCGAGTAGGTCAGCCCACCACTCGGTGTCGATCGACGCGCCGCATTGGGGACAACCGATCTTCTGCAGATTCTGACCACAGTCGACGACGGTGAGTGCGTCGTGCCAGGTGACGTCAATCTCGACGTCGACGCCGTCGGGGAGCCCGGGGGCCAGGTCCTCCACGAGCGACGCAGCACGCTCAGCCGCGGCCGGCTCAGGCTGCCAGTGCGGGTCGGTCGGAATGACAGAGAGGACATCGTCACTCACGGGCTCACTCGATTCGTCAGGCGAAACCTCATCCAGGCGACGCGATGTTACCGAGCGCGCATTCGGGTGACAGGTTCCCCAGGCGGGTCACGCCTCGAAGGCCAGGCCGGTGCCGGTGAGACAGCCGTCGAGCAGCTGGGGCCGGTACTGAATCATCTTGAGCTTGCGCTTCACGGTCCGGGTGATCTGACACAGGTCGGCGGCTGCGAGGTTGCCCAGGTCGTGCTTGACCATAGACCACACGCCTTCCTGCAGGTTCAAGTCCGGGGCATAGGCAGGCAGCTGGAACACCGTGAGCCAGTCGGTGTTGGCTGCGAAGAACTCGCGCAGGTCTGCGTTCAGGTGGATGCGGACGTTGTCCCAGACCAGCACGATCGGACCACCGAGTTGGATCCGGGCGCGGACCAGCAGGGCACGAAAGTCCCGCAAGCCGAAACCCTTCGGCTGGTCCTTGCGTCCGCGGTATTCGCGAACTGCGTATATCAGCCGCGTTCGTTCGCCGGCTTTGTAGCAGGTCATGCCCACCATGGAAACCCGGCCCGAGCCCCGGCCTCTGACTCGCACCACCGGCGTCCGGCCGATCCGGCCTCACGTCCTGGCACGCGGCGGCGTCAGCGACTGGCCGGCTTCGTCCTCGAAGACGATCCAGCCATTGCAGGCCGCCGCGGTGCTCTTACCCGCGGCCAGGCTTCTTTCTTCCACAGTTCGACCGCGTCGTCATCGCGCTCGATCGCGCGACGCGGGGCTGTTGCCACGACCAGCCGTGCCGCTTGAGCAGTCGCCACGTGCCCTCCACCGTGTACGAGATATGGAAGAGCCGACCGATCAGCTTCCTGACCCGCGCTGAGGTCCACCGCTGGTCAGCCCAGCCGTGTGCAAGCGGTCCACGCTCCAACTCCTCTTCCAGCCTGGCGACCTGGGCATCGCTGAGCCTCGGACGGCCGGGCGACCCCTTCGAGGCGACACCAGCCGCCCCACCCTCACGCCATTGCCGCCGCCACCGCTCCACCGATCTTTCAGACACCCGAAGAGCCTCAGCGATGGCCTTGTTCCTGTCCCCGGCTTCGAACCGAGCCACCGCATCCAGCCGTACCCGCTCCCGGGCTGCCCTCTGCGCGTCGGTCAAGCCGCCGCCCTGCGCGTACCTCACAGTGACAGCAGTACAGCGCAGCGAGCTCAACGCTCAGCCGAAGGACCCGACATCGCTCAGTCAAGTTTCAGTAGCCTGCCGTCAATGCACGTGGCGGCTTGGGCCCTCAGGCAATACCACTGCACGTTTGTGCCAGATGCTGTGCGGGCCGATAGGCAGTACCCACAGGAGCGCGAAACAACCGCCGAGTGCAGAGACCACGAGCGTGGGGCGCACACCAAATGCCGCTCCCAGAACCCCTCCGGCGAGCGCACCCAGCGAACGCGCCCCCGTGCTCAGCGTTTGAAAGGCCCCTCGAACCCGGGATCGGAGAGTGCCAGGGACTGACGCTACGAATATGGCACTGACGCTGACGTTTTGTATGGCCCTGCCGGAACCCGAGACAAGCAGTGCTAGGCACAGAAAAGCAAGCGCGGATCGTGACAGATCGCTTGTGGCAGGCACTACCAGCAAGGGCGCAGAGATCGCTATGGGGGTGATCAGGAGGAGCCTGCTTATTTCCCGCCTGCGTGAAAAACTACTAGCCAAAACGGAACCGATGACGCCTCCCATTGCCTCGCTAACGAAGATCAAACTGACCATTCCGGCGCTGGCGTGAAGATGTTGCGTACAGTATAGAATATTCAATGTTTCAAATATCGTGTTGAAGAAGTTCACCGTCCCAGTAAGCGACAAGACGGGTCTCATGAGTGAGCTGCGGCGGATAAAAGAAAACCCAGATCCCGAAGGCTTGCGCTCACCAACCCTCACTCCTAGTACCTCATTCTGACGGATTCCCCGGAGCAGTAGCGCGGAAACAAGAAATGAGAACGCATCGACAGAAATTGCGAGGGGTGCCGGAGCGAATTCGGCGAGAAGCCCACTGAAGAGCGGAGCAACGAGCGAGGAAAATGCCAGGCCGCCTGAAACGAGCGACTGGCCGCCGATGTATTGCGCAGGAGGTATCACGGCGATGAGTAGATTTATATCGCAGACTATGAACACGACCGAGAAGGCACCCGCAGCGAAGATCACCAAATAGAGGTGCCATAGGCGCAGCATGCCAAAAATATAGCAGAATGGAATAAGTGCCAATATCAAACAAGAGGCGTAATTTGAGCGGATCATCGCCTCCTGGTATCGACCGGTGCGATCCGCCCAGGAGCCGGCACCGAGCGAGAACAACAAGCTCGGAACCCAACTCAACGCATTAATGGTCCCCATCTGGGCAGAGCCAGCGTGGAGTGTCACTACAGCTGTCAGTGGAATGAGGAGAGAAGACGTCCCATCACCGATCGCCGATGTCACTGATGCAGACCAGTACAGAAAGAAAGGTCTGTGGCGCAGAAGTCCAGTCGACAACAATGGACATAGCCTTCCACTTTCAGGTCCCAAAAAGCTGGGGTGCTCCGACGTCCGCGGAGCACCCCAGTCCACCTTAGACGGCGGATTTGAACGGCAACTGACTACTCGACCCAACCCTGGTTCTTGGTCACGGCATTCCTCCCTTCTTCTGCTGAATGACGGTTACCGCTCCCGTAGCTTCTCCGATCAATCACCGGAGAGCGAAGGGAACGCTTTTCGCGCGACGACAAAGGTCTTGCGATGCAGCTCCTCGTCGCCACGATCCTGGAGAACCCCCTGATAGAGGCCATAGCGGGCCTCAAGGTTCAGCCCCACCAGCCGGAGTATGCGGTCCACTTCCTCGGGGGAGATATAGAAGTTAGGGAGAGTCTTCGAGGTTCGCCGCCAATTCACCTCATCGACTCTCGTAAAAGTATCGACTGTCATCAGAGTGCATGTTGATACAGTCTGCGCCTTCGCGCCACGCCACAGAATAACAACGTCTCCCGCATCGTCAATCACTTGCCACTTAGCAAGGCGCTCAAGAAATCCAGCCGTTGGAAGATCGAAGACCACCAGACCGCCAGGCCGCAGAGCTCGAGCAACTCCGCTCAGAGCCGTCTCGAAGTCAGATGAATTCTCAAGATGACTAAACGGCTCGCCCATCGTTGTCACTACGTCAAACACGCCGAGATCGGGAAGATCGCGACAGTCACCCTCAACAAAGTGCACAAGCTCGGCAAGCGGCTTCTCGCGTGCCACCTTGAGCATTTCTTCCGAATAATCGACACCCGTGACTTTGAAGCCCAAATCGGCCAGCCCTATAGCCGATTTTCCCGTGCCACACCCGATATCGAGGAGCCGTGCGCCGGGGGCCCCATGGCGATGTATAAGATTTGCATACAGTTGAACCCAGACCTCGTAATCCTGCGCGCGAGTCACAATGTCATATGCTTCCCCCATGCCGTCATAGTATGACTTTGCAGAATCGATACTTCCCTGCTGGCCCATCAGGCAAACCTGCCTTGAGTATATTCGGCTGCTCCGGTCTAGCAGCAGAGGGATATCAGAATTGGCACGCCGTACCCAAAAGACGTGGTTGATTTTAGACGCAGGCTGAGGTGCTTCACATGCACTCCTCAGTCAACGTGGCAAGCTATTCACACCGCAGACTTTCAAAATCCGACCGCTTCGATGATTCCAGGCTTTGCTCGGCGCTCCCTATTGAGATAGCAAGCGCCTCCTCCATCCCCCTTCCAGCCACACTACCTCCTGTCAGGTACGACGCACTCATAGTGATGACTTAGGGGCACAATTCTTTCCCCTAAGGGAATCGAGAAGCCTCACAGCGAGCCCTTTCCAACCTCAGGTTGAGGCGTGATGAAGGACGACGGCGGCCTTCACGATGTTGGTGATCCGGTTGGTGCTGCAGCGGAGCTTGCGTTGCAGGCGCCAGCTCTTCAGGACGGCCATGGCCTGCTCGCCGAGGCACCGGATTTTGGCGTGGGTGCTGTTGTGCCGTCGTTTCCAGCGTTTGAGCCGGGGGCCCCGGAAAGGTACGCGGACATGGCGGCCGGCCCCTTGGTACGCCTTGTCCGCCCAGCACTTCAGCCCTGTAGTTGCGAGCGCGTCGATGATGCCGTGTTCGCGCGCGGCGGTCAGGTCGTGGGTGGAGCCGGGCAGGGCCGCGGGTTCATGCGGTGGACTCCCATTCGCTGAGGGCTTGGGTGTGGGCGGCTGCCAGTTCGTCGTAGGTGCGCTGGTCGGAGGGGGTGATGAGGATCAGCCGTCCGTCCGTGGCCACCCGCCACCCGTCAGAGGGGCGGCCGGTGGCGGGATCGACGACGCGCCCGCCGAGGGCGTGCCAGGACGCCGGGATCTCGTCCGGCCGCACGGCGGGGACCAGGACCGGGCGGCCGTCGTGGACGATCACCACGGCCCTGCTGCGGTGCTCCGCCAGACGCTCCAGCGCTTCGCGGTAACGCGCGCGTTCGGCCGCGTGGAGGGCCTTGCGCCGTGCCGCGGTTCCTGCCGTCCCGCGCCGGATGGCGATCTCGTCCCAGCCGCGGGCTGGCTCCACGCCCGGCGCGGCCTTCTGGCTGGTGGGGGAGTGGCCAATGCCGTGCAGGGCGCGAGGGGTGAGGCCCCAGGTCTCGCCGTGGTGGTGGACGAGGCCGTGGCGGGTCAGGCGCCGGAGGGTGCGGTAGGTGGTGGCGCGGGAGACCGAGGAGGTGGCGATCAGGTCGGCGATGGTCTGGGAGGGGCGGGCGTGGAGGGCGCTGAGCATCAGGAGGGCGGCGCTGCCGAGGCCGTGGTGGGCGAAGGCGTCGTGGCCCATCAGACGGGCGAGGACGGTGGAGTCGATGTCGGCGGCCGCGCTCGTCTCAGGGGTGGTCCACTCCTCAAGTGCCGGGTCGGGGGGACTGAGTGGTTTGGGAACGAGACAACACAGCGGGCACCGCGCGTCGGCGGGGACTACCGAGAGCCAGGTACCAGGTGGAGCCCTCCCGGCCGTGACCGACCCGCAGGCGGCGTAGCCAGCCGCATGGCTTGAGAACGGTCTCGTAGACCACCCGCAGGGTCGTCCGGGAGATCCCGGCCTCCTCGGCGGTCTGACGCTCGCTGGCGTGGTGCAGCGGGCCGCCGGCGGTCTCCGTGAAGTTCAGGTGCGCCCGTAGGACCCGCAGCGCGGTCCGGCCCCGCTCGCCGCGCCACGGTGTGGTCTCGATCCGGTCCCGCAGCGCGGCCAGGAGCTCGTAGGCGTGGTTTCGGGAACCGAGCGCCGTGGTGGTGCTGACGGCTGTGAGGGCGCTGGCCCACACCCGGTGGATGTAGTCCAGCGCGCGGGACTGCCCGGAGCGCAGGGAGATGCTCCGGGCGTGGCGGCCGCCCTCGTGGTCGGGGTGCAGCAGCAGCCGGGTCAGCTGTTCGACGCTTCCGTCGGCGCGGGCCACGTGGCAGGCGATTGCCGCGGTGATCCGGTGACCGTGCTCCGCCGCGCCCTGGCGGTCGCCGCGCGGGATCACCGTGCGGCCGTCAGGGCCGAGCTTGCTGTAGCTGCCTGCCGCGTAGCGGCCGGTGAGGTCGCCGAGCAGGACCAGGTCGGCGGCGGGCTGGGGAAGGTGCGCGAGTCCCTGCAGCGTGGTGTGGCGGCCTGTGACTGCCTCCTGTTGGGAAGAAAGCGGGACGTGAAGCCGACGGGGAGTAGTACGGGTGGGCTGTGGGGTGTGGCATTCTGGGGTCGTCCCAAGGACATGGACCCCACCCAGGCCCGCTAAAACCGCAGGTGGTGGTCCGGAACCGACCTCCAATCGGTGCCAGCGAAGCCTCCAGGATTGCCGTCCTGGGGGCTTTCGTGCGCTCTGGCACCGGTCGAAGGCAGGCATCCCCATCGCGGCTCGACCGGAGACGACCGAGAGGCCTGCCAGAGCCGCCACCCTGGATCAGAACCGGTCAACGCCGGTCGCTCAAAGGGCAGTTCGGGGGGCTGATGCCTCTGACTGCCTCTGAGTGACCCGGGTCGAACCGGGGTCGAATCAGAGCGATTTCCTCTGACTGCCTTCGATCGCCTCTGCAACCCGACCTAGCAGGTCACAGCCGTTTCGACCTCAGTAAGCCCAGGTCAGAGAGGTGCGATGGAATTACCGCCAGTACTCGGCCGTCGAACTCGCCCGTACCCGTGGCTTCGAGGACGTCTGGCACCTCCTGATCCACGGCGAACTGCCGGACCCGGCGCGCGCGGCCGCCTTCGCCGCCGAGACCGCCGCGCTCCGGCGCCTGCCCGCCGAGGTCCGGACCGCCCTGCCCGCGGTGGCCGCGGCGAGCGGCACGTCCGGCCCGCTGGCCGGCCTGCGCACCGCCCTCTCGCTGCTCGGCGCGGCCAAGGGGTTCCGGCCGGTGTACGACATCGACGCGGACCGGCGCCGGGCGGACACGGTCGCCGCCTGCGCGGCCGTGCCGACGCTGCTCACGGCGCTGTACCGGCTGGGGCAGGGGCTCGACCCGGTGGAGCCGCGCGAGGACCTGTCGTACGCGGCCAACTACCTCTACATGTTGACGGGCGCGGAACCGGACCCCGGCGGGCGCGTGCGGTCGAGCAATACCTGATCTCAACCATTGACCACGGATTCAATGCCACCGCGTAGCGGGCGCCGGGCAGGGGGCGGCAGGGCCGACGCGAGGGGAAGGCACGACGGGGCACGGCGTCCGGCACGGCTGTTTCCTATCCTGGACCGGCCCGCCACCCCGCCCACGCGAAAGAGGCCCCCGTTGGAGCACCACCCCACCCCCGGGCAGATCCCGGTGGTCGTCCTCGCCGGATTCCTGGGGTCCGGGAAGACCACGCTCCTCAACCACCTGCTGCACCGCAGCGGAGGCAGCCGGATCGGGGCGATCGTCAACGACTTCGGGGCCATCGAGATCGACGCGATGGCCGTGGCGGGCGCCCTCGGCGACTCGACCGTCTCGCTCGGCAACGGGTGCCTGTGCTGTGCCGTCGACGCCAGTGAGCTGGACGTCTACCTGGAGCGGCTCGCCAACCCCGGCACCGGTGTCGACGTCGTCGTCATCGAGGCCAGCGGTCTCGCCGAACCCCAGGAACTCGTCCGGATGCTGCTCGCCAGCGAGCATCCCGGCATCGTCTACGGCGGCCTCGTCGAGGTCGTCGACGCCGCCGAGTTCGACGACACCCGTGCGAAGCACCCCGAGATCGACCGGCATCTCGCCCTCGCCGACCTGGTCGTCGTCAACAAGCTCGACCGGGCCGCGGAGGGCGGCGAACGCGTCCTCGAGCTGGTGCGGTCGCTCAGCGACCGCGGGGCCGCCGTCGTCCCGGCGACCTACGGCCGTGTCGCCCCCGAGTTCCTGTTCGACTGCCGCCCCACCGCGGAGCGCATCGGACAGCTGTCCTTCGACGACCTGCACGACCACCACGACGGCGGCGACGGAGCGCACGGGGGACACCTGCACACCGCCTACGACAGCCTGTCCTTCGCCGCCGGGCTGCCCCTCGACCCCCGTCGGCTGATGGCCTTCCTCGACAGCCGTCCCGAGGGGCTCTACCGGATCAAGGGGTACGTCGACTTCGGGCCGTACGACACGGGCAACCGGTACGCCGTGCATGCCGTGGGCCGCTTCCTGCGGTTCTACCCGGAGGCCTGGGGACACGACGAGGAACGGCTCACGCAGCTCGTACTGATCGGCTCCGGCATCGACGCGGCCGCGCTCCGCAAGGAGCTGGAGGCGTGCACGAACGACGCCCCACACGCCGACGAGCACGGCATGTGGGGCGTCCTGCGCTACGTCCAGGGCCTGACGGAGGGCCCGGACGGCGACGGGTACGAGGCCTAGACCGGGCCCGCCACCACCGACACCGTCTTCGCCAGCGACACGCCGGAGCCGTCCCGGCGCGGGTCGATCTCCGGGAGGTCGACCGGGGTGCCGTTCTTCTGGGCCGCCTTCGCGGGGACCGGGCCCGCCCAGGCGAAGGACAGGCAGTCCTCGCCCTTCAGGAACCGCTGGCAGCGCACGCCGCCGGTGGCCCGGCCCTTGCGCGGGTACTGGTCGAACGGGGTCAGCTTGGCCGTCGTCTGCACCGAGTCGTCGAGGGTGCCGCGCGAGCCGGCCACCGTGAAGACCACCGCGTCGGCCGCCGGGTCGACGGCCGTGAAGGAGATGACCTTCGCGCCCTCGGTGAGCTTGATGCCCGCCATACCACCCGCCGGGCGGCCCTGCGGACGCACCTGGGAGGCCTGGTAGCGCAGCAGCTGCGCGTCGTCCGTGACGAAGACCAGGTCCTCCTCGCCGGTGCGCAGCTCCATCGCGCCGACGATCCGGTCGCCCTCCTTGAGGGTGATGACCTCCAACTCGTCCTTGTTGGACGGGTAGTCGGGGACCACGCGCTTGACCACGCCCTGCTCGGTGCCGAGGGCGAGACCCGGCGAGGACTCGTCCAGCGTGGTCAGGCAGACCGCCGTCTCGCCGTCCCCCAGGGAGAGGAACTCGGAGAGGGGCGCGCCGCCGGCGAGGTTCGGGGCGGTCGCCGTCTCCGGGAGCTGCGGCAGGTCGACGACGTTGATGCGCAGCAGGCGGCCCGTCGAGGTGACCGCGCCGATCTCGCCGCGCGCGGTCGCGGGGACCGCCGAGACGATGACGTCGTGCTTGGCCCGCTTGCCGTCGGTGTCCTCCGCGAACGGCTCGCCGTTCATCGTGCGGGCCAGCAGGCCCGTCGAGGAGAGCAGCACCCGGCACGGATCGTCGGCCACCTGGAGCTCCACCACGGCCGCCGGGGCGCCCGAGGCCTCCAGCAGGACCGTGCGCCGCTCGGTGCCGAACTTCTTGGCCACCGCGGCCAGTTCCGCCGAGACCAGCTTGCGCAGCTCCGCGTCCGAGTCCAGGATCCGGGTCAGCTCGGCGATCTCCGCGGTGAGCCTCTCCTTCTCCGCCTCCAGCTCGATGCGGTCGTACTTGGTGAGGCGGCGCAGGGGCGTGTCGAGGATGTACTGCGTCTGGATCTCCGACAGCGAGAAGCGCTCCATCAGGCGCTCCTTGGCCTGCGCGCTGTTCTCGCTGGAGCGGATCAGCCGGATGACCTCGTCGATGTCCACGAGGGCGGTGAGCAGGCCCTCCACCAGGTGCAGCCGGTCACGGCGCTTGCCGCGGCGGAACTCGCTGCGCCGGCGGACCACGTCGAAGCGGTGGTCCAGGTAGACCTCGAGCAGTTCCTTGAGGCCCAGGGTGAGCGGCTGGCCGTCCACCAGCGCCACGTTGTTGATGCCGAAGGACTCCTCCATCGGCGTCAGCTTGTAGAGCTGCTCCAGGACCGCCTCCGGCACGAAGCCGTTCTTGATCTCGACGACCAGACGCAGGCCGTGCTCGCGGTCGGTGAGGTCCTTGACGTCGGCGATGCCCTGCAGCTTCTTGGCGTTGACCAGGTCCTTGATCTTGGCGATGACCTTCTCGGGGCCGACCGTGAAGGGCAGTTCGGTGATGACCAGGCCCTTGCGGCGGGCCGTCACCGTCTCCACCGCCACCGTGGCCCGGATCTTGAAGGTGCCGCGGCCCGTCTCGTACGCGTCCCGGACGCCCTCCAGGCCGACGATGCGGCCGCCGGTGGGCAGGTCGGGGCCGGGGACGTGCTTCATCAGCGCGTCCAGGTCCGCGTTCGGGTAGCGGATCAGGTGCCGGGCGGCCGCGATGACCTCGCCGAGGTTGTGCGGCGGCATGTTCGTCGCCATGCCGACGGCGATGCCCGACGACCCGTTCACCAGCAGGTTCGGGAACGCGGCGGGCAGCGCCACCGGCTCCTGCTCCTGGCCGTCGTAGTTGGGCGCGAAGTCGACCGTGTCCTCGTCGATCGACTCGGTCATCAGGCTGGTCGCCTCGGCCATCCGGCACTCGGTGTACCGCATGGCGGCCGGCGGGTCGTCGTTGCCCAGCGAGCCGAAGTTGCCGTGGCCGTCGACCAGCGGGACGCGCATCGAGAACGGCTGGGCCATGCGCACCAGCGCGTCGTAGATCGACGAGTCGCCGTGCGGGTGCAGCTTGCCCATGACCTCGCCGACCACGCGCGCGCACTTCACGTAGGCGCGGTCGGGGCGCACGCCCATCTCGTTCATCTGGTAGACGATCCGGCGGTGCACCGGCTTGAGTCCGTCGCGGGCGTCCGGCAGGGCGCGCGAGTAGATGACCGAGTACGCGTACTCGAGGTAGGAGCCGCGCATCTCGTCCACGACGTCGATGTCGAGGATTCTCTCCTCGAACGAGTCGTCGGGCGGCGGGGTCTTCGTGCTGCGGCGGGCCATCGCTGCCGGCTCCTTGCTCATGCGTGAACGGGATCTGACGCGGACCATTGTGGACCGCGGCACTGACAACCCGGGCCAGGACCCGGTCTCCGCGGCCCGCCCCGGTGCCCGGAGGCCGCCCGGAGCGCGGCCCGGACATTTTCGAAGGCGGGTCGGACGCAGGCTACGCGATCCGTCCGCGCGATCCGCTGTGGGCGTACGTCGTGCGGGAACTTCGCCCGGTCCCCGCACGCTTGCATACAGTGGCAGGACCGGCAGAAAAACCGCGGTTCGGGACCGCTTCCGCGAGCGAAGGGACGTACATGCCCATGGGTCACACGACCACGGCCGAGACAGGCTCCGGGGGCCTGGCAGCGACCGAGCACCGCTTGGCCAACGGTCTGCGCGTGGTGCTCTCCGAGGACCACCTGACCCCGGTCGCGGCGGTCTGCCTCTGGTACGACGTCGGTTCCCGGCACGAAGTCAAGGGGCGTACCGGCCTGGCTCACCTTTTCGAGCACCTGATGTTCCAGGGCTCCGCCCAGGTGAAGGGCAACGGCCACTTCGAGCTCGTGCAGGGCGCCGGCGGCTCGCTCAACGGCACCACGAGCTTCGAGCGCACCAACTACTTCGAGACCATGCCGGCCCACCAGCTGGAGCTCGCGCTCTGGCTGGAGGCCGACCGCATGGGCTCGCTGCTCGCCGCCCTCGACGACGAGTCCATGGAGAACCAGCGCGACGTCGTCAAGAACGAGCGCCGCCAGCGCTACGACAACGTGCCCTACGGCACGGCCTTCGAGAAGCTGACCGCGCTCGCCTACCCGGAGGGCCACCCCTACCACCACACGCCGATCGGCTCGATGGCGGACCTGGACGCGGCCACCCTGGAGGACGCGCGCGCGTTCTTCCGCACCTACTACGCGCCCAACAACGCGGTGCTCTCCGTCGTCGGCGACATCGACCCGGAGCAGACCCTCGCGTGGATCGAGAAGTACTTCGGCTCCATCCCGGCGCACGACGGCAAGCCCACCCCGCGCGACGGCTCGCTGCCCGACATCATCGGCGAGCAGCTGCGCGAGGTCGTCGTGGAGGAGGTCCCCGCGCGGGCGCTGATGGCCGCCTACCGGCTCCCGGAGGACGGCACGCGCGTGAGCGACGCGGCCGACCTGGCCCTCACCGTCCTCGGCGGCGGCGAGTCCTCCCGCCTCTACAACCGCCTGGTACGGCGCGACCGTACGGCGGTCGCGGCCGGCTTCGGCCTGCTCCGGCTCGCCGGGGCGCCCTCGCTGGGCTGGCTGGACGTGAAGACCTCCGGTGACGTCGAGGTGCCGGTCATCGAGGCCGCCATCGACGAGGAGCTCGCCCGGTTCGCCGAGGAGGGCCCGACGCCCGAGGAGATGGAGCGCGCCCAGGCCCAGTTGGAGCGCGAGTGGCTGGACCGGCTCGGCACCGTCGCGGGCCGCGCCGACGAACTGTGCCGCTTCGCCGTCCTGTTCGGCGACCCGCAGCTCGCCCTGACCGCCGTCCAGCGCGTCCTGACGGTCACCCCGGAGGAGGTCCAGGAGGTCGCCAAGGCCCGCCTGCGCCCCGACAACCGCGCGGTGCTCGTCTACGAGCCGCTGTCCGCGGAGTCCGCGGAGCACACCCAGGAGGCGGGGCGCGGCGAGGACCCGGAGCAGGAAGCGACCGTAGAGGCCGGCAACGAGAACGAGGAGACGGCCAAGTGACCGAGCTCGCCACCATGGACTTCCACCCCCAGCCGCAGCCGGGCGAGGCCAGGCCCTGGGCGTTCCCGGCCCCCGAGCGCGCCACCCTGGACAACGGCCTGACCGTGCTGCGCTGCCACCGCCCCGGCCAGCAGGTCGTCGCCGTCGAGGTGCTCCTGGACGCGCCCCTGGACGCCGAGCCGGCCGGCCTGGACGGCGTCGCCACGATCATGGCGCGCGCCTTCTCCGAGGGCACCGACAAGCACGCGGCCGAGGAGTACGCCGCCGAGCTGGAGCGGGCCGGTGCCACCCTCGACGCGCACGCCGACCACCCCGGCGTCCGCGTCAGCCTGGAGGTCCCCGCCTCCCGGCTGGCCAAGGGCCTCGGGCTGCTCTCCGACGCCCTGAGGGCGCCCGCCTTCGCCGAGAGCGAGGTCGAGCGGCTGGTCCGCAACCGCCTCGACGAGATCCCGCACGAGCTGGCCAACCCCAGCCGCCGGGCCGCCAAGGAGCTCTACAAGGAGCTGTTCCCGTCGACCGCGCGGATGTCCCGTCCCCGCCAGGGCACCGAGGACACCGTCGAGAAGATCGACGCGGCCGCCGTCCGCGCGTTCTACGACCGGCACGTCCGGCCCGCCACGGCCACCGCGGTCGTCGTCGGCGACCTGACCGGCATCGACCTGGACGAGCTGCTCGGCGAGACCCTGGGCGCCTGGCGCGGCTCCACCGCGCAGCCCCGCCCGGTCCCGCCGGTGACCGCCGACGACACCGGCCGGGTCGTGATCGTGGACCGCCCCGGCGCCGTCCAGACCCAGCTCCTCATCGGCCGCGTCGGCTCCGACCGGCACGACCGCGTCTGGCCCGCCCAGGTGCTCGGCACCTACTGCCTGGGCGGCACCCTCACCTCCCGCCTGGACCGCGTCCTGCGCGAGGAGAAGGGCTACACCTACGGCGTCCGTTCCTTCGGGCAGGTCCTGCGGTCCGCTCCCGACGGCACCGGCGCGTCCATGCTGGCCATCAGCGGCTCGGTGGACACCCCGAACACCGGCCCGGCCCTGCTGGACCTGTGGACGGTGCTGCGCACGCTCGCCGCCGAGGGCCTCACGGACGCCGAGCGCGACGTGGCCGTGCAGAACCTCGTCGGGGTGGCTCCGCTCAAGTACGAGACGGCGGCGGCCGTCGCCGGCACCCTGGCCGACCAGGTCGAGCAGCACCTGCCCGACGACTTCCAGGCCACGCTGTACCGGCAACTCGCCAACACGGGCACCGTGGAGGCCACCGCGGCGGTCGTGAACGCCTTCCCGGTGGACCGCCTGGTGACCGTCCTCGTCGGGGACGCGGCACAGATCAAGGAGCCCGTCGAGGCGCTCGGGATCGGCGAAGTCACGGTCGTCGCCGCCGAGTAGCGGCACGCGCGTGTGCGGAGCCCTGGTGACCACCCGGTCACCAGGGCTCTGGAATGTCCGAATTGGGGTGGAGGTTGCCTGTCTGCCCTGTGGGATGCGCGACAAAAACAGGGTTCCGTTTGAGCATTGAAGGCGGGCCCTCGTAGGTTCTTCCGGGCTGTCCGTCAGGCATCGCGCCGCGTCCGCGGCACCGGACAGCCATCGCCGAGTCCCCGTACGGCGCGAGCCAGGGGAGCCGGGGACCCACGCAGTCCCTGGGGTGAATCGGGCGCCCGCGCGTGTCGCGAGGGGGCCCGTAGGAGACCTTCCTGCTCCGAACCCGTCAGCTAACCCGGTAGGCGAGAGGGAAGGAAAGGACCAGCCTCTACATGGCGTTCATGTGCGCCTCCGGGAAGCACCGTCGTCCCGGCCGGGTGAAGCGCACCACCGCGCAGGCCGCCGGTATCGCGGCCCTCACCACCACGGGTGTCATCGGCACCGTCTCCGCCGCTCCGGCGCTCGCCGCCGAGAACTCCGTCGAGCAGACCGGCCTCACCCCGGTCATCACGATCAGTGACTCCGTCGCCGAGCAGATCGACGCCCAGGCCGCCGCCCAGAAGGCGGTCGCCGAGCGCAAGGCGGCCGAGGAGGCCGCCCGCAAGAAGGCCGCGGAGCAGGCCGCAAAGGAGCGCGCGGCCAAGGTACGCGCCGCCCGCGAGGCCGAGCGCAAGCGCCTCAACACCTTCGTCGCGCCGATCAGCGACTCCTACGTCTCCACCGGCTACAAGACCGGCGGCTCCCTGTGGTCCTCGGGCGCCCACACCGGCATCGACTTCCACGCCGCGAGCGGTACGGTCGTGCACGCCGTCGGCACCGGCACGGTCGTCTCCACGGGCTGGGGCGGGGCGTACGGCAACGAGATCGTCATCAAGATGGCCGACGGCATGTACACCCAGTACGGCCACCTGTCGTCCATCGGCGTCTCGGTGGGCCAGAAGGTCACCCCGGGCCAGCAGATAGGTCTGTCCGGCGCGACCGGCAACACGACCGGCCCCCACCTCCACTTCGAGGCCCGCACGACCCCCGAGTACGGCTCCGACGTCGACCCGGTCGCCTACCTCCGCAAGCACGGCGTGAACGTCTGACGGGAGCGGGACGGGCGTCGCGCCGGGACCGACGTGGTTGCGGTGCGTGCCAGGGGTGCGGGTGTGTCGTGGCCGGTCGCGCAGTTCCCCGCGCCCCTTTCAGGGGCGTCACGCGCAGCGCCCCTGAAGGGGCGCGGGGAACTGCGCGAGCAACCCCCACGCGCCCGCACCCGGCCACCGAGGCGAACCCGGCATGGCAACACGCTGCCAGCCCGGCGACAACCCGTGAGATCTTCCGAAGCCCCGGCCTCAGTGCCGGGGCTTTCGTCGTTTTCGTGCCCCCGCTGTCCAAAATATATCCCTGGATTCCGGCCCCCCGTCGGAAATTCCGGCTCATTGCAATAGAGTCACGGAACGGGCGCCACTCGGCGGCGTTTCACGGGGATTAAGGCGGAGGTCGGACATGCGTATTCCGGCGCACTCGGTATGCACGGCGATCCGGGACGACATCGTCGCGGGTGTCTACGAGCGCGGCAGCCGGCTCACCGAGGAACTCCTGGCCCGCCGTTACGGGGTCTCGCGCGTCCCCGTCCGTGAGGCCCTGCGCACCCTGGAGGCCGAGGGCTTCGTAGTGACGCGCCGGCACGCGGGCGCGTGCGTGGCCGAACCGACCGAGCAGGAGGCCGCCGACCTGCTGGAGATGCGCATGCTCCTGGAGCCGCTCGGCGCCTCCCGGGCCGCCCAGCGCCGCACCGAGGCCCACCTCAAGGTGCTGCGCGGACTGGTCAGGCTGGGGCAGGAGCGGGCCAGGCGGGGCAACAGCGAGGACCTGCGCTCGCTGGGCGGCTGGTTCCACGAGACCCTTGCGCAGGCCTCCGGCAGCCACGCCCTGACCTCGACGCTCACCCAGCTCCGCCACAAGATCGCCTGGATGTACACCGTGGAGACGCCGGCCAACCCCGTGGAGTCCTGGACGGAGCACGGCGCCATCGTGGACGCCGTGGCGCGCGGCGACGGCGACCGCGCCCGGGCGATCACGGCCCTGCACACCGAGCGCTCGACGGTCTCCCACCGGCTGCGCTTTCCCGGCGCCACCGAACGGGCGAACGGCGTGAGGACTTCGCAACACCCCGTAAACATGTCGGGCCTGCGGCATTAACACGCGCGCCGTATACAAAGAGGTGTTATTCGGCGGGGGCTGTTTTCCGTGCCCGAATTCACGCGCGCCAGGAATTAGCGGTCGCGCTTCTTTCGTGTGCGCGCGGTAAAGCCGGGCGTCCGGGTCTTCACAAACTCCGGGACGGGGTCGTCGTAAAGCCATGGGCGGCCCCGTCGCGAAGTCATGTGCGGCTGTCATGGAATTGCGGCATGTGACGGCCGGCCCGGGTGGGGCGGCGGGAACGCGGCGAGGCCGCGCCACCCCCGAGGGAGTGGCGCGGCCTCGGACCGTGCGGGCGTCGGGCGCTCAGACGGTCTCGGGGAGCTCCTCGAGACCCTCGGCGACCAGCTTGGCCAGGCGGTCGAGGGCGGCGTCGGCGCCCTCGGCGTCGGAGGCGAGGACGATCTCCTCCCCACCCTGGGCGCCCAGCCCCAGGACAGCCAGCATGGAGGCCGCGTTGACGGGGTTGCCGTCGGCCTTGGCGATCGTCACCGGGATACCTGCGGCCGTGGCGGCCCGGACGAAGATGGAAGCGGGGCGGGCGTGGAGGCCCTCGGCCCAGCCGACGTTGACGCGGCGCTCAGCCATGTGATGCTGCCCTTCGGTGTTCAGGGTTGTCTAGACCAGTTTCCCATATCGTGAAGCATGCCCGGAGGGCGCGTGAACCCCTCCGGGTGTGTCGTCGGACCGCGGCCTCGGTCCGACGTCCGTCCTCCACAGACTGCCTCGCGCCGTTGTCGGACGCGAGCCGTACTCTGGGGCCCATGCAGACCCCGGCGGACCCGCAGGACCGGCACGAGTACCCGTCCCACTGGGAGGCTGACGTGGTGCTGCGCGACGGGGGTACCGCGCGCATCCGGCCCATCACCGTTGATGACGCCGAGCGCCTGGTCAGCTTCTACGAGCAGGTCTCGGACGAGTCGAAGTACTACCGCTTCTTCGCGCCCTACCCCAGGCTCTCCGCCAAGGACGTCCACCGCTTCACGCACCACGACTTTGTGGACAGGGTGGGACTCGCGGCCACCATCGGCGGCGAGTTCATCGCAACCGTACGCTATGACCGCATTGGCGCCGACGGGACGCCCGCCTCCGCGCCCGCCGACGAGGCCGAGGTCGCCTTCCTCGTCCAGGACGCCCACCAGGGCCGGGGCGTCGCCTCCGCCCTCCTTGAGCACATCGCGGCCGTCGCCCGCGAGCGCGGGATCCGCCGCTTCGCCGCCGAGGTGCTGCCCGCCAACACCAAGATGATCAAGGTGTTCATGGACGCCGGCTACACCCAGAAGCGCAGCTTCGAGGACGGCGTCGTGCGTCTTGAGTTCGACCTGGAGCCCACGGACCGCTCCCTCGCCGTGCAGCGCGCCCGCGAGCAGCGTGCGGAGGCCCGTTCGGTACGACGCCTGCTGGCACCGGGGTCCGTGGCCGTGATCGGCGTCGGCCGCGCGCCCGGCGGGGTCGGCCGCAGCGTCCTCGGCAACCTGCGGGACGCCGGCTTCACCGGCCGCCTGCACGCCGTGAACCAAGCCTTCCCGGACGACCTCAAGGAGGTCGACGGGGTGCCCGCGCACCGCTCCGTGCGGGACATCGGCGGGCCTGTCGACCTCGCCGTGGTCGCCGTACCGGCCGAGCACGTCCCCGAGGTCGTCACCGAGTGCGGCGAGCACGGCGTCCAGGGTCTCGTCGTCCTGGCCGCCGGGTACGCGGAGAGCGGTCCCGACGGCAGGGAGCGCCAGCGCGCGCTCGTGCGGCAGGCCCGCACGTACGGCATGCGCATCATCGGCCCCAACGCCTTCGGGATCATCAACACCGCGGCCGACGTCCGGCTGAACGCCTCCCTCGCACCCGAGATGCCCCGCCCCGGCCGCATCGGCCTGTTCGCCCAGTCCGGCGCCATCGGCATCGCCCTGCTCTCCCGGCTGCACCGGCGCGGCGGCGGCGTCACCGGCACCACGGGCGTCTCCACCTTCGTCTCCTCCGGCAACCGCGCGGACGTCTCCGGCAACGACGTCCTCCAGTACTGGTACGACGACCCCGAGACGGACGTCGTCCTCATGTACCTGGAGTCCATCGGCAACCCGCGCAAGTTCACGCGTCTCGCCCGGCGGACGGGAGCGGCGAAGCCGCTGGTCGTGGTGCAGGGGGCGGGGCAGGCGCCCCCGGGCCACGCGGTACGGGCGACGCGGCTGCCGCACGCCACGGTGTCCGCGCTGCTCAGGCAGGCCGGGGTGATTCGCGTCGACACCATCACCGAGCTGGTCGACGCGGGGCTGCTGCTCGCACGGCAGCCGCTGCCGGCGGGGCCGCGGGTGGCGATCCTCGGCAACTCGGAGTCGCTCGGGCTGCTGACGTACGACCGGTGCCTGGCGGAGGGGCTGCGCCCGGCGCGGCCGCTGGACCTGACGACCGGGGCGTCCGCGGCGGACTTCCACCGGGCGCTGTCGCGGGCGCTGGCGGACGAGTCGTGCGACGCGGTGGTCGTCACGGCGATTCCGACGATCGGGGAGGGGACGGTGGGGGACGCGGAGCTGGCGGAGGCGCTCAGGTCGGCGGCGGAGGGGGTTCCCGGGAAGCCGGTGCTTGTGGTGCACGTGGAACTCGGGGGGCTGGCGGAGGCGCTGTCGGCTGCGGGCCGTACCGCACCGCAAGCGGCTGCACCGGCACCCGGTGGCGGTGGCGGTGCCCACCCTCCCCCACTCTCGGCTTCGCTCGAGCGGGGGGACCCCCATCGCCCTGCGGAGCGCCTGCCCACCGCGGTACCGGCGAAACTCCCCTACTCCCGTCTCATCCCCGCCTACCCCGCCGCCGAGCGGGCCGTTCGAGCGCTTGCCGAAGCCGTGAAGTACGCGCAGTGGCAGCGGGAGGCCGCCGAGCCCGGGAAGGTGCCCGAGTTCGACGACATCGACGAGCAGGGCGCCGCCGAGCTGATCGGCGGGCTGCTCGAACGCGGCGAAGGGCTCACCATCGGCGTCGAGGAGACCTGCCGGCTGCTCGGCAAGTACGGCATCGACGTGCACCGCGCGCTGCCCGCCCCTACCCCCGATGCCTCCGTCGCAGCCGCCCGCGACCTCGGCTACCCCGTCGCCCTCAAGGCCACCGCCCCCCACCTGCGCCACCGCGCCGACCTGGGCGGGGTGCGGCTCGACCTGGCGGACGAGGAGCAACTGCGCCGGGCGTACGAGGAGTTGAGCGAGCTGTTCGGCCCGCCCGAGGAGCTGCGGCCGGTGGTGCAGCGGATGGCTCCCCGGGGCGTCGACACCGTCGTACGCGCCGTGATCGACCCGGCCGCCGGAGCCGTGGTGTCCTTCGGCCTCGCCGGGGCCGCCTCGCAGCTGCTCGGGGACATGGCGCACCGACTGGTTCCGGTCACCGACCGGGACGCCACCTCACTGGTGCGTTCGATCCGGACCGCGCCCCTGCTGTTCGGCTGGCGCGGCTCGGCCCCCGTCGACACGCCCGCCCTGGAGGAGCTGCTGCTCAGGGTCTCCCGGCTGGTCGACGACCACCCCGAGGTCGTCGCGGTCACCCTCGAGCCGGTCGTGGTCGCCCGGCAGGGCGTGAGCGTCCTCGGGGCCACCGTGCGCCTCGCGCCTCCGCCGGCCCGCGACGATCTGGGGCCCCGCACCCTGCCCGCCTACTGACCGCCCGCCGACCGGGACGAACGCCCGCACTCCTCGGCGGCGTTCGACGCGGCCGCGGGCGACCGCGGTGGCGCCGGACGCGGCCGCGCACGACTGGCCCGGGTCCCCTTGCCCACGGATTAGGATGGACGCCATGGCCAAGACCAGTACGACGACCCAGGGGCTGCGTGTCGCGATCGAGCGCAGCGGCTACTACCCGGCCCTCGTGGCCGAGGCGGTGGAGGCCGCCATCGGCGGCGAGCCGATCCGGTCGTACCTGGTCCACCAGGAGACGACGTTCGACCAGAACGAGGTGCGGCGGCACGTGACCGTGCTCGTCCTCACCGGCAACCGCTTCATCGTCAGCCACACCGACGAGCAGGCCGCCGACAGCACCTCCCCGACGCCGTACGCGACCACCTCGACCGAGTCGGTCAAGCTCGGCCGGATCTCGTCGGTCGTGGTGAGCCGGGTCGTGGCCAACCCGGAGCAGTACACGCCGGGCACCCTGCCCCGCGAGATCGTGCTGACCATCGGCTGGGGCGCCGTCTCCCGCATCGACCTGGAGCCCGCCGCCTGCGGCGACCCCAACTGCGAGGCCGACCACGGCTACACCGGCAACTCCACGGCGGACGACCTCAGCCTGCGGGTCAGCGAGGCCGGGGACGGCCCGGAGACGGTGCGCCAGGCGCTCGCCTTCGCGCAGGCCATCTCCGAGGCGACCGCGGACGTCACCCGCTGATGGCCTACGCCGCCTGGGACCATCCGGAACCCCTCGCCCTCGGCTCCGCGCCGCTGCCCGAGTACGGCAGCGGTTCCCTCGCCGACCTGCTTCCCACCCTGGCCGCGGGCATGGCCGTACCCGGAATGACCGCGTCGATCGCGGAGCTGACGCCCGCCGACCGCAACTGCGTCTTCCTGATCGACGGTCTGGGATGGGAGCAGATCAAGGCCCACCCGGACGAGGCGCCCTTCCTCACCTCGCTGCTCGGCAGCTCGCGCGGCGGCACGGGACGGCCCCTCACCGCCGGCTACCCGGCGACCACCGCGACCTCCCTCGCCTCCGTCGGCACCGGCCTGCCCCCGGGCGCGCACGGCCTGCCCGGCTACACGGTCCGCAACCCGCAGACCCGGGAGCTGATGAACCAGCTGCGCTGGCAGCCCTGGACCGACCCGGCCGCCTGGCAGCCGTACCCCACCGTCTTCCAGCTCGCCCAGGACGCCGGCGTGCACGCGGCCCAGGTCTCCTCCCCGCACTTCGAGCACACCCCGCTCACCAAGGTCGCGCTCAGCGGCGGAACGTTTCACGGGCGGCTGACCGGCGAGGAGCGGATGGACCTCGCGGCGGAGCAGCTCGCCGCCGCCGACCGTGCCCTGGTCTACACGTACTACGCCGAACTGGACGGGGCCGGGCACCGCTACGGCGTGGACTCCGACACCTGGCGGGGCCAGCTCATGCACGTCGACCGGCTCGTGCAGCGGCTCGCCGAGCAGCTCCCGGCGCGCAGCGCGCTGTACGTCACCGCCGACCACGGCATGGTCGACATCCCCTTCGACGAACAGCACCGCATCGACTTCGACGAGGACTGGGAGCTGAAGGCAGGCGTCGCCCTGCTCGGCGGCGAGGGCCGGGCCCGGCACGTCTACGCGGTGCCCGGCGCCGCGAACGACGTCCTGACCTGCTGGCGCGAGGTGCTCGGCGAGCAGTTCTGGGTGGCCTCGCGGGACGAGGCGATCGCGGCCGGCTGGTTCGGCCCGCCGGACCGGTTCGAGGAGCGGGTCTACGACCGGATCGGCGACGTGGTCGCGGCCGCGCACGACGACGTCCTGATCATCGCCTCCGAGCGGGAGCCCAAGGAGTCGGCGATGGTCGGCAACCACGGTTCGATGACCCCCGCCGAGCAGCTCGTGCCGCTGCTCGAAGTACGCTCCTGACACCCTGCCCCCACGATTCGCCGAAAGGTGCTCAACTTCTCATGCCCGAGCTGGTGTTCTTCTCCGGAACGATGGACTGCGGGAAGTCGACGCTGGCGCTGCAGATCGCGCACAACCGGTCCGCGAGGGGGCTGCAGGGTCTGATCTTCACCCGGGACGACCGGGCGGGGGAGGGGAAGCTCTCGTCGCGGCTCGGGCTGGTGACCGACGCGGTCGAGGCGGTGCCGGGCATGGACCTGTACGCCCACGTCGTCGACCGGGTGTCGCAGGGCGGCAGGGTCGACTACCTGATCGTGGACGAGGCGCAGTTCCTGGAGCCGGAGCAGATCGACCAGCTGGCGCGGGTCGTCGACGACCTCGGCCTGGACGTCTTCTCCTTCGGTATCACCACCGACTTCCGCACCAAGCTCTTCCCCGGCTCGCGGCGGCTGATCGAGCTGGCGGACCGCCTGGAGACCCTCCAGGTGGAGGCGATGTGCTGGTGCGGGGCGCGTGCCACGCACAACGCCCGCACGGTGGGCGGCGAGATGGTGGTGGAGGGCGAGCAGGTCGTCGTCGGTGACGTGAGCAGCCCCGCGGCGGAGGTCGGCTACGAGGTGTTGTGCCGGCGCCACCACCGCCGCCGTGTGACAAGCGCTTCCGCCCATGCCGGCGCGCTCTCGCCGGACGTTCTGCCGGTGACCTCCGACTGATCTTGGGCTTTCCTCCGACGGGCCTCCGGTCGAGGGGGCCCGGCCGGCCCCCGGGGTGTGGCCGGGCAACCGTCGTCGCTCGCAGGTGTGTGCCCGGTCTACCTCCCGTTGCCGGGCGTGGGCAGCCAGTCTTGTGGCACAGCCACGGAGCTGGCGAACGGGGGAAACATGAACGCACAGGTTGTCTCCAGCCACCGAATACGATCAGGCGATCGGGACGTCACCGGCCTGGGTGACGAGTTCAGCGCGGCGCTCTTCGCGTCGTTCCGCCGCAGTGATCAGCGGCTGAAGGCGCGGCACTATCTGAGCGGGCTGCTGGCGGCGAAGGGACGCAAGTCGATCCGGAACATCGCCGCATCCGTCGGCGGGCCCGCGGCCGAGCAGAGCCTGCACCACTTCATCAGCAGCTCCACCTGGGACTGGTCGCCCATCCGCGAGGCGCTCGCCGGCCACGTCACGCAGGCGCTGGCACCACGCGCCTGGGTCGTACGGCCGCTGTTCATCGCGAAGGCGGGCGGGCACTCGGTCGGGGTGGAACGGCAGTTCGCCCCGGAGCACGGACAGGTGCTCAACGGCCAGCTGGCCTTCGGGGCCTGGGCCGCGACCGAGGGGACCAGCGTCCCCCTCCAGTGGCGGCTGCACCTTCCCGAGTCCTGGCTCGGAAACGCGAGCATGCGTCGCAGGGCGGAGATTCCCGACAGCGCCGAGGCGGAGACACCGGACGAGTGTGCGACGGCCACGGCGCTGACCTTGCCGGACCGGTGGGGTGTGCCGAGGCGTCCCGTCGTGCTGGACACCCACGTGACGGGTCTCGGCGGGGTCGTCCGGCCCTTCGCCGAAGCGCGGATCCCCCTGCTCATCCGGGTGACGGCGAGTACCCGGCTGACCGTGGCGGACCGCGCCATGCCCGGGTACCGCGCGGGAACGCTGCCGGCCGGCCGCATCATGGAGTCCGCGCGGGGCCTGCGCCGTCCGGTGGGTGCCGCCCCGGGGCCGGTGCGGGGCACCACGCTCGCGGCGGCGGTCCGGGTACGGCTGCCCCGGCCGGACTCCGGGCCCGAGCTGTCGCTGATCGGCGAGTGGCACGAACGCGGAAAGGCGCCGACGGCGCTGTGGCTCGCGGCTCCGGCGACGGCACCGCTCGGTGATCTCGTGCGGTTGACCTGGCTTGCCCGGCGCGTGGCCCAGGACGAGAAGCAGATCGGCGAGCGGGTGGGCGTCCGCGACTTCGAGGGGCGCTCGTTCAGGGGCTGGCACCGTCACATGACCCTGGCCTCCGTCGCGCACGCCGTGTCGGTACTGGAGTCCGGGGCGGACGAACCGGGCCGGCCGCGTCTTTGCGAGCTGAGGCCCTCCGCCTGACCTTCCTTGCGCCACCGGCCCCTAGTCCGCCGCCCCTTGCGGAGCCTGGTCACCGGTGTTCCCCGCCGCCCCGGAGTTCGCCTGCCGGTGCTGCAGGGTCCGCCGGGTGCGGTGCAGCCGCAGAGCCAGCTGGATCTCCAGTGCCCGCTCGGGTTCCAGCCAGTCGGCTCCGAGGAGTTCGGCGATGCGCTCCAGCCGCCTGGACACCGTGTTGGGGTGGACGTGCAGACTCGCCGCCGCGCGCGTCGGGCTGGCGGAGGAGGCGAAATAGGCGTCGAGGGTGCGGGTCAGCTCGGTGAAGCGCTGGGTGTCGTAGTCCAGTACGGGACCGATCACGGCCTCGATGTAGTCGCCGATGCCGTGGGTCTCGGAGAGCAGGACGCCGAGGAAGCCCATCTGCTGCGGGGTGGCGACACCACCGAGGTTGCCCAGTTCGGTGAGCGCCTCCAGGCAGCTGAGGGCCTCGCGGTGGGCCTGCGCGACGTGGCCCGGGCCCGAGACCGGCCCGGCCGCCCCGACCGTGACGGGATGTCCGACCACCGGCGCGAGCTCAGCGGACACGGCGGTGGCCGCGGCGAGCGGGTCCGCGCCGGGGACCAGCAGCGTCACACAGCCGTCCCGGAACTTCGTGAGCCCGGACATGCGATGGGCGTACGACGACGCCCACGCGGCGGCCCGGCCGCCCGGGCCTCCCTCGGGCCGGGCCACCACCATCACATGCGGTTCGTCGATGGAGATGCCGAGCCGGCGGGCCTGCGTCACCAGATGGCGCGGCAGCGGCCCGACGTCGCCGAGCAACTCCTCCAACAGTTCGTCACGGATCTGGTCGTGGGCCACGGTCGAGGTGCGCTGCAGCAACAGGATGAGGGCGACCGCCCGCGCGGTGAGCTGGAGCAACCGCACTCCGAAGCCGTCCGTGAGCGGTTCGTCGGGGACCAGCAGGACGGCGCCGAGGTTCTCGCCGCCGGCCGTGACCGGCGCGACCCAGCCGCCCTCGGTCATCGGCACCGGGCAGCCGGCCGCGTGGGCGTCGTAGGTCCACCTGAGCACGTCGGCCTCGGCGAGCTCGGGCGGTGTGCCGGTCACGACGACCTTGCGTCCGAGGCAGTCCCTGACGACCATCGCCCCCGACAGCTCCCTGACCGCCGCCTCGGCGAGGGTCTGCGGGTCGCAGCCGCTGAGCACCAGGTCGATCAGCCGGATGTAGGCGGCCTCGACGCGGCGCTGCACGTCGAGACTGCTCCGGGCGCGGGAGGTGTCCAGTTCCAGCTCGGTCACCTCGGCGCGGGTCTCCTCCAGCAGCCTCGCGCGTTCGATGGCGACGCCCGCGAGCTTGCCGAGCGACCGCAGGAGGCTGATCTCGTCCGGCGTGAAGTACCGCACCTTCCGGTCGGCGCCGTAGAGGGTGCCGAAGACCTTGGTGCCGTAGCCGAGCGGAACCGCCAGGATGGCGTGCAGACCCTCGGCCCGAACGACGGCATCGATGTCCGGGGAGTGCGGAATGTCCCTGTCGGTCAGGTAGTCGGGGCTCCAGGCGGGTGCCCCGCTCCGCTGGACGAGACCGCCGAGGCCGGAGTCGTCCGAGGTCTGCAGGCCCACGCTGCGCGAGGTGGTCTCGCCCTCCGCGGCGCGGATGGAGGACGCCCGGCCCTCGGCGTCCGCGTCGCGCAGTCCGATGTAGGCCATGTCGAAGTTCAGCAGCCGGCGTGCCCGGCGTGCGATCTCGTGCAGCAGCGCGTCCATGCCGTGCACCAGGGTGAGGTCGTGGGCGGTGTCCACGAGCGCGGCGAGCCCGGCCTCCCGCTGCTGCGCATGGCCGATCCGGGACTGGACGGACGAGGCCAGGCGGACGGCCTGGTCGAGCTCGGCGAGGGTGTCGTCGGACACCTCCTCCTGCCGGGCGGTGCGCAGCAGTTCCTCGAACCGCGCCGCCGGTGCCCCTTCGGCGAGCAGTTCCAGCACGGACATCGCATCGGGCGACGTGGCCGACACCTGTCCCTTCATCATCTTCCCCCGTGATCAAGCAAGTAGCTCCTTAGAGAGCCTAAGCTTGGGGACCTGCGGCGGCAACCACCGTCCGCGCTCGCCCGAGCGCGCACGGGTGGTGGCCGAGCCACCTCTCTCCCCGGCCGGATGTGTGGTCTGATCACCTGTCGCCCGTCGGGACGGCACGGAAGGATCGTGCCGGGGCCCGTGATCACGGGGATACGAACGGTGACGGGGCACGCCGAAGGCGGTGCCCGTCACACAGAGGGGAACGTCGGGGGACGGATGTCCGAGATCAAGAGTTATCTACGTTCGCTCGAACGCAGCCGTGACTCCATGCGAGCGGAGCACCGGCGCGGGGAGTTCTCGTTGCGCGGCAGGGAGTGGGACCTGCTCGACACGGTCTTCGCCCCCGTGCACGCGGGCACCACCGAGATCGTCCTGGACCTGCTCGGCCTCTCCGATTCCGGCCGCCGCCCCTGGCGCGGCTCGTTCCTGGAGGTCGGCTGCGGCACCGGAGTCGTCGCCGTGACCGCCGCCCTCGCGGGCTGCGAGCGGGTCTTCGCCTGCGACATCAACGCCGAGGCCGTGACGAACACCGTGCTCAACGCGCGTCGGCACGGCGTCGCCGACCGGGTCCTGGCCGTGCACAGCGACCTCTTCGAAGCGCTCCCCGCCGGGCAGCGCTTCGACACCATCGTCTGGAGTTCGCCGTACGTCCGTGCACCGGAGGACTACCGGTTCGTCACTCCCCTGGAACGCGCCTATGTGGACCCCGGATACGAAGCGCACCGCAGGTATGTGGACGAGGCACCGCGCCGGCTGACGGACGACGGCCGGGCCCTGCTGCACTTCAGCAGCAGGGGAGACGCGGACGGACTGCACCGGATCGCCGAGGAAGCGGGACGGCAACTGAGGGTGCTCGCCCGGCACGTCGTCGTCGACCGGGGGGACGCGGTCGAGCACTTCCTGGTGGAGATACGTTCCGGCGAGTCCCGTCCGGAGCGGTACGGCAGTGCCGTGCACCGGACCGGGCTCGTGGCCGGCCCGCTCGGACGGTGACTCAGCCCGTCTGAGTTGCCGTCAGGAGTCGGCTCCACGCGGCACGTTCGCTCTCGATCGCGGCGGTCTCCAGTTCGTGCGCGAGCGAGTCGAAGGCGATGCCGACCCAGCCGTACGCGTCCAGCACCCGGCAGGCCGGGCCGTGTTCACCCGACAGGGTGTCGCCGTGGAACCCCTCGTGGCGTTCCAGCGCTTCGAGCCCCTGCCGGGGCACGGCGTGCGAGGTCATCCAGGCGATGAGCCGTTCGACGCGGGTCACCGCGGCCCGTGGGGACTCCGGCGCGTTCTCCGACGTCCAGAGCAGGCGTTGGGGGCGGGCGCCGCCGGCCACCAGGGAGCGCCAGTGCGGACCGCCGAGGCTCTCCTCGTAACGGCGGTAGACGAGCCGCGCGACGGCCACGCCGGCCTGTCCGCGCAGCGCGGCGGCGCGGGGGTCCGCCGAGCCGTCCAGCACGGCGTCGACGCGGGCGTTCAGATGGCCGACGTCCAGGGAGACGAGGGAGGCGACGGCGGACGCGGGGTGACCGTCGGCCGTGGCGCGCTCCAGGCCGCGGAAGTAGACGTCCACCGCCTGGGCGTACCGCTGCACGGAGTACACGGAGCTGAGGTGCACGCCGACCCCGTGGGCGAGCACGTCACCGGCGGCCGCAAGTCCCCTGCCCACGACGGGAATCCGGATCAGTACGTTGGGGCGGTCGACCATCTCCGCGAGCCGCCTGGAGTGGTCGGCCATGGCCCGGGCGTTCCCGGCCAGCCGGGGCGAGATGCCCAGGGAGACCCAGCCGTGCATGCCCTTCGTCGCCCGGAACACCGGTTCCAGCGCCGCGCAGGCTGCACGGGCGTCCTCGGCGATGAGTGCGTAGACGCGGTCCTCGGCCGGGGCGGCGGCGCCGGAGAGTCCGGTCAGCTGGTCCTGGTAGGCGGTGGTGTCCGAGACGGCGCGGGCGACGGCCGCGGGCCTGGAGATGACCCCGCCGACCAGCCCGTCGGCCACCAGCCGCCGCAGGCTGCCGTCGGCCAGCCGGCCGCGGTGGTAGTCGTCCAGCCAGAGGGTGACCCCCTCCGCCGCGAGCTGGTCCGGGACGCCACTGCGTTGCGAGCGCGGCCACGTGGTCAATGACTGCCTCCGTTCCAGCAGCCGAACAGGATGCAAAGGGCAGCCGTGATTCTAGGCCCTGGCATTTCTCTTTTGTGCATGCGGCGATAACGGCCGAGTTACTGCGTGATCACGTCGCGGCGACCTGACAAAGTATGCGTCACGATTTGCGTGACGGCTCGTCATGTGCCGCGCGGGGCCGTCGGGTGACACCTGACAAACTAAGTCCGGGTGCGTTGCAGGCGGTGAGGGCGGCGTGTGAGGCTCCCGGAGGACTGGTGAGCGAGTAATCGCAGTGTTCTCTGGAGGGGCCTTGACCGCAGAGCTCGACGGACGGTCGCCGGTGATTCGCCGCGACGGCGAGGGGATTTCCCGGCTCTGGGGAAAGGGGTCGGTGGTCACCACCAAACTCGCCGCCGAGGAGACCGGCGGCGCGTTGGGGATCACGCACTTCAGCGCGGTGATGGGGGAGCGCGCACCGCGCCACACCCACACGCTGGAGGACGAGATCTTCATCGTCGAGGGAGGGGAAGTCGTCCTCACCGTCGGAGACCGCACCGAAATCGTCAACGGCGCCGGCGTGCTGTTTCTTCCGCGTGGTGTGCCGCATTCCTACCTGGTGGAGAGCGAAACCGCCCGTTTCTATGTCATCACCACTCCCGGTGGATTCGAGAGGTTCTTCTCGGAGACCGGCTATCCGATTCGACTGCGCGGTTCGGCACCGGTCGGCGACGCGTGGTCGGCCGACCGCACCGCGGAATTTTCGGAGCGTCTCGGACTCGGCCTGATCTGGGGCGACTGACCACCCGGCAATTCCCGGACCCGGTACGGCCGTCCACCCGACCCTGTACGGCTGTCCACAAGCTTGCACCGACACAGAAAGAGAACGCGGTTCCATGAAAAGACGAAGTGTCCTGGCCGGCACGGCCGCCGCGATAGCCGCCACGACCCTGGAGACCGCCCCGACGGCGACGGCCGACACCGCTGCCTCTGCCGCCCCCGACGCTGTCACCGTCCTTCCGGGCGACCCCCGCTACGCCGACCTCGTCGTCGGCAACAACTCCCGCTGGGTGGCCCGGCCCGACTCCGTCCGGCTGGTGCGGACCACCGGGCAGGTGGTGCGCGCCGTTCAGGAGGCCGTGGACGGCAACAAGCGGATCTCGGTGCGCAGCGGCGGCCACTGCTACGCGGACTTCGTCTTCAACCCCGAGGTCCGGGTCGTCATCGACACCTCCCTGCTCGACACCGTCGCCTACGACGAGAAGCTCAACGCCTTCGAAGTGGGCGCGGGAGCGACGCTGCTCCATGTCTACGACTCCCTCTTCAAGGGCTGGGGCGTCACCATCCCCGGCGGCATGTGCTACTCCGTGGGGGCGGGCGGACACATCAGCGGTGGCGGCTACGGAATGCTGTCCCGGCGGCACGGCCTGACCGTCGACCACCTGTACGCGGTCGAGGTGGTCGTCGTGGACGCGAACGGCAGGGCCCGCAGCGTGGTGGCCACGCGCGAGGCCGCCGACCCCAACCGCGACCTGTGGTGGGCGCACACCGGCGGTGGCGGCGGCAACTTCGGCGTCATCACCCGGTACTGGTTCCGCAGCCCCGGTGCCACCGGCACCGACCCCTCCGCGCTCCTGCCCAAGCCCCCGAAGGAGGTTCTCGTCAGCGCGCTCGCCCTGCCCTGGAGCGAGCTGGACAAGGACGCCTTCACGTCGCTCGTGCAGAAGTTCGGCGCCTGGCACGAGAAGAACGGCTCCGCCGACTCCGCCGCGGCCTCGCTGTGCAGCTTCCTGATGATGAACCACCAGGCGAACGGCAGCATCGGCCTGCTCACCCAGATCGACGCCACCGTCCCCGACGCCGAGAAGGTGCTCGACGACTTCCTCACCGAGGTCACCTCCGCGCTGTCCGACACGGCCGTACGCCCGATGTCCGAGCCGGTCGGCGAACTGGCGGCGCTGCCCGACCTGTTCACACCGCAGCGACTCCCGTGGCTGCACTCCGTCAAGCTGCTGGGCACCAGCAACCCGACCCTGACCAATCCGACGCTGCGCGGCCACCACAAGTCCGCCTACCTGCGCAAGAACGTCACCACGGCGCAGGCCGCGGCGATGTACCGGCACCTGACGCGCACCGACCAGGAGAACCCCGCGTCCATGGTCGTCCTCCTCTCCTACGGCGGGAAGATCAACACCGTGGGCTCCGGCGACACCGTGTCGGCGCAGCGGGACTCGATCTTCAAGGGGCTGTTCCAGAGCTTCTGGTCGGGCGCCGACGACGACGCCGCGAACATCGGCTGGGTGCGTGACGTGTACGGCGAGGTCTTCTCGGCCACCGGGGGCTATCCCGTGCCGGGCGCGGCCACGGACGGCTGCTACATCAACTACCCGGACGCCGACATCACCGACCCGAAGGTCAACACCACCGGCGTGCCCTGGTACACGCTCTACTACAAGGGCAACTATCCGCGGCTGCAGCAGATCAAGGCCGCGTACGACCCCCGGAACACCTTCCGGCACTCGCAGTCCATCACCCTTCCCGACCACACGTGAGGCGAGCTGTGCAGCAGCATGACGTCGTCGCGGCCGAGCGGACGGAGCCGCCCCGGACGGCCGCCGAAGCGGCACCCGGCAGGAGACGAGGCGTGGCCTTCGCGCTGCTGGCGTCGGTCCAGTTCGTGCTCATCCTCGCCATGAGCGTGCTCAACGTCGTACTCCCGGACATCCAGCACGAGTTCGGGCTCGACCGGGCGGAACTCGCCCTGCTCTCCGCCTCCTACGGCATGTCGTTCAGCGGACTGCTGCTCCTGGGCGGCCGGCTGTCCGACCTGTACGGCAGCCGGCGGATGTTCCTCCTCGGTACCGGGATCTTCGGGGCGAGCTCGGTACTGGCGGCGGTGTCCCCGGGCCTGTGGACCCTGCTGGCCGCGCGCTTCGCCCAGGGCGCCGGTGCCGCACTCGCCGTACCGGCCGCGATGGCGCTGGTCAGCGTCGTGCACCCCGAACCCGCGCGGCACGCCCGCGCCATGGCGGTCTGGGGCGGGCTCGCGGCCTCCGGCGGGACCGCCGGGATGCTGCTGTCCGGGGTGGTGGCCTCGTCGAACTCCTGGCGCTGGGCGTTCGTCGTGCCCGTCGCGGTGACGGCGGTGACCCTCGTCGCCGCCCCCCGGCTGGTCCCCGAGGGCGCGGCCCCGCGCGGCGGCCGGCTGGACGTCCTCGGGGCCGTCCTGGTCACCACGGGGATCGCGCTGCTCAGCTACGGCCTGGTGGAGGCACCGGAACGCGGCTGGACCTCCCCGGTGGCGCTCTCCACCCTGATCGGCGGCGGTGCGCTGCTGCTGGCGTTCGTCGTCACCGAGGCGCGGGTGCCCCAGCCGCTCCTGCCGCTGTCGTTCCCCGCCTCCCCCCGCAGGGCGATGGCGCTGCTGGCGGTCTTCCTGGGCGCCGCCGGGATCACCACGATCTTCTTCATGCTCGCGCTGTACTTCCAGGAGGTCCGGGGCTACTCCGCGCTGGAGACGTCGGCGGCGTTCCTGCCGTTCGGGCTGACCCTCGTCGTCAGCGGACTGAGCGTGGGCAGGCTGGTGCAGCGCTTCGGGGCGCGCGTGGTGCTGGTCACGGGGCTGGTGCTCGCCGGACTGGGGCTGGCGGCACTGGGCCGGATCGGCACGGACACGCCGTACACGGGCGCGGTACTGGCCGGACTGGTGCTCTTTCCGGCGGGGGTGGCGCTCGTCTTCGCCGGATCCACCGTCACCGCGACCACCGACGTCCCGCAGGAGCAGGCCGGTCTCGCCGGCGCCGTGGTCAACACCGCGCTGGAGGCCGGGCCGGCCATCGGGCTCGCCGTCCTGGTGACCCTGGCCACCGGACGCACCACGGACCTGGTGCACAAGGGCGCGAGCGCGGCGTCCGCCCTGACCTCCGGCTACGGCTTCGCCTTCACCGTCGCGGCCGTGGCCTTCGGTGCCGCCGGGGTCTGCGTGCTCGTCCTGCTGCGCCCGCGCCCGCTTCGGGACGGAAGCTGAAGGAACCCGCTCCCTCCGCCTGCCGGACGGAAGGACCCCGCTCCTTCCGTCGTCACCCCGAGGCACCCTGATTTCCCATCCATCACGACATGTACCGAGGAGCACCCCCCCATGACCGCCCGTTTCAAGGACAAGGTCGTCATCGTCACCGGGGCCGGAGCCGGCATCGGCCGGGCCAGCGCCAGGGCCTTCGCCCGCGAGGGCGCCACCGTGGTCGCTGCCGGAGCCCGGCCGGAATCCATCGAGGAGACCGTGCGTCTCGTCGAAGAGGACGGTGGCACGGCCGACGCCGTCGTCGCCGACGTCACCCGGCCCGAGGACATGGAACGCCTGGTGCGCACCACGGTGGAGCGCCACGGCGGCCTGCACGTCGCGCACAACAACGCGGGCGTCTTCGGCAAGCCCACCCCGGTCGGCGACCTGGACCTGGCGGCGTGGCAGTCCGTACTGGACGTCAACCTCAACGGCGTCCTGATCGGCATGCAGCAGGAGATCAGGCACATGCGGGCGCACGGCGGCGGCGTCATCGTCAACACCGCGTCCAACATCGGCTACCACGGGCGCCGCCCCGGCATGGCCGCCTACGCCGCGTCCAAGGCCGCCGTGAGCACCCTCACCCGCGTCGCCGCCCTGGACCACATCAAGGACAACGTGCGCATCAACGCGGTGAGCCCCGGCGCCACGGACACCAGCATGTCGCTGCGTCCCGGGGAGACCGACGCCGACCGTGCGGCCCGGCTGGCCACGACGGTTCCGATCGCGCGCGTCGCGGCGACCGACGAGATCGTCAACGCGGTGCTGTGGCTGGCGTCCGACGAGTCGAGCTTCGTCGTCGGCCACGACCTCGTCGTCGACGGCGGCGTCACCACCTGATCCCGCCACCGGGTCCCCGCACCCGATTCACGGCGTCCCGGTTTCGTGGCCCATAGGGTCACGAAAGCGGGACGCCGTGCTTTCCGGGAATTCTCGAACCCGGTCGCATGAATTTGCCTCGACCCGTGGGTGAATTCGTCCCGACCCGCCGGGACATGACGAAGTAACGGTTCTCCGCTTTACGGAGGTTCCACGATTCCGCAGAATCGGTGAAGCAACTCACGAGTTCAGCCGAATAAATCCTTCTGCATCCCATGAGAGGAACCGAGTTGGACAGCGAGCTCGCTTACATCGAATCGCTCCCCGCTCTCCAGCAGCCCGACTGGCGAGGCCGTCCCGAAACGGAGCGGGCGAGGCGGGAACTGAGCGCGCTGCCGCCGCTCGTCGAGGCCGCGGACGTGACCCTGCTGCACGACCACCTCGGGACGGTCGCCCAGGGGAACGCCCAGGTCATCCAGGCCGGGGACTGCGCCGAGGACTGGGCGGAGAACGGCCGCGTGGACGTCGCCCGCAAGGCCGCGGTGCTCGACCTCCTGGCGGGTGTCATGCGCGTCAACACGGGCCGCCCCGTGGTACGCGTGGGCCGGCTCGCCGGTCAGTACGCCAAGCCGCGCTCCAGGCCCACCGAAACCGTCCAGGGTGTCGAACTGCCCGTCTACCGCGGGCACATGGTCAACGATCCGAACCCCGACCCGGTACTGCGCCGTCCCGACCCCCGGCGCCTGCTGACCGGCCACCGGGCCGCCGCCGAGGTCATGGCACACCTCGGCTGGGCCGGCAGCGCCCGGCGCGCGCAGGCCCCCGTCTGGACCAGCCACGAGGCCCTCCTCCTCGACTACGAACTGCCCATGCTGCGCCGGCAGGACGACGGCGGCCTGCTGCTCACCTCGACGCACTGGCCGTGGATCGGCGAACGCACCCGGCAGGCGGACGGCGCCCACGTGGCGCTCCTGGCGGCCGTGCGCAACCCGGTGGCCTGCAAGGTGGGGCCGACCATGACACCGGAGGAACTGCTGCGCCTGTGCGAGCGGCTGGACCCCGGCCGGGTCCCCGGGCGGCTGACGCTCATCGCACGGATGGGCGCCGGCACGGCACCCCACAGGCTCCCCGCCCTGGTCGCCGCCGTCCGCGCCGCCGGGCACCCGGTGATCTGGCTGTCCGACCCGATGCACGGCAACACCGAGTGCGGTCCCGACGGCCTGAAGACGCGTTTCGTGAAGAGCCTCGTACGCGAGGTCGAGGAATTCCAGGAATCCGTGGCGGCCGCCGGCGGAATTCCCGGCGGCCTGCACCTGGAAACCACTCCGGACCAGGTCACGGAATGCGTTGCCGACGCAACTCACCTGGATTCGGTCGGAGACAAGTACACGAGCTTCTGCGACCCGCGGCTCAATCCCCGGCAGGCCGTGGAAGTCGCCTCGGCCTGGCGCCGCTGAAAGGAGACCTGTTCATCATGCAGGAAAAGATCGCGCTGGTCACGGGAGCCGCAGGCGGAATAGGCGAGGCCGTCGTCCGCACCCTCGGCGAACGCGGGGCCTCGGTGGCCGCGGTGGACAAGGACGCCGGCCGGCTGAGCGAGGTGACCGGGAAACTGGCCGCCGCCGGGCTCCGGGTACGGGCGTTCCCCGCCGACGTCACCACGAGTGCGGCGGCCGAGCGCCTGGTCGCGGACGTCGAGGACACCCTGGGGCCGCTCGACCACCTGGTCAACGGGGCGGGCGTACTGCGCCTGGGCAAGGCCCGGGACCTCACCGACGAGGACTGGGCGGCGACCTTCGCCGTCAACACCACCGGTGTGTTCTTCATGTCGCGCGCCGCGGTCGACCGCATGGTCCCGCGGCGCTCGGGGTCCGTCGTCACCATCGCCTCCAACGCGGCCGGCACGGCACGCGTGGACATGGCCGCGTACGCGGCGTCCAAGGCCGCCGCGACCATGTTCACCAAGTGCCTCGGCCTGGAGGTCGCCCGGTACGGCATCCGGTGCAACGTGGTCGCGCCCGGCTCCACCGAGACGCCGATGCTCACGTCCATGTGGAAGGACGACCACGGGCGCACCGCGACCCTCGACGGATCGCCCGACGCCTACCGGGTCGGCATCCCGCTCGGCAAGCTGGCCCGTCCCTCGGACGTGGCCGAGGCGGTGGCGTTCCTCCTCTCGGACCAGGCCGCGCACATCACGATGCACGACCTCACCGTCGACGGCGGCGCGAGCCTCGGCGTCTGACGGACCCGTCGACCCCTCGCCCTGCCGCCCCACCGAGCCAGGGGCACATCGGCACATCGGCACATCGATTCAGCGATACGAGGAAGGCCATGCCAGGCATACCCCCCATCCAGCCCTATCCGCTGCCCCGGGCCGGCGACCTGCCCGCCAACACGGCGGTCTGGAAAGCCGATCCGGACCGCGCGGTCCTGCTCGTCCACGACATGCAGCGGTACTTCCTCCGGCAGTTCCCCGAGGACCGGGCTCCCGGCGCCGACCTGGTGCGGAACGCGACCCGGCTCCGCGAACAGGCGCTCGCCTCCGGCATGCCCGTCGCGTACACCGCGCAGCCGGGTGGCATGACCGACGAACAGCGCGGACTGCTCAAGGACTTCTGGGGGCCGGGCATGGACGTCGCTCCCGCCGACCGGGAGATCGTGGCGCCCCTCACCCCCGGACCGGACGACTGGCTGCTCACCAAGTGGCGCTACAGCGCGTTCTTCCGGTCCGACCTGCTGGACCGGATGCGCGCCCACGGACGCGACCAGCTCGTCCTCTGCGGCGTGTACGCGCACATCGGCGTCCTGTCCACCGCGGTGGAGGCCTTCACCAACGACATCGAGACGTTCCTGGTGGCCGACGCCGTCGCCGACTTCACCGAGGCCTACCACCGGCTGGCCCTCGACTACGCCGCTGAGCGCTGTGCCCTGGTCACCACGACGACGGAAGTGATCGAGGAGCTCGGCCGATGAACGCGCCGATCAACGAGCCGATGAACGAGGAGACCCCCCGTATGGCACCCGACCCGCTCGACCGGATCCTCGGGCCGCGGCCGCCCGCCTTCGCGCTGCTGCACCGTCCCGAAGCCGGCGGCGCGGACACCCTGGAGGTCCTGTGGGGTACGACGTCGACGGTGGACGCCGTCGCCCGGATACCCCTGAGCGAGGCGCCCGATCCCGATGCCGGGGCGCGCCACGAGGTCCTGGCGCTGATCCCCTACCGCCAGGTCGCCGAGCGCGGCTACGCCTGCGCCGACGACGGCGAACCGCTGATCGCGATCACCGTGGCGGAGCAGACCTCTGTCCCGCTGGGCGACGCCCTGCGGCGGCTGCCGGACGAGCCGGTCGTGCTCGGCGGCGGCGACTTCGACCTGGACGACGACGAATACGCCGGAATCGTCCGCAAGGTGATCACGGACGAGATCGGCACGGGCGAGGGAGCGAACTTCGTCATCAAGCGGTCGTTCGTCGCCGACATCACCGGCTACACCGTGCACAGCGCCCTGGCGTTCTTCCGGCGGCTGCTGGAGCGGGAGCAGGGCGCGTACTGGACGTTCGTCGTGCACACCGGCGACCGCACCTTCGTCGGCGCCTCCCCCGAGCGGCACGTGAGCCTGCGGGCCGGCCGCGCCGTGATGAACCCGATCAGCGGCACCTACCGCTACCCGCCCTCCGGTCCCACCCTGCCGGGGGTGATGGAGTTCCTCGCCGACCGCAAGGAGACCGACGAGCTGTACATGGTCGTCGACGAGGAGCTCAAGATGATGGCCCGCGTCTGCGACCCCGCTCCCCGGGTCGTGGGGCCGTATCTGAAGGAGATGGCGCGGCTCGCCCACACCGAGTACTTCATCGAGGGCGCGAGCGACCACGATCCCCGCACCATCCTGCGGGAGACCCTGTTCGCCCCGACGGTGACGGGCAGTCCGCTGGAGAGCGCCTGCCGGGTGATCAACCGTTACGAGCCCCGCGGGCGCGGCTACTACAGCGGCGTGGCCGCCCTGATCGGGCAGGACGAGCAGGGACGGCGCACGCTCGACTCCGCGATCCTGATCCGCACCGCCGACATCGACGACACGGGCCGGCTGAGCATCGGCGTCGGTGCCACCCTGGTACGGCACTCGGACCCGGGCTCGGAGGTCGACGAGACGCGGGCCAAGGCGGCCGGCCTCCTCGCCGCCCTGGGCGCCGAGGACCCCACGCGCCTCGCCGACCACCCGCGGGTACGCCAGGCCCTCGGCCGGCGCAACGACTCGATCGCCGGGTTCTGGATCGGCGAGCGCGCCCACCGGGCCGGCCCCAGGTCCGAACTGGCCGGCCGCCGGGTCCTCGTGGTGGACGCGGAGGACGCCTTCACCTCCATGATCGGCCACCAGCTGCGGGCCATGGGGCTGAAGCCGACCGTGCGGCGCTTCGACGAGCCCTACTCCTTCGACGGCCACGAACTCGTCGTCATGGGCCCCGGCCCCGGTGATCCGCGCGACACCGGGCACCCCAAGATCGCACACCTGCGGTCCGCGATCCGCGCGCTGCTGGACCAGCGTCGGCCCTTCCTCGCCGTCTGCCTGAGCCATCAGGTGCTCAGCACCCTGCTCGGCCTGGAACTGGTGCGCCGTCCGGTGCCCAACCAGGGGGTCCAGCGGGAGATCGACCTGTTCGGGGCGCGGGAACGGGTGGGCTTCTACAACACGTTCGCCGCCCGCGGCACACAGGACGAGTTCGAGGTTCCGGGCACGGGGATCGTCGAGGCGAGCCGGGACGGCGCCACCCAGGAGATCCACGCGCTGCGCGGGCCGGGTTTCGCCTCCATGCAGTTCCACGCCGAGTCCGTGCTCACCCAGGACGGCGTACGCATCGTCGGGGACGCGCTCGAAGGGGTGCTGCGCACGTGCACGTGGTGATCGCCTGGTGGCAGCTCGACCGGTCCGCGCAGACCATCGCCTCGCTCCGGAACTTCCTGCGCGACGAGGCCGTGGACCGTTTCTCCCGGGTGCCGGGGCTGCGCCTGAAGGTGTGGATCTCGGACGAGCGCACCGACCGGTGGGGCGCCGTCTTCCTGTGGGAATCGGCTGAGGCCGCGGCCGCGCCCCTGCCGGCCCGGGCCGCCGAACTCATCGGCTACCCGCCCACCGAACGGCACGCCTTCGACGTCGAGGCCACCACGGAGGGCACGTACGACACCGTGCGGCTGGCCCGCCTGGGCCTCGCCTTCGCCGGCTGAGCCCGCGCTCCCGTCGCAACCGCGACGGATCCTTCCCCCGACCTCCCGACCAGCTTCCCCACAACGACAAGGATGACGATGAAGGTACTCATTGCCGGGGGCGGTATCGGCGGCCTCGCGGCGGCGCTGAGCATCGCGCGCCACCACCAGGTCGTCGTACTGGAACGCAGGGACGCCTTCGGCGAACTGGGCGCGGGCATCCAGCTGGGCCCGAACGCCTTCCACGCCCTGGACCGTCTCGGCGTCGGCGCGGCGGCCCGTCGGCACGCGGTGTACACCGACGAGCTGAGGTTCATGGACGGCACCACCGGACAGCGGGTCGCGAGCATGCCGCTCACCAGCGCATACCGCACCCGCTTCGGGAACCCCTACGCCGTCGTGCACCGCGGCGACCTCTACCAGACGCTCCTGGACGGCTGTGCAGCCGAGCGGAACATCACGCTCCACACCAACTCCTCCGTGACCCGGTACGAACAGGACCCGGCCGGCGTCACGGCGATCACCGACACCGGGCGGCGTTTCACCGGCTCCGCGCTCGTCGGCGCCGACGGCATCCGCTCCGCCGTGCGCGGCCAACTCGTCGGAGACGGCGCGCCTCGCGTGTCCGGCCACACGATCTACCGGTCCGTCATCCCCATGGAGCGGGTCCCGCGGGAACTGCGCTGGAACACCGTCACCGTGTGGGCCGGCCCCAGGTGGCACTTCGTCCACTACCCCATCGGCAGCGGGAAGTTCCTCAACCTGGCGGTCACCCGCGACGACGGCGCCCGGGACGTCGTGGTCGGCAGGCCCGCGGAGCGGACGCACGTCCTGTCCGAGTTCCCCGGACTGAGCGACACCGCCCGGCAACTGCTGGAACTGGGGACCGACTGGAAGGAGTGGGTCCTGTGCGACCGCGACCCGGTCGAACGCTGGACGGACGGCCGCGTCGCCCTCCTCGGCGACGCCGCGCACCCGATGCTCCAGTACGCGGCCCAGGGCGCCTGCATGGCCCTTGAGGACGCCGTCCTCATCGGCCAACTGCTCGCGGGCGCGGCGGGGGACGTCCCGCAACGCCTGGAGAAGTACAACGCCGAGCGGTACGAGCGTGCCGCCAGGGCCCAGTTGGTGTCCCGTGCCATAGGCGAACAGCTCTACCACCCGGCCGGAGACGCCGCTGCCGCCCGCAACACCATGCTGTCCGGCCTCACGGTCGACGAGCTGTACGACAAGGTCGAGTGGCTGCACGGGGCGCGCATCGGCGGGTCGGGAGAACAGCGTTGACCAGGGCGCCCCGCCGACCACCCCTCCGTTCCCTGGATTTAACCCGGGACTCCTTGGCGACCCCCCATCTACACGCGTAACTTGGGTCGGCCTCCCCCCACGCGCCCGGTTCAAGCGCCGCCCACCCGCGGCGCGTTGAAGCATCCGACGTCCGAGGAGACCGCAAGCGTGTCCAGACCCGCAGGGAGCAGATCCCGCATGCGCCGCGCCGCCTACCCGCTGATTTCCGTGAGCGTGGCGAGCGCGTTCGCGATGACCGCCCTTCCCGCCGCGTACGCCACGCCGTCCGCCTCGGCGGTGATCGCCGAGGTGTACGGCGGTGGCGGCAACTCCGGCGCGACCCTGACCCGGGACTTCGTGGAGCTCGGCAACGCCGGGTCCGCGGCCTACAGCCTGGCCGGCTACAGCGTGCAGTACCTGCCCGGGGCGCCGTCGGCGTCCTCGCAGTGGCAGGTGACCGCACTCGGCGGGTCCGTCGCGCCCGGCGGCCGTTTCCTGGTCGCCGAGTCGCAGGGCAGCGGCGGCACCACGGCCCTGCCGACCCCGGACGCGACCGGCTCGATCGCGATGAGCGCGACCATCGGCACCATCGCCCTCGTCTCCGGCACCACCGCGCTGACCTGCAAGACCGCCGCCGACTGCGCGGCCGACAGCCGTATCGTCGACCTGGTCGGCTACGGCACCGCGGTGGTCCGCGAGGGCAGCGGCCCGGTCACCGGCGCCTCCAACACCGCCTCCGTGGCCCGGTCCGAGACGCCGGCCGACACGGACGACAACGCGGCGGACCTCACCGCCGGCACGCCCTCGCCGGTCAACTCGGCTGGACAGACACCGGGTTCGGGTGACGGCGGCGGGGGAGGGGACGACGACCCGACCCAGCCGGGCACCGTCCGCGTCCACGACATCCAGGGCACCACCCGCAGGTCCCCGCTCGCCGGGCAGACCGTCGCCAAGGTGCCGGGCATCGTCACCGGCGTCCGTACGTCCGGCTCCAAGGGCTACTGGATCCAGGACCCGACGCCGGACGCCGACCCGCGCACCAGCGAGGGCGTCTTCGTCTACACCGGCTCGGCCGCCCCCACCGTGGCGGTCGGCGACTCGGTGCTGGTCAGCGGCAAGGTCAGCGAGTACTACCCGAGCAGCACCAGCCAGTCGGTCACCGAGATCGACGGACCGACCGCGACCGTGCTCTCCGGCGGCAACGCGCTGCCCGCGGCCGTCACCCTGGACGCGGCCTCCGTACCGGACGCGTACGTCCCCACCGCCGACGGCGGCAGCATCGAGTCCCTCGCCCTCCAGCCGGCCGTCTACGCCCAGGACTTCTACGAGTCCCTGGAGGGCATGCGGACGACGTTCGCCGACGCCCGGGTGGTCGGCGCGAGCGACGCGTACGGCGAACTGTGGGTCACCGTCAAGCCCGACGAGAACCCGACCCCCCGCGGCGGCACCCTTTACTCCTCCTACGACCAGCCCAACACCGGCCGCATCGAGGTGATGTCCCTGGACACCGCCACCGCCTTCCCGGCCGCCGACGTGGGCGACGAGCTGTCCGGCACCACGACCGGCCCGCTCGACTACTCCACCTACGGCGGCTACAACGTCCAGTCCACCCAGCTCGGCACCCTCGTCGACAACGGCCTGAAGCGGGAGGTCACCCGCCGCCAGAAGGGCGACGAGCTCGCGGTCGCCACCTACAACGTGGAGAACCTGGACGCGCTGGACGACCAGGAGAAGTTCGACCGGCTCGCCGAGGGCGTCGCGGTCAACCTCAACTCGCCCGACATCGTGGCCCTGGAGGAGATCCAGGACGACAACGGCGCGACGGACGACGGCACCGTCACCGCCGAGGCGACCCTCAAGAGGTTCACCGACGCCATCCGCGCGGCCGGCGGCCCGCGTTACTCCTGGCGCTACATCTCACCGGAGAACGACAAGGACGGCGGCGAGCCCGGCGGCAACATCCGCCAGGTCTTCCTCCTCAACCCGAAGCGGGTCTCCTTCACCGACCGTCCCGGCGGCGACGCCACCACGGGCACGGGTGTCGTCACGACGCACAAGGGGGCCCGGCTCACCTACTCTCCCGGCCGGATCGACCCGACCAGCGACGCCTGGGACGACAGCCGCAAGCCGCTGGTGGGCGAGTTCGTCTTCCACGGCCAGACCGTCTTCGTCGTCGCCAACCACTTCGTCTCCAAGGGCGGTGACCAGCCCCTGCACGGCCGCTACCAGCCGCCGGCCCGCGGCTCGGAGGCCCAGCGCGCGGCCCAGGCCACCGAGGTCAACACCTTCGTCAGGTCGCTGCTCAAGGCGGACGAGGACGCCAAGGCCGTCGTCCTCGGCGACCTGAACGACTACGAGTTCTCGCAGACGGTGACCGACCTGACGGACGGCGGCGTCCTGACCCCGCTGATCACCACCCTGCCGGCCGCCGAGCGCTACACCTACGTCTACGACGGCAACTCGCAGACCCTGGACCACATCCTGACCAGCCCGGCGGTGACCCACGTCGACTACGACGTGGTGCACATCAACGCCGAGTTCGCCGACCAGGCCAGCGACCACGACCCGCAGATCGTACGGATCGACGTCAGCAAGTGCCGTAAGCACTGAGCGACGTCTCCGCGGCGGGGGGGGGGGGGGGGCCCCCCCCCCCCCCCCCCCCCGGGGGCCCCCCCCCCCCCCCCCCCCCCCCCCCCCCCCCCCCCCCCGCCCCGCCCCCGCCCCCCCCCCCCCGCCCCCCCCGCCGGCCGCGGCGGGGGGGGGGGGGGGGGGGGGCCCCCCCCCCCCCCCCCCCCCGGCGGTGGCTCAGCGCGGCCCCTGGACCACCGAGAAGACCGCGCCCTCCGGGTCGGCCACCGTCGCGACCCGCCCGTGTGCGCTGTCCCGGGCCGGCTTCAGCACCTGCCCGCCCAGCTCGGCGACCTCCCGCAGGGTCGCGTCCGCGTCGGCCACCTCGAAGTACGTCAGCCAGTGCGGCCCCCGGTCCCGGGGCAGCGAGAGGCCGACGCCGTGGATGCCGGCCACCGGGCGGCCCCCGACGTGCAGGGTCACGTAGTCGAAGTCGGCGGACACCACCGGCTCCTCCTCGTAACCGAACACCGTCTCGTAGAACTTGGCGACGCTCGACGTCTCGAAGGTGAGCAGCTCGTCCCAGACCGGTGTGCCCGGGACGCCGGTCACGGTCGTGCCGAGATGGGCCGATCCCTGCCAGATGCCGAACACCGCGCCCGAGGGGTCGGAGGCGATCGCCATCCGCCCGGCCTCGGCCGCGTCCAGCGGGCCGACGCCCACCGTGCCACCGCACAGCCGGGCCGTCTCGGCCGTCAGGTCCACGTCGTCCGAGGCGAAGTACGGCGTCCACGCGATCGGCAGACGCAGGTCCGGCGACAGCTGCCCGATCCCCGCGACCTCCTGCCCGTCGAGCAGCGCCCGGACATACGGGCCGAGCTGCTGGGGGCCGGGCTCGAACTCCCAGTCGAACAGGGTTCCGTAGAACTCCTCGGTCGCGGTCAAGCCGTGCACCATCAGACTCACCCAGCAGGGGGTGCCGGGCGCGCGCCGAGCGTGCGTGCCGCCGTTCGCGCCCGCCGATCCCCGTACCTCGGTCATCGTCACTCTCTCCTCGGCCCCTCACGGTGGCCGTGTCGCTTCCGCTCTCCGGACCGGCTGTGCCGCAGCCGCGGGCACGCCCCGTGCCGATGCTCGCACCCTCCGTGGCGCTCTGCGTGCACGACCGTGGGGCGGCTTCGCCGCGAGGATGCCTGGTCTGCCGCTTCTCGCCCGTTTCCGGTCGATTGCCGTCGGGTGTCCATCAGCTGTACAGCATGTGCCCGATCCCGTACGCCCGGTGATCGAGCCTGTCCGGCCGAGCAGAGTAGTCGGACCTGGACGATGCGGCCACCCCTGGCGTAAGGATGGGGCCATGGAAGCCATCATCACCGCAACCGAACTCGCCGACGTCCTGACCGGGCCGACTCCGCCCGTCCTGCTGGACGTCCGCTGGCAGCTGACCCCGCCCGGCACCCCGCCCTTCGACGGCCGGGCGGCCTACGCGGCCGGGCACCTGCCGGGCGCCGTCTACGTGCACCTGGACGGCGAACTCGCCTCGCCGCCCGGCGGGAACGGCCGGCATCCGCTGCCCGACCTGACGGTCTTCGGTGCGGCGATGCGCCGCGCGGGGGTGTCGGCGGACCGTCCGGTCGTGGTGTACGACGGCGGACAGGGCTGGGCGGCGGCGCGCGCCTGGTGGCTGCTGCGCTGGACGGGTCACCCGGACGTGCGGGTCCTCGACGGCGGGTTGCCGTCCTGGACCGGCGCTCTTTCGGCCGACGTCACCGAGCCGGCCGAGGGTGACTTCGAACCGGCCCCCGGTGCCGGGCAGTTGCTCGACGCGGACGGGGCGGCGGCGCTGGCTCGTTCAGGTGTGCTGTTCGACGCCCGTGCGGGGGAGCGGTACCGGGGTGACGTGGAGCCGATCGACCGGGTCGGCGGCCACATCCCGGGCGCCGTGTCGGCGCCGACCACGGAGAACGTCGGCCCGGACGGCCGCTTCCTGCCCGCGGCCGAACTCCGTGACCGCTTCAAGGGCCTGGGCGCCTCGGAGGGGGCCGAGGTGGGCGTGTACTGCGGCTCGGGCGTCTCCGGTGCCCACGAGGTGCTGGCGCTGGCCGTCGCGGGCATTCCGGCGGCGCTGTACGTCGGTTCGTGGTCGGAGTGGTCCGCCGACCCGTCCCGTCCGGTGGCGGTCGGCCCCGACCCGCAGTAGCGCAACGAAGGGAGGGGGCACGCGTGCGTGCCCCCTCCCTCCTGCTTCAGCCTCTTACTCCTGCTTCTTGCGCCGCGTCCCGAAGACGATCTCGTCCCAGCTCGGCACCGCGGCCCGGCGGCCGGGCCGGACGCCGTCCGCCTCGGCCTGGCGGTCGGTGGCACCGATCAGCCGGTCGCGATGGCTGCCGACGGAGCGGGGCATGAGGACGTCCGCGTAGGCGGAGCCCGCCGAGGCCGCCGGCGCCGGGGGCTCCTCCGCGGCCGGTTCCGGAGCGGGCTCCTCCGGCACCTCCACCGGGCGCTCCGGGACCACCATGTCGCCCCGGAAGCTCGGCACCGCCTCCAGCAGGCTGGTCAGCGAGTCGCGTTCGCCGGTCGTCTCCTCGACCGGTTCGGACGACTGCGCGGGCAGGCTCGGCCGCTCACGGTCCCGGTCGCCGGAACGGTCCAGCGGACGGTCGCGCGGCAACCGCGCGATGCGCGGCACGAACGGAAAGCTGGGCTCCGGTACGGCGAGGTCGTCGGACTCGCCGATCAGCGAGCGCGCCTCGTCGTCGACCGCCTGGACGAGCCGCCGCGGCGGGTCGTAGGTCCAGCTCGCCGAGTGCGGTTCGCCCGCGACCCGGTAGACGAGCAGGACCTCCCAGGTGCCGTCGTCGCGGCGCCAGGAGTCCCACTGCACGGTGTCCTTCTCGGCACCGCGCAGCACCAGCCGCTCCTGCACGGCCTCGCCGAGCAGCGGCCCGGAGTTCTCGCCGGGCCTGCGGACCGGCGTCTTGCGGGCCCGCTCGGCCATGAAGGCGCGCTCGGCCAGTACCGGACCCTCGAAGCGCCGCACCCGGTCGACGGGGATCCCGGCGAGTTGCGCGACCTCTTCGGCCGTCGCGCCCGCTCGTATCCGCGCCTGGATGTCTCGGGGCCGGAGATGGCTCTCGACCTCGATCTCGATCTGACCGAGCCGGGGCCGGTCGCCGCGTACGGCGGCACGGAGCCGTTCGTCGATCGGAAGGGTGTACTCCGTTGAGTCGGCAGCCTTGAGCACCAGCCGTGTGCCGTCATTGGAGACGGCCACGACACGCAGTTCGGGCATGGGGACCTCCCGGGTGGTGCCTGCCGACGTCACGTGCGTCGCTGCTTCCGCTAGTCGAGTGTGGCCTGCCCGGGTGCAGCCTGCCACAACCTTGCCGAGTTGCCCGGCGTGTCGGGCACGGGCCCTGCACCGCCGTTATGGCACGGTTACCTATTCGCAACGCTAAGTGACCAACTCCGTCACCCTGTGCAACTAGCCCCCTCCCGGCGGTCCTGCAAGGCCTCGGACGCCCTGGCGGGAGACCGGACCCAGGGCTCGCAACAGTACTCCATTCGGGCCACGCGCGTGGATTGGCGCGCCGTCCAACTTCTGGCAACAACCGCCCCCCGGCCGCCGTTTGCCCCTATCGGGCGATCTTGAACGTGGCGTACTTCACGCAATCCACAGAAACGGAACTAATGGTTTCGTCCGTACGTCCCTTTCTTTTGCAGTCGATCGAACAAGTGCGGGAAAGGCAGGCAAGGTTCGGGAATGCGCGAAAGGCCCGGTTCCGGTGACGCGACCAGTACGGGGGAGGAGGTGAAGGGAAGTCCGAAGCGGATCGACCTCAGCGTGCCCCAGGTCGCGGGCAGCGCGGTGGCCGCGGTGGTGGCCGCCAAACTCGCGTCCTACTTCGGGGTGTACGGCACGATCCTCGGCGCCGGAGTCGTCAGCGTGATCGCCACCTGCGGCGGCTCGGTGTTCCAGCACTTCTTCAGGCGCACCGGCGAACAGTTCCGCGACGCGGCGGTGACCGGGTCCAGAACCCCGCCTCCCCGGGAGCAAGCGCCCCCGGCCTCCGGCGAGTTCACCGAGGGCACCGTCTACCGCGCCCGAGTGCGGACCCGGCGCCGCCCGCTGGTCGCGGCCGCTCTGGTGTTCGCGGTGACCATGGCCGGCGTAACGACGTACGAACTGGTCTCCGGCAACAGCTTCAGCGGCGGCTCCGGTACGACGGTGGGCGGGGCGGTCACCGGCACCACCACGTCGCCGGGGTCGTCCGACTCCACGGACCCGTCGGACCCACCGACCCCGTCGGCCCCTGCGGATTCCACGGATTCCACGGGTGCTTCGGGCTCCTCCGGCTCGAAGTCCGGTGTCGGCACGGCCGCTTCGCCGACCCCGTCTCCGTCGGCAACCCCGAGCGGGTCCGCGAGCGGGGAGCCGAGCACGGCCCCCGCGCCCGACGGCTCCTCGGCTACTGCCCCAGAACCCTCCGCAGATAGTCGTTCTGGAACAGCCGGTCCGGATCGAGCCGATCCCGCAGCGCCGTGAACTCGCCGAAGCGCGGGTAGACCTCGGCGAAGTAGTCCGCGTCCCGGGTGTGCACCTTGCCCCAGTGCGGACGGCCCTCGTGCGCGGTGAAGATGCGCTCGGCGGCGGTGAAGTACGCCTGGTACGGCGTACCCCGGAACATGTGCACGGCGACGTAGGCGCTGTCCCGGGCGGAGGCGGTGGACAGGGCGATGTCGTCGGCGGGGGCGGTGCGTACCTCGACCGGGAAGTTCACCCTGAGGCCGGAACGGTCGACCATCGCCCTGAGTTCCCGCAGCGTGTCCACCAGCGCCTCGCGGGGCACCGCGTACTCCATCTCCACGAACCGCACCCGGCGCGGGGACGTGAAGACCTTGTACGGAATGTCCGTGTACGACCGCGCGGACAGCGCCGTGCTGGAGATCCGGGCGACCGTCGGGACGACGGCGGGCACCGCGCGGCCGAGCAGCTGCGCGGCGTGGAAGACCCCGTTGGAGAGGAACTCGTCCTCGAACCAGCCGGCCAGCTGCCCCACCGGCTGCGGCGGGCCCGCACTGCGGTTGTTGCGCTTGGTGTTGGTGTTGCCGGTGTGCGGGAACCAGTAGAACTCGAAGTGCTCGTTCTCGGTCCGGAGCTGGTCGAACTCGGCGAGTACCCGGTCCAGGGGCATCGGCTCCTCGCGCGCGGTGAGCAGGAAGACCGGCTCCACCGCGAACGTGATCGCGGTGACGATGCCCAGCGCGCCGAGGCCGACCCGCGCCGCCGCGAAGACCTCCGGGTTCTCCTTCTCGGAGCAGGTGAGCACCGAGCCGTCCGCGGTGACCAGTTCGAGTTCCCTGATCTGGGCGGCGAGCGAGGCGGACTCGCGGCCGGTGCCGTGGGTGCCGGTGCTGGTGGCCCCGGAGACCGTCTGCTCCATGATGTCGCCCATGTTGGTCAGCGACAGGCCCTCACGGGCCAGGGCCACGTTGAGTCTCTTGAGCGGGGTGCCGGCCTCGACCGTGACCGTCATGGCCTTGCGGTCGATGTTGCGTATGCCGGTCAACAGCTGCGGGCGGACCGAGACACCGTCGGTCGCGGCGATCGAGGTGAAGGAGTGGCCGCTGCCGACCGCCTTCACCTTCAGGCCGTCCTCGGCCGCCTGCCGTACGGCCGCCGCCAGCTCGTCCACGGAGGCGGGCACGATCTCCCGCGCGGGGCGGACGGTGACGTTCCCTCCCCAGTTACGCCACGTGCCGCTCTTCCCGCTCGCTGTACTGCTCAACGGTGCCTCCCCGACCCGTGACCGGCCTGCTGAGCCGGCGGTACCCGAGGAAACCGACCGCGACCGCGACGGCACCGGACACGGCCGGAACCCCGTACCCGGCACGGGCGCCGGCCGCGTCGATCACCCAGCCGGCGACCGAGGAGCCGAGCGCCACCCCGACCGCGAGGCCGGTGCTCACCCAGGTCATGCCCTCGGTGAGTTTCGCGCGAGGTACGTGCTTTTCGATGAGGGACATCGTCGTGATCATCGTCGGTGCGATGGACAGGCCCGCAACGAACAGCGCCACGGCCAGAAGCGGCAAGTTTCCGACCAGTAGGAGGGGGATCATACTCACGGCCATCGCACATATGCCCAGCAGCCACCTGCGTTCCGGCTTCCCCGCGAACCTCATGAGCCCGAAGACCGCTCCGGCGACGCAGGAGCCCGCCGCGTACAGCGCCAGGACGACGCTGGAAGCGCCCTTGTGGCCGCGTTCGTCGGCGAAGGCGACGGTCACCACGTCGACCGCCCCGAAGATCGCCCCGGTGGCCACGAAGGTCGCCACCAGCACCTGGAGGCCGGGCGCGCGCAGCGCCGAACCGCCTCCGTGGTGCCCGCGCGGGTGCGGCTCGGGCTCGGTGGCCCGCTGGGCGGTCAGCCAGAAGACGCCGGCGGCGAGGAAACCGGCGGCCAGCAGCGGACCCGCCTCCGGGAACCAGGTCGTGGACAGGCCGATGGAGAGGATCGGCCCGAAGATGAAGCAGACCTCGTCGACGACGGACTCGAACGAGTAGGCGGTGTGCAGCTGCGGGGTGCCCCCGTAGAGGGCGGCCCAGCGGGCCCGGATCATCGCGCCCAGGCTCGGCACCGCGCCGATCCCGGCGGCGCACACGAACAGCACCCAGTCCGGCCACCCGTAGTGCGCGGCGAACAGCAGCCCGGCCGCCGCGGCGAGCGCGAGCAGGGTCGCGGGGCGCAGGACGCGGCGCTGGCCGTGCAGGTCGACCAGCCGGGACACCTGCGGCCCGATCGCCGCGGCGGACAGCGCGATGGTGGCCGACAGCGCGCCCGCGAGCCCGTACCGCCCGCTGAGCTGGGAGATCATCGTGACCACGCCGATGCCCATCATGGACAGCGGCATCCGGCCGACGAAGCCCGCGGCGGAGAAGCCCTTGCTGCCGGGGGCGGCGAACAGAGCACGATAGGGGCTGGGCACGGGGATCTCCGACGACTGAGCTGGGTAAGGCGCGACTGCGGCTGATACAGCTTACGAGTGCGGTCACCCGGATGCACCCGCTGGGTGCCGGGGGATAAACCTCCGGAATCCGACTCTTCACGCTCCTGTTTCCGGGCCGTCAGTGCCGGGTGGCAGGATCGGCTCATGTCAGACGCGCTCGATGCCACCCCCTACGACGCCCTGCTCCTGCTCTCCTTCGGCGGCCCGGAAGGCCCGGACGACGTGGTCCCGTTCCTGGAGAACGTGACGCGCGGGCGCGGTATCCCGAAGGAACGTCTCAAGGAAGTCGGGCAGCACTACTTCCTGTTCGGCGGGGTCAGCCCGATCAACGACCAGAACCGCGCCCTGCTGGACGCCCTGCGCAAGGACTTCGCCGAGCACGGCCTGGACCTGCCGATCTACTGGGGCAACCGCAACTGGGCGCCGTACCTGACGGACACCCTGCGCGAGATGGTCGCCGACGGCCGCCGCCGCATCCTGGTGCTCGCCACCAGCGCCTACGCCTCCTACTCGGGCTGCCGCCAGTACCGCGAGAACCTCGCGGACTCGCTGGCCGCGCTGGAGGCCGAGGGGCTCGAACTCCCCAAGGTCGACAAGCTGCGGCACTACTTCAACCACCCCGGCTTCCTCGACCCGATGATCGACGGAGTGCTGGCATCCCTCGCCGACCTCCCCGACGACGTCCGCGCGGGCGCCCACATCGCCTTCACCACCCACTCCATCCCGACCGCGAGCGCCGACACCTCCGGCCCGGTCGAGACGCACGGCGAGGGCGGCGCGTACGTCGAGGAGCATCTGGACGTGGCCGAGCTGATCGCCGACGCGGTCCGGGAGCGCACCGGCATCGACCACCCCTGGCGGCTCGTCTACCAGTCCCGCTCCGGCGCCCCGCACATCCCGTGGCTGGAGCCGGACATCTGCGACCACCTGGAGGCGTTGCACGGCGCCGGGGTACCGGCCGTCGTCATGGCCCCCATCGGCTTCGTCTCCGACCACATGGAGGTCCTCTACGACCTCGACACGGAGGCCACGGCCAAGGCCGGGGAGCTCGGTCTGCCGGTACGGCGGTCCGCGACCGTCGGGGACGACCCGCGGTTCGCCGCCGCGATCCGCGAGCTGGTCCTGGAGCGCGCCGCCGCGGAGAGCGGGCGGGAGGTCACGCCGTGCGCCCTGGGCGCGCTCGGCGCGAGCCACAACGTCTGCCCGGTCGGCTGCTGCCCGGCCCGCGCCCCCCGCCCGGCCGCGGCCGGCGCCGACAGCCCCTACGCGTGAGGAACCCCGTGACCGACGCCCTGCACACGGACCTGCTGGACCTCGCCCGGGAGGCGGCCGCCCGCGCGGGCGAGCTGCTGCGGGACGGCCGCCCGGCCGACCTCGCCGTGGCCCGGACCAAGTCCAGCCCGATCGACGTCGTGACCGAGATGGACATCGCGGCGGAGAAGCTGATCACCGACCTGATCGCCGGCCACCGTCCCGGCGACGGCTTCCTCGGCGAGGAGGGCGCGTCGACGGAGGGCACGAGCGGCGTCCGCTGGGTGATCGACCCGCTCGACGGCACGGTCAACTACCTGTACGGACTGCCGACCTGGGCGGTTTCCATCGCCGCCGAGCAGGACGGGGAGACCGTGGTCGGCGTCGTGGCGGCCCCGATGCGCGGTGAGACGTACCACGCGGTGCGCGGCGGCGGGGCCTGGGCGACCGGGGCGTGGGAGGGCGAGCGTGAGCTGCGCTGCCGTCCGGCGCCGCCGCTGGACCAGGCGCTGGTGTCGACCGGCTTCAACTACGTCACCGCCGTCCGCACCCACCAGGCCGAGGTCGCGGCCCGGCTGATCCCGCTGCTCCGCGACATCCGGCGCAGCGGGTCGGCCGCGATCGACCTGTGCGACGTGGCCTGCGGCCGGCTGGACGGCTACTACGAGCGCGGGCTGAACGCGTGGGACTGGGGCGCGGGGGACCTCATCGCCCGTGAGGCCGGCGCCCTGACCGGCGGCCGCCCCGGAGAAGGCCCCGCACGCGCCCTGACGGTCGCCGGCACCCCGGGCGTCTTCGAGCCCCTCCAGCGCCTCCTGGAGGACTTCGGGGCGTGGCACGACTGAGGGACGCTGCCCGCCGGAGCTGAGGCGGGCACGGCACTGCCGGTCACCGCCGGTCACCGGCATGACGGCCGAGCGCCGTTGCGGCGCGGAAAGATCCCGCTCCTTTCCGGCGGCAGGAATCGAACGCTGTTGCGGTGGGAAAGGATCAGGTACGAGCAGGGCCCCGGCGCTGGATTCGCCGGGGCCCTGTTCGTGATGCGGTGTTGCGGGACTGTCAGACGCTGGTCGCGCCGACTTCCACACCGTGTTCGGCTGCGAGGCGGCGCAGGTCGTCGAGCTCGGCCTGCTCCACTTCGACGAGGAAGTCGTCACCCTCGTCACGAGCCCGGGTGATGTCGGACTCGGTCGCCTTTATGCGCTGCAGAAGTCCTGCGGTGAATGCGTCCATGCTGCGCCCCCTCGTCCTGGGTCGTGGGTCGGTGGCACGGGGGTGTGCCGTTCGGAAGGGGCGATCACGTCTCTCGCGGGTGCCCAGCGCTGCCCTGCTGGGCGGCGACGGTGCCGGACACCCCCATCGTCCACTCTGCTGTAGCGGCGGTGTACGTACCGCATGGTGCTGCGGCACATGCAGAGCGTGATCGCGGGGTGTACATGCCGTCCTCCCCCCGCTCCTCTCCGTGGAAACCTCAACCGCAGGAGAAAATCCCGCATTCCCGCCCGACGGCCTCGGATCCGGCCGCCCAGGCCCCTGTCTTACTGCCGACTTATGGCCGAAAAGGGCAGGATGGAGGTCACACATCCCAAGAAGACCCCTGCCCGGGTGCGCCGGTGCGCGCTACGCGGGTGGACAGAGGAAGGACAAGCGACGTGCGCGTACTCGTCGTCGAGGACGAGCAACTGCTCGCCGATGCGGTGGCCACCGGACTGCGCCGGGAGGCCATGGCAGTCGACGTCGTGTACGACGGTGCGGCCGCCCTGGAGCGCATCGGCGTCAACGACTACGACGTGATCGTCCTCGACCGCGACCTCCCCCTCGTGCACGGCGACGACGTCTGCCGCAAGATCGTCGAGCTCGGCATGCCCACCCGCGTGCTGATGCTCACCGCCTCCGGCGACGTCAGCGACCGCGTCGAGGGCCTGGAGATCGGCGCCGACGACTACCTCCCCAAGCCCTTCGCCTTCAGCGAGCTGATCGCGCGCGTGCGCGCCCTCGGCCGCCGTACCAGCGTGCCGCTGCCGCCCGTCCTGGAGCGCGCCGGCATCAAGCTGGACCCGAACCGCCGCGAGGTCTTCCGCGACGGCAAGGAAGTCCAGCTCGCGCCCAAGGAGTTCGCGGTGCTGGAGGTGCTGATGCGCAGCGAGGGCGCCGTGGTCTCGGCCGAGCAGCTCCTGGAGAAGGCGTGGGACGAGAACACCGACCCCTTCACCAACGTCGTACGCGTGACCGTGATGACCCTGCGCCGCAAGCTGGGCGAGCCCCCGGTGATCGTCACCGTCCCCGGCTCGGGTTACCGGATCTGATGACCGTGGCCGCCACCCCCGCACCCCCACAGGCACCCCCCAAGCCCACCTGGGACCCCCGAAGGCCGCAGCCCGTCCTGCCGTGGCTGCGCCCGACCATCCGCATACGGCTCACCCTGCTGTACGGCGGCATGTTCCTGATCGCCGGCATCCTGCTGCTGTCGATCATCTACCTGCTCGCCGCCCAGGCGATCAGCACCGGCAACCAGCCGCTTTTCAAGATTGTCGGCTTCGACAAGCTGTCGGTCTCCAGCGACAACTGCCCCGCGATCAACATGGCCGGCACGGCCAGCTCCGTGTCCCTGGGGGACTTCAACAACGCGATCGCCCAGTGCGTGGACCACCAGCGCCAGGCTGCGCTCGACGACCTGCTGAGCCGCTCACTCCTCGCCCTGCTGGGCCTGGCCGTGATCGCCTTCGCGTTCGGCTACGCGATGGCCGGCCGCGTGCTCTCCCCGCTCGGCCGCATCACCCGCACCGCCCGCGCGGTGGCCGGCTCGGACCTGTCCCGCCGGATCGAGCTGGACGGCCCGGACGACGAGCTGAAGGAGCTCGCGGACACCTTCGACGACATGCTGGAGCGGTTGCAGCGGGCCTTCACCGCCCAGCAGCGGTTCGTCGGCAACGCCTCGCACGAGCTGCGCACGCCCCTGGCGATCAACCGCACACTCCTGGAGGTGCATCTCTCGGACCCGGGCGCGCCCGTGGAGCTGCAGCAGCTCGGCAAGACGCTGCTGGCCACCAACGAGCGCAGCGAGCAGCTCGTGGAGGGCCTGCTGCTGCTCGCCCGCAGCGACAACCAGATCGTCGAGCGCAAACCGGTCGACCTGGCCGAGGTGGCCTCCCAGGCCGTCGACCAGGTGCACACCGAGGCGGAGGCCAAGGGCGTGACGATCCGGGGCGTACGGAAACCCGCCGTGGTCCAGGGCAACGGTGTGCTCCTGGAGCGGATCGCCCTGAACCTGCTGCAGAACGCGGTGCGCTACAACGTGCCCGAGGACGGGTGGGTCGAGGTCAACACCGAGGTCCAGCACGGGCAGGCGGTGCTCTACGTCGCGAACACCGGTCCGGTGGTCCCGGCATACGAGATCGACAACCTCTTCGAGCCCTTCAGGCGGCTCCGTACCGAGCGGACGGGCAGCGACAAGGGAGTGGGCCTCGGCCTGTCCATCGTGCGTTCCGTGGCCCGGGCGCACGGCGGGCACATCGTGGCCCAGCCCCGGGAGGGTGGCGGTCTCGTGATGCGGGTCACGTTGCCGGTCTGACGCCGTTACAAGATCGCGACACACGCGGGGGATGTTCGCTTTGCGCTGAATTTTCCAGCGGCGCGGCACGTTCCCCTCTGTGTGATCGATCACAAGGGCGGATTTCCGGCCATCTACTCTCCGTGATCATGGCCAGGGGAATAAAGCCGGGAAAATCCCTGTTTTCAGGGGTCTTGATCACGGGAAGTACAGGGTGAGGCGCCTTTGAAGTGTCTCGACAGGACCGTGTACGGTCCCCATCGCCATTCAACCTGATCGCTCTCGAGGGGTCCGGTTGGGTGTCGATTGAGTAACAGACCTTGATGTGAGGCAAAATCTCCGCCTCGGGTCGGGCACAAGTCCGGCCTCTCACGCGTTACGTGCGCTGGAGACACCGCAGACACCCAGAGGGGGAGAGCGACATGGCAACCGATTACGACACTCCACGCAAGACCGACGACGACGTCGACTCGGACAGCCTTGAAGAGCTGAAGGCCAGGCGGAACGACAAGTCGACGTCCTCGGTGGACGTCGACGAGTTCGAGGCCGCCGAAGGCCTGGAGCTGCCCGGCGCGGACCTCTCGAACGAGGAGCTGGCCGTCCGGGTGCTGCCCAAGCAGCAGGACGAGTTCACCTGCATGAGCTGCTTCCTGGTGCACCACCGCAGCCAGCTGGCCCGGGAGAAGAACGGTCAGCCGATCTGCCGCGACTGCGACTGAGGACGGGTCGGGCATGACCGGCTCGACCCCACCTCGGAAGCGCCGCTTCCCTTTGCCGGGAGCGGACTCTGGGCCGTCCGACGGCCCACGCGCGCGTGATGACGAGCGGGGCTCACCCGATGCGGGAGCCTCGCTCGAACCGGCGGCCGGCCGGGGTGACCTCCCGGCGCCGGCGCCGGCGGACAGGCCCGCGCCCGTCGCCCGGACGGGGGTCCCCCCGCTCGAGCGAAGTCGAGAGCGGGGGAGGGCCGCGGCCATCCGTGACAAGGCCGTGGACATGGCCCGGGAAGGGGCCCGTAAGGGCGGCAGCCGGGCGAAAGCGGGGCTGGCGTACCTCGCGGACCGGATCATCGAGATCGCCCCGCGTGTCCCCGTACGTGACCTCGGGACCCTGCGTCGGCAGTTCCCGGGCCTCGGGCCCGAGCAGCTGGCCGACAAACTGGTGGCGGGCGCGGCGGGCGCGACCTCGGCGGTCGGGGCCGGTGTCGGAGCGGCGGCGATGCTGCCGGTGCCGCCGGCGATGCCGACCGAACTGGCCGCGGAGATCACCGGGGTCGCGGCGATCGAGCTGAAGATGATCGCCGAGCTCCACGAGGTGTACGGCGTGCGGCCGCCGGGGAACCTGAAGGCCCGTAGCACCGCGTATCTGTCCTCCTGGTCGGGGGAGCGCGGGATCGACGTGATGAAGCCGTCGACGGTCAACAACGCCCTCGGCGGGCAGATGAAGCGTGAGCTGCGCCAGCAGATCATGAAGCGGATGGTGCGGGACCTGCCCAACCTGATGCCGTTCATGGTGGGCGCGGCGGTGGGGGCGGTCATGAACCGCCGGGACACCAGAAAGCTCGCCGCGCGGATCCGGGCGGACCTGAGAAAGATCCAGGTGCCGTGGGAGGAACTGCCGGAGCTGCCGCCGCTGGAGAAGCCGGCGGAGCCGCTGCCGATCGCCGAGCTGCCGGAGGACTTCGGAGGCTGACGGCCGTCCCGGCGGACACCGGACACCTTGGAAGTCGGCGCGGCCCCCGGCGGGGCCGGCACGGCGCCGAGCGCGCCGCTGGGAGTGCCGCGATATGCCGTCTGCCGCGCCGTCGTGGCTGGTCGCGCAGTTCCTCCCCCAGCCTTGCGGCCGGGGGACCCCCGGCGCCCCTTCGGGGGCGCTGCCCCGCTCAGGCCTTCGTGCTGCTCTTCGCCGCCTCGATCGCCGCCGCCAGGGCTTCCGGCTCCCGGGTCGACAGGTACAGGTACGGGGTCGGGTCCTCCGGGTCCGTGACCTCCACCCGCAGGGCCCTCGGGATGTAGGAGCGCAGCAGCAGGAAGGCGCGGACGTCGGCCTTGTACGTGCGCCAGGCGCGCGCCTCGTCCGGGTCCAGGATCTCCGCCGGGCCGAGGGCCGACACCGGGATCTTCGCCTCGCCCGCGATCAGCGAGTCGCCGACGACCCGGATGCGCGGGGAGCCGTACGAACTGGCCACCACCGCCGCCGCCGCGGTGCCGCCGGCCAGGCCGCCCAGCATCGGCAGGGTGCCGAACGGCAGCAGGATCAGGGCGAACGAGACGCCGACCAGGAAGCTGATGAACCACCAGGACCGGGGGGCGGTGAGGCGTTCTTCGTACGGGGTGGCGGAGAGCTGCATGGAGCCAAGCTTGGCACGGTGTCCGGATTCACCGGACGCGCGGGTAAGGTCTGCGGCTGTGAGTGGTAGTTCCGCAGCTCTTCAGCCTCCTGCCAGTGCCCGGAAACCGGAGCGGCACCCCGACGCGCCCGCGCCCGGCGAGCTCATCGGCGCACACTACGAACAGTGTTTCGGGTGTGGCCATGAGCAGTCCCACGGGCTGCACCTGGAGGTACGGGCCGGCGAGGGTGTCTCCCTCACCGCCGAGTTCGCCGTGCGCCCCGCGCACCAGGGCGCTCCGGGCCTCGCGCACGGCGGGGTGCTCGCCACCGCCCTGGACGAGACGCTGGGCTCGCTCAACTGGCTGCTGCGGAAGATCGCCGTGACCGGACGGCTGGAGACCGACTTCGTGCGGCCCGTGCCCGTGGGCACCACGCTCCACCTGGAGGCCGAGGTGGTCGCCGTGGCCGGCCGGAAGATCTACTCGACCGCCACCGGGCGCGTGGACGGCCCCGAGGGGCCCGTCGCCGTCCGCGCCGACGCCCTCTTCGTCGAGGTCCCGGTCGAGCACTTCGTCGACAACGGCCGCGAGGAAGAGATCCGGGCCGCGATGAAGGACCCGGACCAGGCCCGGCGCGCCCGCGCCTTCGAGGTGAATCCGTGAACCCTGCAGAATTCCCGGCCCCGGCCCGCTCGGCGGCCCCGCTCGGCGTCCTCGTCCGCCGTGTCGACCCCGACGTACCGCTTCCGGCGTACGAGCACCCCGGTGACGCGGGTGCCGATCTGCGCACCACCGAGGCGTGCGAGCTGAAGCCCGGGGAACGGGCCGTACTGCCCACGGGGGTGTCGATCGCCCTCCCGGAGGGGTACGCGGCCTTCGTACACCCTCGTTCGGGGCTCGCCGCCCGGTGCGGTGTGGCCCTCGTGAATGCCCCGGGGACGATTGATGCCGGGTACCGTGGGGAGATCAAGGTGATCGTGGTGAATCTCGACCCGCGCGAGGCGGTGCGGTTCGAGCGCTTCGACCGGATCGCCCAACTGGTCGTCCAGCAGGTCGAGAGGGTCCGCTTCCACGAGGTGGCGGAACTTCCCGACTCGGCGCGGGCCGAGGGGGGCTTCGGGTCCACCGGCGGTCATGCCGCGGTGGGCGACGTGAGCGGCACAAGCGGTCAGGCCGCCGAGGGCGGTCGGACGGGTGGGAATCGATACGCTTCGGTCGTATCCGACCGGGAAGGACAGTGACGTGTTCGGACGTCGCAAGAAGAAGGGTGCCGCCGAGGACGCGGCCGGCGAGGCCGAGCAGGTCGTCGACAGCGTCGACACCGAGGCGGACGAGGAAGCTGAGGGCGAGCGCGAGCGCGTTCGTCTGGAGCCGGAGCCCCGGCCCGACGGGCCGTGGGACGACACCGAGGTGCGCGAGCCCGGCGAGGGCCGGGTGGACCTGGGCGGTCTGTTCGTGCCGGGCGTGGACGGCATGGAGCTCCGGGTCGAGGTCGCGGGCGACGCGATCGTCGCGGCGACCGTCGTGCTGCGCGACAGCGCCGTCCAGCTGCAGGCCTTCGCCGCACCCAAGCGCGAGGGCATCTGGGGCGAGGTCCGCGAGGAGATCGCGACCGGCATCACTCAGCAGGGCGGCATCGTCGACGAGGTCGAGGGTCCGCTGGGCTGGGAGCTGCGCGCCCAGGTGCCGGTACAGCTGCCGGACGGCACGGGCGGCTTCCAGGTGGTGCGGTTCGTCGGTGTGGACGGTCCCCGCTGGTTCCTGCGCGGGGTGATCTCCGGGCAGGGGGCGGTGCAGCCGCAGGCGGCCGGTCTCCTCGAGCAGATCTTCCGGGACACCGTCGTGGTCCGCGGCGAGGGCCCGATGGCGCCCCGCGACCCGATCGTCCTGAAGCTGCCCAACGACGCCCAGATGGTCCCCGAGGGCGTCCAGCAGGAGGAGTCCTCGCGCTTCTCCGGCGGCATGGGCCAGCTCCAGCGCGGACCGGAGATCACCGAGGTCCGCTAGGAGCTCCGCGGGGAGAACCGTCCGAGAGCCGCACCCTTCGGGGTGCGGCTCTTTTGCGTGCGCGACCCCTTGACGGCGAATTGGTCTGTACCTACGGTCACGGCTCAACGCGCCGTTCATAAAGGCGCCTCGCGTTCACTTATATGAACGAAAGGCCTTCAGGTATGCGCAGAACCGGACTCCTCGTGGCCGTCGTCGCCCTCCTCGCCGGAGCCCTCTCCTGGCCGGCGCAGGCCGCCCCCAGCACCTTCGTGCACCCCGGGGTCACCGTCTCCAGGAGCCAGCTGGACTTCGCCCGCACCGAGGTGCTGGCCGGTGCCCAGCCCTGGAAGGCGGCCTACGACCAGATGATGGCGAGCAAGTACGCCGACCTGAACCGCACGCCGACCCCCTGGGCGACCGTCGAGTGCGGCTCGTACTCGAACCCCGACCACGGCTGCACCGACGAGCGCGAGGACGCGATCGCCGCCTACACCGACGCCCTCGCCTGGTACATCACCAAGGACGCCCGCTACGCCCAGAAGGCCATCCAGATCATGGACGCCTGGTCGGCCACCATCACCGGCCACACCAACAGCAACGCGCCCCTGCAGACCGGCTGGGCGGGCTCCTCCTGGCCCAAGGCGGCCGAGATCATCAGGTACACGTACACCGGCACCTGGGCGAACGAGGCCCGCTTCGCCACCATGCTGCGCAACGTCTACCTCCCCACCGTCATCAAGGGCTCCAACTCCAACGGCAACTGGGAGCTGTCGATGATGGAGGCCGCCGTCGGCATCTCCGTCTTCCTGGAGGACAAGGCGTCGTACGACACGGCCATGGCCAGGTTCCGCACCCGCGCCGCCGCCTACGTCTACCTGGCCTCCGACGGGTCGGTGCCGAAGACCGTACCCAGCCAGAACCTGGACACCACCGCCAAGATCGTCTCCTACTGGCAGGGCCAGTCCACCTTCGTCACCGGCCTCACCCAGGAGACCTGCCGGGACTTCACGCACACCGGGTACGGCATCTCCGCGATCTCGCACGTCGCCGAGACCAGCCGGATCCAGGGCCAGGACCTGTACGGCACCGACGTCGGCGAGCGGCTGCGGCAGGCGCTCGGCTTCCAGGCCAAGTACCAGCTGGGCACCGCCGTCCCCGGCTGGCTCTGCGGCGGCTCCCTGAACCTCGGGCTCGGGCCCGTCACCGAGGTCGGCTACAACGCCCTCCACAACCGCCTCGGCATCGCCATGACCAACACCCAGACGCTGACCCTGAACAACCGCCCCGCGGGCACCAACAACCTCTTCGTCGCCTGGGAGACCCTCACCCACGGCGACAACCCCAACTGAACCGACGGCACGGGCGCCGGAGCCGCGGCACCGGCGCCCATCAGGGTTGCGTCAAAGATGCCCGCTGCCGGGGTCCCTGCACCATTCGCCGGGATTGTTGGCCGTAAGGTCGACGCTGCGTTGACGGCAGTTGCAGGAAGACAATAGGACCATGGCACGCGGCAGGCTTCGGATCTATCTCGGTGCGGCACCGGGTGTGGGCAAGACCTACGCCATGCTCTCCGAGGCGCACCGGCGCGTGGAGCGGGGCACCGACTGCGTGGTCGCCTTCGTCGAGCACCACGACCGGCAGCGCACCGAGGTGATGCTGCACGGCCTGGAGCGGATCCGGCGCAAGGAACTGGACTACCGGGGCGCCGTGTTCACGGAGATGGACGTGGACGCCGTCCTGCACCGGGCCCCCGCCGTCGCCCTGGTGGACGAACTCGCCCACACCAACATCCCCGGCTCCCGCAACGCCAAGCGCTGGCAGGACGTGGAAGAGCTGCTGGCGGCCGGGATCGACGTGATCTCGACCGTCAACATCCAGCACCTCGAATCCCTCGGCGACGTCGTCGAGTCCATCACCGGCGTGCGCCAGCGCGAGACGGTGCCCGACGAGGTGGTACGGCGCGCGGACCAGATCGAGCTGGTCGACATGTCGCCCCAGGCGCTGCGCCGGCGCATGGCGCACGGCAACATCTACCAGTCGGACAAGGTCGACGCGGCCCTGTCCAACTACTTCCGGCCGGGCAACCTCACCGCCCTGCGCGAGCTGGCGCTGCTGTGGGTGGCCGACCGGGTCGACGAGTACCTGAAGCAATACCGCAGCGAGCACCAGGTCTCGGCGATCTGGGGCTCGCGGGAGCGGATCGTCGTCGGGCTCACCGGCGGACCGGAGGGGCGGACGCTGATCCGGCGGGCCGCACGGCTCGCCGAGAAGGGCGCCGGCGGCGAGGTGCTCGCCGTCTACATCTCCCGCAGCGACGGCCTGACCTCGGCCTCCCCGAAGGAACTCGCCGTCCAGCGCACCCTGGTCGAGGACCTCGGCGGCACCTTCCACCACGTCGTCGGCGAGGACATACCCGCGGCCCTGCTCGACTTCGCGCGCGGCGTCAACGCCACCCAGATCGTGCTCGGCTCCTCACGCCGCAAGGCCTGGCAGTACGTCCTCGGACCCGGCGTCGGCGCCACCGTCGCCCGCGAGTCCGGACCCGACCTGGACGTCCACATCGTCACCCACGGCGAGGCCGGCAAGGGCCGCGGGCTGCCGGTGGCCCGGGGCGCCCGGCTCGGGCGGGGCCGGATCATCGCGGGCTGGCTGGTCGGCCTGGTCGGCCCCGCCGTCATGGCGGTGCTGCTCAACACCGTCGACCTCGGCCTCGCCAACGACATGCTGCTCTTCCTGACCCTCACGGTCGCGGCCGCGCTGCTCGGCGGGCTCTTCCCGGCGCTGGCCTCGGCGGCCTTCGGGTCGCTGCTGCTGAACTACTTCTACACCCCGCCCCTGCACCGGCTGACCATCGCCGACCCGAAGAACATCGTGGCCATCGTGATCTTCTTCGGGGTCGCGCTGTCCGTCGCCTCGGTCGTGGACCTCGCGGCCCGCCGCACCCACCAGGCGGCCCGGCTGCGCGCCGAGTCGGAGATCCTCTCCTTCCTCGCCGGCAACGTGCTGCGCGGCGAGACGAGCCTGGAGGAACTGCTCGAACGGGTCCGGGAGACCTTCGGCATGGAGTCCGCCGCCCTCCTGGAGCGGGCGAGCGACGTCGAGCCGTGGAGCTGCGCCGGGCGCGCCGGTTTCGGGCCCGCTCTGGAACGGCCCGAGGACGGCGACGTCGACATGCCGATAGGCGACCACATGGCCCTTGCGCTGACCGGCCGGGTGCTGCCCGCCGAGGACCGCCGGGTGCTGGCCGCCTTCGCCGCCCAGGCGGTCGTCGTCCTGGACCGCAGGCGCCTGCAGGAGGAGGCCGAGCAGGCCCGCGCGCTCGCCGAGGGCAACCGGATCCGTACGGCCCTGCTGGCCGCCGTCAGCCACGATCTGCGCACCCCGCTGGCCGGCATCAAGGCGGCGGTCACGTCGCTGCGCTCGGACGACGTGGACTGGTCCGAGGAGGACCGGGCGGAGCTGCTGGAGGGCATCGAGGAGGGCGCCGACCGGCTGGACCACCTCGTCGGCAACCTGCTCGACATGTCCCGGCTGCAGACCGGCACCGTCACCGCGATCGTCCACGAGACCGACCTCGACGAGGTGGTCCCGATGGCGCTGGTCGGGGTGCCGGACGGCAGCGTGGACCTCGACGTCCCCGAGACCCTGCCGATGGTGGAGGCCGACGCCGGGCTCCTGGAGCGGTCGGTGGCCAACCTGGTCGAGAACGCCGTCAAGTACAGCCCCTCCGAACGGCCCGTGCTGGTCTCCGCCAGCGCCATCGCGGACCGCGTGGAGGTACGGATCGTGGACCGCGGGCCCGGCGTGCCCGACGAGGCCAAGGAGCGCATATTCGAGCCCTTCCAGCGCTACGGTGACGCTCCGCGCGGCGCCGGGGTCGGACTCGGACTCGCGGTCGCCCGGGGCTTCGCGGAGGCGATGGGCGGCACCCTGAACGCCGAGGACACGCCCGGCGGCGGGCTCACCATGGTCCTCAGCCTCCGCGCGGCAGGATCGGTCACCGAAGCGGCGCAAGCCGTGGCAGAACCCTTGGCAGAACCGGAAAGGCAGGCCTCATGACCCGTGTGCTCGTGGTCGACGACGAGCCGCAGATCGTGCGCGCCCTCGTGATCAACCTCAAGGCGCGCAAGTACGAGGTCGACGCGGCCCCCGACGGCCGTACCGCCCTCGAACTGGCCGCCTCCCGCCATCCCGACGTGGTCGTCCTCGACCTCGGCCTGCCCGACATGGACGGCGTCGAGGTGATCAAGGGGCTGCGCGGCTGGACCCGGGTGCCGATCCTGGTCCTCTCCGCCCGGCACTCCTCCGACGAGAAGGTCGAGGCGCTCGACGCGGGCGCCGACGACTACGTCACCAAGCCCTTCGGCATGGACGAGCTGCTGGCCCGGCTGCGGGCCTCCGTACGCCGCGCCGAGCCCGTCGCGGGGGGCGGTGAGGACGACGTCCTGGTGGAGACCGAGGGGTTCACCGTCGACCTGGCCGCGAAGAAGGTCAACCGGGCCGGCCGGGACGTCCGGCTCACCCCGACCGAGTGGCACCTGCTCGAGGTGCTGGTCCGCAACACCGGGCGGCTGGTCAGCCAGAAGCAGCTGCTGCAGGAGGTGTGGGGGCCGTCGTACGGGACGGAGACCAACTACCTGCGGGTGTACATGGCACAGCTGCGCCGGAAGCTGGAGTCGGATCCCTCGCACCCGAAGCACTTCATCACCGAACCCGGGATGGGGTACCGGTTCGAGAGATAGGACGGTTCGAGAAGTGAGGCGGGTCGCGAAGTGAGCTGGACTACGGCGGTGTCGGTGTGCCCCGGTACGCTTCAGACATGAGTGCTGTTCCTCGTTCCGAGAAGCCGGCCGGCCGGTTCCGGCGCATGCTCGACCGGCTCTCCTCGTCCCAGGAGGACCTGGAGTCGGAGGAGCTGCGCGAGGACGCCGACACCGCGGGCTGCATCCGGATCGGCGACTGCCACGACCGGCAGATCGTCACGGTAACTGGTACCTTGCGCACGGTCACCCTGCGGCCGCGCGCCGGAGTCCCGGCCCTGGAGGCCGAGCTGTTCGACGGCTCCGCCGCGCTGGACGTGGTGTGGCTCGGCAGGCGTTCCATCGTCGGCATAGAACCGGGACGCAGGCTCATCGCATCGGGCCGGATCTCGCTGAGCCGGGGCCGCCGGGTGCTGTTCAATCCCAAGTACGAACTGAGACCCCTCGGTAGGGAGTAGCCGGTGACGTCGCTCGACAAGCCGACCGAAGACACACAGGCGGAGGACGCCCGGGCGGAAGACGCGCGGGCGGTGACCGAGGCCGCGCTCTTCGAGGCGTTCGGCGGTGTCCGGGGCATGGTCGAGACGGTCCTGCCCGGCCTGCTCTTCGTCACGATCTTCACCATCAACAAGGACCTGCACTGGTCGGCGATCGCCGCGCTGGCGGTCTCCGTGGTGCTGGTCGTGGTCCGCCTCGCCATGCGGGACACCGTCAAGCACGCCTTCAGCGGGGTCTTCGGCGTCGCCTTCGGCGTCGTCTTCGCGATGATGACCGGCAACGCCAAGGACTTCTACCTCCCCGGCATGCTCTACACGCTGGGTCTGGCGCTGGCCTACATCGTCACGACCCTGTGCGGGGTCCCGCTGATCGGCCTGATCCTCGGCCCGGTCTTCAAGGAGAACCTCTCCTGGCGCACCCGCAACCCCGGCCGCAAGAAGGCGTACGCCAAGGCCAGCTGGGCGTGGGGTCTGATCCTGCTCGCCAAGTGCGCGATCCTCTTCCCGCTCTACTGGTGGGCCAACACCGCCCAGCTCGGCTGGGTGCTCGTCGCCCTGAAGATCCCGCCCTTCCTGCTCGCGGTCTGGCTCACCTGGGTCTTCCTGGCGAAGGCGCCGGCGCCGATCGACGTGTTCGCGGAGATGGAGGCGGCCGAGAAGGCCGAGGAAGAGCGCAAGGCGGCGCTGGCCGCGGAGAGCGCTGACGCCTCCGGCGGCCGCCACCGCAAGTAGTCCGGTCACGGGAGAAGGGCGCCCCCTCCGCAGCGGAGGGGGCGCCCTTCTCCCGTGCGTGTCGTCAGCTGTCTTCGCGCCGTACCGACAGCAGGTCCTCCAGCTGCTCCTCGCGGGCCTGGGCCGCCACGAACAGCAGCTCGTCGCCCGCTTCCAGGGAGTCCTCCTTGGACGGGGTGAGGACCCGGGTGCCGCGGATGATCGTGACCAGCGAGGTGTCCTCGGGCCACTCCACGTCGCCGACCTGGGTGCCGGCCAGGGCCGACTCCTCGGGCAGCGTCAGCTCCACCAGGTTCGCGTCGCCGTGGCTGAAGCGCAGCAGGCGGACCAGGTCGCCGACCGACACCGCCTCCTCCACCAGGGCCGACATCAGGCGCGGGGTGGAGACGGCGACGTCCACGCCCCAGGCCTCGTTGAACAGCCACTCGTTCTTGGGGTTGTTGACCCGGGCGACGACGCGCGGAACGCCGTACTCCGTCTTCGCGAGCAGCGAGACGACCAGGTTCACCTTGTCGTCGCCGGTCGCGGCGATCACGACGTTGCAGCGCTGCAGCGCCGCCTCGTCGAGGGAGGTGATCTCACAGGCGTCGGCCAGGAGCCACTCCGCCTGGGGGACCCGTTCCACCGAGATGGCGGTCGGGGCCTTGTCGATCAGCAGGACCTCGTGGCCGTTCTCCAGCAGCTCGCCCGCGATGGAGCGGCCGACGGCACCGGCCCCGGCAATGGCGACCCTCATCAGTGACCGCCCTCCTCTTCCGGACCCCCGGCGAAGGCGGCCTCGACCTTGTCGACGTCGTCCGTCCGCATCATCACGTGCACCAGGTCGCCCTCCTGCAGGACCGTCTGCGAGGTGGGCAGCATCGCCTCGCCGAGCCGGGTCAGGAACGCGACCCGGACCCCGGTCTCCTCCTGGAGCTTGCTGATCTTGTGGCCGACCCACTTCGGGGAGGCGTGCACCTCGGCGAGCTGGACCCCGCCGGTGGGGTCGCGCCACAGCGGCTCGGCGCCCGAGGGCAGCAGCCGGCGCAGCATCTGGTCGGCGGTCCAGCGGACCGTGGCCACGGTCGGGATGCCGAGGCGCTGGTAGACCTCGGCACGCCGGGGGTCGTAGATCCGGGCGGCCACGTTCTCCACGCCGAACATCTCGCGGGCGACCCGCGCGGAGATGATGTTCGAGTTGTCACCGCTGGAGACGGCGGCGAAGGCGCCGGCCTCCTCGATGCCCGCCTCGCGCAGGGTGTCCTGGTCGAAGCCGACTCCGGTGACCCGGCGGCCGCCGAAGCCCGGGCCCAGCCTGCGGAAGGCGGTGGGGTCCTGGTCGATCACGGCGACCGTGTGCCCCTGTTGCTCCAGGGTCTGGGCGAGAGCGGAACCCACTCTGCCGCAGCCCATGATGACGATGTGCACGACCGTCCTTCCGGTGTTCAAAAGTTACTGCTCAGCCCCATCAGGTTCTCAGACCGAGGCCCAAGCTACACACGCACCGACCCGGGCGGGCACCCCTGTGCCGCGCTCATCGCCGAGTGATGCTGCGCACGCTCCACGCGGTGAGGATTCCGAGGCCGACGAGGGCGACCGTGGCGCCGATCAGCTCTGCGGTCGCGGGCATGGGACCTCCGAAGTGCGAAGACAGGCGGGATCTGTCATCTAGGCACGGATCGGGCGTAAGCTGCGGAATCCGCAGTTCCAGCCGTCACCTTTTTCACTCGGGAGGCAGATCCCGCACTGCGGCTGGAGACCTGGCAGGTGGAAGGCCTACGATCCTCTCTCGTGTCCAAACTGACCGACGTGCCCAAACGGATCCTGATCGGGCGCGCTCTGCGCAGTGACCGGCTGGGCGAAACCCTCCTGCCGAAGCGCATCGCACTCCCCGTCTTCGCTTCCGACCCGCTGTCCTCCGTCGCCTACGCGCCGGGGGAGGTCCTGCTGGTCCTGTCCATCGCGGGCGTGTCGGCGTACCACTTCAGCCCCTGGATCGCGGTCGCGGTCGTCGTGCTGATGTTCACGGTGGTCGCCTCATACCGGCAGAACGTGCACGCCTACCCGAGCGGCGGCGGCGACTACGAGGTCGCCACCACGAACCTCGGCTCCAAGGCGGGCCTCACCGTCGCGAGCGCGCTGCTCGTCGACTACGTCCTGACCGTCGCCGTCTCCATCGCCTCCGGCATCGAGAACCTCGGCTCCGCGGTCCCCTTCGTGGTCGAGCACAAGGTGCTCTGCGCGGTCACCGTGATCGTGCTGCTGACGCTGATGAACCTGCGCGGCGTGAAGGAGTCCGGCAAGCTCTTCGCGATCCCGACGTACGTGTTCGTCGGCGGCGTTTTCATCATGATCGCGTGGGGTGCGTTCAGGGGCCTGGTCCTCGGGGACACGATGCGCGCCCCGACCGCCGGCTACCACATCAAGGCCGAGCACCAGGGCCTGGCCGGCTTCGCCCTGGTCTTCCTCCTCCTGCGGGCCTTCTCCTCCGGCTGTGCCGCGCTCACCGGCGTCGAGGCCATCTCCAACGGCGTCCCGGCCTTCCGCAAGCCGAAGTCGAAGAACGCGGCGACCACGCTGGCCATGATGGGCCTGCTGGCCGTCACCATGTTCTGCGGCATCATCGCGCTCGCCGCGTTCACCAAGGTCCGCATGGCAGAGAACCCGGCCACCGACCTGATCCGGGGCGGCGTCCCGATCGGCTCCGGCTACGTCCAGAACCCGGTGATCTCCCAGGTCGCCGAGGCCGTCTTCGGCAAGGGCAGCTTCCTGTTCATCGTGCTCGCCGCCGCCACCGCCCTCGTCCTCTTCCTGGCCGCGAACACCGCGTACAACGGCTTCCCCCTCCTCGGCTCGATCCTCGCCCAGGACCGCTACCTGCCGCGCCAGCTGCACACCCGCGGCGACCGCCTCGCCTTCTCCAACGGCATCGTGCTGCTCGCCGGCGCGGCCGCCCTGCTCACGGTGATCTACGGCGCCGACTCGACCCGCCTGATCCAGCTGTACATCGTCGGCGTGTTCGTCTCCTTCACGCTCAGCCAGACCGGCATGGTCCGGCACTGGAACCGCCACCTGGCGGTGGAGAAGGACCCGGCCAAGCGCAGCCACATGATCCGCTCCCGCGCGATCAACGCGTTCGGCGCCTTCTTCACCGGCCTGGTGCTGGTCGTCGTCCTGGTCACGAAGTTCACCCACGGCGCCTGGGTGGCGCTGCTCGGCATGTGCATCTTCTACGCCACGATGACCGCGATCCGTAAGCACTACGACCGCGTCTCCGAGGAGATCTCGGCCCCCGAGGAGCCCGACGACGACCTGGTACGGCCGTCCCGCGTGCACTCCGTCGTGCTGATCTCCAAGATCCACCGCCCCACCCTGCGCGCCCTGGCCTACGCCAAGCTGATGCGCTCGGACACCCTGGAGGCGCTCACCGTCAACGTCGACCCGGCCGAGACGAAGGCGCTGCGCGAGGAGTGGGAGCGGCGGGGCATAGACGTACCCCTGAAGGTCCTCGACTCGCCGTACCGCGAGATCACCCGGCCGATCATCGAGTACGTCAAGGGCCTGCGCGCCCAGTCCCCGCGGGACGCGGTCTCCGTGATCATCCCGGAGTACGTCGTCGGCCGCTGGTACGAGCACATCCTGCACAACCAGAGCGCGCTGCGGCTCAAGGGCCGGCTGCTGTTCACGCCCGGTGTGATGGTGACCTCCGTGCCCTACCAGCTGGCGTCCTCCGAGGCGGCCAAGATCCGGGCCCGCAAGCGCCAGGAGTGGAACGCACCGGGTGCGGTACGGCGCGGTCCGGCCGAGCACCGGCCCAAGGAGCACAGCGGGGGCTGAGCGGGGCGGGGAGGGCCGGCGACCCCGTAGACTGGTGGGCTGTCGTCGGCCCTCGCCCGGGCCGTTTCCCTCCCCCTTGATCTGGAGTCACCCCGCCATGCAGGCAGAACCGAAGAAATCGCTGGTGGGGACGGAGTACGAGGTCGAGGTCGGCCCGGTCGCGCACGGCGGGCACTGCATCGCCAGGACCGCCGAGGGCCAGGTGCTGTTCGTCCGGCACGCGCTGCCCGGCGAGCGGGTCGTGGCCAAGGTGACCGAGGGCGAGGAGGGGGCCCGCTTCCTGCGCGCCGACGCGGTCGACATCGTGGACGCCTCCAAGGACCGCGTCGAGGCCCCCTGCCCCTACGCCGGCCCCGGCCGCTGCGGCGGCTGCGACTGGCAGCACGCCAAGCCGGGCGCCCAGCGCCGGCTCAAGGGCGAGGTGATCGCCGAGCAGCTGCGGCGGCTGGCCGGCCTCACCCCCGAGGACGTCGGCTGGGACGGCACGGTCATGCCCGCCGAGGGCGACAAGCTCCCCGCGGGCGAGGTGCCGCAGTGGCGGACCCGGGTGCAGTACGCCGTCGACGCCGACGGCAACGCGGGACTGCGCCGGCACCGCTCGCACGAGGTGGAGCCGATCGAGCACTGCATGATCGCGGCGCCGGGCGTCAGCGAGCTGGGCATCGAGGAGCGCGACTGGTCGGGCATGGTCTCGATCGACGCGATCGCCGCGACGGGCTCCCAGGACCGCATGGTCATCCTGGAGCCGCGCCCGGGCGCCCGTCTGCCCCTCGTCGAACTCGACCGGCCCGTCTCGGTCATGCGGGTCGACGAGCACGACGGCGGCATCCACCGCGTCCACGGCCGCGCCTTCGTCCGCGAACGCGCCGACGGCCGCACCCACCGGGTCGGCAGCGGCGGCTTCTGGCAGGTCCACCCGAAGGCCGCGGACACCCTGGTCACGGCGGTCATGCAGGGCCTCCTCCCGCGCAAGGGCGAGATGGCGCTGGACCTCTACTGCGGCGTCGGCCTCTTCGCCGGCGCCCTCGCCGACCGCCTCGGCGAGAAGGGCGCGGTCCTCGGCATCGAGTCCGGCAAGCGCGCGGTCGAGGACGCCCGCCACAACCTCGCGGACTTCCCGCGCGTCCGCGTCGAACAGGGCAAGGTCGAGTCCGTCCTCCCGCGCACGGGCATCACCGAGGTCGACCTCATCGTCCTCGACCCGCCCCGCGCGGGCGCGGGCCGCAGGACGGTGGAGCACCTGTCGTCACTGGGCGCCCGCAGGATCGCGTACGTGGCCTGCGACCCGGCGGCACTCGCCCGCGACCTGGCGTACTTCCGGGACGGGGGTTACCGGGTGCGGACGCTGCGGGCGTTCGACCTGTTTCCGATGACGCATCATGTGGAGTGCGTGGCGATTCTTGAGCCCGCTGCGAAGGGCTCCTGATCTGCGGGTTTGCGGCCCAGGTGGTTCGCTCGACCTGTTTTGCTGTCTGCAGTGGGTCGAGCGGACGGTTCTCTCGCGGTGGACATCTCAGTGCTGCTGTCCTGCTGTAGGCCAGCCGGGTTGCCGGCCCGACGACCGTCGAAGCCTCGGTTCGGTCCCATCTCCGCGCCGAGTCGGAGGTCGGGTTGCCGCCCGGGTCTTGCCCATGCGGTACGGGCTGGGGCTGATGGCGTGTTCCCGTGTGGACGCGGCGCTGAGGGCGAGGGCGTTGGAGAAGCCCCATGCGGTCCACCACCCTGACGAGCGTGGCCGGGGGCTCGCGGCCCGTCCGGCGGCCACGGCGACTGGGAGCGTCCAGTGCCCGGCTGTCGCGCATGGCGATCGATAACCGGGCAACACGCCAGGAGTGACACGCGTTGGAATCGTCCTCCTGACTCTGGTGGCCGCTCTCGGGGCTTTGGCCGCGGCGCTCGGGATCTCGCCCTACTGGTGGTTCGCGGCCGCCCCGCTCATGTTCACGGGGGTGCTGGGCGCCTGGGACCTGGTGCAGCGGCGGCACTCGGTGCTGCGCAACTATCCCGTCCTCGGCCATGCCCGCTACCTCCTGGAGCGCGTACGCCCGGAGCTGCAGCAGTACTTCATCGAACGGAACTACGACGGGCGCCCCTTCGACCGGGATGTGCGCAGCATCGTCTACGAGCGCGCCAAGGGCACCGCCGCGGAGGAGCCGTACGGCACCGAGCGGGACGTGTACCAGCCCGGTTACGAGTTCCTGGTCCCGTCGATGGCGCCGTGCCCGGTGCCGAAGGACCCGCCGCGCGTGAGGATCGGCGGACCGGACTGCAGCCGTCCGTACGACATGGCACTGCTGAACGTCTCGGCGATGAGCTTCGGCTCGCTCTCCGCCAACGCGGTCCTCGCGCTCAACGGGGGTGCCGCGGCCGGGGGTTTCGCCCAGGACACCGGTGAGGGCGGGCTGTCCGAGTATCACCTCCGTCCGGGAGGCGACCTCGTTTGGGAGATCGGCACAGGGTACTTCGGCTGTCGTACCGAGGAAGGCGATTTCGACGCGGCCGAGTTCACCGACAAGGCCGCACACGATCACGTCCGGTGTGTGTCCCTGAAACTGTCGCAGGGCGCGAAGCCCGGCATCGGCGGTGTTCTGCCGGGAGCCAAGGTGAACGCCGAGATCGCCCGGGTCCGCGACGTGCCCGAGGGGCGGACGGTCGTCTCCCCGCCGTACCACCGGGTGTTCTCCACCCCGTGCGAACTCGTGCGCTTCGTTGCTCGCATGCGCGAGTTGTCCGGTGGCAAGCCTGCCGGGTTCAAGCTGTGTGTGGGCTCCCGCCGGCAGTTCCTGGCCGTGTGCAAGGCCATGTTGGAGGAGGGCACTGCGCCTGATTTCATCGTGGTGGACGGGGCCGAGGGCGGGACCGGTGCGGCGCCGCTGGAGTTCGCGGACCATGTGGGCACCCCGCTCACCGAGGGCTTGCACACCGTTCACAACGCCCTCGTGGGCGTGGGTCTGCGCGATCGGATCAAGATCGGGGCGAGCGGCAAGATCGCCACCGGTACTGACCTGGTCAAACGAATGGTGCAGGGCGCCGACTACGGCAACGCTGCGCGGGCGATGATGTTCGCCGTCGGGTGCATCCAAGCGCAGAGGTGCCATACCAACACCTGCCCCACGGGTGTCACGACCCAGGACCCACGGCGTGCTCGCGCCCTCGACGTAGGCGACAAGACGACGCGCGTCCAGCGCTTCCAGCAAGCGACCGTGGCCAGCGCGTTGCAGATCATGGCGTCCATGGGTGTCACCGACCCCGCGGAACTGCGTCCGCACATGCTCCGCCGGCGCGTCGACCCCTGCACCGAGCGCTCCTTCGAGGAGCTGTACGAGTGGCTCGCGCCAGGGCAGCTGCTCGCCGAGCCGCCCGCCTCCTGGGCGGCCGACTGGCAGGCCGCCGACCCCGACCGTTTCACCGTGTGACCTGGAGGACTACGTGCCCCGTACTGTTGCCCGCGTCATCGTGGACGCGTTGAGCGAACTCGGCGTGCGCCAGGTGTTCGGCGTCGTGGGAGACGCGCTCAATCCCCTGACCGACGCCATCCGCACCACCGAGGGCCTGGAATGGGTGGGCTGCCGGCACGAGGAGGCGGCGGCTTTCGCCGCGAGCGCCCAGTCGCAGCTCACCGGCACCCTCGGCGTGTGCATGGGCACGGTCGGACCCGGTTCCGTCCACCTCCTCAACGGGCTGTACGACGCGGCCAAGAGCCACGCCCCGGTCCTGGCCATCGCCGGCCAGGTGCCGCTCGCCGAACTCGGCAGCGACTACTTCCAGGAGGTGGACAACGACGCCCTCTTCAGGGATGTGGCCGTGTTCCGCGCGACCATCACCTCTCCCGACCAGCTTCCGCAGATGCTGGAGACGGCGGTGCGTCACGCACTGGGCCGCAGGGGCGTCGCCGTTCTCACGGTGCCGGGTGACCTGGGCGAGCGGGAACTGACCGCCGGCCGGCCGGCCCGGTTCTCCCTGAACGCCCCGGTGAGCCGGCCGGACGGGTCGGCCGTCCACCGTGCCGCGGAACTCCTCGACCGCTCCGAACGGGTGACCCTGCTCGTCGGTGAGGGCGCCCGCGCCGCTCGCGAGGACGTCCTCACCCTCGCCGACCGCCTGGCCGCACCGATGGTGCTCACCCTGAAGGCCAAGGCGGGCTTCGAAGGCGACGACAACCCCTTCCAGGTCGGCCAGACGGGGCTGATCGGCAACCCCGCCGCCGCTGCTGCCCTCCAGGACGCGGACACCCTGCTGCTGCTCGGCACGGACTTCCCCTACCGGGACTGGTATCCCGAGGGCCGGACCGTGATCCAGGTGGACACCGAGGCCACCCATATCGGACGCCGGGTACCGGTCGACGTCGGGCTCGTGGGAGACACCGGCGCCACCGTACGCGACCTCCTGGGCGACCTCGCCGCCGCGCCCGCCGGGTTCGAAGGCGCACGTGACCGCTCGCACCTGGAGAAGGCGCGTGAACGCTTCGACCAGTGGCGCACCGGTCAGGCCCGGCTCGCCGATCCGTCGCACGACAAGGGCGTGGTGGGCCGGGTCCGCTCCGCGCTGGACAACCGCGCCCAGGACATCCGCCCTGAGGCGCTGGCCGCGGCCGTCGACCGGATCGCGGCCGATGACGCCGTCTTCACCTCTGACACGGGCATGGCCACCGTGTGGCTCTCGCGCTTCGTCGAGATGCGCGGCGAGCGGCGCCTCATCGGCTCCTACAACCTCGGCTCGATGGCCAACGCCATGCCCCAGGCCCTGGGCGCCCAGTGCCTGGACCGCGAGCGCCAGGTGGTGGCCTTCTGCGGCGACGGCGGACTGAGCATGCTCCTCGGCGACCTCATGACCCTGAAGACGTACCGCCTTCCCGTCAAGCTCGTCGTCTTCGACAACCGCCGGCTGGGCATGGTGAAACTCGAGCAGGAGCAGTCCGGCCTGCCCGAGTTCGGCACCGTGCTCGACAACCCCGACTTCGCCGCCGTAGCCGAAGCCATGGGCATCACTGGCATCCGTGTGACCGACCCGGCCGACGTGGAGGGCGCCGTGCGACGCGCCTTGGGCAGTCCGGGCCCGGTCCTGCTGGACGTCCTCACCAACCCCGACGAGATCGCCGTCCCGGCCAAGCCGACCGTCGAGCAGGGCTGGGGTTTCGCGGTCGCCAAGGTGAAGGAGATCGTACGCAGCCATGGAGAGTCCGGTGGGGACTGACAACAGTTCGAGGAATGCCGATCGGCGGACGGGGTAGGCGCGTGCCTGCCGGACGATGGACCGGCGCGGACGAGGCTGATCGACTGGGAGGGCGCCATGATGCCGACGACGACCGTGCTGACCGCCGAGCAGACGGTGGATGTGCCGGAGATCACGGACCCTTCCAAGGTCGCGCCGAAGGACGCGCGGGAGCTGTCGAAGCCGTTCTTCGACCGGCTGGCCGTCCTGGAGGAGGGAACGCCCGAGTATCAGTACGCGCGCAACACGCTGATCGAGATGAACATGTCGCTGGTCCGGTTCGCGGCCGGCCGGTTCCGCAGCCGCGGGCCGGAGGAGATGGAGGACATCGTCCAGGTCGGCATGATCGGCCTGATCAAGGCGATCGACCGCTTCGAGCTGACCCGCGAGGTCGAGTTCACCTCCTTCGCCGTGCCGTACATCGTCGGCGAGATCAAGCGGTTCTTCCGCGACACCTCGTGGGCCGTACATGTCCCGCGCCGGCTCCAGGAAGCCCGCGTCCAACTCGCCCGCGCCAACGAGGAACTGCGCAGCCGACTGGGACGGACACCGACCACCAAAGAGCTTTCCGAGCTGATGAGCCTTCCGGAGGACGAGGTCGTCGAGGCCCAACTGGCCTCCAACGGCTACAAGTCCGCCTCCCTGGACGCGGCGATCAACGGCAGCGAGGACGGCGAGGCCGCGCTGGCGGACTTCATCGGCGACGAGGACGCCGCCCTCGGCCTGATCGAGGACTTCCACGCCCTTGCCCCGATGATCGCCGAACTCGACGAACGCGACCGCAAGATCATCCACTGGCGGTTCGTGGAGGAACTCACCCAGGCCCAGATCGGTGAACGTCTCGGTGTCTCCCAGATGCACGTCTCCCGGCTGATCTCCCGTCTTCTGGCACGCCTGCGTGAAGGCATGCTCAGCACCGTCTGACGTGCGAAGGCACGCTCAGCACCGTCTGACGTTCGGGGGCCCGGCAGCCGGACGGCAGCCGCGAGGTCCTGCCGATCGGGCGGGGCCCCGCGGCTGCGTGGTGCGGTCCGCTTCCACGCTCGCCGCGATCGGGTCGGGCCGACGACAGATACGGCGCTCCGAGCACCGTTCCCACCCCGAGACGCGGCGCACCGCGCGAGGCCGGAGGCCGCGACCGCCCACGCGGCCGGCGGGCAGACACCGCCACAGGTCAACCGAGCGGTCTGCTCACGGTTCGTGCGGTGTCGGCGCGTGCGTGCTGTACTGAGCGAACCGGCCGAAGGGAAGGCTGCGGGCGGTCCCGCCGCAGGTACTGGAAGACCGGTTCATTCCCCGTGCACGGGCTTCGCCAGCTCTGCGTTGAACTGAGCGCCGACCAGCAGGGACAGGTTGGACAGCCATAGCCAGACCAGGAAGACCACGACGCCTGCCAGTGAACCGTACAGACGGTGATAGGTGCTGACATGGGAGGTGTAGACGGCGAATCCGAGTGAGACCCCCAACAGAAGCACTACCGCCAAAGTGCCGCCGGGCGCCATCTTCCCGACAGGGCGGGAGGGCGCCGGGCCCGAACGGTACAGGACGAGTACCAGGGCGACGGCGACGGCGGCCACGACCGGCCACCGCAGTGTGTCCCAGGCGGCCTGGGGCCAGGTGCCCAGAGACAGCACCCGGCCCAGACGCCGGGCCAGGCTGCCAGTGAGAGACAGCGCGAGGGTCGACGTGAGAAGCAGGGAGATCAGGACGAGGGCCGTGGCGATGATACGCGGAGCAGTGCGCCAGACCGGCCGGTGCGCGCTGGTTCGATGCATGGCGTGCAACGCCCGGCGGAAGACGCTCAGATAGCTGGACCCCGACCAGAGGGCTCCCGCCCCTCCGAGGATGATCAACGTCCATGCCGCCGAGGACTGTCCGGCCATCTGCAGCAGGGTGCTGCGCAGCAGAGCGCGGGACGCGACCGGAGCGGCCTGCGACATGCGGTCGATGACCTCCGGCCTGGCCGTGGGCATGGTCAGACCCAGGATCGAGAGGATCACCAGCAGCAAGGGGAACAGGGCCAGGACGGCGTAATAGGTCAGCGCAGCGGCCCAGTCCGTGACGTCGTCGTTCCAGACGGCCACCGGAGTGCGGCGCAGCGCCGCCCACCACCGAGCCGTTCGACCGTCTGCATCATCCATGATGCGGACGTTCTCACCCCCCCGTCCTCGGACCGTCTCATCCAGCACTACGGTGCGACACCACCCGGCCGCGTGTGTCGCATACCGCACCAAGTGCCTCCTGCCCGAGATACTCTGGCCCTCACTGTACGCATGCCCGACACGCCTTTCGAGCAGCCGCTCTGGCCGGCGGACGGTCACAGGGGGCCACGGTCCCCTGCCTCTCTCAGTCACCGTGTGGTGAACAGAGCTGTCGGCACGTTCCCGTATCCGCCCGGGACCCGCGGGTGCGGGCCTGGTGGCGACCTGGGCGACGGCCATGGACGGGAAATCGTCGGCACGGTGGCGGGCGAGAAGGCCGATGAGCAGTTGAGGCGAGACTCAGCGCCTGCGTGTTCGGCCCTCGGCGATCCGTCGAAAGGGGCCTTGCCGGAGTGACGCCGGGCAGGCCCCCTTCGAATTCCCGGTGGAGAATGCAGGTTTAGTGCTTGAACGCGTCCTTCGCCTTTTCCTTGGCCTCACGGGCATCGCCCGTGCTCTTCTCAGCCTGCCCCTCAGCGGCCATGCGGTCGTTTCCGATGGCGCTTCCCACGGCTTCCTTGGCCTTGCCCTCGGCCTGCTCGCCCTTTGCCTTGGCCTTCTCGCCGGCAGTCATGGAAGAGTCCCTCCTATAGCTCGTGTGCCGCTGTCGCGGTAACCCGCTTTTGCCCCGGCGTTTCTTTCACAAACAAAGCGTAGTCGGTGAATGGTGACGGAATTGCAGGGCAGGCGATTGTGCAGGAGGTTGATAAACATGGTTCCCCTGCTGCTTGTTCTGCTTCTTGCACTGCTCCTCTTCGGTGCCGGCTTCGCCATCAAGATCCTCTGGTGGGTCGCCGTCTTCGTCCTGGTGCTGTGGCTTCTCGGCTTCGTCATGCGCTCCACCACCGCCGGTGGCGGCCGAGGTCGTTGGTACCGATGGTGATCTGACCCGCAGCGCGCCTTCATCACGGGGTCCGGCCGATATGACGGCCGGGCCCCGTGCGCATGCCGGCCGTGAGGCGACCTGGTATGTAAGAGGCCATACAGCCTATAGGTGTCCCAAACGGAAGCAGGGTAGGCGTGTTGCCGTCGAGGGCGGGACACGCACGCGCGATGGAACCCGCGCGACCTCCTGCCGTGTCCCCGCCCCGGCCTTATCGGCGGCCGTGCGCCCAGCCGGGCTGCGGCGGCGTGCGGAGGTCCCGCGGCGCGACTCCCGGACGCAGTGGCCGGCGACCGGGACGCGGCTACCGATGTGGCCAGGTAGAAAGCGACCACGGCCGAGGTGATCCGTCGCAGCCCCGACCACGTCCGTACGGACCTCCCGTTGCCTTTCAGCGTCGGCTTCCGTTCGAAGCCTGACCCTGGGGACACGTAACAGTGGCTCGATACCTGGATGCGGAGAGCGGCTCAGAGCCGGGCGGGGGCCGGGGGGGCCTTCTCCTCCCGGACTCCTGTACCACGAGGCCGGCTTCTTGTACGCGCCCCGCACTCAACGCCGCCCGTACGGGTCGGCTTGACCTGACAGACCTGGGCATGGACGGCGGTGAGCAAGGTCGCGGACGACCATGCGGCGGGTCGTCGCGGCAGCGTGTCCACCGGTGACCGAAGCCGTTTCCGGTTCTCAGCGGCCAGATGCGGCAACTCGCAGTGCGCTACGTCTCGTTCTGCGGCAGGGTCGCCAGGGGGGCGCCTACCTGTGGCCGAGCGGCCCAGCAGACCGGCCCTGGAACCGCCCCGGTGAGCGGCTTTCGCGTGCCGCCGGGAGGACGATCGGTCTGTGGGACCGCGGGTACGGCGTGCCTACGCTTCACGCTTGCGGCGCTGGCTGGCTCGCGCGGATCCTGCGGTTCGCCATTGTGCCAGGGTGCCGGTCGGCTCACAGGAAGCGCCGGATCGGGGTGACGGCGGCTTCCCTGGCGCGTTGCAGCACTGCCCGTCGTCTCCATCGAGTGAGCTCGATGCCCACGCTGTGGCGCAGGTCCGCCTCGTAGTCGCGGTCGAGGGAAGCGGTGAACTCCTCGTCCAGGACGGCGAGCATCACTTCTTCGTCGTGGTCCATGGACCGGCGGTTGAAATTGGTGGATCCGATGAGAGAGGCGACCGAGTCCACCGTGATGATCTTGGCGTGCATCATGGTCGGCTGGTACTGGCGGATGTGCACGCCGGCCTGCAGCAGACGAGTGTAGTGGTGTTGCCCGGCGAGCTGGCAGGCCCGCTGGTCGGTGTGGGGGCCGGGCAGCAGGATCTCGACATGCACGCCACGACGTGCGGTCTGGCACAGCAGGTCGATGAAGTAGGCGTCAGGGGCGAAGTAGGCGGTGGCCAGCCGGAAGCGTTCCTCGGCGGAGGTGAGCATGACCCGGATGAGGGTTTGCATGTCCTGCCAGCCGATGCTTGCGGAGCCGCGCACAACCTGCACCACCGACGAGCCGGCCTGCGGGTGTTCCGCGAAACGGTCGCGGTCATCGAAGAGTTCGTCATGACACTCGGCCCAGTTCTGCGCGAACGCGGCGGCGATGCCGTCCACGGCCGGCCCGCGCACCTGGACGTGGGTGTCGCGCCACTCGGCAGGGTTGCGGGCATTGCCGCTCCATTCCTCCGCGATGCCGACGCCGCCGGTGAAGGCGGTGTGTTCGTCGACGACGAGGGCCTTGCGGTGGCAACGGTGGTTCTGTTTGAACGGTGACAGCCACACGGGTTTGCGGAACCAGGCCACCTGCACGCCCGCGGCGCTCATGAGGTCCAGCAGCCGCCGCTCGATCTCCTTGGCGCCGAAGCCGTCGAGCAGCAGTCGCACGCGCACCCCCGCGCGGGCGCGGTCGGCCAAAGTGACGGCGAAGTCGTGGGCGATCTGGCCCCGCCAATACACGAACGTCATCATGTCGACGGTGTGCCGAGCCGAACGGATCGCCCCGAGCATCGCGGGGAAGATCTCATCACCGTTGCGCAGGGGCACCAGATCATTGCCTTCGGTGGCGGCCACGCCGATCAGTCGCTCCAGGCGACGGCGTAGGCGCTGCTTGCGCGCTGCTGCGTCAGGCGCGGTGTCGCGCGCAGGGGGTGCCGGTATGCCGTCGAGTATCACGTCGAATCTCCCACTGGACCATGAAGACAGAACATCACGGGCGCTGGGCGAGCCCGAACAACCACATTCCCGGCCGGCACCGCGGCACTCCAGCAGTCTGCCTGGACCGAGCCCACCGACACCGTGACGCCAGCCGCGCAGGCTTTTCTGAGGACGTCACTCAGGTGATCACCGTCGTGTCGTCACGACGCTCGTTTGACGCTCCAGACGTCCGCAAGGGTGGTCAGTGCAGCCGCAAAACCCGATCTGAGCCCGTTGAAAAAGGCAACTGACCTGCGCTTGACGTGGAACGTGTCCTGGTTCAGGGGAGTGGGTTCGGCTACGGCGTCGTGGGCGCCTCGGGAGATGATGCACGCGTTCCCCGCACTCCGTGGGGCATAACGAGAAACCGTCCCGACGCTCATTTGACGCCGCTTCCGACGGAGCGTCAGGTAGGTGGCCCGCTGGGCAAAACGTTCTGGGCCGAACTCAGCCTCGCTCCCTGAGCTCGCCCCCCTAGGTGTGAGTCAGCATGGGCGCCACTACGGGAGGACACCTACTCGGTCGCATGAGCTCCACCAGCTCGCCTCACCGGGACCCGTGCAGGCCAGGCCCGGCCCGATTCCCTCGCTTGGCCGGACCGGGCGTCCGCGGTTTCTGACCGACTATCGTGCAAGGTGATCGGTAGAGCCGCTGTGCGGCCGAGCCCGGGGAACTGGGGGGGCAAGAGCGTGGATGTCGTACCTGGCGTGGGCGGGTCCCCCGCCGAGCCGCCACGTGGCGCGGTACTGCAGATCGATCCGTTGCCTGACAGTTCGGGGGTGGGGGCGATAGGGGAGATCAGCATGAACACACGGTCCGTATGGCAGCAGGCGCTGAATCAGCTGGTCGAGCGTCGCGCGGATGTGCTGCACGTGGATCTGTCCCGGGTGAGGTTCGTGGATGTGGCCGGTGTGACGGACCTGGCGGTCACCGCCCAGCGTCTCCCCGAGGGGCAGCGGATCGTGCTTCACCGCCCACCGCCGCAGTTGCCACGCATCCTCGAGCTTTTCTGGCCCGGTATCGCCGCGATCGAGGTGGCTGCGTGATGAGCACAGCCACCTCGCACGAGCCGTTCGTTCACCCGGCTCTCTTCTACCGCGGCACGGACCAGTACATCGAGGGCACGGTTCCCTTTTTGCGGGAAGGGCTGGACGCCGGTGAGCCCGCAGCCGTCGCCGCTCCGCCGGATCGTCTGGAGCTGATCCGCGGGGGGCTGGGTGAGCGAGCGGCGGAGGTGCGCTTCATCGACATGACCCAGGCCGGCCGCAACCCCGGCCGCATCATCCCCAGCGTGCTGCGCAAGTTCGCCGACGCCCAGCCGAGCGCTCGCCGGGTCCGCATCATCGGCGAGCCGATCTGGCAGGGTCGTTCCGCCGTCGAGTACCCGGCGTGCGTCCAGCACGAGGCGCTGATCAACATCGCTTTCACCGGGCGCGCGGTGACCATCCTGTGCCCCTACGACGCCGGGCAGCTGGCCAAGCAGGCCCTCAGCGACGCCCTGGCGACCCACCCGGTCGTCATCGACGCCGATGGCCAGAGGCAATCCTCCGCTTATGGCCCCGAGCAGATCATCGCCCGCTACAACGAGCCACTGCTCGCCCCCCTCGAAGCCGTGGCCCGCCCGTTCGCCGCCCGGACACTGCCCGACACCCGCGACTTCGCCGTGTCCCAGGCGCGGTCCCTGGGCGTGTCCGGCGTGAGCCTGGGAGATCTGGAACTCGCGGTGGCGGAGCTGACCACCAACAGCGTCGTCCACGGCGCCGGTTCGGGGACACTGCGGATCTGGGCCGAGAGCGACCGGATCGTCTGCGAGATCCACGACGGCGGACAGCTGACCGATCCCCTGGCCGGCCGCCGCCCGCCGAATCCCACGCAGCCCGGCGGCCGTGGACTCCTGCTCGTCCACCAACTCGCCGACCTCGTCCGCGTCCACACCGGCCCCGACGGCACCACTATTCGCTGTTACCTCCCCAGCTGACCACGACCAGGGTGGCGGGCCCGCTCAACACAGCACAGGTATAGGTGCGGGAGTACGGGGGATGCGCTGCGCCGTCGGCCGTTTTGCAGGCGGTAGCGGTCGGCTCGAACTTTGGGAGGGCACAGCGTGGCGGTCATGAGGATTCCGGCGGCACTGGACGCACGAACGAGCGAGCTGCCGGAGGTCGCCGACCCCTCCCGGGTGGCGCCCAAGGACGCTCGCCAGCTCTCCCGGCTCTTCTTCGAACAGCTGACGGTCCTGGAAGAGGGCACCCCCGAGTACAGCTACGCCCGCGGAACGCTGATCGAGATGGAGACCGGCTCGACCTGCCCCGACCGGACGGCGTCCACGAAGCCGTGGTCGAGCACCGGGTTGACCGCTTCGCGGGCATTCGAAGCCTCAGCCCACCGGCTCCGGAGCTTCGACGGTCCCCTGTTCCGCCCACTCGATCTGCCTCACGCGCGGGTCAGGCGGGTCCTGCGGGAGGGGGTGTGCGCAGCGCGATCATGGCGACGTCGTCATCGTTGTCGCTGGGGCGGACCTGGTCCAGCAGCGAGTCGCAGAAGGAGTCGAGGGGGCGGTGGGCGAGGGAGGCCGCGTGTCGGCGCAGCCGGTCAAGCCCGTGATCGATGGAGTGGTGCGGGGATTCGACCAGTCCGTCGGTGTAGAGCAGGAGCGTGGCCCGGGGTGGCAGGACGGTGACGGCGTCGGGGCGAGGTCTGGTGACTCCGGTTCCGAGGAGTATGCCGTGAGCCTCGTCGAGGTAGCGGGTCTGACCGTCGTGGGTGATGAGCAGGGGCGGCGGGTGGCCGGCGTTCGTCCAGCGTACGCGCCACAGTGTGTCACTCCCGAGGGTGAGCCTGGCGAGGATCATGGTGGCCATGGGTACCTCGGCTATGTGCATCACGGCATCGTCGAGCCGTGTGACGACGGCGCTGGGTGCGGCCTCGGGGTGGGACCAGGCGAAGGCGCGCAGCATGTTGCGGACCTGCGCCATGCCGGCTGCGGCGTCGAGATCGTGTCCGACGACGTCGCCGATGGCCAGTGCGTGGGCGTGGGCGGCCAGAGCGAAGGCGTCGTACCAGTCACCGCCCACGGATGAGGCATCCGGAGCGGGTACGTAGCGCGCGGTCATCTCCAGCCCGGGCAGGACGGGCAGCTGGGGCAGCAGGTGGCGTTGCATGGTCTCGGCGACTTTGCGCTGGCGCTGGTACAGGCGCGCGTTGTCCAGCGCCAGGCCCGCCCGGCGGGTGAGGTCCTCCAGCAGCGGCAGGTCGGCAGGGGTGAAGGCGTCATGACGCTGGGCGCGGCCCAGGGTCAGGGCGCCGAGTACGTCCCGCAGTCCGCGAATGGGTGCGATGACGGCGGAGTGCATACCTGTCGCGGTGAACAGGCGCTGCTGCTCGACCGCTATGCCGGAGTCGGGCGGACCTTGGTAGGTGGCGGGCCCGGCGAGGGAGGAGGCGGCGCCGCGCAGGGCCCGTGACAGGGGCATCGGTGACTCTGCCGGCACGGGAGGCATCGGGCCCTGCAGGTCGTCCCGCTCGACGAGAATGCCGTCCTTGTGTTCCATCACGAGAACGCGTCGTACTTCGTCACGTTCGGTGAGCAGGTCGAACACGGCCCAGTCCGCGAGCCGGGGCACGGTCAGGGCCGCCAGTCGGTGCAGCGCCTCGTCCGCGTCCAGGGTGGATGTGAGCTGCGTGGTCGTCTCCGCCAGCAGGGACAGGCGGTCCAGTTCCGTCAGTGGCGCGGAGTGCCCGCCGTCGGTGTGGCGCACGTCCCCTGGCCTCGGCTCGTACAGCATCGCCAGCGCACCTGTCCCGCCCGGACCGGGTGAGTAGGGCGTGACCAGCCAGGACAACTGGACGAGAGTACCGTCCCCGCAGGCGAACCACTCGGCGTCGCCATGTCTGGTGTCCCCCGTGAGGATGGCCTTCCTCATCGGGCAGCGCGTGCGCGGCACTGAGTGCCCGTATCTGTCCCGGTGCAGCAGGTCATGGAAGTCCTGACCGACGAGTTCTGAGGCTTCCCTGCCCAGCAGGCTTTGGGCCGCGCTGTTGGCCGCGACGACGAGGCCGTCGTCATCGACCGCGATAGCGGACGCCCGCAGGTTTTCCAGCGTTCCGTCGAGCAGGGCGCCAGAACGCGCCTGATGGCCGGGCAGGGGAACACTGTCCCTGCCGGGAGCGGCGACGTCGTCCATGGTCCTCCTCTGTTCAAGCCCGAATCGAGTCGGGTACCCCAACCGGATTCCGGCATGCGTCGAAGGCTCGGCTTCCCTGGTGACTGCGGCACATCCTGGTGGTGCAGGAAGAAGCCGTCCTTGAAGTCCCGAATGCCGGTCGCGAGTGATGAGGAGGAGGGGACTGGTGGTCTTGACGCTCGTTTGACGCTCTCGGCGCACGCACGCGGAGCAATGAGCCGGAAAACGGTCCCTGAGCTGGTGTTCTTCGTGACTCGTCCGGGACGACCTCTTTTCGATGACGCATCACGTGGAGTGCGTGGCGATTCTTGAGCCGGTCGGGAAGGGCGCCTGACCTGCGGGCTTGGATGGTGCGCGGTGTGGGCGTCACGGGCGATGTCTTGACGCTGAAATGACGCTCTCCGGGGTATCTTGACGCTCATTCGACGCTCGTTCTGATGGGCTGTCAGGCGGGTTGAGGTGCTGCTCAGGCCGCTTGTAGCGGCCAAGAGTGGACGTGGTTGCCCTGGGCAAAGGGGCCGCGAGTCGTCCTGGCTGAGTGCGAAGAGACCTTCTGGAAGTTGTCTTCCCGAGGGCGCTGGTCGGCGGTGGTAGGGCGCACTCGCCTCTGGCCGGCACGGATGACCCCTTCCGTGTCTTTCGGGGGGCATGTGCGCGTCGCGCAGTCGATCCTTCCCCACGCGCTCCCGAGCGCCGCTCATACTCCCGGGATTCCCCCAGGAGCAGTTCGGCGGCGCGGAGGCGGGGAACGCTGCTGCGGTGCTCGCGAAGCAGAGGGCCCTGTTGGCACTCCGTTGCCGGCGCCGCTGTGGTCCCCGGCCGTTCCGTGGGCGTCGGGTCGCTCTGCTGCAGATTCGGGTTCCGGCGCATCGTGAATCCCGCAACCTGCCGGACCAGCCCAACGCCGCCGAACACCCACCAGCACTTCTTGGCTTCGGAGGCAGAGTACCTGAGGGTCCGCTCACCCCTACCACTCGTGGTATCACTCGTGGACCTCTGCGCCGTGCCGAATCGGGAACCGGCATGCGGGGTGTGCTGCCGAGAGGCGATCAACGGACCTGTATCGTCCCGCACGACACGCCCGGTAACCGGCCTGCGCCGCGGAGGATCGACATGACCAGCCATCGGCACCCGGCCGGCTCGGACGAAGGATCATCAACGGGGCTGTCAGGGCCCCATGCTCCGGACCCGCGAGCGGCAGTCCGCCTCTCGCTGATCGTCGGGGCGCTCGGTGTGGTGTTCGGCGACATCGGAACCAGCCCGATCTACACCCTCCAGACGGTGTTCAACCCCGGCGACCCGCACCCCGTCCCGGTCAGCACGGAGAACGTGTACGGGGTGGTGTCCCTGGTGTTCTGGTCGGTGATGATCATCGTCACGGTCACCTATGTGCTGCTCGCGATGCGCGCCGACAACGACGGCGAGGGCGGCATCATGGCGCTGATCACCCTGCTGCGCCGGTGGAGCGGACAGCGCGGGGCGCGGGCCGCCGGCATCCTGGCGGCCCTGGGCATCTTCGGCGCGTCCCTGTTCTTCGGCGACAGCATGATCACACCGGCGATCTCCGTGCTGTCCGCGGTGGAGGGACTGAAGGTCGTCCAACCGTCGCTGGGCGAGGCGGTCGTACCGATCACCGCGGTGATCATCGTGGTGCTGTTCCTGGTGCAACGGAGAGGAACCGCGGCGGTGGGCCGGGTGTTCGGGCCGATCATGATCGCCTGGTTCCTGGCCATCGGCGCCTGCGGCGTCATCGGCATCACCGACCATCCGGAGATCCTCAAGGCACTGTCGCCGACCTATGCGGCGGGCTTCCTGTTCGGCCACTTCGGCACCGCCTTCTTCGCCCTGGCCGCGGTCGTGCTCGCGGTCACCGGAGCCGAGGCGCTCTACGCCGACATGGGGCACTTCGGACGCCGTCCGATCACGCGCGCCTGGCTGTTCCTCGTCTTCCCGGCGTGCGTCCTCAGCTACCTCGGCCAGGGCGCGCTGATCCTCGCCGACCCGCACAACATCAGCAGCCCGTTCTTCCTGCTCGTGCCGGGCTGGGGACGCTGGCCGATGGTCCTGCTGGCCACGGCCGCCACGGTGATCGCCTCCCAGGCGGTGATCACCGGCGCGTACTCGGTGACCTCCCAGGCGGCACAGCTGGGCTATCTGCCGAGGCTGCGGATCGCGCACACCTCCGAGTCCACCGTGGGCCAGATCTACGTCCCCTGGATCAACTGGCTGCTGATGGTCTCGGTCCTCACCCTCGTCTTCGCGTTCCGCAGTTCCGCGGCGCTGGCCTTCGCCTTCGGCATGGCGGTCACCGGCACCATCACCATCACCACCCTGCTGTTCTTCTACATCGCCCGCGCCAAGTGGGGCACCCCGCGCTGGCTGATCGGCGTCGGCGCGGCGCTGCTGCTGACGGTGGACCTGCTGTTCGTCGCCGCCAACCTGACCAAGCTGGTCCACGGCGCCTGGCTGCCGCTGCTGATCGGCCTCACCGTGTTCACCGTCATGACCACCTGGCAGCGCGGCCGCGAGCTCGTCACCGCCGAACGGGCACGGCGCGAGGGCCCGCTGGATGAGTTCATCGAGGAACTCCGTGCCAAGGAGGCGACGACGCTCCGCGTGCCCGGCACGGCCGTCTTCCTCAACCGGGGCAAGGAGACCGCACCCTTGGCGATGCGGGCCAACCTCGAACACAACCACGTACGGCACAACCAGGTCGTGATCCTGGCCATCACGACCGAACCCGTTCCCCGCGTCCCGGCCGACCAGCGGATCACCGTCGACGGCCTCGGCTACGCCGACGACGGGATCATCCACGTCACCGCCCACGTCGGTTACATGGAGACACCGGACGTGCCCGGCATCCTGGCGGCGCTGGACCCGGCCTCGACCGAGGGGCCGCTGCAACTCGACGAGGCGTCCTACTTCCTGTCCACGATCGAGCTCCGCCGTGGAGCGGCGCCGACGATGGCGCCCTGGCGCAAGCGCCTGTTCATCGCCACGTCCTACATCACGGCCGATGCCGCCGAGTACTTCGGCCTGCCCCGCGACCGGACGGTCATCATGGGTTCGCACATCGAGGTGTAGGCGACCGCCGACTCCCACGCCAAGCCCGGACCGACCCCTCCCGGCCATGCCGTCACGACGCGGTACGGCCCGGCTTCCTCGACGTATGCGCCCGTTTCCTGCCAGGGCGAGTTGCCGACTTGTCGCCCAAGTCCGCCCCGAACCGGCTGTGTGCGTATCGACGCGACAAGCGGCTCCTCTCGCGGTGCCCGCCAGAGGATCACGTTCCACAGCCGCATGGACTGGTCACCGGGAGCCGGTTCAGCCGTCGGTCATCGCGATGAAGTCTCCGTGCCAGCTGTGGTACCAGACCTGGCCGGTGGTGGCGTTGACCGACAGCATGCCGGTGATCTTCCCGTGGGCCAGTGTGTGAAGCGTGTAATACCCCGGGAACTGCTCCGCCTCGCCCGGTGTCCAGCCGGTGTGGTGGTCGTCCAGCCACTGGCGGCCGATCACGCGGGCATCCGCAGCGGAGACGCGAGGCTTCGCGCCGCCGGAGACGGAGTGCATGCCGTACTCGGTGTTCCACATCATCGTCGGGCCGTATTCGAACCAGACCGCGCCGTCGGCCGGGTCGACGAGGACTTCCGTGGCGTGCCGGCCGCCGGTGGTGTTCAGTTCGGCGTAGAAGTTGCGAGAGAACTGCATGACCTCACCCACGCGCAGGCCGAGCCGGTCGGCGAAGTCCTGCGCCCGGGCCCTGGCCATCGCCGGCGAGCTCACCGGCTGTCCGTTGCCGACCAGCCCGCAGGGGCTTGCGCCCATCATCGCCGGTCCCATCCAGGTGCCGCCGTCGCTGCCGTATCCGCGGTCGCCCGTCATGCCCCAGCCCGACGGGCCGTAGCCCTGGCACGAGCCGTACCCGGGGGAGGACATGCGGGACATGCCATAAGCGGCGTGGGACGCGCTGAGGCTTCCCGCCCCGTCGTTCTGCGTCGCGGCCCATACGCCGGTGCCTGCGCCGACCATCGCGATCACGGCGGCCACCACCGCAATGCGCCTACGGTTGTCGGTCATCGTTCCCACCGCCGTCCGGTGCGCGGCCCCGACGGCCGCTGGTCGTCGTTCCCTGTATCGACGGTTGCACCTCACCGGCAGGATGAGGGAGGGGCCACCGGGCCCTCATCGTGACCGATCGGCCCTATGGGGGAGGGGCCGGCTCGGGGTGGCTTTCAGGCACGTCGTCGGCCCCGGCGGTGCAGTCTGCGGCCCACGGTCAGGACGGCCGCGCGTGTCGTCGCGATCACGACCGGAGCCGCGCCCATGGCCCAGGACGTCGGGTCCGGGGCGGACCGCAGCGCGCCGGCCAGGCCCAGGTGTACGGCCACGGCGACAGCGACGAGTGCGGTGAGCCCTGTCCACCCGAGACGGTTGCGGTGCGCGGATGCCGAGTACGCAGGGGACGGCGGGCCGGCCACCGAGGTGGGCCGGTGGGCCTGGAAGAGGCCACCGTACGCTCGGCTCGCCGTCGCCCCTGCCGGCTGCTCGGCGCAGGAGGCGGCGACCTGGTCCGCACCGCCGGCTGCCGCGACCAGCCGCTGCCAGGTGGTCGCGCGCAGCGCTTTGCCATGGCCCTGGATCTCTCCGCACGGTGACGTCATCACCGTGCTGCCGACGGACCACGACGGCTCCGGCCGTTCCGCATCGGAGCCGGACACACCGGAGAACGACCGGGCACGGCCGGTCTTCGTGGACGCCTCGCGTGGACGCCGGCGCCGCGTGCGACGCGTCGCACGGCTGCTGGTGATCCGCGCGCGTCCATGTCGTTCTGCTGGGCCAGCGCCTTATTGGGCGCCCCCTGGCCCGGCATCCCGGTCCGCGGGTGCAACGCACAGGACCGCGCCGAATCCTGCTGGCTTCCCATCACCACGAGCCTCACGCCCCATGGCCTTGCGCCACTCCCAGCGCACCCCTACGGAGGACCTCGGCACGGATGTGCCCCCTGGCATGCGCAAAGGCCTCATGATCGGCTGGACCGGGCTCCTGCGAGCGCGTGACTTCGCGACGGTGGGGTGACTCCGGCCTTGGGGGCCATCAGTGCAGCGGCGGTCGAGGAGAACGGTCGCGGCCGTGGGCCGAGACGCCTGTCTATCCGTTGTCCGGACTTGGTCGGTCGGTGCCGTTCGAGGTTGTTCCGGGTTTCGAGGTTGTTCCGGGTTTCGTGTGGAGGATCTCGCGGGCCTGTTCCGCTGCGCGGGCAAGGCTCTCGCTGACGAAGTCGAGGAAGCGGGCGACGTTCTCCAGGCGGTTGGCGGCCGGGGTACCGGGGACGAGGACGTCGACGCCCTGCCGTGCGATCTCGACGACCCGGGCGTTGGCCCGGACGCTTGCCATCATCGACTGGTACCAGATGTCGTCGTCGACGATGTAACGCTCACGGCGGCCTTCGCCCTGTTCCCGGCGGGCGAGGCTCTGGCTCTCCAGGAACGCGATCGCCTTGGAGACGGACGCCGGGCTGACCTTCAGGCGCTCGACGAGTTCGGACGCGGTGAGGCTGCCGGTGTCGGTGAGGGTGATGGAGGCCATCACCCGGGCCGGCATCGCGGTCATGCCCGAAGCCATCATGACGGCGGTCAGCGCCTCCTCGTACTCCCGCACGGCCTCGGGATCGCGTCCGTAGGCCGGCAGGGGTGCCTCGGTCCCTCGGCGCGCGGTCTGCCCGCGCCGGTGGGCGCGGCGTTCGGTGGCGCGGTGGGCCAGGTCGGCGCGGTAGGCGGTGGGGCCGCCGTTGCGCATCACCTCGCGGGTGACCGTCGAGGTCGGACGGTCGAGGCGGCGGGCGATCTCGGCGTAGGCGAGGTCGTCGGCCAGTCCCAGTGCGATCTGCTGGCGTTCCTGCTGGGTGAGCCTGCCTCCCGGCATCGCGGTCTCCTTCGTGCCCCTCGGTGGTCCCTGCTGTCTTCAGAGTAGCGTTCATTCTCAATCTATTGCAACGGGCGAGTGGTCTTCGTTGCGTTAACCTCGATGGCCAGCGCAACACTTTCCCGCTATCTAGCTGCATGAATAGAGTTTGCGTGCAGCTGGTGTGTTGCTGGATCAATGAACGCAACGTAGCTTTTCATTCATCGGAAACAGTGAGTCATGGGAGACAGTGATGCAGAAGTTCGCCACCCCCGCCCCGATCACCGCCGTCGTGGACATCCCCGCCGGACGCGTCCAGTTCTTCGCCGCGGACCGCGCCGACACCACCGTCGAGGTCCTCCCCTCGAACCCTTCCAAGAACCGCGACACCAAGGCCGCCGAGCAGACCACCGTCACCTACGCCGACGGCGTGCTGCGGATCACGACGTCGGCCCCCGGCAACCAGCTCTTCGGCCCCTCCGGGTCCCTTCAGGTCACTGTCCAGCTGCCCGCCGGCTCCCGCGTCGAGGGCAAGGCCGCCGGCGCGGAGCTGCGCGGCGTCGGACGCCTCGGCGACGTCGCTTTCGAAGGCGCATACCGCGAGATCAAGATCGACGAGGCCGCGAGTGTCCGCCTCGTCGCGCTGGACGGCGATGTCGAGCTCGGCCGGCTGGGTGGCTCCGCGGAGATCAGCACCGCACGGGGCGACATCCGGATCAACGAAGCCGGCCGCGGCACGGTGGTCCTCCGCACCCAGGACGGCGACATCTCGGTAGCCGCGGCCGCCGGTGTCTCGGCCGCCCTGGACGCCGGTACCGACTACGGCCGCGTCAGCAACGCCCTCAAGAACGACGGCAGCACCGAACTGGACCTCCGCGCCACCACCTCCCGCGGCGACATCACCGCCCGCAGCCTCTGAAGAAGCGGCACCAGAACCGCCCCGGCCGGGCCCGCCGCGAGCCACGTGCAGGGCCCGGCCCGCAGTAGCCGTACCCGACAGCCCACACGATCAGGGGGAACAACGACATGACGAAGAACAGCACTTCCTCGAACGGTTCGGCGTGGACGGGCATGGTGCCGGTCGACGACACGGCCCTGGCCGTCACCGACACCGGCGGTGCCGGCACCCCGGTGGTCTACCTCAACGGCCAGTTCGCCACGCAGGGGTACTGGCGGCGGGTCCTCGCCGAACTGGGGACGGGGTGGCGGCACATCACCTACGACGAGCGGGCCCGCGGCAGGAAGTCGCAGCGCTCGGCGGACTACTCCTTCGAGGCCGCCGTCCGGGACGTCGACGCCGTGCTCGCGGCCAGGGGCGTCGATCGGGCGCTGGTGGTGGGCTGGTCGTACGGCGCGTTCGTCGGGGCGCACTGGGCCCACCGGAACCCGGAGCGTTGCCTGGGTGCGGTCCTGGTCGACGGCGCGCAGCCGTACGACTGGCTGGACGAGGCCATGGAGCAGCGGATCCGGAAGATGTTCCGGCGGATGGGCTGGTTCCTGCCGCTGCTGCGCCCGACGGGCCTGACCCCGCGGATGACCCCCGCCCAGATGGCGGACTGCAATATCGAGCTGGGCAAGATCTCCCGCAAACGCGCACTGGGTCCCGTACTGGACGACGTCACCGTTCCGGTGCGGTACGTGCTGGCCTCCGGGGCGTCCCTCGGAAGCAAGGGTGACGAGCAGGAACGCATCCGCGCCGGCCTCGACGAGGTATTCGGGCGAAACCCGAACCTCCGGCTCGGCGCGAAGGTCGCCAGCAACCACGACGCGATCCTGAAGAAGGACTTCACGGCCGTCGCCGAGGCCGTACGCGAGGTGGCCGCGCTCGATCGCGGACAGCGCTGAAGACGCGACCGCCGGACCGGCGACCGTGCGTTCTCACCACCGTCGTGATCACCGTCGAGGCCGACCGCGTCCGGACCGCGCGGGGCACCCAGCCCTTCGTGCGGGGCGGACGCGGTGAAACGGACGGAGCCGGATCATTCGTCGATGAGTTCGCCGAGAACCTCGGCGGCCAGTTCGGCCCGGGCGGGAGCCCGGTGGGCCCGGCGCTGTTCACGCTCGTGCCGAGTCGGTCAGGGGTGCGGGTGCCGGCTCTGACGCTTGCTTCCGGCGAGTCTCAATCGTCTTCGGTGATGAAGCCGGTCAGCGCGGCAGCGACGGCATCGGGCTGTTCGTCGGGGATGAAGTGTCCTGCGTCCGGCACGACGATCCCGGTGGTGTGGTCGGCCCACGGCCTGATGGAAGCCGCCATGTCGGGGATGGAGCCGTGGCTGCTGGAGATCCCGAGAACCGGGACCGTCAGGCGCTGTTGTTCCAGCGCTTCGTGGTTCTTCTGCGCCGAGGCGGCGGCGTCCCGGTAGTAGGCCAGGGATGCACGGAGACCGCCGTCGGCGGCCACGGACGCGGCGTACTGCTCGATTTCGGCGTCGTCGAAGGTGTCGGAGGAGAGGGTCTTGGCCTTCAGGAACCAGCCCACGTACTCCCGTTCGCGGCCGGTGAGCAGTGTCTCGGGCAGGTCGGGCACGAGGTGGAAGGCGAAGTGCCAGGTCTTCCACGCCTGCCCGGGGTCGGTCGGAACGGCGTCAGGGAGTGTGATGCCCGGGATACCGGCGTCGAGCAGTGCCAGGCCGCGCAACTGGCTCTGGTACTTCAAGGCGAGGGAAAAGGCGACCCACGCGCCGATGTCGTGGCCGACCAGCCAGTACGTCGAGACGCCGAGCGCCTTGACCGCGGCGTGGACGTGCGCGGCGACCGTGTGCGTGTCGTAGCTGATGTCCGGGCGTTCGGAGTGGCCCTGGCCCGGCAGGTCGATCGCGATGGCGTGGAATCGGTCGGCCAGGTTCGGCATCACCTTGCGCCATGCCCACCAGGTCTGCGGGAACCCGGCGAGCAGCACGACGGCCGGACCGTCCGTCCGGCCGCCCTCAACCGCGTGCAGCCGGACGCCGCCCGCGTCGACCCAACGGTGGGTGAAACCCGCCAGGTCGGGCAGCGGCAGGTCGCGGACCGGGTTGCCGGAGACGCGGGGGGCGCCTGCGGTTTCGTTCATGATTCTCCTCCACTGGTGTGAGGTGTGTCGACGGTCTGCTGAAGGTGTCGGGCGGGATGGTTGATCCGGTGCGTCGGCCGAGGACGAGGCCCACGAGCGAGGTGGACACGACGAGAGCGGCGAGCATGGTGCTGGAGACCCGTGTCCCGACGGCCTGATCGGCGAAACCGGGCAGCAGGACCGTGAGGTCGTCCGCCGGCGCGGATCCCAGAGTGCTCGGCGCCGTGAGGGCGAGGGAGAGCGCGAGAACGGGGCGGCGGCCGACGGCGTCGGACAGGGAACCGGCCACGAGCGGGGTGCCGACGACTCCGACGACGTAGGCGATGAACACGACGACGGTGGTGAGCGGTCCGAAGCCGAACTGTGAGGCCCACAGCACGTACAGCGGGATCGTCAGTGTGCCGCCCGCCATGACAACGGTGCAGACGAACGCGACGGCGCCGACCGCGAGCACGAGGTGGGCGTGTCGCTGCGCCGTGCGGTCCGCGGAGTGTCCGGCCGTGATCACGCCTTCACCCTAACCCATCTTGAACTGACTGGTTCAAGATGGGATGATGATCTCCACCAAGCTGGCAGAGCAGGTGGGAGGTGCGGCATGGCAGGCAAGAAGCAGTTCGACATGGCCACGGCGCTCGATGCCGCGATGATCCAGTTCTGGCGCGACGGCTACGCGGACACGTCGGTGGACGACCTGTCCCGGGCGACCGGGCTCAACCGCAGCTCCATCTACTCCTCCCTCGGCGACAAGGACACGCTCTTCCTGCGCTGCCTGGAGCGCTACACCACGCGTTACGGCGACAAGTACGACGCCGCGTTGGCCTGCGCCGCCGACCGGCCCCTGGCGGCCGCGCGGGCGTTCTTCGACATCACCCTGGAACGCATCGCGGACCCCGCTCTGCCCGACGGATGCCTGGTGGCCCAAACCGTCATGGCGACCCCAGCGCTGAGCGCGAGCGTCGCGGCGCGTGCACGGGAGGCGATCGGCTTCCAGCACACCCGGCTACGCGCCGCACTCAAGGCCGGCCGCCTGCACGACGAGGCAGCCGAGTCCTTCGCGACCCACCTTGCGGCCGTGAACCAGTCCCTCGCCGTCATGAGCAGAGCCGGCACGAGCACGGAACAGCTGCGCGCCATCGTCGACGTGACCCTCGGCGCACTGGCGCAGACTCTCGGCACGAGCAACTGAGATGTGGCCGGCAAAAGCGGACTCAGCCGTCTGCCTGAGTAGAGCCCGCCCTGCGTCAGGGCCCCGGTGTCTGCCGGCCGGTACCCGGCAGGGGATCATCGCGGCCGCCCGTCCGGTGCCGGTACGGCGAGGGCGTCCCTGCAGCATTGCGCGAGAGCGGTGGCGGTTTCCGGCTGCTCGGACGGGTCGTCCTGACCGCGGAACGACAGCAGGCGAGAGGGAAGGAGCCGGAGGCAGGCGAGTGTTCCGCCGATCGTGCCGACCCGCAGCGCCACGGGGATTCCTGCTGTCGCGGCGCTGAGGGCACCGGCGACCGAACCCAGCGGCCGGAGGCCGAAACTGACGGTCTGGTACGCACCCAGGGTCCGTGACCGGAGGTGAGGCGGCACCACCAGCGCGAACACCGAGCCGACGGATATGTCCTGAACGGACTCGCCGACGCCGCCCAGCAGCGTGGCGGCCAGGACCACGCGAAGGGCGAGCAACTGGTCGAGTTGTTCGGCAAGGCGCAGGCTGACAGCTGTAAGGCGCAGACCTGGGCCAGGAACCGCTGCGCAGCCGCTTGACCGGCTGATTCCAGGCGGGCGGGATTCTCGCCGGGCGCACACGGCTCAATCCGCCGACGGCCGGCAGCAAGGTCCCTGGAAGCCGGGCCCCAGGGCACCCCCCCCGGGGGGGTCCTGTTCGCACTTCACCCGGACTGTCGACCCGAAGGACTGGGGCTTCGGGTCGACAGCCCGTCTGTCTGCCGTTCGCTCCGCCACGGGGGCGGCCGAGAGCACCCGGAGCCATCTTCCGGCCCGCCAGGGGTATCTGTCTGCGATGTGATGGCGAGCCCCGCCCGAGACCGGGGGTGAGGCTCGTCCGGGCCTGACGAGCAGCGGAGGACGAGGTGGACTGGGGTCGGTTCGCGGAGCAGCTGGCTTCGATGGCGCGGGATCTTCTGGCACAGGACTCGGTCGATGCGACACTGCGGCGGATCACCGCGTCGGCCACGGAACTGGTCGACGGCTGTGACGCGGCCGGCATCCTCGTGCTGCACGACTCGCAGGTGGAGACGCTCGCCCCCACCGACGAACTGGTCACCGACAGTGACCGGCTGCAGCAGCGGCTGGGGGAAGGGCCGTGCTTCGACGCGGCCCGGACGTCGCAGGGTCAGCGGGTCTTCCGCATCGCCGACCTCACCGCCGAGCAGCAGCGCTGGCCGACCTACGCCCCTCAGGCACACAAGCTCGGTGTCGGCAGCATGATGGGCTTTTTGCTGTTCACCGAGAGGGAAGACCTCGGCGCCCTGAACTTCTACTCCCGCGATCCCGGCGCGTTCACCGAGGTCAGTGAGGTGGCCGGATGGTTGCTGGCCTCCCATGCGGCGGTCGCCTTCTCCGCCGCCCGTACCCATGCCCAGCTGGAAAGGGCCCTCGCCACCCGCCACACCATCGGCGAGGCCATGGGCATCGTCATGGGCAGCCACCACCTCACCGAGGACGAGGCGTTCGACGTGCTGCGCCGTTACTCCCAGGCGAACAACGTCAAGCTCCACGAGGTCGCCCGCCGGGTCTGCGAGGAGGGCACCCTGGCATGACCCGCGACGAGGCCCGACTCGGCGACGTCCACCTCGTCCCGGCACCCGAGCCCGGCGTGCCGCAGCAACGTCCGGCACCCGGACGGCACCGAATCCGGGGCGCGTATCGAGCGTGAGTCCGAGACGCGCCGCGCCGCTCGCCACCCGCATCCGGCGCAGCAGCACGAGACGATCGGCGGACGCCGGCATCGCCAGTGCGTCGCGGCACTCGATCACGGCGTCACCGGTCAGCCAGCGGCTCACGTGGATCAGGGTGCCGTTCTCGTAGTAGCCGCCCGACACATGCCAGGGGTCTTCGGGCTGGACACCGAAGTAGCCACCGTCGCCGATGAGCGCGGAGAACACCGCGGCACTGTGCCACCGCGGCGCGCACAACCAGACGACGCGTCCCTCCGGATCCACCACGGCTCCGCGTTCCCCGTCGGCGAGGACCGCGTAGCCGCGCAGCACCCACGGCGGGCAGACACCGTCGCCCGCCTTCACCTGCTTGCCTGGTCTTTCCATGTCACCCACGGTTTCCCGGTGACGGCAGCGAGAGAGCGATCCACACGGCCGCCGCTTCCTGTGCGGGCCGGTTCCGCTTCCCGCATCGGCTCACAGGCTGGTGAGCAGCTGCGATGACAGCGTTTTGATCATGGTCTTGGTCCAGCGTGGTCGGCGCGGGGCCCGGGGGTGGCGGGTGGCGGCGAGGTCGAGCAGGTCGGTCTCCCCGGCGAACACGACCTGTGCGACGAGGTCGGGCGACCGGCTCGCCCGGTCGGGGGCCAGGCGCGCATTCGGACCACCGCGCGTGTGTCGCCTCGACAGAGAGGGAACTCGGCGGCCATGAACGCCCAGGGAGGACTCGGGGAGTCGTACTGGATCGAGACCGCGCCGGGTGGCGAGCCCGCCCCTCCGCCGGCCACGGACATCTCTGTCGACGTCGCCGTGGTCGGCGGCGGCGTGGCAGGGCTCAGCACCGCCTGGGAGCTGACCCGGCGCGGACGCGAGGTGGCCGTGCTGGAGGCGGGGCGGATCGCCGGCGGGGTCACTGGATACACGACGGCCAAGCTGACCGCGCTCCACACCCTCGTCTACGACCACCTGCGCCGCACCCGAGGGCGGGAGGGCGCGCGCCTGTACGCCGAGTCGCAGTCGGCGGCGATCCGCCGGGCCGCCGAGACCGTCGCTGACCTCGGCATCGACTGCGACTGGGAGGAAGCGGCCGCCTGCACGTATGCCGAGAACGAACGGGGCGTCGCACTGGTGCGCGCGGAGGCCGGGGCCGCGCGTGAGGCGGGCCTGCCGGCCGAGTTCGTCACCGGGACGGAGCTGCCGTATCCGGTGGCCGGAGCGGTGCGGGTGACCGGCCAGGCCCAGTTCCACCCCGTGAGGTACCTGCACGCCCTGGCCGCAGATCTGCGCGGCCGCGGCGGCACCGTCCACGAAGGGACCCGGGTCACCGGCCTCACCGAGGGCGAACCCTGCGTCCTGTCCACCGACGCCGGCATCGAGGTGCGGGCGCGCGAGGTCGTGGTCGCCACGCACTACCCCGTCTTCGACCGGGCGCTGCTCTTCACCCGGCTCTCCCCACGCCGTGAACTGGTCGTCGCGGGGACCATCGACGCGAACGTGGCGCCCCGCGACATGTACATCACGCCCGAGCAGAACACCCGGTCCGTGCGCAGCGCCCCCTTCACCGACGGGCAGCGTCTGCTGATCGTCACGGGCGAGCACTTCACCCCCGGTGCCCCCGGTACCGCCGACGTCGAGGAACGCCTCGCCCGGCTGACGGCCTGGGCCGCCGACCGCTTCCCCGGACTGACCATCACCCACCGGTGGGCCACCCAGGACAACGACTCCACGGACTCCGTCCCCCTCGTCGGCCCCCTCCACCCCGGCAGCCATCACACCTACGTGGCCACCGGCTTCGGGGGTTGGGGCCTGAGCGGCGGCATCATGGCGGGCCGGCTGATCAGCGACCTCATCGAGGGCCGGGAAGTCGAATGGGCGGGGCTCTACGACCCCCGCCGACTGGGCTCCGTGGTCCGTGAAGGCGGGTCGTTCCTCAAGCACCAGGCTCACGTGGTCAAGCACTTCGTGGGCGACCGGCTCCCACCCGTCACGGCCCCCGCAGCCGATGACCTCACCCCCGGGGACGGTGTCGTCATCCGGGTCGGCGGACACCGGTGCGCCGTCCACCGGGACGACAGCGGCCAGCTCCACGCCGTCTCGGCCCGCTGCACCCACCTCGGCTGCCTCGTCGCCTTCAACCGCGCGGAACAGGCATGGGAATGCCCCTGCCACGGCTCCCGCTTCGCCCCCGACGGCAGCATCCTGCAGGGCCCGGCCGTAAGGCCACTGGGAAAGCGCGACGTCCAGTTGCCCTGACGTCCGCGGGAGGCTCCGTCGTCACGGCAGCTGCCCACGGGTGCCCGTGGGGCACCGCCGACGGCGTCCGGCACGCCCCCATTCCCACACCAGTGTGGGAACAGCCCCGTGAAAGCCCTGGTCAGCGCCTCACCGACCTGGCTGGGCCGACCCTCCTCCGTGGCGCAGCGGGTGCTGGAGCGCATGGACGCGATGATGTCCGAAACCGACGACGAGGACCGCCCCGTCGCCTGCAACCGGGTCGCGGGCGTGGTCGTCACCGGGAACGAGCACGGCGCCCACCACGTCATCAGCGAGATCTCCGGCGCGCTCGCGGACATCGGCTACACGATCCCCGGCCGCACGATGGCCGACAACCTCTGCGGAGTCGCCCAGGCGCTCGCCGAGCGGCCGTTGACAGCGGCCGGCTGATCCGAGGCCCCGCGGCGGCCCTTGGACGTCCGGAATCACCAGGTCAGCGGCAGCGCCCACGGCCGGCCGACCTGCCTGCCGTCAGGCTCGGCAACTCCCGTCCCGACAGCCGGTGGGGGAGCGCTCGGCTCTTGCCTGGTGGCGGAGGTCCTAGACTGACGCTGCTGTACCGAAGAGGGGCACGGGGGGATCCATGGACGAACTGGTCGAGTTCAAGACGGGCAGCGGGGCTTCTGTCGTGGTCGCCGTTGACGAAGAGCGTCGCGGTGCCCAGCCCGTGTCTCGCGGGGACGGGGTCCTGCGACAGGCGGGGCAGACTTTCGACGGCGCCCTGGAGAGCATCCACGCTGCGGCCGAGTCGGCACTTCGTGTCTTTCGTGACGGTCAGCTCAAGCCCGACGCCGTCGAGATCGAGTTCGGCGTGAAACTCACCGCCGAGGCAGGGGCGGTCATCGCCAAGACCTCGATGGAAGGCCACCTCGTGGTGAAGCTCAGTTGGACGCCGAACGCTGCTGGGGGGACCTCGGCCGTCTGATGGGCTCCCAGTCCTGGCAGGTCCGGGTTTCCGCGCACGGTGTCGGTTCCGGCTTCCTGGTGACCGACCGTCATGTGATGACCTGCGCCCATGTCGTGGACGGTGCGGAGCGCGCTGAGGTGACGTTCGCCCAGTACCCGGATCTTGGCCCGCTCGAAGCGACTGTGATCGCCGGAGGCGGCTGGAGCGGAGCCGATCAGGGCCGGGGCGATGTCGCAGTGCTTGAGCTCGACAGACCCGTGGGCGTACCGCCGGCCAGGTTCGCCGCCGTCGACGCGTCGTACGCGCATCCGGCGGCCAAGCTGACCGCGTACGGCTTTCCCCGCGGCTACGACGAGGGGATCCTCGGTGAGTTCCGGAGCACCAGCGACCAGCTGATCGCGGGCGAGTGGCTGCAGCTGGAGGCGTGGACGAGCCACGGCTCGCCCTTGGAAGAGGGGTTCAGCGGTGCGGCGGTCGTACGGGAGGACACCGGTGAGGTGGTGGGCATGGTCACCGCCAGGTACTCGGCAGGCGGGGGCGGGAGGATGCTCCCCTCCCGGGCGCTGGTCCGGTACTGGCCGGATGCGGCGGACCTGGTGCCGGTACCCGAGCACAGCTCTGGCACGGTGGCCCGGCTGCGTGACCTCGTCCGGCGATACGCGGACGACTGCACCCCGGAGGACGTGTATCGCAGTGTCATGGAACCACTGACTCCGCTGCCCCCGCTCCCGCCTGCCGGCGGGTTCCTGTCCCTGTGGGACGTGGCCTGGTTCCTGCTGACAGAGGTCGACCCGATGCCGGGCACCGCGCCTTGGGCCGATTTCGCCGCATACCTCGCCGACCGTGCCCAGGACGCGGCCGTCCGGCGTGCGCTGTACGCGTGGGCGGGAGACCAGAGGCCGGGAACGACACGACAGAGGCCGGAGACCCGGCCGGTATCGGACGGAGTCACGAAGTGGTCCCCGATCCTCGTCGAGATCGAACGCAGCGGAGCCGACCGTGATGCTTACCTGGTCTCGGTCTTCGCAATCCGCGACGGGCGCGCGCAGCTCGTGGCCGGCACCACCCTCGCGAGGCAGCACCTGCAGGAGTACGTGAGAGAGCGCCTCGACCATGCCTTCCGGCAGATCGATCGCAGCGGCGACGAGCTCATAGCCTTCGCGCTGCCGAGAGACTGGCTTGGCGAACCGGTCGACGAATGGCACGCCGGTGTGGACGACGCCACTCCGCTCGGATGTTCCTCCCCCGTCGTGGTGATGGATCTCGCTCGACGTCGGGAGTCAAGGCTCCAGTTCAAACTTGAGAAGGTCTGGCAGAAGCTCGACGGCCGGTCGGACATCGACTGGCACTTGGTCGCGTGCGGCAGTCCTGAGGACCCGGCCAAGCTCACCGTCCGGCTCAAGGGGCTGGAAACGGCCGTGGGATACGGGTCGTCCCCCGAGACGGACCAGGCGCGCGGGCTGCTGCAGGCCGGCCTCAACGCGGCGGCGCCGGTCATCGTCTGGCCGCGGTCGGGCTGTTCGAGCCGGCATGACGATGACGGCACGGCCGAACACTCCTGCGCTGGTGCTCGCTTCCTCGACGCCCTGAAAGGGCGTCTGGCGTCGCTGCCTTTGGCGAATCTCCCGCTTCATGTCCGTGACTTGCGGAGCGAGGCGTATCTGACCGAGGAACCGCACTGGGCCGCCGGCCTGGCACTGATCTGGGAGGACCCGCGATGGTTTCCGGCAGCGAGCATCTACGCGCAGTCCCCGGTCGATTGAGCGGCAGTTGAATGATCTGGAGAACTCCCATGTCCATGTGGCCTGTGTACACCGGTACGGAAGGGCCACACGACGGCGTGGCCCACCTGCCCGACCCCCCGCCTTGGCGGGCCTTCGACGGCGGACCGCCACTGCCCCTGCCGCCGCAGGAGGACGGCTCCGCGTCGCCCGACCGGAAACACCGGGCGGGCACGTACCAGGCAACCGGGGAAAGCATCGAGTTGGTGAATGCCGCCCTGGTCCTGCGCAGGCCGCTGCTGGTCACCGGTCCTCCGGGCAGTGGTAAGTCGTCGCTGCCGTATGCCGTGGCCAGAGAGCTGAAGCTGGGCCCCGTCCTGCGCTGGAACATCACCAGCCGCAGCACTCTCCAGGACGGCCTGTACCAGTACGACCCGATGGCCCGCCTCTACGCGGCCAGTAAGGGTGCGGGGCACAAGCGGCCGGAGGAGGTCGGTGAGGGTTCATCCGCCGGCGACGCCATCGAGGACCATCTGCGGCTCGGCCCGTTGGGGACCGCGCTGCTTCCCTACGAGCGGCCTCGCGTACTGCTCATCGACGAGATCGACAAGAGTGACCTCGACCTACCGAACGACTTGCTGAACGTACTGGAGGAAGGGCAGTTCGAGATCCCGGAGCTGGTCCGCTCCGCCGAGCACGCGCCCGCGGCGCGGTTGATGGTCTCAGGCAGCGCGGACCGGGCCACTGTCGACCGGGGGCTCGTACGCTGCCGCGCGTTCCCGTTCATCGTGCTGACCAGCAACGGCGAGCGGGAGTTTCCGCCCGCGTTCCTGCGCCGATGCGTGCCCCTGCACCTTCGCCGGCCCGAGCCGGACCACCTGGAAGCGATCGTGCGAGCGCACCTCGGCGAGCTGGATGGGGACACGAAGCGGATGATCACGACGTTCCTGGAGCGCAGCAGCACCGGAGAGCTGGCAACCGACCAGCTGCTCAACGCCATCTACCTCTCGAGGATCCCCGGTTTGGAGGCCGGATCCCGCGACGCGTTGGCCGCCAGCCTCATGACCCATCTCGGCCCGGTCGCGGAGTTCCATGACTTCTGATCCGGCGCAGCCGTCGTCCCCCTCTGAAGTGAAGCGTCTCCTCGACGTCCTTGGCCGGGCGGGCGATGGCGAGACGAACGCGACGGAGTTTGCCGAGCTGATCTGGCTGGCGCGACACAGCAGCACGCCCGTGCGTGCTGCGCAGCAGGCGAGTGAAGCATCCCCCTCCGTATCTGCTGACGCCGTGCAGTCCGCGCCGCCCGTCAGCCATCCGGACCCGCCACCGGCGCCGGGTCGCCCTGGCCTTCCGCTGTCTCATCGGTCCGACGCCGAGTCGCTGGAGCGTGGCCCGTACGCGTCGCTGCTGGCCCCGCTGCCACCCATGCTGGCGCACCCGCTCCCGCTCCAGCGGGCCCTGCGTCCGCTGCGACGACGGGTGCCGTCGTACCGGAAGACGGAGCTGGACGAGCGGAGCACGGCGTACCGGATCGCCCGTCACGGAGCGTTGCCAGGCACCTGGCTACCCGTACTCCGGGCGAAGCCCGAGCGCTGGCTCACCCTGTACCTCGTTTACGACGCGGGGCCGACGATGCCCATCTGGCACCCGCTGTGGCGGGAGCTGCACCGCGTCATCGGCCAGGCAGGCGCATTCCGCGAGATCAGGCTGCTGACCCTCACCCAGGAGGGGCAGTTGCGGAAGTCCCCCGGCGGACGGCCGGCTGCTCTGCCCCCGCGTGACGGCCGTGCCGTGACGCTCGTCCTCAGCGACTGCAGCGGCCCCCACTGGTACCCCGGCAGCGAGGCGACCGCGCACTGGTACCGAGTGCTGGACCGCTGGGCCCGCACGATGCCGGTGGCGATCGTCCAGCCACTGCCGGAGCGGCTCTGGCGGCGTACCGCACTTCCCGGTTCGGCGGGTCTGCTGACGGCGCGCGGACCTGCCGCAGCCAACTCGGCCCTGCGCTTCACGCCGTACGACACACCTGAGGCAGAGGTGACCGGGCTGCCGCTGCCGCTGCTGGCGCCCTCCGCTCGCTGGTTCACACACTGGGCGGAGCTCGTGGCGGGCCGCCCTGGTGCCAAGGTGCCGGGGGTGGCCGCGGCACTGTCCGCGGATCTGTCGACAGCCCCTCTCGAACCCGCGGGAAGCACGCCCCGGTCGTTCTCGTCGGAGGAGCTGGTCCTCAACTTTCGCGCCTACGCTTCACCACAAGCGCTTCGTCTCGCCGCGCACTTGGCCGCGGGCGAACCGAGCCTCCCTGTCATGCGGTTGATCCAGGCTGCCACGGAGGAACGGCCGGAGCCGCAGCACCTGGCCGAGGTGGTGCTCAGCGGCCTGCTCACGACAGTCCCCGGGAAGGCAGCCGCCTCGGGCCACTACGCGTTCCGCCCGGGCGTGCGAGACGTGCTCTTGCGTGCTCTGCCCCGCTCGACGGTCGCCCGCATCGGCGCCGTCATTCAGCACCACGCAGGGTCCCGGCCGGGGGAGCTCCCTGTCGTAGTGCCGACCGGGGGCTTCGAAGGATCGGGGAGCCGCCCCTCCGGGGAGCCCTTGGCGGTGGTGACCGAGGAGACCCTGCGGAGGCTGGGCGGCGGCTCCGGCAGGAGAACAGACGAGACAGACTCGGCCGCCGGCGGCACGAGCACCCTCGTTGACGGACGCTACCGGTTGGACGAGCGAGGCTACGCCGGACCGACGTCCGAGACCTGGCGGGCGACGGACGAGCAACTGGACCGGGACGTAACCCTCAAGCTCTTCCACGCACCGATCACGGATGGCGCCAGGAGGCGCGGGTTCCTTGGCGACGCGGATCGACTGGCCGGGCTGGACATCCAGGGGCTGGCACGGGCGAATGGCTTCGGGTTCCACGACGGCCGTCCCTACGTCGTGACGGATCCGGTCGACGGAGAGAGCCTTGAGCAACGGCTGAAGCTCGCCCCCGGGGGACTGCCTCCGGAGACGGTCACGGCGATCGGCGGCCAGATCGCCGGGACGCTTGCGGAGCTGCACCTGAACGGCCTGCTGCACCTCGACCTCAGCCCGTCGGCCCTGGTAGTGCACCGGGACGGGACAGTGGCCGTCACCGATCCCGGCCTGGGCATCCACGCTCTGCCGGATGTGGACGGTGGCGACTACCGGAGGAGCACCTTCGACCTGTCCGGCCCACTCGCCGCTTATCGGGCGCCCGAGCAGCTTTTCGGCGCGTCGGCCGACCATCGCAGTGACCTGTACTCGCTCGGCTGCCTGCTCTACGCGATGGCCACCGGCGCCCCACCCGCCCCGGACGCCCGCGCACTGCGCAATGCGTGGGCGCACGGCATGCGGCACCTCCGCCCGGAGCTCCGGTCGGGTCTTCCTGACGCGTTCGACGCGCTCGTCACCGAACTGCTCGCCGTCAATCCCACGGACCGGCCGGCCGACGCGGAAGACGTGCTCAACAGACTGGTGGGCACCAGTGCGGACGACGAGGAGCTCACCGCGGTCGCCCAAGCCGTGCTGGCTCTGGACCCGGGGGGCACCCGCATGGCCGATGTCCTGAGGGGCACCATCGATGCGGCGCTCGATGGCCCCCATACGGGCCGTTACGACTGGACGACCCTTCTCAAAACGGAGAAGGTGCACTTCGGAACCCTGGTGGAGATCGCCATCCAGCGCGAGTTCGGATTCCCTGACGGAACCGAGATGGACTACCTGATCGGCGGCGTGGAGGTGGATTGCAAGTACTCGCAGCAGTTCGGTGGCTGGATGATCCCGCCCGAAGCCCAGGGACATGTGTGTCTGCTGGTCTGGGCGGACGACCACACGAGCCGCTGGAGCGCTGGCCTGCTGCGCATCAGGAGGGAATGGCTCACCTCCGGTAGGAACCGGGATGTGAAGCTGACGATCAAGGCCGAACGCCGCAAAGAGATCCGCTGGCTCTGGCGTGACGTGGATCTTCCGGAGAACGTCCTGCTGCACATGCCTGCCGCTGACCGAGACGCGGTTTTCGGGAGTTCTTCCGGCCAGGCCCGGATCAACGAACTGTTCCGCCGAGTCCAGCAGCGTCCGATCGGACGCAACGCGCTCCGCACCGTGGTTCAGCAGCAGGACTACATGAAGCGCGTCCGTGGGAACGGCGGGGCCCGCTCGGTACTTCGGAACGAGGGAATCATCATCATGGGCGACAACCGTGCGCACCAGGAGGTTGCCCGTCAGCTCGGCCTCACCGTTCCCCGGACGGGGGAGTTCGTAAGCGCTCGGGTCGTACCGGCTGCGCCGTCGAGCAGCAAGCCGGCCGTGGAGCTCGATGGTGGACTGTGGTCTGTGGCTTCCCCGGGCGACCCTGTGGTCATCGCACCGTTGCTCCCCGCCACCTTTGCCGCCGGAGGGTGGCGGTGAGCACGAAATACCCCCGGCCGGAAATGACGCTCGCCAGACGCTCTGCGCGCCGTTGACGATCGCCGCGTGAGACGACGTCGCCCTGTCCGGCGTGGACAGGGCGACGTCGTTGTGTGCAGTCGGCGCTGGTTCAGCGTGAGCGGTCCCCGCGGGACGGACGCCTACCTCTCTGCCGCCTTCAGGCGCTGGGCCGCCGTGTCCCCGCGTCGGCCGACCGGTACGACGCCTGTCGCGGCGCCGAGGCCGTATGCGGGCATGTCGACGTACACCGATTCGTAGGAGCCCGCCGGGACGATGAACGTCTCGTGCCAGATACCCACGTGCCCCTTCCCGGCGCGTGCTCGTCGGTTGAACGCCGTCCATGCGGGCCGGTGCTCCCTGTCCTGCTGGTGGGCGTAGGCGAGGAGCCGTTCCTTGTCGGACCAGTACTGGACGACGTAGAAATCTCGGGGGCTGCCGTAGAGCACCTTGTAGCCGAGGAGTCCGCTGCCCTTTTCCTGTGACAGCTCGCGCAGCATGCGCGGCATCGACATGAAGGCCGGAAACCAGCTGGAGAATGCTCGCAGCCGGTTGATCCGCAGCCCGATGTGGAAGACTACGACGTCGCCTTCGGCGGCGGCGGTGTTGCGACCCGGAACCACTTTCTCGGGCATGATCCTCCTCTGGTCCTCGTTGCGATGGTTCAGGTCATGACCGGACGAGTGATCGGAATTTCGATCGAATCGCCCAGTAGTGGATCAGCAGCCCGATTCCCCAGCCCAGAATCGACCACAGAGGCCAGAAGAAGTGGTCGGGGGTGAGAACCGCCCACACGACCACCTGGGCCGCATTGGCGATGACGTACCAGAAAAGGTGGATCCGCAGGCCCCACCTCATGGCCTTCTCGCTCTTGTGCATTTTCCCTCCCACGGATCACCGGATCGATGCACTTGCGGTGACAGGCGGTGCTAGTGCGGGAGCACCTGTTCCTGCACGGCCGTCTCGATGAGGGCCACCGTCGCACCCGGCCGGGAGACGAACACCATGTGTGAAGCACCCTCGACCACCTGGGTCTTCGCATCCGAGCGCTGGGCCATGAACTCCTGCGTCGCCGGTGGGATGATCCGGTCGGCGCCGCTGATGAGGTTGTAGCTCGGGATCGTGTGCCAGGCTTGCGGACCGGTGGCGGGCTCGCCGAGGGCGGCGCCGGTGGCCGGCCGTTGCGTGATCGAATAGAGGGCGGCTTCCTCCTCCGACACGTCGGCCGCGAAATGGGGATGGAAGACCTTCGGATCGATGTACAGGTCCACCTGCCCGTCGGGCAGCGGCACAGGCCTCAGGGACTCGCCCACGGTGCTGCCCGGGAACCGCTCGACCAGTGCTTGCGCGCTCTCGCCCGTCTCCGGCACGAACGCCGCCAGGTAGACCAGCGCCTTCACGTTCGCGTTTCCCGCGGCGGCAGCGGAGATGACCGCACCGCCGTACGAGTGCCCGACCAGCACGATCGGTCCTTCGATGCTCTCCAGCAGCGCCCTGACGTTGGCCGCGTCAAAGGTGAGCCCCCGCAGTGGATTCGGCGCGGCGACCACCGGATGGCCGTCGGCGACAAGCCGCTTGGCGACGGCGTTGAAGCCGCTGCTGTCGGCAAAGGCTCCGTGCACGAGCACGATCGTCGGATTCCCGCTCACCATGGACCAACCTCTCCTTTGGATGACGGCCGACACCGGAGGCGCGACCGCGGCGACCGTGGTGGGTTTGCGGATGGGTTCGGCGAAGAACGACGCGGCTCCGCACCCTCACGATCGGCGAAAAACTATGGCGTCGCACTGGACGGGAATTGAATGAGACCGGGACCTGGTTCCGGATGGCCTTCCCTGATCATTCAGTCGACGTCAAGCCGGTTCGGTCAATCTGAGCCCGTGGAGGACGGATGACTGGGGGGTTGCAGATGGTGTCGGACGAGGAAGCCGACGTGGTGGTGATCGGGTCGGGTATGGGGGGTCTCGCGGCGGCGCGCACGATCGCGCAGTTCGGCGGGAAACGTGTTCTCGTCCTCGAACAGCACTACACGCTCGGCGGGATGACGCACGAGTTCTCCCGCGCCGGGCGGTACCGGTTCGGCACGGGGCTGCATTACATGAGCGCGAACGCCGGCCCGTTCCTCGGGTTCATGACCGACGGGCGGGCGCAGCTCTCGCCGTTGCCGGACGAGTACGACGCACTGCACTTCCCGGGGTTCGATTTCGCCGTACCCGGCACGAAGGAACGGTTCCGCACGCGCCTGAAGGAACGGTTCCCCGCCGAGGCCGACGCCATCGACGGCTTCTTCCGCACCACTCGCTGGGCCATGGCCGGACTGGCCGCGCGCAATGTCTTCGCGTCGTTCCCCGCCGGGCTGCGCAGAGCGGGTGCGCCCGTCGTCGAGCGGCTGTTCCCGTCGACGTTCCGGTCGTTGCGGGATCAGGTCGCCCGCAGTTTCCGCGATCCGCGTCTGCGGGCCGTTCTGGCCGCGCGGTGGGGGCTGTACGGCACTCCGCCGGAAGCGAGCGCGTTCGGCTATCACGCGGCGGTCCCGCTGACCTTCTTCATGGAAGGCACCGCACATCCCGTGGGCGGCCCGCAGGAGCTCAACCGGGTCGTTCTGGAGATCCTGCGGCGGTACGGCGTGGTGCTGCGCTCCCGGCAGAGGGTCCATGAGGTCGTCGTCGAGGGCGGCAGGGTCGCCGGCGTCGACGTCGAGGACACCGCCACCGGCCGCCGTTACCGGGTGCGGACGGACACCGTCGTCTCGGCGGCCGGAGTGCGCAACACGTATGCCCTGATCGGGAAGAGTCACGAACTGGCGGACCTGCCCGGGGAACGGTCGGCGGTCATGCTGTTTCTCGGACTGGACCGGTCGCCGGCCGAGTTCGGGCTGCGCGGCGAGAACCACTGGTTCATGCCGGATCTCAGCGACCACGACGGCGTTCAACGCTGCCCCGGGGAAGGCACGTTGTACGTGTCGTTCGCGTCGCTCAACAATCCGGCGGCCCGGTTCCACACGGTGGAGCTGCTGGAACTCGTCGATCCGAAGGTGGTCGACGAGTGGCGCGGGACGCCCGAGAACGAACGGCCGGACAGCTACCGCACGTTCAAGGACGAGCTGACCGGACGGCTGATCGCCCGCCTGGAGGAACGCTGGCCCGGCTTCCGGGAGACGATCGCGTTCGCCGAACTGGCGACGCCGCTGTCGTTCGAGACCTATCAGCACAGCGTGCGGGGATCCTTCTACGGACTCGCGGCGACTCCCCAGCGGTTGCGCTCGGCGCGGGCGGGATGCCGTACTCCGGTCAAGGGGCTGTTCGTGGCCGGGCAGGACGCCTGGGGTTCCGGCGTGGTGGGGGCGCTGGCGGGCGGGCTGATGGCGGCGAACGCGGTGCTGAAACCGCGGCAGCTCGGGACGATGTGGCAGGCCATTCGTTCCGGCGGGGTGGCCCGGGATCCGGCCACACCCTGGGAGGGGTATCTGCGCGTGGCCGGCATCGAGGTGCTGACCCCGACGGTCCGGAGGATCCGCTTCGCACCCCTGGCCGGGGACACGATGCCGTTCTCGTTCGCCGCCGGGCAGTACGTGAAGGTCGACCTGCCCGTCGCCGTCGAGCCGATCGAACGGTCGTACTCGATCTGCAGCAGTCCCGGGGAGAGCGGCTTCGTCGAGATCGCCGTGAAGCACGAGCCGGACGGGCTGGGCTCGGGATTCCTGCATGAGGAACTGGAGGTCGGGCTGGCGTTGCGGGTGAGCGGCCCGCACGGCGCGTTCACCTGGGAGCCGGGCACCCGGGAGAGCACGGCGGACACCCTCCTGCTCATCGCCGGGGGCGTCGGGATCACCCCGCTGATGAGCGTCCTGCTCGCGGCCGCCGACGCCGGTCACACGGGGCGGATCGTCCTGCTGGCGAGCTTCCGCACCGAGGAGGAGGTGGTGTTCGGGCCGGAGATCGAAGCGCTGCGGTCCCGGCTGCCGGGGCTGGAGGTGTCGGTCTTCGCGACCGACCGGAAACGGCGGATCGGTCTCGACGAGTTGCTGCCACACGCAGGCCCGACGACCCGCGTGCACCTGTGCGGGCCGGCGCCCATGATGCAGGACCTGATCGGCCGCCTGAGAGAACTGGGGGTGCCGCGCGAGGCCATCCGCACCGAGGCGTTCGTGTCCGGACGGAGCAAGGAGACCCGCCGGGAGAAGGCGCACGCCATCGCCGTCGCCGCCGCGGCGGCAGGTGTCACCGAGTTCATGATCGGCACGGTGGGCGGCACCCCGGCGTTCCCGTGCAGCCCCGGGCAGTCGGTCCTTGACGCCGCCAACGCCGTCGGCGTCGCGTTGCCCCAGTCGTGCGGCGAAGGTGCGTGCGGTACCTGTCGGGTGCGGGTGCTCTCCGGCGCCTACGAGACCGACGACCGGGGGATGTTCTCCGCCGACGAGTTGGCGGCGGGCTGGCGGCTGGCCTGCCAGACACTGCCCACCGAGGACCTGGTGATCGACCAGTAGGACGGGCCGGCCGCGGCCACTGTCCGCGCCGAGCCCGCCGTCGCGTCGACAGCACGACGGACAACGGCTTCCGACTCCAGCCTGTCCGGTCCAGTGGCACTCGGCGCGTTGCCCGGCTGAAGAAGCTGAAGAACCTGCCGCGATCACTGCTGTCGCCCCTGGTCGTCTGCCTGGCCCTTCCGGCCGGCAATGGGCATGAGTCGCTTTCCCTGCCGCGCGGCTTCGGTCACCACGGGCAGCCGATGGCAGCGAGGGCGACCCGTGACTGGGAATAGGAAAAGGAATGGCCTCCTCCGACGCATCTCTGCGTCTGCAGGTTCTCGGTCCGCTACGCGGCTGGCGAGACGGTGTGGAACTGGACGCCGGTCCTCCGCAGCAGGCGTATCTGCTCGCCGTTCTCCTCGCCCGTGCGGGCGAGCCGGTCAGCATCAGCGAGTTGGTCGACCTGATCTGGGCGGAGGACGTCCCGGCCTCGGCGGTCAACATTCTCCAGAAGTACGTCGGCGCGCTGCGACGGCTGCTGGAGCCGGCGTTGCCCGCACGGGAACCCGGCTCGTACCTGCAGCGCCGCGGGAGCGCGTACCTGTTCGTGGCTGCCCCCGGGACACTGGACGTCGTCAGGTTCCGTGAGCTGGTCGAAGCGGCCGAGGCCGGTGTCGCGGAGCAGCGGCCCGCTGCGGCACTCGACGGGTACTTGGAAGCGGTCGGGCTCTGGCACGGCCCGGCCGGCGACGGGGTCGCCTACGGCTCGACCGGTATGGCGATCTTCGCCGGGCTGGACGGCGAGTTCCGCCACGCCTGCGTGGCGGCGGCAGAGTTGGCGATAGGGCTCGGCCGGCCCGAACGGGTGCTCCAGTCCTTGCACATGGCCGCCCGGATGGCGCCGTTGCACGAGAGAGTGCAGGCGAGCCTCATCGTCGCCCTGGCCGCCGCCGGCCAGCCGGCCGAGGCGCTGTCGGTGTTCCGGACCGTTCGCGCCCGGCTGGCCGAGGAACTGGGCGTCGACCCCGGCCCGGCACTGGTGGCGGCTCACCTGCGGGTGCTGGAACGGGCACCGGCTGAGGAAATGCCCCATGAACGGGAGGACATGCCACAGGAACGGTCGGCGGCACCCACCACCGGGGCGTCGACTGCCGACTGCCTGGTGGGCCGGGCCGAGGAACTGGCGGTGGTGCGGCACGCGGTGGAATCGGCACTCGCCGGATCGACGGGGCTTGTGCTCGTCGAAGGAGAACCCGGAGTGGGCAAGACCCGCCTGCTCGAGGAGGCCGGCGCGGAGGCGGACCGGCGTGGCGCGCTCGTGGTCCGGGGCCACTGCCTGCCGGGGGACGGCACGCCGTCGATGTGGCCGTGGGCGCAGGTCGTCAACGCGCTCCTGGACGACGTGCCGGCCGCGGCGCGGGGGGACTGGCAGGCGGGCGAACTCGGTCGTCTCGCGACACCGCGCGGCAGCGGGCAGACGATGCCGGTGCTGCCGGACAGCGGCGTCCGGTTCCGCTTCTTCGAGGAGGCTGTCGCGCTCGTGCGCCAGGTATCGGCGCGGCGGCCCGTGGTGCTCGTCGTCGACGACCTTCAGTGGGCCGATGCCGCCTCGCTGGACCTGCTCCGTCACCTGACGGCCCGGCTGCCGGGCGGCACCGCCGTGATCGGGGCGCTCCGCGACCGTGCGCCCGCGCCGGGCCCGGAGCTGGGGCGGATGCTCGCCGCGGCGAGTCGGCTGCCCGGTCACCGCCGGATCCCGCTCGGCCCGCTCGGCCCGGCAGAGGTGGCCGAACTCGTCCGCCGCGAGACGGGGCAGGACCCGGGCCGGGGTGCCACCCGCCTCATCCACACCCGCACCGCAGGCAACCCGTTCTTCGTCCGCGAGCTGTCACGGTTGCTCGCCGACGGCGATGTCCTCACGGAGGCCACCGCGGTCCGGACCGCGGTACCGGCCACCGTCCGGGATGTCGTTCGCGACCGGACGGCCGGACTGGGGGCCGACGTCAGAGGCCTGGTGCAGATCGCCGCGCTGATCGGCCGTACCGTCGACCTCGCGCTCCTTGCCCGCACCGCCGGTCTGGACCACCAGACGTGTCTGGACCGCCTGGAGTCGTGCGAAGGGCTCGGCCTGCTCGAACCCTCGCCCGGAGACCCCTACTCGTTCGGCTTTCCGCACGACCTGGTCCGCGAATCGGTGGCCGAGGACATACCGCCACCGCGCGCGGCCCGGCTGCACCTGCTGGTCGCCGACGCACTGGAGCACAGGGCCGCGGACACCGAACTGGTGGCCGAGCGCCTCGCCCATCACCTCTGGTCTGCCGGACCCCTCGCGGATCCGGCCCGAACCGCGACCGCGCTGCTCCGCGCCGGCCGCTGCGCGGCGGCCAAACTGGCTCTTGAGGCGGCCGCGCGCCGGCTTCACTCGGCCGCGCAGGTGGCACGGACAGCGGGCCTGGCGGAGCTGGAGCTGGCTGCCCTGTCCCTGTTCACCGCGGTGGACGGCATGCGGGCGGGATACGTGGGGTCGGCGGTCGACCTGCTGGAGCGGGCCGAACATCTCTCCCGTGGACTCGGCCGGGAACGGGAGGCCGCCGACTTCCTCTTCTCCCGCTGGGCCGCGTACGCCCAAGGCATGAAACTGGACCGCGCCGGCCGACTGGCCCGGCGGCTGCTGGAGCAGGGCGAGGCGTCCGACGACCCGGTCGTGCGCGCCTACGGCCGGTACGCCTGGGGCATCCACCAGTGGGGTGTCGGCAACATCGGCGAGGCGTTCCGGTACCTGAGCCGGACCGACTGGTCCGCGCTGGACGACCCGGCCCATCAGGAGGAGGACGCGCTCCGGCGCGATCTGCGGCTGATGGCGGCCGGGATGCTCGCGATGATGACCGCGCTGCACGGTGACACCGACGCGGCGCTGGCCCTGCTCGACACGATGGAGGCCGCAGCGGGGGACGATCCCTACGCGATCACGGTCTGGGCGACCTACTCCGCACGGGTCGCCGCGTTGATCGGCGACCCCGTGCGGGCACGTCGCGCGGCTGAGCGCGGGATCGCCGTGGACCCCGCGTTCTCGTTCGGCTTCCTCGGCGGCTACCAACGGCTGGCCCGGTGCTGGGCGCGCGCCGTGACCGGAGAGGACCCGGCCGGCGCAGCCGTGGAGGCGCAGGACCTGATCGTCGCGTCGCTCTCCGACCCGCCACGCTCGGGCCTGGCCACCTGGTACGGGCTCCTCGGCGAGATGTGGCTGGCGGCGGGAAAGCTGGACGAGGCCGACGCGGCGCTCGACCGGGCGGACTCGGCCGTCGAAACGTACGGCCAGCGCTACGCCGAAAGCCTGCTGCTTCTGCTTCGGGCACGGGTGCTGCGGGCACGCGGCGAGCCGGTCGCCCCCCTCCGGGCCGTTGCCGAGCGGGCGCATGAACTGTCCGTCGAACGCGAGGCCCATCTGTTCGCCCGCCGCGCCGAGGAACTGATGGCCGAGCTTGCGGACGGCGCATCCCGCTGACATCCGTGTTCACCACGTCGACCGCCGGTGAGCGAGGCCGGACCGCGCACACGGCACGGCAGATCAGCCCGCGCTGATCCACCATCACTTCAGAGAGCAGTTCATCCAAAGGGCGCCGGGCGCGATGGGTTCACGTCCTGCTGGACAACCCCGGCACGCAATTGGCGTAGTGGTGACCGGATCAGCCTCTGCGCTGTCTGGTTCTGGGACGGAACTCCCTCTGGAACTCTGCTGGTCGGCGATCGACGGTTCGGTCGCGCCGGCAGAGGTGGCCGAGGCCGCCGATGCAGTGATACCGGCCGATCGGGAACCTGGTTCCGCCACGACAGCACCGCCCAGCGATCGCCGGGGCGGATGGACCAGGCCGCAAAGCAACCGTAAAGTGGCTACGCCGCAGTCGATCGTGGTCGGCCCGTGAGTGGGGGTAGGGGTGGGCATGGCTTCCTTCGGCGGACATCTGAGCCTGCAGATTCTCGGTCCGTTGCGGATCTGGCGGGACGGTGTCGAACTGGATGCCGGGCCTCGGCAACAGGCATACCTGCTCGCGGTGCTGCTCGCCCGCGCGGGCAGGCCGACCAGTACAAGCGAGTTGGTCGACCTGATCTGGGGCGATGACGTCCCGGCTTCGGCGGTGAACATTCTCCAGAAGTACGTCGGCGCGTTGCGACGGCTGCTGGAGCCTCTGCTGCCCGTCCGCGAAGCCGGCTCGTTCCTCCACCGTCGCGGGAATGCCTACCTTTTCACCGCCGCCCCCGTCACGCTGGACCTTGTCGCCTTCCGGGAACGCGTCGATGCCGCCAGGGCCGCGCTGGCCCGGCACGATCACGAGGTGGCCCTCGATCACTACGTCGGGGCGCTCGGGCTCTGGCACGGCCCGGCGGGCGACGGCGTCGCCGACGGGACCGGCGCCACGACGGTCTTCGCCGCACTCGACAACGAGTTCTACGACGCGTGCACGGCGGCGGCGGAGCTCGCCGTGTCGATGGGCCAAGCGGAGCGGGTGCTCGCGGCTTTGCAACTGGCCGCGTCGATGGCACCGTTCAACGAACCCGTGCTGGCCGGTCTCGTCGGCGTTCTCGGTGCTGCCGGACGGCAGGCGGAGGCGCTGTCGGTGTTCCGTCAGGTCCGCGACCGGCTCGCCGAGGAGCTTGGCATCGACCCGGGTCCGGCGCTGGAGGACGCACAGCGGCGGATTCTCACGCAGCCCTCGGTGTCGCTGCTGGTGCGGGAGGCGGACGAGGGGGGCGGGCGGGCCACGGCGGGCACCTTGATCGGCCGGACCGAGGAACTCGCCACGCTGCGGCGCATCGTGGAGCGTGCACTCGCCGGCGACACCGCGATCGGCGTTGTGGAAGGTGAACCGGGCGCGGGCAAGACCCGGCTGCTGGAGGAGGCCGCCGCCGTGGCGGGCCGGCTGGGTGCACTCACCGTCTGGGGCTCCTGCCTGGAGGGCGACGGGACACCGGCGATGTGGCCATGGGAGCAGGCACTGGGCCAGGTCGTCCACAGTCTGCCCGCTCCGGCGAGCGAACAGTGGCTCACCGGCGGGCTGGGCAGCCTCCTCGCGGCGCGGGACGACGCATCCCGGGAACTCCCCGACGGCAACGCCCAGTTCCGGCTGTTCGAACAGGTCGTCGCCCTCGTCGGACAAGCCTCGGCACGGCGGCCGACACTGCTGATACTCGATGACCTCCAGTGGGCCGACGCCACCTCCTTGCAGTTGTTGCAGCACCTGGCGGGGCGGCTTCCCCACGGCACCGCGATCATCGGCGCGCTGCGTGACCGCGCACCCACACTCGGCCCGGGCCTCTCCCGGGTGCTGGCCGCTGCCAGCCGTCGGCCCGGTCACCGCAGGTTGCGGCTCGGCCCGCTCGGTCCGGCCGACGTGGCCGAACTCATCCGCCACGAGGCCGGCCAGGATCCCGGCGACGCCGTCGCCCGCGCCATCCACGCCCGCACCTCCGGCAATCCGTTCTTCGTCCGCGAACTGTCCCGGCTCCTCAGCGGGACCGGCGCGATCGGCGACGGCGACGGCGACACGTCCGCATCGGCCGGGGTCCCCTCCACCGTCCAGGCCGGGGTCCCCTCCACCGTCCATGACGTTGTCCGCGACCGGATGGCCGGGCTCGACGACCGCGCCCGCGATCTGCTGCAGGTGGCCGCGCTCATCGGCCGCGACGTCGACGTCAGGCTGCTGTCCCGCGCCTCCGGTGTGGACGTCGCGGACTGTCTCCACCGCCTGGAACCGCTGCATACGCTCGGGCTGCTCGAACCCGGGCCGCAGGACCCGTCCTCGCTCCGTTTCGCGCACGACCTGGTGCGCGAGTCGGTCTCCGAGACCGCGACGACACAGCAGGCCGCCCGGCTGCATCTGCGCGTCGCGGACGCGCTCGAACAGATCCATGCCGACGACGAGGACGTCGCCGAACGCCTCGCCTACCACCTGTGGGCCGCCGGCCCCCTCGCCGAGCCCGTTCGCGCCGCGGAGGCGCTGATCCGCGCCGGGCGCCGCGCGGCAGCCAAACTCGCCTTCGAGTCCGCCGGTCGGCAGTTGCGCTCCGCCGTACAGGTCACCCGCGCCTCCGGACTCATGGAGCTGGAGTTCTCCGCCCTCACACTGCTCGCCATCGTCGTCAGACGAGAGGCGGGGTACGGCTCCTCGACCTTCGGTCTGCTGGAGCGGGCCGAATACCTGGCTCGCACCCTCGGCCGGGAGGCGGAGGCCGCCGACTTCCTCTTCATCCGGCTGATCGGTGCCCACACCTCCATCGAGAAGGGCCGCGGGCAGTTGGCCCGCCGCATGCACGAGCTCGGTCAGGTGTCTGCCGACCCGGTCGTCCAACGCTACGGCCAGCTGGCCTGGGGCCTGCATCAGTGGGACACCGGCAACATAGGCGCGGCGTACCGGGCCTTCACCGAGGCGGATGTCACCGCTGCCGGCGCCACCGCCGCCCCGGATGAAGAGACACCGCTCCGGCGGGACGGCATCACCATCAGGGAAGGGCCCTTCATGCGGGCAGTCATGACCGCGCTGCGCGGTGATGTCGACGCGGCGCTGGCTTTCGTCAACCCCTGGGACTCGCCGGGGGACCCGTACGCGGCCTCGGTCCGGGTCTACTACACGACCATGATCGCTTCCATGGCCGGGGACGCCGAAACGGCACGGCGAGCCGGCGAGCGGTGGGCCGCCGCCGGCCTCGCCCGTCTCCGCACCCAGAGAGACCACTACATCCGGCAGGGCTGGTGCTGGGGACGCGCCCTCACCGGCGAGGACCCGGCCGGCGCCGCGGCCGAGGCCGAGGAACTCCTGGTAGCCAACCTGCTCCATCCACCGCAGTGGGGCATCACCTACCACTACGCACTGATCGCCGAGATGTGGCTGGCAGCCGGATTCCCCGATCGGGCCGACGCCGCTCTCGACCGGGCCGACCGGACGATGCGGGACTACGGCCAGCGTTATGCCGAAGGGCTGCTCCTGCTGCTGAAGGCGCGCCTGCTGCAGGCCCGCGGCGCGCCCCCCACCGCTGTCCGGGCCGCCGCCGAACGGGCCTACACGCACTCCACCGCATGTGAGGCGCACCTGTTCGCGCGACGCGCCGAACGGCTCCTCTCAGGACCCGGAGGCAATGCATGACCGCAGGCCCGAGGAACAGTGCGGGCTGACGGCCCCGGCGCGCGGGCTCTCGGCACCGAAGGGCTTCGCCGACGCCGGCCTGGCCGCCCCTGCCCCCCGGGACGGTTCGCCTGCTGGGCGGCATCCCCGCGCCTGAGGCTCTGCCGGCAACTCGATTTCGCCGACGGGCATTTCGCCGGTGCGTATTCACGCTTTGCACGAAGGCGTGCTTGACAACAACGGAATCGGTGCCCGGATTTCTGTTCAGTGCTCGTCAAGTAGGCGGCTTTACGCTGACCCGCGATCACCACTGAGAACACCGGATACCGAAGGGTATACATTCATGACGACAACTCGCCGGGGGCTGTTGGCCGGATCCGCCGCGGTCGTGGTGGGCGCCGCACTCGACGCGCCCGCCGCGCAGGCCCACACCGGAAGCGGCAGTGGCAGCGGCCAGAAGCCCACCATGGTACTCGTGCACGGCGCGTTCGCCGACGCCTCCGGCTGGAACGGGGTCGCCTCCCGGCTCATCCGCGACGGCTATCCGGTCATCGCACCGCCCAACCCACTGCGCAGCGTGTCCTCCGACTCCGCCTATCTGGCCGGCATCCTCGCGACCCTCAGCGGCCCGATCGTCCTCGTCGCGCACTCCTACGGCGGGATCGTCGTCACCAACGCCGCGACCGGCAACCCGAACGTGAAGGCGCTGGTCTACGTTGCCGCGTTCGTGCCCGATCAGGGGGAGACACTGCTGGGCCTGCAGACGAAGTACCCGGGAAGCAGACTCGGCGAGGAGGCGCTGGACTTCCGTCCCTACGGTGAGGGACTCATCGACGGCTACATCAAGAAGGAGCTCTTCCACGACGTGTTCGCCGGGGACCTGCCGAAGGCGACCGCCGAGTTGATGTGGGCAGGCCAGCGGCCGGCGGACGTGCGCACCCTCGGGGAGCCGTCCGGCGCCCCGGCCTGGAAGACCATTCCGTCCTGGTACCTCGTGGGCCGCGACGACCAGGTACTGCCTCCGGCGGCGCAGCGGTTCATGGCGCGCCGGGCCGGCGCACACACCTTCGAGGCCGACACCTCGCATGTCGCGATGATCGCGCGGCCCGCGGCGACGGCCGCCCTCGTCAAGCGCGCCGCGCGCTGACACCGCCGAGCCGACGGAGCCGGGTGCCTGATCCCCGTCCCGCACCGGCCCGTACGCCGTCCAACCGACCCTCCTGCCGAGGACGAGACGATGCATCAGCACGCATACGACAGTCAGTGCGCCGCCGAGGAGAAGCGGCACACCACCGCGAAGTCGCCCATCAGGAATCCGAGGCTGACGTTGTTCGCACTGGCGTTGGGCACCTTCGCGATCGGCGCCGGCGAGTTCGGCAGCAACGGCATCATCCAGCTGTTCGCGTCCGATCTGGAGGTGTCCGTTCCGGTCGCGACCTACGCGATCACCGCGTATGCCTTCGGGGTGATGATCGGCTCTCCGGCCATCACCCTGCTGGCCGCCCGGGTCAACCGGCGCACCCTGTTGCTCGGCCTGATCGGGCTGTTCCTGGTCGGCAACGGGCTCTCCGCCCTGGCGCCGGACATCGTGCTGTTCGTCGTCTTCCGGTTCGTCGCGGGCAGCGTGCAGGGTGCGTTCTTCGGCGCCGGGGCGGTCGTCGCCGCGTACGTGTACGGGCCGGGCCAGGGTGGCAAGGCGTTCGCCACCGTGATGGGAGGACTCACCGTCGCCACCGTCGCCGGGTCGCCGCTCGGCACCTTCATCGGCCAGCACGCCGGCTGGCGCGCCCTGTACGGGACCGTGGTCGCCGTCGGCCTGCTCGCCGGAGCCGCCCTGCTGGCCTGGCTGCCGCGCACCGACGACCTGCGCGGCAGCTCCCTCACGGGCGAACTGGGCGCCCTACGGCGGCGGGACGTCTGGCTGATGGTCACCGTCGCGGCGCTCGGCATCTCCAGCATTTTCGCCGTCTACACGTTCATCGGCCCGTTCGTCACCGACGCGGCGCTGCGGGATGCCTCGCTCATCCCGGTCGCGCTCGCCGTCTTCGGCCTGGGCATGGCGGTCGGCAACCACGTCGGCGGACGTGTCGCCGACCGGTACGAGAACCGCGGTCTGGTCCTGGGCTACGGCGGTGCTCTGGCGTTCCTGGCCCTGATCGGCGTGGCAGGCGACAACCTGGTGGTTCTGCTGCCCTGCCTGTTCGGCGTCGGCGCGACCATGATGTTCGCCATCCCCACCATCCAGGTCCGGCTGACCGGGTTCGCCCCGGACGCCCCGACCCTGATGGGAACGCTCAACCTGGCCGCCCTCAACCTGGCCAACTGTCTCGGCGCGATCGGCGGCGCGGTCGCCCTCGACGCCGGCTGGGGGACCCTGTCCACCGTGTGGGCCGGCTTCGTCCTCACCACCGCGGGTCTGCTCCTGTACGTCACGACCGTCGCCCGGGTGAGGCCGGCGCCCGTTCCCGTCCGCGCCTGAAACAGCCCGACTCGGAGGAATCACGTGAACGACGGTGCGGCAGAGCGCGGGCCGGTCCTGGACGACGAACAGTTCCGCCGGCTCGCCGAGTACGGTGAGGTGGAGCACGCCGAACCCGGCCGGGACCTGTACACGTCCGGCGACGACACCTACGACTTCTTCCTGCTCCGGTCGGCGACCGTGGACATCGTCCGGGACGCGACGGCGATCGAGCCGGAGCGCCTGATCTACCGGGGCGGCCCCGGAGACTTCCTCGGCGAGCTCAACCTGCTGACCGGTCAGCACGTCTACCTGACCGCCCGGGTGGTGATCGCCGGGACGGTCGTCCGGATCCGGTCGGCGATGCTGCGCCGGGCCCTCGCCGAGCAGGTCGACATCGCCGACACACTGATCGAGGCGTTCCGGGAACGGCGCGAGGTGATCCGCGGGGCGGCAGGCAACGCCCTGGAGATCGTCGGCCGGTCGTACGCCGCGGAGACGCTGGAACTACGCACCTATACGGCGCAGATGCTCCTGCCGAACTCCTGGCTCGACGCGGCCTCGGACCCCGGGCGCTCGCTGATGAGACGGGCGGGGCTCGGCGAGGACGACCTCCCGGCCGCGATGGTCAACGGTGCGCTGCTGAGGCGCGCGACGCCCAGAACTCTGGCCGAGGTGCTCGGTCTCACCTATCGAGCCGACGGGCGCCCGGTCGATCTCGTCGTGGTGGGCGCCGGCCCGGCGGGTCTGGCCGCCGCCGTGTACGGGGCGTCCGAGGGTCTCGTCACCGTACTGCTGGACCGCGCCGGGCTCGGCGGCCAGGCCGCCAAGAGCGCCCGCATCGAGAACTACCTGGGCTTCCCGCACGGAGTCAGCGGCGAAGGCCTGACCCGTCTGGCGATGGTCCAGGCGCTCAAGTTCGGGGTACGGATCCACTCGCCCTGCGCGGTGGCCGGCCTGGACCTCTCCGAGGAGCGACGACCGGCCGTCGTGCTGGAGGACGGCACACGCATCCGGTGCCGTGCGGTGATCGCCGCGACCGGGGCCCACTACCGCCACCTCGACCTTCCGCAATGGACGACGTTCGAGAAGACCGGTTGCGTCCGGTACGCCGCGACCGAGCTGGACGTCCGAGGCTATGAAGACCAGCCGGTGACGGTCGTCGGCGGCGCCAACTCGGCCGGGCAGGCGGCCCTGTCCCTCGCCGCCCGTGGTGCGACGGTGGATCTGATCGTCCGCGGCGCCGATCTCGGAGCCCGGATGTCGTCGTACCTGACCGACCGGATCCGGGCGCATGCGCGGATCCGGGTCCGCACCGGCAGCACGATCCGCGAACTGGGCGGCGACGACACCCTCGCGTCGGTCGTCGCCGAGAGATCCGACGGGCGGCGGGACCGGCTGGCCTGCCGCGCCCTGTTCTGCTTCATCGGCGCCGACCCGGTGTCGGGCTGGCTGGACGGCGTGGCCAAGGACCACCACGGCTTCGTCCTCACGGACAGCCGGTCCGGTACGGCCCTGCCGTTCCAGACCAGCGCGCCCCGGGTCTTCGCGGTCGGCGACCTCCGCGCGGGCTCGACGAAGAGAGTGGCCACCGCCGTCGGCGACGGCGCCGGCGCGGTCTCCTCCGTCCACGAGGCACTCGCCGACGACTGACACGCCCCTCTGCCACCGCCGGGACGATCGTTGACGGTCGCCGCATCTCCTCGCGGTGCGCTGCCGGCCACGCGCGCGCGGGTGGCGACCTCGGCCCGACGGAAACCCGGAGGGGACTTCGCGGACGGCGTGCGCAAGGGGTGACCGTGCGGCCGTCTCTGCGAAGAAGCTGCCCGAAACCGCTCGCGGGTGACGCGAGGCACATCCTCGGAGTGAGGCCAGGGCCGTGCGCCGCACTCGTCGCGGGTGCGGTGGTGGGTGCAGCGGGGCGAAGAAAGGCGGAGTCCCACAGTCGCGGTCGGGGCGTTTCGTCGTGGACGAGGGCATCGACCGAGGCTTGCGGAGTGAGAGGGCAGCCCGCAGACGGCATACGGAAGACGAGGGTGCCTTCATCGGACCTCCCGGTCTCTGGCGTGCAGCGGGGCGACCGCCGACCGGGACTCCCGTCCCACCTGTGACCACCGGCCGTCTCACCCGCATGGTCACTCGGCGACGGTGCCGGACACCACCCGGCCGGACCCGTCGACCGGGTGGTGGGATTCCTGCTCCTCGACCGCCCGGGCCTCGCTCTTGAGGATCCGGGTCGCCTTCTCCGCCGAACGTGTCAGCTCGGGCAGTTTCCTGATTCCGAGGACCACGATGGCGACCAGGAGGGCATCGCCGAGTCCCTCGACCTGCCGGACGACTCGTTCGACGCCGTCGTCACCAGCCTGATGCTGCATCACCTGCCGGAGGGGCTCCGCCCGGCGGCCCTCCGCGAGATGCGCCGCGTCCTGCGGCCCGGCGGACGCCTGCCGGTCGTGGAGTTCCGGCCGCACAGGAGCCGCCTGGGCCGCCACCTGGTGCACGGCGGAGTGGGGCACGTCATGTCACACAACCGCGTCGACCTCCTCGGCGACCTCGTCACCGACGCGGGCTTCGAGATCCACGGCCACGGCGACGTACGCCCCTGGCTGACGTACGTTCAGGCGGCACGTACGCGGTAGTGACAAGGCGTCGGCTCGCTCCTCTCGCACCGGAGCCCGCCGCGGTGGCCGTGCCCGTGCGAGGCTCGGCGGCCCCGGCCACCTCCGCTCACGTCCCGGCCGGCGTCCGGGGAGTGTGGACCTTGTGGCGGACGAAGAGCGCCGCCGGCACCGCCATGACGATCAGGACGACTCCGCCTATGACGTTGCCCAGGTGCACGGCGTCGGTGAAAGCCCTCGGTACGGCCGTTCCCACCACGCGAGCGAGGGATGCGGGGAGGTCCGTCCCGCCGCCGCCGTGTGACACACCGTCCACGATCCGGTCCGCCTGCGGTGCGGGGATTCCTGCTTCGAGGAGACGGTCGTGCAGGTTGCGGGGGAAGCGGCTGGTGACGATGGTTCCGAGCACGCTGGGGCCGAGCACCGTTCCCAGCTGACGGGCCATGTTCACCGCTGCGGCCGCCATGCCCTCCTGCTGGGGCGGGACACTGTTGACCGCGGCAGCCGTCGAAGGCGCCGTCAGCAGGCCCGCGCCGACGCCCGCCACGAGCAGCCCGGGCCACATCGCGCCGTAACCTCCCGAGGCATCGGTCGCGAGCAGCGCGAGAGATCCGGCCCCGATGAGGACCAGGCCCGCGGTGATCAGGGGTGTGAGGCCGATCCGGTGTACCAGCACCCGGGCGGCCACGACGGTGACCAGGAGGAACGTTCCGAACAGCGGCAGCAGGCGGACACCGACGTCGAGGGGGCTGGTCTGTCCCACCCGTTCCATGTAGAGCACGCTGAGCAGCGCGACCCCGACCAGTCCGAAGACGCTGACGGCGGCCACGCCCATGACGGCCGAGAAGGAGGCGCTCCGAAAGAGCCTCAGGTCCAGCATGGGGTCGGGGTGACGGAGCTCCACGCGTACGAACAGGAACAGGGATACGGCGAAGACGGCATACGCGGCGATGATCGGAGCCTTGGCGTATCCGTCGGCGCCACCCTGGATGATCGCGTAGGTGGCGGAGGCCGTCATCACCGTGCCCAGGACCAGACCCGCGAGATCGGGCCTGCGCGTGGGGTGCCGGGACTCGACCACGAAGACGGGGGCCAGCACAAGGGCCGTGCCGGCGATGACGATGTTGGCGAGGTAGACGGCGTGCCAGGAGAAGTGTTCGAGCAGGGCTCCCGCGAGGATCGGGCCGATGGCCAGGCCCACTCCGGAGCACGCGGCCCAGATGCCGATCGCGGCGGTGCGCTCGTGCGGGTCGGGGAAGGTGGCACTGACGATCGCCAGGCTGGTCGGCAGCACGGCCGCGCCGCCGAGGCCCGCGATCGCCTGTGCGGTGACGAGCATTCCGGCGCTGTCGGCGAGAACGGCGACCACGCTGCCGGTCAGGAAGACAGCGGCACCCAGGCTGAACACCCGTCGTCGCCCCACGAGGTCGCCGAAGGTCCCCGCGGACATCACGAAGCTCACGACGGCGAGGCTGTAGGCGCTGGTGACCCATACCAGCGTGCTCGCGGTGACGTGCAGATCGCTCTGTATGTCGCCCAGGGCGGAGATGGTGGAGGTGACGTCGACGAAGGCCATCATGACGCCGAGACAGACCACCAGGAGGCCGAGCCGACGGCTCCGTCCTGTGACGGGGGTCGTGGCGGTGGCGGCGGCTCGGGCCGGAACGGACGCTGTCATCGGGCCGTCACCGACCTCTTCTGGGACACGCCCAGCGACACCACGGCCGCGGCGGCCATGAGGGCCATCGTGACCCACCACGCGTGACGGTAGGTGCCCAGAGGGGCTCCGCCGGAGGCGGTGCCGAGCATGGCGACCAGGATGCTGATGCCGACGACCGAACCGATCTGCGTCGACATGGTCACGATGGCACTGCCGGTGGCGGCCTGCCCGGGACGCAGACCGGCCGTCGCGGAAGAGACGACGGTCGGGAGCGCCAGGCCGGCGCCGAACCCGAAGAGCAGCCAGCACGGGAGGACTCCGGTGGCGTAGTTCGGGTCGTTGTGCAGCAGACCGGCGAAGAGAAGGATGCCGGCAGAGGCGATCGCGCTGCCGGCCGCCGCGATGACGCCGGCCGGGATCCGGAACCGGCGCTGGAGGGTCTCACTGAGCGTGGCGGCCACCGCGAAGCCGATCGGGCCCGGAAGACTGGCACATCCGGTCTTGATGGCGGAGTAGTGCCAGTGGCTCTGCAGCCAGAGGATCGTCGACAGCAGGAGGCCGGCGAACGAGGCGAGTTGCAGCATGCCGGCGAGGTTCGCCGAGGCGAAGATCCGGTCCCGGAAGAGGGAGAGGTCGACCACGGGAACCTGGTGCCGTGACGAGCGGAGCAGGAACCCCGCCAGCCCGACCACCGACACGGCCAGCGACGTGACGACCCGGGTGTCCGACCAGCCCCAGTCGGGTGCCTTCACCACGCCGAGGGCCAGGGCGCCGACCATGACGATCAGCAGGACGCCGCCGAGCAGGTCGGGGATGCGGGCGTCCTGCTCGTGCTTGACGTTGGCCACGAGCCGGGCGGCCAGCACGATGGCGAGCAGTCCGACGGGGATGTTCACCAGGAACAGCCACCGCCAGGAGATCTGGACCAGCAGCCCGCCGAAGATCGGTCCGCACACCCCGGACAGCGACCCCGCGGTGAACCAGACCTTGACGTACCGCTCGACCTTGTCCGCGGGGGCGCTCGTCAGCACCAGACCGAGGCTGGCCGGGGTCAGCAGGGCGGCGCCCAGTGCCTGGAGGGCACGGAAGACGACCAGCACCCACACGTCGCCGGACAGGGCGGCCCCGAGGCTCGCCGCCACGAAGACGGCCATGCCGATGAGGAAGCCGCTCTTGCGCCCGAAGCGGTCGGCGAGCCGCCCCGCGGGCACGAGGAGCGCGGCGAAGACGATGGCGTAGCCGTTGAGCACCCAGCTCAGGTCCGACAGGGAGGTCGAACCCAGGCCCTGCCCGATGTTCGGCAGGCCGACGTTGGTGATCCACACGTCGAGCTGGCCCAGGAAACTCGCCATGGCCAGCACGGCGAGGATGAGGGCCGGGCGGGCCTTCGAGGAGCCTCCGCCTCCCGCCCTCGGTGTTCGCGGCGGGGCCATCTGATCTTGCGAAGACATGCGTCTCATCCGTTCTGCGGGATTCGCGGGATGCCGGGAGCGGCGGACACCAGAATTCTGGACCGCTGTGTCAAGAACCGTAGAATTTTGTGGAACGGAATGTCAAGAACGTTTGTGCGGCCTGTAGGCTGTGGTTCATGGGGCGCCCACCAGGATTCGACAGGGACAAGGTCGTACAGGCCGTCGAGCGGCAGTTCCGCCGTACCGGGTACGCCGGTACCAGCGTGGACGACATCGCCAAGGCCGGCGGGCTGGGCCGCGGCAGCCTCTACGCCGCTTTCGGCGACAAGAGCAAGCTGTACCTGCAGACGCTGCAGGCGTACTGCGACCGCACCGAGGCCGCCTGGGCGGCCGTGCTCGAAGGTCCCGACGACACCGCGCTGGAGCGGCTGCACGCGTATCTCGTGCAGTCGGCGCGGTTCGTGCACGAGGACCCCGACGGGCTCGGCTGCATGGTGACCGGCTTCGTCGTCGAGGGGACCGGCCACGATCCGCAGGCCGACGCGCGCGTCAAGCGGGCCCTCGGAAGAATCGAGGACGCGCTGACCGGGTGCGTTCGGGCCGCGCAGCGGCAGGGCGACCTCGATCCCGAGGCGGACGTCCCCGGAGTCGGCCGCCTGCTCATGGCCGTCAACCGGGGCATGGAGGTGCTGGCCAGAGCCGGGTCCGACACGGCCACGCTGGAGCACGTCGCCGATCAGGCGTTCGCGGGACTCCCGCTGACGGCGCAGGGCCGCTCCCGGTGGGCGCTCCGTCCGGTCTCCTCCGGCGCTCTCTGAGCTCCGACGCCTTCCGGGCGGTGCCCGCCTGAGGGGTGGCGCGCCGCGGACGTCGGTGTTCCACGGTGAACGACTCGATGCAGGTCAGAGCCCCGTGCGGTGCGTCCCGCAGGGGTGTGGACCCGTCGGCCGCCTGCTCCGGAAGCGCTCCGCCCCGGAACGCGGCGGCGAGCGGCGGGCGAGCGCGTCCGGGTCGGCCTCCGGCCTTCCCTTCTGTCAGGAGCGGCTCGGCGCGTCGGCGCGCAGGCTTCTGGCCAGGAGACGGTGCAGCAGTGTGCCGAGGTCGGCCTGCTCCTCGGCCGTGAGCCCGTCGAGCAGCGGGGTTTCGACCGAGCTGACGGCATGGTCCATCTCGTGCAGCAACCGGCGGCCCGTGTCGGTGACGCGCAGTTCGGCGGTGCGGCCGCGTCCTGCCGGAGTCACGCGGTGGACGGCGCCGGCCTGCTCGAGCTGTCGCACGGTGGCCTGCATGCTCTGCGCGGTGACTCCCGCGCGGCGCCCCAACGCGCTGTAGGAGAGCCCGGGTTCGCGCGAGAGGTGTCCCAGGGCGCTCAGATGCCGCAGCGACAGATCCTGGGCCTCGAGGGCGCGCTCGACCTCCTCCCGCACGATCCGCCCCAGGGCGATCAGCAGCAGAGCGGGGCGCCCCGGGGGAGGGCGCTCGGCCGGGTCACTCGTCACCTGTCCCACCTTCCAGGGCCGGATGCCGGCAACCGGCAGCTCTGGGCTCTCGACAGAGGAATGCTATCGTCGGGCGAGTTTAAGGCAGACTGAAACTATGCGCCCGATGCCCCACCCGGCGTGCGCGCGACAAGAGGAGACACCGCCATGGCCACATTCCTGCTCAGCGTCCACGTGCTGGCGGCGATCCTGCTCATCGGGCCGGTCACCATCGCGGCGAGCCTGTTTCCGCGTTACGCGCGCCAGGCACTGGCCGACGGACCCGAGCGGCAGTCGGCCACGGGCTCGGTCCAGCTGCTGCACCGGATCTGCCGGGTCTACGCGGTGGCCGGCATCTCCGTCCCGATCCTCGGTGTCGGCACCGCCCAGGTGATGGGCGTGATGGGCAGCGCCTGGCTCATCGCCTCCATGGCGCTGACGGCGGTGGCCGCCGTCCTGCTGGGCATCGCGGTGCTCGGCACCCAGGACGCCGTGGTCACCCAGCTCGACAGGCCCGAGCGGGCGTCGACCGTCACGGAGTCCCTGATCGCCAGGCTGCCCAGGCTGTCGATGATCACCGGCATGTTCGCCCTCGTCTGGCTCGTCGTGGTGGTCCTGATGATCGTCCGCCCCGGTTCGACGACAGGCGCGTGACGGCTCGGTCGCGGCTCGGGGACGGCGACCGTGACCACGGTCAGTTGACCCCCGCTGCTCGCCGACGAGGAGGACCTGCGGACCGCGCTCGGCAATGTCGGGCCCGGCGGCGGTCGCCCCCGTCCGCGGTCGCCCCGGCGCGGGAAGTCGTTTCGAACTCCGGCTCGACCCGCCTCAAGTCAGTCTCCAGCGGGCCCCGGGACGCTGCGTGAGCACGTGTCATGGGAGGTTCCGAATCAGGGGCCGGCGCCGTCGGGCGGGCGGTCCTCGGGAGGGTGACGGATGACGGACGTGGCGATCGTGGGTGCGGGGCCGACCGGACTGATGCTGGCGTGCGAACTGCGCCTGGCCGGTGCCGAGGTGGTCGTGCTCGAGGCGCTGCCGGAACGCACGGGGCACTCCAAGGCGCTCGGGCTGCACGCCCGTTCGCTGGAGGTCCTGGCCCAGCGCGGGATCGTGGAGCGGTTCCTGGCCGAGGGGCATCCCAAGGTGCCGGTCGGGCACTTCGCGGGAATCCGCAAGCTCGACTTCGAACGATTCGCCGGCGACCACCCGTACATGCTGCGCATCCCGCAGGCGGACACGGAGCGCCTGCTGGAGCAGTGGGCGCTGGAACTCGGTGTCGAACTCCGTTTCGGTGCCCGGGTGACGGGCCTCGCGCAGGATGCGTCAGGGGTCGCGCTGACGGTCGAGGGAGCCGAGGGGGCGTATGTCCTGCCGGCGGCCTATGCGGCAGGCTGCGACGGCGGGCACAGCACCGTGCGCGAGCTGCTCGGCGTCGGCTTCCCCGGCACGCCCACCACGCTCACCGCGATGGTCGGCGACGTCGAACTGCCCGGCCTGGACCAGCCGGTGACCGGATCCATGCCCCGGCACACGAACGGCGTGGCCATGCAGTTCCCGCTCGGGCCGGGCCTCTACCGGGTGGTCACCGTCGAGTTCGACAAGGTCACGGACCGGGACGCACCCCTCGACATCGATGTGCTGCGCACCGCCTACCGGTCGATCGCCGGCACGGACTACGGTATGCGCGGCGCCCGTTGGCTGTCCCGGTTCGGGGACGCGACCCGCGAGGCGGCGCAGTACCGGGTGGGCCGGGTGTTCCTGGCCGGGGACGCCGCGCACATCCACTTCCCGGCCAGCGGCCAGGGGCTCAACCTCGGCATCCAGGACGCGGCGAACCTCGGCTGGAAGCTCGCGGCCGTCCTCGCGGGGCGCGCGGGAGAGGAACTGCTGGACACCTACCACGAGGAGCGGCACCCGGTCGCCGCCGCCGTGCTGCACAACACCCGGGCCCAGGTCGCCCTCATGGAGCCGGGCGACAAGGTGGGCGCGCTGCGCGAACTCTTCGACGTGCTGCTGGACTTCGACGAGGTGCGCGACTTCCTCACCGGCATGGTCAACGGCCTCGACGTGGTCTACCCGGCGTCCGGCGACCACCCGCTGGCGGGTCGCCGGGTGCCCAACGCGGTGCTGAAGACCGAGGACGGCGAACGCCGTGTCCACGAGCTGCTGCACGGCGGGCACGGCGTCCTGCTCGACCTCTCCGACGGTGCACCGGCTCTTGCGGCCGGGTCGCGTCGGGCCGCGGTCGACACCGTGCGCGCCCGGGCCGACGAACTCGGCGCCGGTGCCCTGCTGATCCGCCCCGACGGCTATGTCGCCTGGGCGGCCCCGGCCGGCGAGGTGACCGGTGAGGGCCTGGAGCCGGCGCTGACGAAGTGGTTCGGGGCGACCGGCTGAGGGGTGGAGGCACAGCGGAACGGGCGGGGCGCCCCGGGGGAAGTAGGCGCCCCGCCCGCGTCGGAGGAGGACAGGCGGTCACGGCAGGACCAGTACCGCCTTGCCCCGGAAGGAGCGTGCCGCCAGGGCCGCGAACGCCTCGGCGGTCCGCTCCCACGTGTCGCGCAGACCGATGCGCGGTACCAGACGCCCGTCGGCGATCAGGCCGACGAGGATGGCCAGGTCCTCACCCTTGGTGTGGTCCGGGATCGGACTGACCAGCCCCATCACCTTGCTGTTGGGCGCGTATCCGGCGAAGTCGAGGATGCGCACCTGGGACGGGCCGCCGATGTTGCCGTACAGCACGGTCGTCGCGCCCGGCGCCATGCGGTGCAGCACCTGCGGCAGGAGCGGCCCCCCGATGCCGTCGAGGGCGAGGTGGAAGGGGCCGGGAACCCCTTCGGCGTGCTCGGCGAGCGAGGTCACCGCGCGGTGGGCGCCGAGTGCGCGCACCTCCTCGGCCCGCTCGGGGCGGGTCACGTGCGCGGTCACCCGCGCCCCCGACGCCACCGCGAGCTGCACCGCGAACTGTCCGACGCCGCCGCTCGCCCCGGTGACCAGCACGTCCCGGCCGAGGAGCGCACCGCCCGCCCGCAGCGCCCGCAGCGCGGTCAGACCCGCGACCGGAAGGGTCGCCGCCTGCTCGAAGGAGACCTCGTCGGGCAGTACGGCGGTCCGGTGGCCGGCGATCGGGATGCGCTCGCACCAGCCCTCCCAGTCCATGTAGGCGACCACCCGCTCGCCCACGTACGGACCGGTGCCGTCGGCGGCGGCCCGCACCACGACACCGGCGGTGTCCTGGCCGGGGCGCCAGCCGTGCGGCCTGCGCCGGACGAGGTTGGCCTCGTCGTGGTTGAGGGAGAACGCGCGGACCTCCACCACGGCCTCGTGCGGGGCCGGGTCGGGCTCCGGCAGACCGTCGGTCAGCCGGAGGCCGCCGGGGGCCGTGGGGTCGGTGACGAAACCGCGCACGGTCAGGCCTTCGCGGGGGCGACGTCCCCGGGGGACGCGTCGCTCGCCGCCCGGGCCTCGGCCGCCGATGCCGCCGCGGCCCGCACCAGCACGGTGACCAGGGCCGTCATCACCAGGATCAGACCGAGCGCGATCCAGGCGGCCAGCTCGGTGGCGCCGGCGTACGCGCCGGCCCCGGCGCGATCGCCGAGCTTGGCGAAGAAGATCGCGCCCAGCACGGCGACGCCGGTCACGCTGGCGAACTGCTGGGTGGTGGACAGCATGCCGGAGGCGATGCCGGCCTGGGCGGGCTTGACGCCGGCCATCGGGGCACCGATCAGGGAGGGCAGGATGAGGCCGTTGCCGATGCCCATCAGGGCCGTGGAGACCAGCAGCACCGGCTGGGAGATGCCACCGCCCTGGACCTGCAGGCCGACGGCGGTGATCAGGACGCTCACGGCGGTGATCAGCGAGCCGATGGTGAGCACCCGCAGGCCGTGCTTGGCGACCAGGCCCTTGCCCTTGAGCGAGGCGACCATGGCGAGTACGGCGGTCGGGGCGAAGACCAGGCCCGCGTGGAGCGCGCTGAAGCCGAGGCCGGTCTGGAGCATCAGGCTCAGCACGAAGATGTAGCTGGTGAAGAAGGCCATGAAGGCCGCGTTGATGGCGAGCCCGGCGTTGAACACCTTGCTGCGGAACAGCGTCAGGTCGAGCAGCGGCTGTCCGCCGGTCCGGGCGAGCCTGCGCTCCCACAGCAGCGCGGCCGCCATCGCCGGCACCGAGGCCACCAGCAGGATCCAGGCCCACAGCGGCCAGTGGTACTCGCGGCCGAGGACGAGCGGAACCAGTGCCAGGGCGAGCGATCCGGAGATGCCCAGGATGCCCAGGGCGTCGAGGCCGGGGCGGCGGCCCGAGGCGGTGGTGGGGAGCAGCCGCAGGGCGAGGGCGATGACGACGATGCCGATCGGGACGTTCACGAAGAAGATCACGCGCCAGCCGAGGCCGAACAGGTCGGAGACCAGCAGCAGACCGCCCAGCACCTGTCCGCAGATGCCGCTGAGCCCGCCGGTCACACCGAACCAGGCCAGCGCGCGCGGCCGCTGCTCGGCCGGGAACGTGGAGGTGATCAGGGCGAGCACCTGCGGCACCATGGCGGCTGCCGTCAGCCCCTGCAGCATCCGGAAGACGACGAGCTGGGTCGGGTTCTGTGCCAGGCCGCAGAGCACGGAGGCGACGGTGAAGCTCGCCATGCCGACCAGGAACATGCGCCGGTAGCCGAAGAGGTCGCCCATGCGGCCACCGAGCACCAGGCCGGCCGCGTAGGTGAAGACGTAACCGCCGACGACCAGTTCCAGGGCCGCCTCGCCGGCGTGGAGGTCCGCCTGGAGCGAAGGGATCGTCACGTTCACGACGTTGCCGTCGAAGCCGTACATGAAGAAGGCGGCCAGGATCACCGGCAGCATGCGCCAGTTGTGCCGGTCCGTGGCACTCGGTGTGTCCCGCGTCTCCGTGGCGGACATCGTGCTCACCTCGTCCGTTCTCATCGGTTCGATGTTCATCGATCAGGTTGGTAGTCATCGAACAGTACGATCGCTGTCGATGTCCTCGCAAGTGCAACGGACGGATGTCGCCACGCGCCGAACGGCCAAGGCCCGTAGGGAGAATGGCCCCGCGGGACGTGCGGGACTCCGGCGTTGCGCGAAGACGTGAGAAGTTCATGGTCCAAGACGTGACGGCGCCACTGCCTTCTGCCGCCAAGGCTTCGCAGAATCCCTGTCAAAGGCGTCGGACGACCGTCATCCGGTCGGCGAGGCCGTCATCCGGTCGGAAAGGAAAGCAACCATGCAGCACTCTCCGCGCACTCCCCACGGCGCCGAGGACCAACTCCAGGCAACGGATGCCGTGCTGACGGTCGAGAACCTCGACCGCCCCGACCTCGGGGGCGTCGCCCTGTTCGGCGTATGCGTCCGCGTCCTGCCCGCGGTCGACGGAGCCGCGGCGGCCGGGCACACGGAGTGATCCGGGCGTGAGCGAGGTACGGGGGGCGGAGCGGGCGCACACGGCCGACGAGGAGGCGCCCGTCGGTTTCAAGCGTCATCTGCGCAGCGTGGTCGTACCGGGGGAGGCCGTCTATCTGCTCTCCTCCGAGAGTGTGGTCGCCGTCCGCGGGCCGGCGGCCGAGGTGGTGGCGCCCCTCCTCGACGGCACCCGCACCCTCCCCGACCTCCAGCGCGCCGCCGCGCCGGAGCTCGCTCCCGAGCAGAGTGCCCGGGCGGTGCGCGCCCTCACCGAGGCGGGACTCGTCCGCGGCCACACCCCGTCGCGCCTCGACCCCGCCGCCCAGGCGTACTGGGACCACGCGGTCCCCGACGCCCGCACCGCGGAAGCCAAACTGACCGCCGAAGCCGTACGCGTCGAGGTCCTGGACGCGCCGGACGCCGTCGGTGACGCCGACCGCGCCGCTCTCGCCGCGGCCTGTGCCGGTGCGGGGCTGCGGGTGGCGGCCGACGCGTCGGACACCGAGGCCCTCGTGCTCGTGGTGTGCGAGGACCATCTCGATCCCCGCCTGGGCGAACTGGACGTGCGCCTGCGCTCGGACGGCGTGCCGTGGCTCCCGGTGCGGGTGCACGGGCCCGAGGTGTGGATCGGTCCCGTCCTCGGCGCACCCGGCCCGTGCTGGTCCTGTCTGGCACAGCGGCTGCGCACTCACCGCCGCTCCGAGGCACCGCTGAGGCGCGCCCTCGGCACGGACGCACCGGCGGCCCGGCCCGGCGCCTCGCTCCCGGCCACCAGGGCCCTCGGCTTCCAGCTGGCGGCCCTCGAAGCCGCCCACCGGGTCGCCGGTCTGCGCGACCCGGCCCTGCCGGACCTCCTCGCCTACGACACGCTCACGCGCCGCACCACCCTGCACCCGGTGCGCAGACGCCCGCAGTGCCCCGACTGCGGGGACCCGGGCATGGTGGCCCGACAGGTACGCCGGCCGTACGTACCGCACCCGCGTCCCAAGACGGCCGTCGAGGGCAACGGCCACCGTGCACTGACGGCGCACCGGATGCTGGAGAAGTACGGCCACTTGATCGGACCCGTCAGCGGTGTGGTCAAGGAGCTGCGGCGCGACCCGCGCGCTCCCGGCTTCGTCGACTGCTATCTGTCCGGCCACAACCTCGCCACCGAGGCGCACACCCTGGCCGGGCTGCGCGCCGGACTGCGCGCGCTCAGCGGGGGCAAGGGGCTCGACCCGGCCGAGGCGCAGGTGAGCGCGTTGTGCGAGGCCGTCGAGCGGTACAGCGCCACCCGGCACGGCGACGAGCCCGTCGTCCGCGACACCTACCGGGCGCTCGGCGCCGACGCGATCCACCCCAACGCCTGCCAGCTCTACGACGAACGGCAGTTCCGCGACCGCGACCGCTGGAACGCCCGCGCCGCGCACTTCCAGTACGTGCCCGCGCCCTTCGACGAGAACCGGCCCGGCGAGTGGACCCCGGTCTGGTCGCTCACCGCCGGCCGGCACCGGCTCCTGCCCACCTCCCTGCTCTACTTCGATCCCAGGGACTTCGACGGGGGCGGACTGCGCGCCGATTCGAACGGCAACGCCGCGGGCGGCAGCCTGGAGGACGCCGTCCTCCAGGGATTCATGGAACTCGTCGAACGCGACGCCGTCGCCCTGTGGTGGTACAACCGCACCCGCCAGCCTGCCGTCGACCTCGACGCCTTCGACGCCCCCTGGGTGCGGCGCGTGATAGACGGCTGTCGTGCCCTCGGCCGCGAGACCTGGGTCCTCGACCTCACGACCGACCTCGGCGTGCCCGCTCTCGCGGCCGTCTCCCGGCGCGTCGACAAGCCCGCCGAGGACATCCTGTTCGGATTCGGCGCCCACTTCGACCCGGCCGTCGCCCTGCGGCGCGCCCTGACCGAACTCGGCCAGATGCTGCCCGCGGTGGCCGGGGCGCGCCCCGACGGCACCGGATACGCCGTCGACGACCCCGAGCCGCGCACCTGGTGGCGCACGGCCACGGTCGCGGGCCGGCCGTTCCTGCGCCCGGATCCGGCCGCCGCGGCCCGCACGCCCGCCTCCTGGCCCTACACCCCGCGCACCGATCTGCGCGACGACGTCGCGGCAGCGGAGGCGCTGGTGGCCGAGCGGGGCATGGAACTGCTCGTCCTGGACCAGACCCGGCCCGACATCGGCCTGCCCGTCGTCAAGGTCCTCGTGCCCGGACTGCGCCACTTCTGGGCCCGGTTCGCGCCCGGACGCCTGTACGACGTCCCCGTCACGCTGGGCCGGCTGGACACGCCGACCGCATACGAGGACCTCAACCCGGTGCCCCTCTTCGTCTGAACTCAGGCCTTGGGAAAGCGTGTTGCATGCACGCCACAAAGGCTGCCTATAGTTGCAGGCCGAAATGGTTCGACCACCTGGGGGAGGGGTGCCGTGTCGCACAGCGTTGATCCTCGTCGAACCGGCACGGACTCGACGCAAGGGTCCTCGGCATCGACAGGCAACCCGCTCTTACAGCAGGCGACGGCCGTGCAGCCGGGTATCGGGGACATCCCCGCGCCACGCGTGGCCCGCGGCATCCTGGTCGCCGTGCTGCTGTCGTACCTGTTGATCACGGTGCTCAACCTGTTCCGGCAGGACATTCCCGCGAGCGACGAGGCGGGCGGCGTCGCCGGACTGGCGGCGGTCTTCGTGCTCCAGCTCTGGCACTCGGCGCCCTCGGCCCGGCAGCGGTCCGCCCGGCGCAGAGCGCTCACGCTGAGCCTGCAGGGCCTGGTCACCTATCTGCCGCTGCTCGTCTACGCGTCGGAATGGGGCGGCATGGCGGGATTCCTGGCCGGATCGCTGCTGCTCCTGCTGCCCGGGCCGTACAACTGGGCGGCGTACGGCCTGGTCGGGCTGAGCATGCTCGTGCAGCCGGTGCTGGTGGGCAGGTCCCTGCTCGACAGCGTCTACCTGTGCGAGTCGACGCTCCTGACCGGGCTGGTGGTCTTCGCCCTGACCAGCCTCGCCGAACTCGTGGTCAGGATGCACACGGCCCGTCAGGAACTCGCGCGGATGGCCGTGATCGAGGAGCGCATGCGGTTCTCCCGCGACCTGCACGACCTGCTCGGCTACAGCCTGTCCGCCATCACCCTCAAGGGCGAGCTCATCCACCGCCTGGTACCGGCCCACTCGGAGCGCGCCCAGTCCGAGATCACCGGAATGCTGGAGATCTCCCGCCAGGCCCTGGCCGACGTCCGCACCGTCGCCAGCGGCTACCGCAGGCTCTCCCTGGCCGACGAGGCGGCCTCCGCGCGGTCGGTGCTGGCCGCGGCCGACGTCAGCGTGGACGTCATGGTCGCCGTCGCCGACCTCGACGTCCGGGTGGAGACCGTCCTCGCGACCGTCCTGCGGGAGGCCGTCACCAACGTGCTGCGCCACAGCAAGGTGCGCAACTGCGAGATATCCGCGCGCATGGCCGACGGAGCCGTACGGCTGTCCGTGCTCAACGACGGTGCCGACACCCACCGCCGGGACTCCTCCCCGGACAGCGGCAGCGGCCTCGACAACCTCGGCACCCGGCTGGGCGCGGTGGGCGGCACCCTGGCGGCCGACCGTCTGGACGACGGGCGGTTCCGGCTGGAGGCCGTCATCCCCGCCCGCCCGGCCGGGGTCGCGGCGGTGCACCGGGTCGGCTGAACACCGCCGGCGCCCGGGTCGAGCTCCCGTCCAGCGGGGCTCCACCCGGGACACGGAAGCTGCGAAGGGCTCTCAGCCAGGGCCGCAGACAACCCGATCCCGATTGGCGGTGCAGTGGAATGGCGGTGGACGCCCAGCGCTTCCGCGAGCTCTTCGGTTCCTATCCCACCTCGGTCTCCGTCGTCACGACAGTGGACGCGGACGGTACGCCCCGCGGCCTCACCTGCAACGCGATGACGGCGGTCTCGGCCGCGCCCCCGATGCTCCTGGTGTGCGTGGACCGCAACTCCCAGTCCCTGCCGGCGCTCCGGCACTCCGGCGCCTTCGTGGTGCACGTCCTCGCGGAGAACGGCCGTACGGCCTCCGACGTGTTCGCGAGCAAGGCCGACGCCAAGTTCGAGGGACTGCGCTGGCGCCCCGCGGCACTGGCCGGCGGCGCGCCCGTGCTGGCGGACGTCGCGCTCGCCCACGCCGAGTGCCGCATCGTGCAGCATGTCGAGGCGGGTGACCACTGGATCCTCGTGGCACGGGTGGAGGCGGCCGAGGTGTACCGGCGCAGGCCCCTGCTCTACCAGCGCGGCACCTACAGCGTCTGGCACCAGGAGACCGAAATGGCGGCGACGCACGGCTAGCCGACGGACCTGCCGAGGGCCCCGCCGGTGGTCGGCGGGGCCCGGTCGTGCGGGGCGGGTCGGCTGCCCGGGTCAGGCGTGACAGGCCGGCAGCCGGCCGTGGTGCTCGATCATCTCCTCGAAGAGCGCGCCGATGTCCATCGGTGCGCCGCGCCGGGCACCGCGCACCTCGGCGTAGGCGCGGTGCAGGTTCGGCACCAGACGCTCGGAGTCGAGCAGTTCGGCGTACTCGCCCAGGTCCGTCTCGCGTGCCACCTCCAGCGGGCTCAGGCCCGCCGCGTCGCCTTCGACGGCCAGCTCGTGCACCCAGCGCAGGTACGACTCGGCGACGTCGAACACCTCCGGACCGCACACCGGGCCGTGCCCGGTGACCAGGGTCTCGGCGCCGAACCCGCGCAGCCGCGCGATCGCCTCCAGCGAACCGGCCACCGAGCCCATCGGGCAGAACGGGGTGACCCCGGCCATCACCAGGTCGCCGGTGAACAGCACCCGCTGCGCGGGCAGCCACACCACGGTGTCGTTCGTCGTGTGGGCCGGCCCCACATGCACCAGCTCGGCCTCGATCCCGCCCACATGGAGCGTCAACCGGTCCCGGTAGGTCACCGAGGGCGGATCGAGCACCAGGTCGCCCCACTCGACGTCCGGCCACAGCCCGGTCAGGTGCAGCCCCGCCTCCGTCATCTCCGTACGCGTGCGTTCGTGGCCCACGACCACCGCGCCGGGGGTGAACACGTAGTTGCCGAAGGTGTGGTCGCCGTGGAAGTGGGTGTTGACGACGTAGCGCGGAGCGTGCGGGGTGACGGAGCGCACGGCGTCCCGCAGTGCGAGCGAGCGGCGTTCGGTCGCCGCGGTGTCCACCAGGGCCGTCACCCCCTCCCCGGCCAGGATGCCGGCGTTGTTCAGACACCACCCACCGTCCGGCTGCACATAGGCGAAGACCCGGTCGGCGACCTCCTGCGTACGGGGCGGCGCGAGCCGCTGGACAGGCGCGGTCATCAGAACTCCAGACGTGTGTGGACTGTCGGGTACCTCACACTGCACACGCACAGTCGAGTACGACCGGAAAACTGACTTGAGTAGGATTCGGGTCACGCTTGCGATCATGAAATGGGGGAGCATGAAGGCGGGCAAGATACGACTACTGTTGGCCGAGGACATGCACATGGTGCGTGGCGCCCTGGCCGCACTGCTCAGTCTGGAACCGGATTTCGAGCTGGTCAGCGAAGTGGAGCGAGGGGACGAGATCGTGCCGCAGGCGATGCGGCAGCGGCCCGACGTGGCCATCGTCGACATCGACCTGCCCGGCGTCGACGGTCTGACGGCCGCGCGCGAGCTGCGCTCGGCACTGCCCGGGTGCCGGGTGCTGATCCTCACCAGCCTCGGTCGCCCGGGGACCCTGCGACGGGCCCTGGACGCCCAGGTCTCCGGCTTCCTCCTCAAGGACGCGCCGCCCAGGGACCTCGCCGAGGGAGTGCGCCGGGTGCACGCCGGGCACCGGGTCATCGACCCCAAGCTCGCCCTGGCCGCCTGGGGCGCCTCGGAGGACCCGCTGACGGCACGGGAGTCGGAGGTGCTGAGGCTCGTCGCCGAGGGCGCGGAGGCGGCGGAGATCGCGGCCCGGCTCCATCTCTCGGTGGGCACCGTCCGCAACTACATCACCGCCGCGGTGACCAAGCTCAACGCGCGCAACCGCCTCGACGCCGTGCGGATCGCGCGGGACGCGGGGTGGCTCATCTGACGGGGCCCGGTGGCCGCCGGGCGGGCGCGGGCCGGTTCAGCAGACCACGTCGGCACCCACCAGGTAGGCCAGGATCTCCTCGGTCACGTCGCGGCGCAGGGAAACGGCCGCGGCTGCCTCCCGGACGTCCAGCGGCCGGTGCAGGGTGGCCACCAGGGCCGTGGCCTCCGGGCGGTGCAGTCGCACGCGGTGCGCGGAGCGCGGGGAGGCCAGGACCGGCTCGCCGTGTTCCCGGCGGCACACGACGCCGGGCGCGAGCCGCACCCGGACCTCGCCGGACGGCCGCGCCGGACGGAACGCGGCGGAACCGGCCGAGCAGTACACGGACAGCAGCGGGCCGCGCGGGTCGTCGTAGCCGAGGGTGTGCACCACGAGTTCCGCGATGCACCGCAACGACCACATCAGTTCGGCCACTTCGCCGCAGCTGCCGCTGTCGCCCGGCCGCACCGGCACTCCGGTGAGGTTGTCCAGCCGCACCGGCCCCAGCGTCATCCGGTCCAGCGCGTTGCGCACCAGCAGCCCGGGCCGGTACAGGCTCCTGACCTCCGTGCCGCGGCGCAGCACGACGGACCCGTCGGCGCGGCCCTCCACGACGACCTCGTCGAGCAGGGACCACAGGGGGAGCGTCAAGGCGTCGGACGTCCGGGTCTCGGTGATGTCGGGCATGTCATCTCCTAGTCGGGCGCCCAAGTCCGACGAGTGTGGATCAGAGCGTGCCGCGGGGGCAGTGAGCTGTTCAGCCTCCGGGTGTGAATTCCTCATATGAGCAATTCCCGTCGCAGATCATGAGGAACGGTCTACGGCCGGGATGCCGATCGGTGCGAGGCTCCCGGCAAGATGGATGCGTTTCCGGACGCCCGACCTCACAGGTCCGTCAGGAGAACAGGGGAGATCCACGTGGAGATCAAGGTCCTTGGCCCGTTGCTCGTCCAGGAGCACGGTGTGTCGATCGTGCCCAGCGCCGGCAAACCCCGGCAGATCCTCGCACTGCTCGCCCTGCGCGCGGGCCGTGTCGTGCCGGCGCCCGTGCTGATGGAGGAGATCTGGGGCGACCAGCTGCCGCGCAGCGCGACCACCACGCTGCAGACCTACATACTCCAGCTGCGCCGCAAGATAGCGTCGGCGCTCGGTCGCGATGCGGGCCGTGGCGCCAAGGACGTACTGAGGACCTGCTACGGCGGTTACCGCCTGGACGCCGCCGAGTTGTGCTCCGACTTCGCCGAGTTCGAGCACAAGGCGGCCCGGGGCGGGGAGGAGCTGGAGGCCGGGGACGCGGCGGCCGCGTCGGTGCTGCTGGCCGGGGCGCTCGAACTGTGGCGCGGTCCCGGCCTGGTGGACGTGCCCACCGGCGAGGTGCTGTCCGTCGAGCTGATCGGCATGGAGGAGTCCCGGCTGCGGGTCCTCGAACAGCGCATCGAGGCGGATCTGCGGCTGGGGCGGCACGCGGCGCTGCTGTCCGAGCTGGGGATGCTGGCGGCCAGGTATCCCATGAAGGAGAGCCTGTGCGCCCAGTTCATGCTGGCGCTGTACCGCTCGGGCAACGCCTGGCGGGCGCTGGAGGCGTTCCAGCGGATGCGCGGCACGCTCATCGAGGAGCTCGGGATCGAGCCGTCGCCGCGGCTGCAGCGGCTGTACCGGGCGATGCTGTCCGCGGACCCGTCCCTCGAACCGCCGCTGGCCGCGGCGCACTGAGCACGGCCGCGGCCAGGGCGGCGTCGAGCCCCGGTGACGGCGGGTGCGGACCGGGCCCGAGGGCCAGGGCCAGCAGGTGATCACCGGCCACACCGCGGGTACGGAACCGCCAGCCCGGTGCATCGACGAGAGCCCCGTCGGCGGTGACCAGCCGAACGGGGCCGTCCGCGTCCGCGGACGCGGTGGACCGCTCCTGGGGGAGCGGGGCGAACCCGAAGGACGCGAAGGGCAGTCTGAGGCCGTGGCCCAGGGCCTTGGCGTAGGCCTCCTTGAGGGTCCACAGGCGCAGCAGGGCCCGGGCTCGGTGCGGGTCCGGCAGCTGGGCCAGCGCCGCCAGTTCGTGCGCCGTCAGGACCTCGGCGCCGAGTCCGGCGACCGTGCGCGTCGCGGACTCCACATCGACGCCGACCCGTCCTGAGCGGCTCAGCGCGACCACGGCCAGGTCGCCGGTGTGACTCACGCTCACGTCGAGCTCCTCGCAGCCGCGCAGGAAGGGCCGGCCCTCCGGCGCGCGCGCCACGTCGATGTCCGCGGGCGCGGCACCGAGCGCGTGCGCCGCGGCGTGGCGCAGCAGCAGCCGGGAGGCCACGAACGCCGGCCGCCTGCGCCCGGACAGCGCCGCGGCCCGCGTGAACTCCCGCTGGGAAAGTCCGAGTTCGCGCTCGTCCCCGACCTGCCAGTCCGGTGTCCGGCTCCACAGCACGGTATGCCCGAACCTTTCGAGGGCGGCGCCGAGTTCCTCCCACGGGGCGTCCGGCCCGGCGACTCGGGCCGGCCCGGGCACGGGCCCGGCGGCGACCGCGGCCCCGGGGTGCGCGGCGGTGCCGGCGTGCGTGCGGTCGCCGGTCACGGCCGCCTCCCGGTGCCGGACAGAGGGGAGGCGTACAGGTCGAGGGTCGTGTCGTCGCGGCACCGGGTCAGGACCTCCTGGAGGACGGTGTCGTCCCGTCGGCCGCTGCCGGGCGCCGGGGGGAGGGCGAGGCGGTGCGCGATACGGGCCAGGGCGGCGGTGAGCCACGCCGGGTCGGCGAGGAAGCCCGGGGGCGCGTTGCGTGCCACGCCGAGGCAGCAGGCCGCCGCGTGCAGCAGGGCGTAGCGGTCGGCGGCCGCGCGCAGGGCCGGTGCGGACCCCGATGCCCGCGCGCCGGCGAACTCCGCGCTTACCACGGAGGCTTCGCGGGCCAGCAGCCGTACGAGTGCGCCGAGCGGGCCGGACAGGCCCTCGGCGGGCAACCGCGGCTCGAACCAGGCTGCGGGGGCCGTGACCGGTCGGACCCCCGGCGGAGCCGGCGGGCCGTCCGGCGCGTGCACGGCCTCCGGCAGAACGGCCGCGTGGTGCTCCCCGCGGGCCGACAGCGCGGTGAGCACACCCAGACTTCCCGGCCCGTGGCGCGACGGCGCGGCGAGCCCCCGCAGCCGGGCGCGTGTCGTGCCGAACGCGCCGAACGCGCCGTACGCGGTGTGGGCGTGCCGGCCCAGCACCGGTACGAGGCCCTCGGCGCCGTCCCGCAGCAGCCGCGGCCCCAGATGTCCGGCCACGGCCGACAGCGCCGTCGCCTGCGCCGGCGCGAGCTCCAGGGCGCGTTCGGCCGTCGTCACCAGGCAGTCCACGACGAGCAGTTCGAGGAAGGCGGCCGTCACCGCACGCCGGGTGAGCGAGGAGTCCAGCGGACGCACACCGGCGGTCCCGGCGGCGTCGACGACCTCGCGGAGCACGGTGTCGGCCGTGCCGATGCCCGCCGACACGAACAGGGGCCAGCCGAACCGCAGGGCGTCCAGCAACACCTGGGCACCGTGCTCCGGCGCCCCCAGGAAGGAGTCCTCCGCGGCGCCGCGGACCACCAGGCGCGCCGTGAGCGAGGCGCCCGAGAGGGCGGGCCCGGCCGGGGCGAACTCCACGTACCCGGCGGTTCCCTCGAGATCGCTTCCGCCCACCGGTGCCTCGGGCAGGAGCAGCGTGAGGCGGCCGCCCGCGAGGACGGCCCGGGTCGCGATCGCGCGCTGCTCCGGCGTGCCGTGCTCCTCCACGGCGGCGAGCGCGACGGCGGGACCGACGCCCCGGGTGACGGCCGCGCGGCCGTCCCGCCGCGCCACCGCGCGTACCCACCGGGCCGGGACGCCGACCCGTACCGGCCCGCCCCCGGAACCCACCGAGACCGGTTCCGGCCGCTCCGGCCCGGCCTCCACCCTCACACCCCGTCCCCGCCCTCCGGGCCGCACCGGGCCTCCTCCTCAGAACATCTGGTCGTGTGTGATCCGCCGCGAGCGGGTGCGGATCGTGCCGTCTTCCGTCTCGACCAGTACGTCGTGCACGACGCAGCTCGGGGCGATCTCCGGCTTGCCGCCGGGACGGACGGTGACCACGAGGGCGTAGGTCGTGGACAGGAGCTCGCCGTCCGGGCCCGGCACCAGCGCGACGTGTCCGAACCAGTGCCGCCGCTGCACCGGGTCGCCGTCGAACCGCTTGTGGAACTCGACCAGTTCGGCCACGATCCCGGGCCGGGTGCGCGCCGGTTCCACGCCGGGCGAGTGCTGGAAGGTGCCGTCCTCGGTGAAGGTCGCCGCATAGTCCTCGAACCGCAGCGAGTCGAGTGCCTGCATCTGATGGGCGTAGAAGTGCTGCACGCGTGCGTACAGCTCCGGCGTCACCCGCGCGGCCCGCTCGGCCGGCGAGTGGCCGCTGGTCATGGCGGTCTCCGTGCTGGTCATGGCTGTCTCCCGGAGGCAAGTGGTGGGCACGAACGGCCACTCACGTTCGCCCCCGCCCCTAGAACCCGGCTCGAGGAACGGCGGTCAAGGCCGCTTCGAGCCCCCTTCGAGAACACCTGCGCAGGCTCGGACCGCAGACCGCACACGAGGAGGCAGCATGAGTGAGTCCGCGCGGCCGGTGGCCCTGGTCACCGGCGCGACCAGCGGGATCGGCCTGGAGGTGGCGAGCCGCCTCGCCGGTCTCGGCGCCCGCGTGTACCTGTGTGCCCGCGGCCAGGAGCAGCTGACCGAGACCGTCAAGTCGCTTCAGGAGCAGGGCTACGACGTCGACGGCACGGTGTGCGACGTGTCCGAACCCGCGCAGATCCGCGCCTTCGTGCGCGCCGCGGTGGAGCGCTACGGACCGGTGGACATCCTCGTGAACAACGCCGGCCGCAGCGGCGGCGGCGCCACCCACGAAATCCCCGACGAGCTGTGGTTCGACGTCGTCAACACCAACCTCAACAGCGTCTTCCTGATGACGAAGGAGGTCCTGACCACCGGCGGGATGCTCGCGAAGGAGCGCGGCCGGATCGTCAACATCGCCTCCACCGGCGGCAAGCAGGGCGTCGTGCACGCCGCCCCCTACTCCGCCTCCAAGCACGGCGTGGTCGGTTTCACCAAGGCGCTGGGCCTGGAACTGGCCCGTACCGGCATCACCGTCAACGCCGTCTGCCCCGGCTTCGTCGAGACGCCCATGGCCGAACGGGTGCGCACCCACTACGCCGGGATCTGGCAGGTCAGCGAGGAGGAGACCTTCGACCGCATCACCGGCCGGGTGCCGCTGGGCCGCTATGTGGAGACCCGCGAGGTCGCCGCGATGGTCGAGTACCTGGTCGGCGACGACGCGGCCGCCGTCACCGCGCAGGCCCTGAACGTCTGCGGCGGCCTGGGCAACTACTGAGCCCCGCCCGGGCAGCCCCGGGCGCCGCGCCCCGATCCCGCGAACGGCCCGGCACAACCCACGAAGAGAGGTACGGCACCCATGACCGTGCAGACCGGCACCCCGCGGCGGGTGCACTTCGTCGACGACTTCGCCCACGGGCTGGACCACACCGGCCCCGGCGCGTCCTGGCGGCTGCGCGACACCCACATCGGGGCGGGCGGCGACGGAGTCGTCGGGCGCGGCGAGGACGGTGTGGTGATCGTGCCGAGGAGCGTCCATCCGGGCACCGGGGAACCGGCGTTCACCCCGTCCGAGGGCCCCGAACCGCCGGACGCCTTCCTGCGCTGGACCGCCTACCTGGAGACGACCGCGTCCACCGGCTTCGCCGGCTTCGACGTCTCGCCGGAGCGGACCCTGACCGTCGAGGCCGAGCTCGCGGTACGCGCCTACGGCACCTGGGGCGCACCCGCCTCGGGCGCCGCCGCGGATCCGGCCGGGGACGTCGGGCGCGGAGCGGGGGCACTCATGACCTTCGACCGCGAGACCGGCATGGTCTTCGACTTCTGCCTCACCGGCAGCGCCGTGTACGCGCTGTACGAACGGCTGCCCCGGGCGGGCCGCGACGAGCGCGCGTTCTCCGTCGCCGTGCCGCTGTGCGACGTACGGCCCGGCCGCCCGCACCACTGCGCCCTGACCCACGACCCGGCTGCGGGCACCGTCCGCTGGGTGGTCGACGGGCGGCACACGCTCACCGTGGGCGACCTGGGCCACCAGCAGTTCGACGGAGCCTTCGTGCTGTGGGAGCTGCCCGGCGAGGAACGCGCGGCCGCCCCGCGCCAGCTCGCCGTCGGGCTGACCACCATGGCCGCGTCCGTACACGGCCAGGGCATCCGCCTGGGCGTGCGCCGGGTCGCCGTCCACAGCACGTCCCGCTGACCCCCACGACGGGCGGCCGGTCGTCCATCCCCGGCGTCCGGCCGCCGCGCCCCCCGACCGGGGGGCCTCCTCCCGAGCGCACCGCCGGGCCGCGATCCGGTCCGGCGGTGCGCTCCGGCGTATCCACCCCGCATCCACCCGAAGGAGTTCACAGCATGACCGACGACAAGCGCGTGGCCCTCGTGACGGGATCCACCTCCGGCATCGGCGCCGCGGTAGCCGTACGGCTGGCCGCCGCGGGGATCCGCGTGGTGATCAACTCGGCGCGTTCCGCGGACGCCGGGCGCCGGTTCGCCGGATCGCTGCCCGAGGCGACGTACATCCAGGCCGACATCTCGGACGAGGGCGAGGCGCGCCGGCTGGTCGCCGAGGCGGTCGCCGGGTACGGCCGGCTCGACATCCTGGTCAACAACGCGGGCACCACCAGGGTGATCCCGCACTCGGACCTGGAGGCGGCCCACGCGGGCGTCTGGCGCGAGATCCTCGACCTGAACGTCATCGGCACCTGGACGACCACGGTGGCAGCCATGCCGCACCTGCGTGAGTCCGCCGACGGTGTGGTCGTCAACATCTCCTCCGTGGCGGGCAGCAGGCCCGCGGGCAGCTCCGTCCCGTACGCCGTGAGCAAGGCCGCGATCGAGCACATGACCCGGCTGCTGGCCAACACCGCGGGCCCGCAGGTCCGGGTCAACGCCGTGGCGCCCGGGCTCATCGAGACGCCGTGGACCAAGGACTTCACGGCGATCGCCGAGCACGTGCGGGAGAACACCCCGCTGCGCCGGGTGGGCACCCCCGAGGACGTCGCCGCGTCCGTGCACGGGCTGATCGAGTCGCCCTACACGACCGGCGCGGTCCTGTCCGTGGACGGCGGCGCGCACCTGCTGTGACCCGTGCGCGAGCGCACACGGCGAAGGCCCGGCGGTCCTCCTTCGGACCGCCGGGCCTTCGCCTTCCCGGCAGGGGCCGCCTCAGGCGGTACGCGCCACGGCCCGCTTGCGGCGGCCCGCCGCGAACGCGTCGGCGTGCTCGATCGTCGTACGGCTGTTGCGCCCCAGGGCGTCGCGCAGATACTCCCGGGCCTCGGCGAGCGTGGCGTGCTCACCGAGCACCTCGGGCACGGCCTCCGGGTCGAGCGCCACGGTGTGACGGGCGGTCACCACCGGGCCGCCGGGCCCGTCGGCGAAGGTCCACAGGCCGCTGTGCCCCAGCAGCAGCCGAGGCGTGATCAGCTGCTTGTACGCGATCCACTCGCCGGTCCGGCACACCCGCAGCGAGCGCGTGGTGTGCGCCGAGCCGTCCGAGGTCACCGTGTCCATCTCCAGCTCCTGCACCCCGGGTGAGGGCTCGGCGAGCCGGACCCGGCCCACGTGCGGCAGCAGCCGGGCCCACCGGTCGGCCCGGTGGACGAACGTGTAGGCGTCCGCCGCCGGCCCGGTGAGGCGGACGGTGTCCGTGAAGGAGAACACGAGGTCGTCCACCGGGTGCCCGTACAGCGCGAGCCGGGCCAGCGCGGCCAGCTCCTCGGGGCTGTTGCGGTCCAGCCCCTGCAGGATCCACGCCACGGACTCCGGGTCGTCGTCGACGGCGGAGAAGGTGTGCCGCAGCACGATCTCCGTGCGCGTCGGCGACAGCGTGCGGAACAGCCACTCGCCGCGCATCGAGGCGATCGGGGCCCGGCTGCGGACCTGGGCGAAGGTCACGCGCAGCCGGTCGGGGTCCAGGGTCCGCTGCGAGACCCAGCTGCCGACCTCGCCGTTGACGACGGCCCACAGCTCGAACCGCTCGGCCCGCTCCTCGCGCAACTGGTGCTGCACGTGCACGCTCGGCCCGAACAGGGCGGGCCAGCGGGTGACGTCGGCCGCCAGGCCGTAGAGCTCGGCGGCCGGCGCGTCCACGGTCAGGGTGTGCTCGGTGTGGTGAAGACGTTGCTCCGTCATGGCGTTCTCTCCTCGCCGGCCCGCTCAGGCGGCCGCGGTCAGGCTGCCGTTGACCAGGCTGAGGAGCGCCCGCGGGGTCTCCACCTCGGTGATCTCGTCGTCGGGTATGACCACGCCGAACTCCTTCTGGATGCGGGCGGCGCTCTCCATCAGGGCGAGGGAGTCGTAGCCCAGGTCCTCGAAGGCCGCGTCGAGCGCGGCCGCGTCGTCCGCCAGGCCCTCGTCGAAGCCGGCGCACTCGCGCAGGATGCGGCGCAGATCGTCCAGGGTCATGATCTTCACGATGTGAACTCGCCTTCGTGTCATGGGTGGTGAGATGTCACGTGCGGGCAGGAACGACGGGCGGGCGGACCCGTCGCGGTGCGCGGGCGTGCTCAGAGCCCGGCCGCGCGGACCACGAGGGCCGCGTTGAAGCCCCAGCGGCCCCGCGCGAGCACCAGGGCGGTGCGGACGGGCAGTTCGCGAGGCTCGCCGAGGACCAGGTCGAGGCCGTAGCGCTCGGGTACCTCGGTGGTCCCGGCGGTCGCGGGCAGCACCCCGTCGCGGATGGCGAGCAGGGCCGCCACCACGTCGAGCGGACCGCCTCCCGCGTACAGGCGCCCGGTGAGCGACTTGGGAGCGGTGACGGGGACGCCGCCGGGGCCGAAGACGCCGGCCAGCGCCTCGGCCTCGGCCAGGTCGAGTTCGGGGATGCCTGCCGCGTCGGCGAACACCGCGTCGACCTCGCCGGGCGTCACCCCCGCGTCCGCGAGGGCGAGTTCGACGGCCCGGCGCAGCCGCGGCGGCCGGCCGGAGCCCGGTGCCGGGTCGAACGTGGCCGCGTAGCCCGCGATCTCGCCGTACACCCGCCCCGCCCCGCGCTCCCGGGCGGTCTCCGGGTTCTCCACGACCAGGATCGCCCCGCCCTCGCCCGGCACGTAGCCGGCGGCCCGCGCGTCGAACGGCAGATACGCCCGGTCCCGATCCGCGACCGTGGTCACCCGGCCGCCCGCGAGTTGCGAGGCGTAGCCCCACGGGTCGAGCGCCGAGTCGACGCCGCCCGCGACGACCAGGTCGGTGCCCTGCCGTACGGTGCGCCGCGCGTGTCCGAGAGCGTCGAGACCTCCGGCCTGCTCGCCGACCAGGGCGGCGCTGGGCCCGCGCATGGTGTTGCGGATCGAGATCTGCCCGGTGTTGACCGCGTAGAACCAGGCGAACGACTCGTAGACGCTGACGTGTTCGGGCCCACGGGTCCACAGCTTGCGGAACTCCTGGTGGGTGAACGCGAACCCGCCGGTGGCGTTCGACGTCACCACGCCCTTGGCGTAGTCGGTGAGCGTCTCCGGCGTCACGTCCGCGTCGGCCAGCGCCCAGTCGGAGGCGGCGAGCGCCAGCCGGGTCGACAGATCCGTCTGCGGGAGCAGCCGCCCGGGCAGGTGGTCCTCGGCCCGGAAGTCGGTGATCTCGCCGGCCAGCCGGGACGGGAACCGGCTGGTGTCGAACCGGCCCAGCTCCCTGATCCCGTTGACGCCCGCCAGCACGGCCTTCCAGTACGCCTCCGTGCCCAGCCCGTTGGGGGCGGTGACCCCGAGGCCGGTGACGACGGCCCGGGCGGCCGGGGCGCGGACGGCGGGGACCTCGACGGTGGTCGCGGTCATGCGCGGGCTCCTTCCGGACGCTGCAGCACCATGGCGCTCTGGAAGCCGCCGAAGCCGCTGCCCACGGTCAGCACCGTGTCCAGCCGCCGCTCCCGCGCGGTGAGCGGGACGTAGTCGAGGTCGCACTCGGGGTCGGCGGTGTGCAGGTTCGCCGTCGGCGGGACGACGCCGTGCTCGATCGCCAGGGCGCAGGCGGCGATCTCGATCGACCCGATGGCGCCCAGCGAGTGGCCGACCATCGACTTGATGGAACTGACCGGCACGTTGTACGCGTGCTGCCCGAGGCTCCGCTTGAAGGCGGCCGTCTCGTGCCGGTCGTTCTGCTTGGTTCCCGAGCCGTGCGCGTTGACGTAGTCGACGGAGGTGGCGTCGGTACGGGCCTGCCCGAGGGCCACCCGGATCGCCTCGGCCATCTCCCGGCCGTCCTTCTTCAGACCGGTCATGTGGTACGCGTTCGAGCGCGTCGCATAGCCGGTGATCTCGGCGTAGACGTGCGCGCCGCGGGCCCGGGCGGACTCGTACTCCTCCAGGACGAACATGGCGGCGCCCTCGGCGAGCACGAAGCCGTTGCGGGAGCCGTCGAAGGGGCGCGAGGCGTGTTCGGGGTCGTCGTTGCGGGTCGTGGTCGCCTTGATCGCGTCGAAGCAGGCCACGACGATCGGCGAGATGGGGGTGTCGGCGGCGCCCGCGACCATCACGTCCACGCTGCCCTCGCGGATCAGCTGGGCCGCGTACCCCACCGCGTCGAGGCCCGAGGTGCAGCCGTCGGAGACCATCGTCACCGGGCCTTCGGCGCCCGCCGCCCAGGCGATCTCCGCGGGCATCACGCCCGGGCTGAGGTAGTCGAACATGTGGGGCGACAGATAGCCCGGGTCGACGACCCACTCCTGGCCGCCCCCGGACATCACCAGGTACTCGCGCTCCAGGCTGGTCGCGGAGGCGACGGCGCTGCCCAGGCTGACGCCGACGCGGTGCGGCTCGGGGTGGCCGGGCTGCGCCGAGCCCGGCTCCAGACCGCTGTCGGCGAGGGCGTCACGGGTACAGGCGACCGCGAACTGGGTGGCGCGGTCCATGCGCCGCAGCTCGCGGGGCGTGAACCCCTCGGCACGGGCATCGAAGTCGACTTCACCGGCGACCTGCGAGCGGAACGGGGACGGGTCGAAGAAGGAGATGCGCCGGGTGGCCGTACGGCCCGCGGTCAGCAGGTCCCAGAACTCCTTCGTTCCGGAACCGCCCGGTGCACGCACCCCGATGCCGGTGAGCACCACACGCCGGGTCACCGCACACCTCCTGTGCGCCTGAGGTCGGACAAGGGCATCGCGTCGTCTTCCTTTCACTCGCCGGCGCCGGGCGGTCCCCGGGCCAGGTCAGGCTGCGGCCCCACCCTTGAGAGCGGCTCGAAACGGGGTGGGGCTCGCATCCCGTCCACCGGGCCCGAGGGCCTGTCTGACAATTCCCGCCTGCCTCGCGACGCCATGCACGCACTCTCGCCGCGCCGGGCCCTGACCCAAGTACGTCCAGTACGTGGATCTGGGCCCGGCACACCGAGAGCACGCACCTGACGCCGCGAGGCCGCCCTCCGGGCGACGACGGGAACTGTCAGACAGGCCCTAGCGGCGGTCGAGCCCGCTTCGAGCCCGGACGCACACGCTGGCGCCCCGTCCTCACAAGGAGGTGTGCCGCATGCCCGGCCCCAACCCAGCGGAGCGTCTCGTCGCTCTCGCCGCGGACCACGCAGACAAGGCGGAGGCCGACCGGCGGCCGACGCCGGAGGTGGTGCACGCCGTGCGCGAGGCCGGCTTCGCGCGTCACTTCGTGCCGGCCCGCTGGGGCGGCACGCAGGGCACGTTCCGATGGTTCCTCGACACCACGGCCGAGGTCGCCGCGGCGGACCCCTCCGCCGCCTGGGTGGCGTCGATCGCCGCCTCGCTCGGCCGGATGGCCGGCTTTCTGCCGGAGGCCGGGCAGCGTGCGGTGTGGGCCGGGAACCCGGACGCCCTGGTGGTCGGCGCACTGCTGCCAGGCGGCGAGGCCACGGCGGTCGCCGGCGGCTGGCTGCTGAGCGGTCGCTGGGCGTTCGTCAGCGGCATCGACCATGCGGACCACGCCCTGCTGTGCTGCCCGGTCCCGGTGGACGGCGACCGCCGGGAGGTGCGCTTCCTGCTGGTCCCGCGCTCCGCCTACGAGATCGAGCGCACCTGGTTCACCGTCGGCATGCGCGGCACCGGCAGCGACACGCTGGTGCTGGCCGAGCCGGTCTTCGTGCCGTACGGGCACAGTTTCGCCCGGGAGACCCTGCTGGCCGGGCGGGCCGAGGCGTCGGACGCGCACTGCCACCGGGTGCCGCTGAAGAGCGTGAGCGGGCTGTCCTTCGCGGCGCCCGCGCTCGGCGCGCTGGACGGTGCCCTGACGGCCTGGACCGCGAGCCAGGCCGCCCGGCGCGCGGCCCGGGCCGGCGGACTCGGCATGTCAGGGGAGACCACCGCCACCGAGGAGCTGGCGCTGGCCCGGGCGGCGGGGGAGACGGACGCCGCGCGGCTGCTGCTGACGCGGGCCGCCGCCGACGCCGACGAGGGTCGTCCCGACGCCGCCGCGACGGCCCGCGCGCAGCGGGACCACGCGCTGGCGGTCGACCTCCTGGTGGCGGCCGTGGACGGGCTGCTGCGCTCGTCCGGTACCCGGGCGCAGCAGGAGAGCGAGCCGTTGCAGCGCTACTGGCGGGACGTCCACGCGGCGGCCGGTCACGCGGTGCTGCGCTGGGAACCGGCCGCCCGCGCCTACGCGGCGCTGCGGCTGGAGTCCCCGTGACCGGCCGCCCGCGTGCCTCAGAGGGCGGCCGCCCCGACGACCGTGTCGCTGTCGGTGAGCACCGCGTCGAGCAGGCCGGGGAAGCGGCGGTCCAGGTCGGTGCGGCGCAGGGTCAGCATCCGCCGGGAGCCTTCGATGCGGGTGCGGGTCACCCCGGACTCCCGCAGCACGCGCTGGTGGTGCGACATCGTCGACTTGCCGATCTCGATCCCCGCGTCCTGCTGGATCTGGGTGCACGACACCCCGGTCTCCCCGGTACGGGCGATGGCACGCACGATCGCCAACCGGGCCGGCTCGGCGAGGGCGGCGAGCACCTTCGTCAGGACCAGCTCCTCCACCGGCGGATGGAACACCACATCGCTCATGGACGCGAGCATAACTCCGCCTCGCCGCAGTGTTCCAACATCATCGTAATGTTCGACGAAGTTCGAAGTCTTGCGGGAGCATCATGACCGCCACCCACAACTCCCAGCCCGCACCTCCCAAGTTCGTGGTGACAGAGGAGACCCCCTGCGTCGAGTGGACCGTCGAACGCGGCAGGTTCCTGCTGCGCGGCGCCGACACCCGCGGCCTGTTCTCCCTCTTCGAGGTCACCACACCTCCCGGCAGCGGCCCGCCCTTCCACTACCACCGCCACACGGACAAGGCCTTCTACGTCCTGGAGGGCTGCTACGACATCCAGGTCGGCGAGAGCCTCCATCGCACCGCTCCCGGAGGCGTCGTCTACGCCCCCCGCGGCATCGGACACGGCTTCCGCAACGTCGGCGACGCCGAGGGCCGGATGCTCTTCGTCACCACCCCCGGCGGCGCCGAGCTGATGTTCGAGGGCCTGGCCGACCTGCTCGCCGGGCCGGGCCCCGCCGACCGCGGGCGCATCGCCGAACTCGTCGAGGCCCACGACACCGTCCACCTCGAACAGCCGCCCGCGACCCGGGTGGGAGGAACCCGATGACCCCGGCTGCCCGTATCCCCTCCGTCGCCCTGGTCACCGGCGCCAACAAGGGCATCGGCCTGCACACCGCCCGCCGCCTCGGCGCCCTCGGCACCACGGTCTTCCTCGCCGCCCGCGACAGGGAACGCGGACGGGCCGCGGCCGCCGTCCTCACGGACGAGGGCGCCGACGTCCGGTACGTCCGGCTCGACGTCACCGACCCCGACTCCGCGAAGGCCGCCGCGGCCGCCGTCGAGGAGACGGCCGGAAGGCTCGACCTCCTCGTCAACAACGCGGGCGTGCTGCTCGACGCGGGCATCCCCGTCCCCGAGGCCACCGCCGACCACCTGCGCCGCACCTACGAGGTCAACGTCTTCGGCGTGGTCACCGTCACCACCGCACTGCTCCCGCTGCTGCGCCGCTCTGCGGCCCCGCGCGTCGTCAACCTCTCCAGCAGCCTCGGCTCCCAGACCGTCAACGCCCAGCAGCCCGAACGCCTCGCGCCCTACCAGCTGCTGGCGTACGGCACGTCCAAGGCCGCCCTGAACGCCGTCACGCTGCAGTACGCCCACGCCCTGCGCCCCGACGGCATCAAGGTCAACGCCGTGGAACCGGGCTATGTCGCCACCGACCTCAACGGCCACTCCGGTCCGGGCTCGCCCGCGGACGCCGCGGAGGCCGTCCTGCGGCTGGCCCTGCTGCCGGACGACGGCCCGACCGGGACCTTCCAGTCGGCCCAGGGCCCCGTGCCGTGGTGAACCAGCCCTCTTTCCCCTCCACTTCCCCTCTCGGCCTCGTCGGAACGTCCGGAGACACGCCATGACCGCCGTCCCCCGCAGGATGCTCGCCGTACCGCTCGACGCATACGGCGGCCCCGACGTCCTGCGCCCCCGCGAACTGCCGATCCCCCGACCCGGCCCCGGCGAGGTCCTCATCACCGCCGAGGCCGTCGGCGTGGGCTTCGCCCAGACCCAGATGCGCGCCGACACCTTCCCCGCCCCCATGTGGCACCCGACCCTGCCGCTGCTGCTCGGCGGTGACGTCGTGGGCACCGTGGCCGAGCTCGGCCCGGGCACCGTCGGCGTCCGCGTCGGCGACCGGGTGGGAGCCTTCCTGATGGAGGGCGCCTATGCCGACCACATGGTGGCCCGGGCCGACTCCCTGGTGCCGGTGCCCGCGGAGCTGGACGCCGCCGAGGCGACCGTCCTGCCCGGCGCGGGCCCCATCGCCATGGGCGTCCTGGCCACCGCGGGCCTGCGCGAGGGCGAGAGCGTCCTGGTGCACGCGGCGGCGGGCGGCATCGGCCACCTCGCCGTCCAGCTGGCCCGGGCCGCCGGCGCCGGACAGGTCCTCGCCGCCGCGAGCACGCCCGCCAAAAGGGAGTTCGCGGCCGGCCTCGGTGCCGACACGGTCATCGACCCCACGCGCCCCGACTGGCCCGACGCGGTCCGCGAGGCGACCGGCGGCCGCGGCGCCGACGTCGTCCTCGACAGCATCGGCGGCGACGTCCTGCTCGCGGGCGTGCGGGCTCTCGCCCCGGCCGGGCGCCTGGTGTTCTACGGTTCGGCCGGCGGCGGCACCGACATCCCGCGCGTCTCCGTCATGGACCTCATCGCCCTCAAGGCCGTCACCGGCTTCTCCCTCTCGGCCTGGCGCACCGCCCGCCCCGACCAGTACCGCGCCGGACTCGCCGAGCTCACCCGGCGCCTCGGCGACGGCACCCTGCGCCCCGCGGTGCACGCCCGCCTCCCGCTCGACCAGGCCGCCACCGGCCACCGGCTGATCGAGGACCGGGTGCACCGGGGCCGCGTCGTGCTCGTCCCGCGCCCCGCCCCGGCGCCCGGCCGGCCCGCCCCGCAACCCGCCCTCGAACGGAGCTGATCCCGATGGCCTTCTCGCGCAGCGGCCCGCGCACCCTGTGGCTGCCCGCCCTCGACGGCATGCGCTTCGTCGCCGCCTCGATCGTCTTCCTCTTCCACTTCGCCTACCAGTTCCCCTTCCGCGACACCGAGGTGGGGGAGTGGTACAGCCGGCTCGTCGGCCGCGCCGGGCCCATGCAGGTGGGGTTCTTCTTCGTGCTCAGCGGCTTCATCCTGACGATGGTCGCCAAGCCCGGTGAGCCGCTGCGCCGCTTCTACCGCCGCCGCACCGCGAAGATCTACCCCAACCACGTGGTCGCCTGGGCCCTGGCCGCCGTGACCATGCTGGCGCTGGGCATCCCGATCGCGGCCCACAGCGCGATCCCGAACCTCTTCCTGATCCATCCGTGGTTCCCGCCGATGGACATCACCTTCAGCATGGACTTCGTCAGCTGGTCGATGGCCTGCGAGGTGGTCTTCTACCTCTGCTTCCCGCTGCTGTACAAGCTGGTGGGGCGGATCCGCCCGCAGCGCCTGTGGTGGTGGGCGGCGGGTCTGGCGGCGGCCATGTGGGTGGTGCCGTTCGTCGCCGAACTCCTCCCGGACCGGCCGATGTTCTACACCATTCCGGCCCGGCACGTGTGGTTCATCCAGATGTTCCCGCCGGTGCGCGCCCTGGACTTCGTGCTGGGCATGGTGATGGCCCGTATCGTCCTGGAGGAGAAGTGGATCCGCCTCGGCCTCTACCCTGCGCTCGGCCTGCTGTTCTGCGGCTACCTCCTCGCCTCGAACGTGCCCGAGCCGTGGAGTTTCGTCGCGGCCACCGGAGCCCCGATCGCCCTGGTCGTCGCCGCCGCGGCCACGGCCGACATGAAGGGACTGTCCTCACCGTTCCGCAGCCGTCCCGTGGTGCGGCTGGGCGAACTCTCCTTCGCCTTCTACCTGGTGCACTGGCAGATCCTCAACTTCGGCCATGTCGCGCTCGGCGCGAAGCGCCAGTGGAGCACGCCCGTCGCCATCACCCTCGGCGTCACCGCGTACGTGGTCTCCTGGTGCCTGGCCTGGGTTCTGCACACCCTCGTCGAGGTCCCCGCGATGCGCCGCTTCGGCCGCCCTCGTCCCCTCCCCAGGCCGGAACCGGCCGCGGCGGACGCCGCCCTGCCCGTTCCCGACGCCGGGGGGAGGCCGGTCGGGGTCCCCGGGAGCCTACCGCCGTCCGGGCCGGATGCCGGCGGAACAGTGCCCACCCGCCCAGCGTCCGGATGACCCCGCGACCAGCCGACGGGACATCAGGGGTTCGCGCGTTCCGCCGCGCTGCGTTCCACACAGAATTCGTTGCCCTCGGGGTCGTACAGCGTCACCCACCCGGTTCCGTCGGGCCTGCGGTGGTCTCCCTGAAGCGTGGCCCCGAGCGAGAGCAGGCGCTCGACCTCCTCGTCCCGGGTGCGGTCCTGGGGCTGGAGATCGAGATGCACGCGGTTCTTCACCTCCTTGCGGTCGTCGACCCTGACGAACAGCAGGGTGCCGGCGGCACTCGTGACCGTGGCCGCCGGGTCCCCGGGAAAGTCGTCGTCAGCCAGTGAGCCGTCCAGGGCCCGGGCCCAGAAGCCCGCGAGAGCGAACGGGTCGGCGGCGTCGACGGTCACGTGACGTATCAAGGAACTCATGCCCCGAGCTGATCATGAATGCCTTGCACCGTCCAGAGGCGGCCGCGACGAGCACGTGCGGATCCACCGCGGACACGCCTGTGCCCGACGTGGCCGCGCGCCGGGCACAGGGCGCTTGCCCGAACCCGTCCGCGGCCCCCTCGCCACCGACGGGTCCGAGCGTCATCCGGAGCCGATCGGTCAGGACCCGGCCACCCCGGCGAGGTTGTCCCTCTCGTTCGCCCGCCCGGCGGCCAGCCGCCCGGAACACTCCTCGTCGTGCATGGCGTCGGCCGTCATGGTCACGTGCGTGCCACCGCCGGCGGCCGGACGCAGCTCGACCTCGGTGAGGAACTCGTACGGCTCGACGCCGGCTGGTCGACCGCGGTGCGCCGCTGCCGGTAGGCGCGTTGGCGGCAGGCCGCCGAGCAGCAGACGGAAGTCCGGCCACGGCCGCGATCCGGCAGCGGGGCGGCGCAGACCAGGCAGTTCCGTCCGCTCATGGGCGGCTCCAGTCATTCGTCACGGGGGTACGGCGTTACGAAAGAGTCTGCCACCCGGGGTGACCGTCGACCCCGCCGACAACAGGCACGGCGACTTCGAGCACCGAGCCGAGCAGCGGCGCCGCTGACCCGGAACGGTCCGGACAGGGGGGCTACGTACACCCCTCATCCGGTGGGAGGTCCCCTCCCCACGCGCTTCCGGTTCGGGTTGGCTGGGGGGCGTCACCGACCGGGACACCCAGAAGCAACGGGGGATTCGAACATGCAGATGCCGTCGTCGAAGAGGGCCGGGGCCGCCCTGCTGACCGCAGCCCTGCTCGCACTGGCCTCACCCATGACCGCGACCGCCGTCACCGCCGGACACCACCCGGCCGCGCGGCACTCCTACGGTGTGGCCGCCCTCCGGCAGGACCTCGCGGCCGTACGGCAGGCGGGGGGAGGCGATGTGAACGTGCTCGCCCGGGTCGACCGGGCGGACGGGGCGCCGCTCATGGCGCGCATCGGCACCCGGACCGCCGGCTCCCCGGCACCGGTGCCGTGGAACGCGCACTTCCGCGTGGCGAGCACGACGAAGACGTTCACCGCCACCGTGGTCCTCCAACTCGCCGCGGAGAAGCGGCTGTCGCTGGACGACACCGTCGAGCACTGGCTGCCGGGGGTCGTCGACGGCAACGGAAACGACGGCGGCCGGATCACCGTACGCGACCTGCTCCGCCAGACCAGCGGCCTGTACGACTACGTCGACGACCCGGAGATCCAGGACCGGCTGATCAACCACTTCGACGAGAACCGCTACGACACCACCCCGGCCGCCGACCTGGTGGCGGTGGCGATGAAGCACCGGCCGCTGTTCGTGCCGCAGCCCGGCGGGGCCACCCGATGGGCGTACTCGAACACCAACTACCTGGTCGCCGGGATGATCGCGGAGAAGGCCGGCGGCGCGAGCTGGCAGGACCTGGTCGCGCACCGGGTGATCGCGAGGCTGGGCCTGCGCAACACCTCGGTCCCCGGGCTCGACCCGTATCTGCCGGAGCCGTTCGTGCGCGCGTACCTGACGACCGCGGACGGCACCCGCCTCGACGTCACCGAGCACAGCTTCCAGCACACCGCCGACTCCGGCGTGGTGAGCACCACCGCCGACCTGAACACCTTCTTCCGCGCCCTGGCCGGCGGCCGGCTGATCCCCGCCGAACAGTGGCGCGAGATGCGGCAGACCGTCGAGCGGACCGACGACCCGGAGGACGTCGCCGAGATGCCCGAGGGCACCTACGGCCTCGGGCTGCGCACAATCCCGCTCTCCTGCGGCGGTTACTACTACACCCACGAGGGCGACGGGGCGGGCGTCAACACCCGCCCCGCGGTGAGCGCGGACGGCAGCCGCGCGGTGACCGTCTCCCTCACCACCACGACCGCCCCGCCGGACCTCGCCGCCCTCAACCGCGCCACGGGCCTCCTCGTCGACCACGCCCTGTGCGACCGGCCGCAGGGATAGGTCAGCCCATGCCCCCCTCCGTGAGGGCGTCCCGGAGCTGGGCTCTGGCCGTGATGCCGAGCTTGGGGAAGATCTTGTGCAGGTGGTAGCCGACCGTACGGGGGGAGAGGTAGAGGCGGGCCGCGATGTCGCGGTTGGTCAGGCCCTGGGCGGCCAGTTCGGCGATCTGGCGTTCCTGCGGGGTGAGTTCGCCGGCGGGCGCCGGGCCGGTCGCCGCCCCGGCGGCCCGCAGCTCCGCCGTCGCCCGCTCGGTCCACGGGCGGGCGTCCAGGCGCTGGAAGCACTCCAGGGCCGCGTTCAGGTGCGGGCGTGCCTCGGCGCTGCGGCGGCGCCGGCGCAGCCACTCGCCGAAGTCGAGGTGGGCGAGGGCCTTCTCGAACGGCCAGCAGTCGGTGGCCGGGTCGTCGAGGGCGGCGCGGAAGTGCCGCTCGGCGTCGTCCGTGTCGGTCAGCAGGGCGGTGGCCCGGTGCAGTACGGCGGCCAGGCGCGGGGACGGGTCGGGCCTCAGGTCCTGCCGCACGGCGTCGGCCACCGTGCGCGCGTCGTCCGCCCGCCCGGCGCGCACCGCCGCGGCCGCCAGGTCGCCCAGGTAGTAGAGCGAGGCGTGGTAGTGGACGGGCGCCGGGCTGAAGTCCCGGGTGAAGGTCGCACGCAACTGCTCGTAGGCGTCCGCGTGGTCGCCGGCCACGAACGCCGCCATGCCCATGGCGTGCCGGTGGCGGACCTGCAGGCTCAGCGATCTGCGCAGGTCCACGCCCCGTACGGCGTGCGCCGCCTCGGCCCGGGCGGTCGCGGGGTCGCCCTGGAGCGCGCGCAGGGTGGCCCGCAGGATGCCGGCGCCCACGGTCACGTTGTCCGCCCCCGCCTCCGTCGCCATCCAGAACGCCTCGTGCGCCGCCTCCTCGGCCGCCGTCCACGAGCCGTTCTCGAACAGGGCGAGGGCGAGCGCCTGGGTCACGGTCGCGTTCGTGCCCGCGCTGCCCGCCCGCCGCAGGACGTCCATGGTCCGCCCGAGGATGCGCACCGCCTGCTCGGTCTCGTCCAGGATCCAGGCCGTGCCGCCCAGCGCGGTGAGGTCGCCGAGCGACTCCTCCTGCGCCAGGGCGGCCAGTCCCGCCGCCAAGTGCTCTGTCAGACGGGGCCGTTCGTGAACGGGGTCGACGACCGCCCGGGCCCAGGCACGGCCGGCGGGGTCGTCGTCCCCGTCGATCATGCCGCTGATCCGGTCGAGTTCGGCGCGGTAGTAGGGCGCGCCGGAGTTGTAGACGGAGGTGGCGGCGGTGCCCAGAGCGCCGAGGGCGAGGCCCGGAGCGGAGGTCGCGGTGGCTTCCGCGACCCCCAACAGCAGTGCCAGCGCCTCCTCGTGACGGAGGGTCACGCCGAGGGCCCAGCCGCCCAGCAGCGAGGCCTCGGCACGCAGCCGGGGGTCCTCGGTCATCCCCCCGACGCGGCCGCTCAGCTCGCCGACCCACTGCGGATGACCGGCGAACATCGCCGCCTGCGCGGCCGTCAGCAGACGCCGGGCCCGCAGGTCCGGCGCCGGGGTCAGCTCGGCGGCGCGCTCCAGCGCGGTGGCGGCCGCCGCGTAGCCGCCCCGGCCCCGGGCCCGTTCGGCGCTCTCCGCCAGGGCGTCGGCGACCTCCACGTCCTGGCCGGTCGCGGCGGCGGCCAGATGCCAGGCCCGGCGGTCCGGCTCCGCGGCCAGCGCGGCGGCCAGGGCGAGATGGGCCTGCCGACGCTCGTGGAAGGAAGCCGCGTGGTAGACGGCCGAGCGCACCAGCGGGTGCCGCAGCAGCACCCCGCCGTCCGCCACCCGCACCAGGCCGGCGCGCTCCGCGGGGTCCAGCGCCGCCACGACGTCCAGCTCGGGGGCGGCCCGTATGAGGTCGGTCAGCCGGGCCGGGCCGGCCGCGGCCACCAGGAGCAGGGCCGCCCGGGTCGGCGCGGGCAGGCCGGGCAGGTCGGCGGCGAACAGGTTCTCCAGGCGCGCGGTGAGCGGCAGCGTGGCGCCCCCGGCCCCGCCTGCCCCCATGTCCCCGGTCCGGCCCCGGGCCAGGGCGCGCGGCAGCTCGATCAGGGCCAGCGGGTTGCCGGCCGCCTGCTGGAGGATCTCGGCCCGTGCCTTGCCACGCGGCGGATCCGGCTGCGCGTCCAGGAGCTGCCCGGCCGCGGTACGGCTCAACGCGCCCAGGGTGATCTGCGGGAAGGCCCGGTCGAAACGGGCCGGTACGCCGTCCTCGCGGGCGGCGAGCAGCAGCACCACCGGCCTGCCCTCGAGCCGCCGGGCGAGGAAGGCCAGCACGTCCACCGAACCGAGGTCCAGCCACTGCGCGTCGTCCACCAGCAGGAGCAGCGGCCGGCGCGCGGCGGCCTCGGTGATGAGCCCGAGGACGCCGACGCACAGGGACAGCTGGTCGAGCTTCGGCTCGTACGCCGCCGCCTCCGGACCGAAGGCGCGGTCCAGCGCCTCCCGCTGCCCCGCGGGCAGGCCCTCGCCGGGCAGCAGCGGATGCAGCAACTGGTGCACGCCCGACAGCCCGAGACCCGCCTCGCCCTCGCTGCCGCGCACCCGCAGGATCCCGAGGCCCCGGTCCCGGCCCCGCTCGGCCGCCCGGTCCACGAGGGTGCTCTTGCCCGCCCCCGGCTCCCCGGTCAGCACCAGCACCTGCGGGCCGCTGCCGTCCACCGCCCCGAGCAGCCGGTCGAGACGGCCCAGCTCGGCGGCCCGTCCCAGGATGCCCGGATCGGAGAGGTGGTCGGTGGTGCCGGCGTGCATGAACCGTCCTTGTCGTCGAGGTCGTCGAGCCGCTGATACGGCAATCCTGCCAGCGGCCCGCGGCAGGACCGGAACCGCGGGCCCGCGCGAGATGGCCGGCCGCCGGCGCGGGCGACTGGTCATGTGACAGAAGCGCGCCTCCCCGAACTCCGCGAAGATGGCCCTGGCCAGGGAAAACGCGCATTACCCGGGGAGTTTGTGCATGACGGTCCACCCACCCCAGCAGTCCACGACCGGCGACGAGACCGCCGTCCTGGGCCGGGACGGCGAGATCGAGCGGATCCTCAGGTGCGTGCGGCGCGAGCCCGGCACTCCCCAGACCCTGCTGCTCCTCGGCGAGGAGGGGACCGGGCGTACGACACTGCTCCGGCACGTCCGGGACCGGGCCGCCGCCGACGGTGTACTGGTGCTGGCCGCGCAGGGCTGGGCCGAGGACCCGCGGCACGCGCACGCCTGTCTGCACCAGCTGCTGACGCCACCGGTGCGGGACGAGCTGGCCGCCCTGCCCGCCGACCGGCGACGGGCGCTGACGGCCGTACCGCCGGTGGACGGCCCGGTGGACGAGGCGGAGCTGCACGCCGCGGTGACGGCGCTGCTGGACCGGCTCGCCGGGGCCGGCCCGGTGCTGGTGTGCGTGGACGACGCCGACCTGTGCGGCCGCGCCTTCCCGGAGGCGCTGTTCGCCGCCGTACGGCAGCTGGCCGGCCGGGCCCTGACGGTGCTGCTCGCCGCACGCCACGAGGCGGCCCTGCCCGGCCCGCCGCCCGGCACCGAGACCCTGCGGCTGGGCCCACTCGACGGCGCCTCGGCCGCGGCCCTCCTCGACCGCCAGCCGGCCGCGCCCACCGGCCGGCACCGGCTGGAGATCCTCGCCGAGGCCGCGGGCAACCCGCTGGCCCTCGTGGAACTGGGCCGCGGCGCGCCGGGCCCCGCCGAAGCGGTACGGCACGCGCACGCCTTCGGCGTACGGGTCGACGCGCTTCCGGCCGAGACCCGCCGGGCCCTGCTGTACGCGGCGGCCGCGGGGCCCGGCGGGACCGTCGCCACCGTCATGGCCGCCCTCGGCACCGGTGACCTGGCGGTGTGGGCGCCGGCGGAGGCGGCGGGGCTGATCGCGCTGGCCGAGGACCGGTTCGACTTCCGGCATCCGCTGGCCCGCTCGGCCGCCTACCTCGGGCGCCCGGCCGGCGAGCGCCAGCAGGCCCACCGGGAGCTCGCCAGGGTCGCCGCGCAGCCCGAGGGCAGGGCCCGGCACCTGGCCGCCGCCACGGTGGGCGCCAACCCCTTCGTCGCCGCCGCCCTGGAGGCCTCCGCCTGGCGGCGGGGGGACGCGGTGGAGGCCGCACGCGCCCTGGAACAGGCGGCCCGGCTCAGCCCGCGGCCGCCGGAACGCGCCCGCCGGCTGGCCGAGGCCCTGACCGCGGCCCACGCCACGGGCGACCCCGGCTGGGTCCGCGAGCTGTACGAACGGCTCGTCCAGGAAGGCGCCGAGCCGGAGTTCGGCTGCGCCGCGGCCGGCGCCCTGGCCTCCGCCCTCTCCCACGAGTCCGCCCAGCGCGAGGCCTTCGAGCTGCTGGCCGACGCCTCGGTGCACTTCCCCGTCGTCGACCGGTCCCTCGCGCTCGCCCTCGCCGCCCTGGCGGCGGGCATCGCCGCCCAGTCCGGGCTGCCGGAGCACACGGCGGCCCTGCCCGCGCTGCTCGACCGGGCCCGGCAGGCCGACGCGTCCGGGCGGTGGCGGCCCGCCACGGCCGGACCACTGGCCCGCCTGGACACCCCGCACACCCGACGGGCCCTGGCCGCACTGGACACCGCGGTCACCGGGCCACGCTCCGCCACCGCCACCGCCGCCCTCGGTCGCTCGCACCGCATCCCGCCCGGCCCCGGCCACCCGTACGACGCCCCGGACGACGGCCCCCACACCGCGCCGCCCGGCGCCCCGACCGCCTCCGCGGTCCACGGGGGCCACGGGGTCCACGCGGTCCTCGCCGCCGTCGCCCACCAGTCGGACGAGGCGGACGTGGACCTGGGACAGTCGCGGACGGCCGACGAGCGGCTGCGCGGCGCCCGCGCCTTCGGGCTGCGCGGCTGGTCGGTGCTCCCGCTCGTGGACACCCTGCTGGCCACCGGGCGGTTCGCCGAGGCCGGGAGCGTGACCGGGGACGCCCTGACGGAGGCCGCGGTACTGCGCCTGCCGCGGCTGCGGGCCGACCTGGAGACGCAGGCCCTGACCGTACGGGCACTGCGCGGCACCCTGCCGCCGGAGCCCTGGTTCACCCCCTCCGTGTGGCGGGCCGTCTGCCTCGACGAGAACCGGGCCACCCACGCCCGCCTGCTGCGCGCCCGCGGACTCGCCTCCTTCACCCGCGGCGACATGGAGGACGCCTGGCGGCAGCTGCGCGACCTGTTCACCGCCGACGGCGCACCGCTGCACCCCTTCCTGTCCGCACGGGCCGTCGCCGAACTCGCCGTCACCGCCCAGCGCACCGGCCGGTCGGCCGAGGCGCTGCCGCTCGTGGAACGGGTCGCGGCGGAGCAGGGGGACCGCCCGAGCACCCGGATGACGCTGCTGCTGCACCACGCCACCGCCCTGGTCGGCCCGGACCGCGAGGCCGAGCAGCACTTCCAGCTCGCGCTCGTCAACCACGGGGCGAACCGCTGGCCGTGGGAGTGCGCCCACGTCCGCCTCAACTACGCCATCTGGCTGCGCCGCTGCCGCCGCACCCTGGAGGCGCGCCAGCAGCTGACCGCCGTCCTGGAGACCGCCGAACGCCTCGGCGCCGGTGCCCTCGCGGCCGCCGCCGGCAGCGAACTGCGCGCCAGCGGTGCGGCCCCCGCCCCGGCGGACGCGGGGCTGCTGGAGCAACTGACCGCGCAGCAGCGGCAGATCGCCCAGCTGGCCGCGCGCGGCCTGTCGAACCGTGAGATCGGCGAACGGCTCTTCCTGTCGCCGCGTACCGTCGGCTCGCACCTGTACAACGTGTACCCCAAGCTCGGCATCAGCAGCCGCCACCAGCTCCGTGACCTGGTACAGGGCCGGTGACGGCGCCCGAGGGCCGGCCGGAGGAGCGCCCATGACATCCGGAGGCCCGGGGACCGCCGTCGTCCTCGACCCCGTGGTGCAGCGCCTGGTCAGCGCCGCCGCCGTGCCGCCCGCCCTCGACGACCTCGGCCCGGACGCGGCGCGGCAGGCGCTGCGGGAGACCCAGGCCGACCGGTTCGAGGACTTCGCCGTGGACGCGGTCTTCCACGTGGCACCGGTCGGCCCCGCGCGACTGCTCGGCTTCTGGACGGTACGCCCGGCCGGGGTGCGCGGCCGGCTCCCGGCCCTGCTGTACCTGCACGGCGGCCGGTGGTCGCTCGGCGACGCCCAGACCCACGCCCGGCTCATCAGCGAACTCGTCACCGGTGCCGGCGTGTGCGCCGTCGTCCCGGAGTACAGCCGCGCCCCCGAGGCCCGCTACCCGGTGGCGCTGGAGGAGTGCTACGCCCTGCTGGCCTGGGCGGTCGCCCAGGCCGGCGCACTCGCGCTGGACCCCGGCCGGCTGGCGGTCGCCGGCGACTGCGCCGGTGCCACGCTGGCCGCCGCCGTGACCATGCTGGCGAAGGCGCGGCGTGGGCCGCGGATCAGCGCGCAGCTGCTCTACTACCCGCTCACCGACGCCCGCTGCGACAGCCCCTCGCAACGCCAGTTCGCCACCGGCTACCTGCTCACCCGCCGGGCGCTGCGCGCCTATTGGCAGCGGTACGCCGCCGACCCGGCCCGGCGGAGCGAGCCCACCGCGGCCCCGCTGCGGGCGCGCCCGCAGGAGCTGGCGGGGCTGCCGCCGGCCCTGGTGGTCACCGCGGAGGCCGACGTGGCCCGCGACGAGGGCGAGCAGTACGCGCGGCGGCTGTCCGAGGCCGGTGTCGACGCGCTGTCCGTGCGGTTCCTCGGGACCGTCCACGACTTCGTGGCCCTGCACGCCCTCGCCGACAGCGAGCCCACCCGGGCGGCGCTGCTGACCGGTTGCGCCTTTCTGCGGGCCCGGCTGCGGTGACGGGCCCGGCCCCGGCCGAGGACCGGTCGGCCGGTGTGCCGGAGGACCAGTCGGCCGGTGTGCCGGAGGACCGGTCGGCCGGTGTGCCGGAGGACCAGTCGGCCGACTGATGCGCCGGTGCCGGTCGCCCGGCGAGGCTGGCGGCATGGCAACCGCGATCGGCTCCTACGAGGAGAGACGCCGGCGCCCGGCCGGCGCGGCGAGCGAACGGACCAGGGTGCTGACCACGCGCTCGGTGCCGCCGGACGAGAGCCTGGAGTACTGGCACGACGCCGTGTTCGACACCCTGGTGGGGATGGACATCGCCGCCGAGGGCCGGACCTACGACGCCACCCTGCGCACCGACCGCCTCGGCGACCTGCGGATCACCACGGTGGAGGCGGACCCCGGCCGGGTCCACCGGGCGCCGCGGTTCATCGCCCGCGGCGACGGCCGGGAGATCTTCGTGGCCGTCCAGAGCACCGGCCGCGCCCGCGTCGAACAGGACGGCCGCTCCACCGAGTTGCGCACCGGCGACATCGGGTTCTTCGAGACCCTGCGTCCCTTCCGGACCACTTTCCCGGACCGCTTCCGGCTGAAGATCTTCGCCGTACCGCGCAGGCTGCTGGAGCTCCCGGAGGCCGACGTACGGCAGCTCACCGGCCGCGCGCTACGCCCGCGCGGCGGGCTCCCCGCGCTGCTCGGGCCGCTGCTGGAACAGCTGGCCGACACCTCCGCGTCGTACACCACGCCGACGGCCGAGCGGCTGGCCGAGAGCGTCATCGACCTGGTGGCGGCCACGGCGGCCGACCAGGTGGGGGCGGACCCCGCCGAGCTGCCGGGCGCCGACGGTGTGCTGCTGCTGCGCATCAGGACGTACATCCGCTGGCACCTGTCGGACCCCGGGCTGACCCCGGCCGTCATCGCCCGGGTGCACGGCATCTCGGTGCGCTATCTGCACCGGCTGTTCCAGGCCGAGGACACCACCGTCTGCCAGTGGATCCGCGAGCTGCGGCTGCGCGAGTGCCGCCGGGAACTCGCCGCGCGGCCCCCGGGCTCGGTCAGCCTGGGCCAGGTCGCCCGGCGCTGGGGGTTCACCAGCGCGGCCGGGTTCGGCAAGGCCTTCCGCAGCTCCTTCGGGCTGTCCCCGACGGACTGGCTGGACCGGGTGCGGACGGACGGCCCGCCATGCTGACCGCGGTGTCCTGCGCCACCCGGGACCCGGCACCCGGCGACCGCCTCGCCGCCTGGCAGCGCGCCCTGTCCCGGACCTTCGTGGACGTCGAGGTCACCGTGGAGCGCGACCGCCCGTGGACCGGTGAACTGGCCGCCGAACGGCTCGGCGCCCTCCAGATCGCCACCGAGGACTTCGGCCCCGGCACGATCCTGCGCGGCGCCCGCACGGCCGCCGCCGATCCCCGCACCCACATCCTGGTCCGCCGCCAGCTGACCGGCACCGCCCTGCTGCTCCAGGACGGCCGCACCGCCGAGCTGCACCCCGGCGACCTGGCCTTCCACGACGCGCGGCGGCCGTTCCGGATCGTGCTCCCCGACCGGCAGCGGGCCCGGATCCTCATGGTGCCCCGCGCCCGGCTGCGCCTGGAGGAACGGCAGTTGCACGCCCTCACGGCCACGGCGGTGGGCGAGGCCGACGGGGGCGCGGCGGCCCTGCTGCTGCCGCTGCTCGACGGACTCGTCGACGAGGTCACCCGGGCCACCGCGGCCCGGCGCGAACAGCTCGCCCGTACCGTCGTGGACATCCTCGCGACCGTGGCCCTGGAGCGGATCGGCGGGCCGCCCGAGTCGGCCCTGTGGGAGCGGATCACCGCGTCCGTCCGGGACCGGCTCGGCGAACCCGGGCTCGCCCCGCAGGACATCGCCGACCAGCACGCCATCTCGCTGCGCTACCTGCACCGGCTCTTCCAGCGCCAGGGCACCACCGTGGGCGCCTGGATCCGGGCGCGCCGGCTGGAGGCGGCCCACGAGGAGCTGGCCCTGCCCGGCGCCGCCCACCGGTCGATCGCCGCCGTGGCCGCCAGCTGGGGCTTCACCAGCCCCTCCCACTTCAGCCGGGCGTTCCGCGAGACGTACGGGATGTCGCCGGCGCAGTGGCGGCGGGCGGCGGGCGCCGGCCGGGGCGGCTGCATGCCCGCCGGCCGCCCCGCCCTTCCCGCCCCGCTTTCGCGACCGCGGCCCCCCGACCGCGACCATGACCTCCTACCCTTTCCGGTTGACGGCCGGATCGAACTGACGGCCCGAGTGACGATGGAGCGCGCATGACCGACGAGGCGATGGGTGACGAGGTCTACCAGCCGGACGGTTCGGAGGTGCAGGACGACGCCGGGCTGCTGGACGCCTCGGACACCCTGGACTACCGGGCCGGCGAGGAGGCCCTGGACGAGGGCTACTCGCCGCCGGAGCGGCCCTGGGCCGTGGAGCACACGGGCGTGACGGCGGCGGAGGCACTGCGCGGGGAGACCCTGGACGAGCGTCTCGCCGAGGAGGTGCCGGACATCGGCGTCCCGGACGGCGACGGCCTCGGCGACACCTGGGACACGGACGGCGAACTCCTCGACGACGAGGTCGGCGACGGCCGCGCCGGACGGCTCCTCGCCCCCGACGAGGGAGCGCACGAGGTCACCGACTCCGACCTGTTCGCCTCCGACCGGGGTCTGGACGGTGCGGGGGCGTCGGCGGAGGAGGCCGCGATGCACGTGATCCCGGAGTCCGACGACTTCTGACGATCCGGAACCCGACGACTTCCGCTCAGGTGATGTGGCGCAGCAGCGCCGCGACGGCCGCCGGGGGCTCGCCCGGCGGCCGGACCACCATCACCTTCCAGCTCGGTGCGTGCCGGGCGATCCGGTAGGCCGTCAGGTCCGGGAACCGGCCGGCGATGGTCGGCGGCATGATGCAGACGCCGAGGTCGTTGCGGACCAGTTCGGAGGCGGCCACGATGTCGTTGACCTCGAAGGTCGTGGCCCGTTCGACGCCGGCCGCCCGGAACGAGCGGTCGGCCGCGTCCCGGATGGCCCAGCCGGGCGGGAACTCCACCTGCGGCAGCCCGGCGATGTCCGCCAGCTCCACGGTGTCCTCGGGGCCGCTCGCGGTGAGGCTCCGGCGGGGCGAGGCGACCAGGACCATCTCCTCCCGGGACAGCAGCCTGCTCACCAGCCCGCGCTGCTGCTGCCGGTCCAGCGCCACCACCGCCAGGTCCACCGTGCCCTCGCGCAGCGCCTGCCGCAGGTCGGTGACCGCCGCCTGCCGCAACTGCACGACCACGCGCGGGTGTTCCACCCGCAGCGCGGCCAGCGCGAGGTGCAGGTCCGCCCAGACCCCCTGCATCGTGCCGACCGTCACCCGGCCGCTCAGCTCCCCCTTCGCCGCGTCGACCGCCTCGCGGGCCAGTTCGGCGGCGCGCAGGGCCTGCCGGGCCGCCGGGACGAACGCCTCACCGGCCGGCGTGAGCCGGACCCGGTGCGTGGTCCGGGTGAACAGCGCCGTACCCAGCTCGCGTTCCAGGGCGCGGACGGTGCCGGAGACGGCCGACTGGACCACGTGCAGCCGCCGCGCCGCCGCCGTGAACCCGCCCGCGTCCGCCACGGCGACGACGACTTCCATCTGCCGCAGGTCCATCATCCGCTCCCGGTGGCGCAGCGCCCGCCTCGGCCGGGCGGCGGTCTCCACTGCATCCTAGGCAGGCGCAGCTCCCGTCCCGGGCGCGGACCGGCGGAGTGTCGGCGGGGTGCTCCGCCAGGAACCGGGCCCGCTGCTCCCTACGCCGAGTGCGGCGCGCTCGTGTCGCGCTCGGTCAGCCAGTACAGCAGCGCCAGCACCGGCAGGGCGGCCCCGAACATGCTGACCGCGCTCCAGCCGCCGGACCGGTAGGCGATCGAGCCGAGCTGGGAGCCGAGGGCGCCACCGATGAAGAAGATCGCGATGAAGGCGCTGTTCAGGCGGGCCCGGGCAAGGGGATCGAGTTGGTAGACGGTGTGCTGGCCGAGGATCAGGCTGGTCTGGACGGCCATGTCGAGGGCGACGGCCGCGAGCCCGATCAGGACGACACTGTGCCCGCCGAACCCGGCTATGGCGAAGGCCAGCGCGGCGACCCCGAACGCGGCACCGGTCATCCGGCGGGTCAGACCGCGGTCGGCCCAGTGCCCGGCGAACGGGGCGACGGCCGCACCGGCCGCGCCGACCAGCGCGAACACCCCGACCCCGACGGCGGAGTAGTGGAAGTGCGGTCCGGTCAGGACGTAGGAGACGGTGGTCCAGAAGGCGCTGAAGGCCCCGAACATGGCCGCCTGGTAGAGGCCGCGGCGCACCAGCGCGGGGTGCGTGCGCACCAGCGCCGCCGTGGAGCGCAGCACGCGGTGGTACGGCACGGAGGTGGTCGGCGCATGCTGGGGGAGGGCCAGCCGCAGGGCCACGCCCAGCAGGGCCATCAGGACGGCGGAGCCGAGGTAGACGACCCGCCAGCCTGCCACGCCGGAGACCAGGCTGCTGAGCGTGCGGGACAGCAGGATGCCGGTGAGCAGGCCGCTCATCACCCGGCCCACCACCCGGCCCCGGGCGTGGTCCGGCGCCAGGCTCGCGGCGAAGGGGACGAGGATCTGCGCCACCACGGAGGTGGCCCCGCTGATCAGTGAGGCGATCAGCAGCATCGGGAACCCGGTCGCCAGACCGGCCGCCACCAGGGCGAGCGTGGTGACCGTCAGCAGGGCGGTGATCAGGCTCCGCTTCTCCAGCCGGTCGCCGAGCGGGACCAGGAAGATCATGCCGATCACGTAGCCGACCTGGGTGAGCGTGATCAGCAGGCCCGCGGTTGCCTCGCCGATGTGGAAGACACCGCGCAGCTCGGACAGCAGGGGCTGGGCGTAGTACAGGTTGGCGACCGTCATGCCGGAGGCGACGGCGAACAGCGCGATCAGCCAGCCGGGCACCCCGTGGGCGGCCTCGGGGGCCGTCTCGCGCGGGGGGCGTATTTCGGACGACGACGTCTGGGACACGGGACCTTCCTCACAGGAGGCGTTGCTCTCGTCATTCAGCAGCGCTCCGCCGCCCGCCGTGCTTCCCTCCTCACGGCGATGGTTCGGGATGTCAGTCATCTCGACAGCAGATCACCGTGGCCGGGCCCCACCCTTGAGGACCGGCGCCCCAGGGCCGCGCGTGCGCTGCGGGGCGGGTGGCCGTGCACTCGGGGACAACTGCACGGCACACCGGGCTCCTACGGTGAACCGCGGCCGCGCCGGAACGCCCGGTGTGGCTCACGCAATCCCAGGAGACTCGCATGTCCGAAGCCTTCACGCCCGTCACGCCGGTGCTCGAGCCCGCCGCGCAGGCCTTCGTCGAGGCCACCGCCAACCCGCCCTACCTCTTCGACCTCGCCCCCGCCGAGGGCCGCAAGGCCGTCGACGAGGTGCAGTCCGGCGAGATCGCCAAGCCGGCCGTCGACGAGGAATGGATCACCGTCCAGGGCGGCCCCACCGGCACCGTCCGCGCCCGCATCGTCAAGCCCGCCGGCACCACCGCCACCCTCCCCGTCATCATCTACATCCACGGCGCCGGCTGGGTCTTCGGCAACGCCCACACCCACGACCGCCTGGTCCGCGAACTCGCCGTCGGCGCGAACGCCGCCGTCGTCTTCCCCGAGTACGACCTCTCGCCCGAGGCCCGCTACCCCGTCGCCATCGAGCAGAACTACGCCGTCGCCCAGTGGGTCGTCACCCAGGGCGCGACCAAGGACCTCGACCCCACCCGCATCGCGGTCGCCGGCGACTCCGTCGGCGGCAACATGACCGCCGCCCTCACCCTGATGGCCAAGGAACGCGGGGACGTGCCCCTGCTCCAGCAGGTCCTCTTCTACCCGGTCACGGACGCGAGCTTCGACACCGCCTCCTACCACCAGTTCGCCGAGGGCTACTTCCTGCGCCGCGACGGCATGTTCTGGTTCTGGGACCAGTACACGACCGACGAGGCCGAACGCGCCCAGATCACCGCCTCCCCGCTGCGCGCCACCACCGAACAGCTCACCGGCCTGCCCCCCGCCCTCGTCATCGTCGCCGAGGCCGACGTCCTGCGCGACGAGGGCGAGGCCTACGCCAACAAGCTCCGCGAAGCCGGCGTACCCGTCACCGCCGTCCGCTTCCAGGGCATCATCCACGACTTCGTGATGCTCAACGCCCTGCGCGAGACCCACGCCGCCGAAGCCGCCATCTCCCTGGCCGCACGCACCCTGCACACCGCCCTCCACACCGCCTGAGCCAGGGGTGACCGGCGTGACCACCGACGACCCGTCCGCGCCCGACGCCCCGTCCGCGCCCGACGGCCACCCGCGCCTGAGGCACCTCAAGGAACAGCTCACCGAGCACCGTCGCCGGAGCAGGGCCGAGCGCGAGGAAGCCGAGCTGGAGGAGGCCGTCGGGACGGCGGCCTTCGACCTGGGGACCGACATCGCGCACCCCGCCCCGGACCACGCGGAAGCCGCCTACGACGTCGACACGGACCTCGGGGTCGACCCGCGCTAGCCCCCTCCGTCAGCCCTGCCCCGCACCGCCGACAAGGAATTCCCATGACCGACTCCACACCCACCGTCGTCCTGGTGCACGGTGCCTTCGCCGACGCGTCCAGCTTCGCCCGGGTCGTCCCCGAACTGCTGGCCGACGGCCTGAAGGTGCTCGTCCCGGCCGTGCCCAACCGCAGCCTCACCGGCGACTCCGCGTACATCGCCTCGGTGGTCCGCGCGGTCGACGGCCCCGTCGTCCTGGTGGGCCACTCCTACGGCGGTGCCGTCATCACCGTCGCGGGCGCCGAGGACAACGTGCGGGCCCTGGTCTACCTGGCCGGCTACGCCCTGGAGGAGGGCGAGAGCCTCGGCGAGCTCCAGGGCCGGTTCCCGGACTCCGAGCTCGCCTCTGCCCTGGTGTACACGCCGTTCCCGGTCGAGGGCTCGGACGAGCCGGGCACCGACGTCACCGTCGAGACCGACAGGTTCCCCGCGATCTTCGCCGCCGACGTCGACCTGGACCTCGCCCGGGTGCTCGCCGTCTCCCAGCGCCCGCTGGCCGGCGCGGCCTTCGCCGAGGCGGCCCCGGTCGCGGCCTGGAAGACCAAGCCGTCCTGGGGCCTGGTGTCGTCCTCCGACCGCACCATCAACCCGGACGTCGAGCGCTACGGCTACGAGCGCGCCGGCATGACCACGGTCGAGGTCGACTCCTCCCACCTGGTCATGCTCGCGCACCCCGAGAAGGTCGCGGACCTGATCCGCGAGGCCGTCCGGAGCCTCGGTACGGAGTAAACGGCGCACCCCGCAAGGGTGATGCCGAGCGGGCCGCGCACCGGTGCAGACCGGGCGCGGCCCGTCCGCATGTAGGTACATGTCATGCGGACAGCGGCGACGAAGGTACGAGCACGGATGCGATCCCCCTGGACCTGGACGGCCCTCGCCGCCGTCACGGGCGTGTCCGCGACCCTGCCGTTCCTCCTCGCCGGCGGCGACGGGCCGCGCCCGCTCTCCGCGGCCGAGGCCCGGCGCATGGCCCTCACCCCGCTCCGCGCCTACCGGGACAGCCCCGCCGAGGTGACGGTACGGGCACCGCTGCCCGGCGGTACGGCCGTGGTCCGCGCGGTGGTCGACGAGCACCGGCACCGGGCGGTGGGCTGGTTCGACACGGGGGACGCGGCGGAGCGGGGGCTGCTGGCGTGGGACGGGGCCGGGCTGGAGGTCGCCCGCCCCAAGGCGGACGGCAGCGCGGGCCCGCTGGCGAGACCGGCGTCGACGGCGGAGGCGGTACGGGACGCCGCGCGGCTGAAGCCGACGGCGTGGATCCGCCGCCGCTACGGGCCCGCTTCGCTGGACACGGCCCTGCGGCTGACGCTCTCCCTCGCCGCCGCCCGCCCGGACGACGCGCGCCGGATCGCCCGGTCCGGCCGACGCCACCTCGGCACGGACCGGATCGACGGCCGCCGCTACGACGTCATCTCCGCCGGTGACGCACCGCTGAAGTACTGGATCGACGCCGCCGGGCGCCTGCGCCGGGTCAGGGAGGACCTGGACGAGGACCGCACGATCGTGGTGGATGTGACGCGGGCCAGGGTGCGGCCGGGGGTACCGGAGGGACCGTGGGCGAAGGGCTGAGGTGAGCTGGGGCCGGGGTGGGGACGCTCACCGGCGCCGGCCGGGTGCCTCCCCCAGCCTTCGGCCCGGGGGACCCCCAGCGCCCACCCGTGCCGCCCCAGCGGCACGACTGCCCGCAGCTGTGTCTTCAGGGGCGCGGGGAACTGCGCGACCAGCCCCCGCCGGGCCGCAGCCGAACGACTCTGTGAACCACCTCACCTCGCCTGTGAGTTGAGCGCACTGGCTGTGGATCGCCGTACCACTCCCCGACAGGTCCGCACCGGCTGCAAGGATGATGCGCCATGACGGCAGGATGGTGTGCGCGCACGATACGGTCCGCGGTGTTCGCGGCCGTCTGCGTGCTGCTCGCCGCCCTGGGCCACGTCCTGATGTCCGGCAGCCGGGTGCCCGCCTGGACCCTGGCCGCCGCCCTGGCGCTCACCGGCGCCCTCGGCTGGGCCCTGTCCGGCCGCGAACGCGGGCTGCCCCTGGTCGTGTCCGCCGCGGTCGGCGCCCAGACGGCCCTGCACTCCGGCTTCTCCGCGGCTCAGGTGTGGAGCACCCACACCGCGCCCATGGGATCCATGCACATGGACATGGCCGGGGACATGGCCGCCATGAACATGGGGTCGATGCACATGGCCGCCGCCCACACCGACCCCGTCGAATACCTGGGCTTCGGTACCGGCGGCACCGCATCCACCGGCATGTTCGCCGCCCACCTCCTCGCCGCGCTGCTGTGCGGCCTCTGGCTCGGCCACGGCGAACGCGCAGCGTTCCGTATCGTCCGGGCCGTCGCCGGCCGGCTCGTCGCGCCGCTCCGGCTGCTGCTCGCTCTGCCGGCCACCCCCGAGCGCCCACGGCCCCGGCCGCGCCGCCGCCGTTCGGACCGGGCGCCGCGGCTTCTCCTCCTCGTCCACGCGATCACTTCCAGGGGTCCGCCCGTGCGGACGGCTGTCGCCTGACGACAGCTGGTGTTCCGGAGCCGCCCAAGCGCGCCCCGGACCAACAGGCGGCCGTACGCCCGCTTGAGCACCGCGAGCGCCACCGGGCCGTCTCCCCCTTCACCTTTCTCACAAGGACACCGAGTGATCACTTCTGTCCTGCCCGCATGCGCCGAGGCGACGGAGAAACGCGACGCGTCGATCACGGCCTGGGCCCTCGCCGCCCGGTCCGGGGACACGGCCGCCGTGGACGCGTTCGTACGGGCCCTGCACCGCGACGTCCTCCGGTACGTCGCCCATCTCTGCGCCGACCCGCAGGCGGTCGACGACCTCGCGCAGGACACGTTCCTGCGCGCGCTGGGCAGCCTGCACCGTTTCGAAGGCCACGGCTCGGCCCGTTCCTGGCTGCTGTCGATCGCCCGCCGGGCCGTCGTGGACAGCCATCGGTACGCCGCCGCCAGGCCGCGCCCGGCGGACGTCCCCGACTGGCAACAGGCCGTCGAGCGGGCCCAGCCGCACGGGCTGCCCGGGTTCGACGACGGGGTCGCGCTCATGGATCTGCTGGCGGCGCTGCCCGACGAGCGGCGCGAGGCGTTCGTCCTCACCCAGCTCGTCGGGCTGCCGTACGCCGACGCCGCCGAGGTCAGCGACTGTCCCGTCGGCACGGTCCGCTCCCGGGTGGCCCGGGCCCGCGAGGCGCTCCAGGATCAGTTGGCCTGAGGTTCCTCGAAGGCCTTGAGGATGTGTTCGGCGGCCAGCGTCGCCGTCAACGTGCCGTCCCTGACCTGCCGTTCGAGGTCGGGGGCGGCCGCGCGCACCGCGGGGTGGGCGGAGAGCCGCCCGAGCAGCTCGTCCCGGACCATCGACCAGGTCCACCCCACCTGCTGCTCCCGCCGCTTGTCGGCGAGTCGCCCGGTGGAGTCGAGCAGTGCCCGGTGCTGCTCCAGGCGTTCCCAGACCAGCTCCAGGCCGGTCGACTCCCGCGCGCTGCAGCTCAGCACCGGGGGAGTCCAGAAGGCGTCCTTGCCGTGCATCAGGCGCAGCGCGCCCGCCAGTTCCCGCGCCGCGGAACGGGCGTCGCGCTCGTGCGGGCCGTCCGCCTTGTTGATGGCGATCACGTCGGCCAGCTCCAGGACGCCCTTCTTGATGCCCTGGAGCTGGTCGCCGGTACGGGCAAGGCTGAGCAGCAGGAAGGAGTCGACCATGTCGGCGACCGCGGTCTCCGACTGGCCGACGCCGACGGTCTCGACGAGGACCACGTCGTATCCGGCCGCCTCCATGACCACCATCGACTCGCGGGTCGCCTTGGCGACCCCGCCCAGCGTGCCCGCGCTGGGGGAGGGGCGGACGAAGGCGTTCGGGTCGACCGCCAGCCGCTCCATGCGTGTCTTGTCACCGAGGATCGATCCCCCGGTCCGCGTCGACGACGGGTCCACGGCCAGGACCGCGACCCGGTACCCCAGTCCCGTCAGCAACGTGCCGAACGCGTCGATGAACGTCGACTTGCCCACGCCCGGCACCCCGCTGATGCCGATCCGCCGGGCCCGGCCGCTGTGCGGGAGCAGCTCGGTGAGCAACTCCTGCGCCAGCACCCGGTGCTGCGGCCGGGTGGACTCGACGAGGGTGATGGCGCGGGCGACGACCGCGCGCTTCTGGTCGAGCACACCCTTCACATAGGCGTCGACATCGATCACAGGTCGTGCCCGAGTTCCGCCGACAGCCGCTTCACCAGGTCGTAGGCCGCGTCCGGGATCACCGTCCCGGGCGGGAACACGGCCGTGGCACCCATCTCCAGGAGGGCCGGCACGTCCTGGGGCGGGATGACACCGCCGACCACGATCATGATGTCCGCCCGGCCCTCCTCGGCGAGCTGCTCGCGCAGCGCCGGTACGAGGGTGAGGTGTCCGGCCGCCAGCGAGGACACGCCGACCACGTGGACGTCCGCCTCCACCGCCTGGCGGGCGACCTCCTGGGGGGTCTGGAAGAGCGGGCCGACGTCGACGTCGAAGCCGAGGTCGGCGAAGGCGGTCGCGATCACCTTCTGGCCGCGGTCGTGACCGTCCTGGCCCATCTTGGCGACCAGGATGCGCGGGCGGCGCCCCTCGGCCTCGCCGAACGCGTCGACCAGGGCCCGGGTACGGTCCACGTCCGGGGACTCGCCTGCTTCGTTGCGGTACACACCGGAGATCGTACGGATCTGGCTCGCGTGCCGGCCGTACACCTTCTCCAGGGCGTCGGAGATCTCACCGACGGTCGCCTTGGCGCGGGCCGCGTGCACGGCCAGCTCCAGCAGGTTGCCGTCGCCGTCCGCCGCCCGGGTCAGCGCGTCGAGCGCGTCCCGGCACGCCGTCTCGTCCCGCTCCGCGCGCAGCCGCCGCAGCTTGGCGATCTGCTGGGCGCGCACGGAGGAGTTGTCGACCTTGAGGACCTCGATCTGCTCGTCGCTGTCCACCCGGTACTTGTTGACGCCGATCACGGGCTGCCGTCCGGAGTCGATCCGGGCCTGGGTGCGGGCCGCGGCCTCCTCGATGCGCAGCTTGGGAATGCCGGCGTCGATCGCCTTGGCCATGCCGCCCGCCGCCTCGACCTCCTGGATGTGCGCCCAGGCCTTGCGCGCGAGGTCGTACGTCAGCCGCTCCACATAGGCGCTGCCGCCCCACGGGTCGATGACCCGGGTGGTGCCCGACTCCTGCTGGATGAGCAGCTGGGTGTTGCGGGCGATACGCGCCGAGAAGTCCGTCGGGAGCGCGAGGGCCTCGTCCAGGGCGTTGGTGTGCAGCGACTGGGTGTGGCCCTGGGTCGCGGCCATCGCCTCGACGCACGTCCGCGTGACGTTGTTGAAGACGTCCTGCGCGGTCAGCGACCAGCCCGAGGTCTGCGAATGGGTGCGCAGCGAGAGGGACTTGGTGTTCTGCGGCTCGAACTGCGCGACCAGCTTCGCCCACAGGAGCCGGGCCGCCCGCAGCTTGGCGATCTCCATGAAGAAGTTCATGCCGATCGCCCAGAAGAAGGAGAGCCGGGGCGCGAACGCGTCCACGTCCAGGCCCGCCTCCCGGCCCGCCCGGATGTACTCGACGCCGTCCGCGAGCGTGTACGCCAGCTCCAGGTCGGCCGTCGCGCCCGCCTCCTGGATGTGGTAGCCGGAGATGGAGATCGAGTTGTAGCGGGGCATCCGCTGCGAGGTGTAGGCGAAGATGTCGGAGATGATCCGCATCGACGGCTTCGGCGGATAGATGTAGGTGTTGCGGACCATGAACTCCTTGAGGATGTCGTTCTGGATGGTCCCGGCCAGCTTCTCGGGCGCGACGCCCTGCTCCTCCGCCGCCACGATGTACAGCGCCAGCACGGGCAGCACCGCGCCGTTCATCGTCATCGACACGGTCATCCTGTCCAGCGGGATGCCGTCGAAGAGCTGGCGCATGTCGAGAATCGAGTCGATGGCCACGCCCGCCATGCCGACGTCACCGGTCACCCGCGGGTGGTCGCTGTCGTAGCCCCGGTGCGTGGGCAGGTCGAAGGCGACCGACAGGCCCTTCTGGCCGGCCGCCAGGTTGCGCCGGTAGAACGCGTTGGACTCCTCGGCGGTGGAGAAGCCCGCGTACTGGCGGATGGTCCAGGGCTGGTTGACGTACATCGTCGGGTAGGGGCCGCGCAGGTAGGGTGCGATGCCCGGGTAGGTGCCCAGGAAGTCCAGGCCCTCCAGGTCACGGCCGGTGTAGAGCGGCTTGACCCCGATGCCCTCCGGGGTCTCCCACACGGGCGGGTCACCCGCGGCGGCCCGCCACTGGTCGGCGCTGCCCGCGGTGAGGGGGGTGCCCAGCTCGATGCCGGAGAAGTCGGGGATTCCCATCAGGACACTCCCATGCGGTCGAGGGTCTCGGACAGCACGGCCACGGCGTCGCAGCCCGCGAAGACGTACGAGTCGACACCGGTGAACTCGCCCCGGCCCGCGAGGACCACGTGCCGGGCACCGGCCGCCTTCAGCGACTCGGCGGCCTGTGGGGCCTGTTCGGCGTAGAACGCGTCGCTGGAGCAGAGCACCGCCTCGGTGGCGCCGCTCTCCTCGAAGGTGCCCTCGGTGACGGGTTCGATGCCGCCGGCCTGGAAGAGGTTGGCGGCGAAGCCGGCGCGCGCGGTGTACGCGGCGGCGGGGCCGAGCGTCGCCAGGTAGATCCGGGGGCGGCCGCCGGTCGCCGCGAGGTGGGCGTCCGAGCGGGCGCGCAGCTCCTCGAAGGCCTCGTCACGGCGGACCCGGGGGAGGCCGCCCGACGGCGGCTCGGGGGCGGGCTCGCGCACCACCGGCTTCTCGGCGAGGAACGGGAACTCGCTGACCCCGGTGACGGGCTCGCGGCGCTTGGCGAGCTTCTTGGAGCGCTCGGCCCAGGTGGTCGCGAGGTCGGTGCGCAGGCGGCCGGAGCGCAGGACGGCCGCCTGACCGCCGTCGCGCTCGACGGTCCGGAAGAACTCCCAGGCCGCGTGGGCGAGTTCGTCGGTGAGCTGCTCGACGTACCAGGAGCCGCCCGCCGGGTCGACGACCCGGGCCAGGTGGGACTCCTCGATGAGGATCGTCGAGGTGTTGCGGGCGATCCGGCGGGCGAACCCGTCCGGCAGGCCGAGCGCGTGGTCGAACGGCAGCACGGTGACGGAGTCGGCGCCGCCCACCCCGGCGGCCAGCGTCGCGACCGTCGTACGGAGCATGTTCACCCACGGGTCGCGGCGGCTCATCATCACCGGCGAGGTGACGGCGTGCTGCACCTGCGCGCCCGCGTCGGCCGCACCGCTGACCTCGGCGACCCGCGCCCACAGCCGGCGGGCCGCGCGCAGCTTGGCGGTCGTCAGGAACTGGTCGGCGGTCGCCGCGTACCGGAACTCCAGCTGCCCGAGGGCCTGTTCGATGCCGAGACCGGCCTCGGTCAGCTCGCGCAGGTAGGCCACCCCGGTGGCCAGCGAGGCGCCCAGCTCCTGTGCGGCCGAGCCGCCCGCCTCGTGGTACGGCAGCGCGTCCACGGTCAGCGCCCGCAGGCCCGGGAACTCCCCGGCGCAGCGCCTCGCCAGATCGGCGACGGGAGCGAAGGGCAGGGCGGTGCCGGTGCGCGCCTCGTACCCCAGCGGGTCGGCGCCCAGGTTGCCGCGCACCGCCTCGGGGGCGACGCCCTTCTCGTCGTACAGCCGCAGCAGCTCGGCCGCCGCCGCCTCGGTGTCCCGGCCGGCGTCCAGGACCACCGGGGCCAGGTCCAGGTAGACGCCGTCGAGGGCGCGGGCGAGTCCGGGCACGGGGATGCCGCCCCGGCCCACGAGCAGCCAGAGCGAGGTGACGCCGTTCTCCAGATCGGCCAGGACCGCGCCGTCGGGAGCCGCCGCGTGCCGCTGCCGTACGTCCCAGCCGCCCGCGGTGCCGCCCTCCGGACGGCCGCCACGCACGTACGGCGCGAAGCCGGGCAGACCGGGGTCGGGTGCGGTGTCGCGCGCGGTGTACAGGGGACGGGTGCGCAGCCCGTCCTCCAGCGTCGTGGACAGGGCGTCCTCGGCGGCCTCGCCCGAGACTTCCCTGCCGGACTTGCGCAGCACGCCTTCGACCAGGCGTTGCCACTGCTCTTGCGTCGCGTCAGGGAACTCGGCGGCCAGTGAGAGCCCGTCGTCAGGCAGGACCGTCATGCTCGGATGCTAGGGCAGAGCGCCAAAGGTGCACGGGTGACAGGGCTGTGACCTTGCCCTCGCCGTGGCTGTGACCTGCGCCTCCCGGGGGTGAAGTGGCCGGATTCGTACGGTCAGGGCGTGTCGTCGGCGAGCTCCGGGATCAGCGCGCACAGCGCCTCGCGCTGCGCCGGGCCGATGACGTGGCCGACCGCCTGAGCGACCGTCTCGGCGAGGGCGGCGGAGGCGTCCTGGATCTGGCGGCGGGCCTTGTCGGTGAGGGCGACCTCGATGCCCCGCTTGTCGCCGCAGGCGGCCTTGCGGGTGACGAGACCGGCGTGCTGGAGGCAGGCGATCTGGTAGGTGAGGCGGGTCTTGGGGCGGCCCAGAAGCTCGGCGATGCGGGTCATGCGCAGACCCTCGCGGGGCTGCTCGGCCAGCAGGCACAGGATCAGGAACTCGTCGTGCGAGACGTCCAGCGTCTCCTTCACGACCGACCGCAGCCGCTGCTCCACCGCACCGGTCGCGGCCAGCAGCAGCATCCAGGCACGCAGTTCGGCCGGGAGCAGCCCGCCGCCCGCGTGGGACGGACATTCGGGCAGCTCTGCGGGGTGTTCCTGGGCGGCGGCCATGGCATCGAGTCTACCTGTTGTCCAAATTTGGATATTGGGTTAGCGTGCAGCCGTACCGCAGTCATCCAAATTTGAACCACCAAGGAATCGGAGTACGGCCATGACCGTCACCGTGGCAACCGGCCTCTGGCAGCTCGACCCGACCGCCTCCACCGTCGCCGTCGGGCACAAGACCTTCTGGGGCCTGGTCACCGTCAAGGGCACCTTCGCGGGCGTCACCGGCCGGGGCGAGGTGGCCGCCGACGGCACCGCCAGCGGCACCCTCTCGATCGACGCGACCTCGCTGGACACCAAGAACAAGAAGCGCGACGACCACCTGCGCTCGGCCGACTTCTTCGATGCCGAGAACCACCCGGAGATCACCTTCGCGGTACGCAGTGCCCGGCGCACCGGTGACGAGGTGAAGGTCGACGGCCAGCTGACCGTCCGGGGCATCAGCAGGCCGCAGCAGGCCACCGCGAAGCTGGTCTCGGCGGACGCCGACGGGCTCACGCTGGAGGCCGAGTTCCAGGTGGTTCGCGAGGAGTTCGGCATCACCTTCAACCAGATGCGCATGATGGGCGGCCCCACCACGGTGACCGCCACCCTGCGCTTCACCCGCACGGGGGCCTGAAGCGCCCCGTAAGGGGCGCTGGGAGTACCCCCCGGCCGAAGGCTGGGGGAGGAAGTGCGTGACCAGCCACGACGGCGCCGCGGTCGACAGATCACGGCGATTCCAGCGGAGCGTCTAGCGGACCGTACGGCTGATCTTCACGTCCCGGCTGGACAACGTCTGCGGATCCGCGGTGAAGGCGCGCAGCCGGATCCGGGTGCTCGGCTTGACGGGGATGCCGAACCTGCCGTTCGACGGCCTGAGTTCGACGCTCGCCGTGCCGTGCCCGGGGATCGTCGCAGGACCCCGTACCAGCAGCCAGTACTTGCTCATGCCCTGGCCCGTCGTGAGCGTGTAGTGCGGGGTGAGCGGGGCGCTCCCCGTGTTGACCACCTTCAGCGTCATCGCCCGCACCACCGCGGCCTGGTGCCCGTCCCGCCGCAGAGCGGTGATCTCCATCCGCAGCGGCGGCCGGCCGGACACCGCGAGCGCCGCGCTCACCAGCGCCGGGGCGAGCAGCAGGACGACCGTCACGATCAGGGCGGGACGGCGGCGGGGGCCGGTCAGCAGGGCCGGACGCGGCTGCCAGGCGTGCTCGAACTCGGACAGCGGGGCGGTGACGGCCGCCGCCAGCCACAACGGGGTCATCAGCAGGTAGTAGCCGTCCTGGGAGCGGGTCGCCAGGAAGAAGGCGAGCCACGGCAGCACGGTCGCGGCCGGCCCGAGCCGGCGTACGAAGAGCACGAACAGGGCCAGCAGGGCCGCCGCGAGGAGCATGCTCGCGTGCGAGTACCAGTCGATGCGGTCGCTGCCGTTCGTGTAGTAGAGCGTGATGTCCACCAGGCCCTGGCCGTGCACCACGGCACCCTGGGTGAGCGGCAGCGCGATCCCGCGCAGCCAGCGGCCGGGCTCGGACACGATGAAGTACGTGTTGATCAGCAGCCACACCGTGACGGCCACCCCGGTGATCCGCAGGACCACCAGGGCGGCGGCCCGGCCGCCGAGCTCCCCGCGCCGCACCGCGTAGATGCCGGCCAGCAGGAACGGCGCGACGAACCACGGCAGTTGCTGTGCCGCGCACGCGGCCCCGAGGCACGCGGCCCGCGCGATCCCGGCCGTCCCCAGCCGCCCGCCCTGCCCGATCCGTGGCCAGCGCACCACCACCGGGATCAGCAGCGCCAGGGCGATGACGGCCGGGTAGCCGACCCGGGAGTAGGTGGAGAGGAAACCGAAACCCAGGCAGCTCAGCGTCGCCGCCGAGCGCCACGGCACCGGGAGCATCCGCCACAGCACGACCGTGCCGGCGATCAGGGCGCCCGCGCACACCGCCGTCGCGGGGGCGCCGTGGTGGCCGAGCCACAGCAGCGGGACGGTCAGCAGCGGGGCCAGCGGTGGATAGCCGTAGGTGTAGTCGTAGCTGCCGCCTATCGTCGGCGTGAGGGCGACCCCCTTGCCGCCGAACAGCCACGGCCAGGGCTGTCCGTACACCGGGTGGCCGGCTACGAGTTCCCTGGCGGCCTGGGTGGTGAGGACGCCCTCGTCGCCGCCGTTGTGGTTCAGCACCCACGCGCACAGCGCCAGCGCCACCGCCGTGACCAGGACCACCAGGTCGAGGCGGGCCAGCGACCGGGTGCTGCGGACCGTCAGCGTCAGCACGCCGGTCACCAGGATCGAGACGTAGCAGAGGGAGATCAGGGCCGCCAGGACCTGGTGGTGCGTCACCGCCTGCGTCCACACCGACCGGGTGCCGATGAACAGGCCGATGTCGGCGAGGAGGGTCAGCACGCGGTGCCAGGGGGCGGGGGCTCCGGCATCGCCCGGAGCGGCGGACACCGCCGACTGTGTCCGCCGGTCGGGTGTCACCTGTTGTGTTTCTGCCAAGCGCACGGACCGGACGGTAATCGCGGGCGGTGAGCACGGCGTCACAGGAGGAGAAGAGTCCGGTGTGAGGGCGGTAAGAGGCCCCCAATGCGCGGCAATCGGCTGAATAGTGAAAAGATCACTTCTTTCCTGCCCGGGTGCCCGGAAACGCTCGCGCTTCGTGTCGCTGTTGGGCCGAACGGGTGACTTGGCGTAAGAATTGGCTGGTGCAGGCATCGAGTGCGAGTCAGGTCAGGGGGAGCCGGTGAGCCGTTACGACGTCACCGATGAACAGTGGGAGGGGCTCGCCCAGGTGGTGCCGCTGCGGGGCCGCGACGCCTGGCCGTCGGCGGTGGACCACCGGGCGCTGCCGGACGCGGAGACCGAGACGCGCCGCCGTTTCGTCGTCCTGCGGGTCAACGTCTTCGCCGACGCGCGTGACGTCGCCGAGACGCTGATGGCCGGGATACCGGTCCTGCTCGACCTCACCGGCGCCGAGACGGAGGTCGCCAAACGCGTCCTCGACTTCAGCACGGGCGTGGTCTTCGGCCTGGCCAGCGGAATGCACCGGGTCGACCGCAACGTCTTCCTCCTCACCCCGCCCGGCACGGAGGTCGGCGGGCTGATGGAGGGCGCGGGGGTCTCCGGGGGCTGACGACCGGTCCGGCGCAGAGGCCGAGCCGATCGGCGGGACGGCCGGACATCCCCCGATCGAAGGAAGGGCAGGTGGGCGGAACGGTTCGCCGGGCGGCCGGAGGCCTACGGTCCGCATATGGCCGTGCCCTCTGCCTCGTCCGCGTCCCGCCCTTCGCCCTTCGCCGGTTCCGCCTCGGGCGATACGTCGGCCCCGTCGCCGTCGCCGTCGCCGTCGTCGGCCGCGTCGCCGTTGCTGCCGCTGCCGCCGTCGCCCGACGACAGGGTGCCGTCGGTGGCGCCGAACGCGCCGACGGGGCCTGGCGGTTCGGCCCCCGGGTGGCCCCGCCCGGCAGGCTCGGGCGCGCCCGCCGGGCCGTCGGAGACCGTCCCGCGCGCCCGCGCGGGCGGCCGGGGAGCACCGTCTGCCGCCGCACCGGCTCCCCGCCCGGCACCTGCCCCCGCCCCGCGTCGCGACCCCCGCCCCCGCGTCACCGAGCTCCGCCTCTCCGCCTTCGCCCGGCACCGTGGCGCGACCTTTCCCGTCGGGCAGGTCACCCTGTTCGCCGGGCCCAGCGGGAGCGGGAAGAGCGCGGCGCTCGCCGCCTACGAGGCGCTCGCCCGGCTCGGGGGCGGGGCCGTGCTCGCGGACGTGTTCCCGGACCCGGGCGCGCTGGTGCCGGAACGGGCCCGGCCCGACGCGCAGCGGCGCCGGGGGTTCCGCATCGGGTGTACGGCCGACGGTGCCGAGGGGCCGGTGCGGCTCGACCTCGCCGTCCAGGCCGAGCCCGAACTGCGCGTCGTCGGCGAACGGCTGACCGCGGGCGACCTGGTGCTCCTGGAGACCGCGCTGCGCGACCCGAGCCGCCCGGCCGTGCAGGCCGCCTGGCACACCGCGGGTTCCGCACCGGTGACCCGGGCCCCGCTCCCCGACGACCGCCTCGGCACCGCCCTGCTGCCGCTGCGCGTCGCCGGGAAGACGGACGGGCAGCGGCAGGTCCTCGCCGCCGCCGAGCAGATGGTCGTCGCGCTGCGGTCGGTGTTCCCCTGCGACCCGCGGCCCGAGGACATGCGCACCCCCGTCCGCACCGGCTCCGGCCGGCTGCTGTGCGGCTGCGGCAACCTCGCCGACGTCCTGTGGCGCACCCGCACCGAATGCGGCCGCCGGCACGGCCTGCTCGTCGACGCGGTGCGCACCGGCTGCGCCGGCCCCGTCGTCGACCTGCTCGCCGAGCCGCTCGGCGACGGCACGGTACGGGCGCTCCTCGACCGCGGCGACGGCCACCGCACGGAGCTGGAGCGGCTCGGCGACGGCGAACTGCGCTACCTCGCCCTCGCCCTGGTCCTCTTCACCGGACCCGGCGTCCTCGCGGTCGACGCACCCGGCGAGGTCCCCGACGCCATGCGCGGCCTCACCGTCCTCGCCGACGGCTTCGACCGCAGCCTCGACCCGGGCCAGCGCGCCGAACTGCTGCGCACGGCCGTCCTGATGGGCGAGCGCGGCCACATCCGGCTCGTCGGCGCGGTGAGCGACGTCTCATGGGCCGAGGGAGCGGAGGCGATCACAGTGGTACACCTGGACGCGTGACCCACGAACCCCTCGACGTGGCGGGACTCCAGCGCCGGCTGGCCGAGTTCGCCGCCGCCCGCGACTGGCGGCAGTACCACACCCCCAAGAACCTGGCCTCCGCGCTCAGCGTGGAGGCGTCCGAACTGGTCGAGATCTTCCAGTGGTTGACCCCGGAGGAGTCCGCCCGGGTGATGGCCGACCCCGGCACCGCCCACCGGGTCACGGACGAGGTCGCCGACGTCCTCTCCTATCTCCTCCAGCTCTGCGACGTCCTGGACATCGACCCGCTGGCCGCGCTCGCCGCGAAGATCGACCGCAACGAGAAGCGGTTCCCGCCCGCCTGACGGGCTGTCGGGACGGCGTGGGCAAGGAGTTCGGCGCTCCGGTTTAACGCTCAGTAGCCATCACCCCGCCCGAATCCGAATTGTTGTCCACAGATTTCCGTCTTCCTCTGGTTACACGTCTCGGGAACCCTCACTCTGGGTAGTGAACTACTGAGTGCGGCAAGGCAGTTCGGACCGACGGGGACGGGGCGACGGATGGACGCGATGCGGCTCATCGTGGCGAGCAGACAGGCGCTGGCGCACGGCGCGGGCGTTCCGGAGATGATGACCGAGGTGTGGCAGGCCCAGGCCCTGGCCCAGGCGATCGGCAGCCGGCTGGCCGTCTCCGGCCCGCCCGAGCTGCGCGGCGAGGCCCTCGGCCTGACCGAGCTGGCGGGCCGGGGCTGCGGCGTGCTGGACACCCCCGACCTGGACCCCGGCACCCTGCGCGCCGCCCAGCTCACCGAACTGGACGACGCCCGCCAGACCCTGCTGAGTCTCGGCGGCCTCCTCGCCGAGGCCGGCATCGCGCTGGTCGGCATGGCCAGTGCCGCGGCCGACGAGGCGACGTACTGGCAGTGCATGGAGGCCATCGACGCGGCCGACGAGTCCAGGGACAGGGTCCTGGAGATGCTCCGCAAGCTGGCGGCCAGGGAGGAGGTCCGCGACGGTTGAGCGTTCCGCTCGAAGAGCCGGGATGTGCCGTCTGCCGTCTGCCGTCTGTGTCTGCGGCGCCGTCGTGGCTGGTCGCGCGGTTCCTCCCCCAGCCTTCGGCCGGGGGTACCCCCAGCGCCCCTGAAAACACCGGGGTGACCGCCCCTTCAGGGGCGCGGGGCTGTATCAATGTGCGGCTCCGCCGCGTGGGCGCGACCGGCCCCCACCGGCCCGCACCCGACCGACGCACCGGCCCCCGCTCGGCTCGGCCGGCAGCGCTAGGGCCTCGGACGTGCCTCCTGGCCGAGGCCGGCCTCATCCCTCGCGGGCCGCTGCAGGTCCGCGTCCAGTGCGGACAGGTCCGCGTTCAATGCCGCCATGAGTTCCTCCATCTGCTGGAGCAGCCCCTTGGGCTGACCGGAGGAGGGGTCACCCTGTGGTGGAACGGACTCTTCGGACAAGACGGCCTCCTCGGCCCCCCGGCCCGCCGTCTGCTGCGGGCCACGAACGACGCGCGGCGACGGCGACCGTCCGGCGCGGGTGCCGGACGGCCCGGCTCCCCCCACCCAACGATCACCGCACAGCCCGGTCACTGGCCCGCGCAGCCCCGAGACCCCGCCGTTGACGACATTCACCCGGGGGTGGACGCCCGTGACGGGCGGTGCCGATGCGGTTGACGGGGCGGCGGCCGTGCAGGATAGGTGTATGGACCTTCGTATCTTCACCGAGCCCCAGCAGGGCGCGAGCTACGACACCCTCCTCACCGTCGCCAAGGCCACCGAAGACCTCGGATTCGACGCCTTCTTCCGGTCCGACCACTATCTGAAGATGGGCGACGTGGACGGCCTGCCCGGCCCCACCGACGCCTGGGTCACCCTCGCCGGACTCGCCCGCGAGACCAAGCGGATCCGCCTCGGCACCCTGATGACCGCAGGAACCTTCCGGCTGCCCGGCGTGCTCGCCATCCAGGTCGCCCAGGTCGACCAGATGTCCGGCGGCCGGGTCGAACTCGGCCTCGGCGCGGGCTGGTTCGAGGAGGAGCACAAGGCGTACGGCATCCCCTTCCCGAAGGAGAAGTTCGGCCGCCTGGAGGAGCAGCTGGCGATCGTCACCGGGCTCTGGGAGACCAAGCTCGGCGACACCTTCGACTTCCACGGCACCTACTACGACCTCACCGGCTCGCCCGCGCTGCCCAAGCCCGCCCAGGCGCGGATCCCGGTGCTGATCGGCGGCCACGGCGCCAGCCGCACCCCGAAGCTGACCGCGCGGTACGCCGACGAGTTCAACATGCCGTTCGCCTCCGTCGAGGACAGCGAGCAGCAGTTCGGCCGGGTGCGGGCCGCCGTCGAGGCGGCGGGCCGCGGGGCGGACGAGCTGACGTACTCCAACGCCCTCGTGGTCTGCGTCGGCAAGGACGACCAGGAGGTCGCCCGCCGTGCCGCCGCCATCGGCCGCGAGGTCGCCGAACTGAAGGAGAACGGCCTGGCCGGCACCCCCGCCGAGGTCGTCGAGAAGATCGGCCGCTACGCCGAGATCGGCTCCCGCCGCTTCTACCTCCAGATCCTCGACCTCTCCGACCTCGACCACCTGGAGCTGATCTCCACGCAGGTCCAGTCGCAGCTGTCGTAACCGGCCGGGGTCGCGCATCCGGTCGGCTGTGACACGGCTGTGACCGGAGCTGTGGCTTCCGTCACAGTCGTCCGGCGTCCGCCCTGATGGGGTGGCCGGATGCGCAGACCCCGCCCTCGTCTCCTCGCCCCCGCCGCCGTCCTCCTCCTGGCCACGGCCTGTGGCACGGAGCACTCGGCCGCCGGTGGCGGAGCCGGCGCGGCCGTCCCGGCACCCCGCGCCACCGTCACCGACCCCCCGGTGGACGGCGTCCGGATCACCTCGGTCACCATCCCCTCCGCCTCCCCGACCCCGTCCGCCACCCCGGGGTCGGTGCACGCGGACCGGCTGCCCGGCGACTCCGGCATCTCCGCTGCCTACCAGGTCGGCAACGACGGCGACCAGGCCATGACCTACACCGTGCTCTTCGACTTCACGACGGACACCGGCGCGGTCATGGCCAACAAAGAGGTGACCGTGCCCGGGGTCCGGCCGGGCCACAGCGCCGGCGGAACCGTCGAGTTGGGTGTGCTCGTCCCCGGTGCCTCCCCGGTGACGCGGGTGAAGGTGGCCAAGGTCACCAAGGTTCCCGCCGACGAGGCACCGTCCCGGACGGGCGCCTGCCCCGCCTCCGGTGTGCGGCTGTGGGCCGACGACGGCGACGCCGCGATGGGCCTGCGGGTCGTCGGACTCCACCTGGAGAACTGTGGAAAGCGGGACTACACGCTCGACGGCTACCCGGCGCTGAGCCTGCTGGACGACGACCGTAAGCCCGTCGACGGCATCCGCATCCTGCACGGCGGCGCCGCCGTCGCCACCGGAACCGGCTTCGACGAGCCGCCGGGCCCGCTGGTCCTGAAACCGGGTGAGACCGCCCTCTCCGGCCTGGTCTGGCGCAACACGACGCTGGCGGGCACGGCCGTGAACGTGCCCTACGTCCGGGTCCTGGCGAAGCCGGGCGCCGCGCCCGTGACGGTCACCCCGGGCCTCGATCTCGGGACCACGGGCAAGCTCGGCGTCGGCGCGTGGAAGCGGGCCGACGGCTGAGCGTTCCGCTCGAAGAGCCGAGATGCGTCGCGTCGTTGTTCGTCCGCGGCGCCGTCGTGGCTGGTCGCTCAGTTCCTCCCCCAGCCCCGGAGAAATTCCGCGCACCCACTCGCGTCCCTAGGTACGTTGGAACCGCGAACAACCGCGCGACCAGCGCTTTCGCACCCTTTCCTGACCCTTTTCGAGGCGACCCACCGTGTTCCTGACGATCACCACCACCGGCACCCCCGAACGTCCCGCGACCGACCTCGGGTTCCTGCTGCACAAGCACCCCGACAACGCGCAGACCTTCACCACCTCGCACGGCATCGCGCACGTCTTCTACCCCGAGGCGGATGCCGAGCGCTGCACGGCGGCGCTGCTCCTGGAGGTGGACGCGGTGGCGCTGGTCCGGCGCGGCAAGGGCAAGGGCCGCGGCGGCGCACCCGACGCGGCGCTCGCGCAGTACGTCAACGACCGCCCCTACGCGGCCTCCTCGCTGCTCGCCGTGGCGATCGGCAACGTCTTCTCCAGCGCGATGCGCGGCGTCTGCAAGGCCCGCCCCGATGCCCCGGCGCAGCCGCGGCCGTTGCGCGTGGAGATACCCGCGCTGCCCGCCCGCGGCGGCCCCGACCTGGTACGGCACCTCTTCGAGCCGCTCGGCTGGACGGTGACCGCCGAACCGGTCGCCCTGGACGCCCGGTTCCCGGAGTGGGGCGAGTCGCGGTACGTCGGACTGGTCCTGGAGTCCGAGGCGCTGACCCTCTCCGAGGCGCTGCGCCACCTCTACGTCCTGCTCCCCGTCCTCGACGACGCCAAGCACTACTGGGTCTCCTCCGAGGAGGTCGACAAGCTGCTGCGCGCGGGCGAGGGCTGGCTGTCCGGCCACCCCGAGCAGAAGCTCATCACCAGCCGCTACCTCTCCCGCCGCTGGTCGCTGACCCGGCAGGCGATGGAACGGCTGGAGCTGGTACGGCTCGCCGAGACCGACGACAGCGAGGTCGAGGAGATCGACAACGCGGTCGAGGAGGAGACGGAGACCGAGGAGAAGCCGACCCCGCTCGCCGTGCAGCGCCGGGACGCGATCCTCGACGCCCTCAGGCGCTCCGGCGCCGCCCGGGTCCTGGACCTCGGCTGCGGTCAGGGCCAGTTGGTGCAGGCGCTGCTGAAGGACCCGTCCTTCACCGAGATCGTCGGCGTCGACGTGTCGATGCGGGCGCTCACCATCGCCTCCCGGCGGCTCAAGCTGGACCGCATGGGGGAGCGGCAGGCCGCCCGCGTCAACCTCTTCCAGGGCTCGCTCGCCTACACCGACAAGCGGCTGAAGGGGTACGACGCCGCCGTGCTCAGCGAGGTGATCGAACACCTCGACCTGCCACGGCTGCCCGCCCTGGAGTACGCCGTGTTCGGCGCCGCCCGCCCGCGCACGGTCCTCGTCACCACCCCGAACGTCGAGTACAACGTCCGCTGGGAGACCCTCCCCGCCGGCCACACCCGGCACGGCGACCACCGCTTCGAGTGGACCCGCGAGGAGTTCCGCGCCTGGGCCCACCGGGTCGCCGAACTCCACGGCTACGACGTCGAGTTCACCCCCGTGGGCCCGGACGACCCCGAGGTCGGCCCGCCCACCCAGATGGCCGTCTTTGAAATAAGCACGGCCACCGAACGCGCCGCGAAGGAGGCGAAGGCGGCATGACCGGGACACAGCGCACCGGACGGGTCCTCCCCGTCACCGACCTCTCCCTCGTCGTCCTCGTCGGCGCCTCCGGCTCCGGCAAGTCCACCTTCGCCCGGCGCCACTTCAAGCCGACCGAGGTCATCTCCTCCGACTTCTGCCGGGGTCTGGTCTCCGACGACGAGAACGACCAGAGCGCCACGAAGGACGCCTTCGACGTCCTCCACTACATCGCCGGCAAGCGGCTCGCCGCCGGCCGCCGCACGGTCGTCGACGCGACCAGCGTCCAGCAGGAGTCCCGGCGCCAGCTGATCGACCTGGCCAAGCGGTACGACGTGCTGCCCGTCGCCATCGTCCTCGACGTGCCCGAGGAGGTGTGCGCCGAACGCAACAAGGCCCGCACCGACCGGGCCGACATGCCCCGCCGGGTCATCCAGCGCCACATCCGCGAACTCCGCCGCTCCCTGCGCCACCTGGAGCGCGAGGGCTTCCGCAAGGTGCACGTCCTGCGCGGTACCGAGGAGATCGAGTCGGCGACCGTCGTCACCGAGAAGCGGTTCAACGACCTCACCCACCTCACCGGCCCCTTCGACATCGTCGGCGACATCCACGGCTGCGCGAACGAACTGGAGTCCCTGCTCGTCAAGTTGGGCTACCAGGACGGCGTGCACCCCGAGGGCCGTACGGCCGTCTTCGTCGGCGACCTCGTCGACCGCGGCCCCGACAGCCCGGGCGTACTGCGCCGGGTGATGTCGATGGTCGGCTCGGGCAACGCCCTGTGCGTGCCCGGCAACCACGAGAACAAGTACGGCCGTCACCTCAAGGGCCGCAAGGTCCAGCACACCCACGGACTCGCCGAGACCATCGAGCAGATGGCCGGCGAGAGCGAGGAGTTCCGGGCGCAGGTACGGGAGTTCATCGACGGACTGGTCAGCCACTACGTCCTCGACGGCGGGAAGCTGGTCGTCTGCCACGCCGGGCTGCCCGAGAAGTACCACGGCCGCACCTCCGGCCGGGTCCGCTCGCACGCCCTGTACGGCGAGACCACGGGCGAGACCGACGAGTTCGGCCTGCCCGTGCGCTACCCGTGGGCCGAGGACTACCGGGGCCGCGCGGCCGTCGTCTACGGCCACACCCCGGTCCCGGAGGCGACCTGGCTGAACAACACCATCTGCCTGGACACCGGCGCGGTCTTCGGCGGCAAGCTGACCGCGCTGCGCTGGCCGGAGCGGGAGCTGGTCGACGTACCGGCCGAGCGGGTCTGGTACGAACCGGCCCGCCCGCTGCTCACCGAGGCGCCGGGCGGCCAGGACGGACGCCCGCTGGATCTGGCGGACGTCCACGGGCGCCGCGTCGTCGAGACCCGTCACCAGGGCCGGATCGCGGTCCGCGAGGAGAACGCGGCGGCCGCCCTGGAGGTGATGAGCCGCTTCGCGATCGACCCCCGCCTGCTGCCGTACCTGCCGCCGACCATGGCCCCGACGGCCACGAGTCACGTCGACGGCTACCTGGAGCACCCGGCGGAGGCCTTCGCCCAGTACGCCGCGGACGGGGTCGCCCGCGTGGTGTGCGAGGAGAAGCACATGGGCTCGCGAGCGGTGGCGCTGGTGTGCCGGGACGCGGAGGTCGCGCACAAGCGCTTCGGCGTCGCCCCCGGCCCGACCGGCTCCCTGTACACCCGCACCGGGCGTCCGTTCTTCGCCGACGAGTCGGTGACCGAAGAGATCCTCGGCCGCATCCGCGCCTCGGTCGACGCGGCCGGCCTCTGGGACGAACTCGCCACCGACTGGCTGCTGTTGGACGCCGAACTGCTGCCCTGGTCGCTCAAGGCCTCCGGCCTGCTGCGCACCCAGTACGCGGCCGTCGGCGCCGCCTCCGGCGCGGTCTTCCCGGGCGCGCTGGCCGCCCTCGAGCGTGCGGCGGCCCGGAGCGTGGCGGTGACCGACCTGCTGACCCGGCAGCGTGAACGCGCCGCCGACGCGGCCGCGTTCACCGACGCCTACCGCCGCTACTGCTGGACCACCGAGGGCCTGGACGGGGTGCGCCTCGCCCCCTTCCAGATCCTCGCCGTCCAGGGCCGCAGCCTCGCCGCGCTCCCGCACGACGAGCAGCTCGCGCTCCTGGACCGGCTGGTCGAGCACGACCCCACCGGCCTGCTGCAGACCACCCGGCGCCTGCACGTCGACACCGGCGACCCGGAGTCGGTGCAGGCAGGCGTCGACTGGTGGCTGGAGATGACCGGCCGGGGCGGCGAGGGCATGGTCGTCAAACCGGCCGACGCGCTGGTCCGCGACCCGCAGGGCCGGCTGGTCCAGCCCGGCATCAAGTGCCGCGGCCGGGAGTACCTGCGGATCATCTACGGCCCCGAGTACACCCGCCCCGACAACCTCACCCGCCTGCGGGGCCGCTTCCTCAACCACAAGCGGTCCCTGGCGATCCGCGAGTACGCCCTCGGCCTGGAGGCCCTGGACCGCCTCGCGGACGGCGAGCCGCTGTGGCGGGTGCACGAGGCGGTGTTCGGGGTGCTGGCCCTGGAGTCGGAGCCGGTGGACCCGCGGCTGTGAACCGCGGCGGCTCCGGCCGGCCGGTCAGCCGACCAGCCGCAGCCGCCGCGAGCACGCCCCCACCCGTACCGTCTGGCCCCAGGTCAGCTCCAGGGAGTCGGTCTCGATGCCGTCGCCGAAGGCGATCAGGCGGTCCGACTCGACCGTGAGGGTCAGGGCCGCCGAGGCCGTCAGCTCGCCGGCGACCAGGGAGGTCCCGGTCGCCGGCGAGGGCCAGGCCTCGCGGACGAACCAGAGGAGGCGGTCCTCCGTGGGGGCGGGCAGCGGGAGCCGGGCGCCGCGCTCCCGCCACACCGAGCGCAGCCAGCCGGTGGCCCCCGTGCCGGTGCCCACCAGCACTCCGGAAGAGGCCTGGGCCTCGACGACACCCCCGTCGTTCTCGAGGCCCAGGCGGTATCGGGCGGTCTGATGACCGGCGGCACCGAAGTAGATCTCGTTGAGCGCCACGAGCCGCTGGGTGTCGTCGGCGACCGCCTCGACCATCGTCAGCTCGTCGGCGCCCGTGGCCGTGGCCGCGACGGAGGCCAGCAGGACGGGCGCCTGCTCCGGGCGATGCCGTACCAGCACCCCCGGGTTGCGGCCGGGGTCGGTGTCGACGCCGATCACCGGCTGGCCGTCCAGGTACTTGGCCACGTTCGCCACCAGCCCGTCCTGGCCGACCACCACGACCACGTCCTCCGGCGCGAACAGGAAGCGGTCCAGGTCGGCCCGCTCGACCCGGGCCTGGCGCCAGGCCAGCGGCACCGCCGAGGTCACCTCCGCGAGCGCCCGCCGGGTGCGCCGGTGGCGTTCGGCGACCTCGGCCATGTCCCGGCCCCGGGAGGCGAGGAAGAAGGCGGCCTGGCCGTGCGTGCCGTGCCGGGCCACCAGCTCCTCGTACTCCGTGGTCCGGTGGACGAGCACGGCCCGCGGCGCGAGGCTCACTCCCGCTCCCCGCCCAGCCTGGCGAGCAGCCCGGTCAGCACGTCGGGCGACACGGTCACGCTGTCGATGCGCGGCAGGTTCTCGGCGAGCCGGGCGCCGGTGAGGGCGTGCAGCGTGGCCACGTCCGCCTCGCCGTGCACCCGCAGCCAGGCAGCCTGCGCCGCGGCCCGCGCCTCACCGACCTCCCGGGCCGCCGCGGCCTCGGCCCGCGCCAGCGTGACCGCCCGGGCCGCCTCCGCCTCGCCCAGCTTCGCGGAGCGCGACGCCTCCGCCTCCGCCAGCCGTACCGTGCGCGCCGCCTCCGCGTCCGCCAGCTTCACGGACCTGGCGGCCTCCGCCTCCGCCAGCTTCACCGTGCGGGTGGCCTCCGCCTCTGCCCGGACCGCGTCGGCCGCCGCGTGCTCCTCCGCCTCCCGCCGCGTGTTGGTGCCCCGCTGCTCGACCAGCTGTTCCTCGCGGCGGGCCAGTTCGATCTGGCTCGCCAGCTCGTTCTCGGCGATCGCCCGCTCCCGCTCGACGGCCACCGCGCGCCGCTCGTACGTCGCCCGGTCGGCCTCCTGCTGGATCTGCTCGCGGGCCGGGGTGCGCAGCGCCCGCTCCACCTCGGGCTCCGGCCGCAGGGCCATCACGCGGACGGCCACCACCTCGATGCCGGTTGCGGGCAGCCGCGGTTCCGCGGCCAGGCCGGCCGCGATCCGCTCCCGGACCACCGCCACCCCGTCGACCAGCGCCTCCGCGAGCGGGGTGCGGGCCAGCGCGTCCAGCGCGTGCTGCTGGGCCGTCTCCGTCAGCAGGGTGCCGAGCTGTTCGAGGGGGGTGCCGCGCCAGACACCGGTGTCCGGGTCGATGGAGAAGTCGAGACGGGCGGCCGCGACGGCCGGGTCTCCGACGCGGTAGGTGACGGTCGCCTGGACCGCCACGTCCTGGAAGTCGGCCGTACGGGCGTGGAAGGTCATCGCCAGTTCACGGTCGTCGACCGGTATTTCGGAGATCGCCGCGGTGAGCGCGCGGAACCAGAAGCTGAGCCCCGGCCCGTCGTGCAGCAGCTTCTCGCCCCGGTGGTGTCTGACGTGCGCCGTCGGCGCGCCGCGCAGATGGCGCCAGCCCAGGCGCCGGGTGATGTCGGCCATCGGATCCGCCCCCTCGCTTTTAGAGTCAGGATGACCATAATCTTGGACTCTGCTTGTCGTCAAGGGGACGAGAACAAGAAACGGTCGAGCAGGGGGTGAACACGGTCGCCGATGGTCAGGATGGAGGCATGGGATTCCACGTCGACTCCGAGGCCGGGCGGCTGCGCCGCGTCATACTCCACCGGCCGGATCTGGAGCTCAAAAGGCTCACCCCGAGCAACAAGGACGCCCTCCTCTTCGACGACGTCCTCTGGGTGCGCCGGGCCCGGGCCGAGCACGACGGCTTCGCCGACGTGCTGCGCGACCGCGGGGTCGCCGTCCACCTCTTCGGCGACCTGCTCGAAGAGGCGCTGGAGATCCAGGCCGCCCGCACCCTCGTCCTGGACCGGGTCTTCGACGAGAAGGAGTACGGCCCCCTCGCCACCGACCACCTGCGCACCGCCTTCGGGAAACTGCCGGCGGCCGAACTGGCCGAGGCGCTGGTCGGCGGCATGACCAAGCGGGAGTTCCTGGCCGCCCACGAGGAGCCCACCTCGGTCCGCTTCCATGTCATGGACCTCGACGACTTCCTCCTCGAACCGCTCCCCAACCACCTCTTCACCCGCGACACCTCCGCCTGGGTCTACGACGGCGTCTCCATCAACGCCATGCGCTGGCCCGCCCGGCAGCGCGAGACCGTGCACTTCGAGGCGATCTACCGGCACCACCCGCTCTTCCGCGGCGAAACGTTCCACGTGTGGTCGGAGGGGCAGGCCGCCTACCCGTCCACCATCGAGGGCGGCGACGTCCTGGTGATCGGCAACGGCGCGGTCCTGATCGGCATGAGCGAGCGCACCACCCCGCAGGCCGTCGAGATGCTCGCGCACAAGCTGTTCGCGGCCGGCTCGGCGCAGACCATCGTCGCCCTGGACATGCCGAAGCGGCGCGCCTTCATGCACCTCGACACCGTGATGACGATGGTCGACGGCGACACCTTCACCCAGTACGCCGGGCTCGGCATGCTCCGCTCGTACACCATCGAACCGGGCGCCGGCGACAAGGAGCTCAAGGTCACCGACCACCCGCCGGAGCACATGCACCGGGCGATCGCCGCCGCCCTCGGCCTCAGCGAGATCAGGGTCCTGACCGCCACCCAGGACGTGCACGCGGCCGAGCGCGAGCAATGGGACGACGGCTGCAACGTCCTCGCCGTCGAACCCGGGGTCGTGGTCGCCTACGAACGCAACTCCACCACCAACACCCATCTGCGCAAGCAGGGCATCGAGGTGATCGAGATCCCGGGGAGCGAACTGGGGCGGGGGAGGGGCGGGCCGCGGTGCATGAGCTGCCCGGTGGAGCGGGATGCCGTGTGAGGAGCGCCGCATAAGACGCTTTTCCTCGTGGCGGGACCTTGCGGTCCGGGAGGAGGCCGCCGGGCGGGCGGTGCCGTCCCCGCCGGCCGGTCGCATCACGCGGTGCGCGGGCGCGCTGTCGGAGTGGTGGTCTGATCCGGCGGTGGTCCGACGGGCCGCTGACCGGTGGTGCCGACGGTGTCGGCCGAGTCGCGCGGAGGCTTCGGCGCCCTTGCGGGCGGTGCGATGCCGACGGTGCGCGGCGCTCAAAGCCATGTACGGCCGCGCAGGGGGCGCAGTATGAAAACGTGCCGAGCGGGATGACCCGACGGTGCCTGTATAGAAATGTGGAACATCGTATAGACTTCCAACGTCCCCGAAGCCGACCCCAACCGCTGGAGCGCCCCCATGGCGACTGTCCCGACCGCCCTCGCCGGCCGCCACTTCCTCAAGGAGCTGGACTTCACCCAGGAGGAGTTCCGGGGGCTGGTCGAGCTGGCCGCCGAGCTGAAGGCGGCCAAGAAGGCCGGGGCCGAGACCCAGTACCTGCGCGGGAAGAACATCGCGCTGGTCTTCGAGAAGACCTCCACCCGCACCCGCTGCGCCTTCGAGGTCGCCGCCGCCGACCAGGGCGCCGCCACCACCTACCTCGACCCGGCCGGCTCGCAGCTCGGGCACAAGGAGTCGGTGAAGGACACCGCCCGGGTCCTCGGCCGCATGTACGACGCGATCGAGTACCGCGGGCACGGCCAGGGCGTCGTCGAGGAGCTGGCCGCGTTCGCCGGCGTGCCCGTCTACAACGGTCTCACCGACGAGTGGCACCCCACCCAGATGCTCGCCGACGTGCTCACCATGACCGAGCACAGCGACAAGCCGCTCACCGACATCGCCTTCGCCTACCTCGGCGACGCCCGCTACAACATGGGCAACTCCTACCTCGTCACCGGCGCCCTGCTCGGCATGGACGTCCGGATCGTCGCGCCTCGTCTGCTGTGGCCGGACGACACCATCGTCGAGCTGGCCCAGCAGCTGGCCGGCGCGTCCGGCGCCCGGATCACACTCACCGAGAACGTGAAGGACGGGGTGCGTGACACCGACTTCGTCGCCACCGACGTCTGGGTGTCGATGGGCGAGCCCAAGGAGGTCTGGGACGAGCGCATCGCGCTGCTCGGACCGTACGCCGTCACCATGGACGTGCTCCGTGCCACCGGCAACCCCGACGTGAAGTTCCTGCACTGCCTGCCGGCCTTCCACGACCTCGGTACCGTCGTCGGCCGCGAGATCCACGAGCGGCACGGGCTGACCGAACTGGAGGTCACCGACGAGGTGTTCGAGTCCGAGCACTCGGTCGTCTTCGACGAGGCCGAGAACCGGATGCACACCATCAAGGCCGTGCTGGTGGCCACACTCGCCTGACCAGCCCTGTTCATTGCCCCTATGCTGTGCGGCGGCCCGGCACCACCCCTCGCCGAGGCCGCCGCCGCGACCGACCCCGGATCGCACCCGCACCACCAGAAACGAGCACCACCCGCATGCCCCGCATCAAGTCCCCCCACCTCCTGGTGGCCGAATCAGGCGCCGACCGGGAGGGCCACGGCCTCCGCCGCACCATGGGCCTCTTCCAGCTGATCTGCTTCGGCATCGGAGCGATCGTCGGCACCGGCATCTTCGTCGGCCTCTCCGACTCGGTCGCCCAGGCCGGCCCGGCCGTGGTCGTCTCCTTCGTCCTCGCCGCGGTCACCTGCGTCTTCACCGCCCTGTCCTTCGCCGAGCTGGGCGGCGCGATCCCGGTCTCCGGATCGTCGTACTCCTTCGCCTACGCCGGACTCGGCGAGTCCACCGCGTTCCTGGTCGGCTGGTGCCTGCTCCTGGAGTACGGCATCTCGATCTCGGCCGTCGCGGTCGGCTGGAGCCAGTACGTCAACGAGCTGCTGCACAGCCTCACCGGCCTCCAGCTCCCGCACGCCCTGTCCGCGGGCCCCGGCGACGGCGGGATCGTGAACCTCCCCGCCGTGATCGTCATCGCGATGGCCGCCGTCCTGCTGGTGCGCGGGGTCCGGGAGAGCGCCCGGGCCACCGCCGCGATGGCGGCCGTGAAGCTGGTCATCCTGCTCGCGTTCTGCGCGATCGGCTTCAGCGCCTTCAAGGACGGCAACCTCGTCCCGTTCTCCCCGGCGGGCCTCGGCGGCATCGGCGCGGGCACCACGGCCGCGTTCTTCTCCTACATCGGCTTCGACGCGATCACCACGGCCGGCGAGGAGGCGAAGAACCCGCGCCGGGACATCCCGGTCGCCATCCTCGTCTGCATGGGCGTGGTCACCCTGCTGTACTGCGCGGTCGCGCTGGCCGCCATCGGCGCCATCGGCGGCGACCGGGTCGCGGGCCGCCCCGCCGCGCTCTCCTACGTCGTCAACCAGGTCACCGGGTCCACGATCGGCGGCGGTGTGATCGCCTTCGGCGCGGTCGTCGCCATCGCCTCGGTCGTCCTCGCGGTGATGTACGGCCAGACCCGCATCCTCATGTCCATGTCCCGGGACGGCCTGATCCCGCGCGTCTTCGAGAAGGTCTCCCCGAAGACCGCCACGCCCGTCGCGGGCACCCTGATCGTCGCGGCCGTCTTCGCACTGCCGGCGGCCTTCGCCTCGCTGGACGCGGTGATGAACCTGTGCACCATCGGCACCCTCGCGATCATGGCCGTGGTGAACATCGCGGTGATCGCCCTGCGCCGCCGCGAACCGTCCCTCGCCCGCACCTTCCGGGTGCCGCTCTACCCGGTAGCTCCGCTGCTGGGCGTCGGCTTCTGTCTCTACCTGATGTACGAGACCGGGTGGACGACCTGGATCCAGTTCGCCGTCTTCCTGGCCGTGGGCCTGCTGGTCTACGTCGGCTACGGACGCCGGAAGTCCACGCTGGCCGCCGCCGAGCCGGCTACGCCGGCCGCCACTGACGCGGTACTGCAGGAAGCCTGAACCACACGGCCTTGCCGGACTCGGTGGGGCGGTGCCCGCAGGACGAGCTCAGGGCGCGGATCAGCAGCAGGCCGCGCCCGCCCTCCTGCATGGGGTCGGGCTCCTCGATCACCGGACGGGTGAGATGGCCGGGCGGCGCCGGGTCCGGGTCGTGCACCTCGACCTTGCAGGCCCCCGGCACCAGTTCGACGACCAGCTCTATCGGTCCCTTGCCGGCGGTGTGCTCCACGGCGTTGGCGACCAGTTCCGCCGTGAGCAGTTCGGCGGTGTCGGGGTCGGCCGCGTGGTCCGCCTCCTCCATCGCCGAGCGCACCAGGGCACGGGCGACCGGCACGGCCGCGACGGTGTGCGGCAGCGCGATACGCCAGGAGGCGGCGGAAGGTGGTTCGTACACGGTGATTCCGTTCATGGCGCAGGCGATCACTGCTTGTCCTGCTTTCAACTGTAGGAATGGTACGGGTCCCGTCCCGGACGCTGTCGGCGCCCCCCTGACGGGACCTTCGTCCCGGTAACGGGTGGCTTACCCCGCCGATGGGCCCGTCTCCCACGTCCGGCTCCGCTGTTACCGCCTTATTGACGCGCCGTGACCTTGTGACGCGGCACATACGAAAAAGCCCCCGGTTTCCGGGGGCTCTTCCGCAGCAGGAGGGGTCAGCCGAACTCGACCATCCCCGCGGTCAGCGTCGCGCCGTCCGCCGGGTCGATCAGGATGAAGGCGCCGGTACGGCGGGAGACCGCGTAGGGGTCCAGCGGCAGCGGCTCGGCGCTGCGCAGGGTGATCCGGCCCAGGTCGTTGACGGTCAGCTCGGCCGCGCCCCCCAGGTCCCGGACGATCGCCTTGACGGTCCGGGTGGCGTGCTTGAGCAGCACCCGGTCGCCGACCCGGAGCGGCCGGTCGGCCAGATGGCACACGGCCGCCGTCACGTCCTGGGTGAGCACCGGCGCTTCCGGACCCGTGGTGATCATGTCACCGCGCGAGACGTCCCGCTGGTCGGTCAGGCGCACCCCGATGGACTGCGGGGCATGGGCCGCCTCGGCGTCGGCGCCGAGCACGTCGATCGCGGCGATCGTGGAGGTGGCCCCGGACGGGTGCACGGTGACCCGGTCGCCGACCCGCAGCGAGCCCGAGACCAACTGGCCCGCGTAGTGACGGACGTCACCGTGCCTGATGACGTACTGGACCGGGAAACGGGCCGGGGCGTCGGTGGCGTCGGCGGCCACCGGGACGTTCTCCAGGAACTCCAGGAGCGCCGGGCCGTCGTACCAGTCCATGTGCGCGGAACGGTCGACGACGTTGTCACCCGCCAGCGCCGAGACCGGGATCGCGGTGACCTCGGGGAGCCCCAGCTCGGCGGTCTGGGCGGTGAAGTCGGCGACGATCGGCTCGAACTCGGCCCGCTCGTAGCCGACCAGGTCCATCTTGTTGACGGCCAGGACGACGTGCGGGACGCGCAGCAGGGCCGCCACGGCCGCGTGCCGCCGGGTCTGCTCGACGACCCCGTTGCGGGCGTCGACCAGGATGATCGCCAGTTCGGCGGTGGAGGCGCCGGTGACCATGTTGCGGGTGTACTGCACGTGGCCCGGGGTGTCGGCGAGGATGAACCGGCGCTTCGGGGTGGCGAAGTAGCGGTAGGCCACGTCGATGGTGATGCCCTGCTCGCGCTCGGCACGCAGGCCGTCGGTGAGGAGGGCGAGGTCGGGGGTGTCCTGGCCGCGGTTGAGGGAGGCCTGCTCGACGGCCTCCAGCTGGTCGGCGAGGACCGACTTGGAGTCGTGCAGCAGCCGTCCGACGAGGGTGGACTTGCCGTCGTCGACGGAGCCGGCGGTCGCGAACCGCAGGGTGTCGATGGTCGTGCTGGTCATGGCGGTCATGCCTAGAAGTACCCTTCGCGCTTGCGGTCTTCCATCGCGGCCTCGGAGAGCTTGTCGTCGGCACGCGTCGCGCCGCGCTCGGTCAGCCGGGAGGCGGCGATCTCGGCGATCACCTTCTCGATGCTGTCGGCGTCGGAGTCCACCGCGCCCGTGCAGGACATGTCACCGACGGTCCGGTAGCGCACCTGCCGCTTCTCCACGGACTCGTTCTCCCGCGGCCCGCCCCAGTCACCGGCGGTCAGCCACATCCCGCCCCGCATGAAGACCTCGCGGTGGTGGGCGTAGTAGATCTGGGGGAGTTCGATCTCCTCGCGGGCGATGTACTGCCAGACGTCCAGCTCGGTCCAGTTGGAGAGCGGGAAGACGCGGACGTGCTCGCCAGGGGCGTGCCGGCCGTTGTAGAGGTTCCACAGCTCGGGGCGCTGGCGGCGCGGGTCCCACTGGGAGAACTCGTCGCGCAGGGAGAAGACGCGCTCCTTGGCGCGGGCCTTCTCCTCGTCGCGGCGGCCGCCGCCGAAGACGGCGTCGAACTTCTCGCTCTGGATCTTCTCGGTCAGCGGGAGGGTCTGGAGCGGGTTGCGGGTGCCGTCGGGGCGTTCGCGCAGCACACCGCGGTCGATGTAGTCCTGTACGGAGGCCACGTGGAGGCGCAGCCCATGTGCGGCGACCACACGGTCCCGGTATTCGAGGACCTCGGGGAAGTTGTGTCCGGTGTCCACGTGCAGGAGCGAGAAGGGGATCGCGGCCGGGGCGAACGCCTTGAGGGCGAGGTGGAGCATGACGATGGAGTCCTTGCCGCCGGAGAAGAGGATCACCGGCCGTTCGAACTCGCCCGCCACCTCGCGGAAGATGTGGACCGCCTCGGACTCCAGCGCGTCCAGGTGCGACAGCGTGAAGGTGCTCATGCCAGCCCCCGTTCCACCAGCAGCGCGTGCACCGCGTCCGCCGACTCCCGCGGGGTCTGCTCCTGGGTGCGCAGCACCAGCGCCGGATCCGTGGGCGGCTCGTACGGGTCGTCGACGCCGGTCAGCCCGGTCAGCCGGCCCGCGGCCTGCCTGGCGTACAGGCCCTTCACGTCCCGCTCGCTGCACACCTCGACGGGGGTCGCCACATGTACCTCCAGGTACGGCGTCCCGCTCTTCTCGTGCCGGTTGCGGACCGCCTCGCGGCTGTCCGCGTAGGGGGCGATCACCGGGACGACGGAGAGCACGCCGTTGCGTGCGAGCACCTCCGAGACCAGGCCGATGCGCTGCACGTTGGTGTTGCGGTCCGCCCGGGAGAAACCGAGGCCGGCCGAGAGGAAGCGACGGATCTCGTCACCGTCGAGGACCTCCACGCGATGTCCCTCGGCCTTGAGCCGGTCGCCGAGGAGGCGGGCGATCGTCGTCTTGCCCGCGCTCGGCAGCCCCGTCAGCCAGACCGTGGCTCCCTGAGCCCTTGGCGTGGTGGTCATGCGCAACAGACCTCTTCCTTACCTTCTCGGCGAACTCGCGTACGACCCGTCGAAGAGTAGGTAAGAAGTCTGAGAGGAGCGGTTAAGGAACCTGAGGTTTAACTGAGTGACTCCTGGTACGCAAGAGGTCACAGTGCCCTGCAATGAACATTTCACAAAAGGCAGTGTGTTCACGCGGGCGTTCAGGGAGCCGCTTGCAGGCCGGCGAAGGCGCCCCCGGCCTCCCGCAGCCGTTCGTGCAGGGCGCGGAAGACGGCCGCCGCGCGGGTGCCCGGCCAGTCGGCGGGCAGCAGGTTCGTCGGCAGCCCGGGGTCGGTGTACGGCAGGTGGCGCCAGGTGTCGAGGGCGCGGAGGTAGTCGCGGTAGGCGTCCTCGGGCGGGGTGTCGGTGCGGTGCTCCCAGCCGCGCAGCACCGGCTCGTGGGCGTCGAGGAACTGCTCGTGGGCCTTGGCGATGGCGGTCAGGTCCCACCAGCGGGCGACGGCCTCGGTGGTGGGCTGGAAGCCGAGGTGGTCGCCGCGGAAGAAGTCCACGTACGGGTCCAGGCCGAGCCGGCTCAGGGTGTGCCTGGTCTCCTCGAAGAGCCGGGCCGGGGCGATCCACACGCCCGGCGCGGCCGTGCCGAAGCCGAGTCCGGCCAGCCGGGAGCGGAGCACGTGCCGCTTCTGCCGCTCCGACTCGGGCACCGAGAACACCGCGAGCACCCAGCCCTCGTCCTGCCGCGGCGCGGAGGCGTACACCCGGCGGTCGCCGTCGTCGAGCAGTTGCCGTGCCTCCGGGGAGAGCTCGTACCCGGCGGCACCCTGCGCGGTCCGGGCCGGCACCAGCAGCCCGCGCCGTTTCAGCCGGGACACCGACGAACGTACGGAGGGGGCGTCCACGCCCACGGCGGCCAGCAGTCTGATCAGCTCGGCGACGGGCACCGGGCCGGGCAGGAAGCGGCCGTACGCGCCGTAGAGCGTGACGATGAGGGACCTCGGGGCGTGTTGCTCGGGCACGTTGATCATTTTAGGTCCCCGGCATCACTGCTGGTCACCTTCGGTGCACGGCTGAATGAGAGTCAGGATTCCGGGGCCCGTCCCGGATGCCGCGCGCCGGCTGCCGGGGGCCGGGTCAGGCGGCGACGGCGAGGCGCTCGGCCGGGCCGCGGTGCGGCGGGACCACGCTGCCGTCGGCGTGCAGCTCGCCCGTGTCGTCGAAGACGATCGCCCCGTCGCACAGCAGGGTCCAGCCCTGCTCGGGGTGGGCGGCCACGATGTGCGCCAGGCCGCGGTCGGCCGTCGCGCTCGGGGACTGGTGGGAACACATGGCGCACCTCCACGGGTTGCCTTCGGCGCCTTCGCCGGGAGCCATGCCAAGACCATGCTCCCGCCGTGAACGCCGGGGAACCACCTGCCGCGACCTGTGACAACACGCGGACAACTCACGGACGCTTCCACGACGGTCACCGCACGCCCGAGACGGGGAAGGGACCCGGCGGGCCCGGACGGCGGGCCGGGACGCGCCAACGAAGGGGTGACGGTCACGCGATGTGCCCGGGCCGCCCGGTATGCAGGGCTTGCCCCCCCATGTTCCGGGAAGGAAGTCATGCCCGTAGCCATGCCCGTACGCCCCGCCCTCGCCGCGGCCCTCGGTTCCGTCGCGCTGCTGTGCGCGGCCGTCGCCCCCGCGACCGCCGCCCCCGAGCCCGCCGCCGCCACCGAGGCCGTCACCGTCGACCCGACCGGCAGTCTCGCCTCCGACGGCACGGTCACCCTCTCCGGCACCTACACCTGCACCGGTGCCACGGGACCGGTCTTCATCAGCTCCTCGATCAGCCAGCAGTCGCCGAACCTCCACCACGGGATCGGCGGCAGCCGGGCCGTGTGCGACGGCACCAAGCACGACTGGAAGAACACCGGCCAGGTCACCACGGAGAAGCTCAAGCCCGGCGCGGCGCAGGTCGAGGCCACGATCCTGGAACTGCGCCCCGTGGGCGGCCTGCCGCTGCCGTTCATCCACGCCGTCGCGGAGCGGGACATCACCCTCGTCAAGGCCTGACGCGCCCGTGTGAACGGCCGTCGGGTCGGTCGGGCCCCGGTCGCCGGGGCCCGGCCGTTCACCGGGCGAGCGTCTTCCTGATCGCGTCGGTGACCTCGCCCGGCGCCTCCTCCGCCATGAAGTGCCCGCAGGTCACCGTGCGGTGCTCCAGGTCCGGCGCCCAGGCCTGCCACAGGGCACCCGCGTCGTAGCCGAGAGCGGCGCCCCAGTCCTGCTGGAGCACGGTGACCGGCATGCCGAGCACATGTCCGGCGGCCCGGTCGGCCAGGTCGTGCTCGGCGTCGACGCCCGCCGAGGCGCGGTAGTCGGCCACGATCGACGGCACCGCTTCCCGGCAGGCCGCGAGGTAGCCGGCGCGGACGTCTGCGGGGATCGCCGCCGGGGCGCGGGACCACAGGTCGAGGAAGTGACCGAAGAACAGGTCCGGCGCCGCACCGATCAACTGCTCGGGCAGACCCGGCGGTTGGGCCATGAGGTAGAGGTGGAAGGCCACGGCGGCCGAGGCGCCGCGCAGCACCTCCCACATGTCCGCGGTGGGCAGGACGTCCAGCAGCGCCAGGTGTGTGACGGCGCCAGGACGGTCGAGCCCGGCCCGGAAGGCGACCAGGGCGCCCCGGTCGTGCCCGGCCAGCGCGAAGCGTTCGTGGCCGAGGGCCCGGGCGAGCGCCACGACGTCCGCGGCCATGGTCCGCTTCGAGTACGACGACCCGTCCGCGTCGGCCGGTTTGTCACTGGCGCCGTAGCCGCGCAGGTCGGGGCAGATCACGGTGTGGTCGGCCGCGAGCTCGACGGCCACGTGCCGCCACATCAGGTGGGTCTGGGGGAAGCCGTGGAGGAGGACGACGGGGCTGCCGGTGCCGCCCACGGCCGTGTGCAGGGAGACACCGTCCGCGACCGGGATGCGGTGCTGCTGGAAACCGGGGATGTTCATGCGCCGAGGCTCCCGTGCCCTGATCAGCAGCCGATCAGCAGCACGTACGGTGGGCGGGTGAGCAAGGACGAGGTCGGCTTCGGGGTGCTCGGGCCGGTGACGGCGGAGCGCGCCGGTGCCACGCTCGCCCTGAAGGGCCCCAAGCACCGCGCCGTACTGGCCCGGCTGATCGTCGCCCGCAGACGGGTCGTACCCGTCGCCCGGCTGGTCGCCGACCTCTGGGAGGAGCCGCCGCCCGCCGCCGTCGGCGCCGTCCGCACCTTCGTGGGCGATCTGCGGCGCGCCCTCGAACCCGACCGGCCGCCCCGCACCCCGGCCCGGCTGCTGGTCACCGACGGACCCGGCTACGCCCTGCGCGCGGAAGCGGTCGACGCCTGGCGGTTCGAGCAGGCCGTGGAGGCCGCCGCGCAGGAGGAGCCCGCGCGGGCCGCGCACCGGCTGCGGGAGGCGCTGGAGCTGTGGCGCGGGCCCGCCTACGCCGAGTTCGCGGACGAGGAGTGGTGCAGGGGCGAGCGCGGCCGGCTCACCGAGCTGCGGCTGCGGGCCGTGGAGCTGCGGGCCGAGGCGTTGCTGGCGGCGGGCCGGGCGGCCGAGGCGGTACCCGACCTGGACGCCCACCTCACCGGGCACCCGTGGCGGGAGGAGGCCTGGCGGCTGCTGGCGCTCGCCCTCTACCGGACCGGCCGCCAGGGCGACGCCCTCGCGGTGCTGCGCCGGGCCCGCGCGACCCTCGCCGGCCGGCTGGGCCTCGACCCGGGCCGGGCCCTGCAGCGGCTGGAGGCCGACGTGCTCGCCCATGACCCCGGCCTGGACGCGGAACGCGGGGCTACGGCGGCCCGGGTCTGGTCCCGGGCGGCCGAGGCGTACGACCGCAACGTCGCCGCCGGCGCCCGGGCCCGGCTCGAATCGACCGTCGGACTGCTGCGCACCCTCGCGGTGACCGGCTCCGGCGGGCCGGCCGCCGCCCTCGAACACCGGCTAGCGGCGATCACCGCGGCCGAGGAGTCCGGCGACCCGGAACTCACCGCCCGGGTCATCGGCGCCTACGACGTCCCCGCGATCTGGCCCCGGTCCGACGACGAGACGGGCGCCGCCCGCATCGTCCGGGCCGCCGAACAGGCGCTCGTCCGCCTCCCCGCCACTCCCGCCCAGGACGCGGCCCGCTGCCGGCTGCTCGCCACCGTCGCCCTGGAGTCCCGCGGCACCGGATCAGAGCGTGCCGTGGCGGCCGCCGCCGAGGCGGAGCACCTCGCCCGCCGCCTGGACGACCCGGCGCTGCTCGCCTTCGCCCTCAACGGCGTCTTCATGCAGTCCTGCACCGGGACCGGCCTCGCCCCGCGCCGCGACGCCGTCGGCACCGAACTGGTCGCCCTCGCCGCCCGGCACGGCCTGGTCACCTACGAGGTACTCGGCCACCTGATCCGGACGCACGCCCGCGCCGCCCTCTCCGACTTCGCGACGGCCGACGAACACGCCACGGCGGCGGACCGGCTGGCGGCCCGTCATGAACTGCCGCTGGTCCGGGTGTTCACGGAGGGATACCGGGCACTGCGCCTGGCGGCGACGGGCGGGACAGGGCACGACGGGGGCGGAACCGGTGCCGTCGAGGCCGCCTACCGCGAGGTCGGCCGGCTCCTCGACGGGGCCGGTATGCCCGGGGTGCGCGACGGGCTGCTGCCCTTCGCGCTGCTCTGCCTCCGGCTGACGGGGCGGCCGCACGGTATCCGCGACGCCGTGGACCCGGCCGCCGACTGGGGACCGTACCTCCCCTGGGTCCGGCCCGCGCTCGCCCTCGCCGCCGGTGACGAAACGGCGGCCCGCGACGCGCTGCGCGGGCTGCCCGAGCCTCCTGCCGACCTCGTGCAGGAGGCACTGTGGTGTGTCGCCGCGGCCGTAGCCCTGGCACTCGGCGACCGTCCGGCCCTGCGCCGCTGCCTGTCGTCCCTGCGCCCGGCCGCCGGCCAACTCGCGGGGGCGGGCAGCGGGTTCCTGACGGCCGGGCCGGTCGACGTGTGGCTTACGGCGATCGAGGAGGCTCTCGGCTGAGCGGGCCTCGCGAAGTCAGCTGCGGTTGGACAGCGCCCCGTAAGGGGCGCGGGGAACTGCGCGACCAGCCACGACGGCGCCGCGGCCGAACAACGACACACCACGGCACCGCCAGTGCAGCGCCTACGCCGCCAGCTCCTTCCTGATGCGGTCCAGCATGAACGCCGAGGACTCGCGGGCCCGCTCCTCCCAGGCGAAGACGCAGGCGGTGGCGACACCGTCGAAGTCCAGCTCGCGCAGGGTGCCGAAGAACGCGTCCCAGTCGACCTCGCCCTGGCCGATGTCCAGGTGCTGGTGGACGCGGGCCGCGGTGCCGGGCGGGTTGAGGATGTAGCGCAGCCCGCTGGAGCCCTTGTGGTTGAAGGAGTCCGCGATGTGCACGTGCCGGAGCTTGTCGCCCGCGTAGTTCATCATCGCCGCGATGTCGGCCGTGGGGTCGGCGCCGGAGAGGTGGAAGGAGTGCGGGGCGCAGTACAGGTAGTTCACCCACGGCTTGTTGATCGCGCGGACCAGGTCGACCGCGGGGGTGTTCTCCTCGCAGAAGTCGTCCGGATGCGCCTCCAGGTTGAGGGCGATGCCCTCGCGCTCGAAGAGGGGGAGGAGCTCCTCCAGGGAGCGCCAGAAGGCCGCCTCGCTCTCCGACGCCCGCTCCGGACGGCCGTTGAACTCGCTGTTCATCAGGGGGCATTCGAGATCCGCCGTGATCTCGATCATCCGCTTCCAGTAGCGGACGGCCGCCTGCCGCTCCGTCTCGTCCGGGGACGACCACCTGTACAGCGGGAGGACGGAGGAGAGCTGGACGCCGTGCGTGCGCAGGGAGTTCTTCAGTTCGGCGATCCGGTCGTCGTCCGCGCGCGGATGCAGGAAGAACGGCATGAAGTCGTCGCGCGGCGACAACTCGATGTACTCGTAGCCGAGTTCGGCCACCGTGCGCACCATGTCGCCGATCGGCAGGGCGCGGAACATGTACGGGTCGAGTGCGATCTTCATGCGGTACCTCCGTAGAAGGCCGGGCGGGGCTTGAGGTCGGTGGCGACGACGCTGCCCGACTCCAGGGCCTCGACGGTCGCGGCGGTGATGACGGTGGCGGCGTAGCCGTCCCAGGCGGAGGGGCCGGTGGGCGCGGAGCCCGCCGCCAGGTTGGCGATCCACTCGCGGAACTCGGTGTCGAAGGCGTCCCGGAAGCGGCCCACCCAGTCGGTGAGGACCGCCGTGCTGTGCTGTCCGGCGGTACGGACGCCGACCGCGGCCGGGTCGGGCAGCCGTACCAGGCCCTCCTCGCCGACCGCCTCGCACTGGATGTCGTAGCCGTACCGGCAGTTGACGAAGACCTCCAGGTCGATGCGGACGCCCTTGGCGGTCTCGAAGAGCATGATCTGCGGGTCCTTCAGGTGCTCGAACCGCTTGCTCGTGGCGCGCGGGGTGATCACCTGGGTGGAGACGATCTCGTCGTCGAGGAGCCAGCGCAGCACGTCGACCTCGTGCACGGCCGTGTCCAGCGCGGCCATCGCGGAGGTGTAGGACTCCGGGACGGTCGGGTTGCGGTGGGCGCAGTGCACGATCAGCGGCTCGCCGATGCGGCCGGCGTCGATGACCTGCTTGAGCTGCCGGTAGCCGGCGTCGTAGCGGCGCATGAAGCCGACCTGGACCAGGCGGCGGCCGTGTGCCTGTTCGGCCTCGACGATGCGCAGGCAGTCCTCAGCGGTCGTGGCGAGGGGCTTCTCGCAGAAGACCGGTTTCCCGGCGGCGATCGCGTTCAGCACGTGCTCGGCGTGGGTGGGGCCCCAGGAGGTGACGAGTACGGCGTCCACGTCGTCCGCCGCGACCACGGCCGTCCCGTCGGTCAGCACCCGGGCGCCGACCGGCTCCGCGGCCTCGGCGGCACGGGCCGGATCGATGTCGGTGACCGCGGTGACACGGGCTCCGGTGACGGTGTGGGTGAGGCGCCGGATGTGCTCGTTGCCGATCCAGCCGGCGCCGATGACGCCTACGCGTACGGTCATGGTCGTCCCTTCAGGGGTCAGGAGAAGCACGCCCGGAGTTCGGCTTCGAGGGTTTCGAGGGTGCGGCCCCTGGTCTCGGGGACGTAGAGCTTCACGAAGGTGAGCGAGAGGATCCCCGCCACGACGAAGAGGAAGAAGGTGCCGGAGATCCCGACGGCGGAGACCAGCGACGGGAGGACCAGGCCGATCACGAAGTTGGCCGGCCACAGCACCACGGCCGCGACGCCCATCCCCTGATGACGCCGGTGTCGTAGCCGCCTCCTCACCGGTCGCGGGCGGGGCGACGGGTACCCGACAGGCCGTGGCCGTTCAGGTACTCACGCGTGCTGGTGGCGATGGGCAGCGGCACCTCGGGGTCGCACGGGTACAGGTCCTGCTCGACGATCACGAACAGCTCGGCGTCGAGCGCGGCCAGTTCGGCGATCACGTCGGCGGGGTTCGGCACTCCGGCGGGCGGCGAGACGCAGACGCCCCGCTTGACGGCCTCGCCGAAGCCGAGGTCCTCCGCCGCGACCTGGGCGAGGACCGCCGGGTCCATCTGCTTGATGTGGACGTAGCCGACGCGCTCGCCGAAGCGGCGGATCAGGTCGACGTTGTCCCCGCCGCCGTAGGCGACGTGCCCGGTGTCCAGGCACAGGTTCGTGTACCGGCCGTCGGACTCGTTCAGCAGCCGCTCGATCTCCGGCTGGGTCTGGATGTGGCTGTCGGCGTGCGGGTGGACGACGAGGCTTACGTCGTACTCGTCGAGGAGCAGCCGGCCCAGCCGGTCGGCGGCCTTGCCGAAGCCCGCCCACTGCTCGGCGGTCAGTTCGGGCGACTCGGTGAACGCGCCGGTCTTCTCGTCCCGGTACATGGGCGGGATGAGGACCAGGTGGTGGGCGCCCGCGGCCTGGGTCAGCGTGGCCACCCGGCGGACGTGGGCGAGCATCTCGTCCCAGGCCTCGGGGCGGTGCAGCGCGCCGAACGCGGTGCCGCCGGAGACCTTGAGCCCGCGGGCGTCGAGCTCTTCCTTCAGCCGCCGCGGGTCGGTGGGGAGGTAGCCGTAGGGGCCGAGCTCGAACCACTGGTAGCCGGCCTGTTTCAGTTCGTCGAGGAAGCGGGTGTACGGCACCTGGTGCTCGTCCTCGGGGAACCAGATGCCCCAGGAGTCGGGGGCGGAGCCGAGGCACAGGTTGCCGGCGGTGGTGCGGAGGGCGGTTGGCGCCGTTGCCATGGCGTGTCCTTCGGGGGAGGGAGGGGGCCGTGCCGCGTGAGACGGGCCTTTGTCGCGCTCTACTAGTGCGCTCTAGTGCGAGTACGATGACCCCTGTCCGAATGTCATGTCAATACCTTGTTGCGGGAGGATTTCCGGGAGATCCCCGGGGCAGGGCCTAGGGTTGGCTCCGTCGAAGGGTGGGTGTGCAGGTGGATGGAGTGGGCAGGCAGCGGCCGACGATGTCCGACGTCGCCGACCGGGCGGGTGTCTCCCGGGCGCTGGTGTCGATCGTGTTCCGCAACCAGCCGGGCGCGAGCCAGGAGACGCGCGAGCGGGTGCTGCGGGTCGCCGACGAGATCGGTTACCGCCCCGACAGTGCGGCCCGGCTGCTCGCCCGGGGCCGCAGCCGCACCCTCGGCGTGATGTTCACCGTCCACCAGACCTTCCACACCGACCTCATCGAGGGCGTCTACCCGGAGGCCGAACGGCTCGGCTACGACGTGCTGCTCTCCGCCGCCGCCCGGGGCCGCAGCGAGGAGAAGGCGGTCGAGGCGCTGCTCGGCCACCGCTGCGAGGCGCTGATCCTGCTCGGCCCGGACGCGGAACCCGGCTACCTGGACGAACTCGGCCGGCGCGTCGTGACGGTGTCGGTCAGCCGCCGGGTGCCGCGGGCCCGGGTGGACTTCGTGCACAGCGCGGAGAGCAAGGGCGTCCGGCAGGCCATGGACTACCTGGTCGAGCTCGGCCATCGCAGGATCGTCCACATCGACGGCGGCCGGGGCCCCGGATCGGCCGAGCGGCGGCGCTCCTACCGGGCCGCGATGCGCCGGCACGGTCTGGAGCCGGAGATCCGGGTGATACCCGGGGCGCACACCGAGCAGTCCGGCATCGAGACCGGACGGCTGCTGCTCGCCGAACGCGACCGCGGGCTGCCGCTGCCGACGGCGGTGCTGGCGGGCAACGACCGTTGCGCGATGGGCGTGCTGATGGCGATGACCCGAGGCGGTGTCGAGGTGCCGGGGGACCTCTCCGTGGTCGGCTTCGACGACAGCCATCTCTCCCACCTCATGCCGGTCGGCCTCACCACCGTCCGCCAGGACGCGCGGCTGATGGCCGAGTACGCGGTGCGGTTCGCCGTGGAGCGGCTGGAGGAGCCCGAACTGGAGCCGCGGGAAGCGGTGCTGGACCCGAAACTGGTGGTGCGGGGCACGACCGGGCCGCCCCCTTCAGGGGACGGCCCGCTCGACCCGCTGATCGCCGACTGAACGTCAGCGGGTGCCGTTGGCCGCGAACTTGGCGATCGAGTCGGCGTTGTCCTTGGTGACGAACGCGGGGCCGGTCAGGACGGGGGCGGTGCCGCCGCCGCTGTAGTTGCCGTTGTTCTTGTAGAGCCACAGGGAGTCGACGGCGAGGTAGCCCTGGAGGTAGGGCTGCTGGTCGACCGCGAACTCGACGGAGCCGTTCTGGACGGCGGACACCAGGTCCTTGTTGAGGTCGAAGGTGGCGACCTCGGCCTTGCTGCCGGCGTCCTTGACGGACTGGATGGCGGTCAGGGCGATCGGGGCGCCCAGCGTCACGACCTGGTCGATCGAGGAGTCCTGCTGGAGCTTGGCCGTGATGGTGGACTTGACCGAGGGCATGTCGGTGCCGTTGACGTAGATCTTGTCGGTCTTGCCCTTGAAGCCCTTGGCCAGGCCCGCGCAGCGGGCTTCGAGGGCGACCTGGCCCTGGGCCTGCACGACGCACAGGGCGTGCTTGGCGCCCAGCTGGTTGAGGCGCTGCCCGAAGGCCTCACCCGCGATGTTCTCGTCCTGGCCGAAGTACTCCAGCATGCCGAGCTTCTTCCAGGCGTCCAGACCGGAGTTGAAGCCGACGACCGGGATGTCCGCGGCCCTGGCCTTGGTCACCACCGCCTTCAGGGCGTCGGGCGTCGCCGCGGTCAGGGCGATGCCGTCGACCTTCTGGTCGATCGCGTTCTGCACCAGGTTGGCCTGGTTGGCGGCGCTCGGGTCGGCGGAGTAGACCAGCTTGATGTTGTCCTTCGCGGCGGCCGCGGCGGCGCCCTTACGGATCAGGTCCCAGAAGGTGTCGCCGGGCTGGGCGTGGGTGATCATGGCCACCGTCATGCGGGGCGTGGACGCCTTGCCGGCGGACGCGGCGGCGCCGCTGTCCTGGGACTTCTTGCCGCCTGAGCTGCTGGAGCAGCCCGCGGCGAGCAGGACGCCCGCGAGAACGGTGGCGGCCATGGCGGCGGCTCGGTGGTTTCTGTGCATGTCCCTTGCACCTCGCTGTGCGGTCTGGGTCGGCTCTGGAGAGCGGAAGGAGCCGGCGATGAAACGGGGAAGGCGGACGCTCCGGCGCCGGGCTGACGGTCGATGAGTCAGGGATCACCACCGCCGTCGCGACGGCGACAGCGGTGGCCCGCCGGCGGTGGGGGCTCGGCACCGGTGGCCGACCGGATGCCTCGCACAGGCGGGGGTGGAGCTCCGTGCCGACGGCCAGAGGGTGCGGCCGACGGCGGCTGGTTCTGTGCTAGAGCGCTTTATTAGCGCGCTCTAGTGACACGTACTATGGGGCGGCCTCCAGGGGATGTCAATCACTTTGTCATGACGTTCCAACAAATCCCGGAGGCTGTCCGTGCAGCTCGCCGACGGCCCGGAGGCCGGGCGCCGGGAGCGGCGGACGGCGACGTGTCGGCCGGTGTGGCGGAGACCGGTGTGCCCTGCCGCTCCGAGGGGCGGTGCGGCTCCGTAGTGTGGAGCCATGGGCGACGGCACGGTGACGCTGTTCCTGTGCGGGGATGTGATGCTCGGGCGCGGTGTCGACCAGATCCTCGCGCGGCCCGGTGATCCGGCGCTGCGGGAGGACTACGGCGGGGACGCCCGGTCCTACGTTCGCCTGGCGGAGTCGGCGGGCGGCCCGATCCCCGCTCCCGTCGCCCCGTGCTGGCCGTGGGGCGAGGCACTGCGGCTGCTGGAGGAGGCCGCGCCGGACGCGAGAGTGCTGAATCTGGAGACGTCGGTGACGCGCAGCGACGCGTTCGCACCGGGGAAAGCGGTCCACTACCGCATGCACCCGGACAACCTGCCCGCACTCGCCGTCGCCCGGCCCGATGTCTGTGTCCTGGCCAACAACCACGTGCTCGACTTCGGCCGCACCGGCCTGACGGAGACGCTCGCCTCGTTGGACCGTGCCGGACTGCGAACGGCGGGCGCCGGACGCAACGCCCCGGAGGCGTACGCGCCGGCCGCGGTCCCCCTCCGCGACGGCCGCCGCCTCCTGGTCTTCGCCCTGGGGGCGGGGTCCAGCGGCATCCCGGCCGACTGGGCGGCGACCGAGGACCGGCCGGGTGTCGCATTCGTTCCCGAGTTGTCGGCCTCCTCGGCGGCGGAGGTGGTCACGGCCGTGCGCCGGGCGCGGGGCGCCGGCGACCTCGTGGTCGTGTCCGTGCACTGGGGCTCCAACTGGGGCTACCTCGTCCCCCGGAGTCAGGTCCGCTTCGCGCACGCCCTCGTGGACGGCGGCGTGGACGTCGTCCACGGGCACTCCTGTCACCATCCCCGCCCCGTCGAGGTGTACCGGGGCCGGCTGATCCTGTACGGCTGCGGCGACTTCATCGACGACTACGAGGGGATCACCGGCTACGAGGAGTATCGCGACGACCTCCGTCTCGCCCACCTCGTCACGCTGGCCCCGGACACGGGCGGGCTCACCGGCCTGCGGATGGTGCCGTTCCAGGTCCGGCGGCTGCGGCTGGAGCCCGCCCCGGCCGAGGACCGAGGCTGGCTGTGCCACACTCTCGACCGGATCAGCCACGGTGTGCACATCACCTTGGCGCCCGACGGCGCCCTGACCCTGGGGGCGGGGAGCCGGGCGTCTGACGGCTCAGCCCGGCGGCGGGTGGAGGATCAACATCAGCGCGTCGCCCAAGAAGGTCACACCGGGGCCGGAGCGTCCTGTTCCCCCGTGGACGAGGTCGTGGCTTCGGCCGGCGTCCACGAGTGCGCCGGCGAGGATCCCGTGTGCGGTGGTAGTGGAGTGGCTGGAACTCGTGTAGGCGCGGGACAACTGCGCGATGACCCCGGCCACGGCGGGGTCCGGGACGTTGCCCTCGTACCGGATGTGCCGTGCCAGCTGCCCGCACGCCGATCGGACGCCCTCGGGAGGGCCCTGGACTTCCAGGTCGAGTGCCCTCCCGGCCCGCCAGACCTCGTGGATGACCTGGCCGATCAAGCCCCGTAAGCGGTATCGATCGTTCCGGTCGCAGAGCACGCCGGCCCACTGGGCTGCTGTCCAAGCGGCCAGGCTGACCTTTCCGGAGTGGATCTGCTGGAGCGGCTCGCTGAGGTACTGGTCTCTTCCGCAGCGCTGCGCGGCAACGAGCACCTGGTCGAACATGCCGTATCTGTCGCCGAGTTCGACGCGGTCGTCGACGGCACAGGCGTGGACCGTGGTGGTGAGGACCCGGGCGGCGTCCTGGAACGCGCGGGACGCGGCGCGTGCCCGGCGTGGCCAGTTCGCGATCTCGGAAGCCGTCGGCACCTGACGCAGCAGGGCTGCGGCGCGACCGTCCGAGCCGTATATGGAGCTCATGGCGCTTCCTTGCTCAACGCCGGGTGATGCCGGGCAGGATCGCGTCGCCCAGCAGTCCGGGAAGCTCGCGCATGTCCTGGAAGAGGCGGGTTCCGGGTCCTTCGAGTTGCTCGGCCGTGTTCACCCCGCCGGTGTAGCCGAAGGTGCGCATTCCGGCCGTGCGGGCACCTTCGAGGCCGAAGGGGCTGTCCTCGATGACCACGCAGTGCTGCGGAGGGACGCCCATCCGTGCTGCGGCATGCAGGTGGAGGTCGGGGGCGGGCTTGGGACGAGCCACGTCGTCCGCGCTGAACATCCGCCCGGTGAACAGGGCCAGCAGGCCGGCGCGGCCCAGGGAGCGGGTCATCTTGTAGTGGCTGCCGTTGGAGGCGACGCAGTAGGGGACGGCGAGGTGCTCGATCACCTCCCTGACACCGTCCACGGCGGTGAGTTCCTTGTCGATCAGGTCCCAGTAGGCCTGTTCGAAGGGGCCCTGCCAGTTGTCGGGCAGGGGGCGGCCGAGATGGTGTTCGATCTGCTCGCGCATGTACTGCCTGGAGTGGCCGACGAAGCGCTGGGCGATGTCCTGGGGGGTCAGGGGCCAGCCGAGCTCGGTGATCAGCGCGGAGTCGACGCGTACGGCCAGGCGTTCGCTGTCGACCAGGACCCCGTCGCAGTCGAAGATGACCAGTTCGGTCGGGGAGTTCATGAAATGCCGGTCCAAGGAGGTGAGTTGGCCAATATGGTTGCGGTCGGCGACACCGGAGGGGTCGCGGTGCGGAGGGCGGAGGCACGATGGGCACCTGGTCGGTGGAGATAGCGGTCGCCTCGCCGGTCGTATCCGACGAGTCGGTTCAGGCCGTCCGCGGGGCGCTGAAGGACATCCGGGGCGACCTGGTGGGTCTTCCGGCCGTGTCCGGCGGGGTGGACCGGGTGGCGGACGCCTCCGTGCCGGGCCGCCAGGGCGGTGAGTTGCTCCGGTTCCTCCTGGAGATCGCCCCCGGAACGCTGGACGCGGTGCTCATGGTCGTCCGCGCGCGGCGGGAAGCCCGCTCGCGCGACGCGTCGGTTCCCCTGGAGACCTCCGTACGGGTCACCGGCCCGGACGGTGTGGTGCGCGAGACGACGCTGCGGGGCGAGGGCGACGATGTGGTGCGCGCCCTGCGTGAGCTGCGGGGCGCGCCGGACGGCGACGACGCGGAGGCGGACCGGGAGGAGTGAGGTGGCGGGCGGGCTCACGCGCCTGCCTGCTGCTCCAGGGCGGCGATCTCCTCGGCGGTGCGCAGGGTGTTCGGGTGCTCGTGCCCGATGGCGGCCTGCTGGTCGCGCAGCAGGTCGCGCAGGTTGGCCAGGGCGCCCGCGGCATCTCCCTGTGCGGCCTGCCATTTGGCCTGGTTGAAGCGGGTGCGCAGGGTGTCCTGGTGGTGCGGGCCCAGGACGGATTGCTGCAGTGGCAGGAGCTGTTCGGCGAGTTGGCGGGCGCGCGCCGGATCGCCGGCCGCGCCGGTGAAGTCGATGATGTTGTTGACGGTGCGCATCGTGTCGGGGTGGGAGGCGCCCAGGGTGCGGGTACGGCGTTCGCGTGTTTCCTCGAGGACGCGGATGGCGTCGTCGTAGCGGCCCATGACGCCGGTCCACCGGCCGAGGTTGTTCAGGGTGCGCAGGGTGTCGGGGTGGTCCGGGCCCAGGACGCGGATGCGCGCGGGCATGAGGTCGGTGAGGATCCGGATGGCTTCGGCCGGATCGCCGTTGACACCGCTCCACAGCCCGATGCCGTGCCGGGTGCGCAGGGTGTCGGGGTGGTCCTCGCCGAGGCCCTCGATCTGCTGCTGCACCAGGTCGCGCAGGAGCGCGAGGGTCCGCTCGGGCCGTCCGGCCTCCCCGTTCCAGTAGGCGATGCTGTAGCGGGTGCGCAGGGTTTCGCGGTGCAGCGGGCCGAGACGGCGGATCTGCAGCGGGAGCAGCGCCTCGAACTCCTCGACCGCCTGGGCGGGGTAGCCGGATTCGCCGGTCCAGCGGGCCAGGCTGTTGCGGCACGACAGCGTCTCGGCGTGCTCTTCGCCCAGGTGCTCGCGGCAGTCCCGCAGGACCTCGCGGATCTGGTCCATCGCCGCTCGGGGAGCGCCGGCCAGCCCGGTCCAGCTCCCCAGGGCGTGCCGGGCCTCCAGGGTGAGTTCGCTGTGCGGGCCCTGGGCCGCGCCGATGCGCGGCACCAGGTCCTGGAGGAGGTCGCGGGCCTCCGAGGCGTGGCCGGAGACGCCCCGGGTGAGTGCCGCGTCCAGTTCCACGCGCATGGAGAGGGTGTCGTCGGTGCCCAGGGCGTGGGTGACGTCGGGCAGGAGCTGGGTGTAGAGCCGGGTGGCGGACGCGAACAGGCCGCAGCGGCTGGTCCAGGACGCGAGTTCGCGCCTGGCCCGCAGGCTGCGCAGGTCGGCGGGCCCCAAGGTGTCGGTGATGGTGCGGGTCCAGCGCTCCCAGCGGAGCCTGTTCTCCCCGGCCAGCGCCGCCGGACGGCCGATCAACACGTCGATGGCGCCGTCGGGGTCTCCCGCCTCCCACCGGTGGGTGGCTTCGCTGCGCTCCGCGTAGGCGCGCACCGGATCATCGCCGCTGTTCCTGCCCTCGGCCATGGGAGCGAGCTTAGCCAGGGCGTCGGCGATTGCCGAGTGGGCACGGATGGCGCTCGGAAGCACCGGGGGCCCCGAGCGTTGCAGGTGGTGGATGAAGGTCGGGTGGATGGCGGTGAGCTGCTCGCTCTCGGTGCCCGGCTCGACCCGCTCCACCAGATGGTGCAGGGCGACCAGGGCCGTGCGCACGCCCGCGACGGTCGCCGGACCGCCCAGGCGCAGGGACGCGGCGCACAGCACCGCCAGCGGGACCAGGACGCTCTCGCCGCCGTAGGCCAGCACGGCCAGGACCGCGGCCAGGTGCCGGTCGGCGTCCTCGCGTCGCTCGCGGCGGTACTCGCCGAGGGCGCGGGCCAGAAGCCGGTCGTAGAGCTCCTCGCGGGTGGTGGGCAGCCCCGTGTCACGGTCGGTCTCGCGTTCGGGGCGGCCGCTGAGCTCGTTGCAGAGCAGGGTGACGATCAGCCAGTTGCCCTCCGCGATCCGCACGATGTCGGTGACCCGGTCGGTGGGGATGTTCCTGCGCTCCGCGTACCGGCGCACCTGGCGCTCCGTGGACGGTGGCACCGTGACACATGCGAAGCCGGCCGGGACGATGGCGGGGTAGCCGTACTCGGGCCGGTGACGGACCGACACCACCGTGCTCACGTGGCCGTAGCGGTCCGCGTCGCCGAGTTCGGTGATGCATGCCGTCACCGCCGTCCCGGCTTCGGCGGGCAGCTGGTCCAGCGCGTCGACGACCAGGAGGACCTCCACCTCGCCGGGCAGGTGCCGCAACGGCCCGGTGAGCCAGCGCTCGGTGGCCGGCAGCGCTTCCACCTCGTCCTGCGGCATGGTCTGCAGGAAGGATTCCTCCGCTTCGAGGAAGGCCTCGCGGGCCGACATGTACAGCTGCTCGTTGATCTCCCTGGCGAACTCCTCCGGCGTCGTGTCGGCCGCGATCGGGAAGAACGCCACCGCCTGACGGGGCAACGACCGGTCCGGGTTCGGGCCCGCCCGGCCCGGATCGATGCGGTCGATCGCCGTCATCTGCAGCGTGGCGCTCTTCCCGGAGCCGCTCGCCCCCAGTACGGCCACCCTGCGGTGCTCTCGCACGGACCGCGCCACCGGATCGTGGCCCTCGGGGCGCTGGTAGCGGCGGTGGATCTCGTGCAGACCGCCCTGCCTGCGGGTGACCCGGGCGACCAGGTCCGCCACCAGGCCCTTGCGGCTCGCACGGTTCGCGCTGATCCACAGACCCGCATCGTCGCTCTCGTCGTGGACGAAGTGGTGCGGGAACTGGTCCTCCCACTGCGGGATGTGGCGCTGGAAGTCCGACGCCCTCAGGTACCGGCCCGCGTCGTCGATACCGGACTCCAGGTACCTGCCCACCACCCGGCTGAAGCGCGCCTTCCAGCCCGCCTCGTAGCTGGTGGCGGTGGACACCGAGATCCGCTTCATCGGCATCGACCACCTTCGCTCACCGGCCAGCCGTCCCGACTCGCACGTGTCGATGACGAGGATCACGCCGTCCGAGCCGGGGAACTCGCCGTGGAGGGCGCGCAGTCGGGCGCCCAGCGGGTATCCCCGGGCCGGCAGTTCCATCAGGCTGACAGGGTGATCGGCCGGGATGAAGTGGTACAGGTCGTCGTCGAAGTCCGAGGACCCGTGCCCGATCAGGTACAGCACCAGCGTGGCTCCGGCGAGCGAGGCGGCCGCGAAGGCCTCCCGGATCCGCTCCTCCAGGACCTCCTTGGTCGGGTCCAGGAGTACCCGCAGCCCCGCGACGGCGGGCTCGCAGGCCCCCAGGACCGGGTCGTACAGGGCGTCCGCGATGACCTCGGCGGCCTCGTGCAGGTATGCCTGATCGTCTTCGTACGCGAGCCATCGTGCACTGACCACCAGCCCCACACGCCCTGACCGGCCCACGGCACCCCCCCCAGGCGGCAACGACCCGAACCGCAGCGACAGCAAGCGACTGTAACGGACGGTGCAGGCGGGTGTACCCCCTTTCGAACCGGTCCGCCGCACACCACGAAGCCCGGTGGCGCAGCCCGTCACCGCGTGCTGCACACCGTCCGCGGAGCGGCTCTGCTGTCGGTGCCCCGCGCGGACCGGGCGTCCTGCACCCGCTGCACGTCCTGGAGGAGACGCAGGATGCCCGGGTCCCGACCCGCGGCGACCCGGGCGATGGTCTGCAGGACGGCCTCGTAGAAGGCGTCCCGTACGGCGGGCGCCATGACGTCCGAGGCGTCCAGGCAGCGCGGGCCCGTCCGGAGCCGCTCGGAGATCTCGCGTTCGACCCTGCCGTGCTCCGGTCTCACCTGACGGTTCGCCGAGAAGACGTCCAGGTCGGCCCACTTCTGCTGGCCCTCCTTGGAGGCCAGCTCCTGGATCAGTTCGCTGGCCTCGGAGCGGCTGCTGAACAGCGCCGCGAAGTCGCCGGTGACCTCGTGGGCCCGCACCGGGCCGCCGCCGGGCAGCAGCGGGGGAGTCCGTCAGGCCGGCGTGCTGTGCGTCGCTCTTGTAGAAGGAGCGGGCGAAGGAGCCCTGGTACTCCAGGCGACACCCGCCCCAGCCGTCGAACAGCAGCCCGTGGCTCTTCGGGGAGCCGCGGTGGTGTGACCCTGGCCTTCCGGGATGATCACGCGGTCGTCCATCTGATGAGTGACGCTGAGCGGATGTCTCTGCTCGTAGGAGACGGCACCGCGCCCTCGGGTGCCGAGGTCGAAGTCCCGATCATGGACGACCTCGCCGCGTTCAAGAGTGACTTTGTCCTGCATATCGATCGTGCGTGGGACCTGGTGCACGACTTCACCCGGACGCGGGCAGCCGGCCCTCTGGGTGAGTGGTGTGAGGTGTAGCCACGAAACTCAGGCCGCGATCATGATTGATGCTTCTTCAGCCGTCTCCAGCAGATGAGGCCGCAGGCCAATGAGACGAAGGCGTTGTGCAGTTCGGTTCGGCGTTGCCAGCGGACGGCGAGGCGTTTGAACCGGTGGAGCAGGGCGAAGGTCTGCTCGACGACGTAGCGGAGCTTGCCCAGGCCCTTGATGTTCGGGGCGCCCTTGCGGGAGATCACCGGCAGGATCCGCCGCCTGCGCAGCTCCTCGCGGTTGGGGTTGGAGTCGTATCCCTTGTCGCCGAGCAGTGAATCGGATCGGCGGCGTGGCCGGCCGGGACGCCCGGCGAGGGGAGGGATGCCGTCGACCAGGGCGAGGGTCTGGGTGACGTCGTTGACGTTGGCAGCGGTGGTGATGGCTTTGAGCGGGGTGCCGCGTCCGTCGCAGATCAAGTGATGCTTGCTGCCCGTCTTCCGCCGGTCGACCGGTGACGGACCGGTGTCGGCTCCCCCTTCTTTCGCACGGATGTGGGAGCCATCCACACACGCCCGGGACCAGTCGAGTTCGCCGGTCGCATTCAGTTCGGTTAGCAGGATGCGGTGCAGCCGGTCGAAGACCCCGGCCTGCTGCCACCGCTCCAGACGCCGCCAGCAAGTCTGTCCGGAGCCGAACCCCAACTCCAGGGGCAGCAGTTGCCAGGCTATGTCGTTGTGGAGCACGTACAGGATGCCCTGCAGACACAGCCGGTCCGGCACAGGCCGAGGCCCTGGTGATCGCTCCGGCCAGGGCGGCAGCAGCGGCTTGATCAGCGTCCACAAGTCGTCATCCACGATCCACGGCCGAGTACTCACACCGTCCCGAACGGCCGAATCGTCACATCGGTCACGCCCGGCCAGGACACCTCAACAAGATCGTGTTACGAGCTCATAGGATCGCCCCGTGAACGAAATTGACGACCCGTTGATGCCTGTTGCGTCTGCCTATGCCGCAGTTTTTGAGGACCTGGCCGCTGCAACTACGGGGCGCACCCGAAGGGGACCGCAGGGCACCGTGCTTGCGATCTCGGGGGCACCGATTGCCGCGCTGAACGCGATCATCAGTCCCAGCCTGGAGCCGAGCGCCGAGGAGATAACGGCGTTGGCGGCTGCGGAGAGCCCGTGGGAGCTCCCGTGGAGTATCCACGTCCGGGGAGTTCCGGGTCCGCTCGTCGCCGAGGCGGCAGCGCAGCACGGCCTGACTCATTTCGAGCGAGAGCCGCTCATGGTCCGGCCCTCCGGCCAGGGACTGCCGACGGAGCCGGTCGTTGATGGCCTGCGGGTACGGGTTGCGCGGGTCGATGAGCTCGATCTGTATGCCAGGACTGTGGCGGAAGGCTTCGAAGCGCCTCACGAGCTGTTCCGGGTACTCGCCGATCCGTCCCTGGGGAAGATCGACGGGGTCACGTTCTACCTTGCGGAGCTGGATGGCGTGCCTGTGGGAACGGGCATGGCCGCCACTTCTGGTGATCTGACAGGCCTTTTCAACATCACTACGCTCCCCGGCTACAGGCGGCGTGGTTACGGTCGAGCCGTCACGCTGGAGATGATCCGTGCAGGTTTCGCCGCAGGAGCCGGCACGGCCTACCTCTACGCGTCCAAGATGGGCGAGCCCGTGTACTCCTCGATCGGCTTCCGCACCGAGGAATACCTGACGGTGATTGCTGCTCCGTCATAGCTCGTCCCGTCGCTGACTGGTCAGCGATCTCGGGAGGCTCGGCCCATCTTCCTTCTCCTACGAAATCCCGGCCAGGCAGTCCCCCTGACCAGGACTCGGCTTTATTGGGCAAGTGAGGACGTTCCAGTCCAGGCCGCCGTCGGCCACGTCCCCGAATAGGCCACAGACCGCGCGCCCAGCCCATTCGCCTGTTGCCGGCCGGGTACCTGCTGGTCCCACCCGACCCGTGCGTCCCCGAAACTACAGCGAACTCCTACCGCGCGGCGTACGTAGCCAACGGTTGAACCAATGCCACGAAGTCAAGGCTGGCCCCGCGTCGTCAAGGGCTGTCGGTGCATGCGTAGTTCGGGGCACGTAGGACGGGATCCCCTGGCAGGAGGAAAGCCGACCAAGACTTCTTCCGTTCAGAGGATCCCGTTGCCGAGCCAGTCTGTCACCCGCACCTTGACGCGTACTACGACCGTTGCCGCCGGCGCCTTTTGCTCCCGGGCACCTCGGCGGGTTAACCCAGTTCCTGCCCTTCGAGCTCGTGGACGACGTACTCGAGCAGACCGGAACCCTGCAGCGCCGCGTGCGTACTCTTCCGTCCCGGGTCGGTATCTACTTCGTGCTGGCTCTGGGACTTTTCCCGGGCCTGGGGTACCAGCGCGTCTGGGACAAGCTCATGGCCGGTCTGTCCGGGCTGAACCCGTGTACCCCTTCGGAGGCAGCCCTGCGCCACTTGCGTAAACGGCTCGGGCGAAAGCCGTTGGAGCTGCTCTTCAATGTGCTCGCGGTGCCGCTGGCACGCCCTTCGACGTCAGGCGTGTGCTACCGGCGCTGGCGGACCGTCGCTTTCGACGGCTGCAACTCCCTCAAAGCCCCCGACATGCCGTGAATTCGAGCCTTGCTCGGCAAGGTCCGGCACCACTGGGGCCAGGGTCCCTTGCATGATCGAGGTATGTCCGGATTCATCCGGTGAGTCGGAGGGCAGCCAGGGGCCTTCGCCAGTCGCGGGCGGTGTGACGTAGAGCGGCGGCGATGCTGGTGTGGCCATCCTGACGGTGGACACCGATGGCGAGGTTGCGCAGGCCGGCCATGATGCGCGGGAGATGGCCGACATGGATCTTGGAGTCGTCCTCGCGGAACGTGCGGTCGCGGACGTGGTGCAGAAGATTTTCGATCTTCCAGTGCCCTCTGATCCAGTCGGCGAGCTGGGCGCCGGTAACCGCGCCGGGCGGCAGGGTGGTGATCAGGTAGACGCGCTCGATGGTGAGCTTGCCGCTGGTGAAGTCCTTCCTCCAGCGCACGACTTGCAGGGCCTGGCGGGCATCTGGGTAGTCGAGGTGGGCGAAGGCTGCGGCCTTCAGCCGCCGGATCTCCAGGCGGTGATGGGCCCGCGTACGGTCGTAGTTGTCGAGCCTGATCTCACGCCATGGCAGGCGGCGGAACCTGTCGAACAGGCTGGGATGGTTGGCCTTGACCTGGGCAATGTAGTGGGCACCGCGCTCGCGGAGGTAAGTGCCGTGAGCGTGCTGGGTGTGCAGCGCGTCGGCGGTGACGACCGTGCCGGTCAGGTAGACGCTGTCCAGCAGGGGCCGGAAGGCGGGGATCTCGTTGCTCTTGTCGGTGACCTGGCGCTGGGCCAGGACGTGGCCGGTGTGGTCCATCGCGACGAGCAGGGTGACGTGGGTGCGCGAGCCGCGCAGGGCCTTGCCGTCGACAGCGATCGCCCGTAGTCCGGGGCCGGCCGGGGTGGCGCGGGCGGTGAGGAAGGCGCCGACCGCCCGGTCCAGGGCGTCGCCGTCGAGCTGGACGAGCAGACGGCGCAGGGTGTGAGGGGGCGGGACGGACACGGTGCCGGAGAGCGGGTCGGTGGGGAAGCCGAGAACCCGGCAGGCCCACGCAGGGACGTCGCCGATCCATTCCGTGATCGCGGTGAGCGAGCGGGCACCGGCCAGGACACTCGCCGCGGCCGCGGCGACCAGGGCGGACAACCGGTAGCGGCGGCCACGGGCGCCTCGCGGGTCGGGCACCAGATCCAGGAAACCAGACAGCGCGACCGCGTCCGCCAGCGGGACCGGCGCGGCAGTCCGGCCCAGTTGGGCCAGCGCGGTGGGCATGGGAGAAGATGCAGGAGCAGGCACGGACTCGCCAGGTGTTCATGGGACTTCGACACTCACATGATCACTGAGACCGTGCCTGCCACTGCGTCCGCCCCCTGCCCGAACCGGGATGTCCCCTCCAAGGACGGGCCAGCACAGCACCCCGGACGAAACGTGATCAAGCAACGGCCCCTGACCACCGCGGGCAGCGTCACCAACATCGAACTGCTCCGCGACCACCGCGCCGACCTCGCACTCGTCCTCACCGACACCGCCCGGGCCGCGCAGGGCACGACGCTCTTCCCGCACTCGGTGCCCCTGCGCGCCATCGGCAGGGTGTACGCGACCTAGCTCCAGTTCGTCGTCCGCGCCGACTCGCCCGTGCGCACCGTCTCCGACCTGGCCGGACATACCGTTTCGCTCGCGCGACCGGATGAGGCGCGGCCGTACTCGGCGAGAGGATCCTGCACGCCGCGGGTCTTTCCCCCGGCACCGGCGTTCCCGTACGCCATCTGCCCCTGGCCGACGCGGCCGACGCCATGCGGACGGGCTCGGTGGACGCCCTGCTCGTCGCGGCCGGTGTACCGCCACCGCTTCTGTCCGAGCTCGACGACCGTTTCGGTCTGCGGTTCCTACCGCTGGCCGGGCTGCTGCCCCGGCTCGGCGGCCAGGGCGGTCGGGCCGGCTCGGGCCTGGAAGAGGTGTCCCTGCCCCAGGGCGCGTACCGGGCGGCGGGCGGCGTCGCCACCATCGGCGTGTCCAACCTGCTGGTGTGCCGCCCCGACCTTCCCCGCGGTGCGGCCGAAGCGCTCACCCGCCTGCTGGTCTTGCGCGCGACCGCACTCGTACCCCCCAACGCCGTCGGCACCCAGTTCCTCGACGTCGGCAGTCTCATCGGCACGGGGGACATCGCCCTGCACCCCGGGGCGGTCGCGGCGTACCGCTCACTGCACGGCTGAGCCCCCGGTGGCAGCGCGATCCTGGTGACGAAGGTCGGGTACGGACCAGCTGGCCGCCGCGACGGCCGCGAGGGCTCCGGCGACGAGGAACGGATGCGCGATGAGCGCGTCGGTGACGCGGTTGAGCGGGTTGTTCGCCAGCAGGGTGGTGCGCTCGGCGAGCCACGCCGCGGCCAGCACGATGCCGATCGCCGCGACCGTGAGGCGGACCGCCGGGTAGATCCGCGTTCTGCTGAGGATCAACAGCGACGGCATGAGCAGGGCGACAACCATGAGCTGGGTCAGCTCGATGCCGAGGTTGAAGCCGAGCAAGGTGGTGACCAGGGACCCTTGGCCGAGGTCGAGGCCGCCCAGCAGCGCGGCGAAGGCGAGGCCGTGCATGAGCCCGAACCCGGCGGCGATCCACGCCTCACCGCCGGGGACGAGGGGCCGGACGGCGTGGATGCCGGAGACCAGGATGGACAGGGCGATAAGGCTTTCCACGACCCGCGTGGGAGCGCTGACGTAGCCGAGTGCGGCCAGGGCGAGGGTGATGGAGTGCCCGACGGCGAAGGCGGTGACCACGTGCACGACGCGCACGCAGTTGCGGCGCAGGTCGTCGGCGCGGACCCAACGGCCGCGGCGGGCCAGGAGCGGAGCGGGGAGCAGGAGCATGATGAGGAACAGCAGATGGTCGGCGCCTTCGGCGATGTGCCGGATGCCCAGATGTACGGCGGTGGTGAAACCGTGCTCGCTGGAGGCACCGGCGGCCGGTATCGCGAGGGTGTGCTGCTGCCAGTCGAGCACGCCCACGGTGGTGTAGCTGTCGGAGCCCTCGGGGCGAAGCGAGACGAGGATCTGGTGGGACAGCAGGTGGTGCACGATCGCGTCGTAGGTGAGCCGGAAGTCGTGGACCGTGCCGGTCGGCGGCTGCAGGACCAGGTCGAAGACCAGGTGGTCGACGCCGTCGACCCGCTGGACGCGGCCGCCGCCGACCGTGGTGGTCCATCGGGTGCCGTCGGGGTCGGCCGCCGAGGTGTGGCCTCGGACGTAGCGGCGCAGCTCTTCGAGCTTGGCCGGTTTGACGACGGTCTTCGCGGTGAGTGGCTGGTCGAGGGCGATGGCGAGCCGGTCGATGGGCAGTTCCACCTTGCCGGTCACCTTCTCCGGTGCCACGTCGAGCAGGATCGCGGTGGTGCTGAGGGGGTGGGCGTCCGCGCGCGTCGGTGCCGTGATCGTCAGGACGGCGGTCAGGGCCGCGAGACACGTGAGCAGTGTCCCGGCGCGGGCCGCCCACCTGGCGTGCATGTTCACTTCGGCTTGCTGCTGCCGTAGTCGTTGGTCTTGTCCCGGTACACCGAGTGGTAGTGGATGTTGGGTGTGCTCTGGCTGCGGGTGTTGATGAACTCGATCCACACGCTGGGGCCGTCGATGCGGATGTAGCTGTTCTCGTCGGTCGGGCCGGTGTTGTTGGACCATCCGATGCGGGTCTTGTCCAGCTCGGACTCGTACTTCGCCATCAGCTTGTCGGCGGCCGTGCTGTCGAGGTCACCGACGTAGGTCTTGATCGCCGCGATGACCAGCTTCTTCTGGGCGGCGGTCAGCTTCGACACCAGCAGTCCCTCGGGGGTGGGGAACACTCCCGAGTCCTTGCCGGGGCCCATGACCAGGTCGTCGAACGTCCCGGAGGTGATCTCCGCGGCCTTCTTCTGCTGGGCGTCGAGCCCCGCCAGCATGCCGAACATGGCCGTCGACTCGGCCTTGACCGGCTCGACCGTAGAGCCGCCTGACTTGAACGACGTCGGCTCGGAGCCGACGAACTGCGGGGTCTGGCTGACCTTGTCGCCGTTGTAGGTGAGGTTGCGGGCCAGGTGGTGCCCGCCGAACTGGACCATGAACGGCTGCGTCGTCGACGGTGTCCCGTACACGGCGAAGTAGTAGTCCTTCAGGCTGCCGAAACCGTCCGCGCCCTGGCCGCCGAGGCTGTTCAGCTCGTTGTCGGCCTTCCGGATGTCGGCGTCCTCCTGGGCGCCGCTGGGGCTCAGCGCCACCTGGAGCACCGTGTCGGCGGCCTTCTGCTGCGCGGCGGTGAGGTCGGACATCTCGATGCCCTCGCGGGGCACGGTCATCGCGGGGAAGTTCGACCAGGTCTGCCGCGCCTTGTTGTCCGAGAAGTCGTACTCGACCTTCTTCCGCTTGGCGTCGTCCAGCGTGGCCAGGAACGCCTTCACGGCCTTGACGACCGCCACGGTGTTGGCGCCGCCCGGACTTGCCCCGTCGGTGTTGAGATTGACCTCCGTGACCTGCTGCATGCCCATCCCCCCTGGGCCCCCCTGACTGCCGCTCTGCTGCGCGGAAGGGCTCGACGACGATGTCGTGGAATCACCTGAACCGCAGCCGCTGACGACGAGGGCCGCCGACAGAACGGCGCCGGTTGTGAGAGCAAGGTTCTTACGCATGGTCGGAGAAATCTCCTCGGGTCGCGGGGCGGGTGAGGGGAGAGGGAAGGCGAAAGGGGAACGCGTATTGCGACTTCTTTGTCTATCACGCCGTAATCAGGATCCGAGACCCCCGGAACCTCTGCATTCCCTATGAGGCGACCTCTTCATGGAAGGTGTTGACCCCGTATTTCATGTTTATGACCGGGCGGTCGATTCCGCTGAGTGGGGCCGCTGGTACGGCCTCGGATGAGGGGCCGCACCAGCCGTGGGGTCACCAGGCCGGCTGGCTGGGGAAGTAGTCCTCGACGTAGAAGTCCAGCTGCTCGCCGGTGGCGTCGGCGATGGGGCCCCAGTTGTCGCCGAGTTCCATGGTGGTGTACCGGCCCGGGCGAGTGGGCTGCCAGCGGGTCAGGCCCTTGCCGTTGGGGTCACCGTGGGTGGCGAAGTTGACCACGTAGTCGGAGAGGGTGTCGGCGATCTTCTGGTCGGTGTCGGTCCACCCGCTGCCGCTTGCGTAGAGGTTGTCGAGGACGTACTGGATCTCCGAGCCGTGGTAGGCGCCCCGGTCCTGTCCGGGCGGTGCGTGCGTCCAGAAGTAGGTGAACACCGGGCTCTTGGCCTGGCTCAGCCACTCGGTGGCCCACAGCGTGGTGGAGAGCCGGGAGCTGTCCCGGGCGGAGGCGTTGGTCTGCTCCCAGGCCTCGGTGTCGGTGCTCGCCGGGTAGAGGTCGAGGAACCGGTCCTCCAGCGTGCCGTACTTGGTCTTGGCCATCGCCTGGTACGCGGTCAGTGTCGTGTCCGCGGTGGGGGTGGCGCCGCTCTCGTCCTTGTTGTTGCCGGTGATGATCGGAACGTCGTTGTGCAGGCCGCGGGAGAGCGCCTCCTGATAGCTGCGGGGCTGCACATAACCGTCGAGCACCGGGCGGAACAGCGGGGGGTTGCCGTTCATCGGGGCGGACACCGTGGTGTCGTTGGCCATCTCGCCCGCTATCACCTTGGTGTAGTCCAGGGCGCGGGCCTCGGCGATGGTGCTGACGCCGAGCGTCTTGAGGTAGGCGGTGCCCTGGGCCTCGGCCCCGGAGAGGGTTGGCCGGTAGGAGGTGGCCAGTCCAGCGGTCTCCGGGTCGCGCGGGTAGCGCGCCCCGCTTTCCGCGATGGCGCCGTGGAACAGTCCCCTGCCCAGCGGGGAGTACACCAGTTCCAGGACGGAGGCGGAGCCCGCGGACTGCCCGGCGATGGTCACTTGGTCAGGGTTGCCGCCGAACGCGTGAATGTTGCGCTGCACCCACTTCAGCGCCGCGATCTGGTCCAGCAGCCCGTAGTTCCCGGAGGAGCCGTGCGCGTCCTCGGCGGTCAGTTCGGGGGTGGCCAGGAAACCCAGGGCCCCCTCACGGTAGTTGAGGGTCACCACGACCAGGCCCTTGGCGGCCAGGCCCGCTCCGTCGAAGGTGGGGTCCGCTCCGGAGCCCATGGAGAAACGGCCGCCGTAGATCCAGACGAAGACCGGGCGGCGCTCGTGCGAGGACGCCGCCGCGGTCCACACGTTGAGGTTGAGGCAGTCCTCGCTCTGCGCCGGCGTGGAGGAGGAACCGCCCGGTCCCATCGACATCTGCGGGGGGATGTCACCGAAGGCATCGGCCTTGCGTACGCCCGACCAGGACGCGGTGGGCTGCGGCGGTCGCCAGCGGTTCTCCCCGGCGGTGGACGCCGCGTAGGGGATGCCCAGGTACGCGGTGACACCGGAGAGCTCGGCGGCGGTTCCGGAGACCAGACCGGTGTCGATCCGTACGGGCCCGGGCAGCGGTCCGGCACCGCTCGACGTGGTCGAGGACGACGTGGAGGTGGCCGCGGAGGCCGGGTTCGCACCGCCGGCTAGGGCGCCCACTCCCGCGGCGGCGGCCAGCGTGCCGCCGAGGAACAGACGCCGGCTCACCGGTCCGGCACCGGGGCGCTGTGTCTTCTCCGAGGTCAAGGAATCCTCCTGTTGGCTTCTCTCCGGGTTCTCGGACCGGATGAATAGAACGACCGGTCTCAATACTTTCCGGGAACGGTAGTCTCGACCGCCGAAGCCGAGCAAGCAGAATGCTCTGAAATCATCCGCTCTTCAGGAAATTGATAACCGGCTCACAGGATCGGGTCAGATGACTGCTCCCGGCCGGGCAGTTGGCCCGTTCGGATCGGACGTACGCCGGTGAGGCATCCCCTGTGGAGATGCGCGACGTGCAAGCTTAGGTTTCGGAAAAACTGGTAGGTGGTCGGGCGGTAATTCGCCACGGAGGCGCGTTATTCGATACCGGTCCCGGCGACGGGTTGACCCTGCACGCCCTCGCCGAGGGCAATCTGCCCGCCGCTGGTGCGGTGGACTGGGGATGGCGTTCGCTCAGGGCTGTTCGTTGTTCTTCGACGGGGCGAAGAACAGGGCCATGTGGTGCAGTGGCGACGTGGTGGGGGCCGCGGTGCCGACGCCGTGCCGTGTCGGGTTGGCGGTGGCGGACGTGGGCCGGCCGGTTCGGGACCGCTTGGTGGTGGCGGTGACGTGTGCGGCATGGGAGACGCTCCTGGGGTTCAACAGGGCTCGATGAGGTTCGAAGGGGATCGAAGGGCCCGGGAAGGGAAGCGGCGCGTCCCGTCCCAGGGTCAGGCGGTCAGGCGTGCCGGCCGCGGCTCCGGAGGAGACCGCTGCCCGCGCCGAGGGCTACGACGCCCATGCCGACGCTGGTGAGGATGCCCTGGGTGCCGTCCGCGACGAAGGGTGCGGCCGCGGCGACGGTGAGGTTGAACAGGAACAGGAACCAAAGGGTGGGGCGGGAGGAGAGGAGTGCCTTCATGGGATTCACCTTTCTGGGGAGTCATTTCCTTGCTTGAGTTGGGCAATCACATTGAATTTGCTTGAGTCAAGTAACTTGGTGGGCCTCGGTGACCTCCGCGGCGTCCACCGGGCCGTCGGCGGCTGGCGCCTCCCGGTCGGCGGTGTTGTGGCGCGGGAGGAAGAAAGCGACGGCGAAGGAGAGGAGGGCCGAGCCCGCGCCGATGGCCATGACCACCTGGAAGCCGTTCTCGGACGGCACCGCGCGGCCGCCGAAGTCGGTGGTCATCTGCGCGAGGATGACGCCGGCGAGGGCGCCGGCGAAGGAGCCTGCGGGTCAGGAGGGATGGCGAAGGGCCCAGTACGCGGCAAAACACCTTGGCCCGTTCGTCATTCGTCGGCAGAGAGGGGCTCCCACTCCGTCTCGGGATCGAGGGACAGGTTCGGCCGGTCGCGCTTGAACGCCTCGGCCTGCTCTTCGACCTGCGACAGGGCGTGCTCAGGCGCACCGAACCCGCGGAACAGGGTCGCGCAGTACTCGCGGGACAGGAACGCCGCGTCCCACTGCCCGTCCGGTCGCACCCATTGATAGGTGGGATTGTGCAGGTTGAGGAACTGCAGGGTGGCCAGCCGCGGCGGCATCGCACGGAAGGTGCCCTGCTCGACAGCCTCCGCAAGCAGCCCGGAGATCAATTGCTCGAAATCGGAACGCTGTCCCATCAGGGTCTTCAGTTCCGCGCGCCCTGCACCCGGACCATCACCCGGTCCCGCATCCGGTCGATCAGCCGCCATGGTGCCTGCTCCAGCCGTACCAGATATGCCGCCACGAGGTCCGTTGCCGTCCCGAACTCGGCCAGATCGCCGCCGCTACAGAACACCGGCCCGGCACGGGCCAGTTCGATCCTGCCGACCGTGCCGCCGAGGAGGGCGACTTCCAGGGCCTCCAACAGTTCCTCCCGCATCCGGAAACTGAACGCGTTCCGCCGGTGTGCGTGATCGAGCAGGAGGGACAGCCGGTCATTCTCCCGCCGGACGCGGACCAGTGGTCCATCCTCCCAAGAAGCCCGAGGCGTAATCCGGTCGGTGAGCCAGGACGCGAACTCCGTCCCGCCGAGAAGCATCGAGTACGCCTCCGCCGCCAGGACCTGAGCGGTGCTCAGCTGCGGCGTCTGCCGCAGCAACTGCCCCTGAGCCAGGCTTGCCCGCGGCCGATGCGTGACGAGCCGTGCCAGTTCCTCGAACGAGACCAGCGGATCGTCGACGGGTACCCATTCCGGTGCGTCGGCGCTGACGGGCGTGCCGCCAAGGTCAGCGTCAGTGCCTTCCACAGCGGTCGTAGCCGGCCCGGCGGCTGCCGGGTCGCGATACCGAGCGTCACGGGCAAGGAGTCGGCCAACCGGGCGGCCTCGGCCTCGACCTGCCTTGCATCGGCGTCGTGCCAGTCGTCGAGGACCAGGCACCGCACGGGGTTCTCCACCTGCCCGTCGGAACGGAGCATCATTCCTTCGTCGCCGTACACGGGGCTCATCGGTCCAGTCTGAGGGACCGGAACCGCCGTGGTCACGGAACCCGGATCGGTCGGACCGACCAAGACCCGCCCCCTCGTGAGCTCCAAGCCTCGCTCGACGCAATCGCCCCTGGACACGGCCTTGATCTCTACCGCCCGGTTCAACGAACCAAGGATAATCCGGCAGGCTCGCGAGGCCCGGGCCCACCGCCGAATTCCTGGATGCCTCGCGCTGTCGGCACAACGCTCGAACTCCGGAAAACACCAGCCGGCGTCGGGATCGGTGGTCAGGAGCCGACCGGCAGCGATGCCCCGGAACAGGTGCCGGTGAGTGGCTGTCAGGCGAAGGCGGACAGAAGGAGTGCCATGACGAGGCCGAGCACGCTCACCAGTGTCTGTACAACGGTCTGTGTCTTCGCGGCTTGCGTGAGGTCCATGCCGAAGGATTCCTTGACCAGCCAGAATCCGGCGTGGTTGACGTAGTTCAGGCCGAGCGAGCCCGAACCGATGGCGACCACGAGCAGGGACGCTTCAAGACCGCCGCCGGTGCCGACCAGCGGTGCGACGATGCCGGTGGCGGAGACGATGCCGACCGTGGCCGAACCGGTGGTGAGGGACAGGAGCAGGGCGATCAGCCAGCCCAGGACGATCAGGTCCATGTGGGCTCCCTCGGCCGCCGACGCGATGGCGTCGCCGATGCCGGAATCCTGGAGGACCTGTTTGAACGCGCCGCCGCCGCCGATGATGAGCAGGATCGAGGCGATGGACTGCAGACTGCCCGTCAGCGAGCGACGGGTCTCCTCGCCCTGGCTGTTCCCGCTTATGACGGTCACGCCGAGAGCGACGAGGAATCCGGCGAGCATCGCGATGAGAGGTTCGCCGACGAAGGCCAGCGCGGAGCGCAGCTGACTGGACGCGTCGAGCGTGGTCTCGGCGAGTGTGCGCAGCAGCATGAGGACGACGGGGACGAGGACGGCGGACACGGCGAGGCCGGTGGATACATGGGAGCGGGGTCCGGTGTCCGTCCGACGCTGTGCGCCGGGACCCGCGGAGGGTTCGGTGGCGGGGTGCGTGCTCTGGCCGTCGGGGACCGGGGCCGAGGTGGGTTGCTGCTGTCCGTTGCCGGTGAACTGGGCCACCAGCGCGGCGTCCGGGCGGACGCCGGCAAGCCGGGGCGCGATCCACCGGGCGTAGACGGGACCGGCCAGCACGACGGTGGGGATGGCGCAGATGACGCCGACCAGGAGGGTGAGCCCGAGATCGGCGTGGAGTCCGGTCATGGCGGTCAGCGGGCCGGGGTGCGGCGGCAGCATGCCGTGCAGCGCGGAGAGCGCCGCGATGGCGGGCACGCCCAGCAGGACGTACGGCGAACCCTTGGTGCCGCCCTGCACCTCCAGCCTGCGCGCCACGCTGAAGATCAGTGGGAGCAGCACGATCAGTCCGACCTCGAAGAACATCGGCACGCCGATGACGAAGGCGGCGCCCGCGACGAGCCACGGCAGCCGTCGTGTGCTGGACCGGTCGACGATGGCGTGGGCGATGGCGTCGGTGGCGCCCGAGTCGGACAGCAGGCGGCCGAGCATGGCGCCCAGCGCCAATGTGATGCCGACATCTCCCAAGGTGCCGCCCGCGCCGTCCTCGATGGACGCCGTCAGCTTGTCGACCGGTTCACCGGCCGCCAGTCCGGTGCCGACGGTGACGACGATCAGTGCGACGAACGGATGTATGCGAAGGCGGGAGTTGATCAGGATGATCAACGTCCCGATCGCCACCGTCAGGATGAGCAGCAGCGACCAGGCGTGCGGGGTCATACGGAGGTGCCTTTCGGATTCCGGCTGTGAACCAGTCGGGGGACTCGGAGAGCGGCTCGGCCCAGGGACGGATTCAGCGAGCTGATGCGGCCGGCCGCGCGGGCGCTTCGTCCACCAGGAGCGCGGCGGCGTCGAGCTCCTTGTGCGAAGTCTCGGGGAGGAGGGCGGCGGCGAGGACGGCGATGCCGTAGGCGCTTCCCGCGAACAGGCCGATGCTGGCGCCCATCCCGAGCCTCTCGCTGAGGAAACCGACGAGCGCGGGGAACGCCGCCGCGACGACGCGGCCGAAGTTGTAGCAGAAGCCCTGCCCGGTGCCGCGGATCGCGGTCGGGTACAACTCGGCGAAGAGTGGTCCGAGGCCCGCGGGGATGCCGGCGGAGAAGAACCCTAGCGGAATGCCGAGGAAGAACATCTGTGTGTCGGTGATCGGCACGAACAGGTAGGTAACGACCGAGATCAGGCACATCACCGCGAAGAGCATGATGTTCCTGCGGCGGCCGATGCGGTCGGCCAGGGTTCCCGAGGTGAGGTATCCGAAGAAGGCGGCGGCGATGAAGACGGCCAGGTATCCACTGGTCTTGAGGACCGACAGACCGTGTGTGGTGCGCAGGTACGTCGGCAGGAAGGTGGTCAGCGCGTAGTAGCCGCCGTGGCTGCCCAGGCCCAGCAGGGCGCCGAGCAGGGTGACCCGCAGCAGGTCCGGCTTGAAGATCCGCAGCAGGGACACCCGATTCTCGGCCTTCGCGGCCCGCTGCAGGTAGAGCGGCGGATCGGAGACCTTGCGGCGGATCACGATGACCAGGGCGGCAGGGAGCGCGCCGAGCCAGAACATCGACCGCCAAGCCCACCCCTCCGGGAACAGGCTGAACAGGACGGTGTACGTCGCCAGGGCGAGGCCCCAGCCCAGCGCCCATCCGCTCTGCACGGTGCCCAATGCCCGGCCGCGATTGCGGGTCCCCATGTACTCGCTGACCAGGACGGCTCCGGCCGCCCACTCGCCACCGAAACCGAAGCCCTGGATGCTGCGCAGCACCATCAGCTGGGAGTAGCCGGTGGTGAAGCCGATGAGTACGGTGGCGACCGAGTAGACGATGATCGTCCACTGCAGGACCCGGACGCGTCCGTAGCGGTCGGAGGCCCAGCCGGCGAGCCAGCCGCCGCACGCGGTGAAGACGAGGGTGACGGAGGCGAGAGTGCCGGCGGCTCCGGTACTCAGGTGCCAGGCGGCCAGCAGGGTCGGCAGGACAAGCCCGAACATCTGGGCGTCGGCGGCTTCGAGCGTCCAGCCTCCGAAGGCGGCCCAGAAGGCCCGTTTTTGGGGTTTGTCGGTGTCCCGGTACCAAGCAAACATGAAGCGGCTCTCTTCGTGTGCGGGGAACGTGAGCGGAGAAGCGGGGGTCAGCGGATGTCGATGCGGTAGCGGAAGGTGTGCGCGAGCCCGCGTGAGCGGCGGTACTCCAGCGGACGGGCGTCGTGGGAGCGGGCGACTCGCTCGACCACGACCACGGGCTCGGCGCGTCCGCACCCGAGGAGCAGCGCATCGGCCGCGGTGGCGGTCTCGATGGTGAGCTCCTCCGTGGCGGCCGCGACGATCTGTCCGCAGCAGCGTTCGTACGTCGGGTACAGCAGGTCACCGAGGTCGTCGGTGCCGACCCGCTCCAGCGGCTCGAACAGCGGCAGCGGAAGCCAGATGTCCTCGACGAGGACGGGCTGCTCGTCGTAGAGCCGCAGCCGGTGCAGGTGGAGGACCTCGCTGCCGGCGGTGATGCGGAGGGCGGACGCGATGGCCGGCGTACTCACCTGCCGGGCGGCGGAGAGAATGCGGCTCTGGGGAAAGCCGCTCCCTGCGGTCCCGAACCGGAAGAACCGGAAGAGGGAGGCGTCCAGGGACGCCCTCCGGACGAACGTCCCGGTTCCCTGGCGTCGCTCCAGCAGCCCCTCGTCCACGAGATCGCGGAAGACCCGCCTCATCGTCCCCAACGACACCCCGTAGTACTCGACCAGGACGGACTCGGCGGGCAGCGGATGATCGGGAGCCCATTCCCCGGAGCGGATGCGCTCGGCGAGCACCTCTCGGAGCCGGGCGTGCAACGGCAGGCGCGAGTCGGTCCGAGCGAGGTCGGCCGCTCCAGGACTTTCTGGCGTGGGTGAGATGGACTGCATGGCGAGAAAGCATGGTGCCGAATCCTGCTGACGTCTAGTCCTTCATAGGACTATTCTTTGGTTCGTGACTTCACCCGAGCCCCAGATGCCGCCCGCGGCCTTCGACACCCATGCCCACGTCTTCACGCGCGATCTGCGGCTGGCGCACGAGCGGCGGTACACACCGGACTACGACGCCACGGTGGACGCCTACCTGTCACTGCTGGACGCTCACGGCCTCGCGGCCGGGGTTCTGGTGCAGCCGAGCTTCCTCGGAACGGACAACTCCTACCTGCTGGACGCCCTCGGCAACGCGCCGGATCGCCTCCGCGGCGTGGCCGTCATCGACCCCCGAACGCCGGGGGAGGAACTCGACCGGCTCGCAGAGGCGGGCGTGTGCGGGATCCGCCTCAACCTGATCAGCCGCCCGGCGCCCCCACTGGGCGAGCCGCTCTGGCGGCGACTGGCCCACGAACTCGCCGCCCGCGGACTCCACTTGGAAGTCCAGGCACAACAGCGACAGTGGGAGGAACTGGAGCCGTGGCTGCTCCGCTGGCCCGGCGCGGTGGTCGTCGATCATCTGGGACTGCCGGCGTCCGCGTCGCTGTCCTACCCCGGCTCCGCCGCGCTCTCCCGCCTGCTGGCCGCGCCGCATGTGTGGGTGAAAGCGGCCGCCCCCTACCGTTCGGCGCCACGGGCGGCCACGGCGATGTTGCGAAGCCTGCTGTGCGCCGGGGGCGGCGAGCGGATGCTGTGGGGAAGCGATTGGCCCTGGACCCGGCATGAGAAAGACCGGGACTACGGCGCGACCCTGACCTGGCTCACGGCAGAGCTCAGCACCACCGAAGCCCAGCGGATACTGTGCGCCAACCCGGCACGGCTGTTCGCCTGGGCGCCTTTGGCAGCGGCGGTCGACCGATGACGCACATCGCCGCACCCGGACACGAGTGAGCAGAGCGGGGCGCGGGCCTGCCCACCGCTACCGGCAGCGAGCACCGCGACAGCCCGTCGGGCCAAGATTGCTCACGGCAAGCAGGCCCGAGCGCGGCCGGGGTCTCTGTGTGATCGCGTTCCGTATCCCCCGCCGGGGTCGCATCCCTGGCAGCGAGAACCTTCCGTTCGACCACTGCTCGACCCCGCAACTGGCAAGTTCCCTCCCCCCAGCGGTACTTCGCAGAAGGTAGGACACGACCGGTCTACCGCGGTCGAGTCGCCCGCCCACGTACTGCGGCGGCATCGCCTTCCCTGGTGGCCCTCGCCGCGCACATCGTCGGACAGCCCGCCGTGGCGATATACGCTGGTTCGCTCTTCGAGTGGAGCAGCGACTCAGGCCGACCGGTATACCTGGGCGTTTGAGCCGGCCCGCTCGGCGATACGAAGGACAGGCGAGGGTGTCGTCGGCGGCGACAGTCTCCATGTCGTGTCTTCACGCTTCTCCGTATTCCCCGGTTCAGAGGTCGCGCAGATAGGCGCGGTGATGGCACCTCGGTCGCAAGGCAGGCACAGGACCTGGCGATCATGGAGTTGCGACGCTCTGTGATCACCGGGGAGACCTGTGCCTGTACTGCCATCATGGCTGGCCGAACCACTCTGGGGCCAATTCGCGGCCCTGCTGCCGGAGCGGCCGGAGTACCACCCGGACCATCCGCTGGGCTGCCATCGCCCCCGCATCAGCGACCGGATCGTCTTCGACAAGATGCTGCAGCTCCTGCGGTTCGGCTGCTCCTACCAGGCGATCGCCGACACGACCTGCTCGGCCACCACGATCCGCAACCGCCGTGACGAGTGGATCCAGCTCGGCGCTTTCGCCCAGCTCAAGCAGATCGCGCTGGATTCCTACGACCGGATCGTCGGCCTCGTCCTGGACCGGATCGCCATCGACGGCTCGATCACCAAAGCCCCCGGCGGCGGCGAGGCCGCCGGGCGCTCCCCGGTCGACCGCGGCAAACAGGGCCTGAAACGCTCCGGTATGACGGACGGGTACGGCATTCCACTGGGCCGCGTCCTGGCCGGAGCCCAACCGCCACGGCTCCCCGCTGCTCGCCGCGACCCTGGACCGCCTCGACGACCTGGGGCCGCTGCCCGACGACATCACCGTCCACCTGGACGCCGGCTACGACTCGGACACCACCCGCGCCCTGCTCAGCGAACGTGGCCTGCAAGGCCGGATCGCGCACAAAGGCGAGAAGGCGCCGATCCAGGCAAGCCGGCGGTGGCACGTGGAGCGCACCCACGCCTGGCAGAACGCCTTCCACCGCCTCGCCCGCTGCTGCGAGCGCCGGGCCACCGTCATCGACGCCTTCTTCGACCTCGCCGACACCATCATCACCGTACGTAGCCTGATCCGTCAGGCATGGACGACCCACCGCTGGGACGAACGCCCCACCCGGCGACCATGAACAGCCCCCTGCGCGCCTGGGCTTGCGCGGCCAGAGACTGGACCACTGCGATCGACGCATTGCGGGAGTCCCTGGCCTTGCGGGGCGTTCCACCTTGGCCGTGCGCAGGGCGTGCGTCGGCGGGCTTGATCGTATCCCCCACACCTGGTGAGCCGTCAGCGAACGAACACATGGCCGCCAGGGCGGCCGTGCAGGCTGGGGGCATGGATGTGATCGAGGTACTGCCGAGGCTGCGCATGCTCCGCTTCCCGGTGGGGGCGGCCTATCTGTGGCGGGACGACGACGAGCTGACCCTGATCGACACCGGGACGGCGGACTGTGTAGCGCAGATCGACGAAGTACTGGACGGCGAGCTGCGGCGGATCGTGCTGACGCACTGGCACGAGGACCATACGGGCTCGGCCGCCGAACTGGCCGCCCGGCACAGCACGGAGGTGGTGGCTCATCGGCTGGAGGCACCGGTGATCCGGGGCGAGGCGGTCGGGGCGCCGCCGGTACTGGAGGAGTTCGAGGTGCCGATCCGGGCGGCCCTTCCGCCACTGCCGCCGGCCCCGCCGTGCCGGGTGGACCGGGAGGTGGAGGACGGCGATGTGCTGGAGTTCGGCGGCGGAGCGGTGGTGGTCGCCGTGCCCGGGCACACGGACGGGTCGATCGCGCTCCACCTGCCCGGGCCGAGGGTGCTGTTCACCGGCGATACGGTCGCCAACGTCGGCCGGACCATGCTGGGTGTTTTCAACACCGACCGCGCCCGGGCCGTCGAGTCGCTGCACCGGCTTGCCAAGTTGGAGGTCGACACGGCGGTCTTCGGGCACGGTGACCCAATCTCGCACGGTGCGGCGGCCGCCCTACAAGAAGCAGCTGCTTCAGCGTATGACGAAGGTCAGCTCGTGGGCAGGCTGGGCGGTGTGATCCCGGAGGCCGAGAGGCCTCGTTGTCAAAACCCAGTGCCATGATGGCGGCGCAGGCACAGGCCCTCCGATGGTCACAGAGCGTTGAGACTCCGTGATCAGGAACCTGTGCCTGTCCCGTCTGCCCACCGGGCCCAGCAGCCGCCTATCCGCGCGGCCTCTCAGCAGCCTCCGTCGGTGCCCCTCGGCGTCCTTGCGGGCGACCTGCCGGGCACCCCCCTCCGGCACGACCAGATGGTTGGCGCAGGATCGCGGTTGCTTGAGCCCTCGTGGTACGCGACTGTCCTGACGACTGCGGGCAGGCGGCCACTCGTACCGCGCTGCTCGCAGACGAGCCCGTGCCGATCGATCGCACCGGGCGACTCGACGAGTACACCGGGAATCCGGTCGGCCGGGAGAACCCGACGCCGCGGCACAGGGAGCTTCGCCGTACGGGTGCCCCCGTGGTCACGGACCAGGCGATCCGGGGGCTGGGGGAGTCCGGTGCAGTGTTCACTGTCCGTCGGGTCGGCGGCGCGAACTTCCGTCGGACCGTGCCTCGGACGGACGGGGGCACGCTCCCAGCCGCCTCTGCATCCTGCACCGGGTTGTGCATCGGGGCGGCAATCCGCTTCCGGCCGGCGAAGACGAACAGGCGCAGGACCAGGAAGCGGCCGATTCCGGCCAGGCCGGAGGAACTGAGGTAGACGATCTGCTCGTTCAGCATCGAGGGCGACGACTGGACCAGGTGCAGGATGAACATCGCGGCGCAGGTCACCACGTAGGCGGCTGCCGCCGAGCCCGCCGACTGCCAGTGTTGGCGCCACCCCGCGCGCCGCCCCGCCCCAAAAGTGAAGCGGGCGTGCAGTTCGGTGCACAGGAGCGTGGAGGCGAGGGTGATCACTGCGTTCGCCAGCCCCCATGGCATCAGGAGGGCCAGCAATGCCACGGCGAAGCTGGAGAGGACGCCGACACCGCCGCCGCACAGCACGAATCGGGCGAAGGAGGCGAGCGGACCGGGAGCGGAGGGGGGCCGGTGCGCGTCGTCCATGGCGTTCTCCATCCGCTTCGTGCGCCGTGTCTCGGAGTGCGGCGTTCAATTGCTTGACTAACTCAAGCATATAGGATTGCTTAAGTTACGCAAGTATCTCTCCTGTGTCGCGGATCACGTGAGGGGAGCCGCCTGCCAGCGGCGAAGGGCGTGCGGCGTGCCGCCTCAAGGCCAACACCCGAGGTGCGGCGAGCGTCGTGACCGGGCCCGATGCTGGGTGCTGCCTCCGGGTGTGGGCCCTCACGTGCTGGATCGTCGTGGTGCCGGGGCGGACGTGGGGAGGCCGCCGCCCACGGGTGGGGGCGGCGGCCTCATGGAGTCCGGCGATGGTTGGGGCTGTTATGCCTTGAGCGCGGTGGCCTCGGGCGTATCCGCCTGGTGGTCCCCGGCCTCTGCCGCGGCCGCGCGGTGCTTCGGGATGAGGGCGGCGACGGCGAAGGCGAGCAGGGCGGCGCCGGCGCCGATGGCCATGACGACCTTGAAGCCGTTCTCGGAGGGCAGCGCGTGGCCGCCGAAGTCGGTGGTCATCTGGGCCAGGATGACGCCGGCAAGGGCGCTGGCGAAGCTGGTGCCCAGGGAGCGCATGAGGGTGTTGAGGCTGTTGGCGGCGCCGGTCTGGGACGGGTCGACCGCGCCCATGATCAGGGCGGGCAGGGCGCCGTAGGTGAAGCCGATGCCGGCGCCGATGATGCAGGAGACCAGGACGAGGTGCCAGACCTCGCTCATCATGACGATGTTCAGTGCGTAGCCGGCGGCCACGATCAGCGCACCGATCATCAGGGTGACCTTGGGGCCCTTGGCCTTGGTGAGAGCCGCGGAGACGGCGGACATGGCCATCATCACCAGGCCCTGCGGGGCGAGGACGAGGCCGACGGCGAGCATGGACTTGCCCAGGCCGTAGCCGGTCTGCGACGGCAACTGGAGCAGCTGCGGCAGGACCAGGGACATGGCGAACATCGAGAAGCCGAGAGCGACCGAGGCGAGGTTGGTGAACAGCACCTGCGGCCTGGCGGTGGTGCGCAGGTCGACCAGCGGTTGCTTGGCGCGCAGCTCCCACCAGCCCCAGGCCAGCAGGATCACGACCGCGGCGGCACCGAGACCGAGCGTGGTGCCGGAGGCCCAGCCCCAGTCACCGCCCTTGGAGACGGCCAGTAGCAGCGAGACCAGTCCGGCGGACAGGCCGAGCGAGCCGACCAGATCGAAGCGGCCGCCGGTGCGCACCTTCGACTCGGGCACGATCAGCATCACCAGCGTGAAGGCGGCGGCACCCAGAGCGGCCGAGGTCCAGAACAGGATGTGCCAGTTCCAGTTGTCGGCGATGAACGCCGCGGCCGGCAGACCCAGCGCGCCGCCCACACCGAGCGAGGCGCTCATCAGTGCGGTGGACCCGGCCAGCCGGTCGGCCGGCAGCGTGTCCCGCATGACGCTGATGCCCAGCGGTACCACGGCTGCGGCGAGGCCCTGCAGGGTACGGCCGATGATCATCGGCACCAGGGAGTCGGCGAGGGCGCAGACCACGGAGCCGGAGACCAGCAGCAGGATGCTGACCAGCAGCATCCGTCGCTTGCCGATCATGTCGCCGAGACGGCCCACGACCGGCGTGGCCACCGCGGCGGCCAGCAGGGTGGCGGTGACGGCCCAGGCGGTGTTGGAGGCCGAGGCGTTCAGCAGGGTCGGCAGCTCCGGGACGATGGGGATGATCAGGGTCTGCATCAGGGAGACGACGATTCCGGCCAGGGCCAGGACCGCCACCACGGCGTTCGGCCTCGGCGGGGCGGACGTCCCCGCGTCGGCGGGTCGGGTCAGGGCGTCGGACATGGCAGAGCCTCCACAGAGGTAACCCAACACGGGTAATTGCTTGACTTACTCAACAATAGAGCGAGTTGCTTGACTTACGCAAGTTAATCTCGACGGTGACGCGCAAAGTGCACACCGGACGCGTCAGATCGCTTCTGTCGCTGGCGGGGCGTGCGGGTACAAGGGCAGCTTCGCGACGACTTCGAAGCCCCCCTGGGGGCGGCGTCCGACTCGGACGTGGCCTCCCACGGAACGGGCCCGCTCGCGCATGCCGACCAGGCCGTAGCCGCCCGGGGCGGCGGAGGGGGGCGGTGCCGCACCGCCGTGGTTGGTGACGGTGACGGTCAGCAGATCGCGGGAGTAGGCGAGCAGCACCTCGGCGGTATGGGTGGCGGCGTGCTTGGTGACGTTGGTCAGCGCCTCCTGCACGATGCGGTACGCCGTGAGATCGGTGCCGGCGGAGAGCGGCCGGGGATCCCCTTCGGTGATGACGGTGACCGCGAGTCCGGCGTCACCGAACGAGGCGGTCAACTCGGGGAGTTGGGCCAGGCCGGGCGTCGGTTCGGGCATCGCGTCCACGCCGTCCGCGGCGTCGGCGGCCGGGTCGTCGGTGTGACGGCGCAGCAGGCCGACGGTGGCCCTCAGCTCGCGCAGGGCCGAGGAGGTGCTGTCGGCCAGGGCTGCGGCTGTCCGCTCGGCCTCGTCGGGCCGAGCGCGGATGGCGCGCGCGACGGCACTCGCCTGGAGATTGGCCAGGACCAGGTGGTGGGCGACGATGTCGTGGAGGTCGCGTGCGATGCGCATGCGCTCCTCCACGACACGGCGCCGGGCCTCCTCCTCCCGGGTGCGCTCCGCGTGCTCGGCGCGGGCCCGCTCTGCGTCCAGGTAGGCGGCGCGCACCCGGGTCACGGTGCCGAGCGAGGTGGGCAGCAACAGCCAGGCGGCGGGACCGAGCAGCTTGAACAGCAGCGGTTCCCTGGTCGGACCGGCGAGCACCTCCGTGGCCGTCAGCACGGCGATACCGCTGAAGGCGAAGGTGTTCGCCGTCTTCCGGTCGGTGCCGACGGCCAGCGAGTAGAGCGCGACCATGAGCGGTCCCAGCGACAGGACCGTAAGGAGGTACCCGAGCTGGGCCGCGACCGTCGCGCAGACGATGGTCACGGCCACAGCGGTGCGCGGACGGTGACGGCGCCACATCAGTACCGCGCAGGGCACCCCGGCCAGGAGTACACCGGGCCACCAGGGGACTCGCAGGTCGTCGCCGGGGAGCGTGGCCGTGCTGCCGGGGAAGGAGCAGGTGAACAGCGCGGCGGCGACGACCGCGTCGGTGATTCGGGAACGGTTGCCGTACTGCCGTCGTGGAGTGTCGGCGATGGAGGTCATGGGGAACCTGGAAGGCGTGGGTGCCATGGATGTCTCGGGTGGCGTGAGGACTTGGGGCGCGGGGGCGTGCGGCAGGGGCTGACCGGTGCCGTACGCGTGACGCGGGTGGGTCGACGCGGGGTGCCGCCGCCGATGGGGCTTGTGGCGGTGCCCCGCGTGCGTCCGCCGTGGGCTACACCTCGCTGTCGAAGGTGACGACGACCTTCTCGGCCGCTCCCGGCGTCATCGCCAGCTCGAAGGCACGGTCGGCCTCCGTGGACGGGACCCGGTGGCTGATCAGCTTCGCGAACCGCTCGTGGTGCTCCACGATCTCCGGCGTGACCTCGAAGATCTCGGTCGGGTAACCCTGCGAGGCGATGAGGGTCAGCTCGCTGCGCAGCATGCCGCCGAGGTCGATGTCGGCGCCCTTCTTCTGCACGGCGACCATGACCAGCTTGGCGCCCCACTTGGCGGCGTCGACGGTGGCGTTGAAGACGGCGGCGACGCCGGCCGCGTCGATGTAGATGTCGGTGCCCGCTCGCGGTTGGCCCAGCGCGTTGGCCGCCTCGCCGTGCAGCTCGGTCAGACGGGCGGTGACGTCCTCCTCGGCGGAGTTGATGACGGCGTCCGCGCCGACGGCGAGCGCGGTCTGAAGCCGCTCGGGGATGACGTCGGCCACCACGACGTGCTGCACACCGCGCAGCTTGAGCCAGATCGTGGCACCCAGTCCGATGGGCCCGGCGCCGAAGACGACGACCTTGTCGTCCGGCTTCGCCTCGGAGCGGTTGACGCAGTGCCGGGCGACGGCCATCGGCTCGTTCAGCGAGGCCACGTCGAAGGGCACGGTGTCGGGGAACACCGCGACGCTCTTGCCGACCTCGGCGTTCTCGATGAGCAGGTACTCGCTCATGCCGCCGAGCTCACCGCCGCAGCCGATGATGCCGGACGGGGCGCCCTGCGGGTTGACGACCACACGGTCGCCGACCTTCAGGCCGGTGACCTCGGCGCCCACCTCGACGACCTCGCCGGCCGGCTCATGGCCCAGCGGAATGGAGCGCATTGAGCCGTCGGCCCCGGTCGGCATGCCGCCGAGGTGCAGGAAGAAGGTGTCGGTGCCGCAGATGCCGCAGGCTCGGATCTTCATCAGCATGTCTTTTGGTCCCGGCGCCGGGCGTTCGACGTCCACCACGTCGATGTGGTTCTGGGCGCCGGTCAGGACGGACTTCATCGTGGTCACGGGAGTACTCGCTTTCGAGAGGTGCGAAGGGGACCGGCCCCGGCGGCGGATGCGGGAGGCCGACCGCCGGGGCCGGTGAGTGCGCCGGTCACCGTCCCCACAGGACCGGCGCGGTGGGCCGCCTCCGCTCGGGGCGGCCCGTTCAGGTTTCCCCGGCCGTGCTGCCGGGGGAACGGAGGAGTCGCGCTTCAGCGACCCCAGCCCCGCCAGGAGGCGACGAGGGCGGTCACTCCCGCGGTGACCGCCGTGGCGAAGGACCAGGTGGCCTGGGCGTTCACGGTCGTACGCCGTTCGTGTGCGATCCGGCGAGCAGAGCTGGGGCCTGCCAGAGGGGGACGACGGGGCCGGTGACGCCCGGAATCGGCCGGGGCGGCCCGGAATCGGCGGGGACCGGGCGCCGGGTGCGCCCCTTTCTGGTGGGTGTGGTGGTGGGCTGGGGCATGGAGGACGCTCCTCAGGATCGAAAGGGCGGAGAGGGGTGGTGAATTCGAAGAGAGGAGTGCCGGACGGCTGTGTCCGCCGCGTCCTTGATTGCTTGAGTTAGGCAAGCAGATTGAGTTACTTAAGTCAAGCAATCTCTTGTGCTAGGGTGAGTGCATGTCCGCCCCGTCGTCCGTAGCCGCCGCCTCGTCCGACACAGCCGAGATCGAGCGGGCCCTGACCCGTATCACTTACTTGGCCGGCCGGGCCCGCCAGCATGAGCGGCTGATGGCCCTGGCCGGATTGCCGCTGGACCGGGCGGCCGTGGCGATTCTGCGGCACATCGCCGAGAGCGAACCGATGCGCCCCGGCGTGCTGGCGGTCCGGCTGTCCGTGGAGGCGTCCCATGTCACGCGGCAGCTGAGGCAGTTGGAGCAGTCCGGTTTCGTGATCCGTATCCCGGACCCGGACGACCGCCGGGCGCAGCGCGTGCAGATCACCGAAGCGGGTCTGGCTGCGGTCGGCCGGATCCGGGATGCGGGCCGCCGGGGTATGGAGGTCGCATTGGCGGCCTGGTCCCCAGAGGACCTGCGGCAGCTCGCCGTACTGTTCCACCGGATGGTCGACGACTTCGTCGCGAACGCCGAAGCGGAGGTCGACGACCCGCCCACTGCCTGACGCCGCCCGCGACTGCGTGCGGTTTCCCTGCGTGGTGCGCCGGCCCCGTGGCTGGGCCGGGCGGGCATCGGGCGTGTGGCGGGCGGGAGGTCGTCCCGCACGAGAGGTCCTGTCATGGTGGACCTCATCGAGAGGCCGCCGCTGCGCGGAGGCGGGCGCGACGTCCTGAGCGTCGCGGGCGATCCTGGTGAGACCGGTCTGCTCACCACGACATTCCGGCCGGCTACACGGTGTGCGGTACCGCGGGCACCGGCGCGGAGGGGATCGCCCGGATTATGCGGCGCCGGTTCGGCCTGGTGGTCTGGGACGCCATGCTGCCGGACCTGAAGGACCTGGCCAGGCACCGCAGACCCCTGCCGGTGACCCGCCGCCTTCCTGATCACCTGCGACCACATCCGCCCCCTCTTTCCCGGACTCGTGCGGGACGGTGTCTCCCATGCGCGCTCACCACGCGCGTGCGGAGTGACCGGGCAGTGGGGGTGAGCGGGACCAACGGCGCGATCCGCTTTGCAGGTGCCCGGCGCACGAACTGCAAAGCGTCGGGCCGGCCCCCAGGCCTGTGAGGGGCGGCCTCGACCGGTATGCGGCGGTCGGCGGCGGACCGGGGGAGTCCGGTCGCCAGCCGACACGCAGGGTGGGGGGCACTCAGGCTCGCTGCGCGCGACCTCGGAGCAGACCCATGCCTGCCCCGAGGGAGACCACGCCCATGCCGGCGCTGGTCAGGTAGCCCTGGGTGCCGTCGACGACGAGGGGTGCGGCCACGGCGACGGTGAGGTTGAACAGGAAGAGGAACCACAGCACGGGCCGGGAGGACAGCAGCGCCTTCACGGGGTTTCCTTTCGGGGAGAGCGATGTGGGGCTCCCGATGGGGAGTCGTTGACCTTGCGGGTTCAACGATCCCGTCACCAGCCCGCCGCCACGAGGTAGTGCCCTCCCCGATCCGCGGTGTAGCGGTCTACACCATTCGGCGTCCGGTCCCGGCACGAGCGACTGCCGGGCTCCGCCGGACCGGTCACCGTGGGAGGCGTGAGCGGGCAGGCGACGATCGGCAGTCGTCGCCGCGCACCAGCAGTGGCTGATCGGCGAGGGCGCCGACCTGAGCGGCCTGCTCGATGCGGCCATCCGGCACGTCTCGCGGCCGGATTCGGTGACCTGGCTCCCGGCGGGTAGCGCCCCCTCGGGCCGGTTCACGTCAGGCCGCGCCGCATGGTGTCGGCGACGAGTTCGCCGAAGAGGACGGCGGTGGCCGCCGGGCCCCGCAACGGGGGCGTCGGCAAGATCGATGTGTCCGCGACACGCAGAGCGTCGACACCCTGCACTCTTCCGAAGGCGTCGACGGCTGCCCCGGGATCGTCTGCGGGGCCCAGGGGGACGGTGCCACGCGTGGTGGGACGTGCCGAGATGCCCCAGGACCCACTGGTCGAGCAGTCGGTCGTCGTTCAGCACCTCCGCCGGCGGATCCGTGAGCCCGCCGGAGACCTCGGCGAAGTCGGTCGTGCCGACCAACTCGGCGGCGGCCCGGACCGCTTCACGCATGCGCCGCCGGTCCTCCACGGCGGACAGATGGCCGTAGTCAAGGCTCGGACGCGTCGCGGGATCGGCGGAACGGGTGTGCATCCGACCGCTCAGTCGTGGTGTCCGGACGGAGACGAGGAACGGGAGGGGCGCGCCGGGAACGGAGCAGGACTCCACCGAGCCACGAGCAGGCGGGCTCCGGCATCGACCGCCGGGGCATCCACTCCAGGACCACCTGGGGATGGTCGCCGAACCGGGCTCCGACGGCGGGGGCGTCCCTGACGACGGGAACACCGAGGGCCTCCAGCTCGCGGCGCGGCCCGATGCCCGACAGACGCAGCAGGTGGGGGGTGCTCTATGTCCTTCGTCAAGGCACCCCTGTCGGGCTTGGGGCGATTCGGTCTCTCCCAGCACCGCCCACGACCGGCTCACGACCGCACCAGCCCGGCGGCACGGCAGATCTCAAACGCGGTCTCAAAGAGCGTTTTGTCCCGGCGAGATTGTTTGGTGGCGTTCCAGGGGCGTGTAGATCCGTGACTGCTGAGGCTGGAGTGGTCAATGAGGCCTGTGCGACAGAGGACTCTATATCTCTGCCTGTTTGAGTCGTTTCGCTCCTGTCTGATCCCAAAGCGCCCCCGGTTGACGCTGTTTGCGCCCTGGGGATGCGTCGTGCCGGACGGTAGTACCGAAACATGACGCGACAGCGCCCCTACAGCCCGAAGTGCCGGGCGGCCTGGGGCCGGATCACCGCGCCGGGCAGCACGGACCGGGTGCGGGTCGACACCACCGGCGGGCGGCACCAGTCACGGCTGGTGCTCGTGCCCGGCAGGTATCTCTACACCCTGCTGATCGGCGTCGGGGGCCCGTCCGAGGCGCGGGCCTGCGTCGAACTGTCCGACGGGTCCTCCGCCTGCACCGGCTGGGGGCGCTGAACGCTGCGGCGTCCGTGGTGCGGACGGACGAGACGTGCGAGAGCTCCACGTCACCCGGATGCTCCACGTCACCCGGATGCAGTAGTCGTCCGGCGCACCCGGACGGGCGGGCGGCACCGTAGAGGTATCGGGGGGCGACGGGCGCGAGGGCGCACGGACGACGACTGAGGCGGTTCGCGTGGCGGACGAGACGGCCGGGACGACGACGAACGTGAACGGAACCGCCGACCCGGGTCCGAAGACCTGTCTGGTGACCGGTGCCAGCGGCTACATCGGCGGACGGCTGGTGCCGGAGCTGCTGGACGCCGGGTACCGGGTGCGCTGCCTGGCCCGCACGCCCCGGAAGCTGCGTGACCAGCCGTGGGCCGGGCGGGTGGAGGTCGTACCGGGCGACGTCACCGACGCGGACTCGGTGGCGGCGGCGCTGGCGGGCGTCGACGTCGCCTACTACCTGGTGCACGCGCTCGGCGCCGGCCGCGACTTCGAGCGCACCGACCGGCAGGCGGCCCACGTCTTCGGCGAGCAGGCCCGCAGGACAGGTGTCGGCCGTCTGATCTACCTGGGCGGCCTGACGCCGGCCGACGTGCCCGAGCGGGAACTGTCGCCGCACCTGCGCTCCCGCGCCGAAGTCGGACGTATCCTCCTCGATTCGGGTGTGCCGACGGCCGTACTGCGGGCCGCCGTCATCATCGGTTCCGGCTCGGCCAGCTTCGAGATGCTGCGCTACCTGACCGAGCGGCTGCCGGTGATGGTCACGCCGCGCTGGGTGCGCACCCGCATCCAGCCGATCGCCGTACGGGACGTGCTGCGCGTCCTGGTGGGGTGCGCCGGCCTGCCGCCCGACGTCAGCCGGGCCTTCGACATCGGCGGCCCCGAGGTGCTCACCTACCTCGAGATGATGCACCGGTACGCCGCCGTCGCCGGGCTGCCCCGGCGGCTCATCCTGCCCGTGCCGGTACTCACGCCCGGCCTCTCCAGCCAGTGGGTCGGCCTGGTGACCCCCGTGCCGGCCGCCATCGCCCGCCCGCTCACGGAGTCGCTCCGTCACGAGGTGGTGTGCCGGGAACGGGACATCGAGCGGTACGTGCCCAGCCCGCCGGGCCACCCGGTCGGTTTCGACCGCGCCGTCTCCCTCGCGCTGCAGCGCGTGCGGGACGCCCAGGTCGTCACCCGCTGGTCCTCAGCCTCCGTGCCGGGTGCCCCCAGCGACCCGCTGCCCACCGACCCGGAGTGGGCCGGCGGCAGCCTCTACACCGACGTACGCGAACGCCACGCCGAAGTGGCTCCCGGCGCGCTGTGGGAGGTGGTCGAGGGTATCGGCGGCGAGAACGGCTGGTACTCCTTCCCGCTGGCCTGGGCAGTACGCGGCTGGCTCGACCGCCTCGCCGGCGGGGTGGGCCTGCGCCGGGGACGACGTGACGCGCGGCGGCTGCGGGTCGGTGATTCGCTGGACTTCTGGCGGGTGGAGGAGATCGAACGCGGGCGGCTGCTGCGGCTGCGTGCCGAGATGCGGCTGCCCGGCCTGGCCTGGCTGGAGATGTACGTCGACGAGCAGGGGGCCGGCGGATCGCGCTACCGGCAACGGGCCCTGTTCCACCCGCACGGGCTGCTCGGCCAGCTCTACTGGTGGAGCGTCTCGCCCTTCCACGCGATCGTCTTCGGCGGCATGGCCCGCAACATCGTCCGTGCCGCCGAACGTCGGCAGAAGCAGGACACCGCTTCCCGACCGGGCTGAAAACCGGTGCACGCCTCGGCCGCCGAAGCCTTCAGGGGGTGCGGAAACCGCGGAAGGTCACGTGGTTGCGAGTGGTGAAGCCGAGCCGCTCGTAGAGTGCGAGCGCGCCTGTGTTCGCCTCGGCCACGTGCAGGAAGGGGCGTTCGCCGCGCGCCAGGATGCGGGCGACGAGCGTGTTCAGGAGGCGGGCGGCGTGTCCGTGCCCGCGGGCCTCCGGGGCGGTGCAGACGGCGCTGATCTCGGTCCAGCCCGGGGGCCGGAGCCGTTCGCCCGCCATGGCCACCAGTCTGCCGTCGGCGCGGATGCCGAGGTAGGTGCCGAGTTCGTGGGTGCGCGGCCAGAACGGCCCCGGCTGGGTCCGCTCGACGAGTTCGAGGATGGCGGGCACATCGGCCGGACCGAGCTCCACCACGTCGGTGCCGGTCGCGGTCTGCGCCCGAGCCGGGCGGGTGTCGGCGGGCCAGATCAGCTACCGGCCTTCGAGGGCGAACACCGGTGCCCAGTCCGGCGGCGGGGTCGCCGGGCAGCTGAACATGTCGGCGAACTCGCCTCCGCCGAGCAACTGGGCGAGGTCGGCCCAGTCCGCCGTGTCAGGGGCGGCGGACACCGCCGAGAAGGTCGCGACGCCTGGAAGACAGGTGGCGGCCCGGCCGAGCCGGCGGGCGAGGGCGGCGTGGTGACCGCGCAGCGACTCGCCGACCGGGTCGTCGAGTGCGACGGTGTCACCGCTCGTCATCATGCCGTGCCTTTCATGCCGTGCAGCCAGGTCGCAGGAGGACCGCCCGGGACCGCCCGCCCTCTCGGGCGGTCCCGTAGATCCTGATCTCCGGGCGCCCGGACGGCAAGAGCGACAGGCCGACGGCGGCGTCCTCGGTGGCGGAGCCCTCGTTTCCGCATCAGCCGGCCGGGAGCGGATCACGAGGACGTCTGGTGGATCTCATCGTCCGGCAGGGGCAGGCCGACCCAAGTGGCGACGGCCGCGAGCAGAGCGCCGTAGACCCAAGTCTCCTCCGCCCCACCTGTTCCGGGACACGACGACGGCGGTGTAGGGCAGAATGACGCCCACCGACGTGCCATAGCGCAGCCGCGGCCGCAAGTGCCCTGTTTCACGCGGTCCTTGGGCGTGCGAGGAGAGGAAGACGTGAGCGAGAACCAGAGGGCCACCGCCGCAGTGCAGCGAATCGACACTGCGACTGCGCACAACGCTCGCGTGTGGAACTACTGGCAGGGCGGCAAGGACAACTACGAGGTCGACCAGCAGGTGGGCGATCACGTTGCCGGAATGATCCCCGTGATCCGCGACATCGCGCGCGCCGACCGGGAGTTCCTTGGCCGCGCCGTGCGCTGTCTGGCGGAGGAGCACGGCATCCGTCAGTTCCTCGACATCGGCACCGGCCTGCCGGCCTTGGAGAACACCCACGAGATCGCCCAGCGGATCGCCCCCGAGTCGCGGATCGTGTACGTCGACAACGACCCCATCGTGCTCGCGCACGCCCGCGCCCTGCTGACCAGTGCCCCGGAAGGCGCCACCGACTACATCGACGCCGATGTGCACGACCCGGACACCATCCTGCGCATCGCCGGACGGACGCTCGACCTCACCAAGCCCACCGCACTCATGCTGCTCGGCATCCTCAACTTCGTCCTTGACGGTGAGGAGGCGCGGGCCATCGCACGTCGGCTCGTGGAGGCGCTGTCCCCCGGCAGCTTCCTCGTACTGACCCATCCGACGACGGTGCCCGAACTCGGCGGCGACCTCCAGCTTGAGGCGATGGAGTTCTGGAACGCCAACGCCAAACCGCCGGTCACCGCCCGCAGCAGCGAGGAGGTCGCCCAGTACTTCGACGGGCTCACGCTCCTGGAGCCCGGGCTCGTGTCCTGCTCGCTGTGGCGGCCGGAGCCCGGCGAAGAGCCCACGGTCGTACCCCAGCTGGGAGCCGTGGCGCTGAAGCCGTGATCTCTCGCTTCACCTCGCTGCCGCGCACACTCACCGGCAGGCCCACCCCCCGTTCCTGACGCCGACCTCGACTTCTGGGTGATGAGTCCAGCGAGCTATTGAGCTGCTCCACCCCGCGTCGCGTAGCCGCGGCTGTGGCCGGTCGGTAGAGCCTGTGGAGCGCGGCCCGTGGCCCGCCGCGCGGCCCAAAGGCCGGGAGAAGTCCCAGAGATGCCGCCGCACCCCTCCCTGACCCGCTCAACAGCAGGTCAGGGAGGGGTGCGGCGGCACTCGCGGATCAGATGTCCCGGAAGATCTCGATCTGCGCCCCGACCGAGTTGAGGCGTTCGGCGAGGTCCTCGTAACCGCGGTTGATGACGTACACGTTGCGCAGGACCGACGTGCCCTCGGCCGCCATCATCGCCAGCAGGACGACCACGGCGGGGCGCAGGGCCGGCGGGCACATCATCTCGGCGGCGCGCCAGCGGGTCGGGCCCTCCACCAGGACCCGGTGCGGGTCGAGGAGCTGGAGGCGGCCGCCGAGGCGGTTCAGGTCGGTCAGGTAGATCGCGCGGTTGTCGTAGACCCAGTCGTGGATCAGGGTCTGGCCCGAGGCGACCGCCGCGATCGCCGCGAAGAACGGGACGTTGTCGATGTTCAGGCCCGGGAAGGGCATGGGGTGGATCTTGTCGATCGGCGCCTCCAGCTTGGAGGGGCGGACCGTGAGGTCGATCAGGCGGGTACGGCCGTTGTCCGCGCTGTACTCGGGGCTGCGGTCGTGGTCGAGGCCCATCTCCTCCAGGACGGCGAGCTCGATCTCCAGGAACTCGATGGGGACGCGGCGGACCGTCAGCTCCGACTCGGTGACGACCGCGGCGGCCAGCAGGCTCATCGCCTCGACCGGGTCCTCGGAGGGGGAGTAGTCCACGTCCACGTCGATGGTCGGGACACCGTGCACGGTCAGCGTCGTGGTGCCGATGCCCTCGACCTTGACGCCGAGCGCCTCCAGGAAGAAGCAGAGGTCCTGGACCATGTAGTTGGAGGAGGCGTTGCGGATGACGGTGACGCCGTCGTGCCGGGCGGCGGCGAGCAGCGCGTTCTCGGTCACCGTGTCGCCGCGCTCGGTCAGGACGATCGGGCGGTCGGGGCGGATCGCGCGGTCGACCTGCGCGTGGTACTGCCCCTCGGTCGCCGCGATGTCCAGGCCGAACCGGCGCAGCGCGATCATGTGCGGCTCGATGGTCCGCGTGCCGAGGTCGCAGCCGCCGGCGTACGGCAGCTTGAAGTGGTCCATGCGGTGCAGCAGCGGGCCGAAGAACATGATGATCGAGCGGGTGCGCACGGCGGCCTCGGCGTCGATCGACGCCATGTCGAGGTCGGCGGGCGGCACCAGCTCCAGGTCGACGCCGTCGTTGATCCACCGGGTGCGCACGCCGATCGAGTTGAGCACCTCCAGCAGGCGGTACACCTCCTCGATCCGGGCCACCCGGCGCAGTACCGTGCGCCCCTTGTTGAGCAGCGAGGCGCACAGCAGGGCCACGCACGCGTTCTTGCTGGTCTTCACGTCGATGGCGCCGGACAGCCGGCGGCCGCCCACCACCCGCAGATGCATCGGGCCCGCGTAGCCCAGTGAGACGATCTCGCTGTCCAGGGCCTCACCGATTCGAGCGATCATCTCAAGGCTGATGTTTTGGTTGCCGCGCTCGATGCGGTTGACAGCGCTCTGACTGGTGCCGAGCGCCTCCGCGAGCTGTGTCTGTGTCCAGCCGCGGTGTTGCCGGGCGTCACGGATGAGCTTGCCGATGCGTACGAGGTAGTCGTCTGCCATGAGGCCGAGGTTATCTCAGATATGAGATGGCGCCCGCTGGGGGGTCTGTTCGGGTGATGCTCTGTCAACGAGCCCAGTTGTTCGGCCCGTCGACCGTCGTTCCGAATCGTCCACGGGTGGAGTGAGAGCGCATCAAGCCGGCTCCCGACGTTCGGTCAGGAATTCCACCGGCCGAGGCTCACGTCGGAGGTACGAGAAATGCCTCAGGTGGCCATGGAGACCGCTCTGTCCGTCGGAACTCCGGAAGCCCCGGAGATCACCCCGCCCGGCTCCCCCGACGCCGATCGGGGAGTGATAGCCGTGACGCCCGAGGGTGAGAACCCCAAGCCGTTCCTCGCGATCATCTGCAACGGAATCTGATACACGGTCCATTGTCCCCGAGGCTGCCTCCGGTGCCCTGTTCCAAGGTGTGCCGGAGGCGGCCGCAGGGAATTCCCGCACTCTCACCCGACATATTGGCGATCGCATATGTCTCGAAGGATCTGGGTGGCGAAAGGGATTGCGACCGGCGGTGACATGTACGGCCGCGCCCTGAGGATTCCGGACGGGATTCCGGAGCCCGGCGCGCATGCCGGAGGGGGCGTGCGGTGGGCGGGCGCCCGCGGTCCTCAGGAGCCATCTGGGCGACATCCCGACCTGCCCCGGGTCCGGTGTGCTGTGGATTCCACCGGCCTCCTTCTCCGCCGATCCGCGGGTCGCCAGACACGGTCTGGAAAGGTTCTCCGAGATCGGCATCCCGGGCTGTATCGCGGCGAACCGCCGGATCATCTCCGAACTCCTCCTGATCCGCGAACGAGTACGCATGACCGGCCCCGGAACCGATCTCGCCGCCCGCCTTCCGGAACGACTCCAGCTCTCCGGTCGTACCCGTCCGGAACTTCTCCCGGACGAACACTCCACCATCGGAAACCACTTCGAGGTGGCCGTGTCGCCGACCGATCCGGTCGGCCGGGTCGACACCGACCTCACCGTTTCCGGAACGTTGCGGACGGAATCCGTACTCGTCGCCGAGCACCGTGTATCGACGGGTGCCCGCGCGGGCCAATTCAGGGCCGCCCTGAAAATAGCGAAGGAGATGCGGAAATCCTGTCCGCTGTCCGTGGGGATCCAGGACGACCGGTTCGCCGACGGCATCCTCGCGACGAGCGGCCCCGAGTACGGGGGTGCGGCCACCGAGGTCGCCGTCGGTACCGGTGTGCTGTCCGTCGACCGGGTGGACTGGAGCGGGAGACCCGGAAGGCGGATCGTCGGCGTGTCGTAAACCTGGTCAGAGAGTGTCGAACCGGGCCTTCCGTGACCCTGCATCTCCGTCCGGTTCCTGAACCCCGCGGCCGTCACCGGCGCCGGGTCCTGCTGGTGCGCCGCCACCCGAAAGGACCCGGCAGGTCGATCGACGTCGTACGGCGTCCCGTACTGCTGTGTGTGTGGCGCGGCCCGTGCCGGCCGCCGGTGGTGAGGGACCAGGAGCGCCGGTTGATGTTCAGGCGCACGCCCGGCAGGATCCGGAAACTCTTGCGGAACGTGAGGGGCACGGTGTCTCCTTCCACCTCGCTGTGAGGCTTGCCGATCCACCGTCGGTTACCCCGACGCAGCGCCCTCAGGCCACCCGGAGGCTTGCTTCCCGGCACGGCGCAGCGTGTCTCGTCTCAATCGACCTGAGGCAGCCTGGGTGTTTGCGGGGGCGCCGTCTGTGGCGCCCCCGCCCGGTGCTCGATCAGTTCCAGGTCATATTGATCTCACGCCCGAAATTGACGTATCCAGCGCGTTGGAAGGCGTTCGCCATCGGGACGTTGCCCAGGTCGGTGGACGCGCTGATGCGGGGGACGTCTTGCTCGGCAAGGATGCGGGTGCCCTCGGCGAGGAGGTCGTCGATGTAGCCATTGCCGCGGTGTGTGGGCAGGACCGCGATGTAGGCGATGATCGCGTTGTAGCCGTTGTGGGCCGGAAGGACAAACCCCACTGGCTCTCCGTCGGGCAGCGTTGCTATCCGCCACCAGTCTCGCGGGCTTGTGTAGCGTGCCAGCTCGTCCTCGTAGTGCTTGGTGGCCGCCTCCTGGGCGGACATCCGGGTCAGGTCGTCACGGCCATGTGCGTCCAGCGTGCCGTCCAGAACCGAGGTCATCAAGGCCACGAGCTCTCTGGCATCGCGGATCGGCCGGAACGCAAGGCGCTCGGTGGGCTTGGGGACTGGCGATTCCGGGCGCCATTCCAGGCGCAGTCGTTCGACGAAGAGCCGGGCACCGGTCCTCTCCAGTGCCGTCATGCGGTCCTCGACGGCTTGTCTGGTCACCGTGTTCTCGCGCCAGTCCGGCGGGACGAAACGGCTGTACTCAGGGGGACGCGATCCGTTCGGAAGGATGGCGGCCATGGCGGTGTGCAGGAGTCGCACCCCGATGTCCCTGTGATCGGAATTCGCGGCGTTGTCGTCGATGTCGAGGACATCCAGGATGAGGGGTGTGTCGCTGCCGGCTCGACTCCACCAGGCAGCTCTGGCCAGTAGGCGGTCACCGCGCAGGGCGACCCACATCCATTCCGGGCGTCGGCGGCCGACGGCAAGGTCGTCTGCCAGCTCCTCGTTGAGGACGTAGGGCAGTTGGGAGAAGAGGTCGAGTTCTTCGGGTCCGTTGATGGGACGCATGGTCAGGTCGTTCTGTTTCACGGTTCAGGCACGCTCCGGTGAAGGCGCCCGTCCGCGCCGGGGTCAGACGCGGTCCGCGCCCCGGGAGGACGCAAGCGCGGTGATCATGGGGATCATCGGCTTATCCCTCCTTTCGCTGTCGTGCCCTCACCCTTGTGGCAGGGGCCCGGTCGCAACGTCTATCCAGCCGCGGCCCCTGTGCGCAAACCGTTTTCGATCACCCCGCATGTGGCCGTGTCAGTAACGGGGGAATGTCAGGGGAGAGGTCCGGAAGTCCTTGGTGGGCTGGTTGGTGGCTCTGGCGGGTTGTCCCGTTGCGCAGGATCAGCGAGAGCGTGTCCCATCCGGTGTGGTGGAGGGCGAATCGAACCGCACCGGCCACATCACGGACAGCGGCCCCTCACGCTGGACACCATCCGGCCCGACCAGCCGCACCCAGAAGTCCGCTGCATCCATCCGGCCCCCATGGCCAAGCACCGACGCGGTACAGCGACCGCAGGCAAGGCGCGTCAGTAGCACCTCGGAAAGACTGAGGCATCGCCCTACTTGCCCGAGAAAGACTGAGACGCGGTCGCCGATGCCACGGAAAGACCGAGACTGCCCCAGGGTCACTGAGACAGGACACAGCGGGTCCGGGCATGACCAACCCGCGACCGTGTACTAGAGTTATCTCGACATCGAGATATCTGCCTAGGCGCACCGTAGCCGCCATTCCGGTAAGGCATGCCTAACTTAGCCTGACCTTACTGGATGGGCCAAGTCGGCGTGGCGGCACGATGACGGTGGTACGCGCACATCAATGAAGGAGACTGTCGTGTCGGCGAACAGCTTCGACGCCCGCAGCACGCTGCAGGTGGGCGACGAGTCGTACGAGATCTTCCGGCTGGACAAGGTGGAAGGCTCGGCTCGCCTTCCGTACAGCCTGAAGGTGCTGCTGGAGAACCTGCTCCGCACGGAGGACGGCGCGAACATCACCGCCGACCACATCCGTGCCCTCGGCGGCTGGGACTCGCAGGCCCAGCCCAGCCAGGAGATCCAGTTCACGCCGGCCCGCGTGATCATGCAGGACTTCACCGGCGTTCCCTGTGTCGTGGACCTCGCCACCATGCGTGAGGCCGTCAAGGAGCTCGGCGGCGACCCGGCGAAGATCAACCCGCTGGCCCCGGCCGAGCTGGTCATCGACCACTCCGTCATCGCCGACAAGTTCGGCACCAACGACGCCTTCAAGCAGAACGTCGAGCTGGAGTACGGCCGCAACAAGGAGCGCTACCAGTTCCTGCGCTGGGGCCAGACCGCGTTCGACGAGTTCAAGGTCGTCCCCCCGGGCACCGGCATCGTCCACCAGGTGAACATCGAGCACCTGGCCCGCACGGTCATGGTCCGCAACGGGCAGGCCTACCCGGACACCCTGGTCGGCACCGACTCGCACACCACCATGGTCAACGGCCTCGGCGTGCTCGGCTGGGGCGTCGGCGGCATCGAGGCCGAGGCCGCCATGCTCGGCCAGCCGGTCTCCATGCTCATCCCGCGCGTCGTCGGCTTCAAGCTGACCGGTGAGCTGAAGCCGGGCACCACCGCCACCGACCTCGTCCTCACGATCACCGAGATGCTCCGCAAGCACGGCGTCGTCGGCAAGTTCGTCGAGTTCTACGGCGAGGGCGTGGCCGCCACCTCCCTCGCCAACCGCGCCACCATCGGCAACATGTCGCCGGAGTTCGGCTCCACCGCCGCGATCTTCCCGATCGACGGCGAGACCCTGAACTACCTGCGCCTGACCGGCCGCTCCGACCAGCAGGTCGCGCTCGTCGAGGCATACGCCAAGGAGCAGGGCCTCTGGCTGGACCCGAAGGCCGAGCCCGACTTCTCCGAGAAGCTGGAGCTGGACCTGTCGACGGTCGTCCCGTCGATCGCCGGCCCGAAGCGCCCGCAGGACCGTATCGTCCTCGCCAACGCCGCCCAGCAGTTCACGCAGGACGTCCGCAACTACGTGGACACCGCCGACGAGGCGGGCAAGGAGTCCTTCCCGGCCTCCGACGCCCCGGCCTCCATCAACGGCGTCCCGTCCAACCCGGTCACCGTGACCGCCCCCGACGGCTCGACGTACGAGATCGACCACGGCGCGGTCACCGTCGCGGCCATCACCTCCTGCACCAACACCTCGAACCCGTACGTCATGGTCGCCGCCGCCCTGGTGGCCAAGAAGGCGGTCGAGAAGGGCCTGACCCGCAAGCCCTGGGTCAAGACCACCCTCGCCCCGGGCTCCAAGGTCGTCACCGACTACTTCGAGAAGGCGGGCCTGACCCCCTACCTCGACAAGGTCGGCTTCAACCTGGTCGGTTACGGCTGCACCACCTGCATCGGCAACTCCGGCCCGCTGCCGGAGGAGGTCTCCAAGGCGGTCAACGACCACGACCTGGCCGTGACCTCGGTCCTCTCGGGCAACCGCAACTTCGAGGGCCGTATCAACCCCGACGTCAAGATGAACTACCTGGCCTCCCCGCCGCTGGTCGTCGCCTACGCCCTCGCGGGCTCCATGAAGGTGGACATCACCAAGGACGCCCTCGGCACCGACCAGGACGGCAAGCCGGTCTACCTGGCCGACATCTGGCCGACCGAGGCCGAGGTCAACGAGGTCGTCGCCAGCGCGATCGGCGAGGACATGTTCAACAAGTCCTACGCCGACGTCTTCGCCGGTGACGCCCAGTGGCAGTCGCTGCCGATCCCGACCGGCAACACCTTCGACTGGGACCCGCAGTCGACCTACGTCCGCAAGCCCCCGTACTTCGAGGGCATGCAGCACGAGCCGTCGCCGGTCACCGACATCGCCGGCGCCCGCGTCCTCGCCAAGCTCGGCGACTCGGTCACCACCGACCACATCTCGCCCGCCGGTGCCATCAAGGCCGACACCCCGGCCGGCAAGTACCTCACCGAGCACGGTGTGGAGCGTCGTGACTTCAACTCCTACGGCTCCCGCCGAGGCAACCACGAGGTCATGATCCGCGGCACGTTCGCCAACATCCGCCTGCGCAACCAGATCGCGCCGGGGACGGAAGGCGGCTACACCCGCGACTTCACGCAGGCCGACGCGCCGGTGTCGTTCATCTACGACGCCTCCCGCAACTACATCGAGCAGGGCATCCCGCTGGTCGTCCTGGCCGGCAAGGAGTACGGCTCCGGCTCGTCCCGCGACTGGGCCGCCAAGGGCACCGCGCTGCTCGGCGTCAAGGCCGTCATCGCCGAGTCCTACGAGCGCATCCACCGCTCGAACCTCATCGGCATGGGCGTCCTGCCGCTGCAGTTCCCGGAGGGCCAGTCCGCCGAGTCCCTCGGCCTGACCGGCGAGGAGACCTTCTCCTTCACCGGCGTCGAGGAGCTCAACAACGGCACCACCCCGCGCACGGTCAAGGTCACCACCGACACCGGCGTCGAGTTCGACGCGGTCGTCCGGATCGACACCCCCGGTGAGGCCGACTACTACCGCAACGGCGGCATCATGCAGTACGTGCTGCGCAGCCTGATCCGCAAGTAAGGGATCCGGTACGCCAGTCGGGGCCGCGCTCCTGTCGGAGGGAGCGCGGCCCCGCATCGTTGCGCTACAGCCAGCCGCGCTGCGCGACCCGCAGCCCGAGCTGGAACCGGCTCGCCGCCCCGAGCCGGTCCTGCAGGTCGCTCACCCGCCGCCGCAGCGTGCGCAGGCTCACCCCCAGATGGCGGGCCACCGCCTCGTCCTTCATCCCGGACGCCAGCAGCCGTGTCAACGTCTGCTCGTCCTCGGAGAGTTCGCCGTTCCCTTCGGGCCGGCCGAGCGGGGTCGCCTGCTGCCAGGCCAGCTCGAAGAGCTTCTGCAGGGCCTCGGTGACCGCCGAGTGCCACACGACGACGGCGCAGTAGCCGCCCGCATCGGACGAGGTCAGCGGGAGCATCGCCCGGCGTCCGTCGACCACCAGCAGCTTGAGCGGCACGGACGGCAGCACCCGGGCCTGCTCACCGAGTTCGACCATCTTCCAGGCACGGGACAGAGTGTTCGGATCCTCCAGGCCGCTCGCCGCGTAGACGCCGCGTGAGACGATCCCGCGCTTGAGCAGATCGGCCTGGAGGTCCACCTGCGGTGCGGGCGGGGCGAGGTACGGCGGAGTGTCGAAAAGGCACACCTCGTGCTCGGCACGGGCGTACATCTCCTCCAGCCGGGCCGCGATGGCGCCCTCGCCGGAGGCGACCTCGATCAGCCGGGACGGCTCCTCGCGCAGCAGCCCGGCCTCGTACGCCGTGGCCATCTCCTCAGCGGTGGCGGCCAGCAGTTCGGACTCCGTCTCGCGCCGCCGGATCAGCGCACGGATCGCCACCCGCGGGTCGACCGCTCGTAACCCGCCCATGGAGTCCGGCGGTTGGAGCAGCCCGAGGGTGAGCAGCCGGTTGCAGGCCTCGCGCAGCTGGGCCGGGGTCGACCTGGTCAGCAGCGCCCAGCCGGCCGCGCCGGCGTCGGGCTGATGCAGAATCGACCGGTACACCATCTCGTCGAAGGCGGAGACCCCCACCGCGGCCCAGGGGCTCGCAGCAGGGGTCTGTCTTGCAGGATCTTGTGCGGTGTTCACCATGGCTCGCCACGGTAGAGGTTCTTTGTTAAGAATCCTTACAGTGGCTCAGGGCATCGCTCACTTCAGGCCGAACGCCCGCAGCACGGTCTGGTCGATCCCGTCGCCGTCCCGGTCGGTGGCCCGCACCCGCAGCGACACCGTCTCGGCGCCCTTCGCGGGCTTGAACCGCGCCTTGCCGCCCTTGACTTCCACTTCCTTCCATGAGGTGCCGTCGTCGTAGGAGACCCAGGCCTCCAGACTGCTCGCCTTCACACTCCCCAGCTGGTTCGCGAGCGGCAGCTTGACCTCCATCTCACGCCCGCTGTCGGCCCGGTTGAGGAGGTCGAGACGCTTCGGGGCGATACCGACCGTGAGCAGCGGCAGCGCCGTCTCCGTGTCGGTGTGCGCCGAGGAGAAGGTCCACTCGGTGTGCGTGCTCGTGGAGTACCTGGCCCAGGCCGCCCGGCGCTGCACGTCCAGATCGAAGCGGTACGAGGATTTCGCCGCGGGGACGTCGTAGACGCCGTATCCGCCGAGTGTGGAGTCGCCGACCAGCTGTCCGTCCGCGTAGAGCTTGCCCTTCGCGGTGTTGTCGGTGCCGTCGACGTATCCGTAGTGGCCCGGCGTGGAGTCGGTCAGCTCCGGGATCGACAGGGTGAGTTTGTCACCGTCGCGGACGGAGAGGCCGTACTCCTCGCTGCTTCCCGGCCGGAGGACCTGGCGCAGCCAGTCCTCGGTGGGCTCCGTACCCGGTTTGCCGAAGGTCCGCAGCGGGCTCCACTCGCCCTTGGAGGCCTGCCAGTTCGGGTAGACGACGTGCCAGGTACGGGTGTCAGGGTCGACGTAGTAGTACTCGTCGCGTTCCGTGCCCAGCTGCGTGTAGACACTGGTCTCGATGCCGAAGAGCTGCCAGGGGCGGAAGGTGTACAGGGTGTCCGCTCCCATCTCGCCGGCCGTGGCTCCGTAGTAACGGGCTTTCTGCTTCACCGTGGTGGACTTGTCGAGGGTGTAGGTCTGGTTCGCGGTGATGGCGCCGCTCTGCGCGGCGAGCAGGTTGTAGACGTACGGGCTGACCGGTGTACCGCTCAGCTTCAGGGTGACCTTCTTGCCGGTCTTCAGCAGGCCGGCGAGCTCGGCGCCCTCCTCGCCGGTGGCGATCATCAGCGGGACGCTGGTCGCGCGGTCCACGGCCTCGATCCAGAATCCGGGTGTCTTGCGGTACGCGATGAGGTAACCCGCCCCGGCCTTGGTCGCGTTGTCCAGAGCGGTCTGTGCCCGCTCCGTGGCGCCCAGCCCGACGACCGCCACCTTGCCCTTGACGTCGAGCCCTGCGAAGTCGGCCTCGGTACCGCCGCCCGCGTCCACCGCCTGGACGGTGTGCTTCCCGCTGATCTTCAACGGGAAGTCGTTGTACGTCTGCGAGTAGTAGAGCGAGGACAGCGCGGTCTTCTCCGGGCTGGTGACGCTCGCCGTCAGTTCCTTCGCGTACAGGCGGAACTTGGCGTAGAAGTCCAGGGTGCCCACGGTGACCTGCTGGGTCGGTGCCACATAGACGTGTGTGGTCCAGAAGCCCTGGCTGTAGGTGAGCCCCCAGGCGCTGCCCGGCCCCGCGCGGTGCCAGTTGGTGCTGAAGCCCCGGAACTCGGAGTCCTGCTTGGTCTTCGGTTTGATCTCCACCGCCTTGCGGGCGTCGAGGACGACCGCGGTGTCCTTGTCGACCTTGATCTCGGGGTTGCCGACGACCGAGGTGCCGACGGCCAGGCCGCCCGCGTCCCGGTCCGGGATCCAGGTCGCGATGGAATAGGTGCCGGCCGGTACCTGCCAGGTCCAGCCGGTGCCGATGAAGCCGTACTCGTCGGGGTAGGCGCCGTTCAGCTCCTGGAGCGTGTAGATCGACGCCCCGGTGGACGGGTTGCCCTCGCGGTCCACGAGGGAGACCTTGAGGTTGTACGTCTTCGGCGCCTTCTCGAAGCCGACGCCCGTGGTGACCTGGATGCCGTCGGCGGTCGCCGTGACATGGCCCGAGTACCGGCCCTGGGTTTCCTGCCCGGGGTCGACGCCGACCGGAACCGAGGCGGTCCCGTGCGCGGGCACGGTCAGGGTGTCCGCGCCCAGCGTGAGGTCGGCGAGCGACGACGAGAGCTTCAACTCCACCGCACTGTCGGTGGTGTTGGTGTACGTGATGTCCTTGCTGACGACCCCCGTGTCACCGTCCTCGAACCTGCCGAAGCTCAGCGTCGGGGTCGCGAAGACGTCCTGCTCGACGGCGCGGACCGCGTCGACCCGGCCGTCGCCCTGCTCGAACACGGAGTTGTCGGCGTTCGTCTTGGCGGTACTGGCGAGGGCCTCCTTGATCTGCTCGCCCGTCCAGTCCGGATGCGCCTCGGCGACCAGCGCCGCCGTGCCCGCGACATGCGGGGTCGCCATCGAGGTGCCGCTCGCCGTGGTGTAGTAGTCGTCGACCGGCGTGCCCATGGTGGTGCCGGCGGCGCGGGCCGCCGTGATGTTCACGCCCGGCGCGGTGATCTCCGGCTTCACCGCGAAGTCGCCGGGGCGCGGACCCCGGCTGGAGAACGAGGCCAGCTTGTCCGACTTGTCGACCGCGCCCACCGTCAGCGCGGAGTCGGCGATGCCCGGGGTGCCCACGGTCTGCTCGCCCGGACCCGCGTTGCCGGCCGCGATCACGAAGAGGGTGCCGGTGGACGCGGACAGGTCGTCGACGGTCTGGCTGAGCACGTCGGAGGGGCCGTACGCGGTACCGCCCAGGGACATCGAGACGATCTTCGCGCCGGAGTGCGCCGCCCACTCCATGCCCGCGATGATCCAGGACGACTGGCCGCTGCCCGTGTTGTCCAGCACCTTGCCGACCAGCAACTGGGCGCCCGGCGCGACCCCCTTGTACCGGCCGCCCGAGGCCGCGCCCGAGCCGACGATCGTGGACGCCACATGGGTGCCGTGGCCGAAGCCGTCCTGCACGGTCTCGTCCGGTACGAAGCTCTCCGAGCCGGCGATCTTCCCGGCCAGGTCCGGGTGCCCGAGGTCCACGCCGGTGTCCAGGACCGCGACCTTGACGCCCGTGCCGTCGTAGCCCGCCTTCCACACCTCGGGCGCGCCGATCTGCGGCACGCTCACGTCGAGGGACGCCTTCACCTTGGCGTCCAGCCAGATCTTGTCGATGCCGTCACCGAGCTGCTTCGCGGCCTTCGCGGTGGGCTTGGTGCCCAGCGGCGGGGCGATGTCCGACCAGAACGCGGTCGACTTCTTCGCACTGAGCGCCGCGCCGTCGATCCCGGGCAGCGCCAGCGTCCGGCGCGTGCCCTCGGGGGTCTCGGCGCCCTTGCCGTACGTCGCGATGACCGGGGTGCTGCCGGTCTTCGTGTCCGTGTACCCCTGTTTGACCAGCTGGGAGACGTTGAACAGAGCCGGGTCGAGACGGCCCGCCTTGATCAGCGGGATGGCGTCCGCCGGCAGGACGCTGATCTCGCCGTCCTTCTCGCTCGACAGGAAGGTGGCGGCCTCGCGGCCCTTGCCGCGCCGGACGTCGACGGCCTTCTTGCCGTCCGGTCCGACGGTGAGGGTCACGGTGTCGCCGGTGATGAGGGTGACGGTCTGCGGCGGGGCGGTGGTGCTCGGACCCGTGAGGGGTGTGACGGGTGTGGTGACCGGGGAGCCCGGAGCGGCTGTCGCGGGCATGACAGCCCCGGCGAGCAGTCCGGCCGCTCCTGCCACGGCCCACAGGGCGTGGAGTCTTCGCATGGGTGGACGTCCTCCGCTGAACGTGGAAACGCTTCCGCCCGGTAAAGCGGAAGCCAGAGATCAGAGTGGGCGCCGGGGCGGCGGCGGCTCAAGGGAACACGGTGGCCGGAGCGTGCCAATGCCCGCTTCGGTCAGCAGAGTTGGCGCGAACACCCCACCCGGCGGACCCGGCCGCGGCCGGTCGCCCCCGGTCCTCACGTCCGCATTCCGGCCCCCGCGCCCGTCCTGTCCCACGGCTTCGGCTCAGCGGGAACACAGCATTCCCCCAGGAGACCGGCACAGACTTGCTACATGTCCGCCACCGCAGGGGCCCGAACCGGCCGAGTACGCGTCCTGATCGTCGACGACGAGCCCGGTCTCACCGACCTGCTCTCCGCCGCCGTCGCCGACGCGGGCTGGCGCCCCTACCCCGCGCTCGACGGACAGACCGCCCTGCGGCTGGCCCGCGGGTGCGCCCCGCACGCGGTGGTGCTCGACGGGATGCTGCCCGACCTCGACGGCCTCCAGGTGCTGCGCAGACTCCGCTACGAGATGCCGAGGCTGCCCGTCCTGATGCTCACCGCCCGCGACGCCGTCGAACACCGCATCGACGGCCTGGAGGCCGGGGCCGACGACTACGTCACCAAGCCCTTCTCCCTGGAGGAGGTCGTGCTGCGGCTGCGCGGACTGCTGCGCCGGGCCGGCACCGAACAGCCCCCCGCCGACGACTCCGTACGCGTCCTCGGCGACCTGGTGCTGAGCGCCGAGTCCCGCGAGGTGCAGCGGGCCGGCACCCCGATCAGGCTCACCGCCAAGGAGTTCGACCTGCTGAGCCTGCTCCTGGACCATCCGCGCCAGGTACTCAGCAAGGCCCAGATCCTCGACCACGTCTGGACCACCTCCTTCGACGGCGGCGGCAACCTCGTCGAGGTCTACATCTCCAGCCTGCGCCGCAAGATCGACCGGGGCCGGGCGCCGATGATCCACACCGTGCGCGGCATGGGATACGTCGTACGGCCCATGGAGGACGGCAGATGACCGCCCGGCTGCGGAGCCGGTCGCTGCGCACGCGACTGCTCGTCTTCATCACCGCCGTCCTGGTCTGCGTGTGCGCCGCGATGGCCCTGACCACGGTGTTCGCCCAACGCGCCTATCTGCTGGGCAACCTGGACAACCGGGTGAACGACGCGGTGGAGCGCAACGCGGGCGGCGCCTCCCTGCACCCGGAGCTGACCCGCGACCTGACCTTCCTCAACGAGGGCGGCCAGCCGGCCGGCATGCTCGCCGCCCGCATCGACGCCAAGGGCAACATCCTCAGCGCGGCCGTGGTCGGCCACGACGCGCCCCCGCGCTCGCTCACCACCGCCCAGACCGCCGCCCTCAAGGGCATCGCGCCGGACGGCTCGACCCACACCCGCGCGGTCCCCGGACTCGGCACCTACCGGGTCGCCGCCCTCGACGCGAGCGGCATCCGCGTCCTGACCGGCCTGCCCATGGACGACGTACTGGACACCATCAGCGGCCTGGTCGCGGTCGAGATCGCGGTCGCCGCCGTCGGCCTCACGGCAGCCGGCTGCGTCTGCGCGGTGGTGATACGACGGCAGCTGCGCCCCCTCGGCCGGGTCGCCGCCACCGCCGTCGAGGTCTCCCACGCGCCGCTCGGCCGGGGCCAGGTGACCGGCCTGACCCGGGTGCCCGAACGGGACACCGACCCCGGCAGCGAGGCCGGGCAGGTCGGCGCCGCCCTCAACCGGATGATCGACCACGTCGAGGCGTCCCTGGCGGAACGCCAGCGCAGCGAGGAACAGGTGCGCCGGAGCGAGGAGCGCATGCGGCGCTTCCTGGCCGACGCCAGCCACGAACTGCGCACCCCGCTCGCCTCGATCGCCGGGTACGCCGAGCTGATGAACCGCGGTACGGACCGCATCGAGCCGGGCCTGGCCTGGCGCCGGGTCAACGCCGAGTCGGCCCGGATGCGCAGCCTGGTGGAGGACCTGCTGCTCCTGGCCCGCCTCGACGAGGGACGCCCGCTGCAGACCGCCGAGGTGGACCTGGCCGCGCTGGTCGCGGAGGCGGTGTGGGACGCGCGGGCGGCCGGGGCCGGTCATGTCTGGCAGCTGGAACTCGATCTCGACGACGGCCCGGCGCTGGTGCTGGGCGACGAGGCCCGCCTGCACCAGGTGGTGGCCAACCTGATGGCGAACGCACGGGTGCACACCCCCGCCGGTACGACCGTGACCGCGAGCGTCGAATCCACCGCCACCACCTGCGTGATCCGGGTCCGGGACGACGGCCCCGGCATCCCGCCCGCCCTCCTCCCGACCGTCTTCGAACGCTTCACCCGGGCCGACACCTCCCGCACCCGCGCCGGCGTTCTGGAAGGCGGCTCGGGCCTGGGCCTCGCCATCGCCTCGGCCATCACCACGGCCCACGGCGGCCGCATCGACGTACGGAGCACCCCGGGCCGTACGGAGTTCACCCTCGAACTCCCGGTCACCGAACTCCCATCCGCCGGAACGACGACGGTCGTCCGCACGGCGCCGGTCTAACCCGCCGGGGACCGGTGGATCCGGTACAGGACGACGCCGTGCGGTGGCACGTCGGCGGCGACGCGGCCCGAGGACCCGGTCGTCCGGTGGCTCCACAGGTCCCGCAGGGTGTACGCGCGCGCCGACGGCAGCCCCAGCGCGGCAGCGGTGGTCACGATCTCCCTGGCAGCGGAACCGGTGTTGAACAGGCCGACGACGAAGTCCCCGCCGGGCTCGGCCTTGGCGAAGACCTGGGAGCCGGGGGCCGAGGAGATCCGCTCGGCGTCGATGCCGTCCTGGTCGACCGCGAGCACGTCGGTGTTGCCCAGCAGGGCGAGGTCGGCGGGATCGAGGCGGGTGAGGTCGGTGCCGAGGACCAGCGGGGAGGCGGCCAGCGACCACAGGCTCATCTGGGTCCGCCGCTCGTCGGGGGTCAGGCCGTCGTCGTCGCCGTTGCCGATCTCGAGGGAGTCGTAGTCGTTGTGGCCGCCGGGTGCGCCGTACGGGGCCCACGCGGCGACCCGGTCGAACCGCGAGGCGACCTTGGCCCAGGTGGTCAGCGGATAACTGCTGCCGCCCGGCCCGCAGTAGCACTCGACGTCGCTCCCGGTGCGCCAGCCGTTGGACAGCCCGGCCCAGGTGGCCGCGTTGCCGATGTCCAGGTCGTTGGAGAGCTCCAGATGGATGGGCCTGCCGGTGCGCCGCAGAGCCTCCGACCACGCCCGGACGTCCTGCTCGTCCCCGGTGCCGACGCCGTCGAGCTTGAGGTAGTCGATGCCCCAGCCGGCGAACTGATCGGCCCAGGAGGCGATGAACGCCTGTGCGCCGGGCTCGGCGTAGTCGATGCCCACCATGCCGCCGCAGTTGTAGTTCTTCTCCGTCGTCGTGGTGGCGATGTCCCGGGCGTGGTACGGCGTTCCGTCGATCGGGGTGTCCTTGACGACCGCCTGTTCGGAGATACCGGGCGTGACGTACAGCCCGAACTTCAGCCCGAGCGAGTGGACGTGGTCGGCGACGACCTGGATCCCGTTCTTCCCGTCGACGGCCGGGAACTTCGCCGGGTCGGTGACCCAGCGGCCGTACCGGTCGACGTCCGGCCCCCGGCTGCCCGGGCACTCGTACCAGAAGTCGTCGAGGTTGACGTAGACGAACCCGTTCTTCGCGAGCCCGCTGTCCTTGAGCGCCCTCGCCTGCGCCTCGACGGTCCGCGCGGTCGGGTCGCGGCGGACGAAGCTCCAACTGCTCCACCCCAGCAGCGGCTTGAGCCCAGCCCTGTTGTCATAGGAGTGCGTGGGCCGAACTCCTGTGGCGCTGCTGCCGGTGCAGAGCAGCAGCGCTCCGGCGAACGCCGCGGCCAGCACGCCGCGGAACCGGTGGGCGGCGGCTGTGGTCATGCCCTGATCGTATGGGCACCTCGAACGGTCCTGATCAGAATCCGACGAGGGTGTCGAGGTCGATCTCGACCGGGAACGGCAGTTCGGTGATGAGCTTGCCGTGGTGCACCGGGTGCATGGGGGCCGGGATGTACGTCAGGGTGTCCGAGTTGAGCCAGTACTCGTGCACCGCCAGTTTCCGGTCTCTGTCGAGCTCGACTCGCCAGTAGCACGGGACCTTGGCGGCGGCGAACTGCGCGGGCTTGCTCACGCGGTCGTCGCGGCGGGAGCCGGGGGACACGACCTCGACCACGAGGGTGAGGTGGGCGGTCGGGACGCACTCCAGCTCGAAGAAGTTGAGTTTCCGAGGGTCGAAGACGATGGCGTCCGGTTTGATGACGTTCTGGTCGTCCACCATCACGCACTGCTCGACCACTACCTCGTAAGGCTCGGTGCGTGCGTCCTCCAGGGCGCGTGCCACCTTGTCCCGTACACGGTTGTGCCAGAACCTGGTCTGCCCACGAGCCACGATCACTCCGTCCACGAGTTCCCAGTCGAAGGGCAGCTCCAGATTTTTGACCTGGTCGAATGTCCAGCCGTCAGCAGGCGGGAACATCCAGTTGTCCTCGTTGGCCGGTCCCTGCTGGCGTGTCGTCATCACTGCTCCCATGGGCGAGAGTGTGGACGCGGTGACGCGTCGTGATCCTCTGTACGAAGGTATCTCCACTCGAAGCAGTGAAGCCATGCCGCGCCGTTTACACCCGCCCCTGTCCGCGCTAGCTTCACAGGGGAGCGGGGTGGGAGCGCTCCCATATTCGCTCCGGCGGACCGGAACCCGCCGGGGCGGTGGGCCCGCTTCCATCCCGCGCCCATCTCCGACCCGCGCACGGCCGTTCACCCCACACAGAGGCAGATCTGTCATGCATATGTCAATCTAGCGCAACCGGCCTGCCGTGCCAGGTCGGTTGACGTACGCGATCCGCTCTGGGCGGACCCGGTGTCGGTGCACACCGGGTCCGCGAGCCGGGCAGGCGGGGGGGTGAGCCTGTCCGGGTGGGAGTTGCTCGTGGTGCCTCTTGCACGTCCGTGGTGCGGCTTGTGTCGACGCCGTGACGGGCGACAACGTTGTCTCATGGTCTGTACATGACTCTACCGTTCCAACCGACAACGATGTCAACCCACTTCGTGTCACCCGACCGGGTGAAGCAGGTCCGCGCCGTCCGAGGCATTCGCGGTCTTCCGTGGTACCGGTGGCGCACGTTACTGTCCCTGCGGCTTGTGCGACCCGTGGTGCGCGACCCGTCCGGAGGAGGAAGGGCCGCGTCATGCGTTTCCGACCCATGTCCCTGCTGCTGGCCGCGGTACTCGCGGCCGGCGGTTCCACCCCCGCCCTCGCGGCGACCACCAGCGCACCACCCGAACTGGTCAAGGACCCCACGGCGTACGTCGATCCGCTGATCGGCAGCAGGAACGGCGGCAACACCTTCCCGGGCGCCGTCGTGCCGTTCGGGATGCTCTCCTGGAGCCCGGAGAACACCAGAGGCGACGCGACGAGAACGGCCGCACCGGGCGGCTACCAGTACGACGCCACCCGCATCCGCGGCTTCAGCCTGACCCACATGTCCGGCACCGGCTGCGCGGGCGGCAGCGGCGACATCCCGTTCTTCCCGTACGCGGGCGAGGTCACCTCGTCCCCCGCGAGCGACACCAAGGACGCCGTCTACGCCTCGGACTTCAGCCACACCGACGAGACCGCCGAGCCCGGACACTACAGGGTCGGCCTCGCCTCCGGCGTCACCGCCGACCTCACCGCGACCACCCGCACCGGCTCGGCCCGCTTCACCTATCCGGCGGGCAAGCCCGCCTCCCTGCTGATCCGCACCGCCAACTCCGAAGTCGGCTCGGCCGATTCGACGGTCACCATCGACCCGGACACCCGCACCGTCTCCGGCTCGGTCACCTCCGGCGACTTCTGCGGCTACCTCGACCCCGAGGGTCAACGCTCCTACTACACGCTCTACTTCACCGCCCACTTCGACCGCGCCTTCACCGCCACCGGCACCTGGCGGGACGACAGGCTCAGCCCGGGCTCGACGAGCGCTTCCGGCGGCACCGGCGGCTTCTCGGCGAACGGCGGGCGGCCCGTCGCCGGCAAGGGGGCCGGCGGATACCTCCAGTTCGCGCCCGGCTCCGGCCCGGTGAACGTCAAGGTCGGTATCTCGTACGTCAGCCGGGCCGCCGCCGAGGCGAACCTGCGGACGGAGAACCCGCCGCGGCGCTCCTTCGGCGCCGTCCGCGACGCTGCCCACCGCGCCTGGCGCGACCGCCTCGACGCGATCCGCGTCGGCGGCGGCACGGACGCCGACCGCACCACCTTCTACACGGCCCTGTACCACTCCCTCTTCCACCCGAACGTCATCAGCGACGCGGACGGCCGCTACCGGGGCGGCGACGGCAAGGTGCACCGGGTCGCCCGCGGCCACCGGGCCCAGTACGGCACCTTCTCCGGCTGGGACGTCTACCGCGACCAGGTCCAGCTGCTCACCCTGCTGGATCCCAGGACCGGCTCGGACGTCGCCCAGTCGCTCTACGAACTCGCCCGGCAGAACGGCGGCGTCTGGGACCGCTGGCTGCACGGCGCGAGCGGCACCCACGTCATGAACGGCGACCCGGCACCGACCGCCCTCGCCGGCATCCGCGCCTTCGGCGGCACCGACTTCGACCTGAAGGGCGCGCTGGACTCGCTGGTGAAGGCGGCGACCGTCCCGACCGCCCAGGACCTGTCCCCGGCCGGCAAGCCGGTGCTGTCGGCCGGCCAGCGCCCGTCCCTCGACAAGTACCTGGCCCACCACTACATGCCGTCCGTGTCGAACGCCTGGGGCGGCGCCGCCGAGACCCTGGAGATGTCCACGGCCGACTTCTCCCTCTCCCAGCTCGCCGCGGCGGCAGGAGAGAAGGAGACGGCGGCCGCCTTCGCCGACCGCTCCCAGTGGTGGCAGAACAACTTCGACGTCGCCGCCGACCCCGGCGGCGGCTACGTCGCCAACCGCAAGGCGGACGGCAGCTGGGTCACCGGCTTCACTCCGGCCACCGGCAACGGGTTCGTCGAGGGCACGGCCGCCCAGTACACCTGGATGGTCCAGCACAACCCGGCCGGGCTCTTCGCCGCGATGGGCGGCACCGACAAGGCCCTCGCCCGCCTCGACGCCTTCTTCCACAACAGCGACGGCAGCTGGGCCTTCACCGGCAGCGGCGGCGACAAGTCCGAGCTCGACAACGAACCCTCGCTCAACGTGCCCTACCTGTACGACTACGCCGGTGCCCCCTACCGGACGCAGGAGACCGTCCGTGCGGCGATGACACAGCTCTGGTCGACCCAGCCCGGCGGCATCCCCGGCAACGACGACCTGGGCGCGATGTCCTCCTGGTACGTCTTCTCGGCGCTCGGCATGTACCCACAGGTCCCCTCCCGTGCCGAACTCGTCCTCACCGCGCCTCTGTTCGAACGCGTGGAGATCGACCGCCCGGACGGCAACGACATCTCGATCCACGCGACGGGAGCGGCGAGTGACGCCCCGTACGTCCAGTCCCTGAAGGTCGACGGCCGCGCCGGCGACCGCTCCTGGCTCCCCGCGAGCTTCGTGCGCGCCGGCGGCCGCCTCGACTACACCCTCGCCACGACCCCGAACCGCATCTGGGGCACGGGCACCCCGCCCCCCTCCTTCCGCCAGGGCGAGCAGCCGTACCAGATCGGCGTCGGTCCGACGACCGCGACGATCGCCCCCGGCGACAGCACGACGCTCACCGTCCGCGCCCTGTCCCTGTCCGGAGGCAGCGGCCCCGAGGTGCGCTTCCGCGTCGAGACACCGGACGGTGTGTCGGCCACCCCGGCGGAAGGGACGGTCACCGGCGGTTCCCGGCAGATCACTCTCGCCACCACCGCGGGCACCCCGCAGGGCTACTACGACGCGAAGATCACCGTCACCTCGGCCGACTCCTCCTACGTCCAGCCGGTCGCCCTCACCGTCGCCGCACCCGGAACCCTCCTCGCGGCCTACTCCAACACCGGCGTCTCGGACGACTCCGGCGACCACGACGAGGCCGACTTCGACGGCGGCGGCTGGAGCTACTCGCGCCAGGCCCTCGCGGCGGCCGGCCTCACGCCGGGCGCCCAGGGCACGGTCGACGGCCTGACCTACACCTGGCCGAACGCCCCCGCGGGCCGCCCCGACAACGCGACGGCCACCGCCCAGACCATCGAACTCCCCACCCCCGCGGCCAGGTTGTCCTTCCTCGGCAGCGCCACCAACGGCAACCAGTCGGCCCGGGCGACCGTCACCTACACCGACGGCACCACCGGCACCGTCGACCTCTCCTTCACCGACTGGACCATCGGCGGCGGAGGCGGCACCGTTCAGTACGGCAACCAGATCGTGGCGACGACCGCGTACCGGAACGTGGCCGGCGCGGACAAGGACCCGGTACCGACCCACGTCTTCGCGACCCAGCCCTTCACCGCACCGGACGGCAGGACCATCAAGGCCGTCCGGCTGCCCGAGAACAGCGACCTGCACGTGTTCGCCCTCGCCACCGGCTGACCGCCGAACGACAGAGGGGGGCGGACCCGAACGGGCCCGCCCCCCTCTCCGTGCCGCTGTCTCAGGCCAGCAACTCCACCTCCGCCAGGGTGGATTCGCCGTCCAGGACGAGCCGGTAGTGGGCGTACGTCCCGGGCTTCCGGACGGTGAAGGCCCGGGTCTGGAGGTCCCAGCCGAAGGATTCGGCCGAACGGTGGTCCACGGTCTGCCAGTCCCTGCCGTCCGTGGAGGCCTGGAGGGTCCAGCCGGTCGGGGCCTTCGTGCGGTCCGACGGTGAGGTGAGGGTGTACTGGATGCCCTTGACCGGCTTGGTCACCGGCAGGTCCACCGACGTCACCGTCTGCTCGGTCGCCGAGGTGTTGTCGAACAGGGAGCCGTCGGTCTTCAGGACGTCCGCGCGCGGGGTCGGGACCTTGTCGCCCTGGGTGATGGAGACCGGGGCGGCGTCCTTGCCGGTGCCCCAGGCCGACGGCTTCGGGCCCATCGTGAAGTCGATGACGCCGCCCTTGGAGATGAGGGAGTGGGGGAGCGAAGTCGACGTCCAGGCTTGGCCGTTGACGCGGACGCCCTGGACGTAGACGTTCTTCGCGCTGTTCTGCGGGGCCTTGATCACCAGGTCGTGGCCGTTCTCCAGGTGGACCGTCGCCTTCTTGAACAGCGGCGAGCCGATCGTGTAGTCGCCGCTGCCCATCACCAGCGGGTAGAAGCCGAGGGCCGAGAAGAGGTACCAGGCCGACTGCTCGCCGTTGTCCTCGTCGCCGTGGTAGCCCTGGCCGATCTCGCTGCCGAGGTAGAGCCGGGAGAGCGCCTCACGGACGTGGGCCTGGGCCTTCCAGGGCTCGCCGGCCGCGTCGTACATGTAGATGACGTGGTGGGCGACCTGGTTGGAGTGGCCGTACATGCCCATCCGGACGTCCCGGGCCTCGGTCATCTCGTGGATGACCCCGCCGTAGGAGCCGACGAAGTCGGGGGAGGCGGTCTCGGGCGTCGCGAAGAACTCGTCGAGCTTGTCGGCGAGGCCGGACCGGCCGCCGTACAGGTTGGCGAGGCCCCGGCTGTCCTGCGGGGCGGTGAAGGCGTAACCCCAGCCGTTGGTCTCGGTGTAGTCGTAGCCCCACACACGCGGGTCGTACGACGCCGAGTCCACCCGCCAGTCGCCCTGGGCGTCCTTGCCCTGGAAGAAGCCGGCCTTCGAGTCGAAGAGGTTCACGTAGTCCTGGGCGCGGTTGAGGAAGTAGTCCGACTCCTCCTTGTAGCGCTTCTCGCCCGTCTTCTTGTACAGCGCCTTGCCCATCTCGGCGATGCCGTAGTCGTTGACGTACCCCTCCATCGCCCAGGACAGGCCCTCGCGGGTGTCGTCGCTGGTGTAGCCGAGGAAGGGGGAGGTGGACATGCCCTTGCGGCCGACGCCCGAGGAGGGCGGTACGACGGTCGCGTTCTTCAGGGCCGCGTCGTACGCCGCCTTCGCGTCGAACTTCACGCCCTTCACGTAGGCGTCCGCGAACGCCACGTCCGAGGAGGTGCCGGTCATCAGGTCGGCGTACCCGGGGGAGGACCAGCGCGAGGTCCAGCCGCCGTCCTTGTACTGCTGCACGAACCCGTCGACCATCTCGCCCGCCTGAGAAGGCGTCAGCAGGCTGTACGCCGGCCAGGTCGTGCGGTACGTGTCCCAGAAACCGTTGTTGACGTACACCTTGCCGTCCACGATCTTCGCGCCGGTGTGCGTCGGGGTGTCCTGGCTCGTCATCGGCGAGAAGGGGGAGGCGTACTGGTACGTGGAACCGACCTTCTCGAAACCGGAGTTGGGATACAGGTACAGCCGGTACATGCTGGAGTAGAGGGTGGTCAGCTGGTCGGCCGTGGCGCCCTCCACCTCCACCTTGCCGAGCAGCTTGTCCCAGACCTTCTGCGCCTGCGCCCTGACCGTGTCGAAGGAGGTGCCGTCCGGGATCTCCTGGCGCAGGTTGTCCTTCGCCTGGTCGACGCTGATGAGGGAGGTGGCCAGGCGGAGCGTGACGGTGTGGTCGGCGCCCGCGTCGAAGCGCAGGTAGCCCTTGACCCCGCTGGAGTCGCCGCCCGTCACGGGCTTGTCGAAGACGCCGTAGACGAAGAGGCGGGTGGCGCCCGTCGACAGGCCCGACTTGACGTCGGAGTAGCCGGTGACGATCCCGTGCTCCTTGTCGAGGGTCAGGCCCGCCTGCTCGGTCACGTTGTCGAAGACCACGCTCGCGTCGTCACCCGGGTAGGTGAAGCGCAGCGCGGCCGCGTGGTCGGTCGGTGTTATCTCGGCCTTGAGGCCGTTCTCGAACCCGACCCCGTAGTAGTACGGCCGCGCGGTCTCGTTCTCGTGCCGGAAGGCCAGCTCCCGCGCCTCCCGGCCGGTGTCCGGGGTGCCGGAGGCGGCGGACGGCATCAGCTGGAAGGTCTGCCGGTCGCCCATCCAGGGGCTCGGCTCGTGGCTCGCGCTGAACGCCTGGATCGTCGGCAGGTTGTCGTCGTTGTTCGCGTGCGCGTACTCGTACAGCCAGCTCTCCGAGGACGCGTTGGTCACCGGCGTCCAGAAGTTGAAGCCGTGCGGCAGCGCGGTCGCCGGGAAGTTGTTGCCGCGGGAGAAGCTGCCGCTGGAGTTGGTGCCGCGGGTGGTCAGCGCGTAGTCGGACAGGTGCGCCTTCGGCTTCTCGGGGGCCACCGGCTTCAGGGACACGTCGTCGATCCAGCCGCGGAACTTGGCCGGGCCGGCGGGGGAGTCGTAGCCCACCAGGATCCGGTCGACCGTCTTGCCGGCCGCGACCGAACCGATCACCGACGAGATGTCGTTCCACTGGTTGACGTACAGCGCCTTCGACGCGCCCTGCCCGCGTGGCGAGAGCGCGAACCCGTGCTGGTCGACGGCCCCGAGGCCGCTCAGATAGGTGCCGTCCGTGAAGGCCAGGTCCACCGCCACGTTGGTGGCGTCGTAGTCGAGGTCGCCGTCGGCCATCGAGGGGAAGATCCGGTACGCCAGCCGCGTGTCCCGGCCGACCTTCACGTTCACGTCGAAGACCTTGTTGTACGAGTACGCCCGGCCGGTCGCCGTGTGCCGTCCGGCATAGCGCAGCGCGTGCGTTCCGGTGAACCCGGCCCGCGCCTTCGCGGTCGGCGAGCCGGTCGGGCCCTTGTCGACCAGCGAGAGCATGTCCTGGGGCACCGGCCCGCCGCTGCCGCCCGTGGAGAACTGGACGTCGGCGATCTGGAGGATGTCCGGGGCGCCGTTGTTCTTCGTGACGTCGAGCCGGAAGTGCTGGTACTCGGCCGGCGCGGAGAGGTCGTACGACTTGGTCTGGAACCGCTCCGTGAAGGCCTCGCCGCTGCGGGTGTCGACGGTCTTCCAGTCCTTGCCGTCCGTAGAGCCCTGGAGGGTCCAGTCCGCGGGGTCGCGTTCGGCGTAGTCGTTCGCCGAGGTGAGGGCGTAGGTCACCAGCTTGACGGGCTTGTCGAAGTCGAACTCGACCCAGCCGGTGGGCTCGAAGGTGAGCCACTTGGTGCCGGACTCCCCGTCGACGAGGTTCTCCTTGACCTCGCCCGCGCCGGTGTTCTCGCCGCTCGCCCGCTCGTCGGTCACGTGGTCGGTGACGTTGCCGGGGATGCCGGTGCTGTAGCCGCCGTCCACTCCGGAGGCGCGCGGAGTGCCGCTCGGGTCGGTGTCGACGGTGTCGGTCCAGTCCGGTGACGGGTCGCCAGACTCGAACGAGGATGCGAACTGGGTCGTGGCCGCCGGTGCCTTGGCCGGCAGGGCGACCGCGGCCCCCTGGGAGCCCAGGGTCATGACTACGGCGGCCGCGATCACGACCGCCGTACCGGATCCGTGCCCTGTTCTTCGCTGCGTTCTCCGCTGCATCAACGGGTACCCTCCCTGCCACATGAGACAACGTTGTCAGCTGCGTGGCGCAGGAACCAGTAGGTGGTCAAGTGGCCCGTGATGTCAAGGGCGTTGGGTGCGGCATTCAGGGGTGTATGTCGGCTCTTTTTCCGGCAAGGCGTACAGAGATCGCTCATATTTCCGACAGGTCTCAACTAGGAAAAGACCCATGGCCAACCTTGCATTCGATCTTGCCCCGCCGGCGGGAAGTGGACTATACCTGTCGGCGTTTCCCGCACGACTTCCTGCACGACCCAGCACTACCCGACCGCGGTGCCGGGGAGGATCCGGTTCACCGCCTGAGTCCTGGAGAAGGCGAGGACTTGAGCATGGGATCCACTTCCGCAGCGAACCCCGGTTCCGAGGGTGTCGGCCGCCGTGAGCTGATCAGGCGCTCGGCCGCACTCGGCCTGATTTCCGTGCCCGCCGTCGGATTCCTCTCCGCCTGCGCCAGCAGTGGCGGCGGCGGTCAGTCCAAGGACAAGGCCGGCAAGAAGACGGCCAAGAACCCGCTGGGCGTCAACGACACCGCGCAGATGGAATTCGTCCTCTTCGACGGCGGTTTCGGCAAGGAGTACGCCGAGGACGCGGTGAAGATCTACGAGAAGGACTTCCCGAAGGCCAAGGTCAAGTTCTCCGCCACCCAGAAGATCCAGTCGACGCTCCAGCCGCGCTTCAACCAGGGCACCCCGCCGGACCTCATCGACAACTCCGGCGCCGAGCAGATGGACATGGGCGTGCTCGTCGGCAAGAAACAGCTCGCCGACCTCACCCCGCTCCTCGACGCCCCGTCGTACGACGACCCGAACAAGAAGGTCCGCGACACGCTGCGCCCCGGCATCGTCGAGATGGGCCAGTTCGACGGCGACCCGGTCTGGATCATGTACTACGCCTACACGGTCTACGGCGTGTGGTACTCGCAGAAGGCCCTGGACTCGCTCGACGCGGAGTACCCGCAGACCTGGGACCAGATGATCGCCGTCTGCGAGAAGGCCAAGAAGAAGGGCATGGCCGGCTGGACCTACGCGGGCAAGTACCCGTACTACATCCCCTTCTCGCTCTACCCGATGATCGGCAAGGTCGGCGGCGTCGAGGTCCTGAACGCGATCGACAACCTGGAGCCGAACGCCTGGAAACACCCGGCCGTCAAGGCGTGTTTCGAGGCCTACTACGAGCTCTACAAGAAGGGCTACATCCTCAAGGGCACCCCCGGCCTCGACCACATCCAGTCGCAGACCGCCTGGGCGCAGGGCAAGGCCCTGTTCATCCCGAACGGCTCCTGGGTGGAGAACGAGTCGGCGAACGTCATCCCCTCCGACTTCAACCTCGCCGTCTCCGCGCCCACCGGAATCGACAAGAACGACAAGATGCCGTTCGGCACCATCTGGGCCTCCGGCGGCGAGCCCTTCATCGTCCCGGCCAAGGCCGCCAACGCCCAGGGGGGCATGGAGCAGCTGCGCATCATGCTCAGCGAGGCGTCCTCGAAGAACTTCACGACGAAGGTGAAGTCGCTGACCGCGTACAACGGCGGCACCGACGGCATCACCCTCACCCCGGGCCTCACCTCCGGCGTGGCGGCGCTGAAGCTGGCCGGGTCGAACGTGGTCAACCCGCGGCTCCAGGACTGGTACGTGCAACTCCAGAAGGAGAAGATCGGAGTCGCCGGCCTCGGCGAGATGATGGCCGGCCGGCTCACCCCGGCGGAGGCCGTCAAGAGGATCCAGGGCTTCGCCGACGAGGCCGCCAAGGACACCTCGATCAAGCACTACAAGCACCAGTAACCAGCAACCCTCTCGGCACCGGAGTGGCGATGCAGCACGGCAAGTACCGGTTCATCGTGGGGTTTCTGGCGTTGCCCCTCGGACTGTACGCGCTCTTCGTGGTGTGGCCGTTCATCCAGTCCATCTACTACTCGTTCACGGACTGGACCGGCCTGAGCCCCGAATTCAAGATGGTCGGCCTGGACAATTACCGGAGGATGCTGCACGACGACGTCTTCTGGAAGTCCTTGCAGCACAGCTTGATGTTCGCGGTCGTGCTGCCGCTGGTGACGATCAGCCTGGCGCTGTTCTTCGCCTTCATGATCAACGTGGGCGGCCGGAGAAGGAGGGGCGGTCCGGTCATCTCGGGGGTCCGGGGCTCCTCCTTCTACAAGATCGTCTATTTCTTTCCGCAGGTGCTGTCGATCGCGATCGTCTCGCTGCTGTTCGCCTTCGCCTACAACCCCGACAGCGGCGCGATCAATTCACTGCTCCGCGGAATTGGTCTGGACAATATCCAGCCGCTCTGGCTGGGCGACCCGAGTCTCGCCCTGTGGTGCGTGATGGCCGTCCTGGTCTGGTCCACGGTCGGATTCTTCGTGGTCCTCTTCTCGGCGGGCATGGCGTCCATCCCCATGGACCTCTACGAGGCCGCCCTGCTCGACGGCGCCGGCCGCGCCACCACCTTCTTCCGCATCACCCTGCCGCTGCTGTGGGACACCGTGCAGTCCGGCTGGGTCTACATGGGCATCCTCGCGCTCGGCGCCGAGTCGTTCGCAGTCGTACAGATCATGACGACAGGACCGGGTGGGCCCGACTACTCGACGACCGTGATGGTCCTGTATGTGTACCAGAAGGCGTTCCGGGACGGTCAGGCCGCCTACGCCACCACCATCGGCGTCGCCCTGCTGGTCGTCACGCTCGCCTTCGCGGCGGTCGTGATGCGGCTGGGCCGTCGCGAGCGGCTGGAGTACTGAAGCGATGACGACGACCGAGACCGACGTCACTGTCACCAAGACCGAGCCCGCCGCGCCGAAGCCGCCCCGGCAGAAGCGCGAGGGTGGGGTCCTCAACGTCTTCTCCCACGGCATCCTGGTCATCTGGGCGGTCATGGTGGTCACACCGCTGCTGTGGGCGGTGATGACGTCCTTCAAGGACGACCGGTCCATCTTCACCTCGCCCTGGGCGCTCCCGGACCGGCTGCACTTCGAGAACTGGGCGCGGGCCTGGACCGACGCCAACATGAGCGACTACTTCCTGAACACCGTCCTGGTGGTCGGCGGCTCGCTCATCGGCACCCTGGTCCTCGGCTCGATGGCCGCCTACGTCCTGGCCCGCTTCGACTTCCCCGGCAACCGCTTCATCTACTACCTCTTCATCGGCGGCATGAGCTTCCCGATCATGCTCGCGCTGGTCCCGCTGTTCTACGTCGTGAACAACCTGGGCCTGCTGAACACGATCCACGGCCTGATCCTGGTCTACATCGCGTACTCGCTGCCGTTCACGGTCTTCTTCCTCACGGCGTTCTTCCGCACGCTCCCCACCTCGGTGGCCGAGGCCGCCTTCGTCGACGGCGCCTCGCACACCCGCACGTTCTTCCAGATCATGCTGCCGATGGCGAAGCCCGGCCTGATCAGCGTCGGGATCTTCAACTTCCTCGGCCAGTGGAACCAGTACATGCTCCCGACGGTCCTCAACACGGACCCCGACAAACACGTCCTCACCCAGGGCCTGGTCCAGCTGGCGGTCAGTCAGGGCTACAAGGGCGACTGGTCCGGCCTCTTCGCCGGCCTGGTGATGGCGATGCTCCCGGTCCTGGCGGCGTACATCGTCTTCCAGCGCCAGGTGGTGGCAGGTCTGACGGCGGGTGCTTTGAAGTAACGAAGCGTTTGCGCCCCCAAAGGGGCGCGGGGCTGTATTCAATATGCGACTCCGTCGCGTGGGCGCGACCAGCCACGACCCACCCGGCCACGGACCCCCCTCCGCACCTGCTGACCAGTGGCCTAGACATGTCCGTCGCATGTCCCTCAGGCAACCTCCGAACCGCCAACGATTTCTGTCAAGGACTTGACGGCGGTAACCCGTTCAGCAGAGCTTGGAGTTCATAACTTGTAAGTGACCCGGTCTCAGTGAGGTGATCTGGGTCACGTTGGCGGCACCGTGGCCGCCTCCGATGGCGGGAGTGGATGGGTCGATGGAGACTCCGGGGTCGCAGTCGTCGCTGCACCGAGCCAACCTGGAACGTGTCGTACGGGCCGTACGCCTGGCCGGATCGCTCACGCAGGCGGAGATCGCGCGCACGACCGGCCTGTCGGCCGCGACGGTCTCCAACATCGTGCGCGAGCTCAAGGACGGCGGAACCGTCGAGGTCACGCCGACCTCCGCGGGCGGCCGCAGGGCCCGCAGCGTGAGTCTGAGCGGTGACGCCGGCATCGTCATAGGCGTCGACTTCGGCCACACCCACCTGCGCGTCGCGATCGGGAACCTCGCCCACCAGGTGCTGGCCGAGGAGTCCGAGCCCCTCGACGTGGACGCGTCGTCCAGCCAGGGCTTCGACAGGGCGGAGGAGCTGGTCAACCGCCTGATCGCGGCGACCGGCGTGGACCGCTCGAAGATCGCCGGCGTGGGTGTCGGCGTCCCCGGACCGATCGACGTCGAGTCCGGCACCCTCGGCTCCAGCGCCATCCTGCCCGGCTGGATCGGCGCGAGACCCGCGGAGGAGCTCCGGCTCCGCCTCGGCGTCCCCGTGCACGTCGACAACGACGCCAACCTCGGCGCCCTCGGCGAGCTGGTCTGGGGCAGCGGCAAGGGAGTCCGCGATCTCGCGTACATCAAGGTCGCGAGCGGTGTCGGCGCCGGTCTGGTGATCAACGGGAAGATCTACCGGGGCCCCGGCGGCACGGCGGGCGAAATAGGACATATTACGCTCGACGAGTCCGGCCCGGTCTGCCGCTGCGGCAACCGCGGCTGTCTGGAGACCTTCGCGGCGGCCCGCTACGTGCTGCCGCTGCTCCAGCCCGGTCACGGCCCCGACCTGACCATGGAGGGCGTCGTGCGGCTGGCCCGGGACGGGGACCCGGGCTGCCGTCGCGTGATCGGCGACGTCGGCCGTCACATCGGCAGCGGGGTGGCCAATCTCTGCAATCTGCTGAACCCGAGCCGGGTGGTCCTCGGCGGCGACCTCGCCGAGGCCGGAGAGCTGGTCCTGGGGCCCATCAGGGAGTCCGTGGGGCGCTATGCGATCCCCAGTGCCGCACGCCAGCTCTCGGTGCTTCCGGGGGCCCTCGGCGGTCGCGCGGAGGTGCTCGGAGCGCTTGCTCTCGCGCTCAGCGAGATGGGAGATTCGACACTTTTGGACGGCTCTGTGTCCGCTGTTGCACCTGTCTTCACTTAGAGAACGCATGGCGCCGTTGCCATCTCGTTAAGTATTTACTTCTTGACGTCGAACTTGCGGCCGAGTTGACTTCGAGCCACCTCGGCCGCAGCGTTGCGGCCCTGTCAGGGAGGCACCCCCAAATGAACGCAACGATGCGTAGAGTCGTGATCGGCACCGCCGCGGTTTCCATGGCGCTGTCCGTCGCCGCCTGTGGCAAGGCCGGCGACGACAAGAAGAGCGACTCGAGCAGCAGCAGCTCCTCCGGTGGCAAGACCATCGGCCTGCTGCTCCCCGACAGCGTGACCGCGCGCTACGAGAAGTTCGACCACCCGTACTTCGAGGCCCAGGTCAAGAAGCTGTGTGCCGACTGCACGGTCGACTACGCGAACGCCGCCGGTGACGCCGCCAAGCAGGCCCAGCAGGTCAGCACCATGGTGACCAAGGGCGTCAAGGTCATCGTGATCTCCGCCCAGGACTCTGCGGCCATCAAGTCCTCCATCGACGCCGCCGTGGCCAAGGGCGTCAAGGTCGTCGCGTACGACCGCCTCGCGCAGGGCAAGGTCTCGGCCTACGTCTCCTTCGACAACGTCAAGGTCGGCGAGCTCCAGGGCCAGGCCCTGCTCGACGCCCTCGGCTCCAAGGCGACCACCAAGTCCAAGATCGTCATGATCAACGGTGACGACGCCGACCCGAACGCCGGCCAGTTCAAGCAGGGCGCGCACAAGGCCCTCGACGGCAAGGTGAACATCGCCTACGAGCAGTCCGGCCTGTGGAAGGACACCGTCGCCGCGCAGAAGGTGAAGGCTGCCATCACCCAGCTCGGTGCCAAGAACATCGCGGGCGTCTACTCCGCCAACGACGGCATGGCCGGTGGCATCGCCACCACCCTCAAGGGCGCCGGCATCAGCGGCATCCCGCTGACCGGTCAGGACGCGGAGCTCGCGGGCATCCAGCGCATCGTCGCCGGCACCCAGTCCTCCACCGTCTACAAGGCGTTCAAGCCGGAGGCCGACGCCGCCGCCACCATCGCCGTGGACCTGCTGCAGGGCAAGAGCATCGACTCGCTCGCCACCAGCACGCAGACCAGCGGCTCCGGCGACAAGGTGCCCTCGCAGCTGCTGACCCCGGTGTCGGTCACCAAGGCCAACATCAAGGACACGGTGATCAAGGACGGTCTGTACACCGTCTCCGACATCTGCACCAGCGAGTTCGCCAAGGCCTGCAAGGCCGCCGGCCTGCAGTAGTCCCGCCCTGGAGCCGTGAGGCTCCGGCCGCCAGCGCCCGGGTGATCGCAGTACGACACCCGGGCCCCGGCCGCCCGACGCCGGCCCTTCCGCAAGGTGCCACGGCCGTCCGGCGGTCTCGCGAAACCCCTCCGACGCCCGCTCCGGCCTTCAAACCCCGCTGCCGGAGCGGGCGTCGGACGGACCCGTTGCCAAGCGCAGCGGATTCGCGCATGTTCATCTTGTAAACCGCGTGCGTACCCCGGCGACAGTCCGAGGTACCGCACGACCCTCCGCGCCTGATCACCAAGCGCGGCATCCCCGCCGGTCAGGCGGCGAAGGAGATGGTTCACGTGTCCGCTACGCCCGTGCTGGCGTTGCGCGGAGTCTCCAAGCGATTCGGTGCGGTCCAGGCACTCACCGACGTCGATCTGGAGGTCCACGCCGGAGAAGTGGTCGCCCTGGTGGGCGACAACGGCGCAGGAAAGTCGACCCTGGTCAAGACGATCGCGGGTGTGCATCCCATCGATGAGGGCGTCATCGAATGGGAGGGCAACTCCGTCAGCATCAACAAGCCGCACGACGCCCAGGGACTGGGTGTCGCGACGGTCTACCAGGACCTCGCGCTCTGCGACAACCTCGACGTGGTGGGGAACCTCTTCCTCGGCCGTGAGCTGCTGCACCGCGGCGTCATCGACGAGGTGACGATGGAGAAGCAGGCCCGCGAGCTGCTGAGCACGCTCTCCATCCGCATCCCGAGCGTGCGCATCCCGATCGCCAGCCTCTCCGGCGGTCAGCGTCAGGTCGTGGCCATCGCCCGCGCCCTGATCGGCGACCCCAAGGTCGTCATCCTCGACGAGCCCACCGCCGCCCTCGGTGTCGAGCAGACCGCGCAGGTCCTCGACCTGGTCGAGCGGCTGCGCGAGCGCAACCTCGCCGTCATCCTCATCAGCCACAACATGGCCGACGTGAAGGCGGTCGCGGACACCGTCGCCGTGCTGCGTCTGGGCAAGAACAACGGTTTCTTCCCCGTGAAGAGCACCAGCCAGGAAGAGATCATCGCCGCGATCACGGGTGCCACGGACAACGCCGTGACCCGTCGTTCCGGGCGACGCACCACGGAGGCGGCAAAGTGAGCGAGACGTCGAACAAGACCGTGAAGGGCGACGAGTCGCCCGAGCTCGGCAAGACCGAGGCGGCGGCCGCGGCCCCGACCACGGTCGCCCCCGCCGACGACCCGACGGCCGCGCCGGTCACGGTCGTCGACCCGCGGCTGCTGGTCCGTGAGGAGGGCTTCAAGGGCTACCTCACCGAGTTCACCCGCCGGGTGAAGGGCGGCGAGCTGGGCTCGCTGCCGGTGGTCCTCGGCCTGATCATCATCTGGACCATCTTCCAGGTGAAGAACAGCCTGTTCCTCAGCGCGGACAACCTCTCCAACATCAGCTACTTCCTCTCGGCCACCGGCATGCTCGCCATCGGTCTGGTGTTCGTGCTGCTGCTCGGCGAGATCGACCTGTCCGTCGGCTCGGTGAGCGGTCTGGCCTCCACGGTGTTCGCCGTCTTCGTGGTCAACCACGGAATGAACCAGTGGCTGGCCCTGGTCCTGACGATCATCACGGGCATCGGCATCGGCGCGCTGCACGGCTGGTTCTTCGCCAAGATCGGCGTACCCGCGTTCGTGGTCACCCTGGCCGGCTTCCTCGGCTGGAACGGCCTGATGCTGTGGCTGCTGGGCGACAGCGGCACGATCAACATCCCGGCCGACAGCGGCCCGGTGCACATCCTCGGCCAGAGCTCCTTCTTCATGGACCAGGCCATCATCGGCGCCTACCTGCTGGCCGGCCTCGGCGTCGTCCTGTCCGCCCTGGGCCAGTTCAACGAGCAGCGCCGGCGCCGTGCGGCGGGTGTGCCGTTCCGGCCCACCAGCGAGATCCTCATCCGCGTCGCCCTGCTCGCGATCGCGTCCTTCGTGGCCGCGGCCGTGCTGAACAACGCGGCCGGTGTCTCCAACGCGCTGGTGATCTTCCTCGCGTCCCTGGTCATCGTCGACTTCGTGCTGCGCCGCACCACGTACGGCCGCAAGGTCTTCGCGGTCGGCGGCGGCATCGAGGCGGCCCGCCGTGCGGGTATCAGCGTGCCGATGGTCCGGATCACCGTGTTCGCGATCTCCGGCGGCTTCGCGGCGATCGGCGGTATGTTCTTCGCCGGCCAGACCGCGAGCGCGACGCTCAACGCCGGTGGCGGCAACACGCTGATGCTCGCCATCGCGGCGGCCGTCATCGGTGGTACGTCGCTGTTCGGTGGCCGCGGTACCGTCTGGTCCGCCCTTCTGGGCATGCTGGTCATCCAGTCCATCCAGACCGGCCTCGACCTGCTGAACATGAACACGTCGATCCAGTACATGATCACCGGTGGTGTTCTGCTGGGTGCGGTCGTCATCGACTCCGTCTCCCGCAAGAGCCAGAAGGCGGCGGGTCGCGGCTGACGCCGATCGCCGTTGGGGGTGCGGTGACATTGCCGCTGACTCGCCGTCGTGGCTGGTCGCGCAGTTCCTCGCGCCCCTGGGTTTCCGACTGTGCCCGGCACTGGAGAGTGCCGGGCACAGTCGTGTCATAGGTGGGGCTCATGATGGGTACAGCCGATCGCGTGACCCATGACCCAAGGGCCGGAGTCGTTCCGCCCGGGCGGAACATTAGACTCGACGAGCCCGGCAACAGCTCGATCAGCTCTACTGCAAGGAGGCACGGGTGCCGCTGCTGACCCGTATCAGGGGACCGCGCGATCTGGACCGGCTCAGCCCCGAGGAGCTGGTCCAGCTGGCAGAGGAGATCCGGAGCTTCCTCGTCGAAGCGGTCTCCAAGACCGGCGGACACCTCGGTCCCAACCTGGGCGTGGTCGAGCTCACCATCGCCCTGCACCGCGTCTTCGACTCCCCGAAGGACAAGGTGCTCTGGGACACCGGCCACCAGTCCTACGTGCACAAGCTGCTGACCGGCCGCCAGGACTTCTCGAAGCTGAAGCAGAAGGGCGGCCTGTCCGGCTACCCCTCGCAGGCCGAGTCCGAGCACGACGTCATCGAGAACAGCCACGCCTCCACCGTGCTCGGCTGGGCCGACGGCATCGCCAAGGCCAACCAGCTGCTCGAACGGGACAGCCACGTCGTCGCCGTGATCGGTGACGGCGCCCTGACCGGCGGCATGGCCTGGGAGGCGCTGAACAACATCGCCGACGCCAAGGACCGCCCGCTCGTCATCGTCGTCAACGACAACGAGCGCTCGTACGCCCCGACCATCGGAGGCCTCGCCAATCACCTGGCGACCCTGCGTACGACGGACGGGTACGAGCGGTTCCTGGCCCGCGGCAAGGACCTGCTGGAGCGCACGCCGGTCGTCGGCAGGCCGCTCTACGACACCCTGCACGGCGCCAAGAAGGGGCTGAAGGACTTCATCGCCCCGCAGGGCATGTTCGAGGACCTGGGCCTGAAGTACGTCGGCCCGATCGACGGCCACGACATGGAGGCCCTGGAGTCGGCCCTGGCGCGGGCCAAACGGTTCGGCGGCCCGGTGATCGTGCACTGCCTCACCGAGAAGGGCCGCGGCTACCAGCCCGCCCTCCAGGACGAGGCCGACCGCTTCCACGGCATCGGCCCCATCCACCCCGACACCGGCCTGCCGGTCAAGGCCTCCGGCGCCGACTGGACCTCGGTCTTCGGCGACGAGATGGTCGAGCTCGGCAAGGAGCGCGAGGACATCGTCGCCATCACGGCGGCCATGCTCCAGCCGGTCGGCCTGAAGAAGTTCGCGGACACCTTCCCCGACCGCATCTACGACGTCGGCATCGCCGAGCAGCACGGCGCCGTCTCCGCGGCGGGCCTCGCCACGGTCGGCCTGCACCCCGTCTTCGCCGTGTACGCCACCTTCCTCAACCGCGCCTTCGACCAGGTGCTGATGGACGTGGCCCTGCACCGGTGCGGGGTGACGTTCGTCCTGGACCGGGCCGGCGTCACCGGCACCGACGGCGCCTCCCACAACGGCATGTGGGACATGTCGATCCTCCAGGTGGTCCCCGGCCTCAGGCTCGCCGCCCCGCGCGACGCCGACCAGGTCCGGGCGCAGCTCCGCGAGGCCGTCGAGGTCGACGACGCCCCGACGGTCGTCCGCTTCTCGAAGGGCGCGGTCGGCCCCGCCGTGGCCGCCGTCGGCAGGGTCGGCGGCATGGACGTGCTGCGCGAGCCCGGCACCGACACCCCGGACGTGCTCCTGGTCTCCGTGGGCGCCCTCGCCCCCATGTGCCTGGAGATCGCCGCCCTCCTCGACAAGCAGGGCATCTCCACCACCGTGGTCGACCCGCGCTGGGTCAAGCCGGTCGACGAGGCGATGGCCCCGCTGGCCGAGCGTCACCGGGTGGTCGTCACGGTCGAGGACAACGTCCGCGTCGGCGGCGTGGGCTCCACCATCGCCCAGGCCCTGCGCGACGCGGGCGTCGACGTCCCCCTCCGCGACTTCGGCATCCCGCCCCGCTTCCTCGACCACGCGTCGAGGGCCGAGGTCATGGCGGAGATCGGGCTCACGGCCCCGGACATCGCCCGCCAGGTGACGGGCTTGGTGGCTAAGCTCGACGGCCAGCCGACGGATGTCGGTTCGGTGGAACCGGCAAGGGATTGATCTGAAGCGCCCCCAGCTGGGGCGCGCCCCAAAGGGGCGCTGGGGGTACCCCCGGCCGAAGGCTGGGGGAGGAACTGCGCGACCAGCCCCCACGCACCCGCACCCCCCGACGCACCCCGCACCACCCCAATGGGTCGGTCTCTCTCACCCCTCCGGTGGCGAGACCGACCCATCTGCGTGAACCTGCCCTTGCCGGGGCATACGCACCCCCGGCCCTCTCGATCATGTCGAGGACGACAAACGTGGGAGGTAGGCACGTGAGCAGTACCCTCTTCAGGACCAAGAACGTCGAACAGTCCATCAAGGACACCGAGGAACCGGAGCACGCGCTCAGGAAGTCGCTGTCGGCCCTGGACCTCACGGTCTTCGGCGTGGGTGTCATCATCGGCACCGGCATCTTCGTCCTGACCGGCACGGCGGCCAAGAACACCGCAGGCCCCGCCGTCGCGCTCTCCTTCGTCGTGGCCGGCGTCGTCTGCGGCCTCGCCGCACTCTGCTACGCAGAGTTCGCCTCCACCGTCCCGGTGGCCGGCTCCGCGTACACCTTCTCGTACGCCTCCCTCGGCGAGTTCCCCGCGTGGATCATCGGCTGGGACCTGGTGCTGGAGCTGGCGCTGGGCACGGCGGTGGTCGCCGTCGGCTGGTCGGGGTACATCCACTCGCTGCTCGACAACGCCGGCTGGCATCTGCCGGCGTACCTCAGCGGCCGCGACGGCGCCCACGGCTTCGGCTTCGACATCCTCGCCGCCGCCCTGGTCCTCGTCCTCACCGCGATCCTCGTCGTCGGCATGAAGCTCTCCGCCCGGGTCACCTCGGTCGTCGTCGCCATCAAGGTGGCCGTCGTCCTGGTCGTCATCATCGCGGGCGCCTTCTTCATCCACAGCGGCAACTACAGCCCCTTCATCCCGCCCAAGGAGGCCGTGCCGGCCGGCGGCAACCTCAAGGCCCCGCTGATCCAGCTGATGTTCGGCTGGGCACCTTCGAACTTCGGCGTCATGGGCATCTTCACCGCCGCCTCCGTCGTCTTCTTCGCCTTCATCGGCTTCGACGTCGTCGCCACCGCCGCCGAAGAGACCCGCAACCCCCAGCGGGACGTGCCGCGCGGCATCATCGGCTCCCTGATCATCTGCACCCTGCTGTACGTCGCCGTGGCCGTCGTGGTGACCGGCATGCAGAAGTACCGCGAGCTGTCCGTGGACGCCCCGCTGGCCGACGCCTTCAAGGCCACCGGACACCCCTGGTTCGCCGGCCTGATCAGCTTCGGTGCCGCCGTCGGCCTGACCACCGTCTGCATGATCCTGCTGCTCGGCCAGTCCCGGGTGTTCTTCGCCATGAGCCGGGACGGCCTGCTGCCCCGCTTCTTCTCGCACACCCACCCGAGGTTCCGCACCCCGTACCGGCCGACCATCCTGCTCGGCGTCGTCATCGCGATCGTCGCCGGCTTCACCAGTCTCAGCGAACTCGCCGAACTCGTGAACATCGGCACGCTCTTCGCCTTCATCGTCGTCGCGATCAGCGTGATCATCCTGCGCAACACCCGGCCCGACCTGGAGCGGTCCTTCCGCACCCCCTGGGTGCCGGTGCTGCCGGTCGTGTCCGTGCTGGCCTCGCTGTGGCTGATGCTCAACCTGCCCGCAGAGACCTGGCTGCGGTTCGCCGTCTGGATGGTCATCGGCTTCGTCGTCTACTTCCTCTACGGCCGCTCGCACAGCCGCCTCGCCCAGGCCGAACGGACGCCCGCCGACACTCCGTGACCGGCACTCTCGCCACTTCGGCCCCGTATGTCCCGTCCGGATGGGGCTGCGGGGCCGGATAGCGTGCTCCCCATGCTTCTCGCGCCCCTCGCCCCACCACGGTCCGTAGTCGCAGGGAAGGGGTACTGGACGCGGCTGCTGCCGCTGCTCGCCGTGCTGGCCTGCGTCACCAGGGTGCCCTCCTTCCTCCGGCCGCTGTGGAACCCGGACGAGGGCTTTCTCGCCGTACAGGCCCGCATGCTGGCGCGCGGCGGGCAGCTGTACGAGACGGTCGTGGACCGCAAGCCGCCGCTGCTGCCGTGGCTGTACGAGGGGACCTTTGCGGTCTTCGGGTCCGGGTCGCTCACCGCGGTCCGGGTCCTCGCCGTCTTGGCCCAGCTGACCACCGCCGCGCTGCTCGCCTCGCTCGCCCGGCGGCGCTGGGGCGACCGCGCGGGCCGTACCGCCGGGGCGCTGTACCTGCTGGTCTCGGTCGGGCTCAACCCCGAGGACGCGCAGGCGGCCACCTTCGAGGTGTTCATGCTGCCCTGCACGGCCGCCGCGATGTGGTGCGCCGACCGCCGCCGCTGGGCAGCGGCCGGGGCCGCCGTCGCGTGCGCCTTCCTCACCAAGCAGACCGGCGGGGCCGTCCTGCTGCCGGTGCTCTACCTCCTCAACCGGTACGGCGGTGCGCGCGCGGGCCTGCTCAGGCTGGCGGCCGGTGCCGCCCTGCCCGTGCTGGGCGCGGCCCTGGCCACGGACCCGGCCGGCTTCGCCTTCTGGACGGTCACCGGCTCCGGCGCCTACGCCTCCTTCACCGGCTCGGAACTCCACGTGCTGGTACGGGCGGTGGCCAACACCGCGATCCTCGGCGCGGCCTCGGCCGGCCTGCTCCCGCCCATCGCGCGGGCCCTGCGCATCGCCCGTACCGGCGCCGTCGACCTGTGGCTGTGGCTGGCCGCGTCGGCGGCCGCCGTCACCCTCGGCTTCCACTTCTTCGGCCACTACTTCCTGCAACTCACCCCGCCGCTCGCGCTGCTGGCCACGGCCGCGCTGCAGATCCTGCCCCGGGAACGGACCTCGGCCGCCGTCCTCGCCTCGGCCTGCGCCTGCACCCTGTTCCTGACCTGGGGCGTCCTGGCCCCCCGCCCCGAACTCGCGCACGCCCAGAGGCTGGCGCTCGCCCTCGACCGCCGTACCGCGCCCGGCGACCGGGTCCTGGTCTGGGGCATACACCCGGAGACGTACTGGCTCGCCGACCGCACCCCCGCCACCCGCTACCTCACCGCCGGCCTCCTCACCAACTTCAGCGGCGGCCGGGACGGCCCGCAGGTCGGCGAGAAGTACGCCGTCGCCGGCACCTGGCCCGTCTTCCGCGCGGAACTGGCCGACCGGGCACCGGCCCTGGTGATCGACGACTCCCGCGGCAAGCCGTACGGCCCCGACCGCGTCCCCGGCCTGCGCAGACTGCTCGCGGCCGGGTACGAACAGGCGGGCGAGGTGGACGGGGCGGTGCTGTACGTCAGGGCGCCGAGTGCCCCGTAAGGGGCGCTGGGGGTACCCCCGGCCGAAGGCTGGGGGAGGAACTGCGCGACCAGCCACGACGGCGCCGCCGTCGACAGCCGGCCTGTCGCGGCGCTTCCAGCGGAGCGCCTAGTGCAGCAGGGCGCTCGGGCCGATCACCTCGGCGCCCAACTCGGTGACCCGGCTGCGCAGTTCGCGGTCGGCGGTGACGACGAGCCGGGGCCGGCCGGGGTCCTCGGCGGCCAGTTCCACGATCAGGTCGTCGCCGCTGCCGGGTGCCGACTCCACCCGTACCCCGGGCACCGAGGCCACCCCGCGGGCCGCGCCCTCCACGACGAGCACCAGCTCCACCGGCGTCGGGCGGCCGGGCAGCCCCCGCTCGGCGAGCCGGTCGCGCAGCCGTTCGGCGGCTCCCTTGCGGTCCCGCCACCAGCCGTCCGGCCGCGACCCGACGACGTTCGCGCCGTCGACGATCACCAGCAGGGGAGCTTCGTCTTCCATGCCCCAAGCCTCGCACGCCAGGGGCCGCCCCACTGCCGCGAACGGCCCCGCTTAGAGTGAAGCGGTGAACGGCGACTGGCTCCTCCGCGGCCGTGACGGCCGGCTCAGTGTCTATCTGCCGTCCGGCGACGCCGTGCTGTGCCGGGCGGAACGCGGACCCGGCGCGCCCTGGGGCACGCCCCGGAAAGTGGGCGGCGACCAGCGGCTGCACCCGGGCTTCGCGGTGGGACAGGGCGTCGACGGGTACGCCCATCTGGTCGCCTGGCGGCCCACCGTGAACGGCGAGTCGGGGCTCGTCCACTCCACCCACTTCCGGCCGCGTCTGGCCGCCCTGGACTGGCAGTCGATCGGCCACCCGAGCAAGAGGGGGGAGGCGACCGGGGCACCGGCCGTCGCCGTGGACGCGGAGGGGCGAGCCCATGTCTTCGTCCGCAACCGGGGGCGCGGGGTGAGCATGGTCGCGCAGAAGGAGAAGGGCGGCTGGGAGCCGTGGCGGGACCTGAAGGGGCGGCTGGTCGAGGACGGGCTCGCCGCGGTGACCGGCGAGTCGGGGCGCGTCGAGGTGTACGCGGCCGTGCCCGGCGGGATCGTCTACTGGCGTCAGGAGGAGGCCGCTAAGCCGCCCGTGCAGCTGGAGGCGCTGGAGGCCCCGGTCCGCCCGGGCACCCTCACCGCCCTCGCCACCTCGGCCGGGAGCACGACCCTCTTCTACACCGACGAGTCCGGTGACCTGTGCGCCTGGCGTCCGGGCGGCAAGCCGTACGCCCTGCTGGCCTCCGCCGGGCCCGGCCCGGTCGCCGCGGTCCGCTGCGAACTCGACGGGTATGACTGCACCCTGCTCGCCCAGCGCTCGGCGAGCGGCCGGGTGGCCTTCGCCGCGTATCCGACCCAGGACGAGCGGGCCGGCGCCTGGTGGACCGAGTCGGGACCGCAACTCCCGGCCGACGCCCGGGTGGCCCTGACCACGGACGCGGAGGGCCGGGTGACCGCGACGAGCCTGTCCCCGTCCACCGGCCAGCTCCTCCTCACCCGCCGCAAGGACGAGCCCGGGCTGGCCCTTGAGGCCTGGCGCGAGGTCTGACCTCCGTACGGCACGTGAAAAGGGGCCCTCCGCGCGGTGCGGAGGGCCCCTCTCGTACTGCTGTGGCCGTTACGCCGGGACCGAAGCCACGCCCGGGGCCAGGAACTTCTTGCCGTTCACGCGCTCCGAGACGCCCTCGCGGTCCAGGTACGGCGTGATGCCGCCCAGGTGGAAGGGCCAGCCGGCGCCCGTGATCAGGCAGAGGTCGATGTCCTGCGCCTCGGCGACGACACCCTCGTCGAGCATGAGCCCGATCTCCTGGGCGACGGCGTCCAGGACACGGTCGCGGACCTGCTCCTCGGTGAGGACGACGTCGCCCTGCTTGAGCAGCGCGGCGACCTCGGGGTCGAGCTCCGGCTTCCCGCTGTCGTAGACGTAGAAGCCGCGCTTGCCCGCCTTGACGACGGCCGCGAGGTTCGGAGAGACCGTGAAACGGTCCGGGAAGGCCCGGTTGAGGGTCTCCGAGACGTGCAGGCCGATGGCGGGACCGACCAGCTCCAGGAGCACCAGCGGCGACATCGGCAGGCCCAGCGGCTCGACCGCCTTCTCCGCGACCTCGACCGGGGTGCCCTCGTCGATGACGTTCTGGATCTCGCCCATGAAGCGGGTGAGGATGCGGTTCACGACGAACGCCGGGGCGTCCTTGACCAGAACCGCGGTCTTCTTCAGCTTCTTGGCGACGGCGAAGGCCGTGGCCAGCGAGGCGTCGTCGGTCTGCTCGCCGCGCACGATCTCAAGGAGCGGCAGGATCGCGACCGGGTTGAAGAAGTGGAAGCCCACGACCCGCTCGGGGTTCTTGAGCTTCGACGCCATCTCCGTCACCGAGAGGGAGGAGGTGTTCGTCGCCAGGATCGCGTGCGCCGGGGCGACCGCCTCGACCTCCGCGAACACCTGCTGCTTGACACCGATCTCCTCGAACACCGCTTCGATGATGAAGTCGGCGTCGGAGAAGCCCTCGGCCTTGTCCAGCACACCGGTGACCAGGGCCTTGAGGCGGTTGGCCTTGTCCTGGTTGATCCGGCCCTTGCCGAGCAGCTTCTCGATCTCGGTGTGGACGTAGCCCACACCCTTGTCGACGCGCTCCTGGTCGATGTCGGTCAGTACGACCGGCACCTCCAGGCGGCGCAGGAAGAGGAGCGCGAGCTGCGAGGCCATGAGACCCGCGCCCACGACGCCCACCTTGGTGACCGGACGCGCCAGGTTCTTGTCCGGGGCACCCGCCGGGCGCTTGCCGCGCTTCTGCACCAGGTTGAACGCGTAGATGCCGGCGCGCAGTTCGCCACCCATGATCAGGTCGGCGAGGGCCACGTCCTCGGCGTCGTACCCCTGCTGGAGGTCGCCGTTCTTGGCGGCGGCGATGATGTCCAGGGCGCGGTAGGCGGCCGGGGCGGCGCCGTGCACCTTGGAGTCCGCGATGAACCGGCCGCGCGCGACGGCCTGGTCCCAGGCCTCGCCGCGGTCGATCACGGGACGCTCGACCTCGATGTCGCCCTTCAGTACCTGGGCGGTCCAGATCAGCGACTGCTCAAGGAAGTCGGCGCCCTCGAAGAGGGCGTCGGCGATGCCGAGGTCGAAGACCTGCTCGCCCTTGAGCTGCTTGTTCTGGTTGAGGCTGTTCTCGATGATCACCGAGACGGCCTTGTCGGCGCCGATCAGGTTCGGCAGCAGCGCGCAGCCGCCCCAGCCCGGGACCAGACCGAGGAAGACCTCGGGCAGCGAGAACGCCGGGATGGCCTTCGAGACGGTCCGGTACGTGCAGTGCAGACCGACCTCGACGCCACCGCCCATGGCGGCACCGTTGTAGTACGCGAAGGTCGGCACCGCGAGACCCGCGAGGCGCTTGAAGACCTCGTGGCCGCCCTTGCCGATGGCGAGCGCGTGCTCGTGCTCCTTGAGGAGCTCGACACCCTTGAGGTCGGCGCCGACCGCGAAGATGAACGGCTTGCCGGTGATGCCGACACCGACGATCGTGCCGTCGGCGGCCTCCTTCTCGACCTGGTCGACGGCGGTGTTGAGGTTCGCCAGCGAGGCCGGGCCGAAGGTGGTCGGCTTGGTGTGGTCGAGGCCGTTGTCGAGGGTGATCAGCGCGAAGCGGCCCGCCCCGAACGGCAGGTCGAAGTGGCGTACGTGCGCCGACGTCACGACCTCGTCGGGGAACAGGTCCGAGGCCTGCTTCAGAAGCTCGGCGGTGGTGCTCACTTGTCCCCCTCGAAGTGCGGGTTCTCCCAGATGACCGTCGCGCCCATGCCGAAGCCGACGCACATGGTGGTCAGGCCGTAGCGGACGTTCGGCTGCTCCTCGAACTGGCGGGCCAGCTGCGTCATCAGACGCACGCCGGAGGAGGCCAGCGGGTGACCGAACGCGATGGCGCCGCCGTACTGGTTGACGCGCTCGTCGTCGTCCGCGATGCCGTAGTGGTCGAGGAAGGCCAGCACCTGCACGGCGAAGGCCTCGTTGATCTCGAACAGACCGATGTCGGAGATGCTCAGCCCGGCCTGGGCGAGCGCCTTCTCCGTGGCCGGGATCGGGCCGTAGCCCATGACCTCGGGCTCGACACCCGCGAAGGCGTACGACACGAGGCGCATCTTCACCGGCAGGTTGTTCTCGCGGGCGAAGTCCTCGGAGGCGATGATCGAGGCGGTCGCACCGTCGTTCAGACCGGCCGCGTTACCGGCGGTGACCCGCCCGTGCACGCGGAACGGCGTCTTCAGACCCGACAGGTTCTCCAGGGTGGTCCCCGGCCGCATCGGCTCGTCGGCGGTGACGAGTCCCCAACCGGTCTCGCCGCCCTCCGGGTTGGTCCGGCGTACCGAGATCGGCACCAGGTCGGCCTGGATCTTGCCGTTGGCGTACGCCTTGGCGGCCTTCTCCTGCGAGCGCACCGCGTACTCGTCCGCGCGCAGCTTGGTGATCTGCGGGTAGCGGTCGTGCAGGTTCTCGGCGGTCATGCCCATGAACAGTGCCGACTCGTCGACCAGCTTCTCGCTGACGAACCGCGGGTTCGGGTCGACGCCCTCGCCCATCGGGTGGCGGCCCATGTGCTCGACACCGCCGGCGATGGCGACGTCGTACGCGCCGAAGGCGACGGAACCGGCGACCGTGGTGACGGCGGTCAGGGCGCCGGCGCACATGCGGTCGATGGAGTAACCGGGCACGGAGGTCGGCAGGCCCGCGAGAATGCCCGCGGTACGGCCGATGGTCAGACCCTGGTCACCGATCTGCGTGGTCGCGGCGACGGCGACCTCGTCGATCTTCTTGGTGTCCAGACCGGGGTTGCGGCGCAGCAGCTCCCGGATCGCCTTCACGACGAGGTCGTCGGCACGGGTCTCGTGGTAGATGCCCTTCGGGCCCGCCTTGCCGAACGGGGTACGGACGCCGTCGACGAAGACGACATCCCTGACGGTACGAGGCACGATTGGCTCTCCTCCAGGGTGCGGGATGGCACTGCTGCGATGCGCTGAGCACGCGCTCAGGCCCCATGCTACTTATGAGTAACGTGGCTGCCCAGTCCTGGAGGGTGGAGCGGCGAACGTCACATGGTGACGCGCCCCTTCAGGGGCGCTGGGGGTACCCCCGGCCGAAGGCTGGGGGAGGAACTGCGCGAGCAACCCACCACGACCCGCAGTCCTGCCACGGCGGTCACCGAGACGGTGCGAGGCGACGCCGGTCCGCGGTCCGCGGTGTGCGTGCCCAGCTCGAAGATGCGGGCGTTGCCCGTCAACAGCCGCCGGGTGCCGGCGGGGCGGGGCCGGGGCGCGGATGACGTGAGCACAGGGGTTCCTCTCGGGTGGTGGGGTACGCGGGCGGACGGCCGCCGGGTCATGGACGGTCCCGGATGAAGGGGACGGTGGGAGGGGGCCGGAGGCCAGGCACGCCGACGGCCCGTGTCATGACGGGCGCCGCGAGTGCGCAGATCAGCAGTGGCCCACGGCCGGCCGTGTCGTCGTCGCGGTACGCGAGCCGGACGGTGGCCGGGCCGCACACCACGCCGAGCGCGTCGAGCACCCGGATCGTGTAGCCCGTCAGGGCCGGCACCGACGGGCTGCCCGGCGCGCGCGGTCCGGCAGGGTCGTCCGCCCGCAGCCCGGTGACCACGTGCTGGGGCCGCCCGTCCGGGCCGGGGCGGGTGACGGTGTCGACCGTGTACCGGCGGCGGCCGGGCAGTTCGGTCAGCACCAGGTGCGGGCTGCCCGAGTGCCGGGCGGCCGCGTGCCACAGCGCCGGCCAGGCCGCGCCGATCCCGCCTTCGTCCGCGCATTCCACCGCGTCGACCGGGGTTCCGGCGGCCGCCGGGGCGAGCAGGTAGCCGGCCGCGGGGTGCGACCGCGCCCAGGCCACGGCGTCGGCCGGGCGCGCGGTACGGATGCCCCGCGGCGCCGGGATCCCCAGCCGGGCCAGCCGGTCCGCCTGGGCGCCGCGGTCGTATCTCAGCGGCGAGTTCGCGGGATCGGCTCCGGGGAGACCGAGCTGCCAGGCGATCCGCTCGGCCAGTTCGATGCCCCCGGTCCCGCCCGCGACGACGGCGGACACCCCGAGCGCCCGCAGCGCCTTGACCGTCTGCCGCAGTCCCCGGTGCACGACCGTGTCGCCGTACCCGGCGGGCAGCGTCGCGTTCCGGTACGCAGGCGGGCGCAGCCGGTGCTCCGGAAGGACGGCCACGGCCGGCCGGCCGGGCCCCGCGAAGGCCCGGGGACACGGTCCCCCTCCCTCGTACGGGGCGACCACCGCGACGGTGCCGGCGGCGGGATCGGTCCGTGACACGGCCGCGACGACGGAGGGGACGGTGGTCATGGCTGCGGACTCCCCAGCGGGTGTGGGCGGGGGCGGGGCCACGGTTCGGCTCGCCGCTCGGCCGGTGAAAGTGTCTGAAAGGGCACTGCCGTACCGAGTCCGGCCGACTGCCCCGGCCCTGTGTCGCCAGGCCTGTTTGGACCAAGTGGTCTCTTCCGCGCTGCTTCCCCTTTGTTCCGGCGGAACGGTGCGTCGGTTCCATGAACTGCCCGGAAACTTACCGGATGTGAGGGGCCGTTGTTCGGACCGGATGGCCGGCTGGGTGCTCACGGCAGCCAAGGAGCGTTACCCAAAGAGGAGTTATGTCCATGTTGCCGTGATGGTCTCCCGGCTAGAAGGGACTACTCGGTCTGTTATGACTCGCCAAGTCTGGAACTCTGGCATGGTGACGTCAAGCGAGGAGCGGTCGCGGGCGGTGTCCACCGCTCCACGGGCGGGGGCGCGGGACGGTCTTCGCCCGGTCCCGTGAGCCCCTCGCCCGGTCCGGTCTCCGGGGTAGTATCGGGGCGCTGATCAGCGCGTGCGCGGAGGGGCGTTTCGAAATGCGTGCGCGGCTGTCCCGGACAAAGCCCGTTCGGTCGTATTCCCGTCGGCGGGCCTCGAAGGCGAGATCGAATGAGCAACCCGCGCAGGCCGCGACGTCAGCAACAACGCGCCATCGACACGAGGCAGCGAATCCTCGACACCGCCGGTGCGCTTTTCGTGATGGACAGTTATGAAGGCACGTCGATCGGTGACCTCATCACCGCCGCACAGACCAGCAAGGGGGCCTTCTACCGGCATTTCCCGGGCGGAAAGGTCGAAGTGGCGACGGCCATCATGCACAACACGCTGACCATGGACGGCCTGCGGGAACAGCGGATCATGCTCCAGGAGGTGGTCGACATCGGAATGATCCTGGCCCACCGGATCTCCCACGAGAACGCGCTTCAGGCCGCTTTGAAGCTGTCGTTCCACAGTAATGCGCCGGAGACCTACGGAACGCCTTGGCCGGACTGGATCGCTTTCAATACGGAGCAGCTCACCGAAGCGCGGCGACGCGGCGAGCTGAAGAATTTCGTCGACGTCGAGGAGCAGGCCTACCAGATCGCGGGGAACTGGGCCGGAGTGGTGCTCATCTCGAACACCCTCGACCGGCACATGCGGAATGTCGAGACGCGGATTTCTCGCATGTACCGCAACCTGATGACCGCGATCGCCGTTCCGGACCTCCTGCCCGAGATCGACTTCTCCGTGGACCGGGGCAGGCATCTCCACACCGCGTTCCTGGACGGCCCGGCCGACCGGACTGATCCGGCCGAACCGGAACCGCCGCAGGGCGAACCGGTCGCAGGGACCCGCAGTGAGTGAGCGAGGCGGACCGGCCGCCGACGTCGTGTGCCGGCCGTCCGCCTAGGCGGACAGCGCCGCCACCAGCGCCGGTGTCACCTGCTCCACCTGCCAGGGCCGCGCGCCGTACCCCACCAGCGCGGCCCCCACGGTCTCCGCGTCGACCACCTGCGGCGGCTCCCAGCAGAGCCGGCGCACGGTGTCCGGCGCGACGAGGTTCTCCTGCGGCATGGTGAGCTGCTCGGCCAGGGCCGAGACCGCGGCCCGGGCGGCCGACAGGCGCGCCGCCGCGGCGGGGTCCTTGTCGGCCCACGCCCGGGGCGGCGGCGGCCCCGTCACGGGCTGCCCCGGCTGCGGCAGCGCGGGGTCCGGCAGCGTCCTGGCGCGGTCCACCGCCGCCTGCCACTGCTCCAGCTGCCGCCGCCCCATCCGGTGGCCGTAGCCGTTCAGTCCCGCGAGGGCGTGCACATTGGCCGGCAGTGCCAGCGCGGCCTCCACGATCGCCGCGTCACTGAGCACCTTGCCCGGCGACACGTCCCGCTTCTGCGCGATCCGGTCCCGGGTCTGCCACAGCTCCCGTACCACCGCCAGCTGCCGGCGCCGGCGCACCTTGTGCATTCCCGACGTGCGGCGCCAGGGGTCCTTGCGCGGCTCGGCCGGCGGCGCGGCCGCGATCGCGTCGAACTCCTGCCGCGCCCACTCCAGCTTCCCCTGCCGGTCCAGCTCCTTCTCCAGGGCGTCCCGCAGGTCGACGAGCAGCTCGACGTCCAGCGCCGCGTACCGCAGCCAGGGCTCGGGCAGCGGCCGGGTCGACCAGTCGACGGCCGAGTGGCCCTTTTCGAGCACGAATCCGAGGACGCCCTCGACCATCGCGCCGAGCCCGACCCGGGGGAACCCGGCGAGCCGCCCGGCCAGCTCGGTGTCGAAGAGGCTGCTGGGCGTCATGCCTATCTCGCGCAGGCAGGGCAGGTCCTGGGTGGCCGCGTGCAGCACCCATTCGACGCCGGCCAGCGCCTCGCCGAGGCCGGACAGGTCGGGGCAGGCGACGGGATCGATCAGCGCGGTCCCCGCGCCCTCGCGGCGCAGCTGGACGAGGTAGGCGCGCTGGCCGTAGCGGTAGCCGGAGGCGCGCTCGGCGTCGACGGCGACCGGCCCGGAGCCGGCGGCGAAGGCGGCGATCACGCCGGCCAGCGAGGCCTCGTCCACGATCACCGGCGGAATGCCCTCACGGGGCTCCAGCAAAGGGATCGGCGCCCCCGTCACAGAAGATCCGGCGTCGTCCGGAGGGGTACCCCCGGTGGTGCGCAGTGAACTGTCTGCTGCGGTGTCTTGGGCGTCGGTCACATGTCAAGGGTATCTGTGTGTGGACGGGGGGGCGGGTCGGCGGCATTCGACCCCACCCGCCCCCGGGGGCGGTAAAAAACACCCCCCGGGATAATTATCTGCACCACCCAGGGGGAAACGGGGGTG
>NZ_JBVHTI010000009.1:0-278394 GCF_055565975.1 Streptomyces sp. NPDC028289 | reverse complement strand
GGGGTGGGGGCCTGTTGTCGGGCGGTGGGGGGTTTTGGGCGTCTCCTAACTGTTCTTGGTTGGGGGGGGGGTGGGGCGGTTGTCGACGGGATAGTCCCCCCCCCCCCCCCCCCGGAGGGTCGTAAACCAGTCAGGCCGGTGAAAGATCAGGTCCACGAACGGGGGACAACGGGTTACGACATGACGCCGGACCGGCGGCCGGTCCGGTCACGTCGGTGAACGTATGACCGGTCGGTGACCGGTCGGTCAGTGGATGATTCCGGTGCGCAGTGCCACGGCGACCATCCCGGCGCGGTCGCCCGTGCCGAGCTTGCGGGCGATGCGGGCGAGGTGGCTCTTGACGGTGAGGGCGGACAGCCCCATCGAGACGCCGATCGCCTTGTTCGACTGGCCCTCCGCCACCAGCCGGAGCACCTCGACCTCACGGCCGGAGAGCTCGCGGTAGCCGCCCGGGTGGCTCGGGGCACCCGGGGGGCGGCGGTGCATGCGGGAGGCGGCGCCGATGGGGGCGGCACCGGGTCGGGTGGGGAGCCCGATGTTGGTGCGGGTGCCGGTGACGACGTAGCCCTTGACACCGCCGGCCAGGGCGTTGCGCACGGCGCCGATGTCGTCGGCGGCGGACAGGGCCAGGCCGTTGGGCCAGCCCGCCGCACGGGTCTCGGACAGGAGGGTCAGGCCGGAGCCGTCGGGGAGATGGACGTCGGCGACGCAGATGTCGCGGGGGTTGCCGATGCGGGGACGAGCCTCCGCGATGGACGAGGCCTCGATGACATCGCGCACGCCGAGCGCCCACAGGTGGCGGGTGACGGTGGAGCGGACGCGCGGATCGGCCACGACCACCATGGCGGTGGGCTTGTTCGGGCGGTAGGCGACCAGGCTTGCGGGCTGCTCTAGGAGAACGGACACCAGGCCTCCTGGGGTGGGGGACGGGGCCGGCTTGTGGGGGAAGAAGCCGGGACGAACCGTGCTTTCAAGGTCACAGTCGTCTTCGGCACCAAACCCGTCCGCCTTTAGAGAATGATCACGATCTGGTGAGTAACAATACGTGCAATTCGGACACGCGATCGATCATCCGAAGATCGAATCGGTTCGGGCCGTTGCCGTACGGGACAGAAAGTGGCCGTATCGACAAAAGGATGGTCAATCAAGGGTGAGTCGACGGGACCCGGGTGGACGGGTCCCCGTGACGGTGCGGGTTCAGCGGGCCTGCGGGTCGCGGCGCTGCGGCAGTGTGACCACCGAGGCGTCGCCGGGGGCGGCCGGCGGCAGGCCCGCCACCTGCGCCAGCAGGTCGCACCAGGAGGCGAGGTGGGCGGCGGTGTCCGGGACGCCGGCGCGGCCCTCCCGGGGTGTCCAGGAGGCCCGGATCTCGATCTGCGAGGCGGCGGGGCGCGCGGACAGCCCGCCGAAGTAGTGCGAACTGGCGCGCGTCACGGTCCCGCTCGGCTCGCCGTACGCCAGGCCGCGCGCCTGCAGCGCGCCGGTCAGCCACGCCCAGCAGACGTCCGGCAGCAGCGGATCGGCCGCCATCTCCGGCTCCAGCTCCGCACGTACCAGCGTGACCAGCCGGAACGTGCCGTGCCAGGCGTCGTGCCCGGCCGGGTCGTGCAGCAGTACGAGACGCCCGTCGGCGAGATCCTGCTCACCGTCGACCACCGCCGCCTCCACGGCGTACGCGAACGGGGCGAGACGCTGTGGGGCGGGCGTCGGCTCCACCTCGACCTGCGGCCGCAGCCGGGCACCGCGCAGCGCGTCGACCGCGGCCCGGAAGGCCGGCGGTACCGGTGGCGCCGCACTCCCGGTATGTCCTTCGTCCTCCCCGGTGTCCTTCCCCTCGCCCATCCCGCCAGCGCCGTCCGACAGTCGTCCCTGAGCCGCAGCCATGCGGGGAAGAGTAAGGGGAACGACGCCTTCGCGCAGGGAGAGACACCACCTAAGGACCATGTAAGGGCGCGGCCATGTCGGCTTCCGGGGCGTGCGAGACTTGCCGTCGTGAGTGCGAACGGAAGCCCTGCGGGCCAGCAGCCGACAGCGACGTACGACAGTGCCTTCCTGAAGGCGTGCAGGCGTGAACCCGTGCCGCACACCCCCGTGTGGTTCATGCGCCAGGCCGGCCGCTCGCTGCCGGAGTACCACAAGGTGCGCGAGGGCATCCCGATGCTGGAGTCGTGCACGCGGCCCGAGCTGGTCGCCGAGATCACCCTCCAGCCCGTCCGCCGGCACCACGTGGACGCGGCGATCTACTTCAGCGACATCGTCGTCCCGCTCAAGGCCATCGGCATCGACCTCGACATCAAGCCCGGCGTCGGCCCGGTCGTCGCCAACCCGATCCGCACCCGCGCCGACCTCGCCCAGCTCCGTGACCTCACCCCCGAGGACGTCACCTACGTCACCGAGGCCGTCGGCCTGCTCACCGCCGAGCTCGGCCCGACCCCGCTGATCGGCTTCGCCGGCGCGCCGTTCACCCTCGCGAGCTACCTCGTCGAGGGCGGCCCCTCGCGCACGTACGAGAACGCCAAGGCGATCATGTACGGCGACCCGGAGCTCTGGGCCGACCTGCTCGACCGCCTCGCCGACATCACGGCCGTGTTCCTCAAGGTGCAGATCGAGGCCGGCGCCTCCGCCGTCCAGCTCTTCGACTCCTGGGCCGGGGCGCTGGCCCCCGCCGACTACCGGCGCTCGGTGCTGCCCGCCTCCGCGAAGGTCTTCGACGCCGTCGCCGGATACGGCGTCCCGCGCATCCACTTCGGCGTCGGCACCGGCGAACTGCTGCAGCTCATGGGCGAGGCCGGCGCGGACGTCGTCGGCGTCGACTACCGGGTCCCGCTCGACGAGGCCGCCCGCCGCGTCGGCCCCGGCAAGGCGCTCCAGGGCAACCTCGACCCGGCCGTCCTGTTCGCCGGCAAGGACGCGGTGGAGACCAAGGCGCGCGAGGTGCTCGACGCGGCCGCCGGTCTCGAAGGCCATGTCTTCAACCTGGGCCACGGCGTGATGCCGTCCACCGACCCGGACGCGCTGACCCGCCTCGTCGAGTTCGTGCACACCGAGAGCGTGCGCTGACCCGGTCCGTTACCAGCCGTGCCGGGGCCGGGCCCGCCTGCCGAACAGCAGGCCGCGCGGCTCCGGCGGCGGGGGTGTGCCCGGCTTGAGCGGCCAGGCGAGCACCATGCCCACCAGGAAGCCGACGATGTGCGCCGCGTACGCCACGGTCCCGGCGTCGGAGACGCCCTCGCCGGACGAGTAGACGGCCTGGAGCACGAACCAGAAGCCCAGCACCAGCCAGGCCGGCAGCCGCAGCGGCAGGAAGACCAGGAACGGGACCAGTACCCAGACCCTGGCCCTCGGGTAGAGGACCAGATACGCGCCCAGGACCCCGGCGATCGCGCCGGACGCGCCGATCAACGGGTCGCCCGACGAGGCGTTGAGGAGCGCGAAGCCGTAGCCGGCCGCGTAGCCGCAGAAGACGTAGAAGAGGAAGAAGCGGATGTGCCCCATCCGGTCCTCGACGTTGTTGCCGAAGATGAGCAGGAACAGCATGTTGCCCAGCAGATGCAGCCAGCTGCCGTGCAGGAACATCGCCGTGAAGACCGACAGCGCGGGCGACTTGTCGTAACCGGGCGGGCCGACGACACAGCCGGCGCCGTTCCGGCCGATGCCCACCTGGCCGGTCGGGACCATCTGCGGCATCTGATGGTGGATCAGCTCCCGGGGGACCGCCGCGTAGTGATCCATGAAAGCCTGCAGATGACACAGCTGCGCCAGGTCGCTGCCACCGGCCACGGAGCCGGCTATGCCGGGCGTGAACAGGAAGACGAGCACGTTCGCGGCGATCAACGCGTACGTCACGTACGGCGTGCGACGCACCGGGTTCACGTCATGAACGGGGATGACCACAGCTGACTAGTGCCCAGGGCGGGGGCGCTCGATGCGCGGGGAGCCTCGGTGAACGTCGCCACGCGCGCGTGCGTATGTCCTTGCGACCGACGTGAGGTTCAGGCGACGTGAGGAACAGGCGATGAACGAGCGGGTTACTCCTCAGGCATTCCCTCCCATGCAGGCCCTGCCCGACGGTGAGGCCGAGATCTCCCTTGTCGTACGGCTGCCCTGGGAGGACGTGGCACGGCTCGGCCAGGAGGCGGGGCGGCTGGCCGCGCAGATGCAGCGGCCGGTGACGCTGGACGAGGCGGTGAGCAACCGGCTGCGGTCGACGCGGCCCGCGGCCGCGCATGCGCGGCCGGGGACCGAGCAGCCTGCTGCCGCGGCTGCGCCGGGAGGGGCGGGGGTTACTTCGTTGCCGCGGATCAGCGGGACGGCTTGAGATGCGTTGCGGGGTGCGGGTGGACTGTGGCTGGTCGCGCAGTTCCCCGCGCCCCTGGGTTGGTGACCTGGGCGCCCCTTAGAAAGTTCGCACCTTTGCCGTGGCTTTCCTCGCCGCTACCAGTACGGGGTCCCACACCGGTGAGAACGGTGGTGCGTAGCCCAGGTCCAGGGCCGTCATCTGTTCCACCGTCATGTTCGCCGTGAGGGCGACCGCCGCGATGTCGACGCGTTTGCCCGCGCCCTCCCGGCCGACGATCTGGACGCCGAGCAGGCGGCCCGTGCGGCGTTCCGCGAGCATCTTGACCGTCATGGGGCTGGCGCCGGGGTAGTAGCCGGCACGGCTCGTGGACTCGATGGTGACCGTCTCGAACCGCAGGCCCACCCGGAGCGCGTCCTTCTCGCGCAGGCCGGTGCGGGCGATCTCCAGGTCGCAGACCTTGCTCACCGCCGTACCGACGACACCCGGGAACGTGGCGTAGCCACCGCCCACGTTGGTGCCGATGACCTGGCCGTGCTTGTTGGCGTGGGTGCCGAGCGGGATGTACTGCTCCTGGCCCGAGACCAGGTTCAGGACCTCCACGCAGTCGCCGCCCGCCCAGATGTCCTCGTGCCCGCGCACCCGCATCGCGAGGTCGGTGAGCAGCCCGCCGTGCCGGCCGACGGGCAGGCCCGCCGCCTCGGCCAGGCCGGTCTCCGGGCGGACGCCGATGCCCAGGATCACCACGTCCGCCGGGTACTCGGCGTCCTCCGTGGCCACCGCGCGCACCCTGCCGTCCTGGCCGGTGAGCACCTTGGTGACCTCGGTGTCGTCGACCATGGTGATGCCGAGGCCCTCCATGGCCTCGTGGACCAGGCGGCCCATGTCCGGGTCGAGCGTGGACATCGGCTCGCTGCCGCGGTTGACGACCGTCACCTCGTAGCCCCGGTTGATCAGCGCCTCGGCCATCTCGACGCCGATGTAGCCGGCGCCGACCACCACGGCCCGGCGGCCACGCGTGCGTGCCAGCGTGTCGAGGAGGGCCTGGCCGTCGTCCAGGGTCTGCACACCGTGCACCCCCGGCGCGTCCGCGCCCGGCATGTCGGGGCGGATCGGGCGGGCCCCGGTGCCGATGACGAGTTTGTCGTACGACGTCCAGGACTCGGCGCCGGAATCGACGTCACGCGCGCGTACCCGCTTCCCGGCCACGTCGATCTCCGTGACCTCGGTGCGCATCCGCAGGTCGATCGCGCGGGCCCGGTGCTCCTCGGGGGAGCGGGCGATCAGATGGTCCCGCTCCTCGACGTCACCGCCCACCCAGTACGGGATCCCGCACGCCGAGTAGGAGGTGAAGTGGCCGCGTTCGAAGGCCACGATCTCCAACTCGTCCGGTCCCCGCAGCCGACGTGCCTGGGACGCCGCGGACATGCCCGCGGCGTCACCGCCGATCACGACCAGTCGTTCCCGCCCACCGTTCATGCTCATGCGAACACGCTACGGGGCGCGGGCATTTCGGGCTCGCTCAGGTCTCGCTGCCGGGCTGCCCGGTGGCCCGCCGCCGGCGGGCCAGCCGCCACCACAGCAGCGCCAGTACGGCTGCCAGGGCGGCGAACGGCAGGGCCGCGCCCAGGGCCAGCGCGATCCAGCGCAGCATGGTGACGAAGACGTGCCAGCCGCCGGACACGGCGTCCACGAACCCCGGGGAGTCGTCCTCCGCGGCCGCCTTGACCGGCGTCCGGGTGAGGGAGAGCGTGATCGTGGCCATGCTGGTGCGGTCCTTCAGGGACGCCTGCTGGGCCAGCAGCGACTCCAGGTCGGCCTCCCGGCTGCTCAACTCCCCTTCCAGGGTGACCACGTCACTGAGCTTGGCCGCCCGGTCCATCAGCTCGCGGATCCGGGCCACGCTGGCCCGCTGCGACCTGACCCGGCTGTCCACGTCGACCACCTGGTCGGTGACGTCCTGCGCCTTCGCGGTGCGGTCGATCAGCTTGCCCGCGCCCTGGAGGTCGCCGAGCACCTCGTCGTACTTCCCGGTGGGCACCCGGAGGACCACGCGGGTGCGTTCGTGGCCCGCGGAATCCCGGGTGGTGGTCTCGTCGCCGACGTAGCCGCCGGCGTCCTCGGCCGTGGTGCGTGCCGCGTCGAGGGCCTTGGGCACGTCCTTGACCTGCACGGTCAGCGAGGCGGTGCGGATGATCCGGTTCACCGTGAGATCGGGCGTGGTCCGGCCGGTCCCGCTGCCGCTGTCCTTGGCGCCCGCCGAGCCCGCCGCCTCCCCGGCAGCGCTGTGCACGTCGGCCTTGGCATCGCTCGCGGAGCCGCCGCCGGAGGCGTCGTTCGCACCGCATCCGGTGAGGACGAGCGCGGCGGCGAGCAGGAGGCCGGCGAGGGCGGGGCGTACGGGTCGTGCGGGATGGCGCATGGTTCCCCCCGGGGGGTGGTGACGACTGACGCGACTTCGACGCCCGGGCGGGGCGGGACGTTCGGGGGCGACGGTCCCGGTGCGGTCACGGTCCGGACGCGTACGGGTCACCGGGCCGGGGCGGGGGCGTCAGTGCGGTCTGAGAGAGTGAGGTCATGAGCGCAACGGGTACGGGCACGGGTCAGGTCGTCGTCGTCGGAGCCGGGATCGCGGGGCTGGCCGCGGCGCACCGGCTGCTGGAGCGCGGCGCGCGCGTGACCGTGCTGGAGGCCTCGGAGCGAGTCGGCGGCAAGCTGCTGCCCGGCGAGATCGCCGGTGTGCGGGTCGACCTGGGCGCCGAGTCGATGCTGGCCCGTCGGCCCGAGGCGGTCGCCCTCGCCCGCGAGGTGGGGCTCGGCGAGCGGCTGCAGGCCCCCGCCACCGCCACGGCCGCCATCTGGACCCGGGGCGCCCTGCGCCCCATGCCCAAGGGCCACGTCATGGGCGTTCCCGGCACCGCCGCCGCGCTGTCCGGCGTGCTCTCCGACGAGGGCCTCGCCCGCATCGAGGGCGACGCCGACCTGCCCCGGACCGAGGTCGGCGACGACGTGGCGGTGGGGGAGTACGTGGCCGCGCGGCTCGGCCGGGAGGTCGTCGACCGGCTGGTCGAGCCCCTGCTCGGCGGGGTCTACGCGGGCGACGCGTACCGCATCTCGATGCGCTCCGCGGTCCCGCAGCTCTACCAGGCCGCCAAGAACCACGACTCGCTGACGGAGGCCGTCCGCGAGATCCAGGCCAAGGCGGCCGCGGCCCAGCAGACCGGGCCGGTCTTCATGGGCATCGAGGGCGGCGTCGGCACCCTGCCGCTCGCGGTCGCCGAGTCGGTGCGGGCCCGCGGCGGAGAGATCCTGACCGGGACGCCCGTGACCGAACTGCGCAGGGAACCCCGGGGCTGGCGGATCGGCACCCCCGGCCGGGTGCTGTCCGCCGACGCCGTGATCGTCGCCGTTCCCGCCCCCGCGGCCGCCGGCCTGCTGCGCGCCGAGGCACCCGCCGCCGCGGCCGACCTGGCCGCCGTCGAGTACGCCTCGATGGCCCTGATCACCCTCGCCTACCGCCGCGCCGGGCTCGGCCTGCCCGCCGGCAGCGGCTTCCTCGTCCCGCCCGTCGACGGCCGCACCATCAAGGCCTCCACCTTCGCCTCCCAGAAGTGGGGCTGGATCGCCGACGAGGACCCGGACGTCGTCGTCCTGCGCACCTCGGTCGGCCGGTACGGCGAGACCGCGATCCTCGGCCGTGAGGACGCCGACCTCGTCGACCTCTCCCGGCACGACCTGCGCGAGGCCACCGGACTGGACGCGGCTCCCGTCGCCACCCGCGTCACCCGCTGGACCGACGGCCTGCCCCAGTACCCGGTCGGCCACCACGCGCGCGTGGCCCGCGTCCGCGAGCACGTCGCCAAGCTCCCGGGCCTCGCGGTGTGCGGCGCGCAGTACGACGGTGTCGGCATCCCCGCCTGCATCGCGAGCGCGTACGCGGCCGTGGACCAGCTGGCGGGCGACCTCGGCGGGGTCGAGGAGCTGATGGCCAACCCGGTGCAGAGCCTGCACGGCGGAGCGGGAGAATAGGGACCATGAGTGACGACGCCCCCACCACCGAGTCCGGCAGGATCCCGAACAAGGGCAAGCTGGCCAAGGACCTCAACGAGGTCATCCGCTACACCCTGTGGTCGGTCTTCAAGCTGAAGGACGTGCTGCCCGAGGACCGCGCGGGCTACGCCGACGAGGTCCAGGAGCTGTTCGACCAGCTCGCCGCCAAGGACGTGACCGTCCGCGGCACCTACGACGTCTCCGGTCTGCGCGCCGACGCCGACCTGATGATCTGGTGGCACGCGGAGACCAGCGACCAGCTCCAGGAGGCGTACAACCTCTTCCGCCGCACGAAGCTGGGCCGCGCGCTCACGCCGGTGTGGTCGAACATGGCGCTGCACCGGCCCGCGGAGTTCAACCGCTCGCACATCCCGGCGTTCCTCGCCGACGAGACCCCGCGCAACTATGTCAGCGTGTACCCGTTCGTGCGGTCGTACGACTGGTACCTGCTGCCCGACGAGGACCGCCGCCGGATGCTCGCCGACCACGGCAAGATGGCCCGCGGCTACCCGGACGTGCGTGCCAACACGGTCGCCTCGTTCTCGCTCGGCGACTACGAGTGGGTGCTGGCCTTCGAGGCCGACGACCTGTACCGCATCGTCGACCTCATGCGCCACCTGCGCGGTTCCGAGGCCCGCCGGCACGTCCGCGAGGAGGTCCCGTTCTACACCGGACGCCGCAAGTCGGTGGCCGATCTGGTCGCGGGCCTCGCCTGACGATCGTCAGCGCTGGCCGGTCTTGCCCTTCAGGGAGTCCCGCAGGTCCTTCCCCCGGGCATGGTCGGCCGGCGCCGCCGCCTTCGGCTCCGCGTGCCCCGCGCACGAGGCGTGCCGCTTCGGGAGCCGACCCTCCAGCAGGTAGGCCTCCAGGTAGCCGTTCACGCACTTGTTGGGACCGCCGCCGATGCCGTGCGTGCCCGCGTCCCGCTCGGTCACCAGCACCGAGTCGGACAGGCGCCGGTTCATCTCCAGCGCGCCCGCGTACGGCGTGGCCGCGTCCCGCTCGGCCTGCAGGATGAGCGTCGGCGGCAGCTCACCGGGGCCCGTCCGGACGTCGAGCGGCTTCTGCCGGGGCACCGGCCAGTAGGCGCACGGCAGGTTCATGAAGGCGTTGTCCCAGGTCTCGAAGGGCGCCACGCGTGCGAGCCGGGTGTTGTCCCGGTTCCAGGTCTGCCACTTCGTCGGCCAGGACGCGTCGTTGCACTCGACGGCCGTGTAGACCGCGTTGCCGTTCTCCGCCTCGGCGGCCGTCTCCGCGGTCGGCGCCGCCAGCCGGACCAGGGGCTTGGCGTCCCCCTTCAGGAACTTCGACAGCGCCTCCGCCCGGCTCGGCCAGAAGTCGTCGTAGTACCCGGCCGACAGGAACGCGCCCTGCAACTGCCCCGGCCCGACCTTCCCGCCGGCCGCCTTCTTCGCCAGCCGCCTGGCGGCCTTGTCGTAACTCGCCTGCACCTTGGCGGCCGTGTCGCCGAGCCTGTACACGGCGTCGTTCCTGGCGATCCACTCCCGGAAGTCCGCCCAGCGGCTCTCGAACGCGGCCGACTGCTCCAGGTTGTCCCGGTACCAGACCTGCGCCGGGTCCGGGTTCACCGCCGAGTCCAGCACCATCCGCCGTACGTGCGAGGGGAAGAGGGTCGCGTACAGCGCGCCGAAGTAGGTGCCGTACGAGGCGCCCATGAAGGTCAGCCGGTTCTCGCCGAGCGCCGCGCGCAGCACGTCCAGGTCACGGGCGTTGTTGAGCGAGGTGTAGTGGCGGAGCCTGCTCCCGGAGCGCTTGAGGCAGCCCTTCGCGTACGCCTGCGCCTCCTTGATCCGGGCCTTCTTGTACTCCTCGGAGGGATGCGTCGGCGACTGCGACGGCGCCTTGTAGAAGTGCCTGGGGTCGACGCAGGACAGCGGGGCGGAGCGGTCGACGCCGCGCGGGGCGTAGCCGACCAGGTCGTAGGCGGCGGCGATGCGCTTCCACTCGGGCAGCACGCCGACCATCGGGAAGAGCATGCCGGAGGCGCCGGGCCCGCCCGGGTTGTAGACCAGGACACCCTGCCGGGGGACCCTGCGCTTGCTGTTGTGCGGGTCCTTGTGGGTGGCCGCCACCCGGCTGACGGTCAGCTTGATCTGCTTGCCGTCCGGGTGCGCGTAGTCCAGCGGGACGCTCACCGTGCCGCACCGGAGTGTCTCCGGCGCCTCCAGGTCGGCGGCGCACCTGCCGAAGTCGATGCCCGCCGCGCGGGCCCGCGCGGCGGCCACGGCGGTGCCGTGCAGTTCGGCCGCCGCCGCGTCCGGGACGCGGGGGGCGCTCCCGGCCGGGGCGGCGGCCAGGGTGGTCAGGATCAGGGACCCGGCGGCCGAGTACAGGGCGGGGGCTCTCATGCGTATCCCTTCGGTGCAACGGCTGCGGTGGCGTGGCGGCAAGGACACCGCAGCGACTGCACGGCAGCAATAAAAGGGATATTTCGACCGGTTGTCGGCGAAGGCAAGCACCATCGGGCCGGTGTCGGCGCAATGCTCCCTATGCGCCCCCGCTCACTCCCGTGGCAGCTGGTCCCGGTGTGCGAAGGCCGCACGCAGCTCCGGTTCACCGATCGCGCGGATGCCCCGGACGGCGACGGAGGCCAGCAGCGACTGGTCGTCGGCCGCGCGGTTCGCCCGCCGGTGCAGCGTGCCGAGGAGCCGCTGGCCGGCCGGGGAGGCCCAGCGCGCGTACGGGTGCACCTCGACGCGGGCGATGGCCAGGCAGCTCAGCGTCAGGGTGAGGGGCAGCGCGAACCAGACGGCGACCAGGTCGCGCGGCATCTCGGTCGGCGCGGGCAGCGTGAGCGCGACGACGGCGAGCCCGAGGATCGCCAGCGCGGCGGCCCGGACCTGCCGGACACCGGAGGCGACCGTCGTGCGCGCCGCCGCGTCGGGCACCGCGAGCCCCGCCCGTACCAGCTCCTCGCCGAGACTCCGCACGGCGTCCGTGTCGGCCGCCGCCGAGCGCACCGGCGCTATCCGCGACTGCCCCTCGGGCCCGATGGCCCCTATCACCGACCGCTCCATCTCGTCCCGCCCCCGCGGATCCACGACGGTCGCCCAGCCGGTGTGGGCGAGCAGCAGCCGCCGTTGCCGGGCCATGGACACCAGCGTCAGATCGGCGACCCGCGCGGGCCCGCCGGACAGGAACGCGGCCTCGTACAGCGTCAGATCGTGTCCATGGCCCGCGTCCGCGTCGACGGCCGCCGTCCGTACGGCGGCCAGGCACAGCCGGGTGCAGGCGGTGCCGGCGACGGCCCAGGCCAGGAGCAGGAGAAGGACCCAGAACATGACACGTTTCTATGCCAGGGTCCTGGCCACCGCCATGCCCTGTTCACATTCCGGACCGAGTGTTGTAGGTATGTGACGTTCCGTTTCCCCGCGCAGGTCAGGGGTTGTCGGAGGAGGCCGGTTCCGGGCTGGCGGTGGCGGGCGGCAGTGTGTACGTCGAGGACGGCGACGGGGTCGCTGCCGGCTCCGGTGCGATCGGTGTCGCGTCCGCCGGGGCGACGACGGGCGGTGCGGCGACGGGGGAGGGGGTGGCGGTCAACTGCTGTGCCAGCGTGCCGAAGTCGATGTAGCCGGTCGCCTCCAGGACCTTGATGTGGTCCAGGACGGTGGTGTTGGCGTCGTCGGCGAGATCGCGGACCAGGGTGTTCTGGGTGGCGGCGCGGACCTGGGCGACCACGGAGAAGACCCGGCCGTGCGCCAGCCGCACGATGTTCGCGAACTCGCGGTCGAAGTCCTGTCCCTGCGCGGCGTTCAGTGTGGCGAGCCACTGCTGCTGCTGGACGTTCGGGCTGTTCGGGATCGGCACGCCGAGCTGGGTGGCGACGGTGCGGACGTGGGCGTCGAGGGAGGTGTGCCCGTCGACGAGGTGCTGCCCGGCCGTCCGTACGGCCGCCGTGGTGCCCTTCTGCTCCGCCATCTCCCCGGCCGGCAGCTCCCAGAGCCCGGCGAGGCGGACCTTCACGATGAAGTCCCGGTCCTGCGCGGACAGCGGGCCGTACGCCGTCGTCACGGTCTGGGCGCTGAGCACGTTCACCGAGCCGGTCGGGTCGGAACGGTCGGCGTACGACCAGATCGGGAACACCAGGGCGGCGAGGGTCGCCGCGAGACAGACGATGATCAGCCCGGTACCGCTGAATATGCCTCGTCCCTGGACGGGGGGTCGGGGTCGCGCGCGCATGATGCCTCCTGCACCGCACGGTGGGGCTTCGCCGCGCGGGGTTGGCATATTACCGAGGGGTGCGGAGAGCGGTCGGACCGTGTGACGGACGAAGCAGCGCCGAGGGCGCGTGGGCCGTACGTCGGCCGCGGGCCGGTGGGGGCTGATCGCGCAGTTCCTCCCCCAGCCTTCGGCCGGGGGTACCCCCAGCGCCCCTTACGGGGCATGTAATCCGCGGGCAGTCGTGCCTCCCCCAGTGCCTTAAGGGCCTGGGAGGTGCCCCCAGGGCGGCACGGGTGGGCGCTGGGGGTCCCCCCGGCCGAAGGCTGGGGGAGGCACCCGGCAAGCGCCGGTGAGCGTCCCCACCCCCCGGCCGCTAACCCCGCCGCAGCAGCACCCTGCGCGTGAGCGACCGCCGCGGGGCCGACCCCGCCCGCTCCCGCCACCACTGCTCCAGCCGCCGATGAGAGGGACCGCCCCCCGTTCGCAGCAGTTCCCCCGCGAACTCCAGGGCGTCCCGCCGGTAGCCCCCCGTCATCGGCCGCTCCTGCGCATACGTGAGGAAAGCCGCCCGGTACCCCGCCCCCAGGATCTCCGGCAGCTCCGGGGCGATCTTCGCCACCACATCCGCCCGCTTCGCGGCCAGCGCCCGCGCCTGCACCCCCATCCGCGCCCGGTCGAACCCCTCCGGCAGCGGCGTCCCCGCGACCAGCGACGACAGCATCGCGGTCTGCGCGAGCCCGACCCGCTGCCGGGCGGCGTCGGAGACCTCGGGGGCGGGAGCCGCCGGCGAGGGCTCCCACGGGCGGCCGGCCACCGCACCGCCCGCCGTCACGGCCGTCCGGATCGCCGTCAGCTCACGCTCCAGCTCGGCCGGTTCCGGGAAGTTCTCGTCCCGCTCCAGCAGCACACCCGGCGGCGCGACCCGGGACGCGAGGTCGGTCAGGACGTCCAGGACCGCCGGGGGCACCGGGTGGGCGTGGCTGTCGTGCCAGACGCCGTCCCGCTCGAAGCCGCCCGCGACATGGACGTAGGCGATCGCCTCGACGGGGAGTTCGGAGAGGGCCTTGGCCGGGTCCTCCCCGCGGTTGACGTGGTTGGTGTGCAGGTTCGCCACGTCGATCAGCAGCCGTACCCCGGTACGGTCGGCGAGGTCGTACAGGAACTGCCCCTCGGTCATCTCCTCGCCCGGCCACGAGACGAGCGCGGCGATGTTCTCGACGGCGAGCGGCACCGGCAGCGCGGCCTGGGCGATGCGGACGTTCTCGCAGAGCACGTCGAGGGCGTCCCGGGTGCGGGGGACGGGGAGCAGGTGGCCGGCCTCCAGGGCCGGCGACGCCGTGCGCGGGCCGCCCGCGCGGACGAACGCGATGTGCTCGGTGACCAGGGGGGAGGCCAGGGCCTCCGCCCGCTCGGCGAGCGCCCTCAGCCGTTCCCCGTCGGGACGGTCCGCGCCGCCGAGGCCCAGCGAGACACCGTGCGGGACGACAGTGACCCCGCGCTCGCGCAGCCGCCGCAGCGACTCGGGGAGGTGGCCCGGACAGGTGTTCTCGGCCACGACCTCGACCCAGTCGATGCCCGGCATGCGCTCCACGGCGTCCGCGATCTCCGGCCGCCAGCCGATGCCCGTCCCCAGCCGCTCCAGGGTCATGGTCGTCCCCCTCCTGCTCCGACCTGTTCCGAATGACGGGGGTATGGCCCCGGAGCGCGTCCGCGAACCGTGTTGTCTGCCGCTTCAGAGCAACATTTGAGGTTCGCGCCCGCGCTCCGGGGAGCTGTCGGGCCACCGGCCGGGGACGCTACCGGCTGAGGACGCCGCCCTCGGAGTCCTCCGGGTCCGGGCGCGCGGTGTTCACCGTGCCCGGCGCGCCGGGGGAGGGCCGGGACGTGGTCTGCACGTCGCCGCTGGCCTGGGCGGCCGGCGCGGAGGGCGCCACCACCCCGGGCGCCGGCACCGCCGGGCCGGTCGGGCTGGCCGTGCTCGCGTTGGCGATCTCGTTGGCGATCGCCTCGAAGTCGACCTTGCCGGTCTTCTCCAGGATCGTGATGTGGTCGAGCACGGTCTGGTTGGTGTCCGAGGCGAGCTGCCGCACCAGGCTGTTGCGGGTGGTGTTCCGCACCGTCCCGATCGCCGGGAAGATCTTGCCGTGCGCGGCCCGCAGCAGGTTCACGAACTTGTACTCGTACTCGGCGCCGGTCGCGGCGGACATCTCGTCGAGCCAGCCCTGCTGCTGCTCGTTCGGCACGTTGGGCAGCTCGACGCCCAGTTGCGCCGCGACGATCCGGACCCGCCGGTCGAGGTCCGTGTGGCCCACGATGAGGTGGTCGCCGGCCTCCTTGATCGCCGCGCTCGGCGCCCGCTGGATCGCCTGCTGACCGGCCGGCAGCTCCCACAGCCCGGCCAGCCGGACCCGCACGATCAGGTCGCGGTCGGAGGCCGTCAACGGACCCCACTCGGTCATCACGGTCCCCGCCGCCACATTGGCCTGCCCGGTGCCGGAGCGGTCGGCGTACGACCACACGGGGTACACGAGCGCGCCGACGGTAGCGGCGAGGGTCGCCAGAATGAGGGCCGTTCCGTTCAAACGCCGCAAGGGGTGCCTCCCCGTGTCGCTGGTTCAGTGCCAGGACGTACGGGTGCGGCGGCGACGGTGTTCAAACAAACGGCAAAGTTTGTCAGGGGAGTTAAAAAAGACCAGGTCAGTGAAGTGCTGGATGGTCCGCGACCACCGTGCAGCTGCCCGGGGCGATCTCGGTGAACCCGGCGTCCCGCACCAACGGCAGCCCGCTGTCCGTCAGTTCACGCCACTCGGCCGGATCGGCGGTCCGCACGGCGAGCGGGAACCCGGCGTCGCGCCACGCCTCCCGCTCCTCCTCCGGCAGCGCCCACCAGGCCAGTTGCGCCCCGTGCCCGGCCTGCGCCATCGCCTTCCCGGCCGACATCTCCAGCTCCGGGTTCAGCCACAGCACGGGCGCGGACCGGTCGGCGCCCGCGGGCGGCTCGGGATCGTCCAACTCGGTCCCGGACACCTGCAACTTGGCCAGCTCCCGGGGCCACCCGTCCAGGGGAACCGGCGGAAACACCCGCACCTCGGCCGACTTCCCCGTGAGGGTGATCCCGGGCAACTCCCCGGCCCGCCGCCACTCGGCCCCCCGAGCCCGCCGCACGACCTTCCGGATCCGCGCGTCCTCCCAGTCCCGAACGGCCTGCGCCCACTCACCGTCCCCGAGGGCCCGCTCATCACTGAGCATGGCCAGCACGGCCCGAGCGGCCGTTTCGAGTGCGTCGGTGCGGGCCGGGGGAGCCGACTTCTCTATCCGCACGACAAGAGGCAGCACGAACTGGGGTGCTTCGTCACGTGCAGTGGGTTCCGTCTTGAACGGGCTGTCGCCGGGTGACATGGAATCAACGCTCACCCCATCACCCTAAGGGGCGCGGGGAACTGCGCGACCAGCCACAACGCGCCCGCAGTCCGAGACGGTGTACACCCCCACGGCGGGACCGCACGACAATGTCCTCATGCGCCGTGCTCTCGAACTGGCCCGCACGGCTGGGATGTGCCCCCGGCCGTATCTGGCGGGCGGATACACCTTTGAGGCTGTTGATCAGCTTCGAGACGGCGTCCTTGGGCGGGTAGGTAGGGCACCGGGAGGTGGACGTGATCCCGTTCACCGTTGAGCTCGTGCAGCTCCGCTACGAAGTTCATCGAACTGGTCTGAGATCGAATGTATTTGCTCATCCCATGGCAGTTTCCGTTGAATGTGATCTTTCGTCGCGAGCGGCCGCGCGGCATCAATACGGTGATCGATATGCAGCTTCGCTACAACTCGCGGGCCTACCCGAATACCTCTCAGTGCCGTGCGCTGGCGAGGGCGTTCGGGTGTGCTCGTGTGGTGTGGAACGACTGTCTGCGTGACCGGAAGGAAGCGCACGAGGCGGGGCTGCCGTATGTGACGTCGGGCGAGTTGTCCCGGTTGCGCATCACCCAGGCCAAGGGAACCGGGGAACGCGCCTGGCTCGCCGACGTGTCGGCTGTCGTCCTGCAGCAGTCCCTGCGGGACCTGGACACCGCCTACAAGAACTTCTTCGACTCGATCACGGGCAAGCGGCAGGGCCGCAAAGTCGGCCCTCCCCGGTACAAGTCGAAGAAGGACGCGCGGCAGTCGATCCGCCTCAACACCAACGCGTTCTCCCTCCAGGACGACGGCACGGTGTACGTGGCCAAGGTCGGCAGCCTCAAGGTCAAGTGGTCCCGCCGGCTTCCGGCCGCCCACATCCCTGACCGTCACCAAGGACAGCTGTGGCCGGTACTTCCTCAGCTTCGTCGTCGACACCGAGCCGGACATCCTCCCTGAGGCGGAGGCGGAAGCAGGTATCGACCTCGGGCTGTCCGCCTTCGCCGTCCTCTCTGACGACCGGAAGATCGACAGCCCGCGTTTTTTGCGCCGGGCGGAGAAGAAGCTCAGGCGCCTTCAACAAGAGCTGTCCCGCAAGGCCAAGGGATCGAAGAACCGGGCCAAGGCCCGCATCAAGGTCGCACGCCAGCACGCCAAGGTTGCGGACCGGCGCCGGGACTTTCACCACAAGGCATCCACACAGATCATCCGCGACAGCCAAGCGGTGTATGTGGAAGACCTCGCGGTATCCGGCCTGGGCCGCACCCGGCTCGCCAAATCCGTGTACGACGCGGGATGGTCCGCGTTCGTTCGGATACTGGAGTACAAGGCGGTCAAACACGGCCGCACCTTCGCCAAGGTGGACCGGGCCTTCCCGTCCTCGCAGGTCTGCTCGGCATGCGGGTTCCGGGACGGTCCCAAACCCCTGCACATCCGCGAGTGGACGTGCGGCGAGTGCGGCACCGTGCACGACCGCGACCACAACGCAGCCCGTAATGTCCTCTTCGAAGGACGCCGAATCGTCGCCGCTGGACGGGCGGAGACGCAAAACGCCTGTGGAGCGCCGGTAAGACCAGGACGAAAGTCCCGGCACAGCGCGGTGAAGCAGGAAGCCCCCGGAAGGGTCGGACGACCCAGGCCGGAATCCCTGGACTTCTCAGGCCAGGGAGCACGTCAAGGTTCCCGCGTCCCACTCGCTCGGACACGGCCGCCGCTCACCCTGAACAGGCGCTCCGCTGAGCCTCCTGCCACTCACAGCGCGGGCACATCGTGATGCCCTTGTACGACTCCGGGTACTCCGTCGGCTCCCGGCACAGCACACACTCCGCATACGGCGGCCCGTCCGCCTTCGGCGGCTTCGCGCCCTCGGTGGTCGTGCAGTAGCCCTCGTGCCCCTCGTCGCTCATGTCTCCAGCGTAGGACGGTCACCGGTGCCCCGGCGTCTCCCCGATCAGCTCGGAGACCTTCACGAACCGGAAGCCCCGCTTGCGCAGCTCCGGTACGACGCTCCGCACCACCTGCTCGGTGGTCGGGGCGGCGCTGCGGGTGCAGTGCATGACGACCACGGAACCGGGCTTCACCCCGTCCAGCACCTGCTTGGTCACCGCGTCGGCGTCCGTCGCGAAGGCGTCCCCGCTGACCACGTCCCACTGCACCGCGGTGACCCCGAGCGCGCCGACCGCGCGCAGCGCCTGCCGGTCGTAGCAGCCGCCGGGGAAGCGGAAGTACGGCATCGGGTGCGGTACCCCGGCGCGGAGCAGGGCGGCGTAGGCGCGCTCCACGTCCGACTTCATGTTCGCGGCGGCGACGGTCGGCAGGCCGTAGCAGTCGCCGGTGAACGCGTAGTGGCTGTAGGAGTGGTTGGCGACCTCGAACTGCGGGTCGCGGCCGAGGGAACGGGCCTGTGCCGGGTACTGGTCGGCCCAGCGGCCGGTCATGAAGATCGTGGCCGGCACCTTCAGCCGGCGCAGGGTCGCGATCAGCGCGGGGTTGTCGAAGTGCTCGCCCTTGGCCGCGCGCGGCCCCTGGTCGGCGGTCATGTCGGCGTCGAAGGTCAGGGCGACGGTCTTGCCCAGGGTGCGCGGACCGTTCGTGAAGACGGGTGCCGTACCGCCGGGCCCGGGGGCGAGCGTGGGCGGCGGGGTGGCGGAGGAGGAGGCCTTGGCGGGGGCCGGGGGGCCGGCGTGGGGGGCCTCGGTGGTGCCACAGGCGGCGAGCGCGGCGCCCAGGGCGACGCATACGGTGGTCGTACCGGTAAGACGGCGTGCTAGTCGGATCACCCTGTGAACGTAGGTTGATATGTCCTATTTTCTGATGTGGCGCGGCGGGTGTCACGGCGCCGGATCACCCGGGCGGCGGTCCGGTCCGCACGGTGCTCTCGCCGATCTCGGCCGGGGTGCCGCCGTTCGGCCCCGGCTGCCCGCCGGCCCGCTCCAGGAACCGCAGCAGCTCCACCGGGAACGGCAGGACCAGGGTGGAGTTCTTCTCGGCGGCCACCGCCACGATCGTCTGCAGCAGCCGCAGTTGCAGGGCCGACGGGGTGTCCGCCATCTGCTGGGCCGCCTCGGCCAGCTTCTTCGAGGCCTGCAGCTCGGCGTCGGCGTTGATGATCCGGGCCCGGCGCTCCCGGTCGGCCTCGGCCTGGCGGGCCATCGAGCGCTTCATCGTGTCCGGCAGGGACACGTCCTTGATCTCGACCCGGTCCACCTGCACGCCCCAGCCCACGGCCGGGCTGTCGATCATCAGCTCCAGGCCCTCGTTGAGCTTCTCGCGGTTGGAGAGCAGATCGTCCAGGTCGCTCTTGCCGATGATCGAACGCAGCGAGGTCTGGGCCATCTGTGAGACGGCGAACTTGTAGTCCTCGACCTTGACCAGCGCGCTCACCGCGTCGGCCACCCGGAAGTAGACGACCGCGTCCACGCGCACGGTGACGTTGTCGCGGGTGATGCCCTCCTGGGCGGGGATCGGCATCGTGACGATCTGCATGTTGACCTTGTGCAGCCGGTCCACGAACGGGATCACCAGGGTGAAGCCGGGCTGTCGTACGTCTCCCGCGACGCGGCCGAGCCGGAACAGCACGCCTTGCTCGTACTGCTTGACGACCCGCGCCGCGGCGGCCAGGTACAGCGCGCCGACGCACAGCGCCACCACCACCGCGACCAGCAGCTCCTGAACCATCACGACCCCCAGGTAAAGAGGTCCGATATGTCTGTTGCTGTAACGATATGCCCGTCGGGAGGGTCGGGGCCACGGCCCAGGGCAGCTGGTCCGGGCCGGGATGCCGAGGGGCGTCGGTACCCCGGCCCGGGGCGGCCGCCGGTTCAGGCGGCCGTGACCTTCACCGGCTCGGTGTCCGCGTCGCTGTGCCGCTGGGCCCAGCTCTCCAGCGCGGTCCGGCAGGCGTGATCGAGGTGGTGCAGCCCGGAGAGGTCCACCCGGATCGGGCGGTCCTGGGGCAGCGCCTCCAGACTGTCGAGGATCTTCGGCAGCCGCAGGAAGGTCGCGTTGCCCGACAGGTGGGCGTCGATCGGTCCCGCACCCTTGTCGACGACCTCCAGCTTCAGATGCGAGGCCTCCCAGGCGGTCTTGACGATCGACAGGGCGAGCCCGATCAGCACGCCCTCGAACATGCTCACCGCGACGATCGACACCGCCGTGACGACGAGGACGACCGCCTCGCCCCGGTGCTCGCGCCACAGCACGGCCAGCGCGCGCACCGGGATCAGTTTGGCGCCCGAGTAGACCAGGATTCCGGCGAGCGCCGGGATCGGTATGTACGCCAGAACTCCCGGCAGCAGGGCCGCGAACAGCAGCAGCCAGACGCCGTGCAGCACCCGGGACGCCTTGGTGCGGGCGCCCGCCTGGACGTTGGCCGCGCTGCGCACGATCACCGCGGTCATCGGCAGTGCGCCGAGCACCCCGCACAGCGCGTTGCCCGCGCCCTGGGCGATCAGCTCCTGGTTGTACCGGGTGCGCGGACCGTCGTGCAGCCGGTCCACGGCCGCCGCGCTGAACAGCGACTCGGCTGACGCGATCAGCGTGAACGCGACGATCGTGCCGATCACCCCGGCGCTCGCCAGTTCACCGAAGGCGCTCAGCGGGGGCGGCTGGACCGAGTCCAGCAGCCCGTGCACCTCGACGGTGGCGACCGGGAGGCCCAGGAGGAAGGCGGCCAGGGTGGCGAGGCCGACGGCGGCCAGCGGTCCGGGGACCGTCCGCACCTTCGCCGGGACGTACGTCCACAGCACCAGGACCGCGATCGTGCCCGAGCCGAGGGCGAGCGAGGCCAGCGCGCCGCCGTCCCCGAGGGCGTCCAGGAACGCCCCGGGCAGCCCGGCGATCTTGCCGGGGCCGGACTCGGGAGCCTTGGCGGCGAGTGCCGGGTACAGCTGGCCGGCGATCAGCACCAGACCGATTCCGGCCAGCATGCCCTCGACGACCGAGACCGAGATGGCCCGGAACCAGCGCCCCAGCCGCAGGACGCCCATGGCGATCTGGAGGAGGCCGGTGATCAGCACGATCACCCCGAGCAGCGGCAGCCCGAACTCGCGCACCGCCTCGAAGACCAGCACGGTCAGGCCGGCGGCCGGCCCCGACACCTGAAGGCTGCTGCCCCGCAGCATCCCGGTGACGAGACCGCCCACGATGCCGGTGACCAGGCCGAGTTCGGCCGGGACGCCGGAGGCCACGGCCACGCCCACGCAGAGCGGGAGCGCGACCAGGAAGACGACGAGGGAGGCGGCGAAGTCCTGGCGTATGTAAGGGAACTTGGTCATCGCGGCGCTCACAGGGCCTCGAAGGTGTCGGTGTCGGCGCGGTGTTCGCGCACGGCACCGGTGTGGACCTCGTAGTACCAGCCGCGCAGGGTCAGTTCGCCCGCCGTCAGCTTCCTGTCGATGCAGGGGTACGAGCGCAGCCGCAGCAGTTGGGCGAGCACGTGGTACTGCACGCCCTCCGCGACGGCCGGGTCCTCGGCCGCCCCGCTCGGGCGCGGCTCGGCGCTGGCCAGCCAGTCCCGTACGGCGGGTACGGCGGTCAGGTCGTCGCCGCGCACCAGCGCGCCGACGGCACCGCAGTGCGAGTGCCCGCAGACGACGATGTCGCGGACGCCGAGCACCTCCACGGCGTACTCGATGGTGGCCGCCTCGCTGGTGGGGGTGGTCGAGGCGTACGGCGGGACGATGTTGCCCGCGGTGCGCAGCTCGAAGAGCTCGCCCGGGCGGGCGCCGGTGATCAGGGCCGGGACGACCCGGGAATCGGAGCAGGTGATGAAGAGCACCTGCGGGGACTGGCCTTCGGCGAGCCTGGCGAACTCCTCAGGGCGCTGTCCGAACGTACGGGCGTTGTCGATGAGGGGCTGCATGGTGTGTGGACTCCTCCTGGCGCGCTACAGCGGCGCGTCGGGCTTGCACGACGTGTGTGGGGGGGATGAAGGGCATGGAGAGCCCGGGGCAGAGCCCGTCCCGTCAGCAGCGGAAGACCTGAAGCGTGGCCGGTGAGTGGGCTCTCGACGCTCTCGACGTGCTGTGGTGCCTGGCTGTGGGAGGCACCGAGGCGCGTATGGCCTCGGTGTGCCGCGCGGTGGGCGGGCGGTCGTCCGCCCAGCCGGCGGTGGCGCTGCGATGGCGGTCGGCGGTCTGCGGCAGGCTGGGCGGCTCGCCGCAGAGGCCGTGTTCGCGCAGGGTGTGCGAGGCGGCGCGCACGGCCTTCGCCGAGGACTTCGGCCCGGACTGGGCTTTGGCCTCGACATGACTGAGGGTATGCGCAGCTGCGAAGGTTGCCGAGGGGGCGAAGAACTGGACGGCGAGCAGGGCGGCGGCCAGGAGCGAGAGCACGGTCCGGGCTGTCTTACCTCGGAACATGAGCCTCCCTCGCAGCAGTTCACGCCTCTTGTGTGCGCCAAGCACAGGTCAATGGTTGGTCAAGAAACACGTTAACCCTGCAAAGTTGTTTGCAGGGTTAACTCGGTGTTGCGAGCCGAAGAGAGCGTGAAAAGTGCCGGTGGTGTGGCCTGATCAGGCTCTTGACCTGGGGAGCTTGATCGATTATTGGCCTAGCCGGCGTCCACCAGCCCCTTGGCGTCCCTGGCCAGGGCGGTGAGCCGGGATATCGCGCGGAAGTACTTCTTCCGGTAGCCGCCGTTCAGCATCTCCTCGCTGAACAGCCTGTCGAAGGGCAGCCCGGAGGCCAGCACCGGGACCTCGCGGTCGTAGAGCCGGTCCGCGAGGACCACGAGCCGCAGTGCGGTCGACTGGTCGGGCACCGGCTGCACGTCCGTCAAACAGACGGCGCTCAGGTCGTCGGTGAGTGCGCCGTACCGGCTGGGGTGCACCTTGGCCAGGTGGTCCAGGAGGTGCGGGAAGTCGTCGAGCGAGGCGCCCGGGGTGGCGTACGCCGCCTTCGTCACCTGTTCGTCGGAGTACGGCGCCGGCGCCTCGGGCAGGCCGCGGTGGCGGTAGTCCTCGCCGTCGATGCGCAGCGGGCGGAAGTGGGCCGACAGGCCTTGGATCTCGCGCAGGAAGTCGGCGGCGGCGAACCGGCCCTCGCCGAGCTTGCCCGGCAGGGTGTTGGAGGTGGCGGCGAGCGCGACACCGGCGTCCACCAGCCGGCCCAGCAGCGTCGACACCAGGACCGTGTCGCCGGGGTCGTCCAGCTCGAACTCGTCGATGCACAGCAGACGGTGGCCGGAGAGGGTCTGCACGGTCTGCTGGAAGCCGAGGGCGCCGACCAGGTTGGTCAGCTCCACGAAGGTGCCGAACGCCTTCAGCGTGGGCTCGGCCGGGGTGGCGTGCCAGAGCGAGGCGAGCAGGTGCGTCTTGCCGACGCCGTACCCGCCGTCGAGGTAGACCCCGCGGGGCCCGGCCGGCGTCCTGGGCGCCTTCGCCTTCCCGAAGCCGAGGAAGCCGCGCCTGCCGCCGGCCACCGCGTGCGCCCCGCCGAGACCGCCGGCGAACCCTTCCAGGACCCGTACGGCCTCGGTCTGGGTCGGCTGGTTCGGGTCCGGGATGTAGGTGGCGAAGCGGACGGAGTCGAAGCGGGGCGGCGGCACCATCTCGGCGACCAGCCGGTCCGCGGGGACGTGCGGCGAACGGGCGCACAGGGACAGCGGGGCCGCGTCGGCTATGGGGCTGACCTCGGATGCGGCGGGAGAAGACGACACGGTCACCCATGCTAGTTGCCGTGCCACACTGCACGACATGCGACGCCTGTTCCCTGTGACCGAACGAACAACAGCCCAGGCCTTTGGCGGTGCGGCCGAGGGGGCGCTGCCCGAGGGCGGGGCCGAGGGTTCCGGTTCCGCCGACCGGGAGTGGAGCCTGGCCGAGCTGGCCCTCGCCTATGCCTACCCCGAATCCGCCGGGCGGGAGGCGTGGCTGCGGGCCAACATGGTGTCCACGCTCGACGGGGCGGGGCAGCACGACGGGCGGTCGCAGCCCATCTCGGGCGCGGCCGACATGCGGATCTTCGGCACCCTGCGAGGGCTCGCGGACGTCGTCGTCGTGGGCGCGGAAACGGTACGGCAGGAGGGGTACCGGCCGGTACGCGAACGGGCGGAGTTCGCGGGCGCCCGGACCGCGGCCGGTCAGGCCGCGGTCGCCGCGGTCGCCGTCGTCACCGCGAGCCTCGACCTCGACTTCTCGCTGCCGCTGTTCACCTCGCCCCTCGTGCCCACGCTGGTCCTGACCGGCGCGGCCGCCGCGCCCGACCGTGTCGCCGCATGCGAGAAGGCCGGCGCCCGCGTGGTGGTCGCCGGTGACGGCGTCGGTGTCGACCCCGCCCGTGCGGTCCGCGCCCTCGCCGACCTCGGCCACACCCGGCTGCTCACCGAGGGCGGCCCCCGGCTGCTCGGGCAGTTCGTCGCCGCCGGCGTCCTCGACGAGCTGTGCCTGACCGTCTCCCCGATGCTCACGGCGGGCCACGCGCAGCGGATCGCCGGGGGGCCCGGTGTCGCCGTACCCCGACGCTTCGAACTAGTGTCCCTCCTGGAAGAGGCCGGATTCCTGTTCGGTCGCTACCGCCGGTCCTGAAAACGGCGGAATATACCGTTCCGCTTAGCTTCCGGCGGGCAAACTGAATCCGGCAGTACCCGTGCGATCACGGGGCAGGATGGTTTCCGCAGGGGTGCCGGCCCCACGGAGGACAGAGGGTCGAGCGACCCTCTAGGGAGAAGAGGCGCCTGGTGTTCACAAGCGTTCTGATGATCGAGAAGGCCCTGACGTCCGCCGACGTGGAGTTCGTCACCACCTTGCACGGGGACGAGCAGGTCGCCTTCCACGTGCTGCTCCAGCCGCGCGGCGACCAGGCGGACCGCCTGCTGCGGGCCATCGACGACATCGCGCTCGGCGAACTCGACGAGGCCACGCGCGAGCGGGAGACGCCGGAGGGGGATGCGGCGAAGGGCCCTGCCGAGCAGGCGCTGGACGTGTCCCTGACGGCCCTGCGGGCGGCGGGCAGCAGCGCGGAGGGGCGGATGGTCGAGGACCACCCGCTGGACGCGCTGCGGAAGCTCGTGGAAGAGGTGGGCGCGGACGAGGTGATCGTGCTGACCGATCCGCACTATGTGGAGGAGTTCTTCCACCGGGACTGGGCGTCGCGGGCGCGGCACAAGGTGGGGGTGCCGGTGCTGAAGCTGTTCTCGCACAGCAAGGCGTAGGCGCCGTGGGGGTGCGGTGCGTGGGCGGGTGCGGGTGCGTGGGGGCTGGTCGCGCAGTTCCCCGCGCCCCTATCGGGGCGCTGTTCTCTCGTGTCGGCTGTGAGGTGTCGCTGGTCGCGCCCATGCGGCGGTAGCCGCAATTCGATACGGCCCCGTGCCCCTTTCGGGGCGCTGTTCTCGCGTCGGCTGTGAGGTGTCGCTGGTCGCGCCCATGCGGCGGTAGCCGCAATTCGATACGGCCCCGTGCCCCTTTCGGGGCGCTGATGCTCGCGCCCCTTGCAGGGCGCCGGATGTCCGAGCACATAGGCTAGGCAGGCTTTCGCACGTCACCGTCTCTGGGAGAAATACATGGCACCCGGCCTTCCTTCCGCCATGGAGCGTCCGCACTTCATCGGGATCGGCGGCGCCGGGATGTCGGGGATCGCCAAGATCCTCGCCCAGCGCGGGGCCCAGGTGGCCGGGAGTGACGCCAAGGAGTCGGAGACGGCCGGGGCGCTGCGGGCGCTCGGCGTCACCGTGCACATCGGGCACGCGGCCGGTCATCTCGCCGACGACGCCAGCTGTGTCGTCGTGTCGTCGGCGATCCGGAAGGACAACCCCGAACTGGCCCGCGCGGCCGAGCTGGGTGTCCCGGTGGTGCACCGCTCGGACGCCCTCGCCGCGCTGATGGACGGCCTGCGTCCGATCGCGGTCGCCGGCACGCACGGCAAGACCACCACCACGTCCATGCTCGCGGTGTCCCTGACCGCGCTGGGCCGCAGCCCCTCGTACGCCATCGGCGGCGACCTCGACGCACCCGGCTCCAACGCCCTGCACGGCGAGGGCGAGATCTTCGTCGCCGAGGCGGACGAATCCGACCGCAGCTTCCACAAGTACGCGCCCGAGGTCGCCATCGTCCTCAACGTGGAGCTCGACCACCACGCCAACTACGCCTCGATGGACGAGATCTACGAGTCCTTCGAGACCTTCGCCGGCCGGATCGTGCCCGGCGGCACGCTGGTGGTCAACGCCGACCACGAGGGGGCGCGCGAGCTGACCCGGCGGGTGGCCGGAAAGGTCCGGACGGTGACGTACGGCGAGGCCGCGGACGCCGACGTCCGGGTGCTCTCCGTCGTACCGCAGGGCCTGAAGAGCGAGGTCACCGTCCTGCTGGACGGCACCGAGCTGACGTTCACGGTGTCGGTCCCCGGCCGGCACTACGCGCACAACGCGGTCGCCGCGCTGGCCGCGGGCGTGGCCCTGGGGGTCCCCGCCGCCGAGCTCGCGCCCGCCCTCGCCGCGTACACCGGCGTGAAGCGGCGCCTCCAGCTCAAGGGCGAGGCGGCCGGCGTCCAGGTGATCGACTCCTACGCCCACCACCCGACCGAGATGACCGCCGACCTGGAGGCCATGCGCGCCGCCGCCGGGGACGCCCGGATCCTGGTCGTCTTCCAGCCGCACCTCTTCTCCCGCACCCAGGAGCTGGGCAAGGAGATGGGCGACGCGCTGGCCCTCGCGGACGCGTCGGTGGTCCTCGACATCTACCCGGCCCGTGAGGACCCGATCCCCGGGGTCACCAGCGAGCTGATCATCGAGGCGGCGCGGGCGGCCGGTGCCGACGTCACGGCCGTGCACGACAAGGACGAGGTCCCCGCCGTGGTCGCGGGAATGACGAAGCCCGGTGATCTGGTTCTCACCATGGGCGCGGGCGACGTGACGGACCTGGGCCCGAGGATCCTGGAACGCCTGGCGAAGTGAGGGGCTGAGAGTCATGTCGTACGACGTCGAGAAGCCGGACGAGCAGTGGCGGGCGGAGCTGTCGCCGGCCGAGTACGCCGTGCTGCGTCAGGCGGCGACCGAGCCGGCCTTCAGGGGTGAGTACACCGACACCAAGACCAAGGGCGTGTACTCCTGTCGCGCCTGCGGTGCCGAGCTGTTCACCTCCGACACGAAGTTCGAGTCCCACTGCGGCTGGCCGAGCTTCTACGACCCGAAGGACACCGACGCGGTCGAACTGGTCGAGGACCGCACCCACGGGATGGTCCGCACCGAGGTGCGCTGCGCGCGCTGCGGCTCGCATCTCGGGCACGTGTTTGAGGGTGAGGGGTACGCGACCCCGACCGACCAGCGGTACTGCATCAACTCGATCTCGCTCCGGCTGACCGCCGACGAGAGCTGAGTCCGGCCGGGCCCGTCTGCGGACGGGCCCGTGGGCCGACGGCCGCGGCACTCGCGCCCGCGACCTCGGTGAAGCGTCTCCCGGGGCTCCTGGCACAGACGGCTGGTGCCCGGAGCGGCGCTGTTTGAGATTCTGTGAAGGTGTCGGGTGTCGCGCGATGGTTCCAGTCCCGTAGGGGACTCGCGTCCGCCGACGGCCTGGGCGGACCGGACGGGCTCGTGGCGGGCGCCGACCCCGCCGCGCCCCTCCGGGCGTTGCGCACGGCCGCGGCCGGCATCGGCACCAGCCTGGACGAGTCCACCACCTGTACGGAGCTGACCCGGGCGGCGGTACGGCTGGCCGGCGGCAGCGCGGCCGTGATGCGGCGGGTCGGCGACACCGTCTCCGGCTACGAGTCGATCACCGGCGACGCCGATCTGCTGCCCGACGCCCGCTGGGCCACCGCGGTCGCCCGGGACGCCGGCACCCCGGCCGCCGACAACTGGGCGGACCCGTGGCTGTCCCGCCCACCGGGCAGCCACTCGCGCCCGGCCCTGTGCGCGCCCCTGACCAGCGGCTCCGACCAGTACGGCGTCCTGGTCTGCGCCCGCGAGGGGACGCCGTTCGCCCGAGCGGAGGCCGAACTGCTCGCCCTCCTCGCCGAACGCGCCGCCTCCCACATCCGGCACGCCCGCGAGTACGACGAGGTCAACCGCACCGCCGGTGACCTGCAACGCGCCCTGCTCTCCGAGCCGGGCCGGCCGCACCCGAACCTGGACGTGTCGATCCGCTACCTCCCGGCCGGCGGGCGGGTGCTGGTCGGCGGCGACTGGTGCGAGACCGTACGGCTGCACTTCGGGCGCACGCTGCTCGTCGTCGGCGACGTGATGGGCCACGGCCTGGAGGCGGCCGTCGACATGAACGCGTACCGCTCCTCACTGCGCTACATCGCCTCCTCCGAGCTGCCGCCGCACCGGGTGCTGCGGCAGATGGACGACATCGCCGCCAACGAGGCGGACCGAAGGCCCGCCACCTGCCTGCTCGTACGCGTCGACCCCGGCCGCGGGCAGGTCACCCTGGCCAGCGCCGGCCATCTGCCGCCCGCGCTGATCACCAGGGGAGGCCGCACCGCACTCCTGCGGGTCCCCGTCGGGCCTCCCCTGGGCACCGGTTTCGGCGGCTACGAGTCGGCCACCCACCAGCTCGAACCCGACGAGGCGCTGGTGCTCTTCACGGACGGCCTGGTGGAACACCGCGGTGAGGACATCGACCGCTCCCTGCACCGCCTCGCCGAACTGCACTTCGCCCCCGCCGTCGACGTCGACGGCCTGCTGGAGTCCATCCTCACCCGCCTGGACGCCCGGCACGCCGAGGACGACGTCGCGGTACTGGCGGCGCGTCCGCACCCCCGGCAGGGCGGGCTCAGCTCCGTGGAGGAGGCGGGGGGCTGAGCGCTCCGCTGGAGGTACCGCGATCTGCCGTCAGTCGGCTGTGGCGCCGTCGTGGCTGGTCGCGCAGTTCCTCCCCCAGCCTTCGGCCGGGGGTACCCCCAGCGCCCCCTTGCGGGGCGCTGCCGAACCCGCCGGCTTCCTCGGCAGCGTCAGGGTGAACACCGTGGTGGCGGTGGGGCCTTCGCCCAGTGCGATGGTCCCGCCGTGCGCCTCCACCAGCGCCCGGGCCACCGAGAGGCCGAGGCCGCTGCCGCCGCGGTCGCGGCTGCGGGCCTTGTCGACACGGTAGAAGCGGTCGAAGACCCGGGCCCGGTCGGCGGGCGGGATGCCGGGGCCGTGGTCGGTGACGGTCACCGAAGCCGAGCCGGCGGTGACGGCGACCGTCACGGACACGGGGGTGCCGGCGGGCGTGTGGACGGCCGCGTTGGTGAGGAGGTTGTCCAGGACCTGGCGGATCCGGACCGGGTCGAGGCGGAGCGGCACCGGGTCCGGGCCCGTGGTCACTGTCAGGGGGTGGTCGGTGTGGGCCGCGCGGAAGGCGTCGGCCGCCTCCCGCACCAGCTCGGTCAGATCGGTGTCCTCCAGCCGCAGCGGAGCCTCCACCTCGGCCGCGTCCAGGCGGGCGAGCAGCAGCAGGTCGTCGAGGAGGACGCCCATCCGGGCCGCCTCGGCGCGCAGCCGGGCCAGGTGCCTGTCGCGCTCCTCGGGGTGGTTGGCGGCCGCGTACTGGAAGAGGTCGGCGTAGCCGCGCACCGACATCAGCGGCGTGCGCAGCTCGTGCGAGGCGTCCGCGACGAACCGGCGCAGCCGCTGCTCGGCCTCGGCGCGGACGGCGAGGGAGTGGTCGATGTGTTCGAGCATCGTGTTGAACGCGGTGCGCAGCTCCTCGACCTCCGGTCCGCCGCCCCGCTTGGCCGCGCGCAGCGGCAGCCGGGCCGCCGACTCCGTCAGGTTGTGCGAGGCGATGCCGTGCGCGGTGTGTGCCATGTCGCTCAGCGGCTCCAGGCCGTTGCGCAGCAGCCGGCGGCCGAACACCACCAGCGCCAGCAGGGCCAGCCCGAAGGCCACCACCTGGACCGTGACCAGCTGTCGTACCGTGTCGTCGATGCTGTCCATCGGCGCCCCGCTGACCAGCACCACCCCCGGCTCCACCTCGCACCCGCGCAGCCGGTACTCGCCCTCCCCGGTCAGGTCCTTGGTGCGCAGCACCTCGGTGCCCGCGGCGACCTGGGCCTTCGCCACCGAGGTGAGGTCGGCGATGTCCGCGGGCAGGTCGGTGGTCTCCTCGGGCTTGCGCAGCACCGGGGTGCCGTTCGAGACGTCGTACACGGCGTAGTACCAGCGGTAGTACTTCTTGCCCTGGAGGGTGCCGTTCTGCTCGATGCTCTTCGACTGGGCGGTCTGGGCGAGCCCGAGCTGGTCGTCGAGCTGGGCCGAGAGGTAGTCCCGCATATAGGTCGTCAGGGCCGTGCCGACGACCGCGAACACCACCAGGGCCAGCGCCCCCAGCCCCAGCGCGAGGCGGGTGCCCAGGCGCATGCTCCGGTACGAGCGCAGCAGCCGGCCTGTCACTCGCCCGCCTGCTGCCGTATGACGTACCCGAAGCCGCGCACGGTGTGGATCAGCGGCTCGCCGCCGGCCTCGTCCATCTTCCGGCGCAGCCGGCTGACCACCAGCTCGACGACGTTCGACCGGCCGCCGAAGCCGTACTCCCACACGTGGTCCAGGATCTGCGCCTTGGTGAGCACGGTCGGCGACTTGCGCATCAGGTAGCGCAGCACCTCGAACTCGGTGGGGGTGAGGGAGAGCAGCCGGTCGCCGCGGCGGACCTCGCGGGTGTCCTCGTCCATCGTCAGGTCGGCGACCCGGAGCACCGAGCGCTGGAAGCCGGGACCCGCGCTGCGCCGCAGCACCGTACGCAGCCGGGCCATCAGCTCCTCCACCGCGAACGGCTTGACCAGGTAGTCGTCCCCGCCGCGGGTCAGTCCCGCGACCCGGTCGGCGACCCCGTCGCGGGCCGTGAGGAACACCACCGGCACCATCGTCCCGGAGTGCCGCAGCCGGTCGAGCACCCCGAAGCCGTCGAGGTCGGGCAGCATCAGGTCGAGCACGACGATGTCCGGCCGAAAGTCGGCGGCCCTGGCCAGCGCGTCCTCACCGGAATACGCGGTGACCGCGTCCCAGCCCTCGTACCGCGCGACCGTCGCGACCAGGTCGGCGATCGGCGGGTCGTCGTCCACGACGAGGAGTCGTACTTTTTCCACCCGCTCATACTGCGCCACCGGGTCGGGTGCGCCAGACCCCGTCTCACACAGAAAAGACATCGATAAGCAGTTGAAAGTCGTCCGACAGGAAAACGACAGCAGCCACGGGTGAAGCTCGACTCCCAGGACCCGATCAAGGAGCTGCCCACCCGTGACGACCGTCCAATCGCCCCCTGCGCCCCCCACGGCGATACGCCCCAGGGTGGTGGCCCGCACGGGCCTGTACGCCGTGCTCGCCGCGAACGCGGCCGTGGTCGCCTGCTTCTTCGCCCAGGCCGGCTTCGCCTCCAACGCGCTGATCGTCATCGGCCGCTTCTTCGGCCTCTACGGTGCCCTCGTCATGGCCTTCCAGCTGGTGCTGGTGGCCCGGCTGCCCTGGCTGGACCGCCGGATCGGCATGGACCGGCTGACCTCCTGGCACCGCTGGACCGGCTTCGCCCTGCTCTGGACGCTGCTCGCGCACGCCGTCTTCATCAGCTTCGGCTACGCCGACGGCGCGGGCGTCGGCCCGGTCGGCGAGCTGGTCGACCTCGCGGAGACGACGGAAGGCGTGCTCCGGGCCGTGGTCGCGCTGGGCATCATCATCGTGGTCGGCGCCGTCTCGGCCCGCTACGCCCGCCGCCGGCTCGCCTACGAGACCTGGCACTTCATCCACCTGTACACCTACGTGGCCGTGGTGCTCGCCTTCAGCCACCAGGTCGCGGTCGGTACGACCTTCACGGCGTCGTCCGCCGCGAAGGCGTACTGGTACGCGGTGTGGGGCGTGGCGCTCGGCGCGGTGGCCCTGGGCCGCCTGGTCCTGCCGCTGTGGCGCAACCACCGCCACCAGTTCCGGGTATCCGCCGTCGTCCCCGAGTCGGACAACGTCGTCTCGGTGTACGTCACAGGGCGTGACCTCGACAAGCTGGGCGCACAGGCCGGTCAGTTCTTCCTCTGGCGCTTCCTCACCAAGGACCGCTGGTGGCAGGCCAACCCCTTCTCCCTCTCCGCCGCACCCGACGGCCGCACCCTGCGCCTGACCGCCAAGGCGGCCGGTGACGGCAGCGCCGGCCTGCGGCACATGAAGGCCGGCACCCGGGTCTTCGCCGAGGGCCCCTACGGCGCCTTCACCACCCTGCACCGGCAGAAGCCCGAGTCCCTGCTCATCGCGGGCGGCGTCGGCGTCACCCCGATCCGCGCCCTCCTGGAGGACCTCGAAGGCCACGCGGTCGTCATCTACCGCGTCGCCACCGACCGGGACGCCGTCCTCTACGACGAGCTGCGCGACCTCGCCGTCGCCAAGGGCGCCGAACTCCACCTGGTCACCGGCCCGCCCGTCCCCGACAAGCTGGCCCCGCGCGAGCTGAGCCGGCTGGTCCCGGACATCGCCGACCGGGACGTTTTCCTGTGCGGGCCGCCGCCGATGATGAACGCGGTGCTGCGCACCCTGGGAGACCTGGGCGTGCCCAAGGCGCAGATCCACTTCGAGCGTTTCAGCCTGGCGGGATGAGAGAGACACCGTGAAGCGAGCCATATCCGTCGTCGCCCTGAGCATCGCGGGCCTGATCCCCGTCTGGCGCTACGAGCCGTCCATCGGCGGTACGACGTCCACCACCGCCGAGCCCGCCACCACCCCGTCGGCCACCTCGTCCACCGCTTCGGGCACGGTCGTCAAGGGCACGACCGTCGACACGGACAAGGGTCCCGTCCAGGTCCAGGTGACCTTCTCCGGCGACAGGATCTCCGCGGTGAAGATGCTCCAGCAGCCGAACCATCCGCAGACGACGGCCGCGGTGCCGGTGCTCATCGCTGAGACACTGAAGGCACAGAGCGCGGACATCGACACCGTGTCCGGCGCGACGATCACCAGTGACGGCTACAAGGAGTCCCTCCAGGCCGCGATCGACGCGAAGGGCTGATCATGAACCGAGTCGAACACGTCATGGGCTTCCCGGTCTCGCTCCGCATCGACGACGAGGGGGATTTCGCGCAGGCCGTGGACGCCGCCTTCGCGTGGCTGCGCGGGGTCGACGCGCGGTTCAGCCCCTTCAGGCCGGACAGCGAGGTCTCCCGCCTGGACCGGGGTGAGCTCGCCGAGTCCGAGGTGAGCCCGGACCTCGCCGAGGTGCTCGCGCTGTGCGAGGAGTACCGGCTGGCGACCGGGGGCGCGTTCGACGTACGGCTGCCGGGGCGGGGGCTCGACCCGTGCGCGGTGGTCAAGGGCTGGTCGGTGCAGCGGGCGGCGGAACTGCTGTCGGCGGCCGGGGCGAAGCGGTTCTGCCTGAACGCCGGGGGAGACGTGGTCGCGGCCGGCGGGCCCTGGCGGGTCGGGGTACGCCACCCCGAGCAGGCAGACCAGCTGTGCCTGGTGCTGGAGATCACGGACGGGGCGGTGGCCACCTCCGGGCGCTACGAGCGCGGCGACCACATCGTCGACGGCCGCACCGGCCGCCCGGCCACCGGCCTGCTCAGCGTCACCGTGGTCGCGCCGACGCTGACGGAGGCCGACTCCGTGGCGACGGCCGCCTTCGCGATGGGCACGGACGGCGCCGCGTGGGCGGCGAGCCGCCCGGGCTGCGAGGTGTTCGTGGTGGACACGGACCGGGCCGTGCTGCGGACGCCGGGGCTGCCGGTCGCCGCGTGACCCCGGGTACGACACGAGAAGGCGGGCCGCTCCTGGCGGCCCGCCTTCTTTTCCGGGGTGGGGATCAGCCGGCGTCGGAGGCGTCCAGGCGGTACAGGCCGCTGTACGCGCTCACGGCCGTGCCGTGCTTCTTCACCCAGGTCGCGATCGCGGAGTTCGTGCCCTGGCCGCCGTCGCTGCTGACGACGACGTAGTGCAGCTTGCCGGACTCCACCAGGCTCTTGAGCCTGGCGAGGGTCATCGCGTTGTCGCTGCCGGACCAGCCGCCCATGGAGATGACGGGCTGACCGGACTCCAGGATGATCGAGGAGGCCGTCTGGTCGGTGGCCACCGCCACCAGCCAGGTGGCGCCGTCCTGGTGCTTCTCCAGGTACGTGATCATCGCTGAGCTGACCTGGCCGCCGCCCATGCCGCCACCCGTCTGACCGCCGGCGGCGGTCTTCGACGAGGACGACGAGGACGACGAGGACGTGCTCGACGAGGAGTTGCCGCCGGTCGGGGGCTCGCCCATCGTCTGGCCACCGGAGCTCGTGGAGCTCCCGGAGCCGCTCGGGGCGTTCCCGCCGGGCGCGCTGCCGCTCGGACGCTGGCCACCGCCGCCTCCCATGCCGCCACCGGTGCCGGGCCCGGCCGTCGGGTTGGTGCCGTTGGTGCTCGCGCTGGTGGCCGCCGAGACGGAGTAGGCGGCCGGGCCGGCCAGCAGGGCGACGACCGCCGCCACCGCCGCGAGGCCCATCAGCCGCTGCCGCTTCATGAACCGCCCGATCAGCAGTCCGGCCACCGCCACCGCACCGCCCAGCGCGACCACCACCTCGGCGACCGTGTACACCGTGCCGGAACCGGAGACCCGCTGGAGCAGCACGACCGCCCAGACGGTGCTCGCGCCGACGGCGGCCGGGAGAACCCAGCCCCACCTCGCCGCCGAGCCCTCCCGGAAGGCCTTGTACAGCATGACCCCGCCCGCGCCGGCCAGGGCGGCGATCCCCGGCGCCATGGCGGTGACGTAGTACGGGTGGAAGGTGCCCTCGGCGAGGGAGAAGGTCAGGAAGTGCAGGACGAACCAGCCGCCCCACAGCACCAGCGCGGCCCGTTCGGCGTCGGTGCGCGGCGCCCGGCCGCGCAGCACGAGTCCGCCGACGAGGGCGACCGCGGCGAACGGGATCAGCCAGGAGATCTGGCCGCCCATGATGTCGTTGAACATCCGGTACAGGCCCGAACTGCCACCGAAGCTCGCGCCGTTGCCCTGCGAGCCGACCGAGGAGCTCGCCCCGAAGATCCGGCCGAAGCCGTTGTAGCCGATGACCAGGTCCCACACGGTGTTGTCGGTGGAGCCACCGATGTACGGCCGGTCCGAGGCCGGGATCAGGTCGACGACCACCATCCACCAGGAGCTGCTGACCACCAACGCGGCCGTGGCGACGGCGAGGTTGCGGAGGCGCCTGCCCAACGACGCGTTCGTGGCCCACAGGTAGACCAGGAAGAACGCGGGCAGCACGACGTACGCCTGCATCATCTTGGTGTTGAACGCGAAGCCGATCGCGACCGCCGACCAGACGAGGGGCAGCAGCTTGCCGGTACGCACCGCCTTCAGCAGGGCGGCCGCGCCCAGGAGCATCAGGAAGACCAGGACCGGGTCGGGGTTGGTGTCGCGGTTGATGGCGACGGTGATCGGCGTGAGAGTCAGGACGAGGGCGGCGACCGTGGCCGCCACGACCCCGAAGTCCCGCTTCACCAGCCGGTACAGCAACGCCACCGAGCCGACGCCGACGGCGACCATCGGCAGCATCAACTGCCAGGTGCCGTACCCGAGGACGCGGGCCGACAAGCCCATCACCCAGAGGGCGAAGGGGGGTTTGTCGACGGTGATGAAGCTGCCGGCGTCCAGGGCGCCGAAGAAGAACGCCTTCCAGCTCTTGGTGCCGGAGTAGACCGCGGCGTCGTAGAAGGTGTTGCCGGTGACGGAGGTGAGGTTCCAGGCGTACAGGGCGGTGGCCAGGAGCAGGATCGCCCACAGGGCCGGGCGGGCCCAGCGCGGGTCGTCGGGGGCGCCCAGGAACAGCCTTCTGGCGCGGGAGACCGGCGGGGCGGCGGCCCGGTGCCGGCCGTCCTGGACCGGGGCGGGAGGCGGGGCGAGGGTCGTCATGACGCGTACTCCATGGGCTCGACGGCGGTGGCTGCCCCGGCGGGCAGGGGCGTGACGTTCTGGGGGACGGTGGTGCGGCGGGGTACGGCGTGGACGCGGGTACGGCCGGTGACGGTGGCCCGGAGCATGCGGGCCATGCCCTTGAGGTCGTCGAGGGCGGTGCGGACGATGTCGACCCGGCTGTCGGGGTCGCCGACCCGGTCGACCGGGACCTCGTGGACGCGGAGTTCGTTGCGCCGGGCCAGCACCAGCAGTTCGGTGTCGAAGAACCGGGCGGTGTCCTCGATGCGCGGGGCGAGGGCGCGGAACACCTCGGTGCGCACGGCCTTGAAGCCGCACTGCGCGTCCGAGGTGGGGGTCCCGCCGCTCGAGCGCAGCCGAGAGTGGGGGAAGGCGCCGAGGCCTGCCTTGAGGAGCAGGTTGTAGCAGCGAGAGATGAACTCCCGCTTCGGGCCGCGCACCACCGCCGACTGCCGGTGCAGCCGGCTGCCGACGGCGAGGTCGCTGTGGCCGGAGAGGAGGGGCGCGACCAGGGGCAGAAAGCCGTCGAGCCCGGTGGAGAGGTCGACGTCCATGCAGGCGACGACGTCGGCCGTGGACCGGCTCCACACGTGCTTCAGGGCGCGGCCCCGGCCCTTCTGCTCCAGCCGCTGTGCGTGGACGTGCGGCAGGCGCAGGGTCAGGCCGGTCGCCACCGTCCAGGTGGCGTCCGTGCTCGCGTTGTCCGCGATCGTGATGCGGAACGGGAACGGGAAGGAGTCTTCGAGGTATGCGTGGAGACGGCCGATGCCGTCGGCGAGGACGTGTGCCTCGTTGTACACCGGCACCACGATCTCGACCGACCGGCGGCGGACGCCTTCCGCGTTCGTTTCGTTCATGACCATGACGATCGGGGCGCTGTCTGGGGCGGCCCTGAGGCTTCACTGAGCGGGGAATGAGAATCAGCGAACTCACAGGTGTCGCACAGCGGGCCTCGGTCAGGTCACAAACTGAAGAGGATCAGTCAGTCGCCAAAGTGCTGAAACACTTCCGGTTTAAACTCTGTCCACAACAGCCTGCGCCACGGCGACCGTGGTCGATAACTGGGCACTTTCTGGCAAACCCGAAGGGTATTCGGCGTTTTGATACGGATAGATTCAGTCACGAAGCGGTACCCGGACGGTACGGTCGCCGTCGACCGGCTCTCCCTGGAGATACCGGACCGCTCGATCACCGTCTTCGTCGGCCCCTCGGGCTGCGGCAAGACGACGACCCTGCGGATGATCAACCGGATGGTGGAGCCCACCGAGGGCCGCATCCTCCTCGACGGCGCCGACATCCACGCGCAGCCGGTCAACACCCTGCGCCGGTCGATGGGTTACGTCATCCAGAACGCCGGTCTCTTCCAGCACCGCACCATCATCGACAACATCGCCACCGTGCCCCGGCTGCTCGGCTGGACCAAGCAGAGGGCGCGGGCCCGGGCGGCCGAGCTGATGGAGCGGGTGGGCCTCGACTCGGCCCTCGCCAAGCGCTACCCGTACCAGCTCTCCGGTGGTCAGCAGCAGCGCGTGGGCGTGGCCCGGGCGCTCGCCGCCGACCCGCCGGTGCTGCTGATGGACGAGCCGTTCTCCGCCGTGGACCCCGTGGTCCGCAAGGGGCTTCAGGACGAACTTCTGCGGATCCAGGACGAGTTGGGCAAGACGATCGTCTTCGTCACCCATGACATCGACGAGGCGATCAAGCTCGGCACGATGGTCGCGGTGATGCGCACCGGCGGCCATCTCGCCCAGTACGCCCCGCCGGCCGAACTGCTCACCGACCCCGCGGACGCCTTCGTCGAGGACTTCCTCGGCGCCGACCGGGGTATCCGGCGGCTCTCCTTCTTCCCGTCCGCGGACCTCGAGCTGCAGACCGCGCCGATCGTCGCGATCGACGCCGACGCCACCCGGCTCGGCGCCCGCGCCACGGCCGACGCCCCCTATCTCCTCGTGACGGACCTGGACGGCAGGCCGCTCGGCTGGGGCGAGCCGAGGGCCCTGACCGCCGGGTCGATCCGCCCGGAGCAACTGGTCCCGTACGGACGGCCCTTCGTCCCCGGCCGGGACTCGCTGCGTGCCGCCCTCGACGGTTCCGTCCTCTCGCCGACCGGCTGGGCCGTGGCCGTGGACGGCGAGGGACGTGCGGTCGGCGTCGTCTCCCAGCAGGTCATCGGCGCCGCGATCCGCACCGCCCACGCCGAGGGCCGCGACGACGCGAAGGTCGGGGGATGAGCGGCTTCTTCGACATCCCGAGCGACCTCCAGAACACCTACTTCGGGCTGATCGGCCTGCACCTGCGCGAGGCCCTCATCCCGGTCCTGGCCGGTCTGCTGGTGTCCCTGCCCATAGCCCAGCTCTGCGTGCGCTTCCGCTGGCTGTACCCGCCGGTGCTGGGCGTCACCACGATCCTGTACGCCATCCCCTCGCTGGCCTTCTTCGTCGTCCTCATCGACTACACGGGCCAGACCGAGACGACGGTGATGATCCCGCTCGCGGTGTACAGCCTGGTGGTCCTGGTCCCCGCCATCGTGGACGGCGTCCGCTCGGTCCCGGCGGAGACCCTCGCCGCCGCCACCGCGATGGGCCTCGGCCCCGTACGCCGCTACTTCCAGGTGCAGTTGCCGATCGCCGTCCCCGCGATCATCGCGGGCCTCAGGGTGGCCACCGTCTCCAGCATCTCCCTGGTCAGCGTCGGCATGCTGATCGGCAACCAGGGCGCCCTCGGTAACCTGCTCAACGACGCGAACATCTACCACCGCCCCGAACTGGCGGTGAACTCGGTCGTGACCACCGCGGTGCTGGCCATCCTGGCCGACGCCGTCCTCGTCCTCGTACGCCGTGTGCTGACGCCCTGGATGCCGAAGGAGAGCACCCGGTGAACGTCCTCAACTTCATCCACGCGTTCTTCAGCGACAGCTCCCACTGGCACGGCTACGACGGCATCCCCACCCGCCTGTGGGAACACATCCAGTACTCGCTGGAGGCGCTGGCCTACGCGGCCGTCATCGGCCTGCCCGTCGGCCTGGTCACCGGCCACTACGGGCGCGGCGGCAACACCCTCGCCCTGATCGCCACGGCCGGCCGGGCGCTGCCCAGCTTCGGCCTGCTGGTCCTGATGTTCATCTGGCTCGGCTTCGGCATGCTGCCGGTGATGATCCCGCTGGTGATCCTCGCCGTACCGCCGATCCTGGTCACGACGTACGAGGCGATGCGCTCGGTCGACCCGTCCCCGGTGGACGCGGCGCGGGGCATGGGCATGCCGGAGGCACGCGTCCTCTTCCAGGTGGAACTCCCGGTCGCCCTCCCGCTGATCCTCAGCGGCCTGCGCTCGGCGGCCATCCAGATCGTCTCGACGGCGACCATCGCGGCGTACGTCAGCCTGGGCGGCCTGGGCCGCTACATCATCGACGGCCTCTACCAGAAGAACTACGAGAAGGTCGTGGGCGGCGCCACGCTGGTGGCGGCCATGGCCCTGGCCACGCTGGGCATCTTCTGGGCGGTACAGAGACTGACGGTCTCTCCCGGAGTACGGCGGAGTTAGCGCCCCGTCAGGGGCAGCGCCCGTAGGGGCGCGGGGAACTGCGCGGCCGGCCACATCCGGCCCGCAGTTCGCCACCCACCGCACTACCCCCCACTACGCGCCAGCGCCAGTTCCAGCACGACAAGCAGCGCATCCCGCACAGAACCCCGTTCCCGCGCGTCGAAGACGACCAGCGGCGTCCCTTCGGCGACGTCCAGCGCCCACCGCACCTCGTCCAGCGTGTGCTCGACGCGGCCGTCGAACGCGTTGATCGCGACGGCGAACGGAATCCCCTTGTGCTCGAAGTAGTCGACCGCCGCGTAGCAGTCGTCGAGGCGACGCGTGTCAACGATGACGAGCCCGCCGAGCGCGCCTTCCACGATGTCGTCCCACATGAAGCCGAACCGTTCCTGCCCGGGCGTGCCGAACAGGTACAGCTTCAGCGTCGGGTCGATGGTGATGCAGCCGAAGTCCATCGCCACGGTCGTGGTCGTCTTGCGCGGGGTGAGCGTCAGGTCGTCCACGCCCGCCGCGACCTCGGTGATCGACGCCTCGGTGGTCAGTGGCTCGATCTCCGAGATCGAGCCGACGGCGGTGGTCTTGCCCACGCCGAAACCGCCCGCGATGACCATCTTCACCGGCAGCGGCGGCCGTACGGCCGTACGCCCGGTGCCCCGGGTCAGCGAGTCAGTCGGTGTCACGGAGTACCCCTCGGGAGTCGGGGATGGCCCGCAGGCCATCGATAACCCTGCGCAGGACGGACGAGTCGTGGGTGGCCTCGAAGTCGGGCACGTGCACCGTCAGCTGCCCGGCCTCGCGCAGGTCTTCGGCCAGCACCCGGACCACGTTCAGGTGCAGCCGCAGCCGGGCCGCCAGTTCCGCGAGCGACTGCGGAATCCGGCACGCGGCGACGATGTCGTGCTGCTCGAAGGAGAGCCGGTCCAGCACGGCGAGCCCGGCGGCGGTGGCCACCACCTGGGTCTCGACGGGCATCGCCGGTCCGGAGGCGCTGTCCGCCACCCGGCCGGCGGTGACCAGGAACGGCCGTACGGCGGGGGCGGGGCCGACCGGGTCCGGGCCCGGGGGCGGGGTGCCGTCCGCCATGGCTGTGTCTTCCTCTCTCGGCCTTCTCGGCTGTGCCGACCGGCGGTGCCGGTCAGCGCGTCTGTGGGACGCCGACGCTGTTCTTCAGCTCCAGGACGAGCTGCGGACTGAGCGCCGCACCCGCGCGGTTGGCGAACAACGTCATCTCGTAGGCGATGTTGCCGAGCTTGGCCTCCTTGTCGGCGACCACGCCGAGCACGGCGCCGCTGCCGATCGCGGAGACGATGACATGGCCGCCCTCCAGGTCGATGATGACCTTGTTGAGGCCGCCCAGGCCGTAGTTGCCGGACGCGCCGGCGGCCAGGCTGGTGATGCCGGAGACGATCGCGGCCAGCCGTTCGGAGTGGGCGCGTTCACGCAGTTCCGATACCGCGATCAGCAGACCGTCGGAGGACACGGCGATCGCGTCGACCACGCCGGCGGTCTCGTTCGCGAAGCGGTTCAGCAGCCAGGTGAAGTCGGCTGCGGCCGCCTGCAGGTCGGTCGGCGTGACGCCGCCCGTCGGGGTGTCACCTGTCGACGTGCTCACTGCTCGGCTCCTTCCGGAAGGTGGTTCTGGTCCTGCGGGGGGTGCGTGGGGTCGATGTGCGGCCTGGGCCGCTCGTGGCTTCCGGTGTCGCTCTCGCGCCGGGCGCGCTCCACCGCCGCCTCGAACTCGTCCAGCGCGTCCCGCTCGGCCTCGGCGTCGCGGGTGCGCGGTGCCTGGGCGAGGGTCTGGGCGGCGCCGACGGTGGTGCGGAGGGTCGCGCCGCGTACCCGGCGGCGCAGCGGGCGGGGCCCGTCGGCGGAGTCGGAGTCGGCATCGGCGTCGGCCGGGGGCTCGCCGGAGCGTGCGGCCGGGATCAGCGGGGGCTGCGGTGCCGCGGGCTCGGGGGCGGCCTCGCGGCGCGGCAGCCGGCGGGGGAGCGGGCTCTCCGGCTCGGCCGCGGCCGGTACGGTGACGGCCGCCGTCGGGCCGGTCTCGGCCGGTGCTGCGGGTGACGTCGGTACCGCCGCCGGAGCGGCCGCTTCCGTGGCGATCGGGGTGCCGGAGGTGTCCGCCACCGCGCTCATCGTCAGCAACAGACGTGCGGGCAGCGTCACCTCGGCGGTGACACCGCCGCCCGGGGTCCGGGTCAGCTCGACGCCGATCTCCCAGCGCCGGGCCAGCGCACCCACCACGAAGAGGCCGAGCACCTTGGTCGGCACCAGGTCGAGGCGCTCACGGCGGATCAGCCGCTGGTTCTCCTCCGCCAGCCGCTCGGCGCTCATGCCGAGGCCGTGGTCGGTGACGACGATGTGCGCGCCCGCGTCGCTGGAGCGGACGGTGACCTCGACGGGGCTGCCGGCCGGCGAGAACGACACCGCGTTCTCCAGGAGTTCGGCCACCATCAGCGTGAGGTCGCCGATGATGTCCGGCTCGATCACGGCGTCCGTGCCGGCGTACAGCCGTACCCGCTGGTAGCCCTCGATCTGGCCGAGCGCGGCCCGGACGACGTTGGACACCGGGGTCGGGCCCGCGGCCAGCACGGTCTCGCGGATGCCGGCCAGCAGCATCAGGCTGTCCGCGTTGCGGCGCAGGCGGACGGCGATGTGGTCGATGGAGTAGAGGCGTTCGAGGAGCGCCGGGTCGGTCTCGGCCCGCTCCACCGCGTCGATGAAGGCGAGCTGGCGGGTGGTCAGGTTGCTGACACGGCGGCCGACGTTGCCGAACATCTCGGCGGTGTTGCGGCGGCTGAGTACCTGGCGTTCGAGCAGGGCCGCGGCCGTGGTCTGCACCTGGTTGAACGCCTCGGCCAGGTCACCGATCTCGTCGCGGGCGGTGACCGGCATGTCCCGCAGCCGGGGCGGGCCGGAGTCCTCGGCGTCGTCGTCGGCGACCCGGGCGAGTTCGCGGCCCGCCACCTCGGCGACCTCGTGCGCGACCCCGGTCAGGGCCTGCACCGGGCGGATCACCGAGCGGCGGACCAGCGCCGCGAGGGTGATCCACAGGACGAAGCCGAGCAGCGAGGCGTTCAGCAGGTAGATCGCGCGCCACTTGGCCGAGTCGGCGGCGGCGTCGGCCCGGACGGCGATCTGGCCGATGAGCGAGGTGGTGATGGTCAGCCGGGCGGCGGCCTGGTCGAGGTAGGCCGGGTAGTCGCTGAGCGCGTCCTTGACGGCCAGCCGGATCTCGTCCTGGCCGCCGGCATCCAGCTTGGTCGGGTCGATCTGCAGCTCGGCGAAGGACTCGGCGATGGTGCTCTGGGCCTTGGTGTGCTCGACGTCGGCCAGCTGCCGGGCCTGCCCCTCGGTGGCGAACCGGGTGAACCGGTCGGCCTGGTGCTGGTAGAGGTCGTAGGCGCCGACCGCGTTGGTGAACTCGATCAGGGCGTTGGTGTCGCCGGTGGTCGCCGCGAGCACGTTGGTCTCGAAGGCGCCGTGGGCGGCGTCCGCGCGGAGCAGCGAGTCCAGCAGGTTGCCGGTGAAGGTGGAGGCGAGGTCGGTGTCGCGGTCCAGACCGAGGCCGTCGATCAGGTCGTTGGACGCGTTGCTGTACGCCGGGTCGATGTTGTCGGCCGGCAGGTAGGCCTGCTCGACCGAGTCGCGCAGGCTGGACAGGCCCTCGACCTGCCGCAGGGCGTCCGCCTCGGTGTCCGGCAGCCGGTCGCCGAAGGCGTCACGGACCTTCGTGACCTGGGAGTCCACCGCGTCCTGGGCCTTGCGGTAGGCGGCGGCCGAGGGCTTGGCGTCGCCGGACTCGTACCGCGCCGAGAGCAGGATCGCCTGCTGGTGCTCCGCCTCGACGTTGTCCACGAGGCGTGCCACCTGCGCGCTGTCCCGGACCGTTCGAGCGGCGTCCTCCGCGCTGGTGGACTGCCGCACCAGGTCGGTGAAGACGTACGCCAGCAGTACGGCGATGACGGCGAGCGGGACACCGACCAGCAGGTTGAGCTTGCGCCGGAAGGGCCAACGGTCGGCGAAACCCCGTATCCCGCCCCGCGCCTGGGCGGGCCGGACGGGCGCGTCCACCTGGTTCGTGGACACCGGGCCTCCTTCATGAGGGTGTCTGGTCTGGGGGGCGTCTTCACCCCGAGCTGTTGCGGAACGACACCGAGTAGCGGGCCCCGTGCACCGCTGTGACCGATATCAACTGCCGTGAGACTACAGCGTTCTTGAAGCCCCATTCCGCTTGTGCTTTATCAAGAATCCGTTACAAAGAGACCGCTCTCCGTCCACAACTGGCCACGGATCGAAGCCAATCGGTGACCCGGAGACACTTGACTGATCGAGAACCGGCTGGATTGGATCGTCGGGAGTGGTTCGCAACAGCCCCGTGCCGCGCAACATCTCCCGCGTGGTTCGCAACACCCCCACCCTTCCCACAGCTCCCGGAACGGCAACCGTGACTTCCAACACCCTTCCCAGCAGGTCAATCCGGACATACCGAGGCGTGGCGGCCGTCGCGCTCGCCGCGACGACGGCCCTGCTGGCGGGCTGTTCCTCCTCCGACGACAGCAAGTCCGACCCGCTGTCGGACAGCAAGGCGAGCGGGGACACCGTCGTCGTCGGCTCCAACAACTTCGCCGAGAGCATCCTGATCGCCGACATCTACGGCGAGGCGCTGAAGGCCAAGGGCGTCAAGGTCACTTACAAGTCGAACATCGGCAGCCGTGAGACCACCTACGGTCTGCTCAAGAACGGGTCGATCTCGGTCCTGCCCGAGTACAACGGCGCCCTGCTCGCCTACCTCGACCCCAAGGCGGCCCCGAAGTCCGTCGAGGAGACCACCTCGGCGATCGAGGCCAAGCTGGACTCCAAGCTGACCCTGCTCGACCCGGCGGACGCGCAGGACAAGGACACGGTGACGCTCAACGCGACCACCGCCGCCAAGTACAACCTCACCGAGAAGTCCTCCATAGCCGACCTCAAGAGCATCGCCAAGGACCTGGTCATCGGCGCCTCGCCGGAGTTCCAGACCCGCCAGCAGGGCCTGGTCGGCCTGAAGGACGTCTACGGCCTGGAGTTCAAGTCCTTCAAGGCGCTCGACGCGGGCGGCCCGCTCACCCAGGCCGCCCTGAAGAAGAACGCGGTGCAGGCCGGCGACATCTTCAGCACGGACCCGACCATCACCAAGGAGAAGTTCGTCGTCCTCCAGGACCCGCAGAACCTCTTCGGCTTCGAGAACGTCCAGCCCCTCGTATACAAGAGCGCCCTGAACCAGACGGCCACCGACGCCCTCAACGCCGTCTCCGCCAAGCTCGACACGGCGACCCTGCTGGACCTGGACACCCAGGTGCAGTCGGACAACAAGGACCCGCTGGACGTCGCCCAGGCCTGGCTGAAGAAGGTCGGCCTCAGCAGCTGACCCGTGCCCGGCCCGCCCCGGATCTTCCCTGGACCTTCCGTGGACCGTGTCGTGCTCGACGGCAACGGCCTCGGCCTGACCGGACTCGTCCGGCTGGCCGACGCCGTTGCCGCTCCTGTCGTACCGCCCGAGGCGCTCGACCGGGTCCGCCTGGTCCACGAGAGCGCGGGCCGCCTCGCCGCACAGGGACGCTGGTACGGCCGCGGCACGGGCGTGGGCGCCCACCGCTCCGTCACCGTCGACCCGTCCGACGCGGACGGCCACACCCTGCGCCTGCTGCCCAGCTCTCCGCCGCCCGCCTCCAGGCGCTCACCCGTGCCGACCTCGCGGGCCTGTCCGCCTTCCTGGCCGCGGGCCCGGCCGGCAGCTCCGGCACGATGATCCTGGAGTACACCGCCAACTCGGCCCTGGCCGAACTCCGTTCCAGCGCGGCCCCGGCATCGGCCGGCCACACCGTCCTCTCCCACGGCCTGGAGGAGGCGGCGAGCTTCGCGGGCCAGGCGGCGAAACAGGCGGAGCGGGCGGCCGAGGCGTACCCGGTGGTACTGGCCTGCGAACTGGTGGCGCGGTACGCGCGTTGCGCCTGAGCCCGGTGGAACCGACGGTGCCCGCGTACCAGCTGGCGGCAGCGGTCCTGCCTGGGGACATGGAGGACCGCGCCCTGACAGGAGGCGTGACGGCAGCAATGGAGCTACTGCCACTACTGGCCGACGTGTGAAAGGCGCCCCTTCAGGGGCGCGGGGCCGTGTCGAATCTGCGGCTCCGCCGCGTGGTCGCGACCAGCCGCCACCGATCCGCAGCCGAACTCAACGCGTGTGATTCCGTCAGAATTGCCGCTGCCGATGGAAGAAAGGCTCCACTTCCCCTAGAGAACCGTCGGCCTCGGCGTCGCGGGACACACGCTGCCCCCATGACAACCGCACCCGCGCAAACCCCCACCACCCCGCCCCGCTACCCCTGGCGGTGGCCCGCCCTCCTCGCCCTGCTCCTCGCCGAGGCGATGAACCTCCTGGACGCGACGATCGTCCAGGTCGCCGCCCCCGCCGTGCACGCCGGCCTCGGCGGCTCCCTCTCCGACGTCCAGTGGTTCAGCACGGCCTACACCCTGCCCTTCGCGGTCCTCCTCATCACCGGCGGACGCCTCGGCGACATCGCGGGCCGCCGCCGGCTCTTCGTCCTCGGCGTCACGTTCTTCACCGCGGCCTCCGCCGCCTGCGCACTCGCCCCGACACCGGGTCTGCTGATCGCCTTCCGCGCGGTGCAGGGCGCGGCGGCGGCCGTGATCGTCCCGCAGACCATCGGACTGATCAGGGCGATGTTCGAGGGCGACGAGCTGTCCCGGGCGCTGGGCAGCATCGGCCCGGTGATGGGTCTCGCGGCCGTCTGCGGCCCGGTCCTCGGCGGTGTCCTCACCCACGCCGACCTGTTCGGCCTCTCGTGGCGGGCCGTCTTCCTGGTCAACGTCCCCGTGGCCCTGGCCGTCCTCGCCCTGTCCCCGAAACTCCCGGAGAACCGCGCCCCGCACCGCCCCGCCCTCGACTGGCCGGGCACGGCACTCGCGGGCACCGGCACCGGCCTGCTGGTCTACCCCCTGATCGGCACGAACCTCACCGAACTCCCGCCGCACGACTGGGTACTGCTTGCCCTCGGCGTGCTGACCCTGACCGCCTTCGCACTGCAGCAGCGCCGCACGGCCGCGCCCCTCCTGGAGCCGACCCTCTTCACCCACCGCAGCTTCCCGCCCGCCCTCGCCACCTCGACGGCGTTCTTCGCGGTGACCAACGGGCTGACGGCCGTGGTCGTCCTCCAGCTCCAACTGGAGGCGGGCCAGGGCGTACTGGCGGCGGGCCTGAGCCTCACGCCCTGGTCGATCGGCCTGGCGGTGTCGTCATGGCTGTCGGGCCGCCGCGGTGCCCGGCGCCGCATGATGCCGTACGGTCTGGCCCTGGTGCTGATCGGCCTGACGGCCGCCGTGGCCGTCTACGCCACCGACACCACCACCGCCCGCTACCCCTGGCCGCTCCTGCCCGCGCTGGCCCTGGTCGGCCTGGGCGCCGGCCTGTTCACCCCCGCCTTCTTCACGCTGGCCCTCAAGCCCTTGCGCCCCCAGGAGGTCGGCTCGGCGGCGGGTGCGTTGAACGCCGTACAGCAACTGGGGGCGACGCTGGGAGTGGCGGTCCTGGGAAGTACGTATCTGGACGGCTCGGCGGCGGCGGCCTGCGCCGTGGCCGTGGCCCTCACCGCGCTCTGCTGGGCCACGAGCCGGCGGATGTGAGCCGCCTCCGTCCCGCCGGCTCCGGCCCAGGCTCGGTCAGAGGTCGAACTCGTGCGGCGGCAGGTCCAGCGTGTAGCACGCCTCGCGGACCACGGCCTGCTCGGTCTTGTCGAAGTCGCCGTCCGCGCCGCCGATCACGATGCCGATCTGGATGACGGCGCGCGCCTCGGCCGGCTTCTTCTTCGCCTTGGCGACCTCCTGGAGCACGCTCACCTTGCCGAAGGCGAAGTCGGTGGTCAGCTTGTTCAGGTTCTCCTCGAAGCGGCGGCGCAGGTCGTCCGCCGGGAAGTTCTGCAACACCTCGTTGGTGGCGATGAGCTGGGCGACCCGCTGGCGCTCGGCCGGGTCGATGGTGCCGTCGGCGGCGGCCACGAGCGCGCACATCGCCATGCTCGCGTCGCGGAACGCACCGCTCTTCAGGTCGTTCTTCTTCGCCACCAGCTGGGTCTGCATCTGCGTCGCGGAATCCTTGATGCGGTCCCACAGGGCCATGCGCACTCACTCCTCGGTCGGTAAGAGGCCTGCTTGTCAAGAAATTACTTCTACAACACCGTAGAAACTTGCGCGGCGGCCGATAAGTTCCCGCGTCCTAAACTGTCCTCCGACCCGCGACGGGTCGCTTCGGACCGATCCGCGCCGGGTCCCACGACGCGGTGGACAGGAGGACCACGACGGTGCCCGGCAGCGGTTACGAGGACCCCACCGCGGACGTGCTCACGGAGGCGGCCGCGGCCTTCGGTCTGCTCGCCTCGCCCGCCCGGCTGCACATCGTCTGGGCGCTGGCCCAGGGCGAGAGCGATGTCACCGGCCTCGCCGAGCGGGTCGGCGGCGCGCTGCCCGCCGTCAGCCAGCACCTCACCAAGCTGAAGCTCGCCGGCCTCGTCCGCTCCCGCCGGGAGGGCCGCCGCCAGGTGTACCTGGTCGACGACCCGGACGTCGTCGACGTCGTACGCCTGCTCGTCGGCCGCCTCACCGCCCGTACCACCGGCGCCGAGCTCCCGGCCCCCCGACGGCTCCATGGTCTCTGAGGGCGAGGCCGCCACCTCGTTGCAGGTGCTGCGCCGACTGGACACGGGACCGCGCGGGCTGACCGAGGCCGAGGCCGCGTCCCGGCTCGCCGACCTCGGCGAGAACTCCCCGCCCCTGCCGCACACCGCCTCCTGGCCGCTGCGCGGCGCCCGTGCCCTGCGCGACCCCTTCACCGCCGTCCTCCTCACCCTCGGCCTGGTCTCCGCCCTCGTCGCCTCCTGGGGGACGGCCGTCGTGATCCTCGCCCTGGTGGGGGTCAGCTGCGGACTGCGCGCCGCCGGCGAACACCGCGCCGACCGCTCGCTGGCCGCCCTGCGCGAACTCGTCGCCGGCACCACCACCGTGCTGCGCCGCGCCGGCCCGGACGCGGAGCCGCGGGCCCGGGAGGTCCCGGTCGCCGACCTGGTCCCGGGCGACGTCGTCCGGCTCGGCCCCGGCGACCTGGTCCCGGCCGACGTACGACTGCTGCGCGCCCGCGGCCTGACCGTGCACCAGGCCGTGCTCACCGGCGAGTCGGCGCCCGTCGCCAAGGCCGCCGTCGACGTCCCCGCCGTCGCCGACGCGGCCGGGGGGACCGGTGCGGCCGACGCGGGGCCCTTCCAGGAGCCGTACCTCTGCTTCCAGGGCAGCGGGGTCGCCTCGGGCAGTGCCACGGCGGTGGTCGTGGAGACAGGGGAGCGGACCCGGTTCGCCGTCGCACAGGGCGCGGCCCCGCCGCGGGAGGCGAGCGCCTTCGACCGGTCCGTGCACGGCATCTCCTGGGTGCTCATCCGGTTCATGCTGCTCACCCCGCCGCTGGTCCTCATGGCCAACGCCGCCCTGCGCGGCCGCGGACTGGAGACGCTGCCCTTCGCCGTCGCGGTCGCCGTCGGGCTCACCCCCGAGATGCTCCCGGTGATCGTCACCACCTGCCTGGCCCGGGGCGCCGCGCTGCTGGCCCGCGCCCACCAGGTCGTCGTACGACGGCTGCCCGCGCTGCACGACCTGGGCGCCGTCGACGTGCTCTGCATCGACAAGACCGGCACCCTCACCCAGGACCGGCCCGTCGTCGAGCGCGCCCTCGGCCCCGACGGCGCCGACGACCCCGAGGTGCTGCGCTGGGCGGCCGCCGGCGCCTGGTGGACCCTGCAGCTCGCCGACCTGCCCGCCCCCGACGCCCTCGACGAGGCCCTGCTCACGGCCGCCGGGCCGGTGGGAGAGGAGTACGACGGGATCGGCGCCGTGCCCTTCGACCCCGAGCGGCGCACCGCCACCGCCGTCGTCGCCGGCACCCTCGGCACCCATGTCCTCGTCACCAAGGGCGCCGCCGAGGACGTACTCGACCGCTGCGACCTGGACCCCGCCGCACGCGAGCGCCTCCTCGCCCTCGCCGCCCGCGAGGCCGGGGCCGGGCTACGGGTCCTCGGCGTCGCCACCGCCCGACGCCCGTCCCGCGCCCGCCCCTACACGGCCGCCAACGAGCACGGGCTCACCTTCCGAGGCCTGGTCACCTTCCGGGACGCCCTCGCCCCGGGCGCCGCCGAGGCCCTGCGCGGTCTCACCGGCCTCGGTATCACGGTCCGGATCCTGACCGGCGACCATCCGGCCACCGCCGTGCGGGCCTGCCGGGACCTGGGGCTGGGAGCCGTCGAGGCGGGGGTGGCGGCGGACTGGGCCGGTCCGGAGGCGGGCGGGGCGGAACCGGACGGTGCCGTGGCGGTCCCCGGCCCCGTCGTCGTCGCCCGCTGCACCCCCGAGGACAAGGCCCGGATCGTCGCCGGGCTGCGTGCCGCCGGGCACACCGTCGGGTTCCTCGGGGACGGCGTCAACGACATCCCAGCCCTGCGCGCGGCCGACGTCGGGATCGCGCCCCGCACCGCCGTGGACCTCGCCCGCGAGACGGCCGACGTGGTGCTGGCCGAGAAGGACCTCGGCGCGATCGGGCACGCCGTCACCGCGGGCCGGCACAGCAGCGCCAACATCGCCTCCTATCTACGGGTCACGCTCTCCTCCAACCTCGGCAACGTCATCGCGATGCTCGCCGCCGGTCTGCTTCTCCCGTTCCTGCCGATGCTCCCGGTCCAGGTGCTGGCCCAGAACCTCTGCTTCGACGCCGCCCAGCTCGCCTTCGCGTACGACCGCCCCGGGCCTGCGGCACTGATCCGCCCGACCGTGCTGCGGCCGCGTGCCTTCCTGCGGTTCATCACCGGCTTCGGGGTGCTCAACGCGATCGCCGACCTCGCCACCTTCGGCGTCCTCGCGCTCGCCCTGCGCGGCCCCGACGCCCTCGACGACCAGGCCGTCTTCCACTCCGCCTGGTTCACCGAGAACCTGCTCACGCAGGCCCTGGTGATGTTCCTGCTGCGCGGCGGCAGCCGCTCCGGGCCCGTCGGCCGGGCCGCTGCCGCGCTCGCCGCCGTCGGCCTGCTGCTCCCGCCCGGCCCGCTGGGCGCGGCCCTGGGCATGACCGGGCTGCCGCCCGCCTACCACGCACTGCTCGCCGCCGTCCTGGGGCTGTACGCCGTGGCGCTGCGGGCGATCCGGGCACGCCACGACGGTCGCCGCCCGGCACAGTCGTAGGGCCGGGTTCGGACACTGTCTCCCAAGAGGGTTGTACAGTTGCGCAATGTAGCAATCGTGGCTGCCCGGCCGAGGCGCGTGAAGCACTCTCCGTCGGCACGAAACAACGTGAGAATGGGAGGGGGCGGTCATGCTCCGCAACGGACTCGAACCCTGGCACCTGCTGATCGTCGCGATCGTCTTCATCGTGCTCTTCGGTTCCCGGAAGCTGCCGGACACCGCCCGGGCCCTGGGCAAGTCGATGCGCATCCTGAAGAGCGAGGCGAAGGCCATGAAGGCCGACGAGGGGGTCGCGGCGGCGCCCGTGGAGCCGACGTCGGTGCAGATGGCGGCGGAACCGGCCGCGACTCCCGCGCAGCCGGAGCCCAAGACGGTCGGCGAGCCGACGGCCACGACGGGCTGACGTCACCTGACCCGTGCTTCGCGGGTCTCCGACGCGTACGGCGCGTCCGGTCCGGGCAAGCCCCGGGTCGGCCACGTCGCATGCACGGCGGGGCGTTTCGCCGCCCGACCGGCCGCCCCGACCGGCCGCGAGCGGTCGGCGCGGGGCGGTCACCGCCGGGCGGTGATGAAGGCACTGACCTTGTCGGCCAGTTCCTGTCCGGCCTGGTCCTTCCCGGCGTCGGCGGGCGCGGCGATGGCCGAGATGTGCGGGCGTGCCGAGGTGGCGCCGATGATCACGAACTCCTGGTGCGGGTTGGCGCGGGCCGCGGCCTCGGTCGCGGGTCTCATGCCGGTGCCGACGGTGACGATCAGCCCGCAGTGATGCTGCACGGCGCCGTTGAAGTACGGCAGGGCGGCCTTGGCGTCGATGGTGGGGGCCTGGAAACGCTGGGCGTTGACCCCGCCGGAGCGCGCCGCGTCCTGCATGCCCTGCCAGGACGCCTGGCTGAGCCGGGCGTCCGTGGCGCCCGCGGGCGAGACGAGCAGGCAGGCCCGGAAGTTGCGGGAGACGTTGGCGGCCCGGGGCCGGCCGCTCCGGCCCCCGGCGAGCAGCGCGGTGAGCGACAGGGCCGCCACCAGGACGGCGGCCGTGGTCGCCGCGATGACCGGGTGGCCGCGTACCAGACCGGCGAAGCGGTGGACGGGGCGCGCGGAGAGAGCCGGGAGCCGCATGCTGATCGGGTTCCTCCTGTGGATCACGTACGACGGCGGGAACGGCGGCGGCGGACGAGGAAGCCGCCCACCGCGGCGGCGGTCACCCCGGCCAGGGCGCCGACTGCCGCGATCGTTCCGCCAGGAGTGCCGCCCGTCGCGTCGGCCGCCTTCGGGGCGCCGTCCCCGGCGGCGGTGACCAGCGGATCGGCACTGGCGGCCGGAGCCGGCGCGCCCAGGGCCTTCAACGGGTCGACGATGCCGAAGCCGAAGCGGTCGTCCCGGCCGGAACCCCCGCCGGGGCGGTCGGCGGTGCCGATGAGCCGGGCGATGATCTGCCCGGCGTTCTCCGACGGGTACGCGGCACGCAGCAGCGCGGCGGCCGCGGAGACATAGGGAGCGGAATAGCTGGTTCCGTCCTTGCTGAGGTAACCGCCGCTGTTCCTCGTCGAGTAGATGTCCACCGCCGGGGCGGCCAGCGCGACGTAGGAACCGGACTCGCCGGAGGCCCAGAAGCCGCCGGCCCGGGTGGTGCCGGAGACGGCGACCACGCCGGGGAACGCGGCCGGATAGGTCACGGGGTTTCCCGCCCGGCCGTTGTTGCCCGCCGCCGCGACCACGACGATGTCGTGGCGGCGCGCGTAGGCGACGGCGTCGCGGATCTGTGGGTCGGGGTCGGTGGTCACCATCGAGATGTTGATGACCGAGGCCCCGTGGTCGGCGGCGTAGACGATGCCCCGGGCGAGGGCGAGCGGATCCGCGGCGTTGTCGGCGCTGACCCGGACCGGGAGCACCGTCGCCCTGGGGGCCAGCCCGGCCATGCCCTTGCCGGTGCCGCCGGAGCCCGCGATGACCCCGGCGACCGAGGTGCCGTGCGAGTCGGACGAGAGGTCGACCCGGCCGTCGGCTGCCTGCTGGGTGACGTCGGTCCCGGGCAGGACCCGCCCCGCCAGGTCGGGGTGACGTGCGTTCACCCCGGTGTCGACCACCGCGACCTTGACACCGGCACCCTGGCTGAGCCGCCAGATCCGTGAGGCGTCGAAGTGCTGTGCGTCCAGCGGCCATTCGGCGCCGAGGGGGGTGGGTGCGGCGGACTGCCGCGCGACGGCCGGAGATGCGGCGGCCAGGAGGAGCAGCAGTGGCAGGCCGGTGTATGCACAGGCGCGTAAAGCCCCCGACGGTCCCAGTCTCATCTGCCCCCGCAGCCCCTCTGATGTCCTGTGAGAGCAGCCTTACTCGCCAACTGGAAAGGTTGGGGCGGGAGTTGGGCAGGAAAGCTACAAGGCCTTGCAATGTACCGGTCAACCCTGGAGCGCAATGCCGGTCTTTGATGCGAATGGCCCGGGATATATGGCTGTCCCCGGTTGTCCTCGCGCTGATAGAAGATCCGGCTGTCCGGAGTTGGATGTTGGGCATCGCTGGGGGCAACGATGATGGGCCGTTTGTGGAGATCCGTCCGGCACGTGCCGTTGGCATTGAGAGCCACGGCGTTGGTGGCGACCGTCGCGCTGATCGGCGTACAGGGCAGCCAGGCCGCCCAGGCGTTACCGGGAACGGCGGCCACCCCGGCCACTCCGGGACAGCAGACCGGCACCGCGGCGGGCAAGAAGCACGCGGTCCCGGCCTCGGCGACCGGGAGCAGAGCCAGAACCGTGCTGCCCAACTCCCGTCCCGGCCGGGTCAAGGGCGCGGTGGGAGCGTACAAGGCCCACGGCACGAAGAGCGACCCGGTGAACTCCGGCAGCCGGATCCACAAAGCCCCGAAGCCCGTCGCCGCACCGGTGACGAAGAAGCATCGGGGCTTTGTCGCGTCCACCAGCGTGGAGCAGCCCAAGCTCGACACCGCCACCACGACCGTCTTCAGGAACGCCGACGGAACCTACACCGCGCAGGTCCATACACACGCGGTCAACTACCTTAAGCCGGACGGCACCTGGGCGCGCATCACGGCCGCCACCGGCACCTCCGCCGGCACCCCGGGAACGGCTGACGCCGCCTCCTACCGGACGGCCGCCGCCGCGGGCAACCCGACCGGCCAGGGCAACGCCTCCTCCTCGACCTACGTCGAGTCCGGCGTCACCCAGAACTTCCACGGCAACGGGCAGCTGTACGTCGGCAAGTACCAGAGCCACGACTACAACTCGTTCCTCCAGTTCAGCGGCTTCGGCACCCAGTTCGCCAACGACTACGTCGTCAACTCGACGCTCTGGCTGGACACCGAGTACTCCGGCCTGGACACGACCGGCACCTGCTCCGCCCAGGCGGTGAACGTCTACCCGGTCAGCGCCTCCTGGGATCCGGCGAAGATCAACACCTACCCGGGCCCGGCCTACGGGGCGCAGGCCGGCAGCGCCTCCTTCGCGGCCGGCACCGACTGCTCCAACGGCCGCCAGTGGGAGGGCATCTCCCTCGACACCAAGACGGTCATGAACTGGGCCCACGGCTGGGCGCCGAACTACGGGCTCGCACTCACGGCGGCCAGTACCGCCGCCGCGGCCAAGGAGTTCTACGCCGACGACCCCTACCTGGCCATCGAGTACACGCCCAACGGCGCCGGAGCCTCCTACTCCGAGGTGAGCTACGCCTCGCCGTGGAACAACCAGCCCGGCTGGGGCAAGGTCACCGTGCAGAACCGCGGTACGGCCACCTGGACCCCGACCAACGGCTACAAGCTCTCGTACCAGCTCTACACCGTCTCCGGCACCACCCGCACCCTGCTCACCAGCCCCGCCGCGACCCCGGCGGTGATGCCCTCGACGGTCGCACCGAACAAGCCGGTCACCGTCACCGCGTCGATCCCCGCGCTCACCGCCGGGCAGACCTATCTGATCTGCTGGGACATGTCCTACAACGGGACGCTGTTCTCCACCTACGGTGTCCCGCAGACCTGTTACTCCCTGCCCGTGGTCAACAACCCGCCGATCGTCGACACGTTCACGCCCGGCAACAACGGCTCGGTGTTCAGCCTCACCCCGACGCTGGCCGTGACCGCGCACGACCCGGACAACTACCCCGGCACCGCGCTCAGTTACTCGTTCAACGTCTACGCCAACGGCTCGACGACCGCGCTGGCCTCCTCGGGCTCGCTCACCACGTCCACCTGGACCGTCCCGGCCGGCAAGCTCGCCTACGGCAAGACGTTCTACTGGACCGCACAGGTCAGTGACGGCAACGCCGCCTCGTTGTGGTCCGCGCCCGACTACTTCACCATCCCGGCCGCGCCCCAGCCGCTCGTCACCGCGCATCTCGGCGCGGCTCCGTACGACGCCACCGTCAAGGGCGTCGACCCGCAGCTCGGCGACTACTCGACGCAGACCACCGACGCGACCATCCCGGGCCCGTCCGACGGCCCGACGCTCAGCGTCCAGCGCACCTACAACAGCCTCGACCCCGGTGTCTTCAAGGCGTTCGGCGCGGGCTGGTCGTCGTTGCTGGACATGCGCGCCACCGAGGACGCGGACGGTTCGGGCAACGTCGTGATCACCCTGGCGGACGGGCGCCAGGAACGGTTCGGCGCGAACGGCGACGGGACCTACAGCCCGCCGGCCGGCGACTACGCCGTCCTGTCCGCACCGGCGTCCGGGTACGGCACCTCCGGCTTCATGCTGACGGAGAAGTCGGGCACGCGGTACTTCTTCCAGAACCAGGTCACCGACCCTGTCACCGGCCAGACCTACTGGGGTCTGACCCAGTACGGCAACCGCAACGGTCACGGCCTGGACATCCAGTGGCTGCCCGTCACCCTCACCCTTCCGGACGGCAGCACCATCAAGCCCGAGGAGCCGACGGGGTTCGGCTACGTGCTCAGTCAGGACAACGGCTACAACAACGGCGACTTCAACGGTGCCGACATGGGTGTCACGCTCCAGCTCACCTGGGACGTCCAGCAGGTCACCGCCTCCGACGGCACCGTCAAGAACGTCCCGCACGTCGACAAGGTCACCTCCAAACCAGGCCTGTTCGCGACCACCCGCAACCCGTGGACGTACGGCTACGACTCCGCCGGCGACCTCACCTCGGTCTGCCCGCCCGCCAGCAGCAGCACCACCGCGACGGCCTGCACCCAGTACAGCTACACCTCCGGCGCCGGCTCCGGATCGCACTTCGCCTCGATGGTCCTGGACTCCAACCCCACGGACTACTGGCGGCTCGGCGACGCGACCGGCTCGGCCACCGCCAAGGACGGCGTCGTCGCCAACGAGGGCACCACCGACGCCACCGCGGCCAACGTCACGTTCGGCCAGGCGGGCCCGCTGGCCGGCACCCCCGCCACCGCGGCCTCCTTCAACGGCACCAGCTCCTACCTGGCGCTGCCCGACAACCTGCCGGCCAACGCCGGCAACCTCGCCCTCGGCATGTGGTTCAAGACCACGCAGGCGGGCGGGACGCTCTTCTCCTACCAGAGCGGAAAACCCGGCACCGCCGTCTCCGCGAACTACACCCCCTCCGTCTACATCGGCACCGACGGCAAGATCCATGCCGAGTTCTGGGACGGCAAGGCCACGCCGATGGCGTCGCCCGCGGCCGTCAACGACGGCAAGTGGCACTACGTGGTGCTGTCGGGGGCCCGCACCAGCCAGACCCTGTTCCTCGACGGTGCCCAGGTCGCCACCCGCACCGGCAGCACCATCACGGTGAGCGGCCAGCCCTACACCACCGTCGGCGCGGGCGAACTCGCCGGATCCTGGCCGTCGATCCCCTCCGGCAACGCCCTGGGCTGGTTCAACGGCCAGATCGAGGACGTCTCCTTCCTCCAGCACCCGCTCGGCCTGCCCGCCGTCCAGCAGGAGTACGCCTCCGCCACCCTCGCCTCCCGTGAACTGACGGGCACCACCCTGCCCTCCGGCAAGACCGCGCTCGCCGTCGGCTACGACGCGCTGACCGACCGCGCCTCCTCCGTCACGGACGCCGACGGCGGTGCCTACCAGCTGGCCACTCCGGTCACCACCGGGAGCAACGGCTACTACTACGGCGCCGTCCGCGGCACCCGGCCCGTCCACGACTACCCGATGACCGAATCGGCCGGCCTCACCGCCGCCGACCAGTACGGCGTCGACCGCCCGGCCGACGGCACGTCCGACGGCATCTACAACGACGTCATGCTGGGCGAACCCGGCATATTCGGCCCCGGCGGGGACACCGCGGCCGGCTTCAACGGCACCGACTCCTCCCTGTCGCTGCCCACCGGAGCCCTCGACGACAGCAGCGGAAACGCCTCCGTCGCCCTGTGGTTCAACACCAAGCAGGCGGGCGGCGTCCTCCTCTCGTACCAGAACGCCCCGATCGGCTCGGTGCCCACCAGCTACACCCCGGCCCTCTACATCGGCACGGACGGTCTGCTGCACGGGCAGTTCTGGGACGGCAGCCTCTCCCCGATGGCCTCCAAGGCGGCGGTCAACGACGGCAACTGGCACCTCGTGGTGATGACCGCGAGCGGCACCGGCCAGACCCTGTGGCTCGACGGACAGAGCCAGGCCACCCGCACCGGCAAGACCATCGCCGGCCAGGTGAAGACCTGGGGCGAGACCACGGTGAGCGTCGGCGCCGGGTACGTCGCCGGTTCCTGGCCGAAGCCGCCCGCCAACGCGCAGGGATACTTCAACGGCGAGATCGGCCAGGTCGGCATCTACCAGACCGACCTCGGCCAGAGCAGCGTGGAGGCCCCGCTCGGGCTGTACACGGCCAAGGGCTCGGCCACCCTGCTCATGCCGTCGACCACGCTGACCGTGACCGACCCCGCGCAGCACACCGAGACGTACACCTTCGACCCGTCGAACCGGAACCGCACCACCTCCGTCACCGACGCGGGCGGCGGCCGGACGACCTATGCCTACGACTCACTCGGCTTCCAGGACGCCGTCACCGACCCCGACGGGCACTCGACCAGCCGTCAGCACGACACGTACGGCAACGTCCTGGCGACCACGACCTGCCGCCAGGTGAACTCCTGCCAGACCTCCTACTTCAGCTACCACACCAACGCGTCCGACCCGATGGACCCGCTCAACGGCAAGGTCCTCTACGCGGCCGACGCCCGCTCCGGCGCGACCGGCACCGCCAACCCGGCCTACCGGACGGCCTACACCTACACCCCGTTCGGCGCCCTGGCCACCGTCACCACGCCCCCGACACCGGACTACCCGAGCGGCCGCAGGACCAGATACACGTACTACAACGACAACGAGACCTTCACGGACAACATCGGCGTGGCGTACACCGAGGTGTACGGGATGCTCGCCACGGTCACCGACCCGAGCGGCAAGGTCACCCGCTACCACTACTGCGGCACTGACCGCCTCGGGAAGGTGTGCAGCGAGACGGACCCATCCGGCCAGGTCACCTACTACTTGAACGACTTCCTCGGCCACCTCACCACCAAGGCGGTCAGCACCACCGCCTACCCGGTGACGTTCAGCTCCTCCGGCGCGCCGGTCGGCGGCGTGCAGACCACGTACACCTACGACGCGCTGGGCCGGACCCTCACCGAGACCGGTCCGGCGACCACCGACGCGGTCAGGGGCGTCACCCATACCCCGAAGACGACCTACACGTACGACGCCGACGGTGACCTGACCGGCACGTCGACCGCCGACACCACCGGCCACGACGCCACCCGTGCCACCGCCTACGTCTACGACGACAACGACCGAGTCAAGACCGTCACCGATCCGGCCGGCCAGGTCACCGGGTACACCTACGACAGCTTCGGCCACAGGACGACCGAGACGAACCCGGCCGGCACCACCTACCGCTACGCCTACTCGCCGACCGGCCAGCTGCTCACCACCACCCTGCTCGGCTGGACCGGCGACCCGACCGCCCCCTCCGACCCGACCGACCTGGTCGTGGAGTCCCGGGCCTACGACCCGGCGGGGCGGCTCGCGTCCGTCACCGACTCCATGGGCCGGACCACCGCCTACAGCTACTTCGACGACAACCTGCTCCAGTCGCAGACCGACGCCTCCGGCACCTCCGTCGCGACCACCACCAAGGCCTACGACTACGACGCCGCCGGCAACATGACGTGGGAGTGCGACGTCTGGTCCGGCACGGCCTGCCTCAAGCAGACCCAGTACACCGTGGACGCCGCCGACCGGACGACGAAGACGGCGGTCGACCCGTCCGGGGTCAACCGGATCACCGTCAACACCTTCGACCCGGACGACAACGTCCTGTCCCGCATCCTCACCGGCGGCGGCCAGACCCGGCAGATCGGCTACTCCTACGACGCCGCCGGGAACCGCATCGCCCAGTCCGTACGCACCGACACCACGGGGCCGACCGGCTACTGGCCGCTCGACGAGGGCGCGGTCACGGCCGCCGACTCCTCGGGCAGCGGCTTCACCGGCACGCCGTCCACCGGCACCTCCTGGGGGCCGCCCGGCAGCAACTACACGTCGTTCAACGGCACTTCCGGCGCCGTCCTCACCAGCGGCACACCCGTGGTGGACACCACCAAGGCCTTCTCCGTCTCGGCGTGGGCCTACCTGAGCGCCACCAGCACCACCAAGGACTTCACGGTCGTCAGCCAGCAGGGCGCCCAGAACAGCGCCTTCCAGCTGGAGTACAACCACACCACCAAGTCCTGGGCCTTCGTCCGAGCGAGCAACGACACCAGCACGGCCACCAACTACGTCGCCAGCGACCCCACTCCGGCCACCACCGGCACCTGGACCCACCTGGTCGGCATCATGGACGCGCTCGGCAACATGAGCCTGTACGTCAACAACGTCGAGGTCAGTGGTATCTGCCTCAACTGCACTCTGGTGACCGACCCCACACCGATGGCCAGCACCACGGGCGTGGCGATCGGCCGGGGCAAGGCCGCCGCCGCCTCGGTCAACTGGTTCGCGGGCCGGGTCCGCGACGTCCAGCTCTACGGGCGTGAACTCAAGCCCGTAGAGATCGGCCAGCTCTACACCTCGGCCACCACCACCGGTGAGTCCCCGGTCACCGTGGGCGCGGCGGGCTGGTGGAAGCTGGACGACGGTGAGAACCCGTCGGCCGGCGACCACTCCGGCGCGGGGAACGCCGCGACGCTGAACGCCTCGACGAACTGGTCGACGGAGAACGGCGGCTCCGCCGTCTTCGCCGGGGCCGGCCAGATCGCCACCGGCGGCCCGGTGGTCGACACCACCAAGGGCTTCTCGGTGTCCGCCTGGGCGAAGATCACCAGTACCCCGACCGGCACCTGGCAGACCGTCATGGCCCAACAGGGCACCCAGGCCTCCGGCTTCTCCCTCGACTACAACCCGACCGCGGGCCGGTGGGCGTTCGACCGGGCCACCACCGACGTCGCGTCCCCGACCCTCGCCGGTGCCACCTCCACCGCCGCCCCCACCCTCAACACCTGGACCCACCTGGTCGGCACGTACGACGCGAGCAGCGGCAAGATGACGCTGTACGTCAACGGCACCGCCCAGAACACGGCGACGGACACCACACCGATCGCGAGCTCCGGGGCGTTCGTCATCGGCCGGGGATACACGGCAGGCGCGGCCGCCCAGTACTTCAACGGCTCGGTCGGCAACGTCCAGACGTACAACCGCGTCCTGTCCGCCACCGAGGTCGCCGCGCTGCACACCTCGTCCGGCACCGCGGGCTCCGCGCCGCTGACCACCACCTGGACCTACGACCAGCGCGGCCTGCCGGTCACGATGACCGACGCGCGCGGCAACGCCGCCGGTGCCACCGCGTCCGCGTACACCACCACCTACGCCTACGACGAGGACGGCCGGCTCACCACCACGTCCTCGCCGCCCGTCAGTACCGAGACCGGCGGGGGCGCCGCCCAGCAGACCGTGGCGATCGCGAAGTCGGGCTACGACACCTTCGGCGAACCGGTCGAGACCGACGACGCCGACGGCAACATCGTCACCACCACCTACGACCTCGACGGCCGTGTCCAGGCCGTCTCCCAGCCGGCGTACACCCCGCCGGACGGCTCCGGCACCATCACCCCGACCACCTCCTACACGTACGACGCGCTCGGCGACGTGCACACCGAGACCGACCCGCTGAACCACACCGCGTCGTACGTCTACGACCAACTCGGCGACCGGGTCCAGCAGACCCTGCCCGGCGGTCTGGTCACCCACGTCGGCTACGACACCGACGGCGAGGTCCTCAACACCACCGACCCGACCGGTGCCAGGACCGAGGCGACGTACGACGCGCTCGGCCGCGAGGCCACCAGCACCCAGGTGGAGCGCAGGCCCACCCCGGCCGCGTACACCACCCACTACGGCTACGACGGCCTCGGCGACCTCACCTCGATCCAGGACCCGCTGGGCAACACCTCGGCCGCGGGTTACGACGCCCTCGGTGAGATCAGCTCGGTGACGGACTCGCTCAACAACACCACCTCGTACGCGTACGACGTCGCCGGACAGGTCGTCAGAACCACGGCCGCCGACTCCACGGCCAGCACCGAGAGCTACGACCAGGCCGAGCGGCTGGTCTCCATGACGCAGCTCGACGCGAACGGCGCCACCCTCGCCTCGACCTCGTACGGCTATGACGCGGCGGGCAACCAGACCACCGCCACCGACCCCAGGCAGCACACCAGCACCACCACCTACGATGCCTTGAACCGGGTGACCGGCCAGACCCAGCCGGTGGACGCCACCACCTCGATCACGACCTCCTTCGGTTACGACGCCGCGGGCAACGAGACCCGCTACACCGACGCCGACAAGAACGTGACCTACTACACCTACAACCCGCTGGGAGAGCAGGAGACCAGCGTCGCCCCCAGCGTCACCGGTCTCACCTCGGCCGCCGACCGCACCACGACGTTCTCCTACGACGCCGACGGCCACGAGCACAGCATCACCCGCCCCGGCGGGGTCAGGCTCACGGAGTCCTACGACGACAACGGCATGCTGACGGCGGAGTCCGGCAGCGGCGCCGAAGGCGCCACCGCGAGCCGTTCCTTCGGCTACGACGACGACGGCCGCCTCACCTCCGTCTCCGCACCGACCGGCACCGACACCTTCACCTACGACGACCGAGGCCTCCTCCTCACCCTGGGCGGTCCCAGCGGCACCGCGAACTACGCCTACGACGCCAACGGCGGAATCAGCAGCCGCACCGACGCCACCGGTACCGCCACCTTCGGCTACGACGCCGACGAACGGGTCAACAGCGAGACCGACCCGCTGACGGGCACCACGGCGACGCTGACGTACACCAAACTCGGGCAGCCCAAGACCGTCACCTACGGCACGAACGGAGCCACCCGCGGTTACGACTACAACACGCTGCACCAGCTCACCTCCGACGTCCTGAAGACCCCTTCCGGGGCCACGGAGGCGTCGGTGGCGTACACGTACAACGCCGACGGCCAGATGGCCACCCGGACCACCACCGGGACGGCGGGCTCCGGCACCAGCACCTACGACTACGACTACGCGGGCCGCCTGAAGTCCGCCACCACCGGCTCCTCGACCACCGCGTACGGCTACGACGCCAACGGCAACCGCACCAGCGCCGGTTCGAGCACGGCCACGTACAACGCCCGCAACGAACTGATGTCCGTCACGTCCGGCTCGACCACCACCACGTACGGCTACACCGCGCGGGGCACGACGTCGAGCGTCACCTCAGGCGGCTCCACCACCACGTACACCGCCGACGCCTTCGACCAGCTGACCGCCACCAGCGCGGGCGGCGGCTACACCTACGACGGCCTGGGCCGGCTGGCCACCGCCGCTTCCGGCGGCTCCACGCACACCTTCAGCTACGCCGACGGCACGAACAACGCCGTCTCCGACGGCACCCAGGACTTCGCCCGCGGTGCGGACGACGGCCTGCTGGCGGTGAGCGCGGCGGACGGCACCTCCCCACGGCTGGCCCTGACCGACAGCCACGGCGACGTGACCGCCACCTTCACCGCCACCGGCTCGGCGCTCGCCGGCTCCACCGCCTACGACCCCTACGGCACTCCCACCGCCACCAGCGGCAGCCAGACCGACCTCGGCTACCAGTCCGGCTGGACCGACCCGGGGACGGGCTACGTCAACGCCGCCGCCCGCTGGTACAACCCGGCCAACGGCGACTTCACCAGCGCCGACACGGTGAGCAACCCGCCCACCCCGGCCGTCAACGCCAACCCGTACGCGTACGGCAACGACGACCCGCTCGACGCCACCGACACCTCCGGCCACGACGCCTGCACTAGTGACGACATCAAGGCCCAGGAGGAGGCGTACGAGGCGCAGCAGGCCTGGCTCAAGCAGTGGCAGGCGGGTGCCTGGGACCGGATGGAGAAGTACTCCCAGGACCAGCACAAGGCCTGGGAGCGCGAGAACGCCCGGAAGATGGCCCAGAACGAGGCCGACGAACGAGCACTGCAGCAGCAGATCGCCGACCAGGAGCGGCAGTTCGAGAACGAGTTCAACGACGCCATGAACTGGGAGCCGTCGGGTCACTCGGGCGGCCACGGTTCGGGCTCGGACTCGGGTTCGTACAGCGTCTCCTACGGCAACTCGTACGGTTCCTACGGCTCGCACGGCTCGTCCGGCAGCAACTACTCGTTGTACTACGGAGTCGCGGCCGGAGGGGCGCTGACCTACGGCTACGGCGCTGCGAGCTCCGCGAGTGGCGGGGCCGCGGCCGAGGGGCTGGAGGCGGTCGGCGACGTCATCTGGGAGGAACTCGCCTCCGCCAGCGCCGAGGAACTCCTCTTCGGCCTCGCCCTGGCCGCCTCGGCGGACGACGACTGCGGCGCCCACGGCATCCCCACCCGTCCCAAGAACCAGAACCTCGGCGGCGTCAACACCACCCCGGTCATCGGCACCACCCCGGACGAGGACCCGGCCGCCGCGGCGGGACACGATGCGACCAGCTCGTCCGCGGCGCAGGACACCGACGCCGCCACGGCCGACAGCGGCGGACTGGGCGACGGCACCGGGACCAACAGGCGCGACGACCGCTGTGACACAGGCGCGGGATTCAACAGCAAGGGCAACATCGTCTACCTGCCACGCCATCTGCAGGCGGGTGAGTGCGTGGCCACGGGAGCGTTCGCCAGCCTCGACAAGTCCGACTACACGCCACCGCCCAGACCCAACCTCAGGTTCGGCCTGCCCGGACTGACCAACCTGCCGTCCGACAACCGTGCGAGAGGGCATCTCATCGGGTACGCGTTCGGCGGTTCCAACAAGGACACCCGGAACTTCGTTCCCATGTACCAGGTCGCCAACCAGGACATGTTCGACTACGCGGAGGCACCGGTCCTGAAGGCCATTCAGGGCGGTGGGCACGAGTTCATCGAGGTGACCCCCGTGTACGGTAATCCGTCCTCGCCGATTCCGACCGAGGTGCACTTCGTCGCCTTCGGCACCACCGACCTGGAGTGTGTCATCGAGAACACGCCCACGGGCGGTGCCCATTGCACGTAGACAGAGAAAGGCCGTTGCCGTGTCAGCCGCAGATGTCCTCACCCCCGTTCTCGGCCGGCCCCCGCAGCGGGCCGCGGGCACCTTCGAAGCTCTGGAAAGGGAATGGGGGGTGACCTTCCCCGAGGAATACGTGGACTTCGGCCGTGCCTACGGGGACGCGACGATCTCGGATTTCGTCTTCGTCTGCGGCCCCCGGACGCTTGAGTCGTACGCCGCGAGGATGGGGCCGAGGATGGAGCGCAGCCCCTTCGTGCCGGGGGAGGTGCTCCCCACCAAGGGCGGCATGCTGCTGTGGGGGAACACGGTCGAGGGCGACCAGCTGTTCCTCGTCGACCGGGGCGACGGCCGGTGGACCGTCGCCGCCTTCCGGCGCAACTGGGCGGACTGGTACGAGTCGGACCTGACGCTGCTGGAATGGCTGCGCCAGGCCCTCACCGGACAGACCGCCACGGACTGGCTGCCGGTCTGGCCGAGGCGTCACACCCTCGTGCCGGCACAGGAGTGATCGCGACACGTGCGCTCGGAAGGCGAACCGGTCCCGGCCCCGGCTTCCCGGGTGGCCGGGACCGGCCCCGCACATACGGAAGAGGCGGACCGAAACTCGTCGGTCCGCCTCTTTCACGGTTTCAGGCCGGTTCTCCCGCGCCTTCCCCGAAACCCTGCGCCTGCTGCGCAGCGGCCCGCGCGGCCCTGCGGCGCTTGCGCCGGCTCACCCGCGGTTCCTGGTCCGGCAGCCAGCCGAAGATCAGGCAGCTGCCGACGGCCCCGAGGGCGAGGCCCACGAAGAAGCCGCCCAGGTTGGAGGTGACCCAGCTGGCCAGGGAGCACAGCATGCCGAGGATGGAGTAGAAGAGGCGCTGTGAGGGGCTGAAGAGGGTCAGCAGGCCGCACAGCACCATGACCGCCGGCAGCAGATAGCCCGCCACACCCTGCACGCCGATATGGACGACGACCTTCAACGAGGCCTTCACGGTGAGCAGGATCCAGCCGCCGCCCAGGGTCAGCAGCAAGCCGCCCAGGAACGGCCGACGGGCCCGCCAACCGCGGAAGGCGGGCCGCCATCCTTGATCTGGAGTGTCTGTGCCGGACATCAGCAACCCGTGTCGCTGAAGCTGAGTTTCAGGCCGGGAAGCGTGAACGTCCCAGCGGTCGTCTTGTAGTTGGTCTGCCGCAGGTTGTTGATGTGCACGGTGTCGGACTGCTGGGCGAAGACGCCTATGGGTCCCTTGACGCCCGCCTTGTCGAGCTGGCTCGCGTCGTTGCCGATCTCGATGTTGGTGAAGGACGCGTCACCCGAAAGCAGGGTCGAGTCGGTGGTGAGATCGGTCGCCTCCACCTTCGACGAGCCGCTGCCCGCCTTGATCAGCAGGTTGGTGCCGCCGAGGTCGACGCTCTGGCACAGGCTGTCCAGGGTCGCCTTCTTGATCGCGGAGGTGACGACCAGCACCTGGCCGCCGGTGTCACCGGCGTTCGGGCTGCCGTCGGCCATGGTGTCGAGAGCGCCGAACTGTTCGAAGCCGGTGCCGTCGAGCGACTTGGCGGTGACCGTGAAGGGCATGCCGGAGATGAAGAGCGTCACCCCCAGCACCCCCTGGGCGGTCAGGACCCCGATACCGGCGAGGGCCAGGGTGGCCGGCACGGCCATCATGGCGGCCCGGCGGCCCCGGACCCGTCCGCGTCTCGGTGCCCCTCCGGTACCCCCGGTGGTCTCTGGTGTTTCGGAAAGAGAACCGCTTCCCGGGTTCTCAGGCGTGTTGTCGGCGGACGGAACGTCCGGGGACTCGGCCATGTCTGCTCCCATGCATTAGGTCACGCGGGTTGGGCTTCAGTGGCACGTTGTCCTGGCGCGGACAGCGGCTGCCGCGCACGCCTCCTCGCAACTCCCGGCGGGTGCAAGGGCTTTCTCGTTACGCAGCAGTAGCCAAGCCGAAAGTTACCGGCGGTTACTTTTCAGGGTCAAGACAGTTGTGAAAAAAGAGTGTTGAATTCGCGTCAGTTGTGTTCCGACCATGCATTCCCTTGATCGAATGCTCAACTCGCCTGATCGGCCTTGACGTTGACGGGTGATCAGGTCTACAACTCTCCCTGTTTCCTTCGGGTCCGTGGCGCCGGATCCGCCGAGCGGCATCGACCGCTTCCCGGCCTCTTCGATCACCGCTCCGCTCAGCGGCGTCGGCACGGTCGCTTCCCCCCAGGGGCCGTGCCCGTACGCCTTTGACCGGCCCGGTCGGAGGCCTAACCCCCCCAGGCTTTCGGCCGGTGTCCGGCCTGACCGCCGTTGCCGGCCCGTCACGTACGGAGAAGGCGTGACGAGCCGGCAACGGCCGGCGCTGCATTCGCGCGCCCTCGAACCCCCCACCTCACCCCACGCAAGACCCCCCAAAGAAAGAGGCAAACCCGCATGCGTACGCGATCCCTCCTCGCCCTCGCCGGTACCGTCGTCGCCCTCTCGGTCGCGGCCACCGTTCCGGCCTCCGCCGACGGCGCCGTGCTCACCACGGGCAGCGCCGGCGGCACCGCCGTCGCGGTCGGCGACACCCTCAGCGCGTCGCTGGCCAGCGGCACCACCGCCACCCTCTACTCCAGCGCCACCAGCACCAGCGGCATCACCTGTGCGGCCTCGACCTTCACCGCGACGGTCACCGACAACCCCGCCGCCTCCGGCACCGCCACCGAGTCGGCCACCGCGCAGACCTTCAGCAGCTGCACCAGCAACGTGACCGGCGTGACCGGCGTCTCCAGCATCACGGTCGACAACCTGCCCTACACCACCGCGGTCTCCTCGGACGGCACGGTCGCGGTCACCCCGCCGAGCGGCTCGACCATCCAGACCACGGTGAAGCTGACCACCCTCCTGGGCAGCATCACCTGCGTCTACCAGGCCGCGAGCCTGTCCGGAACCAGTTCCAACACCGACAACAGCCTCGCCTTCAGCAACCAGGCGTTCGCGAAGTCCTCCGGCTCCATCCTCTGCCCCTCCGCCGGCTACTTCACCGCCAAGTACGCCCCGGTCAGCGACAACGGTGCCGCCGTCTTCGTCAACTGACCTCGTTACACAGGCCGTTAGCGTCGACGCAGACGCAACGCCAGGGCGGCGCCGCCGGTGAGCACCAGCACCGCGGCGGCGCCGCCCGCCACCAGTGGCGCCGACGGGCCCGAACCGGAGTCCGTGTCGGAGGCCACCGGGGTGCTGTCGGCGGCGGTGCCGGTCGTTGGGGAGACCGGGGCCGCCGCCGTCCGTTGTACCCGGCCGGTGACGCTCGCCGAGGCGCTGGGAGCCGGCGTCGTACCGGACCGCGGTTTCGCGCCCGCCGTCGCCCCGCCGTCCTTCTCCGCGCCCGTCGGAGTGTCCTTCGCAGGGTCCTTCTTCGCGGCCTTCTTGGCCGTGAACACCACGTCGGAGCACGAGTAGTAGGTGTCCGGCGTGCTGCTGGTCTGCCAGACGGTGTACAGCACCTGACGTCCCGTCCGGTCGGCGGGCAGTGTCGCGGTGAAGTGGTACGCCCCGTTCGTCAGCGGCGGGTCCTTGAACTCCGCGAAGGGCCGCGCGGGCAGCTCGGACCACGTCAGCGGCTTCGCCGGGTCGTACCCGGGCTTCGTCAGATAGAGCCTGAACGTGCCGGAGTGCGCGATCGTCGCCGCGTACGTCATCGTCAGCCGGGCGCCCGGGGTCAGTTCGGTCGAGGGCCAGTCCGCGCGCGCCAGGTCGAGCCCCTTGTACGCCGGCAGATTGCCGCTGCACAACCTGCCGTCCGGAATCGCCTGCCGGTCCCGGCCGTTCACGCCCGCCACCCGCACGTCGTCCCAGGCGACGAAGTTCTGCCCGCTCGCCGCGATCGCCGCCTTGCAGGCCGCCGTCGAGGCGCTGCCGCCGCTGGGGGAGCAGGCGTAGGCCCGGCTCACGGGATAGGTGGGCGCGCCGTGTGCCCGGGCGGACCCCGCCGCCCACGACAGGAGCAGGAGCGGGGCCGCGACGGCGGCTCCCGCGACTCTCAGGCGGGCGGTCGTCCGAGTCATGCGGGACGTCTCCTCGGCGGGTGGCGGGTACGGGGTTCTGTCCGGTTGAGTACGGGAATCGGCGCCGCACTGTTCAGCGCGGTTGGTCACAGGGCCGGTTGAAGTGCACGGCACCGACCGGATCGCCCGTTTTGCAGTCTTTCCGGGTGTCATTGAGAACCAACCGTGCGGCTCGTATCGTGGCGATCACCGATGGCCGCCCGGTGGGCCGCGGCATTCGGGATACCGGCGCGGACGCTGGGGAGGCGCGTTCTGATCTCGTCCGTTCGTGCACTGCGGACCCGTTCACGTGGTCGCACGCGCGACTTGCCCGCGTCCCTCACCAGGTCCGCACAGTTGCCTCCCGTTGCCGCACGGTGAGCTATCGTGTGCACGGGGTAAAGAAACAAACCGCATGCCCCGTCGGTTTGGAAGCCGTGAAGCCCAGAGGGCGTCGAGCACTGAAGCCGTGTAGTCGTGAAGTCGTGGAGCCGTGAAGGAGCGTCGAGTCGATGGCGAGGCAGTTACGCGCGGAGCAGACCCGTGCCACGATCATCACGGCCGCCGCCGACCTCTTCGACCGGCACGGCTATGAATCCACCAGCCTGAGCGAGATCGTCGAACACGCGAAGGTCACCAAGGGGGCGCTCTACTTCCACTTCGCCGCCAAGGAGGACCTGGCGCACGCCATCATGGAGCTCCAGTCCCGCACCTCCAGCCAGCTGGTGAGGGAGATGGACAGCCGTGGTTACTCCTCGCTGGAAGCCCTGATGCGCACCACGTTCGCGATCGCGCGGCTCTCCGTCGACGGCCCGATCCCGCGCGCCGGGCTGCGCCTGGCCACCGCGGACGTCACCGTACGGCCGCCGCTGAGGCACCCGTTCACCGAGTGGCTGGAGTTCGCCACCCGCAAACTCATGGCCGCCGTCAAGGAGTCCGACGTCCACCCGGACATAGACGTCGGCGCGGTCGCGCACTCCCTGGTCTGCTTCTTCGTCGGCACCCGGGTCGCCGGCCGCAACCTGGAGCCGGTGGGGCGGCTGCCTCGCAGGGTCGCCGAGATGTGGCACCTGATGATCCGCAGCCTGGTCCCGGTGCACCGGCGCGCCCGCTACCTGACCCTCGCCACCCAGCTGGAGCGCGAGATCAGAACCGCCTGACAGGTGCCCGGCGGTGCGGCGGAGCCGGGCGGCCCGCGCGATAGCGTGGAGCCCATGCCCGACTCCGTCGCCGCACCCGTGATCCTCGGCACCACCGGCCCGTTCCCGCACAGCGTGCTGGCCGAACGGCACCCCGCGATCATCCGCCAGGTGCGGGACGCCTTCCCGTACGGCCCCGAGCAGCACCGCGCCCTCGACGCGCTGCTGCACAACTGCACCGAGGGCGTGATCGAACCTCTGCCCGGCGACGCGGGCGGCTGGCGTGACTGGGGACTGGACACCTACGTCGGCCGGTCCTGGTTCGACGTGCCGTGGCTGTGGTCGGAGAGCTGGTTCTACCGCCGGCTCCTGGACGCCGTCGGCTACTTCGGCCCCGGCCCCTGGCAGGGCATCGACCCCTTCCGCCCCTTCAAGCTCGCCGAACTCGACGCCAAGGAGACCGACGAGGAACTGGCCGCGCTCGACGACCTCGCCGGCGATGCGGACCGGGCCCTGCTGCACGGCTCCCTGTGGGGCAACCGCGCCGACCTCGGCTTCCGGCTCTCCGCCGCCGAGTCGGGCGAGGCCGTCGCCGCCCTGGTCGCCGACGACGCCGCCGCCCTGTGGCCGCTGCTCCACGGCGGCGGCACCCTGTGCCTCGTCGCCGACAACGCCGGCCGCGAACTCGTCCCCGACCTGCTGCTGATCGCCCACCTCCTGGACACGGACCGCATCGCACGGGCGGTCCTGCACATCAAGCCCCACCCGTACTACGTCTCCGACGCCACGACCGCCGACGTGCTCGACGCCCTGCGCAGGCTCACCGCGGCCCCGGGCGCCGCCGCCGGGTACGGCCGTACCCTCTGGTCGGCGATGGCCGACGGCCGCCTCACCGTGCGCGCCCACCCTTTCTCCTGCGCCCCGCTGCCGTACGCCGAGATGCCCGGCGACCTGCGCGCCGACTTCGCCTCCGCCGCGCTGACGATCTTCAAGGGGGACCTCAACTACCGTCGTCTGGTGGGCGACCGGCTCTGGGCGCCGACCACCCCCTTCGCCGAGGTCACCGCCTGGTTCCCGGGCCCGGTGGCGGCGCTGCGCACCCTCAAGTCCGATGTGGTCACCGGACTCTCCGCGGACACCGAAGCGGCCCTGGACGCGGCCGAGCCGGAGCGCTGGCGCACGGCCGGCACCCATGCCCTGATCCAGGTCAACCCAGGTGCATCGGCAGCGACTTGAGCCCGTTGATGAAGTTCGACACGAGCCGCCCGGCGGGACCGGCGGGTTCCAGCACGGCCGGCGCCTGCGCGTAGAGAGCGCGCAGCTGGAGCCGGGCGAAGTGGGCGCCCAGGCAGACGTGCGGTCCGTCCCCGAAGGACACGTGCGGGTTCGGCGCCCGGGTGAGGTCGAGCCGGTCGGGCCCGGCGAAGGCCCGCTCGTCACGGTTGGCCGAGGCGTGCAGGACGACCACCTTGTCGCCCGCCCTGATGCGCCGCCCGCCCAGCTCGGTGTCCCGCGCGGCCGTACGGCGGAAGGTCAGCACCGGGGGATGCCAGCGCAGCAACTCGTCCACCGCGGCGCCCGCCCCGGCCTTCCCGGCACGCAACAGGCGGTACGACTGCGGGTGTTCGGCCAGCGCCAGCAGTCCGCCGGGGGCGGCCGAGCGCACCGTGTCGTTGCCCGCGACGGTCAGCAGGAAGAAGAACATCTCCAGTTCGCCGTCGCCGAGTTCCGGGTCGTGGGCGAGGGCCGTCATGACGTCGTCGGCCGGGTTCCGGCGCTTGTGCGCAGCGAGTCGCCGGGCGTACCCGAACATGTCCCGGAGCATCGCGGGCGACCGCGGATCGACCGGCCTGCCCTCGCCGTCGAGCATCCCGGGCCCGGCCTCGTCAGGGTCCTGGTAGCCGATCACCCGCCGCGTCCAGTGCAGCAGCAGCCCCCGGTCGCTCTCCGGGACACCCAGCAGATCGGCGAGGTTGAGCAGCGCGTAGTCGTCGGTGACGGCGGCGACCAGGTCCACGGTGCCGTCCCCCGCCCGGGCCGCCTCCAGCGCCCGGGCGAACAGGGTCCGCGCCCGCTCCCGTACCACCGCCTCGAACCGCTCGATCCTCCCCGGAGTGAAGGCCCGGCTCACCGTCCGCCGCAGCCGCCCGTGGTCCGGCGGATCCTGATTGAGCATCATGCGCCGGATGAACGGCAGGTCCCCCGGGGCAGGGTCCCGGATCTGGGTCGCGCCGAGGTGCGACGAGTACGTCCCCGGGTCCTTGAGCACCCGCACCACGTCCGCGTGCCGTGCCACCGCCCAGAACCCCGGCCCGGCCGGCCACCCCAGTACTTCCGGCTCCCGCTGCCAGGACACCGGGTGGTGGTCGCGCAGGACGCGGTAGGCGGCGTACGGCACGCCGGCCGCGTACCGGCGCGGATCGAACACATCGGGGACGGGCGGGGCTGCACCGCCGTCGGCAGAGGTGGTCATGCGACCACGGTGGCCCGTGCGGCGGGACCGGGCAAGGCGGGCCGCAGCAGGGCGGCAGCCCGAAGGCGCGCTCCGTGAACGCCTCGCAGGGCCTTGTCCGCCCGGAATTCCCGGATTCCGCCCCGGTTCACGCGATGGTGTGATCATGTGCCCCGCGGTGGATGGCACTTGTGGCGCGCGGGTAGGGCCCCGGCCATGACGCAGCCGTTCGAACTCCCGCACTTCTACATGCCGTATCCCGCGCGGCTCAACCCGCATCTGGAGGAGGCCCGGGCCCATTCCACCGAGTGGGCCCGCGAGATGGGCATGCTGGAGGGTTCCGGGATCTGGACCCAGGCCGACCTGGAGGCACACGACTACGGCCTGCTGTGCAGCTACACCCACCCCGACTGCGACGGTCCCGCCCTCTCGCTGATCACCGACTGGTACGTGTGGGTGTTCTTCTTCGACGACCACTTCCTCGACATGTACAAGCGCACCCAGGACCGCGCCGCCGGCAAGGCCCACCTCGACCGGCTCCCGCTCTTCATGCCGCTCGACCCGGCGACGCCCGTGCCGGAGCCGCAGAACCCGGTCGAGGCGGGCCTCGCCGACCTGTGGGCGCGCACGGTGCCGTCGATGTCGGTCGACTGGCGGCGGCGCTTCTCGGTCGCCACCGAGCACCTGCTGAACGAGTCGATGTGGGAGCTGTCCAACATCAACGAGGGGCGGATCGCCAACCCCGTCGAGTACATCGAGATGCGCCGCAAGGTCGGCGGCGCCCCCTGGTCGGCGGGCCTGGTCGAGTACGCGACGGCCGAGGTGCCCGCCGTCGCCGCCGGCTCGCGGCCGCTGAGGGTGCTCATGGAGACCTTCGCCGACGCCGTCCACCTGCGCAACGACCTGTTCTCCTACCAGCGCGAGGTGGAGGACGAGGGCGAGAACAGCAACGGCGTCCTGGTCCTGGAGACCTTCTTCGACTGCACCACCCAGGAGGCCGCCGACGCGGTCAACGACATCCTCACCTCCCGCCTCCACCAGTTCGAGCACACCGCCCTCACCGAAGTCCCGGCCCTCGCCGCCGAGAAGGGTCTCACCCCCGGCCAGGCCGCCGCGATCGCCGCCTACACCAAGGGCCTGCAGGACTGGCAGTCCGGCGGCCATGAATGGCACCTGCGCTCCAGCCGCTACATGAACCAGGGCGCCGTCCCGTCCTCCCCCTGGCAGCACCTCACCGGCCCCGGAACCTCCGCCGCCGACGTCGGCGCCCTACTGGCCGCGGCCGCCGCGATGGGGGCACCGCCCGCGCCCTTCAGGCAGCGGGGGAGACTGCGCCCCTACACCCATGTGCCCTTCCAGCAGGTCGGCCCCTCCCTCCTGCCCGACTTCCACATGCCGTACGAGGTCGGGCTCAACCCGCATCTCGACGCCGCCCGGCCCCGGCTGACCGCCTGGATGCACGGCACCGGAATGCTGTCCGAGGGCGTCTGGGACGAGGACCGGCTGGCCGCCTCCGACCTCGCGCTCTGCGCCGCGGGACTCGACCCCGACGCCGGCCCCGGGGAACTCGACCTCAGCTCCCAGTGGCTGGCCTGGGGCACCTATGCCGACGACTACTACCCCCTCTGCTTCGGCACCCGGCGCGACCTGGCCGGCGCCCGGCTCGCCACGGCCCGCCTCTCGGCGTGCATGCCCCTCGCCGACGAGCCCGTGCCGGTGCCGGCCACCGGCATGGAACGCGGCCTGACCGACCTGTGGGCCCGCACCACCGCCGGGATGAGCCCCGAGGACCGGCTCGCCCTCAAGGAATCCGTCGACCGGATGACCGAGAGCTGGCTCTGGGAGATGTCCAACCAGCTCCAGCACCGCATCCCCGACCCCGTCGACTACCTGGAGATGCGCCGGTCCACCTTCGGCTCGGACCTCACCCTGAGCCTGGCCCGCCATGGCCACGGCCCCGCGATTCCCCCGGAGGTGTACCGCAGCGGCCCGGTGCGCTCCCTGGAGAACGCCGCCATCGACTACGGCATGCTCGTCAACGACGTCTTCTCCTACCAGAAGGAGATCCAGTACGAGGGCGAGCTGCACAACGCCGTCCTCGTCGTCCAGAACTTCTTCGGCGTCGACTACCCGACCGCGCTGCACGTCGTGCACGACCTGATGACCCAGCGGATGCGGCAGTTCGAACACGTCGTCGCAAGCGAACTCCCTGTCGTGTGCGACGACTTCGAGCTGTCCGCCGAGGCGCGCGAGGCCGTGCACGGCTACGTGCGCGACCTGCAGAACTGGATGGCCGGCATCCTCAACTGGCACCGGCACGTCGACCGCTACCAGGCGGACCACCTCGCCCGCCGGGCCCACGGCTTCGTCCCGGACCGCCCACCGCTCGCCCCGTCGCTGCCGGTCGGCTGACGGCGCCCGTCGCGCGGGTTCCTACCGGAGGGAGGTGTACAGACCCCGGGCCCGCTCGGCCTGCGCCAGGTCGCCCAGCCGCTCGAACTCCCCGGCCAGCCGGAGCAGCGGCGCCGGATCGAGGTCCTTTCTGCTGCCTGGCCGCAGCAGCAGGCTCTGGTCCATGAAGATGTCGTCGAGGCGGCGGATCAGTGCGACCCGGGCGAGCTCGGTCATCCCCTGCTCGGCCGCCAGCCGGGTCCACGTCGACAGCGGCTGGTCGGCCGGGTCGCCGGGGACCTCGTGCCGTACCGATGCCCACAGGGGCGGCCGGGGGTGCGGGTCGAGCAGGTCGTAGGCACAGCCTTCGTCCGCGTTCAGCAGGAGGAAGCCGGGCTCGGTGCGCAGCAGGGCCGCGTGCAGCATGCCGAGCAGCTCGACGGGGGAGCGGTCGGGCAGGCCCAGGGCGGCGCGGAGCTCGGCGCGCTCCTCGTCGATGCCGTGGTACTCGCGGATCTCCTCCTCGATCTCGGCGACGCGCGCGAGGATCGCCGTCTCGCCGTCCGCCGGAGACAGGTGCAGGAGGTCACGCCAGCCCGGCAGGCCGATCACGATCTCCAGCGCCTCGTCGACGGACGACCCTATGATCCCGGCCGAGCCCTCCGAGTCCGCGTAGAGCAACGAGCCGTCCGCGCACCCGAAATAGGTGCCGCCGGTGTCGCTCCCCGCCACCACCTCCAGGGAGCCGCCGGAGGCGAGGCGAACCGGCTCGGCATGGCCGTGGGCGGCTCGGTCCAGGTCGAAGTCGAAGGGGAACGCGGCCAGTTCGGCCAAGCGGCGGTGCTGCCGGAGCAGCCGCAGGCAGTGATCGGTCATGTCACAGAACGTAACAGCCGCCACTGACAACGGCCTCGGGTTCCGGCGGGCGGCGGAGCGGCGCCGCCCTCACACCGACGCGCGCGCCCGCTCCGTGGCGTGCGCGACCGCCGCCCGGGCCAGCGCCCGGATCACCGGATGCGCACGCGAGCCGTCGCCCGACAGCTCCGGCTGGAAGAGCGTGGCCAGGAAGAAGGGGTGGCCGGGCAGTTCGGCGACGCGGACGTGCCCGTCCTCGTCGTGGCCGGACAGCCGCAGCCCGTGGGCGCGCAGGATGTCCAGGTGGCGGGAGGGGCCGTACGAGCAGAAATAGCGCTCGACCGTGTGCCCGGAGCCGATCGCCGACTCGGCCAGTGTGCCCGGCTCGACCCGCACCGCGGCCTCGTGACCCACCAGCGAACAGGCCAGCGGCTCGATCAGGAGGTCCTCGGCGTCCGGGTCGTTCTCGGCGTGCGCGACCCGGGTCAGGCCGCAGACGTCGCGGGCGTACTCCAGGAGCGCGTGCTGGAAACCCCCGCAGGTGCCGAGGAAGGGGATGCCCTCCTCACGGGCGGTGCGGATCGCGCGCAGTACGCCCGCCTCGCTGCGGTACGGGCTGCCCGGCAGCACCCATACCGCGTCGAAGCCGCGCACCGCGTCCGCGGACTCGGCGTCCTCGGACGGGATCCAGTAGGCGTCGAGGACCAGCCGGTCGCGCTGGGCGAGGGCGTCGAGGAGGAACGGGATCCGGGTGTGCGACACGACGTTGGGGGAGCGGTCCCCGACCAGGGCGATCGTGGCGGTCCGAGCTGCGGAGTTCGTCATGGGCTCATCCTGGGCGCGGGGTCCGGTTCACGTCCAACGATCAATGATGCACTCTCGATAAGCATCACTGATGCGATCCTGTGCGGCATGGACCCGCACCTCCTGCGCACGTACGTCACCGTGGCCCGCCTCGCGTCCTTCTCGGAGGCCGCGCGCGAGCTGGGCTACACCCAGTCCGCGGTCTCCCAGCACATCGCCGCCCTCGAACAGGACCTCGGCGCCACCCTGCTCACCCGGCGTCCGGTGACCCCGACGGCCGCCGGTGACCGGCTCCTGGAGCACGCCGCCCCGCTGCTGCTGCGCCTGGAGGCGGCCCGCGCCGACGTCGTACGGATGGCCGCCGCGCCCGCGCCCGGCCTGACCCTGGCCGCCACCCCGACCGCCCTCGGCCCCGCCGTCCTCGCCGCGCTCCCCGCCGCCGGCGTCACCGTGCGCGTCCTGTCCCGCGACGGGATCCCGGCCGCCGTCGCCACCGGCACCGCCGACCTGGGCCTGCTCGACGGCCTCGCCGCCCCCAGCGACCCGCTGCGGCTGCCCGACGTGGCCCCCCTGACCACACGCGGCGCCGGCGAGGAGCCCGTCGCCGTTCTGCTCCCCGCCGGGCACCCCCTCGCCCGCCGCCCCGGACTGCGCCTCGCGGACCTGACCGACGCCCGCTGGCTCGACGCACCCGACGCGGCCCCGCCGCTGAGCCGGCTGCGCACCGCGACCGGCGGCGGCGCCTTCCGCCCGGCCCTGCGCTACGACGGCTCCGACGTGCGCACCCTCACCGCCCTGGCCGCCGCCGGCCACGGCCTCACCCTGCTGCCCCTGCGCGCGGCCACCGGCGTCCCCGGCACGGTCGCCGTCCCCGTCACCGCCCCGCGCCTCGTCCACCGCGTGGAACTGGTGTACGCCGGGACCCCCGCGGGGGCGGCGGCGGACCTGGTGGCGAGCCTTGTCGACGGTGCGCCCGTGGCGCAGGTGAGCGCTGAGCCTTCCCGCCCTTGACCCGGGGTCAGTCTCACTCGTTCGTGGTTCGTCGCGCCCGCGTGCGCCGGGTAGGGCTCGGGGTGGAGGCGAACCATGGAACAGACCGCATTGCGTCCCAAGCCGATCCCCGGTCAGGAACGCGGGGACAGCACCCCACCCGACCCGGCCCACCGCCCGCACGCCGCGCGCCGCCGCGGCAACCGGATCAGGACCCTGCTGCTCGGATCGTTCGTCGGCACGGTCCTGGTGCTGTCCGGGGTCGGCATCGGCACGATCGGCGCCACGGTGATCGGCATGAGCAGACTGGCGGAACTGCGGGAGCAGACCCCGCCCGCGAAACCGAGCCCCGCACCTCCGGCCACCCCCACCCCCTCGCCGACGGCCGCCGCGACCCTGGGCCTGGAGGCCGTGGACGCCGAGAAGGTGGGCGCCATGGTGACGGGCGTCCATGTGCCGGGCCCGGGCTACTCGGCGGGACTGGTGCGCGGCGACGTCCTGCTCCAGTTCGGCGCCCGACGGATCGACACCGCGGCCGACCTGGTCCGGGCGGTGACCGACGCCCGGCCGGGCAAGGAGGTCGAACTCACCGTGCGGCACGCGAGCGGGGGCTACCAGCAGCTGACTGTGGTGCCGGGCGTCGTCATCTGAGAACACCCGCACGGCTGCAGCCCAAAGGGGCGCGGGGAACTGCGCGACCGGCCACAACCCACCCGCACCGGCCACACAACCGCAACCCACAACGGCGGCTCTGCCCAACCGGCTCGCGCGCCCCCGCCGCACCCGGCAGGATGCATGCGGAGGCCTGCACAGCCCCGTCACCCGCGCAAGGAGGCCCAGGATGACCGGCACCACCCCCGCCGCCCCCTTCACCGCCGGCGACTACGAGTCCCGCATGACGCGCGCAGCGCACACCGCTGCGGACGCAGGCCTCGCCGGCCTCCTGATCGCCCCCGGCCCCGACCTGGTGTGGCTCACCGGCTACACCCCCACCGCGGTCACCGAACGGCTGACCCTCCTCGTCCTGGCCCCCGGCAGGGACCCCGTACTGATCGTCCCCACCCTGGAGGCCCCCGACGCCGAGAAGGCCGACGGCGCGGCCGTGCTGACCCTGCGGGACTGGATCGACGGCACCGACCCCTACGCCGTGACCGCCGACCTGCTCGACGGGACCGGCCGGTTCGGTATCAGCGACAACGCCTGGGCCATGCACCTGCTGGGCCTGCAGAAGACACTCCCCGACACGTCCTACGCCTCCCTCACCGACGCGCTGCCCATGCTCCGCGCCGTGAAGGACGCGGCCGAGCTGGAACTCCTCGCCGCGGCCGGAGCCGCCGCGGACTCGACGTTCGAGGAGATCCGCAAGGTTCCCTTCGCCGGCCGCCGCGAGTCCGACGTCGGACACGACCTCGCCGACCTGCTGCGCCGCTTCGGCCACGACCAGGTCGACTTCACCATCGTCGGCTCGGGGCCCAACGGCGCCAACCCGCACCACGAGGTCGGCGACCGGGTCATCCAGGACGGCGACATGGTCGTCCTCGACTTCGGCGGCCTCAAGGACGGCTACGGCTCCGACACCACCCGCACCGTGCACGTGGGCCCGCCCACCGCCGAGGAGCGCGAGGTGCACGACATCGTGCGCGCCGCACAGGAGGCGGGCTTCCGGGCCGTACGTCCCGGCGTCGCCTGCCAGGAGGTCGACCGGGCCGCCCGCGCGGTCATCACCGACGCCGGGTACGGCGAGTTCTTCATCCACCGCACCGGCCACGGCATCGGCGTCACCACGCACGAGCCGCCGTACATGATCGAGGGCGAGGAGCAGCCGCTCGTGCCCGGCATGTGCTTCTCCGTGGAGCCCGGCATCTACCTGCCCGGCCGCTTCGGGGTGCGCATCGAGGACATCGTCACGGTGACCGCGGACGGCGGCCGTCGTTTCAACAACACCACCCGCGAGATGGTGGTCGTGGGCTGACCGGCCCGGCCCCGGAACCATCCGCTCGCCCCTACCCCATCCCGAACGGCAACGGCGCGATCCATGACCCAGGCACCGACTCCCACCGCGGACACCGTCCGCCGACTGGTCCGTTCGCTGCTCAAGGAGGGCGCGGGCGGCGCCTCGGGCCCCGACGTGCGGCCCGTCGGGGAGGGCGGTGAACACTCCACCTGGTGGGTCGGCACCCGGCATGTGCTGCGCCTCGCCCCCGACCGGGACGCCTCCGTCCGCCAGCGCCGCGAACTGCGTCTGCGCGACCTGATGCGGCCGCACCTGCCGGTCGCCGTCCCGGCCGGCGTGGCGCACGGCGAGTGGGCGCCGGGGCTGACGTACACGCTGGACACCGTGCTCCCCGGCGGTACGGCCGAGGAGCACGACGTCTCCGCGGTCGGCGAGGCGGACCTGGCCGGGCTGCTCACCGGGCTGCGCGAGGTGCCCGTACGGCAGGCCGAGACGCTCGGCGTGCCGCGCACCCCGCCGCGCTCCCTGGAGGCGCTGCGCCGGATGGCGGTGCCCGCCGCCGAACGGCTCGCCGCCGCGGACGAGTTCGACCCCGCCCGGCTGCTCCAGCTGACCCCGCCGGGCGCCGCCCAGCTCGCCGCCCAGCCCGGTACCGCCGTGCTGGTCCACCACGACCTCAAGGGCGAGCACCTGGTGGTCAGCGCCGACGGCAGGGTGCGCGGCGTCCTCGACTGGACCGACGCGGCGGTCGGCGACCCCGCCGAGGACATCGCGGGGCTCGCCCTCGCGGTCGGCTCCGGCGCCGCCGTCCGCGCGGCCACCCTCGCCGGCTACGGCGCCCGCCCCTGTCTGCGCGGCCTGTGGCTGGCCCGCTGCGACACCGTCGTCCGCCTCGCCGGCCGCCTCGAAGGCCGCGACGACAGCCCCCTGCCGTTGCTGCGCACCCAACTCCGGCGCGCCTGGGAGGCGATCCTGCTGGAGCGGGTGACCGAACTGCGCGAGGACGCCGAGGACGACGAGGAGCTGTAGCGGCCCGCCCGGTGCCCGGGAACGACCCGGACGTGGATCAGGCCTGGGTCAGCACCACGCACGACTCGCCCGGCACCCGCAGCACCCCGTCCGCGTCCGGTGCCGCCACGCTGTCCCACGCGGCCAGGACCTCCACCCGGCCGGTGCCGAGCGGGATCTCGGCCGGCTCCTTGCCCAGGTTCACCGCCACCCGCACGTCCCCGCGCCGGAACGCCAGCCAGCGTGCCGCCTCGTCGTACGCCACCTTGGTGTCGGCGAGATCGGGATCGGTGAGGTCCGCCTGCTCGCGGCGCAGCGCCAGCAGGCGGCGGTACCAGGCCAGCACGCGCGCGTGCGGCTCGTGTTCCGGTTCCGACCAGTCCAGGCAGGAGCGGTCCCGGGTCGCCGGGTCCTGCGGGTCGGGCACGTCCTCCTCGGCCCACCCGTGCGCCGCGAACTCCCGCCGCCTGCCGCGTCGTACGGCCTCCGCGAGGTCCGGGTCCGTGTGGTCGGTGAAGAACTGCCAGGGGGTGCCGGCCGCCCACTCCTCGCCCATGAACAGCATCGGCGTGAAGGGCGCGGTCAGGCTCAGCGTGGCCGCGCAGGCCAGCAGGCCGGGGGAGAGGCTTGCCGAGAGCCGGTCGCCCTGGGCGCGGTTGCCGACCTGGTCGTGGGTCTGGGTGTAGCCGAGCAGCCGGTGCCCGGCCACCTGTGCGCGGTCCAGCGGGCGGCCGTGCCGGCGGCCGCGGAAGCTGGAGTACGTGCCGTCGTGGAAGTAGCCGCCCGTGAGCGTCTTGGCGAGGGCGGCGAACGGGGCCCGGGCGAAGTCGGCGTAGTAGCCCTGGGACTCGCCGGTCAGCGCGGCGTGCAGGGCGTGGTGGAAGTCGTCGTTCCACTGCGCGTCCAGGCCGAACCCGTGCTCCGTGCGCGGGGTGATGACCCGCGGATCGTTCAGGTCGGACTCGCCGACGAGGAACAGCGGCCGGCCCGACTGGGCCGCCAGACCGGCCACCGCGGACGACAGCTCCTCCAGGAAGTGGCACGCGCGCGTGTCGCACAGCGTGTGCACCGCGTCCAGGCGCAGCCCGTCGATCCGGTAGTCGCGCAGCCAGGCCAGCGCGCTGCCCACCAGGTACGCGCGCACCTCGTCCGACCCGGGCGCGTCCAGGTTGACCGCGGAGCCCCAGGGCGTCTGGTGCGCCTCCGTGAAATACGGCCCGAACGCGGGCAGGTAGTTGCCGGACGGGCCGAGGTGGTTGTGCACGACGTCCAGGACGACGCCGAGGCCGAGTTCATGGGCCCGGTCGACAAACCGTTTCAGCGACTCGGGGCCGCCGTACGGCTCGTGCACCGCCCACAGCGAGACGCCCTCGTACCCCCAGCCGTGTCGGCCGGGGAACGGGCACAGCGGCATCAACTCCACGTGCGTGATGCCCAGTTCCCGCAGGTGTTCGAGGCGGTCGGCAGCCGCGTCCAGGGTGCCCTCGGGGGTGTACGTGCCCACGTGCAGCTCGTAGAGCACCGCGCCCGGCAGCGCGCGTCCCGGCCAGGCGGCTCGCCACTCGTGGCGCTCGTGGTCGACGACCGCGCTGAGCCCGTCCGGTCCGTCCGGCTGGCGGCGCGATCGCGGGTCGGGCAGCACCGGGCCGTCGTCCAGGGCGAACCCGTACCGCGTGCCGTCCTCGGCGTCCGCCTCCCCGGTCCACCAGCCGGACCGTCCCGGGGCGCGCTCCAACGCGCGCGTGGCGCCGTCGCAATGGAGCGTCACACGGTCTGCCTGCGGTGCCCACACCTCGAACTGCACGGACGGTCCCCTTCGTCTGGCTCATCGTGAGGTAGTACGTCCATCGTGCCGTGAAACGAGATCAATCCGCTTTGAATCCCGGCTTTGCGGAACGGGTGTCGCCGTACGTACGCGCGCGTGACGGCCGTTTCCCTGTTTTCTGGACACCCGGGGTTCACTGACCCAGAATCGGCAGCGTGACGTCGTCCTTCGAGTTCCACACCTACCCCGCGCGGCTGTCCGACGCGGAGCGCGACAAAGTGCTGAGCGTGCTGCGTGACGGCGTCGCCATGGGACGGCTGTCGCACGACACGTTCGTGCGCCGCATGGAGCTGGCGCTGGCCGCCCGCCGCTCCGACGAACTCGCCGCGCTCACCGCCGACCTGCCGCAGGAGAACCGCTTCACGCGCATGCTCTTCGGCACCGTCGAGGCCGTCTCCGGCTTCACCGTGCGGCTGCGCCGGGCCTGGCAGGCCGAGCGGCTGCCCAAGCTGCTGCTGCCGCACCCGGGCAACGGTCACCCGCTGCGCATCGGCCGAGACCCCGCCAACGGGCTGCGGCTCAACCACGAGACGGTGTCCCGGGTGCACGCCGAGCTCCGCCGCCAGGGCGGCCTGTGGGTCCTCAGGGACCTCGGCTCCACCAACGGCACGACCGTGAACGGCCGCCGGGTGATCGGCGCCGCCGTCGTCCGCGAGGGCGACCAGGTCGGGTTCGGCCGGATGGCCTTCCGGCTCGCGAGCGACTGAACCCCGGGCCCGCCCGCCGTCACCCGGACCCGTCCTGCGCGGTGGCTGAAAAGTGTTTGTCCGTCGTGGTGTTGACGAACCTCCCGAGTCGTGACTGACTGTGCGTACACCGTGCACACCATGTGAACCGACGGCACCGCTCTGTGGAGGTGTGACCTGCCGCCCCTCCTCCGCTACCCGTCCGTGGACGAGCTCGCCTCGCGGGCGGCCGCACTGGTCGCCGACCGCCCCCGGGACGCCCGGCTGCGCAGGGTCGGGACCTCCCGTGCGGGCACCCCGATGTGGCTGCTTTCCATCGGTCACGGCACCCGACACGCCCTCGTCGTGGCGGGCCCGCACGCCAACGAACCCGTCGGCGGCGCCACCGTGCTGCGCCTCGCCGACCGCGTCCTCGCCGACCCGAGGCTCACCGAGGACGCCGACGTCACCTGGGACCTGCTGCTGTGCCTGGACCCCGACGGCTCACGGCGCAACGAGGGCTGGCTTGCCGGGCCTTACACCCTGGGCCACTACTTCCGGAACTTCTTCCGGCCCGGCTTCCTGGAGCAGCCCGAGTGGCTGCCCGACGGGGCGGACGCCGCCGCGCTGCCCGAGACCCGGGCACTGCTCGACCTCCAGGACGAGCTGCGGCCCTTCCTCCAGTGCTCGCTGCACGGCGTCGACGTCGGCGGCGGCTTCGTGGAGCTGACCCGCGAGCTGCCCGGCCTCGACCGGCGCCTCGCGCACACCGCCACCCGGCTCGGCATCCCCCGCGAACTCGGTGCCTACGACACCCTGTACTGGCCCACCCTGGGCCCGGCCGTCTACCGCGTCCCGCCGCCCCGCCGGGGCGACCTGGCCGCCGCCATCACCGAGGCCGCCGTCGAGTCCACCTGGTTCCACCCGTACCGGCACGGCACCGTCACCGCCATCGTCGAGGCGCCCATGTGGGGCGTGGCCGCCGTGCAGGACGGCACACCGCCCGCCGACCGGGACGCGGCGCTGCGCTCGGTCAGCCGGACCCTGCGGCGCGACACGGAGCTCCTGGACGGCATCCTGGCCCGGGTCCGGCCGCAGCTGTCCGCGGCGCCGGACGCGGCCCGGCTGCTCGCTCCGGTCGACGACTACCTGCTGGTCTGCCCCGGCCTCGCCGACGCCTGGGACCCCGACACGGACACCCGCAGCACCCGCCCGCTGCCCCCGCTCAGCTCCGCCCACCTGGCCGCCCTGCGCATCGCCGGGCGCCGGCTGGCCCTGCGCACCGCGGGCATGCTGCACCAGCTCCTGCGCAGCACCGGCCACGACCCGGCCGCCGCCCTGCCCGACCTGGACCGGCTGATCGACACCTGGTGCGCCGGCTACCGCGACGCCCTGGGCGCGCGCTGGATCCCGGTCGCCCGCCAGGCCGAGTACCAGACACGGATGGTCCTGAACGCCTTCGAACTGGCCCACCGCCACCTGCGCGGGCTTGCCCGATCGGGTGAGTCGGACTGGGGGACCGAGCCCGCCGTGCCGATGCACGGGGAATGACACATCTCAGAAAAGCGACAGCGGCCGCCGGCGCCCTGCTGGCCGCGGCCGCCCTTCTCGCCGCCGGCCCCGCCCAGGCCGCGCCGGCCGGAACGCGCGGCGACGACTACCTGTACCTGACCGTCACCCAGGGCGAGAACCTGTCCGGCGAAGCGCGCGGCACCGTCCTGCTGTGCGACCCGCCCCAGGGGTACTCGCACGCGGCCGAGACCTGTGCGGAACTCGCCGCGACGGGCGGCGACATCGGGCGCCTCACCCCGGCCAAGGACGCGATGTGCCCGATGGTCTACGCCCCGGTGACCGCCCAGGCGAGCGGCCAGTGGAACGGCAGGCCGATCGAGTACCGCGAGACGTTCCCGAACTCCTGCCAGATGGCGGCCCGGACCGGCCCGGTCTTCGCCCTCGACGACTGAGCCCGAGGGCGGCGTGCGGCCCCCGGGGCAGGCCCCGGGGCGGGTCCTCACGCCGCCCGCTCACGGGCGTGCTGCGCGGCCGCCAGCACGGTCCGGGACTGATGCTCCACCTGGCGCTCCAACGGCACCCAGCGGGCCCCGAAACGCTCGCCGTAGGCCTCGCACCAGGCGGCCACCAGCTCCTCCAGCCGCGGCGCCGCGTGGTCGTCCGCCTCCCGCAGCACCCGCAGCAGCATCGACGCGGCCCGCAACGGCAGCCGCCGCCCGAAGGCGTCGACGCTGCCGACGTACGCCATCGTGGTGTCGACCGGCGGCCGCTGGATCCAGTCCTGGGCCAGCCCGGGGATCAGCCCCAGCGCCCAGCGGGCGGCCCGCAGCAGCGGCCCGTCCAGGCCGCCCAGGCCGTCCAGCCGGGGCAGCACCTCGGCCAGCACCCGCTCCACCTCCCGCGAGTCCCGCAGCAGCCGGCGCGCCAGCCGGCGCATCGCCGCCGCCGGCGCCGGGTGCGGCGCCGGGTCGTCGACCAGGTCGCTCGCCCACATCGGCACCTCGACCACCGCCGTGAGACCGCCGTACCGGTGCGCGTGGTACCAGGTGCTGTGCCGTGCGTCGTCCGGCATGCTCGGGTACGCCACCCCGGTCTCCGGACCGGGCATCACCCGCACCCCGGGCCCGGAGTGCGGCCAGCCCGCGGCGTCCGAGGCGCCCGTCTCCACCGGGATGTGCAGCTCCGCCGCGGACTTGGCGAACGGTTCGGCGAGCCCCGGCACGTCCCTCGTCAACTGCACCCAGCTGCCGCCCAGGTCGGTGCCGTGCAGGGTCACCTGGAGGTAGGGGCGCAGTTCGTCGATCACCCCGAGCAGGGCCCTGGTCTCGGGCGGCAGCCGGTCCGGCGGCAGCACCGACGGCGACCACTCCGGCTGCTCAGGTCCCGCCGGCCGGTAGAAGCCGAGGTGGTAGTCGAACAGGCTGCGCGGGGCCGGGGTGACGTGCAGGCTCGCCCCGTCCGGGTCCGCGCAGAGCAGGAAGTGCCAGGAGTTCTCCGCCCGCAGCTCCCGCTCGTTCAGCACCCGTTCGGCCAGTACCTGGAGGGTGCCGCCTCCGGTCGGCTCGTTGGCGTGGGCACCCGCGACCACCAGGACCGCCCGGCGGGCGTGTCCGACGGACAGCAGGTGCAGCGGTCTTCCCGCGCGGGAGACCCCGATCTGCCGCAACGTGCACAGGCCGGGCCGGTGAGCGGCCAGCGCCCGGGCGGTGGCGACGAGTTCGGGAACACTGGGGTAACGCAGCTCCGGCAGGAGACTCACCCCCGACTTGTCCGCCCGGCTTCGCATTCCCCAGTCCCGCACGGCATAGGTGAACTGTCAAGAACTTCCCGGGGGAGGCTCCAGGGGGCGCCCAGAGGCGTGTGCGGTCGGCCGGCGGGGCTGATGGCGCGGACGGGGGTGCGAAGCCATTAAGGGGCGCGGAACGGCTCCGCGCGCCGATAACCGACGCCGTCGGCGCCCGACGAGTTTCAGTAAACCGACGGATCAGCCACATATTCACTCGTACGAGTGAATTCTGACGCCAGCCCCCGTCGGCTCTCGTCAGTTCCTGTCAGTTCCTGCCGGTTCCGGTGAGTTGCCTTCAGTCCCCCTCTCCCACCCGCTCCAGCAGCGCCACCGGCAGCCCGTCGAAGAGCTCGCCCACGCGCGCGTGCCCCGTGAACTCCCGCGCCGGCGCGAGCACGTCGGCCCACCGTCCCGGCGGCAGCGCCAGGACCGTGTCCCGCCAGCCGCCCGCCGCGGCCAGTCGCAACGACAGCCGGGTCACCGCGGTGACCACCTCCCCGGAGCGCGCGAACGCCAGGCAGTGCGCCGCGGCCGGCCCCTCGGCGGTCAGCGGCGCGTACGTCGCCGTGTCGCCGAAGACGTCCCGGCGCCGTGCCCGCAGCCGCAGCGCCGCCGCCGTCACCGCGTCCTTCTCGCCCGGATGTTCCGGCGGGAAGGAGACCGGCCGTCGGTTGTCCGGGTCCACCAGCGCCCGGTACTCGCCCTCCGTGCCCTGGTAGACGTCCGGTACCCCCGGCATCGTCAGATGGACCAGGGCCGTGCCCAGCACGTTGGCCCGGACGTGCGGCCCCAGCGAGGCCCGGAAGGCCGCCACCTGCTCTCCTGGCGCCCCGCACGGCCCCGCCGCGACGAACGAGACCACCGCCTCCTCGTACGGCGGCTCCTGCTCCGTCCAGCTCGTGTACAGGCCCGCCTCCCGCACGTGCTTCACCAGCGCCCCCCGGACCCGCTCCGGATCCGCCGGGCCGAGCCCGAACACCGTCTGCCAGGCCGCCCAGGCCAGCTGCGCGTCCGGCACCCCCTCCCCGTTCCGGGTCACCTCGGCCAGCACGTCCGCCCAGCGCTCCGGACACTCCGTCAGCACCGCCAGCGCGGCCCGCACGTCGGCACTGCGCTTGGTGTCGTGCGTCGTCACCACCGTCCCGGTGAGCGGCCAGTCGCGCTGCACGCGCGCGCAGTACGCGTGGAAGGCTTCCGGGGAGACCCCCGGACTGCCCGGGTCCCCGCCCACCTCGGTCGCCGACAGCAGCGGCACGTAGCGGTAGAACGCCGTGTCCTCCACGGACTTGGCCCGCAGCGCGGACGCGGTCTGCGCGAACCGCGTCCGGAACTCCGCGAGCCCCGGCCCGTCACCCGCCAGGAGCAGTCGGCGCACCACGTCCACCGCCCCGCCCTCCTCGGGCACAACGAAGGCCCGCCGGGCGTCCTCGGCGGCCTCCGCGGTGACCACGGCGGCCGCGTCACCGGAGGCGTACGGCCGGTACACCCGCATCCGCACCAGAAGCTCCTGCAGCGCGGTGCGCAGCGCCCAGGGCGCCCGGTCGCGCAGCGCGGGATCCGGCGACGTCGCGCACACGCGCGTGGCCGCCCGCGTCAGCCGGTCCGTCTCGGCCGCCAGCTCGTGCGTGATCACCTTGTACGCCGCCCGCCGCGCCGTGGCCGCCCAGTCGCCGCCCCGGTCCGTCTGCGGGGCCGCGAACCTCCGGTACTGGCCGAGCAGTTCACCGGCGCCCGCGGGATCCGTGAACAGGCCGTCCACGTGCCGCAGGGCGTCGTACCCGGTGGTCCCCGCGACCGCCCAGCCGGCCGGCAGGTGCTCGCCGTCGGCCAGGATCTTCTCCACGACCGTCCAGCGCCCGCCGGTCGCCTCGTGCAGCCGGGCGAGATAGCCGTCGGGGTCGGCGAGGCCGTCGGGATGGTCGACGCGCAGCCCGTCCACCACGCCCTCGCGCAGCAGCTGGAGGATCTTGGCATGGGTGGCCTCGAACACCTCCGGGTCCTCCACCCGCACCCCGATCAGCTCCGAGATGCTGAAGAACCGCCGGTAGTTCAGCTCGGTACGGGCCAGCCGCCACCACACCGGGCGGTACCACTGCGCGTCCAGCAGCTCCGGCAGCGGCAGGTCCGCGGTGCCGTCACGGAGGGGGAAGGCGTGCTCGTGGTAGCGCAGCACGTCACCGTCGACCACCAGCTGCCCGAGCACCTCGCCGACCGGCCCGCCCAGCACCGGCACCAGCAGCTGCCCGCCCTGCGCCTCCCAGTCGACGTCGAACCAGCGCGCGTACGGCGACTTCGGGCCCTCCCGGAGCACCTCCCACAGGGCGTGGTTGTGCCGGGGGGACATCGCCATGTGGTTGGGCACGATGTCCACGACGAGGCCGAGACCGTGTTCCCGCGCGGTGCGCGACAGCCCGCGGAGCGCGTCCTCGCCGCCGAGTTCCTCGCGCACGCGTGCGTGGTCGACGACGTCGTAGCCGTGCGTGGAGCCCGGGACGGCCTCCAGGACGGGGGAGAGGTGGAGGTGGGAGACGCCGAGCGAGGCCAGGTACGGCACGGCCGACGACGCCGCCGAGAAGGGGAAGCCGGGCTGGAGCTGGAGTCGGTAGGTGGCCGTGGGCGTGGCGGAGGAGGTGCGCTCAGCTGTCATGGAAACCTCGTACCCGCCCCGTCGGCTTCTCTGTCACCGGGTACGGCACCGCGCCCCGTAAGGGGCGCTGGGGGTACCCCCGGCCGAAGGCTGGGGGAGGAACTGCGCGACCAGCCCCCACCGGCCCGCACCCGTGCAACAGCCCGCCGGAGCCCGTTCCCTACGCCGGCCTCTTCAGAACGGTCAGGCTCCGGCCGATCAGCGTCAGCCGCTCTCCGGCGTCCACCTTGGGTCCCGGCGGCATCCCGTCCGCCCGCGCCGTGTCGACCACCACCTCCCACTCCCGGCCGTGATTCACCGGCACCACGAAGTCCAGCGGGTCCGGTGACGCGTTGAACATCAGCAGGAAGGAGTCGTCGGCGATCCGCTGCCCCCTGGTGCCCGGTTCCGAGATCGCGTTGCCGTTGAGGAACACCGTGAGGGCCGACGCCTGGGCCGAGTCCCAGTCCCGCTGGACCATCTCGTGGCCCTCCGGGGTGAACCAGGCGATGTCGGAGAGCTCGTCGTGGGTGCCCTCCACCGGGCGGCCGTGGAAGAAGCGGCGGCGCCGGAAGACCGGGTGCTCCTTGCGCAGCCGCGCCATCGCGCGCGTGAAGGTGAGCAGTTCGCTGTCATCCTCGGGAGCCGGCCAGTCCACCCAGGACACCTCGTTGTCCTGGCAGTACGCGTTGTTGTTGCCCTGCTGGGTGCGTGCGAACTCGTCGCCGTGGCCGAGCATCGGCACGCCCTGGGACAGCATCAGCGTGGCGATGAAGTTCCGCATCTGGCGCTCGCGCAGTTCGAGGATCGCGGGGTCGTCGGTGTGGCCCTCGACCCCGCAGTTCCAGGAGCGGTTGTGGCTCTCGCCGTCCCGGTTGTCCTCGCCGTTGGCCTGGTTGTGCTTGTCGTTGTACGACACCAGGTCGTGCAGCGTGAAGCCGTCGTGGCAGGTGACGAAGTTGATGGAGGCCAGCGGGCGGCGGCCGTCGTCCTGGTAGAGGTCGGAGGAGCCGGTCAGCCGGGACGCGAACTCCGCGAGCGCGCGCGGCTCGCCGCGCCACAGGTCGCGCACGGTGTCCCGGTACTTGCCGTTCCACTCGGTCCACAGCGGCGGGAAGTTGCCCACCTGGTAGCCGCCCTCGCCGACGTCCCAGGGCTCGGCGATCAGCTTCACCTGGGAGACGACCGGGTCCTGCTGCACCAGGTCGAAGAACGACGAAAGGCGGTCCACCTCGTGAAACTGCCTCGCCAGCGTCGCCGCGAGGTCGAAGCGGAAGCCGTCGACGTGCATCTCGGTGACCCAGTACCGCAGCGAGTCCATGATCATCTGAAGGACGTGCGGGGACCGCATCAGCAGCGAGTTGCCGGTGCCGGTGGTGTCCATGTAGTAACGCGGGTCGTCCGTCAGGCGGTAGTACGACTGGTTGTCCAGGCCGCGGAAGGACAGGGTCGGGCCCAGGTGGTTGCCCTCGGCGGTGTGGTTGTAGACCACGTCGAGGATCACCTCGATGCCGGCCTCGTGCAGCGCCCGGACCGCCGACTTGAACTCCAGGACCTGCTGGCCGCGGTCGCCCCAGGAGGCGTACGCGTTGTGCGGGGCGAAGAAGCCGATGGTGTTGTAGCCCCAGTAGTTGTTCAGGTCCATGTCGACCAGCCGGTGGTCGTTCACGAACTGGTGGACCGGCATCAGCTCCAGGGCCGTGACGCCCAGCGCCGTCAGATGGTCGATGACGGCCGGGTGGGCCAGGCCCGCGTAGGTGCCGCGCAGCTCCTCCGGCAGGCCCGGGTGGCGCATGGTCAGGCCCTTCACGTGGGCCTCGTAGATCACGGTGTGGTGGTACTCGGTGCGCGGCCGCCGGTCGTCGCCCCAGTCGAAGTACGGGTTGATCACCACGGACGTCATGGTGTGCGGCGCCGAGTCCAGGTCATTGCGCTTGTCGGGGTCGCCGAAGTGGTAGCCGTACACCTCCTCGCCCCAGCGCACCGACCCGCTGACCGCCTTCGCGTACGGGTCGAGCAGCAGCTTCGCCGAGTTGCAGCGCTGCCCGCGCCCGGGGTCGTACGGGCCGTGCACCCGGAAGCCGTACCGCTGGCCGGGCATCACGCCCGGCAGGTACGCGTGCCGTACGAAGGCGTCGCTCTCCCGCAGTTCCACCGCCGTCTCGGAGCCGTCGTCGTGCAGCAGACACAGCTCCACTCGGTCCGCGGCCTCCGTGAAGACCGCGAAGTTGGTCCCGGCGCCGTCGTACGTGGCGCCGAGCGGATATGCCTCTCCAGGCCAGACCTGCATGAAGTCGACTCTTCCAGGTGTGTCCCGCGCCCGGGGGCGCCTTGGTCATGAGTCTGCCCGAAAGTAATGGAACCCCTCCTGGCTTACGGCCCTCTTACCCGGCGACCAGTGCACACAGCGGCTTATGTGGCGAAGTGTGCCGAACCAGTGGGGCAATCACGTACTCCCTGTGACCAAGGGGGAGTAGGGGGAAGATGTGCGCAAGATAGTGCACCGCCATCTGGGCAAGGTGGTGGCCGGTGCGGGACTGGCGGTGGCGGGGACCGCCGTGATGGTCGGGATCACCCTGCCGGGCACGGCAGGGGCGAACGAGTCGGGAGGGAGCGACGGGAACGGCGCGGTCACCGCGCAGCAGGCGGGCCAGGGACAGGACGCCGCCAAGCCGGGCGTGGTGGAACAGGCACCGGCCGAGGGGAAGAAGGGCACGGGCAGCGACCCGCTGACCGACGACGAGACCAAGCGCGTCGAACAACTCGCTCTGACCAAGCAGATGTTCACCGCCGGGGAGAACGTCGAGGGCCGGCGCGGCCCGGAGCGGCTCAGCGTCGATCTCGCCGAGCCGGACGCGAGCGAACTGGACAGCTCGAACGCGCCGCGCCGCGCGGACGTGACGTTCTACGACTACCGGGACGACACCCTGGTCACCCGGACCGTCAACCTCGACACCGGCAAGGTCGAGCAGACCACCAGCCGGACGGGCGTCCAGCCGCCGCTCAGCCACGACGAGAACGTCGAGGCGCTCAAGCTGCTGATCGCCGACCCGCTCGGCGCCGGCCTGAAGGCGGACTTCAAGGACGCCACCGGCAGCGCGCTGACCGACCCGGAACAGCAGCTGCTGCTCAACAGCGCGGTCTACCGCGCCACTCCGGGGGCCCAGCCGGCCGCGCTCGACGCGTGCGGCGAACACCGCTGTGTGCGGCTCTTCCCGAAGGTGAAGAACGGACCCTGGATCGACGCCAGGTCGCTCATCGTCGACCTGAGCGCGCGCAAGGTCGTGAAGCTCGGCCGCTGAGCCGGCTCCTTCGGTCACCTTTCCACCCTGCATCTCCCGTACCAGGAGTCATTTCGTCATGCACGTGAACCTGCGCGCGAGCACGCGTGCGCCCAGAATCAGCCATGCCCGCAGGACGGCCGCCGTGGGCCTGTCCGCGGTCGCGCTGGCCGCCGGCGCCACCACCGCGGCCGGACCCGCCGTCGCCCAGCCGAAGCGGGCCGCCGCGGCCGCCGCCGACTGCTCCGCGGCCTACCGCATCGAGCAGAAGCTCTCCACCGGCACCACCTGGCGGATGTGCTGGCGCTACGACAGCAAGGCCGGACTGGTCCTGGAGCACATCTCCTACCAGCCCAAGGGCGAGGCCGCCCCCATCAAGGTGCTCTCCAGCGCCCGGCTCGCCCAGATCGACGTCCCCTACGACGACGGCAGCGTCGAGTACGACGACCTGACCGGCTTCGGCTTCGCCCAGGGCCTGGTGCCGCTCGCCTCGGCCGAGTGCCCCGGCGGCACCATCAAGACCGTCAAGGTCCCCGAGGCCTGGGATCCGGCCCACCCCGACGTCAACGGCCTGTGCACCACCACCCGTTCGCGCGGCCACGCGTACCGGATGCAGGCCGACACCGGCAACCGGGTGTACCAGCAGCAGGGCAAGGACCTGCTGATCTACACCGTCAACAAGGTCGGCTGGTACGAGTACATGACCGAGTGGCGGTTCCAGGACGACGGCACGATCAACATGAACGTCGGCGCCACCGGCAGCCTCTCGCCGGGCGACTACGACGCCGGGGACGGCCGCGGCTGGCCGATCGGCAAGGGCGCCCACGCCTACGCCACCAGCCACGCCCACAACGTCTTCTGGAAGCTGGACTTCGACCTCGACGGCTCCTCCAAGAGCCGTATCGAACAGTACGACTCGAAGGTCAGCGCCCCTGTGCACGGCCAGGAGGCGCCCAGCAACAAGACCACCCGCACCAATGTCACCAAGGAACTCGCAGGCGACGCCGAGAACATGCGCTGGTGGCGCGTGGTCAGCACGGCCGGCAAGAACAAGGACGGGCACGCGCGGTCGTACGAGATCGTCCGGGGTGCCAGCAGCAAGTACCCGGGTCACGCGTTCACTTCGCACGACGTCTACTTCACCCAGTACGACAAGTGCGAGCAGTTCGCCAGCAACAACCCGGGCTGCGCGACCGGTCACCCCAAGACGGTCGACAAGTTCGTCAACGGGCAGACCCTCACCAACCCCGTGGTCTGGGTGAACGTCGGCTTCCACCACATCGCGCGCGACGAGGACCAGCAGCCGATGCCGGTCCACTGGCAGGGCTTCTCCATCGCCCCCCGGGACGTCACCGCTATGAATCCTCTCACTCCGGCCGCCCTCGCTGATCAGAACGGACAGCCCGGAAACGGTAGTTGAGAAACGACCTGTCCATCCGGCTGCACCGCCGACCACTCCCGGAGTACCCTTCCTTGATCGTTGGCACAGGGAGAGCTCGGGGGAGCGGAAGGCGGTGCACGGGTGGGCTCGGGAGGCCTGGAGCTGCCCCCTGGTGACGAGGGTCACGAGGGGAACTCCAAAGACGTCCCGCCCGGCGCGGTGTCCCTGGCCCGGCCGATGGACGCCACGGGCTCCATCGGGCCGGAGCTGGAGTGGGACGCCGACGCCTGGCTGGAGGTGCGTACGCGCGCCCAGCGGGCCGGCCGGGCCTACATCTGGCTGAACCTCGTCGAGCAGCGGATGCGCACGGTCGTGGCCGCCGTGCTGCGGCCCATCTACGAACCCGTCCACGGCGACGAGTGGGTGGTCGCCGCGGCCGGTCCGGCCGGCCAGGAGTGGGTCCAGCGGGCCGTCGCGGTCCGCGAGGTCAGCCGCCGCAAGGGGTACCTGCTCGACCCCGCCGACGACAACGTGCTCAGCTTCCTCACCCTGCCCCAGCTGCGCGAGCTGATGGTGCAGCACTGGCCGTGCTTCGAGCCGTACTTCGACGAGCGCCGGGACGTCGAACTCGCCCTGGACGAGCTGGAGGTGACCCGCAACGTCGTCTCCCGCAACCGGGCGCTGTCCGGGGCCGTCCTCGACCAGGCCGAGCGCGCCTCCGCGCGGCTCCTGGAGATGCTCGGCGCGGGCGGCGACGTGCCCTCCGCGCGCCGGCTGCCGGTCGACGCCGTGGAGGACCTGGTCGGCGACCGTTACGCGGACGTCGTCGCCGTCCACCCCGACCGGGTCCGCCTCATGCGCCAGTTCCCGGCCGAGGACCTCTTCGGCGGCGCCCGCCGCCTGGACGCCATCGGCATCGGCCTCAACCTGCTCGTGCAGAACTTCTCCGGCCGCCGCCTGGTCCGCCTCGCCGAGACCGGCTGCCGGGTCCGCCTCCTCTTCCTCAACCCCGCCTCCAGCGCGGTCAAGCGCCGCGAGCGCGAACTCGGGATGAAACGGGGCGAACTGGCCCGCTCGGTCGAGATGAACATCCTCCACATGCGCCGGGTCCGCTCCCGGCTGCGCGACCCGGGCGCCTTCGAGATCCAGGTGTACGACGACACCCCCCGCTTCTCCGCCTACCTGGTGGACGGCGACGGCGCCGACGGCGTCGGGATCATCCAGTCCTATCTGCGCGGGGCGCGCGGGATGGAGTCACCCGTCCTGGTGCTCCGCAACGGCAGCAAGGTGGTCACGTCGGACGACGTCGTGGAGACGGGTCTCTTCCCGACATACCGCGAGGAGTTCGAGACGGCTTGGGCGGATTCGCGTCCGGTGTCCTGACGCGCGTGTGCGACCCGGACGTGCCGGTAAGCGGAACGCGGTCGTCTGATTGTCAGTGCCGCATGCGAGGGTGGAGACCACTGGGGGAAAGCACCACCAAGAAGGGGGGCCGCCCATGGGCTGGCACCAGGAGCTCCTGATCGGCTTCGACCTGGAGACGACGGGTACGGATCCGCGCGAGGCACGGATCGTCACGGGGGCCGTGATCGAGGTCAGGGCCGGGCAGGAACTGGGCCGCCGCGAGTGGCTGGCGGATCCGGGAGTGGAGATCCCGGCCGACGCGGTGGCGGTGCACGGCATCAGCAACGAGCGGGCCGCGGCCGAGGGCAGACCGGCCGACCAGGTCGCCGACGCCCTCGCCGACGTCCTCACCGGCTACTGGAAGACCGGTGTCCCGGTCGTCGCCTACAACGCGACCTTCGACCTCACCCTGCTCTCGGCGGAGCTGCGCCGGCACGGACTCCGGTCCCTCTCCGACCGCCTCGGCGGCCTCGACCCGGCGCCGGTCGTCGATCCGTACACCATCGACCGCTGGGTCGACCGCTACCGCCGCGGCAAGCGGAACCTGGAAGCGGTCTGCGCCGAGTACGGCATCACCCTCGCCGCGGCCCACAACGCCTCGGCCGACGCCCTCGCCGCGGCGCGGCTGGCCGGCGCGATAGCCGAGCGCCACCCGAAGATCGCGGCGCTGGGTCCGGCGGAGCTGCACCGGCGCCAGGTGGAGTGGTACGCGGAGTGGGCGGCGGACTTCCAGCAGTTCTTGCGGCGCAAGGGGGAGGCCGACGCGGTGGTGGACGGGGCGTGGCCCCTGCGGGAGCTGGCCGACGTCGTCTGAGTGCCCGGAAACGCTGCGGTGCGTGGTCGTTCGGCTGCGGCGCCGTCGTGGCTGGTCGCGCCCACGCGGCGGTAGCCGCACATCCAACACAGCCCCGCGCCCCTTTGGGGCGCTCCTCGGCGGGCGCTCCTCAGAAGGGGTACCAGCGCACCGACTCGTCGTCCTCCCGTAGCGACGCCACGCGGCGTTCGAACTCGGCCAGTGCCTTCGGGTTGCTCGGCGCGTGCTGGGCGACCCAGGCACAGCTGGCCGTCTCCCGGGCGCCGCGGAGTACACCGCAGCCCTCCCACTCGCGTACGTCCCACCCGTAGGCCGTGACGAACGAATCGTAGGCCTCGGCCGGCATCCCGTACCGGTCCCGGGACAGTGCCATCACCACCAGGTCGTGCTCGCGCAGGTCGGAGGAGAAGGTCTCCAGGTCGACCAGGACCGGGCCGTCCGGACCGACGTGCACGTTGCGGGGGAGCGCGTCCCCGTGGATCGGCCCCGGCGTCAGGCGGGGCGTCAGCGCGGCCGCGGCCGTCGCGAAGCCGTCCCGGCGCTCCCGGAGGTACGCCGCGTCGGCGGGGGCGATCGCGTCGCCGGCCAGCCGCAGCCAGCGCTCCACACCGTCCAGCAACTCGCGGGGCGGCAACGCGAAGGAAGGAGAGGGCAGTGCGTGCACGATCCGCAGCAGTTCGGCCAGATCCCGCGGCTCGGCCGGCCGCACCGGATCCGGCAGCCGGTGCCACACCGTCACCGGGTGGCCCTCGACGAGCAGCGCCTTCGGCTCGGCGGTGCGTACGGCCGGCACGTCCGCCTCCGCCAGCCACCCGGCGATCTCCAGCTCCCGGCGGGCCCGGTCGAGGAGCTCCGCGTCCCGGCCGACCTTCACCACCAGGTCCCCCGCGGCGAACACCGCGTTCTCGCCCAGCGCGAGCAGCGAGGCGCCGGCCGCCGCACCGGGCAGCACACCCGCCGCCGCCAGTACGTCCCGCGCCCTTGCCTCGTCCATGGTCCGCCTCCGTGTCCGTCCGCGAAGCCCGCGCGCCCGTGGCTGTGCGCGTGCACACGGCGTCGTCTTCTCGCCATCCGGCGGTCAGTCTCGCATCCACGGAGGCCGGACCGGGTGCGCGGTGCCTTGACGGGCGTATCGCAGCGAAGTTGGCAGACGGCGACCTTCGGCGACGGCATCTACCTTTGGCCTTGCGCAGGGTTCTCCCGTTCACGGCGGAGGTGAAGGGCATCTCAATATTGCTCTGCCCACGGCCTTTGGACGAGGATCTGCGCCGTTGGCCTTGGTCAGGTCATACGGGGCGCTGCTGGTTCTCGATGTACTGGCGTACGACGGTCAGCGGTGCTCCGCCGCAGCTTCCGGCGAAGTACGAGCCGGACCAGAAACGTCCGCCCCGCAGGTACCGGCGTACGTGCGCGTCGTACTCCTTGCGCAGGTAGCGGGAGGAGACGCCCTTGAGGGAGTTGACCAGTCTGGAGAGCTGGACCTTGGGCGGATAGTGCACCAGGAGGTGCACGTGGTCCTCTTCGCCGTTGAACTGCTTCAGCTCGGCCTCGAAGTCCTGGCAGACCTCCCGCATGATCTCCTCGCACCTGGTCAGCATGGCGTCCGTCATAGCCTTGCGCCGATACGTAGTGACAAAGACCAAGTGCACATGCAGGTTGTGGACGACGTGACGACCGGTGCGTACATCGGGATTCGGAATCCACCGTGGTGACATGAACCAAATGTTATCGTGTTCGAGTGATCACGGAACGTGTATGGAAGAAGCGGCAGTTCGGGCATCGTGCCCGACTCGCGCTGCCCCCTGCGCAGATCCGGCTCATGGACGACCAGGCGCACGCGGCCCGCACCCTGTGGAACCTGCTGCACGACTGGTGGACGATGCTGCCCAGGGACAAGCGTTCTCTGGCTGCCGCGGACACGGCGATCCGCCAGGCCCGAAGCGAGATCGACTGGCTCGCCGTCCTCCCCGCCCAGGCCGCGCAAGCCGTACTGAAGACGTACTTCCAGGCATGGAAGAACTGCTGGGACGGCCGCGCCGACGCGCCGAACTTCAAGGCCCGCATTCGCACGGTGATGTCCGTGGACATCCCGCAGGGGCGAGACTTGACCATCACCCGCGTGCACCGCCGCTGGGGCCTGGTCACCATCCCCAAGACCGGTCGGGTCCGGTTCCGCTGGACCAAGGACCTTCCCGTGGGCAAGCGTGCCGACAAGGAGAACCGGATCACCGGGGCGCGGCTGGTCAAGGACGAGCTCGGCTGGCACATCGCCTTCCGCGTCCAGACCCTCGAAGCAGGGCCCGAGCCCCACCAGGGAACCGAGGTCGGCATCGATGCCGGGGTGAACCTGCCCCTCGCTCTCTCCGACGGCGACCACCAGGACCACGGACGCCCGCCCCGCCTCCCCGGCGGGACAGCCGACCGGGACAAGTGGCTGAACCCGCGGGAGAAGGCCAAACTGCTTGGCCTGGAACAACGCGCCGCCAGGCGTCAGCACCACCGCAAGCGCGGGGAGAAGGCCTCCCGCCGCCTGCGGCACACCTACGACCAGATCAAGCGGCTCCGCGCAACAGCCACGCGCCGCGCCGTTGACTGGCAGCACAAGACCACTACCAGCATTGCCAAGCGGTACGGCACTGTCGTGGTCGAACAGCTCACCATCAAGAACATGGTCAAGTCCGCCAGGGGCACCATCGAGGAACCCGGTAGGAACGTCGCGCAGAAGTCCGGCCTAAACCGCTCCATCAGCCAGGAGGCATGGGGCCGCACCGTGACGACGCTGACGTACAAGACCGCCCGCCACGGAGGCACCCTGCACAAGGTCCCCGCCCCCGGCACCTCCCTGTGCTGCTCGGCCTGTGGTTTCACCACACCAGGCAGTCGGGAAGAGCAGGCCACGTTCGTGTGTGAAAACCCCGACTGCGGGTGGTCGGGCAACGCCGACTGGAACGCAGCCCGGAACATCCTGCACCTGTACCGGATGGGCCACGCGCTCATCCCGGCTGCCGGGAGGGCAGTCGTCAGGCGTCCCCGTGGCGTCAAGCCCGCCGCCGCAAGGTAGGCAGGAGTCTTCCTCGTTCGCGAGGGAGAACACTTCAACGTCAGCAGATCGTCCAGCAGGCGCCCAAGGGCTTCGACTGGGAGGTGCTGCCCGCCCCGGCCGGCGCCGACGGACTCGCCCAGGGCGTCAGCCCGCAGACGCTGTCCGTCGCCGCGGACAGCCCGCACAAGAAGGAGGCGGCCGAGTTCATCGACTTCCTGCTGCGGCCGCAGAACATGGTCCGGCTCGCCCTCGGCGACTGGATGCTGCCCACCGGAACCCAGGCCCTGAAGGATCCCGCCCTGCGCACCGCGAAGTACGGCTGGGCCACCGGTACCGCCCTGGCCGGGCGCCTGAGCCCGGCCCCCGCCCGGACGGTCCGCGGCTACCCCGAGTGGAAGGACAAGGTGGCCACCCCGGCCCTCCAGGAGTACTACAGCGGGGCCATCGGCCTCGACGAACTCCGCCACCGCCTGGAGAAGGACGGCAACCTGGTGCTGGCCCGCTACCAGCGCTGAGGCCCACAGGGGACAGGGCCCGTTGGCTCCCCCGGAGACCAACGGACCCTGTGTCGAAGGGTGTTGCCGCACGCGTTGCCGCAGGTGCTGCCGCACGGCTCAGACCGGCAGCCGCTCCTGCTCGCCCCGCGCCACCGGCGCGTCGGCCTCCGGCGACTCGTCGTGGGTCAGGTCCGGCAGCCACCGCAGCCAGCTGGGCAGGTACCAGTTGCGCTCGCCGAGCAGCGCCATCACCGCCGGGAGCAGCACGCCCCGGATGATCGTCGCGTCGATGAGGACCGCGGCCGCCAGGCCCACGCCCATCTGCTTCATGGACTGCATGGACAGCGTGCCGAAGATCGCGAACACGGCGACCATGATGACGGCGGCGCTGGTGACGACCCCGGCCGTGGTGACCACTCCGTGCTGGATCGCCTCCCTGGTGGACCGGCCGCGCAGCCGGGCCTCACGGATCCGGGAGACCACGAACACGTGGTAGTCCATGGACAGGCCGAACAGGATCACGAAGAGGAACAGCGGCAGCCAGGTGACGATCGCGCCGACGCCCTCCGCGCCCACCAGCGAGGCGCCCCAGCCGTGCTGGAAGACGGCGACGAGGATGCCGTAGGCGGCGCCCACCGAGAGCAGGTTGAGCAGGATCGAGGTGACCGCGACCGTCAGCGAGCGGAACGAGAGCAGCATCAGGAGGAAGGCGAAGACGACCACGAAGGCGAAGACCGGGACGACCGAGCCGAGCAGCTGGTCGTTGAAGTCCTGGTTGCCCGCGACGTTTCCGGTGATCGGCGCCTGCACGCCGGCGACCTTGCCGAGGGTGGCCGGCCGTACCTCGTCGCGCAGCTTCTGCAGGCTCTTGCCGGCCTTGTCCAGGTCGGAGCCGCCGACCAGCGGCACGGTGATCAGGGCGACGTTCTGGGCGTCGTGCAGCTTGATGTCGACGGGGCCGCGCGAGGCGCCCGAGCTGATCGCCCGCTCCTTGAAGTCGGTCAGCGCCTGCCTGACCTCCGGGGCGTTGATGTCCTTCGCCCTGACGACCACCTCGGCCGGCTCCGAGCCGCCCGGGAAGGCCTGGTTGACGCGGTCGTAGGTCTGCACGATCGGCAGCGAGTTCCCGAACTCCTGGTCAAGGGTGAGCTGCGAGGTCTTCATGCCGAGGGCGGGAGCGGCGACCGCGAGCAGCGCGCCCACCGCGACGAGCACGGAGACCAGCGGCCTGGCGAGGACGCCCCGCAGCACGGCCGTCCAGAAGCGGCTCTCGGACGGCCCGTGGGCCCGCTGGCGGCGCCGCAGGAACGGTATACGACCCTTCTCCACCCGGTGGCCCAGCAGGGAGAGCAGCGCGGGCAGCACGGTCACGGAGCCGACCATGGCGACCGCGACGACCATCAGGGAGGCCAGGCCCATCGCCTCGAACTCGGCGAGCCCGGTGAACAGCATGCCCGCCATCGCCACGCACACCGTGACACCGGAGACGATGATCGCCCGGCCGCTGGTGGCGGCGGCGATCCGGAGCGCCGCGCCCGCGTCCCGGCCGGCCTCCCGCTCCTCGCGCTCCCGGCGCAGGTAGAACAGGCAGTAGTCGACGCCGACCGCCATGCCGACCAGCAGCATCACGGAGTTGGCGGTGTCACTCATCGGCTGCAGGTGGCTGACCAGGCCCATCAGGCCCATCGTCGCCATGATCGCGGTGATCGCCAGGCCCACCGGCAGCAGGGCCGCCACCAGCGCGCCGAACGCGATCAGCAGGATGCCGAAGGCCACCGGCACGGCGGAGTACTCGGCCCGCTGGAAGTCCTTGCCGAAGGCGTCGTCGTACTGCTTGTTCATGCTGGCGCCGCCGATCTCCTCGATCCGCAGCGTGCCGTGCGCCTTCTGCACCCCGGCCACCGCGTCGAGCACCGGCTCCACCCGGTCGCCGGCGGTCTCGGAGTCGCCGCGCATGTCGAACTGGACCAGCGCGCTGCGGCCGTCCTTCGAGATCGTCCCGGTGACGTACGGCGAGGTGACGTCCGTGACCTTGCCGGTGCCGTCGACGGCCTTCACGACATCCGTGACGGCTGCCTTGAAGGCGGCGTCCGTGGCCTTGACCGACGGGTCCTTGGACTGGATCAGGACGGTCTCGCTCGCCGGTTCCTTGATGTCCGCGTCGTCGATGATCTTCGCCGCGGTGTGGGTCTCGCCCTTGAGCTGGTCGCTCTCGTCGACGTCGACCCGGCCGGCCGCCGAGCCGAGCCCCATCGCCAGGACGACGAACAGCACCCATATGCCCACGGCGGCCCAGCGGTGCCGGGCGCTCCAGCCGCCGGCCCGGGCCGCCAGCCCCCGCACCCGCGTTCCGTTCCCCATGACGGGATCCATGACGGGTATGCCCCCCTCGTGTGCGGTGACGGCCCCGGCCGCCACGTTCTCTTCACGACTTCCTTCGTTCGATTCGAAGGTATGGGCCGGATAAGACCGACTCCTCGTGCTGCCCGGTGAACTCCGGCGGCCGTCCCTCGTCGCCTGGGAGGATGTCGGGCCCTTACATCTATCCACCCATCTCGGGGGTGATGATCAGGGACGTCCCATCCGACGCCGTGGATCCTCTTTGTGATTACGAAACCTTGTTGAACAAGTCACAGGTGCGTGTAGGAGTTGATCCGGACCGGTCGGATCGGCCAGAGTTTCGGGCAGCCCGGCCTGACCGGCACGGCCGTCGTGCCAACCCCCACGGGGCACGACGGCCGTTCTAAGGTGTTCGAATGACGACGTATGCGGCGCTGCTGCGCGGGATCAACGTGGGTGGCAACAAGAAGCTCCCGATGGCCGACCTGCGCGCGCTGATGACCGGACTGGGGTACGACTCCGTCCAGACCTACCTGCAGAGCGGACAGGCCGTCTTCGCCGCCGCCCACGGGGACGCCGACTCCCTGGCGGCCGAGCTGACCGGGGCGATCGAGGAGCGGTTCGGGTTCTCCGTCGACGTGCTCGTCCGCGACCACGCCTACCTGGCGGCGGTCGCGGCGGCCTGCCCGTTCCCGGCCGCCGAACTGGCGGCCAAGCAGCTGCACGTCACGTACCTCTCCGCGCCGGTCACCGCGGAGCGCTACGCGGACATCGACCCGGCCGCCCACCTCCCCGAGGAGTTCCGCCTGGGTGACCGCGCCCTGTACCTGTACGCCCCGGACGGCCTCGGCCGCTCCAAGCTCGCCGAGGCGCTGTCCCGGCCCAGGATCCACAAGGGGCTGACCGCCACGACCCGGAACTGGAACACGGTGGTCAAGCTGGTGGAGTTGACGGCCGAGGGGGCGTGACCCTCCGGGTCCGAGGACCGGGGCCGGTGACCAGACCTTACATACTGATCGGATGAATCAAGGGAGTTGGCTGGATCCGGGCGACTAATTCCGTCACATTCATTGACCGGGGCATCCAAATGCTCCTACCTTTCCGGGCGTTGGGTACAGGCTGATCCCACGGGAGGGGTACATGCCCACGCACCGAAGAGCCGCCCTCGTCACCCTGGTCGCCGCCGCTCTCACCCTCGGCACCCCGAGCCTCGCCGCCCCGGCCGCCGCGGCGAAGGCCGAGGCCGGCGCCGATGCCACCGCATCCTCCGACGTCTACGTGGCACCGACCGGCGACGACCACGCCGACGGCAGCGCCCGCCACCCTGTCCGCACCCTGGACCGCGCCCGCGACCTGGTCCGGGCCAGAGTCGCCCACCAGCGCGCCGACCTGACCGTCCACCTCGCCCCGGGCACCTACCGCCGCACCGGGCCCCTCGTCCTCGACGCCCGGGACTCCGGCGGCAACGGCCACAAGGTCATCTGGCAGGGCACCGGCGACGCCACCCTGATCAGCGGCGGACGCCAGGTCACCGGCTGGCAGCGGGTGCCGGGCCGCGCCGGACTGTGGTCCGCACCGGCACCCCGAGGGCTCAGCGACACGCGGCAGTTGTACGTCGACGGGGTGCGCGCGCAACGGGCCCGCGGGGCCGTCCCGGTGACGCTCGCACAGACCGCCACCGGCTACAGCGCCTCCTCCGACGCCATCGCCCACTGGAAGCACCCGGCCGACGCCGAGTTCGTGTACACCAGCGGCGAGGCACTCTGGAACGTCGAGCGCAACGGCCTCGGCCAGTGGACCGAGCCGCGCTGCCGCATCGCCGCCGCCGAGGGCACCACGATCACCATGACCCAGCCCTGCTGGGACAACTCCAACAAACGCGTGGAGTTCCCCGACATCCCCGGCCGCACTGTGAGCATGGTCGGTCCGGGCAAGCTCACCAACGGCGGCGAGCCGTCGTACGTCGAGAACGCCTACGAACTCCTCGACCAGCCCGGCGAGTGGTACCTCGACCGGAGCGCCCACCGGGTCTACTACCTGCCCCGCAAGGGCGAGCACCTCGGCCGGGCCGACGTCGAGGCCGCCGCTGCCGAGAAGCTGGTCGAGGGGCGGGGCACGGCGGACGCGCCCGTGCACGACATCACCTTCAAGGGCGTCGAGTTCGGCTATGCCACCTGGCTGACCCCGTCGACGGCCGAGGGCTTCTCCGAGATCCAGGCCGGCTACACCATCACCGGGGACGAGGGCTGGGCCACCCAGGGGCTGTGCCAGTACGTCGAGGGCGGCACCTGCCCCTTCGCGTCCTGGACGAAGATGCCGGGCAACGTGTCCTTCGCCCACGGCCGGCACATCGACTTCGCCGACGACGTCTTCGCCCACCTGGGCGCGTCCGGACTGGAGTTGGGGGCGGGCTCGACGGACTCCGCGGTCAGCGGGAGCGTCTTCACCGACATCTCCGGAAACGGGGTCGAGGTCGGGGGCGTGGACGGCCAGGACCCGGCCGCGGGCGTCCAGGTGACGGACAACCACCTCTACGGGCTGCCCCGCGAGTACCACGGCGGAGTCGCGATCCTCAACGGCTACACCCAGGACGACACCATCGCCCACAACCAGATCGACCACGTCGGCTACTCGGCCGTCTCGCTGGGCTGGGGCGGCTGGCCCGACAAGATCGGCGACCCGGCCACCCCGAACCCCAGCCACGACAACGCCGTACGGAACAACCTGATCTTCGACTACATGCAGATGCTCGACGACGGCGGCGGCATCTACACCCAGGGACTGACCGGCACCTCCATGACCGACGGCGAGAAGGTCACCGGGAACGTCATCCACGACCAGTGGGGCCTCGGAAAGAACGTCTACACCGACAACGGCTGCACCTACGAGACGGTCGAGGGCAACGTCCTCTACAACGCCTCCTACGCCAACGTCGCCTCCCGGCACACCGACTACCGCGACACCCTCGGCAACAACGACCCGACCCTGGTCAAGGACAACTGGTGGGAGGAGGGCACGGCCGACGGCGACAACAAGGGCCTGGTCACCACCGGGAACCAGATCATGGCGGGCCTGTCCGACGTACCGTCGACCGTCCTGGACGCAGCCGGACTCGAACCCGCCTACCGTCACCTGCTCGACCGCCGGACCGGCGCCCTCTCCGTGCCCGAGGCGCCCTCCCGGGTCGGGACGAGCACGGCCGGTGCCGACGCGCTGTGGGTGACCTTCAACCCGGCCTTCGCGGACGGGGGTTCGCCGGTGACCGGATACACGGCCCGGGCCTACGACGCGGCGGGCCGTCAGGTCGCCGAACAGGACGTCTCCGCCGCCGAGTTCAAGCGGACCGCGCTGATCCGCCTCGGGGTGCCGGAAGGGAGCCCCGTCACGGTGACGGTCACGGCCCGCAACGCCCGCGGCGAGAGCGCCCCCTCGCTGGCCTCGGCGCCCCTGGCCCCGGCCGCCGCGAGCACTCTCCCGGCCGCGCCCACCGGCCCCAGGCTGCGGACGGCGGCCACCGCGGCCACCCTGGCCTGGACCCCGCCGACCGCCACGGGCGACGCCGAGGTCGTCGGCTACCGGGTGACCGTCTCCGACGGCCGTACCCCGATCGACGTCACCGGACGGGACGTCCTGGTCACCCGGCCCTCCGCCAAGGGCATGTTCCGGGTGATCGGCGGACTGCGGCCGGGCACCCGCTACACCGTGACCGTCGCCGCGGTGACCGCGGCCGGCGTGGGACCGGCGGCCACCGTCAGCGCCACCACCGCGTCAACCACCCAATAGAGGACATGTCGTTGGGCATCTGAACCGGTAAAGCGCCAGGTGTGACACCTTCGCCGTCCGATACGCAGAACCAAGTGCCGGCCACGGCGACGAGGCTCCCCGGAGCCCCGCCGCGGGCCGGCCGTTCGCGGTCCGACGGAGACCAGGGGAGCGCCGGACCGCGAACGCCTGCGCCAGGCCGGTCAGGCGCCCAGGGCGGCCAGGGCCGGGGTGCGCGCCGCGTCGTACCGCTCCAGCAGCACCCGCGCCACCTCCGGCGCCGGGCCGAGCACCTCGGCCAGCACGTCCGCCTCCGCCGCGCCCCGCGCGATCCGGTCGGGCAGGAAACCGGGGGCGAGGACGTACGGGGCCACCGCGACCCGGGCGCAGCCCAGCTCCCGGAGCTCGCGTACCGCGTCCTCGGTGCGGGGCAGGGACGCGGAGGCGAACGCGGGCCGCACGGCACACCAGCCGGTGTCCCGCCACTTGCGCGCGAGATGCGCGATCACCGCGATCGCCTCCGGGTCGGAGGACCCCGCCGAGGCCAGCACGACCCCGGTCGAGGACTTGTCGGCGGGGGCCAGCCCTGCCTCGTACAGCCGCCGTTCCAGGGCCGACAGGAGCAGCGGCGACGGGCCCAGCACCTCCGCCTGCCGGATCCGCAGCCGGGGCGGCGCGTCCCGCAGCACCGCCGGGATGTCCGCCTTCGCGTGGAAGGCGCGGGTCAGCAGCAACGGCAGGGCCACGACGTCACCGACGCCCTCCGCCGCCAGGGACTCCAGCACCCCGTGCACGGACGGGACGTTGAAGTCCAGGAAGCCCGTCTCCACGCGCAGCCCGGGCCGCAGCGACCGTACCCGGCGCACCAGGGCGTGGACGGTCGCGGCGTGCCGCGGATCGCGGCTGCCGTGGGCGATGACGAGGAGAACGGGCTTCGCAGGCATGGACCTCAGCTCTTCACCAGCAGGCCGCGGCTGCGCAGCACCCACCGCTCCAGCGGACTGAAGATCAGCAGGTCGATCGCGATACCGACGAACAGGATCAGGATGATGGCCTCGAACACCATGGCCATGTCGCTGGCGGTGCGCGCGTTCTCCAGGAGCTGGCCGAGGCCCACGCCGAGGTCCGGGAAGCTCGCGATGATCTCCGCCGCCATCAGCGAGCGCCAGGAGAACGCCCAGCCCTGCTTCAGACCGGCCACATAGCCGGGCATGGCGGCGGGCAGCACGACGTGCCAGATGCCCTTGACGCCCGTCGCGCCCATGGTGCGCCCGGCCCGCAGGAACAGCGGCGGCACCTGGTCGACGCCGGACACCAGGCCGTTGGCGATGGACGGGACCGCGCCGAGCAGGATCACGGCGTACATCATCGAGTTGTTCAGGCCCAGCCAGATCACGGCCGGCGGCACCCACGCCACCGACGGCAGCGACTGGAGGCCGGACAGGATCGGGCCGATCGCCGCGCGCACGAACTTCACCCGCGCCACCAGCAGCCCGAGCGGGGTACCGATGACGAGCGCGAAGAGGAAGCCGAGCAGGCCGCGGCTGACGCTGGTCCAGATGTAGCCGAGCAGGTCGCCCTTGAGCCAGGCGTCCTTGAACGCGTCGCCGACCGCCGTCGGCGAGGGCAGCTTGGACGGGTCGTCGACGACCGGGACGAGAAGCGTCCAGACCACGAGGACCACGGCGAGCGCGATGATCGGCGGCAGGATCTTGGCGGTGAAGGTCTGGCGGAGGGCCGGCCGGCCGGTGGGGGTGGTCTCCAGCGCGTCCAGGCCCGCCTCCACGCTCCCGGAGTCCGGGGAGGCTGTCGTGTCAGTGCTGGCCATGGCGGCGGATCTCCCCACGCAGTACATCGGTGATCTGAAGGGACAGCTCGGCCACCGGCGCGTCCTCGATGCGGCGCGGTTGCGGTATGCCGACCTCCCACTCGCGGGCGATCCGGCCCGGCCGGGACGAGAGCAGGATCACCCGCTGGGCGAGCCGTACCGCCTCGCGCACGTTGTGCGTGACGAACAGGACGGAGAGCCCCGTCTCCTGCCAGATCCGGGTCAGCTCGTCGTGCAGCACGTCCCGGGTGATGGCGTCCAGGGCCGAGAACGGCTCGTCCATCAGCAGGAGTCTGCTCTCCTGGGCGAGCGCGCGGGCCAGGGCCGCCCGCTGGCGCATACCGCCGGACAGCTCGTGGACGCGCTTGCCGTACGCGCCCCTCAGCCGGACCAGTTCGAGCAGCTGCTCGGCCTTGTCCCGGCGGTCGTTCTTGGGAACCCCCCTGAGCTTCAGGGCGAGTTCGATGTTCTTGCCCGCGGTCAGCCACGGGAAGAGGGCGTGCTCCTGGAACATCAGGGCGGGCCGCCCGTCCGTCGCGATGGAGCCCGCGGTGGGCCGGTCGAGCCCCGCCACCAGGTTCAGCAGCGTGGACTTGCCGCAGCCCGAGGCCCCCAGGAGGGTGACGAACTCGCCCGGCGCGACATCGAGGGTGATGTCGTCCAGGACGAGTTGCTGCCCGCCCGGAGTCGCGAAGGACTTCGAGACATGCTCAAGGCGTGCCGCGTACTCGACCGACTCGTCGGCCTTGGCGAGTGTCGTGGTCGTGGCCATGGTCGTCACCTCCTGGGATCTCGTCGGGACCGGCGTCAGCTGCTGCCGAGACCGGCGGCGTCGACCGGGCTCTGGCCGTCGGCCTTCAGCACCTTGTTGAGGATCGTCAGGTCGTAGATGTTCTTCAGCAGCGGGTCGGTGAGCAGACCGGCCTTGACGGCGTGCTGGGCCTCGGTGTTGAGGGTGGAGGCCAGCGGGTCGTCGGTGAACTTGATGGATGACCAGGCCGAGTTCAGGACGTCGTCGGGCAGCGCCTTGCCGGAGTCGACCGCCAGCTGCTTGTTGGCGGAGGCCTTCGCCGCGTCCGGGTTGGCGTTGATCCACTTGTTGGTCTCGACCGAGCCCTTGAGGACCGCCTCGACGACCTTCGGGTGCTCCTTGAGGAACTTCTGCGACACGATGATGTTCGTGATCACGAACTTCTTGTCGGGCCACAGCGAGGACTCGTCGAGCAGCACCTTGCCGCCCTCGGCGACCAGCTTGGACGCGGTCGGCTCCGGCACCCACGCGCCGTCGATCGAACCGGCCTTGAAGGCGTCCGGCGTGATCTTGTTGTCGGTGCGGACGACCGTGACGTCACCCTTGCCGCTCTGCGCGTCGACCTTCCAGCCCTGCTCGGCGACCCAGTTGAGGAACGCCACGTCCTGCGTGTTGCCCAGCTGCGGGGTCGCGATCTTCTTGCCCTTGACGTCCGCCAGCGACTTGATCTTCTTCGGGTTGACGACCAGCTTCACGCCGCCGGACGCCGAACCGCCGATGATCTTCAGGTCGGTGCCGTTGGACTTGGTGTAGCCGTTGATCGCCGGGGAGGGGCCGATCCAGCCGATGTCGATCGAGCCGGAGTTGAGCGCCTCGATCTCGGAGGGCCCGGCGTTGAAGATCGCGTACTTGGCCTTGGTGGCACCGAGCTCCTTCTGGAAGAAGCCCTTCTGGTTGCCGACCAGGGCGGTCGCGTGGGTCAGGTTGCCGAAGTAGCCGATCTTGACGGTGTCGAGACCGTCGATCTTCTTGGCCCCGGCGGCGACCTTGGTGGTGTCGCTCTTGTCGGAGTCCGACCCGTACCCGCAGGCGGCGAGCGTGAGCAGGGGGAGCGCGGCGAGCGCGGCTATGCCGCGGCGAAGGAGCTTGGAGCGGTAGGCAGGCACGGGAGGCTTTCCTCTCGTTGGCCCGGCGGTCACGGTCTCTCAGGTCGTGGCCGGGAGGTCGGCAGGTCTTCGTCGCATCCGGGACGTCGGGTGGGGGGCCAGGGCGCGCAGGCAGTGCGCGTACGTCAGCACGCACATCGCGCCACCCCGCCCTGCCCGCTCCCGAGGTCGCCGCTGCCGACGCGGCCGCCCTCCTTCGCGAACGTCGAGTAGACGTCGGTCATCGTCATGTCAGAAGTCCCAGCCGTCGTCTTCGGTCTCGTCCTTGACCGGCTCGGGGGAGGCGAACGACTCGCCGACCATGCCCGCGGTGAGCGTGGTGCCGTCGGCGGGGTCGATCAGGATGAACGAGCCGGTGCGGCGCGAGTCGGCGTAGGAGTCGACCGGCAGCGGCTCGGCGGCACGGATCTTCACCCGGCCGATGTCGTTGGCGACGAGCTGTCCCGGGTGCGGGTGCAGGGACAGGTCGTCGAGCGTCAGACGGGACGGGATGTCCTTGACGACCGCCTTGACCGTGCGGGTGCCGTGCTTGAGCAGCACCCGGTGGCCGACGGTCAGCGGCTGGTCGGCGACGTGGCAGACGGTCGCCTCGACGTCCTGGGTGGTCGCCGGGGCGTCCTTGGTCGGGACGATCAGGTCGCCGCGCGAGACGTCGATGTCGTCCGCGAGCAGGAGGGTCACCGACTGGGTGGTCCACGCCGTGTCGACCGGGTTGCCCAGCAGGTCGATGCCCGAGATCGTCGTCGTCCGGCCGGACGGCAGGACCGTGACCGGTTCGCCGACGTGGAAGGTGCCGGCCGCGATCTGGCCGGCGTACCCCCGGTAGTCCGGGTGGTCGGCGGTCTGCGGGCGGATCACGTACTGCACGGGCAGCCGGGCGTGGCAGTGCGCCAGGTCGTGGCTGACCGGGACGGTCTCCAGGTGCTCCAGGACGGTCGGGCCGCCGTACCAGTCCATGTTCGCGGACGGTTCCACGACGTTGTCGCCGACGAGCGCCGAGATCGGGATCGCGGTGATCTCCGGGACACCCAGCTCGGTCGCGTACGCCGTGAACTCCTCGGCGATCCCGGCGAAGATCGCCTCCTGGTAGCCGACCAGGTCCATCTTGTTGACGGCGAGGACGACGTGCGGGACGCGCAGCAGGGCGGCGATCGCGGCATGCCGGCGGGTCTGCTCGACGACGCCGTTGCGGGCGTCGACCAGGACCACGGTCAGCTCTGCGGTGGAGGCACCCGTCACCATGTTGCGGGTGTACTGCACGTGCCCGGGGGTGTCGGCGAGGATGAACCGGCGCCGGGGCGTGGCGAAGTAACGGTACGCCACGTCGATCGTGATGCCCTGCTCCCGCTCGGCCCGCAGCCCGTCGGTCAGCAGGGCGAGGTCCGGGGCGTCCTGGCCGCGACTGGCGGAGGCTCGCTCGACGGCCTCCAGCTGGTCGGCGAGGACCGACTTGGAGTCGTGCAGCAGCCGTCCGACGAGGGTGGACTTGCCGTCGTCGACCGAACCGGCGGTCGCGAACCGCAGCAGGGTCGTCTCGGTGAGGCCGAGTTCCGTGGTGCTCGTGCTCATGGTTAGAAGTACCCCTCGCGCTTGCGGTCTTCCATCGCGGCCTCGGAGAGCTTGTCGTCGGCACGCGTGGCGCCGCGCTCGGTGAGCCGGGAGGCGGCGATCTCGGCGATCACGGCGTCCAGCGTGCCGGCGTCGGAGTCGACGGCACCGGTGCAGGACATGTCGCCGACGGTCCGGTAGCGCACCTGGCGCTTCTCGACGGCCTCGGCGCCCTTCGGGCCGCCCCACTCGCCGGCGGTCAGCCACATGCCGTTGCGCTGGAAGACCTCGCGCTCGTGCGCGAAGTAGATCTGCGGCAGCTCGATGCCCTCGCGGGCGATGTACTGCCAGACGTCCAGCTCGGTCCAGTTGGAGAGCGGGAAGACGCGGACGTGCTCGCCGGGGGCGTGCCGGCCGTTGTAGAGGTTCCACAGCTCGGGGCGCTGGCGGCGCGGGTCCCACTGGGAGAACTCGTCGCGCAGGGAGAAGACGCGCTCCTTGGCGCGGGCCTTCTCCTCGTCGCGGCGGCCGCCGCCGAAGACGGCGTCGAACCTCTCGCTCTGGATCTTCTCGGTCAGCGGCAGCGTCTGCAGCGGGTTGCGGACGCCGTCCGGGCGCTCCTTGAGCACGCCCCGGTCGATGTAGTCCTGCACGGAGGCCACATGCAGCCGCAGCCCGTGCTTCTCGACCGTACGGTCCCGGTACTCCAGCACCTCGGGGAAGTTGTGTCCCGTGTCCACGTGCAGCAGCGAGAACGGGACCGCCGCGGGCGCGAACGCCTTGAGCGCCAGGTGCAGCATGACGATGGAGTCCTTGCCGCCGGAGAACAGGATCACCGGCCGTTCGAACTCACCTGCCACCTCGCGGAAGATGTGGACCGCCTCGGACTCCAGCGCGTCCAGGTGGGACAGGGCGTACGGGGTGCCCGTGCCCTCCCCGTGAGCCGCCACGGTCGTCGTCATGCCAGTCCCTTCCCGCTCAGCAGGGCGTACACGGACGCCGCGGACTCCTGCACGCTCTGGTGCTGCGACTCGATCCGCAGATCGGGCGTCTCGGGCTCCTCGTACGGGTCGTCGACGCCGGTCAGCCCGGTCAGCTCGCCCGCGGCCTGCTTGGCGTACAGACCCTTCACGTCGCGTACCGAGCACACCTCGACCGGGGTCGCCACGTGCACCTCGACGTACGCGGTGCCGTTCTCCTCGTGGCGCTTGCGCACCGCGTCGCGGCTGTCCGCGTAGGGGGCGATCACCGGGACGAGCGCCTTGACGCCGTTGCGGGCCAGCAGTTCGGCGACGAAACCGATGCGCTGCACGTTGGTGTGCCGGTCCTCGCGGCTGAAGCCGAGGCCCGCGGAGATGAACTCGCGGATCTCGTCGCCGTCGAGCACCTCGACGAGGTGGCCCTCCTCGCGGAGCCGGCCTGCCAGCTCGTACGCGATGGTGGTCTTGCCGGCGCTCGGCAGACCCGTGAGCCAGACGGTGGCTCCGGTCGTCACGTTGTTCTCCTGGTTCGTCGAAGGCCCGGTGGTCGTCATCCGTGCAGTCCGCACTCGGTCTTGGCCCGCCCCGCCCAGCGGCCGGCGCGTGCGTCCTCGCCCTCCAGCACCCGGCGGGTGCAGGGGGCGCAGCCGACGGAGGTGTAGCCGTCCATCAGCAGGGGGTTGGTCAGTACGCCGTGTTCGGCGACGTAGGCGTCCACGTCGTCCTGGGTCCAGCGGGCGATCGGGGAGATCTTGACCTTCTGCCGCTTCTCGTCCCAGCCGACGACCGGGGTGTTCGCCCGGGTCTCCGACTCGTCACGGCGCAGCCCGGTCGCCCAGGCGGTGTAGTTGTTCAGCCCGCGCTCCAGCGGCTGGACCTTGCGGAGCTTGCAGCACAGGTCGGGGTCGCGGTCGTGCAGCTTCGGGCCGTACTCCGCGTCCTGCTCGGCGACCGTCTGGCGCGGGGTGAGGGTGATGACGTTGACGTCCATCACGGCCTCGACCGCGTCCCGGGTGCCGATGGTCTCCGGGAAGTGGTAGCCGGTGTCGAGGAAGACGACGTCCACGCCCTTCTGGACGCGGGACGCCAGGTGGGCCACCACCGCGTCCTCCATGGAGGAGGTCACGCAGAAGCCCTTGCCGAAGGTGTCCACCGCCCACTGGAGGATCTCCAGCGCGGAGGCGTCCTCGAGGTCGCGCCCGGCCTGCTCGGCCAGCGCCTTCAACTCGTCGGTCGTGCGGTCTTCCTGAGCCGTGGTCATATCTGTTCCCCTCCAGCTTCGGAGTGCTTCAGCCCCCGGGCGAGCAGCCCGAGGAACTTCAGCTGGAATGCGCGGTTGCAGGCCGCGCATTCCCAGGCGCCGTGGCCCTGCTCGCTCGGACGCAGATCCTCGTCGCCGCAGTAGGGGCAGTAGAAGGGGGCGGCCCGCTCGCTCATGAGAGGGCCTCCTCGCTGGCGCGGGACGCCCAGGCGGCGAACCGCTCGCCGTCCGCGCGCTCCGCCAGGAAGCGCTTGAGCACCCGCTCGACGTAGTCCGGCAGCTCCTCCGAGGTCACCTTGAGACCACGGACCTTGCGGCCGAACCCGGCCTCCAGGCCGAGCGCGCCGCCCAGGTGCACCTGGTACCCCTCGACCTGCTCGCCCGCGTCGTTCAGGACCAGCTGGCCCTTGAGACCGATGTCCGCGACCTGGATACGGGCGCAGGCGTTCGGGCAGCCGTTGAGGTTGATGGTGAGCGGCTCGTCGAACTCGGGGAGCCGCCGCTCCAGCTCGTCGATCAGCGCGCTGCCGCGCTGCTTGGTCTCGACGATGGCGAGCTTGCAGTACTCGATGCCGGTGCAGGCCATGGTGCCGCGCCGGAACGGGGACGGCTTGGCGGTCAGGTCCAGCGCCTCCAGGGCCTCGACCAGCGACTCGACCTGCGCCTCGGTGACATCGAGGATGATCATCTTCTGCTCGACGGTGGTCCGCACCCGGCCCGAGCCGTGGGCCTCGGCGAGGTCCGCGATCTTCGCGAGGGTGGCGCCGTCCACGCGGCCGACGCGCGGGGCGAACCCGACGTAGAAGTTGCCGTCCTGCTGCCGGTGCACACCGACGTGGTCCCGCCAGCGCTGCAGCGGCTCGGCCGGCGCGGGGCCGTCGACGAGCGCGCGCTTGAGGTACTCGTCCTGGAGCACCTGGCGGAACTTCTCCGGGCCCCAGTCGGCGACCAGGAACTTCAGGCGGGCGCGGGTGCGCAGCCGACGGTAGCCGTAGTCCCGGAAGATGCCGACCACACCGGCCCACACCTCCGGGACCTCCGCCAGCGGAACCCAGGCGCCGAGCCGGACACCGATCTTCGGGTTGGTGGACAGGCCACCACCGACCCACAGGTCGAAGCCGGGGCCGTGCTCGGGGTGCTCGACACCGACGAACGCCACGTCGTTGATCTCGTGCACGACGTCCAGGAGCGGGGATCCGGAGATCGCCGTCTTGAACTTGCGCGGCAGGTTGGAGAACTCCTTGCTGCCGATGTACCGCTCGTGGATCTCGTCGATCGCCCAGCTGCCGTCGATGATCTCGTCCTCGGCGATGCCGGCCACCGGCGAGCCGATCACGACACGCGGGCAGTCGCCGCACGCCTCGGTGGTGGACAGGCCGACCGCCTCGAGACGGTTCCAGATCTCCGGGACGTCCTCGATGCGGATCCAGTGCAGTTGGATGTTCTGCCGGTCGGTGATGTCCGCACTGCCCCGGGCGAACTCCTGCGAGATCTCGCCGATCACCCGCAGCTGCTGCGTGGTGAGCCGCCCGCCGTCGATGCGCACCCGCAGCATGAAGTACTTGTCGTCCAGCTCCTCCGGCTCCAGGACGGCCGTCTTGCCGCCGTCGATGCCGGGCTTGCGCTGCGTGTACAGGCCCCACCAGCGCATCCGTCCGCGCAGGTCGTTGGGGTCGATCGAGTCGAAGCCACGCTTGGAGTAGATCGTCTCAATGCGTGTCCGCACATTGAGACCGTCGTCGTCCTTCTTGAACTGTTCGTTGCCGTTGAGCGGGGTGTAGTGACCCATAGCCCACTGACCCTCACCACGGTGACGGCTCACCTTGCGGCGGGGCGCGGAGGCGGCAGGGTTCTGCGGGGTGGCGGCCATGGCGATATACGTCCTTCGGGACAGGCGGGAAGCGGCTCTGACCTGCGCTTAGGGGCGCATGGGGCATGTCTGCGCGGCGTTGCGCAGGGGGAGAGGTCTGGACAGGACAGCGCGGCGGTGCTGTGCTCTCAGCCCGCCGGACAGATGGCGCTGGACATGCGGCCGAGGTCGACGTGCCGCCGACTCACCAAGGCAATTCCAGTTCCAGACATGACGGAAGCGTGTCACGCGGATCTCCGGCCAGTCCACCATCGTCCGCGATTCGGACTAATCTATTCTGAATATTGAGACAGAGTGTTGTGGGTCACGCCGGGTTTCACGCGGTGGTGTGCGCCCCGGGCCACGGTCCGGGCGCCGAGACGTCCGGTTCCTCCTCGGCCTTCGTGTCGAAGAGCCGGAACCCCCGCCGCTGGTAGTTCGCCATCGCGTGCTCGCCGTCCAGGCTGCACGTGTGCAGCCACACCCGCTTCGTCGGCGGCAGTCCGTCCCACCGCTCCGCCAGGTCCCAGGCGCGCGCGGCGCCGTACGAAAGCAGGTGACCGCCGATGCGGCGGCCCCGGAAGGCCGGGACCAGGCCGAAGTAGACGATCTCCACCACACCGTCGTCCTGCGGTTCGAGTTCCACGTAGCCCGCCGGGGTGCCCCGGTCGTACGCGACCCAGGTCTCCACGCCCGGCCGCGCCAGGTGCTGCTGCCAGCGGGCGTAGCTCCAGCCGAGCCGGTCGGTCCAGCGGATGTCACCGCCGACCGAGGCGTACAGGAACCGGCTGAACTCGGGGGAGGGGACCTCGGCGCGGACGATCCCGACCGTGCCGCCGTCCGGGGCGGCGGCGGGCAGGAGGTCGGCCGGGGAGGTCTGCTCCAGGGACCAGGTGGTCACGACGATGCTGCTCATGGGGCCAGGCAATCATCCCGGCCCCGGACGTGTCGACGGCTGTTATCCGAGTGACGCGTCGATCGAGCGCAGCGGGACCGAGAACAGCATGCGGTCCGAGACCGACCACACCTCGCCCGTGTCGGGCGCGTAGGAGAGCGAGCCGGTGTCCTCGGCCCAGCAGCGGTGCGAGGCGTCCGAGCCGCAGCGGGCTCCGTCCGCGCCCTCGGTGTCCTGCCGCCACAGGCTGCCGTGCCCGTCCATGGCGCCGGGCAGGTGCCCGACGTACCACTCGGAGCCGGTCGCGCCCGGCGGCCGGTACGACAGGACGCCCCGGATCTCCGAGGCCCCGGTCCGGTACGCCTCGACCGCGTCCGCCCGGCCGGAGGGGTCCGTGGCGAGCAGTCCGGCACGCTTCGGGTTCTCGTCGAACGCGTACCGCCACAGCCGGGCGTGCTGGTCGCTGCCGGCGGGTGTCCACTCGCCGAGGACCAGGCTGTCCGGGGCCGTCCCCCGGTCCACGGAGAGCGCGCTCGGACAGGGCGCACCGGTCCGGGAGCAGGGCCCGGCGGTGAAGCGGTACGAGCCCACGGCCGGCATCACGTACCGGAAACCGTCGGCCGACCAGCCGCCGGACACCCGGCCGACCGCCTCGGTCAGCACCGAGGTGCGCTGGATGCGGTTCAGGTCGTAGACGTAGAGCGCGTCGGCGCTGCCCTGGACGGTGGTGACCAGGAGCTTGTCCCCGTACCAGGCCATGCCGGAGATCTGCGAGGCCAGGCCCCGGTAGTTGCCGCCGTCGGCGCTGGGCACGGCCAGCAGGACCCAGGAGTACGAGGGGTGGGCCGGGTCGTTCGCGTTGATCACCGCGACCCTGGCCAGGCCCCGGGAGGCGGCGGGACCGGTGGAGGTGCTGTGCGTCCAGCCGGCCAGCACGACGCGGTTGGCGCCCCACAGGCCGTCGTCGTCGGCCTCCGAGGAGGTGGTCACCGAGGCCGGCTTCCAGTCGTCGGTGAGGGTGTCGGTGGGGTCCCAGCAGTACGCCGCGGTGGCGGCCGGGGTGACCGGCAGCGAGTCCCGGTCGTCGGAGTCGCAGTCGGCCGCCTCGCGCAGGGTGTGGTCCGAGGCGGCCAGTATGTCGGCGACCCCGACCGTGCCGCCCATCGCCGAGGCGAGCCGGTCCAGCGAGCGGCGCGGTACGAGGTGCTCCCGGAGTTGCAGCCGGGCGGTGTCGGCGGTGGAGGTCAGTGGCTTCAGCGCGCCGGGGTCCTCGGCGACCGTGGCCTGTGAGGCGCTGACGATCGTGGCCGCCGCGGTGAGCGCCAGCGCGGTGCCGGCCAGGGCAGCGCGCAGGGCCGCACCCCGTCTGCGCCGCCGGTGTCTGCCGCGATGCTTCATGTCTCCTCCCGAGGCGGGCCAACTGCGCCTGATGGTCAAAGCGTTGACCGAGGAGCAGGTGGGGAGCCCGTACCGGGATGCTACGGCAGCCGGGGCCGCCGTATCTCGAAGACCCCGCAAATATGCGGAAGATACCTCCCTGACTGCCCCGGATGCGTTAAATACGGCTGTGTTAAATACGTCCGGGCGTCCGGGACGCGGTCACCGCCGGGGCGGTCGAGGACGGCAGCAGGTCGCGCGGGTCGTCGGGGAGCAGCACCTCGATCTCCGCGTCCTCCCGGAAGCGGTAAGGCCGGTGTTCGAGAAGCGCCCCGAGGTACCGCCGGATCCTGGACATCTCCGCGCGTACGGTCACGGTCCGCGAGGCGTCCCCGAACACGTCCTCGGCCAGCCCGGCCGCGCTGCGCCCGCCCCGCCGCACCGCCAGCAGGTACAGCAACTCGGCGTGCCGGGGACTGAGTTCATGGGACCAGGAGACCGCGCCGCCGCCGACCGTCACGCACGGGCGGCGCGGCCGGGCCAGGTCGAGCACGAGCCGGTCCCCGCCCGCCGGCGCCGGCTCGTCCACCGCCCGCAGCAGCCAGCCACCGGCCAGCGGCTCCACCGCGCACAGCCCGAGCGCGGGCAGCCACCGGCGGCCCGGCGACAGCGACTTGGGCAGCGCGAGCCGCCGTGGATACGGCATGCCGGTGACCGCCGCGGTCCAGCCGTCGGCGTCCACCACCAGCGCCCGCCCGCCCAGCCGGGCCAGCACCGGCGCCGCGACCGCCCGCAGCCGCTCCAGCGCGTCCAGGTGCACCTCCCGCAGCCGGGCCTCGGCGAGCTTCGCCACCGAGTCCACCCAGGCCAGGGTCGCCGGATGCATGGTCTCCAGCGGGCCGCTGACGTCCACCACGCCGAGCAGGCTGCCGTCCCGGGGATCCGTGATCGGGGCGCCGGAACACGTCCAGGAGACGTGCGAGCGGACGAAGTGCTCGGCGGCGAACACCTGCACCGGCCTGCGCACCACCGCCGGGGTGCCGATCCCGTTGGTCCCGACGACGTCTTCGCGCCAGTCGGCGCCGAGTTCGAAGCCCAGCCCGTCCGCCTTGCGCAGCACCGGCGAGGATCCCTCCCGCCACAGCACGCGGCCGGCGGCGTCCGCCACCACCATGATGTGCTGGGCGACGTCCGCGACCGAAAGCAGTCCCTCGCGCAGCACCGGCAGCACGTCCTTGAGCGGTGACTCCTCGCGTCTGCGCCGGACTTCGTCGGCGGACAGCAGCCCGGACCGGAAGTCGTGGTCGGGGTCGACGCCGCTGCGCAGCATCCGCCCCCAGGACTGTTCGATCACCGGTCGGGGTGAGACGCGCCCACGCTGTCCGGCGAGTCTGGCCTCGCGCACCTCGTTCAGTACCCGCGCCGTCTGCGCCGCGTCCTTCGCGGCGAGTCGCGCCACGTCCATCGGCGGGTTCCCCACTGAGGTCCTCCCGGATACGCCTCGAAAAGGCATCGATGAGTCGCTGTCAAGCCGTCCGGGCGGCGGTTTCCGGTCCGACTGCGCGTCTCATACTGCCGTTTTCCGGTGCCGGAGGCACACAGTCCGCACACAGACACCAATATGTTGCAACCCCTTGCAACCCTGGTGAACGGGCCGGGGGTGGCCGAAACTTGAGCCGACGCCGCGGCGTCAGTGGCCTGTACATGGGCCGAAGAGGCGGGGGTGGTGCCGTGTCGGCGCAGCACCACCCCTGCCGCAGCCTGCGGCGCCTTGGCCGTGCGCGGCAGGGGGTGCGTTGTTGCGGTGCGTTGGCGGCTGACGGTTGTGGGGGGTTGCTCGCGCAGTTCCCCGCGCCCCTTTAGGTAAGGCAGGTCCCCTGGGTCAAGAAGTCACCCGGGCTCGATCCACTACTGCCGTGAGGTCCAGGCCGCCTGGCAGCGTGCCGAAGGTCGAGCCCCAGTCGTGGCCCAGACGGGACGCGCAGAAGGCGTCCGCCACCTCCGGTGGTGCGAAGCGGACCAGCAAGGAACCCTGGAGGACCGTCGCAAGCCGTTCCACCAGTCGCCTGGCGCGGGACTCCATGCCCTCCAGGTCGGCGAGTTCGGAGAAGAGGTCCTTGACGGCGCGGTCCAGGCGGTGGTCGGCGCCGTGGGCGCGGCCGATCTCCTGGAGGTAGGCGTCCAGCGCGCCCGGTTCGCGTTGCAGGGCGCGGAGCACGTCCAGGGCCTGGATGTTGCCGGCGCCCTCCCAGACGGAGTTGAGCGGCGACTCGCGGACCAGCCGGGGCAGGCCCGACTCCTCCACGTAGCCGTTGCCGCCCAGGCACTCGGCGGCCTCCACGACGAGCGGCGCGCAACGCTTCGTCACCCAGTACTTGGCGGCCGGCAACGCCAGCCGCAACAGGGCCCGTTCGGACTCGCTCCCGTCGTCGTAGGCGGCGGCCAGCCGCAGCGCGAGCGTGGTCGCGGCCTCCGACTCGATCGCGAGGTCGGCCAGGACGTTGCGCATCAGCGGCTGGTCGGCGAGCTTCGCACCGAAGGCCTCGCGGTGCGTGGCGTGGTGCACGGCCTGCGCCACCGCCTGCCGCATCAGCCCCGCCGAGCCCAGCACGCAGTCCAGCCGGGTCGCGGCGACCATCTCGATGATGGTCCGCACCCCACGCCCCTCCTCGCCCACCCGCCGGGCCCAGGTCCCGTCGAACTCGACCTCGGCCGACGCGTTGGACCGGTTGCCGAGCTTGTCCTTGAGCCGCTGGAGGAGGAAGACGTTGCGGGTGCCGTCCGCCAGGACGCGCGGCACGAGAAAACAGGTGACGCCGCCCGGGGCCCGGCCCAGCACCAGGAAGCCGTCCGACATGGGTGCCGAGCAGAACCACTTGTGTCCGGTCAGGGTGTACGTCCCGGCCTCGGCGAGCGGGGCGGCGGTGGTCGTGTTCGCCCGTACGTCGCTGCCACCCTGCTTCTCCGTCATGCCCATGCCGAACAGGGCGCCGGCCTTCCGCGCGGCGGGCCGCAGCTCACGGTCGTAGATCATGGAGGTCAGCAGCGGCTCCCACGCGGCGGCCAGCTCCGGATCGGTGCGCAGCGCGGGCACCGCCGCGTTGGTCATCGACAGCGGGCAGCAGTTGCCGGCCTCCACCTGGGTCCAGACCAGGAAGGCGGCGGCCCGCCGGACGTGCCCGGACGCCCGCACCCAGCCGGCGGTCAGGCCCGCGCCGACGCCCTTGCCGAGCAGCCGGTGCCAGGCGGGATGGAACTCGACCTCGTCGATCCGGTGGCCGTAGCGGTCGTGGGTGCGCAGCCGCGGTGGGTGCTCGTTCGCCTGGGCCCCCCACTCCTGCACCTGCGCCGAGCCGGCCGAGGCGCCGATCCCCGACAGCTCGGCGCGCACCTCGTCGAGCAGCTCCGGGTCGGTGTGCCGCCCGACGGCCTCGACCAGGGCCAGGTCGGCACCGAACAGGTCGTACCCGACCAGCGGGGGCGGCTGGTTGGTCACGGTGTGCGTGGTGTTGCCTGCCATGTCTGTGAACCTACCCCGGAAGGCGGCGGTGGCATCCAGCCTGACCCAACGGCCCCGGTCACCGCGCCCGCCCCGGCCGGAGCCCCGTGAGGTGAGGACGGCCCCGGACGGCGGATACCGTTAGGGCGTGCAGCCAGCAAGCGATACCCCCGAGCGGCCCTCCGGCCGGCTCCACCGGGCCAGAGCCCTCTACCGGAACGTCTCCAAGCGCAGGACCGCCTGGCTGCTGATCAAGGACACCGTCAATTCCTGCATGGAGTACCGCATCCTCGGCCTCGCCGCCGAGGCCGCCTTCTTCACCCTGCTGTCCGTCCCGCCGCTGCTGCTCAGCCTCATCGGACTGCTCGGCTACGTCGACGCCTGGACCGGCGCCGACACCATCGCCAGCCTGGAGAGCAACCTGCTGGAGGCCTCCCGTACGGTCCTGTCCGACAAGGGCGTCAAGGAGATCGCCGAGCCGATCCTGCACGACGTGATGAAGGGCGGCCGCCCCGACGTCATCTCCATCGGCTTCCTGTTCGCCCTGTGGTCGGGCTCCCGCGCGGTGAACGTCTTCATCGACACGATCACCGTGATGTACGGCCTCGACGGCGTCCGGGGCATCGTGAAGACCCGGATCGTCTCCTTCCTGCTCTTCATCGCCGCGCTGCTGATCGGCTCGGTCGCGCTCCCGCTGATGGTGGCCGGGCCGGACGCGGTGGTCGGGATCGTGCCCTGGTCGGAGACGCTCGTACAGGTCCTGTACTGGCCGGTCGTGATCGTCCTGTCCATCGTCTTCCTCACCACGCTGTACCACGTCTCCGTGCCGGTGCGCTCCCCGTGGATCGAGGACGTGCCCGGCGCCCTCGTCGCCCTGGCCATGTGGGTCCTCGGCAGCTTCCTGCTGCGCATCTACCTGACCAACACCATCGAGGGCGCGACGATCTACGGCTCCCTCGCCGCGTCCGTCGCCGTGCTGCTGTGGATCGGCGTGTCGGCCTTCGCCGTACTGGTCGGGGCCGCCGTGAACGCCGCGATCGACCGGGTCTGGCCGGCCGCCGCGACGGCCGCGGCGCGCGCCGCCAACGAGCGGCTGCGCGAGGCCCAGGTCGCCGAGTACGTGGCCCGTGCGGCCGCGGCGGCCCGCGAGGCGGGTCCGGACGACCCCGACGACCCGGACATGCCGTCGGAGTTCCCGGAGCGCTGGTCGCGGTTCCTGCCGCCGGAGGACGTCACGGCGCGGCTGCGGGCGCATGTGAAGAGCAGCCATCCGCCGCCGCGGAAGCCGGAGGCCTGAGGGGCCGACGCCGGGTTCGTCGTGGGGGCTCGCGCGGGGTGCGGTCTGCGGGCTCGCTGTGGTTGCTCGCGCCCGCGCGGCGGCAGCCGCATGTCGAACACAGCCCCGCGCCCCCAAAAGGGGCGCGTCTACGCTGGTGTCTGTGTACAGGGAACGGGCGTCTCGGCTCCCCGGTGCGGTCGTTTGGGTGAATACCCCCGTCGGGGACGGTCGCGTGCTGCCCGACGGCTGTATGGATCTGCTCTGGCACGAAGGGCGGCTGCTGGTCGCCGGGCCTGATACGCGCGGGTACGTCACCGGGGGCGGCGGAGGCCAGTGGGTGGGCCTTCGTTTCTGTCCCGGTACCGCGCCCGCCGTCCTCGGTGTGCCGGCGTACGCACTGCTCGATCAGCGGGTCGAGCTGAGTGACCTCTGGCCGGCCGGGGACGTGCGGCGGCTGCGGGACCGGGTCGCGGGTGCGGGTGATCCGGCCGCCGCGCTGGAGGAGATCGCTCTCGAGCGGGCCGTCCCGCCCGATCCGTCGCTGCGGCGGCTCGTCGAAGCCCTGGACGCCGGGCGGTCCGTGGCGGCCGCCGCCGACGGACTCGGTCTCGGCGCACGACAGTTGCACCGTCGAAGCCGGGCCGCCTTCGGCTACGGGCCCAAGACGCTCGCCCGGGTGCTGCGGATGCAGCGGGCGCTCGCGCTCGCCCGGGCCGGGGTTCCGCTCGCGGACACGGCGGTTCGGGCGGGGTACGCGGATCAGCCTCATCTCTCCCGGGAGGTGCGGGAGCTGGCGGGGCTGCCGTTGGGCGGGCTACTCGGCGGGTAGCGGCGCGAACAGGTCGACGCCGTTGCCGTCGGGGTCGTGCACGGTGGCGTACCGCTGGCCCCAGAACGCGTTCCAGGGCTTGAGCTCGCCGTGGTGGCCGGCGCCGACCAGGTCGTCGTAGAGCGCGTCCACCTCGGCGGGTGAGGCGCAGCGGAAGGCGAGGGCCGTGCGGCCGCCGTCGGTGGGCGGGCGCCAGGCCGGGTGGAAGGAGCGGATCGTCTCCTCGGTGTCCAGGGCCAGGGTGAGCCCGCCGGGCAACTCGGCCTCGACGTGCGGCTGTTCCTCGGCGCCGGCCGGGAACTCCAGGCCGAGGCGGCGATAGAAGGCGAGGGAGGCGGCCAGGTCGGAGGTGACGAGACCGATCACGGCGAATCGTGGAGTCATGCGGTCACCGTAGGCGGGGACCGGCCGGCGGTCTTGAAGGAATCGGACACGCGGTTCAGCGAAAAGTCCCTACGGGGGGAGGGGAGCGACAGGACCGCCGGCAGCGGAAGAAAACCGCTCCCCTGTGGAACACCTGTGCGGCACGATGGGCTCATGATCCGTGCCGTGCGCGTCCTGCCGACCCTGTTCCTCGCCGCCGCCCTGCTCACCGGCTGCGGAACCGAGAAAGCGGGCTCCGGAGACTCGGGCAAACCCGCCGACCCGGCCGAACTCGCTTCCAGGGCGAAGGCGTTGGGCATGGACCCGGAGTTGGTCTACGTCACCCGCGCGCCGGGCTTCACCCTCGCCCAGCAGTCCGTCGGCGTGCAGGGCGACGACGGCTTCTCCGCCTCGTACACGGACACGACCGGCGCCGTCATCCACCTCTACACCGACCACCCGCGCTACGCGGGGCAGCACAAGTACGAGGTGTCGGAGAAGAACTGCGTGGTGTGGCTGGAGGGCGAGGGCGGGGTCTCCGACGCGGTGCTGGGCAAGGCGCTGCGCACCGTCCACCGCCCCACCGCCGGCGAACTGGAGACCCTGCTGCCCACCCCCGACCCGGCCTTCACCGACGACCAGCCGGTGCAGCGCGGCGACCTGCCGACCAACGGCGACGGCGGGCCGCCCGACAACAGCGTGCCGACGCCCGGCCTTTGAGCCGGCCCCGGCCGTGGGCGATCATGCGGGCATGGCCCCGCGACTGCTCGTCCACACCCGCACCACCGGCTACCGCCACGACTCCATCCCCGACGCCCTCGCCGCCGTACGGGGGTTCGCCGGTGTCGACGCCGACGCCACCGAGGACCCGGCCGCCCTCGAGCAGCCCCTGGACGGGTACGCGGCCGTCGTCTTCCTCTCCACCAGCGGCGAGATCCTGACCCCGGCGGGGCGTGCGCGGCTCGCCGCCTACGTGGCGGCGGGCGGCGGCTTCGCCGGCGTGCACGCGGCGGCCTGCACGGAGTACGACTGGCCGTACTACGGCGAACTCCTCGGCGCCCGCTTCGACCGCCACCCGGAGTACCAGCCCGGCCGGGTGCTCGTCGAGGACCACGACCACCCCGCGACCCGGCACCTGCCCGCCGTCTGGGACTTCACCGACGAGTGGTACGACTTCCGCGACAGCCCGCGTGGCCGGGTGCGGGTCCTGCTGCGCGCCGACGAGGCGTCGTACGAAGGCGGCGGGATGGGGGACGACCACCCGCTGGCCTGGTGCCACGAGCAGGGGGCCGGACGGGTGTTCTACACAGCCCTGGGACACGCCCGGGAGGCCTACCGGGATTCCGGCTTCCTGGCCCACCTCCACGGGGGTGTCGCCTGGGCCGCACGGCTGGTCCAGTGACGTTTCTCCGGTGAACCGGATCCGCCATTGGGGTGAGTAAAGGTCGCGCACGGAGATGGTCACGTGCGTATCTAGAGATGCTCTTGTCTTGGCAAAGGGCTGCAGAGACGCGGAGGCCGGTCGTGCCGCCGCGCCACCCACAGGAGGAGCCGGACCTTGACTTACGGGAAGAAGCTGCGCGAGCAGATCGCCGGGCCGGGGACCACCCCGCTGATCGGCGTGTACGACATGTACTCGGCGTCGATCGCGGCCAAACACTACGACGGGATGTTCGTATCGGGCTTCGGCTTCGCCGCCTCGTACTACGGCCTGCCGGACATCGGATTCATCGCCTGGCCCGACATGGTGGCCTTCGTCCAGCGGCTGCGGGGCGCGTTCCCGCACCACCATCTCCTCGTCGACATCGACGACGGCTACGTCGACCCCGAGGTCGCCTGCCACGTCGTGGAAGGCCTGGAGCGGATCGGTGCCTCCGGGGTGATCCTGGAGGACCAGAAGCGGCCGCGCCGCTGCGGACACGCCGACGGCAAGCAGGTGCTGCCCCTGGAGGAGTACCTGGACAAGCTGGAGAAGGTCCTGGAGACCCGCCAGGACCTGGTCGTCGTGGCCCGTACGGACGCCACCGACGAGCACGACATCCTGCACCGCGCGGAGCGGCTCGCCGCCACCGACGCCGACGTGATCCTCGTCGACGGGGTGCGCAGCGAGGAGTGGATCCGCCGGATCCGCAAGGTCGTCGGCGACAAACCGCTGCTCTTCAACCAGATCGCCGGCGGCAAGTCGCCCCGGCTCTCGCTCACCGAGCTGGACGAACTCGGCGTCGACGTCGCGATCTACTCCACGCCCTGTCTGTTCGCCGCGCACGAGGCGATGGACCTGGCCCTGAGCGAGCTGAAGTCGGCGGACGGCCGGCTGCCGTCCGTCGACGCGGCCAGTGGCGTGGGCGTCAAGGCCTCCACCACCCTGCTGGAGCGCAACATCGCCCGGGAACGGCTCGACGAGCCCGAGGGCGTGGGCGTGTGACGAACCCGGGGGTGCGGCTGCGGGCGGCCGTGGTGGTCGCCGCAGCCCTGCTGGGCGGGGCCGCGGGACCGGCCTGTGCGGGCGGGAGCCTGATCACCGTGCTCGACAACTCCCACGCGGACTCCATCCTGGAGGTGGACCGCACGGCCAACATCCAGGCCGGGAGAGGGACGGCCGGCAGCGACCACGACGGCAGCGCCGTGGACGCGATCCAGGCGTTGATGGGGGAGCCGCGTCAGAACGACGACGACTGAGCGGCCGGTGGGGAACTGCGGGACCGTTGTGGCTGGTCGCGCAGTTCCCCACCGGCCTTCGGCCGGGGGTACCCCCAGCGCCCCTTTGGGGCGCCTTGGGCCTCAGTCCTCGTTCAGGTCCGGCCGGCCGTTCTCGTCCAGCTCCACGTCCTCCTTCGGGTCGTGCTCGTCGGTCGGGGTGGCGGCCACCGTGGCGTGGTGCTGGGCCGGGGCGACCGTCAGGGTCGTGGCCCGGGCGGTGCCCAGGGCCGTGGTCACGGCGGCTGCGGCCAGAGCAAGGGCCGCAGCGGTGCGCAGGGTGAGTTTCATGCCCCGGAAACGATCTTGAGAAGGGCGTGGTCACCGTCGTACGGCCGAACGGGCCGCCGGCGCCGCCGTACTCGCCCGCTCCACCAGCCTGGTCGACAGCTCCGTCCGGGTGCCCTCCGGGCGGTCCCCGTGCATCATCCGCACGAGCAGCCGCAGCGCCGTCGCCGCCATCTCCGAGAGCGGCTGGCGGACCGTGGTCAGCGCCGGGGTGCCCCAGCGGGCCTCGGGCAGGTCGTCGAAGCCGACCACGCTGATGTCGTCCGGCACCCGCAGCCCGCGCTCGGCCAGCGCGGCGTACACCCCGAGCGCCATCCGGTCCGAGCAGACGAACACGGCGGTCGGCGGCTCCGGCAGGTCCAGCAGTTCGTGCATACGGTGCCGGGCGGTGTCCTCGTCGAAGCCCGCGTGCCGGACGTACTCGCCGCGCGGGCGCTGCCCCGCCGAGGTGAGTGCCGAGCGGTAGCCGGACACCCGGGCGCCGCTGCACATCCGGCGCCGGTTGCCGGCGATCACCGCGATCCGCTCGTGGCCGAGCGCGAGCAGGTGCTCGGTCGCGGTGACCCCGCCCTGCCAGTTCGCCGCCCCGACGGAGACCACGCCGACCGGGGGTTCCTGGACCGGGTCGATCAGTACGTACGGGATACGGTGGTGCTCCAGCCAGGCATACTGCGCCTGCGTCAGCTCGGCCAGGTTGAACAGCACCCCGGAGGAACCGCGCGCGGTGAGCTTGTCCAGCCAGCCGCGCTCCGGGCGGCCGGCCCGCGTCCGGGCCGGCCCCGCCGACAGGATGACCTCCAGCCCCGCCTCGTACGCCGCCTCCTCCACCCCGTGCAGCACCGCGCCCGACCACGAGCTGTCGAGCGTCTGCACGACCAGGTCGATCAGGGTGGGGGCCTTCGTCGCGTCGAAGCGGGGTCGGCGGACGTAGCCGAGCCGTTCGAGGGCCTCGGTGACCCGGCGGCGGGTCTCGGGGGCCACGTCGTCACGGCCGTTCACCACCTTCGACGCGGTCGGTACGGAGACGCCCGCCTCGCGGGCCACCACCGCCAGGGTCGGACCGGCCGCCGCCACGCTCGTACCTCCGGCACGGACCATGGGGAACCCGCCTCTCCGGCCCGCCTTTGGGCCAACGAAAGTAACGAAAGTTGCGACCAACGCTGCTTCCGCGGTCTGCGTGCAAGCCGTGCAGTAAGCGCTTCCTACGATAGGTGCGCGTCAACACGGCGTGAAGACCTGGGAATTCGCGGGATCTTCGCGGGCGGGACTTTCGAAACTTCGAACAGGACGGGTCGGAGTTTGCGGGGTTATGCCGGTGTGCAGGTGACTCGGAAGTCCGTGAAGTCCGCGGTGAAGGAGGCGCCGACGAGGTCCACGGCGTGGATGGCGGCCATGGCGCCGGTGAAGCGGAGGCGGGTGCCGTGGTCGTCGGAGAGGCGGGTGAAGTCGAGGGGCGGGCCGATGGGGTGGCAGGGGCCGTTGGCCGCGTACCAGAAGCGGGCGTCGGCGCGGTGCACCGTGACGCCGAGGGTGAGGGGGCTGGTGGCGTCGACTTCCTGTACGGCTGCGCGGCGGGTCTCTGTCTCGTCCCGGGTGGTCAGGGCGAGCACGGTTCGGCCCGCGTCCTGCCACTGCTGGCCGTGCTGCGATTCGCCTTCAGGTTCTGTCCAGGTGAGGTCCAGGGCGTAGTAGGCCGAGGTGTTGTACCAGAGGAGCAGGCCGGCGGACTGGGTGAAGGTGGTGGGAGCTGCCTGGAGGGTCACCCGGGCCTCGGTGTGGTGTTCGGTGATGCGGCGGCCCAGGAGGTGGTGGGACCAGAGGGAGTCGGGGCCGTGGTGGCCGCGGAGGCGTAGCCAGCCGGGGCGGGTGGTGTCGTCCGTCCAGTTCGGGGCTGCTGGGGAGCGGAGGGTGTAGTAGGGGGGTGCGTTGTCGGGTGCGGCGCGGTGGGGGCTGGTCGCGCCCACGCGGCGGTAGCCGCATGTTGAATGCAGCCCCGCGCCCCTGACGGGGCGCCTGTGCTGGGGCGTCTCGACGGTGACCGCCGGACGAGGATCCCCGTGCCCGAGTCTCGGCCAGCCGTCCGCGTCCCACGTCACCGCCTGGATCGCCGTCTCGCGGCCGAGTGGGCACCGTAGGCCCTCTGGCGTCTTCAGGGGGCGTGCCGTGAGGTGGCTCAGGAACCACTCGCCCTCCGGTGTTTCCACCAACTCCGCATGCCCCGCCTTCTGCAACGGCCACTCCGGGTCGTCCCTCGACGTCAGCAGTGGCCGTTCGTCGAGTTCGTACGGGCCCGTCAGCTTCCTGCTGCGGGCCACCCGCACCCCGTGCTCGAACCCCGTCCCGCCCTCCGCCAGGACCAGGACGTACCAGCCGTTCCGCTTCAGCAGCTTGGGGCCCTCGATCAGCCGGTCCTGCTGGAGGAGGAGGTGGGTGGTGCCCACGGGGGTGAGCGTCTCCCGGTCCAGTTCCGTGGCGACGATCCCGGCGAAGCGTCGGCCGCCGGGGCGATGGTCGTTCTGGAGGTTGAGGACCCAGACGTGGCCGCCCTCGTGGAAGAGTGCGGGGTCGAAGCCGTGGCTCGGGACGCGGCGCGGGGGGCTCCAGGGGCCGGACACGTCCGGGGCCGTACTGATGTAGGTGTCCAGGTCGAAGTACGGGGTGCCGACCGAGCGGACGACCGAGTAGACCACCCAGAAGCGCTCCCCGTCCCAGCTCAGCGAAGGGGCCCAGATGCCGCCCGAGTCGGGGACGCCGGCCAGCGAGTCGCCGGGGGCCGCGCCCTCGACGTGGCCCGCGTACTCCCAGTGCGCCAGGTCGCGGGAGCGGTGGATCGGGATCGTCGGGAACCACTCGAAGGAGCTGTTCGCCAGGTAGTACCAGTCACCGGCGCGGACCAGGGAGGGGTCGGGGGCGAAGCCGCGGAGCACCGGGTTGTGGAGCCGGGTCACTTGAGGGCTCCCAGGGTGACGCCGGTACGCCAGTAGCGGCGCATCGCGATCATCATGATCGCCATCGGGACGATGGACAGGAGCGCGCCGGTGAGGACCAGGCTCGTCAGGTCGACGCCCGATTCCAGACGTTTGCCGGACCAGTTGTACAGGCCCAGGTTGAGCGTCCAGTTCTGTTCGCCGCGGAGCACGGTGAGGGGGAGGAAGAAGGCGTTCCAGGTGTTCACGAAGGCCAGGAGGAAGACCGTGGCGCCGCCGGTCGTCATCATGCGCAGGACGATCGAGAAGAAGATGCGTACCTCGCCGGCGCCGTCTATCCGGGCCGCTTCGAGGAGTTCGTACGGGACCGTGGCCTCGGTGTAGACCTTCGCCAGGTAGACGCTGAACGGGTTGATCAGGCAGGGGATCAGCATCGCCCAGGGGGTGTCCACCAGGCCGATCTTGGAGAACAGCAGATACAACGGCAGTGTCAGCAGGGCGATCGGTACCAGGAAGGAGCCGACCACGCACGCGAACACCAGGCCGCGGCCGGGGAACCGGAAGCGGGCGAGGCCGTAGCCGGTGGCGAGGGCGATGAGCGTGCCGCCGAGGGAGCCGACTCCGGCGTAGAGGAAGGAGTTGGCGGTCCAGCGCAGGAAGATGCCGTTCTCGTAGGTGAACAGCTGGTGCAGGTTGTCCCAGAGGTGCCAGCCGGAGAACCAGAGGCCGTTGCTCTGGTAGAGGGCGGTGCGGTCCTTCGTCGCGGCGACGATCAGCCACCAGACCGGGAAGAGGCTGTACGCGCTCGCCAGGGCCAGGCCGACGAGGAGGAAACGCTGTCCGCCCCGGGAACGGGCCGCCGGGTCGGGCCTGGTGATACGGCGGACGGGGTTCGTCCTCGGGCGCTCCTCGGTGAGTGCCATCAGTCGGCCTCCTTCGCGGTCAGCCGATAGAAGAGGAAGGAGGCGACGCCGAGGATCAGGGCCAGCAGGACCGAAAGGGCGGCCGCGTAGTGGTAGTTGCCCGCGTTGAAGGCCTGGTTGTAGATGACCATGATCGGGGTGAAGCTGTCGCCGACCGTCTGGGGTGTCACGTTCCGGAACAGCGCGGGCTCGTTGAAGATCTGGAGCATCTGGATGATCGACAGCATGCCGGTGAGGACCAACGCGCCCCGGACGTAGGGGACTTTGATGCTCAGGGCGATGCGGGACTCGGAGGCGCCGTCCAGCCGGGCCGCCTCGAAGAGTTCGCGCGGGACGCCTTGCAGCGCCGAGTAGATGATCACCATGTTGTAGCCGATGCCGTGCCAGGTGAGCAGGTTGCCGATGGACGGCCACACCATCGACGGCGCGAAGAAGTTCCAGTCCAGGCCGAACGCCTTGCCCAGGGGGGTGAGGGGGCCGACGTCCGGGCTGTAGAGGTTGATCCAGACGATCGCCGCGACCACGCCCGGGATCATGTACGGGACCAGGAGCAGGATGCGGAAACGGCCCGCCGCCCGCGACGTCAGCGTGTCCAGGAAGAGCGCGAGGAGCAGGCTGATCAGCAGCATCACGGGGATCTGCACGCAGGCGAAGACGAGCACGCGCAGGACCGAGTCGAGGAACGCCGGGTCCGTCAGGCCCTGCCGGTAGTTGGCGAGGCCCGAGAACCTGTCGGAGGTGCCGCCGAGGCCCAGGCCGGAGGACTGGGAGCGGTACAGCGACTCGTGGACGGCGTAACCGATCGGGATCAGGTAGAGGAAGACGAAACCTAGCTGGAAGGGCACCGTGAACGCGGCGCCCTTCCAGCGCTGGGAGCGGACCATCCGTGCGCCGCCTCAGCCCTTGACGCTGATGCCGCGGGACTTGAGGTCGTCGACCGTCCACTGCTGCATGTGGGCGAGGAGGTCGGTGACCTTCTGCTGCTTGGTGACCACCTTCGCCCAGCCGCTCTGCAACTCCGTGAACATGGCCGTCCAATCGGGGCCGAAGGCCCAGTCCGTGGTGACCGTGTTCAGACTGTCGGCGACCACCTTCTTCGCCGGGTCGTAGTTCGTACCGAGGAGCTTCTGCGAGATCGCCTCGTCGACATAGGCGCTGCTGTCGGCGAGCGCGGGCATCACCCCGTTGCCGGTGGTCGGGCTGGCCATCGTCTTCACCGCGCCGGAGTCGGTGGACATCCACAACGCGGCCTCCGCGGCCTGCTGCTGGTGTGCGCACTGCTTGGTGACGAGGGTGACGCTGCCGGTGAGGTTGGTGCCGGCCGGGGTCTTCGCGGCCTCGCCGGTGAAGGCGGGCCAGGGGGCGAGGGCCCACTTGCCGAAGGACTTGGTGAAGTTCTGCACCATGCCGGCCATCTGCCAGGTGGAGATCTGCCGGGTCGCGGTGCCGCCTACGTCGTAGTTGCGCTGTACGGCCGCGTAGTCGGCGAACGACAGCTTGGAGTCCAGGTCGTCGTCGATGATCTGCTGGATCACGTCGGCGGCCTTGAGGGTGCCCGCGTCCTGGAAGTCGACCTTCCAGGAGTTGCCGTCGATCGCGTACCAGTGGGCGCCGGCCTGCATCGCGAGCACTTCGAGCGTGCTGGGGTCCTCGCCCGCGTAGTTGGTGATCTTGATGCCGTGCTTCTTCAGGACCTCGCCGGCCGCGATGAACTCGTCCCAGGTGGTGGGGGCCTTGAGGCCGTACTTCTGGAAGATGTCGGTGCGGTAGATCGTGAAGTTCGGCGCGGAGCTGGTGGGGACGCCGTACAGCCTGCCCTGGACCTGCGCGGCCGACCAGGAGCCGGAGTTGAACCTGCCCTTGGCCGAGCCGACGTACTTCGTGATGTCGGCGAGGGCGCCCTGGGCGACCCAGCTCGTGACGTACTCGGCGGTGTTCTGCACGAGACAGGGCGCGTTGCCCGCCTTCACCGCGTTGGTGAGCTGCTTCTGCATGGTCAGCTGGTCGGTGACCTTCGTGTACTTCAGCCGGACGCCCTTGTGGGAGGCGTTGAACGCCTTCACCACGGCCTCCTGGCCGTTCGCCCAGCCCCAGAAGGGCAGCGTGACCGGGCCGGAGGCCGCGTCGGAGCCGCCGGAGCCGGAGCCCGATCCGCCGCAGGCGGAGAGCAGACCTGTCAGCGCGAGGCCCGCGATCGCGGCGCGGACCAACCTGGTGGAGTTCATTGGTGCTCTCCTTCGTGGATACCCCCGGCTTTAACTGGGGGAGGAAGCGAAGTTCCCGCGGAGCGGTCCAGGGAAGTCGGAATCGCCGCCAGGGCGACTTGGCGTCTGCTGGCCACCAGCCCAAACCTCGGGCTCACACAGGATCTGATAGAATGTGAGGTGTGACGCAGCAGGTCAAGCGGGCTTTCAAGTACCGCATTTACCCCTCCGACGAGCAGGCAGCGGAGCTGTCGCGCACGTTCGGTTGCGTCCGCCTCGTGTACAACAGGGCGCTGGAGGAGCGCACCCGCGCTTGGTACGGCGAGCAGCGACGGATCTCCTATGTGCAGTCGTCCGCCGCGCTCACCCAATGGAAGAAAAGCGAGGAACTCGCCTTCCTGGCCGAGGTGTCCTCCGTCCCGCTCCAGCAGGCGCTGCGCCCTCTTCAGAGCGCGTTCGCCGGCTTCTTCGCCAGGCGCGCCAAATACCCGCGCTTCAAGTCCAGGAAGAAGACCCGTGCGTCGGCCGAGTACACCCGCAGCGCCTTCACCTGGCGTGACGGGAAGCTGACCCTGGCCAAGATGGCCGGACCACTGGACATCCGCTGGTCGCGCCCTCTGCCCGAGGGTGCGGAGCCGACCACGGTGACTGTATCCCGCGACAGCGCGGGCCGCTGGTTCGTGTCCCTGCTCTGCGAGGACTCCATCCCCTCGCCACCCGCCGCCAATGCGGCGGTCGCCATTGACGCCGGGATTTCCTCCCTGGTGACCCTGTCCACCGGAGAAAAGATCGCCAACCCAAGGCACGAGCGACGGGACCGTGCCCGATTGGCCAGGGCGCAGCGGGAGTTGTCCCGCAAGGTCAAGGGTTCCGTGAACCGGGAGAAAGCCCGGCATCGCGTCGCCAAAGTGCACGCGCGGATCGCCGACCGGCGCCGCGACTTCCTGCATAAGCTGTCGACTCGTCTCGTCCGTGAGAACCAAACGGTCGTGATCGAGGACCTCACCGTCCGCAACCTGCTGAAGAACGGCAGGCTCGCGCGCGCCATCTCCGATGCGTCGTGGACGGAACTCCGCTCCATGCTGGAGTACAAGTGCGCCTGGTATGGGCGCGAACTCGTCGTGATCGACCGCTGGTTCCCAAGCTCGAAGCTGTGTGGGGCCTGCGGCACGGTCCGCGAGCAGCTGCCGCTGAACGTCCGCGAGTGGACGTGCGACCACTGCGGCACCGTACATGATCGCGATACGAATGCGGCACACAACATCCTGGCCGCCGGGCTGGCGGCGTCTGCCTGTGGAGACGGTGTAAGACCTCAACGGGAGTCCTCCCGGACGGGGCGGTCGTCAGCGAAGCAGGAACCCCAGCGGGCGACCGCTGGAATCCCCCGCCTGTAGGCGAGGAAAAGTCAACAGACCGTGTTCCTTCGGAGGTTGGTGCTCTGGGGGAGAGGGCGGCGGCTCGGCAGTACCTTAGAAACCGGTTTCCACGGGACAGTAGGACGGCTCTACCGCTCCCAGCAAGGGGTATGAGCCGGAATCTTTCGACGTGTGACGGGCCGAACGGTCCGTGCGCAGCAACCGGTGCGCATGAACAACCGGTTGCCGCCGAAGGGTTTTCGAAAGTGCGCCACGCCTCTTGACGATGCTCTCGCACGGGTTGAAGCTCCCCTCACCGCTCATGGCAACCGGTTGCCTAACCGAGTCGACGCCCCGTAACCCCCGAGCAGAGAGTGAGCAGTCCATGCAGAGGCATGCCCGTGCCCCGGTCGGCCGGCGCCGCTTCCTCGCGCTGGGGCGGCACCGCAGTCGGCGCGGCCGCCCTCGGCGGCTGTGCCCTTCAGGTGTCCGGCAGCGTCGGCGGCCCGGGCGAGACCGTCACGGTGATGGCGAAGCCCGACGACATCTCGACACCTCATCAAGCAGGCGCAGCGCGACCTGGGCGTCAGGATCAACACGGTGCTCTACAGCACCAGCAAGCTGATCGCGATGATGACCAACGGCACCCCGCCCGACCTGGTGCGCGGAGTCGGTGCCGTGGACGCCCCCTACTTCGCGGCCCGGGGTGTGATGGAGAACCTGGATCCCTACTTCGCGAGGAGCACCGTCCTCAGGCCGGCCGACCTGGACCCGGTCAACGACCTGTGGCGCTACGACGGCCGTACCCAGGGCAGGGGCCCGCGCTACGGCATGGCGAAGGACTTCTCCCAGGACTCCATGTACTGGTACAACACCGCGCTCTTCGACCGGGCAGGCGTCGACTACCCGCCGGAACTGGAACCGGTCACCTTCGACGGGTGGCTGGACACGGCCAAGCGGCTCACCCGGCGCAGGAACGGCCGTCGTCCCCATCCTGCTGATCTTCCTGATCGCCCAGCGCGGTTTCGTCGCCGGGATGTCCACGACCGGCCTGAAATAGCCCACTGTCGCAAGGAGTCACGCATGAACACGCCCCTGTCCCGCCGTACGGCCCTCCAGGCGGCCGGCGCCACCGCCCTCGCCGCCGGTCTGACCGGTCTGACGGCCACGGCGGCCCGGGCCGACGCCTCCGGCAACCACTCCGCCCCCAAGCTGGTGACCTACCCCCGCCCGGCCACCATGCCCACGAACACCGGCTTCAGGGTGAGAGTGCGCACCGCCCCCGACGGCGACTGGCAGACCCTGGACATCTGGCGGCCCCAGCTGGAGGAGATCAACGCCACCACCGGATCCGGCAAGGTCTACAGCACGTCGATGGTGTACTTCGACTTCCGGGGCTCCGTCGAGATCGAGGTCACGTACCTCAAGGGCGGGACCACCAAGGCCAGGATCCGCCCGGACGCGCTCGGCATCACACCCGAACTCGGCGGCGACACCCTGGTGTTCACCCTGGACGAGCCGAGGGACGTCGTCGTCCAGATCAACGACGAGATCTTCGACTGCCTGCATGTCGTCACCAACCACGTCGACTGCGATCCGCCGTCCCCCGACGACCCCGACGTCATCTACTTCGGTCCCGGTGTGCACTCCGTCCCCGGCAACGTGCTGACCGTGCCCAGCGGCAAGACCGTCTACCTGGCCGGCGGCGCCGTCCTGACCGCCCAGGTCTACTTCAAGGACGTCGAGAGGGCCGGCCTGACCGGACGCGGGGTCCTCTACAACAACCCGGGCGGTGCCATCCTCAGCGAGGGCAGCAGGAACATCCGGGTCGAGGACGTCATCATCCTCAACCCGGCCGGCTACGCGGGCACCTTCGCCGAGAGCCGGAACGTCCATGTGAAGAAGGCCCGCGCTTTCAGCTCGAAGGGCAACGGAGACGGCTTCGACGTCTTCTCCTCCACGGGGGTCACCTTCGACGGCTGCTTCATGCGCAACTCCGACGACTGCATCGCGATCTACTGCCACCGCTGGAACTACTACGGCGACACCCGCGACGTCACCGTCCAGAACTGCACCCTGTGGGCCGACGTCGCCCACCCGGTCAACGTCGGCACCCACGGCAACACCGACGCCCCCGAGACGATCGAGAACCTGCTCATCAGGAACATCGACGTCCTCGACCACCGAGAGCCGCAGATGAACTACCAGGGCTGCATCGCCCTCAACCCGGGCGACTCCAACCTCATCAAGAACGTCCGTATCGAGGACGTCCGCATCGAGGACTTCCGCTGGGGCCAGGTCATCTACATGAAGGTGATGTTCAACCCGAAGTACAACACCTCGGTCGGCCGCGGCATCCAGGACGTCTACGTCAAGAACCTCACCTACACCGGCACCCGTGCGAACCCCTCGCTCTTCCTCGGCTACGACGCCGACCACGCCATCACGAACGTCACCTTCGAGAACCTGGTGATCAACGGCCTGGTCGTCGCCGACTCGATGAAGAAGCCGACCTGGTACTACACCACCGACGAGATCCAGTGGTTCTACAACGAGCACGTGACGAACCTGAAGTTCCTCACCACCGCCGAGGCCGAGGCGGCCACCGCGTCATGAGCCTGCCCGCCACCAGCCGCCGGGGCTTCCTCGGCGGCACGGCGGCCCTGCTGCTGGCGTCGGGTACGAGCGGTCTGCTCGTGCCCGGCACCGCGGCGGCCGTCGAGACCGACACCGGTACCGGAGCCTTCGTCCACCCCGGCCTCCTGCACACCTCCGCCGACCTCGCCCGGATGAGGGCGGCGGTCGCGGCCGGGCAATCACCCGTCCACGACGGCTACCTGGCCCTCGCCGCCCACGCCCGCTCGCAGTCGACGTATCCGATCCAGAACACCGGCCAGATCACCTCCTGGGGGCGCGGCCCCGCCAACTTCCAGAACCAGGCCGTCGCCGACTCGGCCGCCGCCTACCAGAACGCCCTGCTGTGGGCCGTCACCGGCGACCGCGCCCACGCCGACAAGGCCCGCGACATCCTCAACTCCTGGTCGGCCTCCCTCACCGTCGTCACCGGCGCCGACGGCCCGCTCGGCGCCGGCCTGCAGGGCTTCAAGTTCGCCAACGCGGCCGAACTCCTGCGCCACACGGGCTACGACGGCTGGACGGACGCCGACATCGCCCGCTGCGAGGCCTCCTTCCTCGACGTCTGGTATCCGGCCGTCTCCGGCTACATGCTCTACGCCAACGGCAACTGGGACCTGACCGCCGTGCAGACCGTCCTCGCCATCGGCGTCTTCTGCGAGGAACGCACCCTCTTCGAGGACGCCCTGCGCTTCGCCGCCGCCGGCGCGGGCAACGGCAGCGTCCGCCACCGCGTCGTCACCGACGCCGGGCAGGGGCAGGAGTCCGGACGCGACCAGGGCCACGAACAGCTCGCGGTGGGCCTCCTGGGCGACGCGGCCCAGGTCGCCTGGAACCAGGGCGTCGACCTCTGGGCGTACGACGGCAACCGCATGCTCGCCAACGCCGAGTACGCCGCCCGCTACAACCTCGGCGGCGACGTCCCCTTCACCCCCGACCTCGACCGCACCGGCAAGTACCTCAAGCAGACGGTCTCGGCGGTCTCACGCGGCAGCCTCCCGCCGATCTACGAGATGTACTACGCCCACTACGCGGGCGTCCGCGGCCTGGAAACCCCGTACACGCGAGCCGCCGTCTTCCGCGGCACCGGCGGGGCCCGGGTCGTCGAGGGCAGCAACGACGACCTGCCGAGCTGGGGCACCTTCGCCTACGCCGGTGCGACGCCGTCCGCGGCGAGCGCGCCGACCCCGCCCGCCGGTGTCACGGCGGTGGGGGAGGACGGGGCCGTGACCGTGACCTGGCTGCCGTCGGCCTGGGCCGACTCCTACACGGTGCTGCGGGCGAGCGCCGCGGACGGCCGTTACGAGGAGATCGCGTCCGGGATCGCACGGCCGGCGTACACCGACCTGGGCGTGCACGCCGGACGGACCTACTACTACACGGTCACCGCCGCCAACTCCATCGACAGGAGCGGGAGTTCCGCGTGGGCGGCGGCCTGCGCAGGTCTCCCTCTTCCCTGGGCGACCCAGGACGTCGGGGAGGTGCGGATCCCCGGCTCCGCGGCCTTCGACGGCGAGCGTTTCGTCCTGGAGGCGAGCGGCACCGACGACACCCACCGCCTCGTCCACCTGCCACTGCGCGGCGACGGCACGGTCACCGCGCGGATCGTGTGGCCGCTCAGCTCGCAGTACTCCAAGATCGGTGTCACCGTCCGCGCCTCGCTGGACGCGACCGCCGCGCACGCCTCCATGCTGATCCAGGGACTGCCGCTGCACACCTGGAGCGGGGTGTGGACGGTACGGCCGGCGCGGGGCGCGGAGGTCTCCGCGACCGGGAGCACGCCCGTGCCGCCCTCGCAGCAGCAGGCGATCACGGTGAACGCGGCCTTCCCGCTCTCCGGCCTCGGTGCGCTGCCCGAATCGGCGACCCCCCTGGAGGCGCCCCACGTCGAGGGCGCGGGCGACGGCTACCGGCTGCGGGCGCCCTACTGGGTGCGCGTGACCCGGACGGGCCCACGCTGCACGGGCGCCATCTCGCCCGACGGTGTCCACTGGACAGAAGTCGGCTCCACCGACGTCGACCTGGGGAGGACCGCGTACGCGGGTCTGACGCTCACCTCCTGTCTCGGCGTCGACGAGGACTACGCGGAGACCGGCACCGGTGCCTTCGACAACGTCAGCGTGACCTCCCCGTCCGGCGCGGTGTGGTGTGTGCCGCGCCCCGCCCGCCCCGCCACCGACCTGCGCGCCGTCACCGGCACCGACGCCGTCGAGCTGGCCTGGAGCGACCCGGACCCGTCCGCGCGTTACACGGTGCTGCGCGCGACCCGGGCCGACGGCCCGTACCGGACTCTGGCCACCGGCGTCGGCCCGGTCGGCTTCGGCACCCGTGTCCGGTACGCCGACGCGACCGGGACACCGGGCACGACGTACCACTACCAGGTCGCGAAGACCAGCACCGCAGGCCGCGGCCCGCGCTCGGTGCCGGCCGCGGCCGCCATGCCGACCCCGACACCGCCCCGGCTCACCTCCGCCACCACCGCGTTCGCCAACCAGGGCGTCGGTTTCCGGCAGCTCCTGCGGGCCGCGCACGAGCCCGTGCTGTTCACGGCGGACGGACTGCCCGACGGGCTGCGGATCGACCGGCGGACCGGTCTGGTCTCCGGAACCCCCGCCGAGAAGGGCGAGTTCACGGTCACGACCACCGCGGCCAACGCCTCCGGGACCACCACCGGCACCCTCGCCCTCACGGTCGGCACCGCGCCGCCCGATCCGTGGACGTACGGGGACCTCGGCGACACCGTGCTCGACGACCGCGCCTTCGGGACGCTGGGTGTGGTCGCGATCACCACGCCGGGCAGTACGTCCTACGACGACGGCGCCTTCACCGTGCGGGGCGCGGGCGTCGACCTGAACGCCAACGGCCAGGGAATGACCGGCCAGTTCGTACGACGGCCCGTCAGCGGCGACTGCGAGATCGCCGCCCGGCTCGTCTCCCGCACCGGCGCGGGCGCCGACCGGGTGGGGCTGCTGATGGCGAAGTCGCTGTCGCCGTTCGACCAGGCCGCCGGAGCCGTCGTGACCGGCGGGACCACCGCACAGCTCATGCTCCGCAGGACCGTGGCCGGCGCCTCCGCCTTCACCGGCGGCGCGGCCGTCATCCTCCCCGCCCTGCTGCGGCTGAAGCGTACCGGGACCGCCTTCAGCGCAGCCCTGTCCACCGACGACGGCGTCACCTGGACCCCCCTCGCCGACGGAGAGATCCCTGCCTTCGGTGACGCCCCCTACTACGTGGGCCTCGTGGTGTGCTCCCGCACCCCGCTCGCCCTCGGCACCGCGCAGTTCGAAGAGGTGAGCGTCGCACTCACCTGAACTCCCCCCACCGAAGGAGAACCATCGCGATGAGCCGCCGCGAACAACAACAAGCTGATCCGGGCGGGTTGAGCCGCCGTGACGTCCTGAAGGCCGCCGCCGCCCTCGCCGTCGCCGCCTCGGTCACCGCCCCCGGGGTGGCCGACGCGGCCCCGTCGGCCTTCACCCACCCCGGCATGCTGCACAACGCCGGTGACATCAACCGCGCCAAGGTGCGGGTCGCCGCCGGCACCGACCCCTGGCTGTCCGGCTGGAACAGGCTGACCGCCAACTCCCACTCCCAGTCGACCTGGACCAACCGGGCGACCGCCACGATCATCCGCGGCGGCGACGGGCAGAACTACGGCCTGCTCTACAACGACATCGCCGCCGCCTACCAGAACGCGCTGCGCTGGAAGGTCGGCGGCACCGAGGCCAACGCGGCGTGCGCCGCCGCCATCCTCAACGCCTGGTCGACGACGCTGACCACCGTCACCGGAAACGCCGACCGGTTCCTCGCGGCCGGCCTCTACGGCTGGCAGTTCGCCAACGCCTGCGAGCTGATGCGCGACTACGACGGCTTCGACCTCGCCGCCGCCCAGGAGCTGCTGGCCGACGTCTTCTACCCGCTCAACAACAGCTTCCTGACCAACCACAACGACGCCTGCATCACCAACTACTGGGCCAACTGGGACCTGTGCAACATGGCCTCGATCCTGGCCATCGGGATCCTCAACGAGGACAGCGCCAAGTACGACCAGGCCGTCGCCTACTTCAAGTCGGGCGCGGGCAACGGCTCGATCGAGCACGCCGTGCCCTACCTGTACACCGACTCCGACGGCTACGCACTCGGCCAGTGGCAGGAGTCCGGGCGCGACCAGGGCCACACCGTCATGGGCATGGGCCAGATGGGCGCGGTCTGCGAGATGGCCTGGAACCAGGGCGATGACCTCTACTCCTACGACGACAGGAGGTTCATGAAGGCCGCCCAGTACGTCGCCAAGTACAACCTCGGCGACGACGTCCCCTTCACCACCTACACCTGGGGCACCGGCCAGAGCTGCGCCCAGTCGTCCCAGACCGTCGTCTCCGACAGTTCCCGGGGCCAGATCCGCCCGGTGTGGGCCATGCTCCACTTCCACTACAACCGGCGCCTGTACCTCGACGACAAGTACATCTCCGCCATGTACGACGACCTCGTCGCCCCCGAGGGCGGCGGCGGGGACTACGGCTCCGACAGCGGCGGCTACGACCAGCTCGGCTTCGGCACCCTGATGTACGCCAAGTAGCCGCGCGTATCCGCCCGACCGCCGTAGGTGCCGGAATACCGGAAGCAGATGTGATGCTCTTGTCATACCGGCGTACTGGCGCGCGCGGCGGGAGGAGCTGGTGGGCGGATGACGGCAGACCGGAGGGACCTGGCCGGGCCTGTGGCCGACACTCCGTACGGGGTGGTGCGCGGCAGGTGGGAGGACGGCGTCGCCGTGTTCCGCGGTATCCCCTACGCCGCCCCGCCCTTCGGGGAACACCGGTTCCTTCCGCCCGTGCCGCCCGAGCCCTGGGACGGCGTCCGGGACGCGGGCGCCTTCGGGCCGACGGCGCCCAAACCGCCGTACTCGGAGGCGTTCGCGCAGTACCTGTCGGATCCGGTGATCCCCGGCGACGACTGCCTCAACCTCAACGTCTGGACCCCGGAGCCGGGCCCCGGTGCCCGGCTCCCGGTCCTGGTCTGGCTGCACGGCGGAGCCCTGACCAGGGGGTCGTCGGCCGTACCCGTGTACGACGGTCATGCGTTCGCCCGGGACGGGGTCGTCCTCGTCTCGGTGAACTACCGGCTGGGCGTGGAGGGCTACGGACTGTTCCCGGACACCCCGCCCAACCCCGGCCTGCGTGACCAACTCGCCGCCCTGCGCTGGGTCCACGAGACCATCGCCGCGTTCGGCGGCGACCCGGACCGGGTGACCCTGTGCGGCCAGTCGGCCGGCGCCATCAGCGCCGGCGCGCTGCTCGCCGCCCCCCAGACCCAGGGCCTGATCCGCCGGGCCGTCCTGCAGAGCGGCCCGCCGGAGGCCTCCGAGTGGGACAAGGTACGGCGCATGGTCCGCCGGATGGCCAGCCGGCTGAAGATCCCCGCCACCGCCCAGGCCTTCGCCGAGGTCGACCGCGAGCTGCTGCTGCGCACCCAGGCCGAAGTGGGCAGGCTCAGCAGCCCGGTGCTGGGCGGCCCCGCCTTCGGGATCGTCGTCGACGGCGACCTCGTCCCGCGCGACCCGCTCCAGGCCCTCCTCGACGGCGAGGCGGCCGCGGGCGTCGACCTCCTGATGGGCTGGACCCGGGACGAGTACCGGCTCTGGCTGGTCCCCGGCGGCCTGCACGACCACGTCGACCGGCTCGGCCCGGTCGCCCTCGCCGGCGCCATGGCCCGCTGCCGCGTCGGCCACGAGGTGCCGCGCGGCTACCGCGTCCTGCATCCCGAGGCCGGTACCGCCGAGACCGTCGGCCAGATGGTCACCGACCACCTGCTCCGCCTCCCGCTGCACCGGCTGGCCGAGGCCCGCCCCGGCTCGTCGTACCTCTACGAGTTCGCCTGGCCCTCCAACCGCCCCGGCCTCGGCGCCTGCCACGCCCTGGAACTGGGCTTCGTCTTCGACACCGGGGAGGACCCCGAATCGGCCCGGCTGGCCGGCGCGGGCGCCCCGCAGGAGCTCGCCGACGCGATGCACGGCGCCTGGGTCCGCTTCGCCACCACCGGCGACCCCGGCTGGTGGCCCTGGGACGACACCCACCCGGTCCGCGTCCTCGGCGACGGCGAGCCCCGCACGGTGTCCGGCCCCCGGGACGCGGAGTTCGCCCTCTGGACCCGGCCCACCCCCGCCCACCCCGAACGCACCGTCGAACTGGCCCTGGCCGTACGCCGGTTGCGGCGCTCAGTCGCCGTCGTGCGGCGCCACTGACTCCCGTACGACCACATGTGTGCCGAGGAGCAGATGCTCGTCGGGCGACTCGCCGCCGCGGTGCTGGAGCGCGGTGCGCACCGCGAGCCGCCCCAGCTCCTCGTAGGGCACGTGCACGGTGGTCAGCGCCGGGTGCAGATCGCGGGCGAACGGTATGTCGTCGTACCCGGCGAGCGACACGTCCCCCGGCACCGCCAGGCCCGCCTCGTGCAGCGCGGTCAGCGCGCCCGCGGCCACCATGTCGGTGGCGGCGACCACGGCGCTGAACTCCAGCCGCCGCGCCAGCGCCTGCCGCAGCAGCCGGTGCCCGGAGTCCCGGGTGAAGTCGCCGTGCAGGAGCAGTGCGGGGTCGGGCTCGATGCCGCGGGCCCGGTGCGCGGCGAGATACCCCCGCTGCCTCCCCATCGCGGTCGTGTGGTCCGGCTTCCCGCCCAGGAACAGCACCCGGCGATGCCCCTGCGCGAGGACATGCGCGACCAGAGCGTAGGCCCCGCCCTCGTTGTCGTACTCGATGACCGTGACCGGCGCCCCGGGCCCGAGCGGCGGCCGCCCGCACAGCACGAGCCGGGAACCGGCGGAGGCGAGCGAGTCGGCCACCCGACGGGTCCGTTCCCGGTACTCGGCCGTGTCCGCCGCGCCGCCCACCAGGATCACGGCGGCCGCCCGCTGGGCCCGCATCATCTCGATGAACTCCAGCTCGCGCCGCACGTCCCCGTCGGTGCTGCACACCAGCGACAGATGCCCGAGCCGCGCCGCCTCCCGCTCCACGCCGTGCGCCATGTGCGCGAACGACGGCCCCGTGATGTCCTCCAGCACGAACGCCAACGTGGGCGTACCGGCCCCGGCGATCGCCTTGGCCCGGGCGTCGGCGACGTAGTCCATCTCACGGACGGCCCGCAGGACGCGGCTACGGGTGGCGGCACTGACGGGATAGTCGCCGCCCAGCACCCGGGACACGGTGGAGGCCGACACCCCGGCACGGGCGGCGACATCGCGAATGGTGCTCCGCCCCGCCTCTTCGCTCTTCCTGGTCAACCCCACCCCCGCCAACCGGTTCCCGAGGGGACCCTAGCGCCCCGTCCCGGACACGGGGAACATGGGGGACACGGCGACTGCAGCGCCCCGTCAGGGGTGCTGGGGGTACCCCCGGCCGAAGGCTGGGGGAGGAACTGCGCGACCAGCCCCCACCGTCCCGCAGTCGCGCGCGGCCCGCACCACCCACGACGAACCGGCGACCCTCAAACCACCCGGGCGATCCCGGCGATGGCCTCCGGCCCCACCCGACAGCACCCCCCGATCAACCGGGCCCCCGCATCCCGCCACCCCGCCACCTGCTCGGTGTCGAACAACGACCGGCCGGTCCACGCCCGAGCCTCCGCGTCCCACACCTCACCACTGTTGGGGTAGACGACCACCGGCTTCCCGGTCACCCTCGCCGCCACCTCAACCGCGTCTGACACATCCTCGGGCGCACAGCAGTTCACGCCCACGGCGATGACCTCGTCCACGTCCGCGGCCAAGGCGAACGCCTCCTCCAGCGGCTGTCCCGCCCGGGTCCGCCCGTCCGCCACGCTGTACGACAGCCAGGCCGGCACCCCCAGTCCCCGCACGGCCCGCAACAGCGCCTCGGCCTCGTCCGCGTCCGGCACGGTCTCCAGCGCGAGCACGTCCGGTCCCGCCCCGGCCAGCACCTCCAGCCGTGGCCGGTGGAACCGCTCCAGCTCGTCGACGTCCAGCCCGTACCGCCCCCGGTACTCGGACCCGTCCGCGAGCATCGCGCCGTACGGCCCGACCGACGCGGCCACCCACAACGGCCGTTCGATGCCCTCCGCCCGCGCCCGCCGTACCGCGTCGCGCCCCAGCTCCACGCTCAGCGCGAGCAGCCGCGCGGCCTCCTCGTGCGGGATCCCGCGCTTGGCGAAGCCCTCGAACGTGGCCTGGTAGCTCGCGGTGATCGCGACGTCCGCGCCCGCCCTGAAGTACGCGAGGTGCGCGTCGCTGACCGCGTCGGGCCGATCGGCCAGCAGCCGTGCCGACCACAGCTCGTCGCTCAGGTCGTGCCCGGCGGACGCCAGCTGGTTGGACATGCCGCCGTCGAGCACGACCGTCCCGGCGGCGAGGGCGTCGGCGAGGCTGGGGGAGTTGTCGCTGGTCATGCCCCCGACGCTAGTCGACCCGGCACCTAAGGACCCATTGTGTCCACTGTATGAACAGATGGCCCATCATGTGGACACCGGGTATACGATCACCCGACTCCCCTCCCCCCACCCCCCACTCCCCCCCCGAACGCCCGCACGCACATCCCCCGGAACCGCCATGACAGCCCCCGTCCCCGTCCCCGTTCCCACCCCCGCCGAGGCCACGGAACCCACCCCGGCCCCGTCCGGCCCCCGCCGCACCTTCGGCCTCGCCGCCGCGACCGCCCTGGTCATGGGCAACATCATCGGCGGCGGCATCTTCGCGCTGCCCGCCGCCGTCGCCCCGTACGGCACGGTCAGCCTGCTCGCCTTCGTCGTCCTGTCCGTCGCCGCCGTGCTGCTCGCCCTGCTCTTCGGCAAGCTGGCCCGCCGCAGCCCGGTCACCGGCGGCCTGTACGTGTACCCGCGCGACGCGTTCGGCCCGTTCGCCGGGTTCCTCTCCGCGTGGTCGTACTGGACGATGTGCTGGGTCAGCATCGCGGCCCTCGCCGTCGCGGTCGTCGGCTACGTCGACGTCCTCGTCCCCCTCCACGGCAACCACGTCCTCGAAGGCGCCGTCGCGCTCGCCGCGCTCTGGCTCCCGGCCGCCGCGAACTTCGCCGGCACCCGGTACGTGGGCGCGGTCCAGATCGTCTCGACGGTCCTGAAGTTCGTGCCGCTCCTCGTGGTCGCCACCGTCGGCCTGTTCTTCGTCGACACCGACAACTTCGGCCCGTTCAACGCCTCCGGCGACAGCACGCCGGGCGCCCTCGCCGCCGCGGCGGCCCTGCTCCTCTACAGCTTCCTGGGCGTCGAGTCGGCCGCGGTCAGCGCGGGCGAGGTCGAGAACCCCGAGCGCACGGTCGGCCGCGCCGGCGTGCTGGGCACGCTGGGCTCCGCCGTCGTCTACATCCTCGGCACGGTCGCCGTCTTCGGCCTGGTCCCGCACGACAAGCTGGTGAAGTCCGGCGCGCCCTTCGCCGACGCGGTGAACGCGATCACCGGGGGCGGCTGGGGCGGCACCGCGATCGCGCTGGTCGCCGTCGCCTCGATCGTCGGCTGCCTCAACGGCTGGATCCTGATGGCCGCGCAGATGCCGTACGCCGCCGCCCGCGACGGCCTCTTCCCGAAGCCGTTCGCGAAGGTCGGCAAGGGCGGGGTGCCCGGCTTCGGCGTCTGGGCGGTCGCCGTCCTCGGCACCCTCCTCATCGCCCTCAACTACACGGCCGGCCCCGACACCACGTTCCGCGTCCTGGTCCTCATCACCACCTTCACCGGCTGCGTCCCCTATCTCCTCTCCGCCGCCGCCCAGCTCTACTGGCTCGCCCAGGGCACCCGCGACCGGGTCCGCCCGGCCGGCCTGGTCCGCGACCTGATCGTCGCCGCCCTCTCCTTCGCCTTCTCCTTCTGGCTGATCGCCGGCGCCGGCTACGCGGCCGTCTACCAGGGCGTGCTGTTCCTGTTCGCGGGGATCCCGGTGTACGTGTGGCTGCGCGGGCGGCAGAGGGGGGACGCCACCCCCTGACGCCACCAGGCCGGGCTCCTCTACGCTCGCTGCCGTGACCGTCACCATCGTCCGTGCCTGCCTGCGCGACGGCCGCGGGGGCAGCCCCACCGCGGTCCTGGACGACCTGCCGCTCACCGACGAGGAACGGCGCGCGGTGCCCGCCCGGACCGGCGCCTCGCACGCGGTGTTCCTGTCGACCGACGAGGCCACCGGAGAGACATCGCTCCGCTTCTGCACCGCCACGGGCGAACTCCCCGGCTGCGGCCACGGCACCGTCGCCGCACTGGCCGTACTCGCCGAACGCACCGGGACCCGGGACGTCACCCTCCACACGCGGACCGGCACCCTCCAGGGCCGCGCGGTCCGTCACGCGAACGGCGTGCTGGAGGGCTGGTTCGCTCCGGGTCCGGTACACCTGCGCACGCCGACCGGCGCCGAACTGGACGACGTTCTCCCCGCCTTGGGGCTCTCCGGGAACGCCCCCGGCGCGGTCGTCGCCTCGCTCGGCCGGCCTCGTCTCCTGGTCCCGCTGCCCACCCGGTCCGCCGTCGCCGCGCTGACCCCCGACCTCGACCGCCTCCGCGCCGCCTGCGACCGGTCGGCCCTGCTGGGCTGCTACCTGTACTCGGCCCCGACACCGGACGGCCGTGTCACGGCCCGCATGTTCGCCCCTTCGATCGGTGTCCCCGAGGACATCGCCAACGCCAACAGCACGGCCTGCCTGGCCGCCCGCCTCGCCCCCGAGGGCTTCCCGGCCCTCACCGTGGACATGGGCGACTCCCTCGGCACCCCGGCGACGATCAGGGCGGTGGTACGCCGTACCGGGAACGGCACGCGGATCCTCGTGGGCGGCACGGCGGAGATCACCGGCGGACCGAGGGGCGTCCCGGTGTCGTCTCCGACGTGAGATCCCATTCCCCGCAGGGAATTGGCGGCCCCGGCCGCACGCCGCAGGATCTGGGGCGAAGCAGCCTTCCCGCCCAGGAGACAGACATGATCGAGATCGACCCGCAGCACCTTGCCGACCGCTACATGGCCCAGACGCCACGCACATCCTCCAGCCGCCCGTCGCGACCCGCCGGCCCGCCCGTCCGGCTCGGCTGCGCGAGTCCCACCGCGCCGGCCCACATAGGCCGGACGTACGACGGCCGGCTGCCCTGTCCGCCCGCCCCCGGCGACTACGCGTCCGGCCTGCGCGAGGTCCGTGGAGCGGCGGCCGACGCGGGCCGCTCGGCCGGGGACATCACCCCCGCACTGTTCGTGTCGGTACGGATCGACGACGACACCAGAGTGCGCCCGGCAGGCGCTGGACGCCTACGCACGGGCCGCCTACGGCATGCCACAGCCCGAACCGGAGAGGATCCAGGCCGTCGTCGCCGGTTCCGCCGCCCAGGTGCTCGAACGCCTGCGTGCGTACGTCGCCGCCGGCGCCCGGCACATCGTCGTACGTCTCGGTGTCCTGGACCTGCGCTCCCAGCGCGACCAGCTCGAACGCGTCGCGGATCTGGTCCCCGCCCGCCGGACGGCAGGGACCACACCTTGACCGCGACCCGGCGGGCGGCGCCGGTAGGCCGTCAGGACGCCTGCCGGCCGCCCTTGCGGCGTCCCCGGCGCTGGGTGCGCAGCCCCGCCGGGACCACCATGCCGCCGAGGAGGCCCAGGGCGAGGGCGTACGGCCACCAGCCGAAGGCGTCGTCGGCCGGGTTGGCGGCGGTGCGGGTGGTCACCGTCGGGGGAGCGCTGGGTGTGGTGTCGGGTGTGCCGGCCTCGGCCGAGGAGTGTGCCGACTCCGCGTCGAGGACCACGTCGTTGCCGTCGCCGCCCCGGTAGGTGATCCGGTAGACGGTGTCGGCCAGTTTGACCGCGGTGCCCTCGGTGAGGCCGTCGAAGGCGCCGGTGGTCGGGGCCCTGCCGGTGTGGTCGATCACGGTGATGCGACGGGCCGGGGCGGTGCCCGCGGCGGACAGGTCGAGGGCGCCGGACAGGGCGACGCGGCCCGTCACCTTCAACGGCTTGTGCTGCAGCGCCAGTTCGCCTCGCTTGTGCTGGGTGTAGTCCCCTTTCACCGTCAACCCGGTCGCCACCAGGCTGTCGCTCGTGACGGATCCCAGCACGGTGCCTTTCCCGGAGAGCGCGGTCAGCACCCGCAGGCCCGCCGCGCCCGGGTCCAGACGGGCCCCCGGCGAGGTGAGCCGGATCGCCTCGCTGTGCACGAGGGTCGCCCCGGAGCGCAGGGCGAGGGTGCCCTGGCCGACGGTGGTCGTCCCCGTGTACGTCACCGCGTCGCCGGTGAGCGTGGTGGTGGCCGCCCCCGACTGCACGAGGGACCCGGAGCCGCCGACGTGTGCCAGGCGGACCGGCGTCGAGGTGTTGCGGACGATCAGGGTGCCGTCGTCGTCGACGCGTCGGCGCTCGGTCCCCGTGAGGAGCGAGCCGTCGCCGCCCTTCGCGCCCGAACCCAGCCGCAGCACCGCACCGTTCTCGATCGTCGTCGAGCCGTCGTAGTCCTGGGCGGCCGCGAAGGTCACGTCGTTCCCGCGGGTGCCCGCGATCACGATGTCCCCGGCGCCGGGCGCGGCCAGCGTGTCGTGGTAGCGGCCGCCGCCGATCGGGGCGCCCAGGGTCACCGGGCCGTCGTAGTCGAAGGTGAGCCGGGAACGGCGGCCGCTCGCCTCGTGCAGGTTGATGTAGACGGTGTCCTTCGTCCCCGGCATGAAGATGCGGTGGGTCGTCCCGTCACCCCAGTGCACGTCGGCTCCTTCGATGTTGGTGCCGCGCTTGTTCGACTGGTGGGGAATCGCACGCCAGTTGAGCGAGGAGTCGCTGAGTGACGGGTTCGTGTCGCCGCCCCGGTCGCTGTAGCTGTACTGCCCGGTGAGGACCACCTTGCTGCCCGGCCGCGAGTGGACGTTGACGTCGCTGCCGTACTCCCGCTGGTAGAAGTCCTGGCGCAGGGTGACCGTCTGGCCGAGCGGGGTGTCGATGATCCAGGAGCCCTGGTTGAGGATCGCGCGGGCGTCGGGGAGGGACACCGGGTACTCGGGGCGGCCGACGGCCATCCCCGTGCCGTTGTCGATGACGCCGGAGAAGGGGTGCGTGCCCGCCAGGTCCAGCGTGCCCCACATGTTGCGGGGCTGGGTCACCAGGCCCGAGCCGCTGATGGTGCCGATGTTGAAGGTGCGGGTCAGGGACAGGCGCAGGGTGCCGTCGACGCGGATGTTGAGCTGGTTCAGCCGGTAGCCGGGGGTGTTGTAGGGGAAGTGGCCGATCAGACCGGTGCCGCCGCCCGTGCCGTACTGCAGGGTCGTACCGCGCTCGACGGTGATCGCGGGCGGGTCGGGGCGGGTGACCGTCGTGTACGGGTGGTTGCCGCCCTGGGTGCGCACGACCTGCCGTTGCCGTGCCTTCGGCAGGGTGAAGTCGCTGTCCCTGGTGAGGATCAGGGTGCCGCCGCCGCGCACGGTGAGCGTGCCCTCGCCGTGCAGGACACCGTCGTACGTCGTCGTCCCGGCGGGCACGGTGACGACCGTGTCGCCGGTGAGGGTCACGTCCCGGTCGGCGAGCACGTCGGCGGTGACGTCGCGGGCGCCGGCGGCACAGGCCGGGTGAGCGGAGGCCAGGAGGGCGGCGAGGGCGCCGACGGCCGCTGCGGTGGTGTGGAGATGGGTGCGCACGTGATCGGAGACGGGCCCGGACGGGCGTGGATAACAGAAAACCGAGTTCCGCGAGCGCATCACTCGGAAATCGCTTTCCCCCTTGTCTTGTCAGACCCGTTGACCTTCTCGTAACACACCCTTACCTTTTCGGCGATCTCAGAATCCCCCAGAACCCACCAGGAACACCCAAGGAGCGTGTGTGAGATGAGACGTGCGTACGCGATCCTGTTGTCCCTCTGCCTGGCGGTGATCGGCGCCCTGGCCGCCGCGGGACCGGCCGCGGCCGCCTCCCGGACCGTCACCAACGGCACCCGGTTCACCGACACCTCGGGGAACGTCGTCCACGCCCACGGCGGCGGGGTCGTCAAGGTCGGCAGCTACTACTACTGGTTCGGCGAGGACCGCAACTCCGACAACACCTTCAAGTCGGTGGACGCCTACCGCTCCACCGACCTGAAGACCTGGGAGTTCCGCAACCACGTCCTCACCCAGTCCTCCGCCTCCGAACTCGGCACCGCCTACATCGAGCGCCCGAAGGTCATCTACAACGCGTCCACGGGCAAGTTCGTGATGTGGATGCACAAGGAGAACGGCGTCGACTACAGCCAGGCCCGCGCCGCCGTCGCCGTCTCCGACACCGTCGACGGCACCTACACCTACCAGGGCAGTTTCCAGCCGCTCGGCCAGTACATGTCCCGCGACCTCACGACCTTCGTCGACACCGACGGCACCGCCTACATGGTCTCGGCGTCCAACGAGAACGCCGACCTGCACATCTACAAGCTCACCGCCGACTACACCGGCATCGACAGCCTGGTCGCCAACCCCTGGGCCGGCGCCAGCCGCGAGGCCCCGGCCCTCTTCAAGCGCAACGGCGTCTACTTCATGCTGACCTCGGCCGCCACCGGCTGGAGCCCCAACCAGCAGAAGTACGCCACCGCCACCTCGCTCGCCGGCCCCTGGACCTCCTGGACCAACGTCGGCGACTCCACGGCGTACGGTTCCCAGACCGCCTACGTCCTCCCGATCAGCGGCACTTCGGGCACCTCGTACCTCTACATGGGCGACCGCTGGGGCAACTCCTTCGGCGGCACGGTCAACGACTCCCGTTACGTCTGGCTGCCGTTGACCTTCCCGACCGACACCTCGATGTCGATGTCCTGGTACCCGGAGATCTCCGTCGACACGGCCGCCGGCACGGTCGGCGGGACCAGCGCCACGTACAACACGCTCATCGCGCGGCACAGCAGCAAGTGCGCCGACGTGCCGAACCAGTCCCTCTGGGAGGCCGTCGCGATCAGCCAGTACACGTGCAACGGCGGCACCAACCAGAAGTGGTGGTTCAAGGACCTGGGCACCGGCTACTACGAGCTGATGGGCCGCGGCAGCTCGCTCTGCCTCCAGGAGAACGACACGAACGTCACCCAGGAGGACTGCACCGGCGCCACCACCCAGCAGTGGTCGGTCGTCACCTCGGGGTCGTACGTGAACATCAAGGCCCGCACGTCCGGCGAGTGCCTGGACGTGAGCGGCGCGTCCACCGCCAACTCGGCCGCCGTCATCACGTACGCGTGCAACGGCGGCACGAACCAGCAGTGGACCCGCGGAACGTGATGGCGCCTCGGCTCAGGCCAGCAGGTCGATCGCGTCGATCGACGTGCCGGCGCTGAGGAACGACGTCGTCCCCGAGCCGCTCGCCACGTAGATCTTCAGCGTGTTGTACGCGCCGGTGTCCGTCAGCCAGGCGGACGCCGGCACGCTGTAGGTGAACGTGTAGTTGTTGCCCCGGTACGAGCCCACGGTCAGCGACCGGGTGCTCGGCTGGGTGGGCGGCGAGGGGACGGCCGAGGTCCAGGTGTCGTTGACGACGACCTGCGGCCGGCCGTTCGCGTAGGCCGTCGTCACGCCGATCCTGAGGGTGTGCGCGGCGGCGGCCTGGGCGGCGGTCAGCCTGAAGTAGACGACGATCCCGCTGTTGACGTCCTTCCACAGGTAGCAGGGGAAGGCCGAGGTCTCGGTGCCGCTGCCGATGACCACGTTGCCGGTCCAGGAGGCCGCCCGCACGTCCGACGGGTGCATGTACGTCATCAGGTCGGCGTTCTTGAACCCGCCCGGGGTGCCGTCCCAGTTGTTGATACGCCAGATCGCGGAGGCGTTGCTCGGGTCGTTGGAGGACGGGATCGCGATGGTGTTCAGGGTGGTGGTCGAACCCGCCGAGACGCTCACCGAACGGGTGTAGACGGCCAGTTCGCCCTTGAAGACGGTGAGGGTGTACGTCCCCGGCAGCACCCCCGCGATCGAGAAGTAGCCGTCCGACGGGCGCGCCGAACCCCAGTACTGCGCCGCCGGGTTGGCGAGGCCCACCGTGTACGCGTACGCCGTGTCCCGTCCCGAGATGCCGACGCCCGCGACCCGGCCGCGCCCGCCCGCCGCCACGTACCCGGAGATGCCGAGCGAGTCCGCCCACGTGGTGGTCAGGGTGCCCGGGTAGAGGGACGAGGACGGTGCGCCGCCGTCCGTGAAGGCGATGACGTACGGGCCCTGGAGACCGTAGCGCTCCGACTCGGTCTGGTTCTCGCCGTAGTACAGGATCTCGTACAGCCCGCCGCCGTCGGCGCTCTGGTGGCGCAGCAGCGAGCGGTAGAACGGGCCGCCGGAGGCCTTCTCGTGGTTGCTGCGCACGATCCACAGGCCGACGCTGCCGGTCGTCCAGCCGATGTAGTCGTAGTCCATCACCCGCAGCTTCGAGTAGTGCTTGGCGCGGGTCTGCCCGTCGGACTTCTCGAAGATGTCCGCGGACTCGATGACGGTGGGCGCGTAGGTGTAGGAATCCGGCTCGTCGTTGAGGAACAGGCCGGCCTTCACGCGCACGATGTAGCGGGTGGCGGTGACGGACGAGTCGGCCTTGTTGGTCCAGAGGTAGACGTTGTTCTCGCCGCTGCGGGCCGCGTAGTAGTGCTTCAGCGTGCCGTACGCCACGGAGACCAGGATCGTCGACCCCGACTGGGCGATGGTCACCGTGGAGGTGCCGAGCCCCGACTCGACGTGCGAGTTCTTGCCGCCGTAGCCCTGGTACTCGGTGCCCTTGTAGACCAGCGAGGTCAGGTCGCCGTTGGTCTTGCTGACCTTGAAGACCAGGCTCGCGCCGGTGTCCACGACGTAGTCGGAGCCGTCGTCCGACCAGCCGAAGCCCGCGGCCGAGGCGGTCTCGGCGAGCGGGCCGGCGAGGGCCGCGGTACCGGCGGCGGCCGCGCTGCCGAGGACGAAGGTGCGGCGTCCGAGCGGTCTCCCGGTGGATCCGGACATGGGGGTGCCTCCTTCGGTGGGGCGGGGGTGCGGGTGAGTGTGAGACTGACAGTTGAATCGATTTCGCGAAAGGGCTTTCGCCATCGTGGGGTTGGCAGTTTGCCGAAATGGGTCCAGGGGCTGGAAAGCGCTTGCCGATTAGGGGTACGGTCCGCGCCAGGTCATGTCGCCACGACGGAGGAGTCCCGAGTGAGACGTTTCAACGGTGTTCGCGTCGCCGCGCTCGCGGCGGCCGTCCTCGCCGCCTGCCTGACGGCCGCCCCCGCCGCCCAGGCCCATGGACGGCGGCCGCCCCTCGGCATCGAGAACTGCACCGCGACCGCCTGCCACTTCGACGTCCCGCCGGGCGACTACGACGTGACGGTCCGGCTCGGCGGCGCGACCGCGTCCGGCACGAGCATCAGCGGGGAGACCCGCCGCTCGCTCCTCCCCGAGACGGCCGTCGCCGCGGGGCGGCACGCGACCCGCAGCTTCACCGTCGACGTCCGCACCCCGGAAGGCGAGCCGACGGGCCCGGACGGAACCCCCGGGCTGGACCTCACCATCGGCGGCCCGGCCCCCGCACTCGCCGACATCCGCGTCACCCCTTCTTCCCGGCACACCAGGCAGCTGTTCCTGATAGGCGACTCCACCGTCTGCGACCAGCCGGCCGACCCCTACTCCGGCTGGGGCCAGCAGCTCCCGCAGTTCCTGCGCACGGGCGTTGCCGTCGCCAACTACGCGGACTCCGGCGAAAGTACGGTGACCTACCTCCAGAACCCGCAACTCTGGGGTACCGTCCAGCCGTTGATCCACCCGGGTGACCTGGTCCTCATCCAGCTGGCGCACAACGACAAGACGACGGACGAGGCGACCTACCGCGCGAATCTGGAGACCCTGGTGGCGGGCGTACGGGAGAAGGGCGGGCGGCCGGTGCTGGTCACACCCATCGTGCGCCGCTGGTTCAATGCCGACGGCACGCTGAACAACGACATCGCGCTTCTGGTCAACGGGCTCGGCGTCAATCATCCTGAGGTGATCCGCTCGGTCGCCGCCGCCGAGGACGTTCCGCTGATCGACCTCACGGCGAAGACCAAGGCGCTGGTGGAGTCGCTCGGCGTGGAGGGCTCCAAGGCGCTGTACCTGTACAACGAGAAGAAGGACAACACGCACACCTCCGCGTACGGAGCCACCGTCTACGCGGGCCTGGTGCGCGACGAACTGCTCGCCCAGCACCTGGTGCCCCGGGGCACCGTGCGGGCGCGATGAGCCCCTGGGGCGTCCCGACCGGAACCGGGGCGCCCCAGGTCCGAACGGCCCGAGGTTCGGTACGAGCGAGAAAGAGCACCGATGCAGCTGCCTCCCGAGGACCGCAGTTCCAGCCCGCGCACCGGCTACACCCGGGCCCACTGGGAGGCGGCGGCCGACGCCCTGCTCGCCGCCGTGGAGCCGTACGCCACCGACGACCGCGCCCTCTACCACCTCCCCGGCGACCGCCAGAGCTGGTCGGGCCGGCTCTCCGACGGCCTGGAGGGCTACGCCCGCACCCTGCTCCTCGCCGCCTTCCGCCGCGACGAGACCGCGCTCCAGCGGTACGCGGACGGACTCGCCGCCGGTGTGTCCGGTGTCTGGCCGCGCATCGAGGACCGCAGCCAGCCGCTGGTCGAGGCCGCCTCGATCGCCCTCGCCCTGCGCCTGACCCGCCCCCTGCTCTGGGACCGGCTCGACGACCCGGTACGGCAGCGCGCCGCGGCCTGGCTCGCCGACGCGCTGACCGCCGAACCCTGGCCCTGCAACTGGGAGTTGTTCCCGGTGACGGTCGGCGGCTTCCTCGCCGAGATCGGCCACGAGACCGAGGCCGCGCGCAAGGCGGTCGACCACGGCCTGGCCCGCATCGAGGACTGGTACGTCGGCGACGGCTGGTACACCGACGGCGACGGCCGCAAGTACGACTACTACAACGGCTGGGCGATGCACCTCTACCCGGTGCTGCACGCCTGGCTCGCCTCGGACGCAGAACTCCTCGACCTGTACGGCGGCCGCCTGGAACGTCATCTTGCCGACTACGCCCGCCTGTTCGGCGGCGACGGCGCCCCCATGCACCAGGGCCGCTCCCTGACGTACCGCTTCGCGACCACGGCACCGCTGTGGCTGGGCGCCCTCACCGGCCGTACGCCCCTGTCCCCCGGGGAGACCCGGCGACTGGCCTCCGGAGCGCTGAAGTACTTCCTGGACCGAGGCGCGGTGGACGCCCACGGACTCCTGACCCTCGGCTGGCACGGGCCCGACACCGCCGTGCTGCAGGGTTATTCGGGGCCTGCGTCTCCGTACTGGGCGAGCAAGGGCTTCCTCGGGCTGCTGCTCCCGCCGGAGCACGAGGTGTGGACGGCGACGGAGCAACCGGGCCCGGCGGAACGCGCCGACGCGGTCACCCCGATCGCCCCCGCCAACTGGCTGCTCCAGTCGACGCGTTCGGACGGCGTCGTCCGCCTCCACAACCACGGCAGCGAGGACGTCCGCTACGACCCGTACTACACCCGGCTCGGCTACTCCACCGTGACCGAGCCCTCGGCGTCGTACGACAACAGCGTGCTCGTCGGCGACGACCCGAGCCGCACGCGGATCGAGCCGCTGGGCGTGGGGGAGGGCTGGGCGGCCTCCCGGCACACGGCCGGGGCGGGCGCCCGGGTGACGAGCGCCGTGCTCGTGCACGGGGCCGCGGAGGTGCGGGCCTTCCTGGTGGCGGGGGCGCGGCCCGGGACGCCGGTCCGGGTGACGGGGTGGGCGGCACCCGAGGGCCTCCGGGCCGAACTGCTGCCCGCCGTGGGCCTCGACGACACGCTGACCGGGGCCACGGGGGACGGCCCGACCCTGTTCGTCGCACTGAGCCGCCTCACCGGCACGGCGGACGCCGAGCCGCTGGGGGAGACGGTGACCGTCCGCGCCGACGGCGACCGGGAGCTGACCGTTCTGTGGAGCGGGGGCGTCGGGCTGCGGGTCCGGTGGCAGGGGGACGGAGTGGATGTGGAGGACATCGGGCGGGGCTGAGCCGGGTCGGGCGCGGTGCGGACACCGCGCGCCGCCGCCCTCCGCCTCCGCCTGCCGGTGCGGCGGTCGACGCGGTTGCTGCCGCGCGGCGGCACTGCCGAGACGGCCGCCCGCGATCCGGTGCCGGCCCGTCGAGGTCATGCGCCGGATCGCGGAGTCGGTCACGGCGTGAGTCGCGCGATCCGCAGCGTCGTCGTGGTCGGGGACGACCCGTGAGCGGAGTGCCGTAGTTCGGGGTGACGGGTGCGTAGGCCCAGGTGAGGGAGCCGTCCTTGAGGACCGCTAGGTCACCGGTGAACCGCGCTCACCACCTTGTCGGCGCTGACGGGCGTGCCGTTCCAGTCGACCAGCCGAAGGTGCGTGCCCGTGAAGGTGCCGGTGCAGGTGCCGGCCGAGCACTTGGCGTTCTTCAGGGACTCCCAGAAGACCAGGAGCTTGTCCTTGCCGTACGGGGCGAGGTGGACGTCGACGTTCTCGACGGTCCTGGCGCTGGTGAGGTAGATCGCTTTGCCGGGGCCGGAGTTGCGGTTCTTGAGGAAGGCGATGGCGACCTGGTGGGTGGCGGTCTTCGGGGTGACCGTCCAGCCGCGGCCGCTGCTGTCGTCCGGGTTCTTCCTGGCGGAGGCCGCGCCCCGGGAGGCGAAGGCGGTCGCGTATTTTCCGGCGGACGACTTGACGAGGTCGCCGGTGCGGCCGGGGAAGGTGCCACCGCAGTACCCCGCCCAGCACTGCTCCCGCTGGACGACCGGGGCCACGTCCGGGGCGCCGATGCCGGTGGAGACGAACAGGCCCGAGCGCCAGTCGGCGAAGCAGAGGGAGGTGAAGGCGCCGGAGGCCTCGGCGTGCAGGGCGATGCCCTCGTTGTGGCTGCAGCCCCAACTCCAACCGCCGCTCAGCTTCTTGCCCGCCGCGCTGACGTACGACAGCTTGTCGCCGAAGTGCCCGTCGGCGAAGCCGCCCGCGCCGTGCACCACGAAGTAGGCGCCGTACTTGGAGCCGTTCCAGGTGAGCTGGCCGTCGAGGGTGGGGGAGGTGTCGTGGGAGGCGGTGCCGGTGAGCTTGGTGGTCCAGGTTCGTCTGCCGCCGGTGTAGCGGATGATCGCGGCGGCCGTCTCCTTCCACTTGTTGGTGTCGGCGACCCTGGTGAGCAGCGCGAACCCGTTGGTGTGGGCGACCAGACCGCCCACCTCCTTCGCGCCCTTGACGACCGTGTCGGCGCCGGACCGCTTGCCGCCCGCGGTGAGCGGGGTGACGTGCACCCCGTCGGCGGCGGGCCAGGCGACCCGGACCGTGCCGTCGGGGGCGACCGCGGTGGCGGTTCTGTTCCACTCCCGGGTGTTGTTGTAACCCGCTGAGAGATAGGGGTACTTGGCGCCGAGGCTCACCGCACCGTGGTCACCGGAACGTCGGCCGCCCGGAGCTTGGCGGCGTACGCCTCGCCCTCGTCGCGCAGCACGTCGGCCTCGTCGACGATCAGCAGCGCGGGCGGCAGGCCGGAGAGCTGCTCGGCGGTGGCCCTGGTTGGGGGAGGCGGTGATCTCTGCGCGCTGGTCCGAGTCGGTCGTGTAGGCGTCCCAGAACCACTCCATCAGCTTGCGGCTCAGGTAGTAGCCGGTGGCGAACTGGTCGTAGGAACCGGTGTTCATCGCCGCGTCCGTCACCGGGTAGTACATCGACTGCTGTACGAACGTGACGTCACCGCGCTCCTTGGCCATGAGGGCGAGAGCGGCCGTCATGTTCCCGCCGACCGATTCCCCGGCCACCGCCATGCGCTGTGCGTCGAGCCCCTTGGACGCTCCGTCGCGGACGATCCACTGGGCGGCGGCGTAGCCCTGCTCGATGGCCACCGGGTAGTGGGCTTCGGGGGACGGCGTGTACTCCACGAAGACCACGGCCGCACGTGCGCCGACCGCCAGTTCCCGCACCAGGCGGTCGTGGGTGCCGGCGTTGCCCAGCACCCAGCCACCGCCGTGCATGTACAGCACGACGGGCAGCATGCCGGTGGCGCCCTGCGGTTTGACGATGCGTACCCGTACGTCGCCGACGTCGGCCGGCACGGTGACCCACTCCTCGTCGACCGGCAGCTTGTCGACCGGCGCGGCCTGGAGGTCGTCGAGGACCTTGCGCGCCGCGGCGGGATCCAGCTCGTACAGGAACGGATGGTGCGAGGTTGCTTCGGCGACCTCCCGTGCTTCGCGTTCGAGGACGATCGAGGCGGTCCGGGAAGGGCATGGCGCCGAGTGCACAAGGCTGACGAGCGTCGCGATGCGCCGGCGCCGTGCGGCGGCCTGCGGAGTCTGCGCCCTGGGTCAGCCCCTCGGTGAGGACCCACTGTCCACCATAATCACACCTCCTCCGTCGCTGCATTCCAGGTGCGCGGCCGGTTGCTCTGCGTCATCCCTGCTGCGTCGCCCCTGCTGCGTCATCCGTGCGGTGTCACCCGGCCCCGAGCAGCGTCTCCCTGACCCGGTCGGCGAATCCGGCCGGGTCTTCCAGGGGGCCGAGATGGCCACCGGGGAACTCCGTGAAGGCCGCGCCGGTGTGCTCGGCGACGAACTCCGCCGTGCGGTACAGGAGCTGGTCCTTCGAGGCGGTTCCGGCCGCGATCGTGAGGCGGGGCAGGGCGGCCGGTGGGCGGTAGGCGGTGAAGGGGCGGAGGACGTGGGCGAGGAAGACGGCCATCGGGGTCCCGGGAGCCGGGCGGGCGGCGTCGAGCTGCTCGACGAGCTCGGTGCGCAGCCGCTCGCCGTCCGGCAGCAGGGTGACGCACGGCGGCTCGTGCGCGATGACGTGCCGGAGCCGGTCCGGGTGGCGGGCCAGCAGGTCGAGTGCGGTGATTCCGCCGGCGCTGGTGCCGAGGACGTACGCCGGCTCGCCGTCCGCCGGTACCTCGGCCAGCACCCGGTGCGCGCCCTCGCTCCAGTCCCGTACGGCCTGGTCGGCGACCGGGTCCCCGAGGTGGCCGTGGGCGAGGCCCAGCGGGTCGTACGTCACGACCGTGAAGTGCGGGGCCAGATGTTCCGTGAAGGGGCCCAGGCCCATCGGGTGCCCGGCTCCCCCGGGGACCACGAGCAGCACGGGGCCGCTGCCGGTGACGTCGTAGTGCAGGTCAGACATGGTGGTGCGTCTCCTCGCGGGGCCAGTTCTCGAGTGCGACGTGCAGGGCGCCGATCGCCCGGTCCCAGGAGGCGCGGACGTCGCGCGGCGCGTTGAAGCCGCCCGAGGCCTCCAGGGCGCAGTAGCCGTGGAAGGTGGCGCGCAACAGGCGTACGGCGTCGGTGAGATCGGGCTCGGCCAGGCCGTAGCCGCGCAGCATGCCGTAGGTGATCTCCACGGTGCGGCGCATGGCGGGGTTCCCGGGGTCGACGAGCGCGGGGTCGATACGGATCTGGGTCGCCGCGTAGCGCCCGGGATGGGCGAGCGCGTACGCGCGGTACGCGTCGGCGTAGGCGGCCAGCGCGTCCCGCCCGGACCGGCCGGCCACGGCGACGGCGATCCCGTCGATCATCTCGCCGCCCGCGAGGAGGGCGAGCCGGTGGCGCAGGTCCTGGAGGTTCCGGACGTGCGAGTAGAGGCTCGCGTCCCGTACGCCGAAGTGGCGGGCCAGCGCCGACAGCGAGACCTGCTCGAAGCCGGCCTCGTCGGCCAGCTCGGCCGCCGCCGCGACCAGGCGGTCGGCGGTGATCCCGGCACGTGCCATGTGATGCCTCCGTCTGGGGGTTCTAGGAGAAAGCCTAGAGACCCTAGGTATGGGGGGCAAGCGATTATGGCGCCCGCCCGGCGGCATAGGGTTGTGGACGAGCGGAAGGGGGAGCCGTGGCGTACGGGGCGCGACGGGTGGCGCGGGCGGGACAGAGGCGTGCGTCAGACGGCCGACCACTCTGGAGACAGCGGGACTTCGGGTTCTTCTGGCTCGCCCAGACCCTCTCCGTCCTCGGCGACTCGTTCAGCCTGGTCGCGCTCCCCCTGCTGGTGCTCCGGGCGACCGGCTCGGTGGCCCGGATGGGCCTGCTCACCGGTGTCGGCGGGGCCGCGATGGTGCTGGCGGCCGTGTTCGCCGGCGTGGTCGTGGACCGGGTCGACCGCCGCAGGCTCCTCATCGCCTGCGACCTGGTCCGTATGGTCCTCTACGGCCTGGTCCCGCTCGTCTGGCTCGCCGGGCCGCAGTTGTGGCTCCTGTACGTGGTCCTGCCCCTGTGCGAGGCCGTCGGCATGCTCTTCGCCGTCGGGTATGTCACCGTCGTCCGCGGGCTGGTCGGCACCGGCCGGCTCACCGAGGCCAACGGGCGGCTGAACGCGACGGCGGCCGCGGCCGGTGTGCTGGGCCCGCTGGGCGCGGGCCTGGTCGCCGCCTGGACGGGACCGGCCGACGCCGTGGCCGTGGACGCGGCCAGCTACGCGGTGTCGGCGGGCTGCCTGTTCTTCGTACGGCTGCGGGAGCGCGCCGGGGACGAGCGCGTGCCCAAGGACACGAGCGTGGGGCGCGACCTGCGCACCGGCATCGCGTACCTCGTCCGCCATCCCGTCCTGCGCTCGCTCACCGGCCTCCTCTCCCTCTTCAGCTTCCTCACCCTCGGCATCAACGACCTGGTGATCTACCACCTGCAGCACGATCTCGGCCACGACGACGGGACGGTCGGCACCGTGCTCGCGGTCGGTGCGGTCGGCACGATCACCGGGGCGCTGCTGGTCGCCCCGCTCCGCCGGCGGCTCGGCTTCGGGCCGACCTGGATCGGCACGACCGCGGTGTGCGGACTGGCCTTCGCCGGGCTCGGCAGGCTGCACACGGTGCCCGCCGTGGCCCTCGTGACCGCGGTCTACCTGGCCTGTGTGGGCGTGGCGGGCACCTGCTCCATGTCGCTGCGCCAGGAGATCACCCCAGAACCCCTCCTCGGCCGCGTCACCTCGGCGCACTGGACGCTCCAGTACTCGACGGCCCCGGTCGGCGCGGCCGTCCTCACCTGGGCCGCCGAGCGTCACGGCACCGCCCCAGTGGCCGCCGCGGCCGGAGTCTGCTGCACCCTGATCGCCCTCGCCGGCCTGTGCACCCCGATCCGTGGCGCGGGCCGCACCTGACCCGCGCGGGGACGGTCAGCCGTTCACCCCCGTGTAGTGCCCCAGCGCCCACCGCCACAGCAGCCGGGCGGCCAGGTAGGCGAGCAGACCCAGGAGGGGGGAGGCGGCCGCCAGCCAGTAGGGGGCGCCGGTGGAGTGGCCGTGGCCGGTGAGGACGGCCGCCGGGAAGTAGGCGACGAAGGCGAGCGGGAGGCCGTAGGTGAGCAGTCCGCCGACCGCCCGGGGCAGCACGTTCAGCGGGTAGCTGCCGAAGGTGCCGAGGAGTTCCTCCAGCCAGCGGCTCCAGTAGTCGGCGGCCGGGTAGCGCAGCGAGGCGCAGGCGACCACCGTGAACAGGGCCGCCTCCAGCAGCATCCCGCCCAGGACCGCCGCGATCAGGTACGAGACCCGGCCCGCCGTCCAGTCGAGGTGACTGCGGCCGAGCGCGCCCGCCATCAGGCCCGCGGCCACCGTCAGGTCACCGATGGCGTTGGTGGGGAAGTACTCCAGCTGCACCTGCCGGTACACGGGCATCGGGCGCAGCAGATAGGCGTCGATCCTGCCTTCCTGGATGTACCGGCCCACCCCGTGCACCCGGCCCAGGACCAGTACGAACAGACCGTGCGCCAGCATCCGCGTCGCCGGGATGAGCAGGACGTCCGAGCTGTCCCAGCCGCCCATCCCGGTGAACCGGGTGAGCAGCACGGTCGCGAACACGATCACCGACACCTGCCAGACCGCGCCGATCGCGATCATCATCAGGAACTCGGTGCGGTACTCCAGCTGCGCACGGAAGTTGAGGCGCGTGATGCGCCAGGCGATCCGGACGGCGTTCAACGGCCTCAGCCTCCCTGGGAGATGACACGGCGGGCGGCGCGCCGCCACACGAAACGGGTGAAGAGATACAGCGCCACGACCCAGCCGGCCTGGACACCGAGCTGCGGCCCGGCGTCCGACAGCGGGATCCGGCCCACGTACAGCGACAGCGGCACGCTCAGCGTCGCCTGGAAGGGCAGGAAGGAACTGAGCGTGACGAACCAGTGCGGGAAGAACCAGAGCGGCGCGTACACCCCGGACAGCAGGTTCTGCGCGAAGACCAGGATCAGCATCGCCGCGCTGTTGCGCAGCGTCCAGAAGCAGAACTGGTCGATGAGGAGCATGACGTAGTAGAGGACCAGCTGGCCGAGGAGCAGGCTGAGCGCGAACACCGCCGCCACCGCGGCCGACCGCGGCGGATCCACCACCCCGGCCGCCAGACAGACCGCGTATCCCGCCGACGCCCAGGTCAGCCCGTACAGTTGCTCGCCGACCGCGCGCAGCGCGTGGTAGCGCTGGGGCGGCAGCGGGCGCAGGTACCAGTAGACGATCGTGCCGAAGTGCATGTGCTGCATCACGGAGTCCCGGCCCGCGTACTGGTCCAGCTCCCGCAGCCGGGAGGCGAGCACGGCCAGCACCGCGTAGGTGACGGCCTGGCCGCGGTCCAGACCCGCGGTCGTACCCGTCTGGGAGTACAGGCCCCGCCACAGCGAGGCGACCAGCACCACCTGCACGGTCAGCCGCAGCAGGACCCCGGTCATCCGGGGCGGGGTGTACAGCTCGCCGAGCGGGGTGACCCGGGCGGCGCGCCAGGCGTACAGGAGGGCCATCTCAGACCGCCTCGGCCTTCGCCTGCGCGTAGGCCGCCCGCATCACGTCCTCCAGGTCCGCCTCGTCCACCGCCACACCGGTCACCTCGTACCGCTCGATGACCAGCTTCAGCGCCTCGTGGACCGTGGGCGCGGCCGGACCGTCCGGGCCGAACACCACCTGCGGGCCCTCCCGGCGCACCAGGGTGATGCCGGGCAGCGGGACGACCGGCGTGTGCGCGTCGGCGAGCGTGGCCCGCACCTGCCAGGTCGAGCCGAACCGGCGCCGCATCTCGTCCAGCGAGCCGTCGAGCACCAGCCGCCCGTGGTTGACCAGCACCACCCGCTCGGCGAGCCGCTCGACCTCGGTCATGTCGTGCGTGGTCAGCAGCACCGTACGGCCGCGTTCGGCCACCTGGTACCGCAGGAACTCGCGGACCTGCTCCTTCACCACCACGTCCATGCCGATGGTCGGCTCGTCCAGGAAGACGACCGGGGGATCGTGCAGCAGGGCGGCGGCCAGGTCGCAGCGCACCCGCTGGCCGAGCGAGAGGTGCCGGACCCGGGTGTCCCAGAAGGCGGAGAGTTCGAGAAGGTCGTCGAACTCCCCGAGGCGTGCCGCGTGTTCGGCCTTCGGTACCTCGTAGATGTCGCGGAGGATCGCGAACGACTCCCGCACCGGCAGGTCCCACCACAGCTGGGTCCGCTGTCCGAACACCGCGCCGATGTTGCGGGCGTTGCGCTCCCGTTCCCGGTACGGCACCACGCCCGCGACCCGGGCCTCGCCGGAGGTCGGGGTGAGGATCCCGGTGAGCATCTTGATGGTGGTCGACTTGCCCGCGCCGTTCGGGCCGAGCAGGGCGAGGAGTTCGCCCGGGGCGACATCGAAGGAGACGTCGGAGACCGCGTGTTTCTCGACGCGTTCGGGGTTGACCAGGGATCGCAGGGCGCCCGCGAAACCCGGGCGCCGGACGGTGGTGTGGAAGGTGCGGGACAGACCGCGGACCTCGATGGTTCCGGCCACGCTGGGGACCCTCTCGTTCCGTGCACGACGTGCGGCCGGTCGGCTTGTGAGGCCGACCGGCCGCGGATACGCCACGACGGTCGCAGAGCGCCGAGTAGCCCGGCAATGGATTAATCGAGCCGCGATTTGGACTATTCGATCACCGGGACGGCGGCGTCCACGGCCGGGAGGACCGCGTCGGCGGCCCGGAAGGCGGGGCGGTCAGCGGGCAGCCGGCACGGTGCGGCCCGGGCGTCCGCCGCCGCGTAGGCCCACCGGGCGCAGCGCGCCCTCCAGCGCGAACGTGGCCGCGCCCAGGCAGACCGGGTCGGTGGGGATGGGGGAGAGGACGATCTCGGTGGCGGCGAACGGCCGCCCGAGCGCGTGCCGCCGGACGGCCTCGCGCACCTCCGCCAGCAGCGGCTCCCCGAGCCGGCGGGCCACCCAGCTGCTGAGCACGACCAGTTCGGGGTTGAGCAGGTTGACCAGGTTGGCGATCCCGGCGCCGATGTAGCGGGCGGTGTCCCGTACGACCTCGACCGCGACCGGATCACCGTCCGCCAGGCCCTGGGCCAGCGCGCCCACGGTGGCCGTCTGGTCCTCCGGGTGCAGCAGCGGGCTCTGCGGGCTGAGCTCCTGCAGGTTCAGCATGATGCCGGGGGCGCCGACGTACGTCTCGACACAGCCGTGGTTGCCGCAGTGGCACGGCCGCCCGTCCAGGACGAGCGTCGTGTGTCCCCACTCCCCGGCGCTGTTGCTGACCCCCCGGTGCAGCCGGCCGCCGAGGGCGAGCCCGGCGCCGACCCCGGTCCCGAGGTTCACCACCACGGTGTCCCCGCGCCCCCGCGCCGCCCCGAACCACTGCTCGGCCACCGCACACGCCCGCAGCGGGTTGTCCAGGTGGAGCGGGTAGGCGATGTGTTCGGCGAGCAGGTCGAGCAACGGCACGTCGTGCCAGTCCCAGTTGGGCGCGTACTCGGCGATGCCGGTGGCCCGGTCGACCTGCCCCGGCACGCTCACCCCGACGCCCAGCACCCGCGCGCCTTCGATCCCGGCCTGCGCCACCACCGCGCCGACCGCCGCGGCCACCTGCCCCACCACCTGCTCCGGCCGGATCTCGCCGGGTCGCATGTCCTCCTCGGCGCGGGCCAGCACGTTCAGGGCGAGGTCGAACAGCTCGACGTGGACGTACGTCTCCGCGATGTCGACGCCGATCAGCGCGCCGCCCGAGGCGTTGACCGCGACGAGTCCCCGGGGACGGCCGCCGGCGGAGTCCTCGAAGCCGACCTCCGTGATCATCCGCAGCTCCAGCAGCTCCCCGACGAGGGTGGCGACCGTGGCCAGGCTCAGCCCGGTGACGGCCGCCAGCTCCTGCCGGGAGGTGGGAGACTCGGCGATGATGTGCCGCAGTACCTCGTAGCGGTTCGCGGTGCGGATGTCACGTGATGTGTGCTTCACGCGGCGCAAGGCTATGGCCTGGGAAGCGCTTTCGACAAGGCATTACGTTAAGGGTTTGATTAAGTCCGTCGGTCAGGTCCGTCAGCCGTCCAGGAGATCCGCCACGAAGGGGTTCGTGAACTTCCCGTCGGGGTCCAGGTCCCGGGCGAGGGCGCGGAAGTCGCCGAGGCGCGGATACCGCCGGCGCACGTCCGCCGCCGCGGCGGCGAAGACCTTGCCCCAGTGCGGCCGCGGGTCGAACGGCTCCAGCGCCTCCTCCAGCCGGCGCACCACGGGCAGGACGGCCGACAGGTCGTCCACCCAGGTGAAGTGCAGGGCGACCGAGTCACGGCCGTGGGCGGGGCTGAGCCACTGCGGATCGGCGGCGATCGTCCGCACCTCGCAGGTCTGCAGGACGGGGGAGACCGTCTGCCGGACGGCGTCGACGGCGTGCAGTGCCTCGAGGGCCGTCGTCCTCGGCAGCAGGTACTCGGACTGGAGCTCGTCGCCGCTGCTGGGGGTGAACTCCGCCCGGAAGTGCGGCAGCCGCTCGTGCCAGGGTCCCGGCACCCCGAACTGCTGGGTGCAGTTGCCGGCCGGCATGCCCGGCACCGGGTGCATCGCCTCGGTCGCGGGCGCGGCCCACCCGAAGTCCACGGCGGGCCGGTCGGTGCGCCGCTTCACCCACACCTGCCGGAAGCCCGGCTCCCGCCAGTCGGTGAACAGGCTGACGCTGTGGGCGGCGCCGGACACGGCCGGGAAGTCGAGGCCGTCCAGCGGCAGTTCGGTGTATACGGTCTGCGCCATGTCATAGGCCGCCTCCAGGTCCAGGGTGAGCGCGGTGACGGCCCCCAGCACCCCCAGCGAGGTCACCGCTCCCTCGAACCCCGCGTCCCCCCGCGCGATCCTCGCCGTCGAGCCGTCGGCGAGCACCAGCTCCACCTCCCGCACCGGCGCCGCGAGCGACCCGTTGGCCACGCCCGAGCCATGGGTGCCGGTGGCGACCGAGCCGGCCACCGAGATGTGCGGCAGCGAGGCCATGTTGGGCAGGGCGAGACCGTGCGCATGGACCGCGCGGGCCAGTTCGGCGTACCGCACCCCGCCCGCGACCCGGACCGTACGGGCCGCCGTGTCCACCTCGATCACCGGCGGCAGCCCGGCGATCGAGACCAGCACGCCCTCCGGGCCCGGATCGGCGATGTGGTTGAAGGAGTGCCCGCTGCCCAGCACCCGTACCCGCGCACTGCCGGCCACCAGCGACCGGAGCGCGTCGAGCGAGTGCGGGCGGTGGAACTCCTTCGCGGTGTACGTGATGTTGCGCGCCCAGTTGGTGACCGTCTGTGCCGGATCCGTCATCTCTGCCGTCCCATCCCTGTCGTTCGCCGGAGAGTGCCGGCCGTCCTTCGAGGAGTGTCCTTCGAGGAGTGTCCGCCCCCTCCGGGGAGTGCCTCTCCATTGACCCTCTCATTCGCCGAGACCTACGGTAGAGACCGGTTGCTATCCGCGCGTCACCGAGCCGGAAGGTCACTTCCTTGCCCGAGCGTCCCCAGGCAGTGTTCGCCATGACAGCCCAGAACGTGCCGCACATCTTCCCGCCGGAGGTACTGGCGCGACTGCGCGAGTGCGTAGAAATCGATCCCACTCTGGTGGTGCACGACTTCGCCGATCCCCGGGTACGGGAGACGCTCGCCCGCACCGAGGTCCTGGTCACCGGCTGGGGCTGCCCGGTCCTGGACACGGCCGCCCTGGACGCGGCGCCGAAACTGCGGGCGGTGCTGCACGCGGCCGGCTCGGTCAAGGGCTTCACCACGCCCGAGGTGTGGCGGCGGGGCATCGTCGTCTCCTCGGCCGCCGCCGCCAACGCGCTGCCGGTCGCCGAGTACACCCTCGCGATGATCCTGCTCGCCGGGAAGGACGTCTTCGCCTTCCGCGACCTGCTGCGCACCCGCCGCACCTTCCCGTACGGCGACATCGTCCCCGGCATCGGCAACTTCCACCGCCGGGTCGGCATCGTCGGCGCCTCCCGCATCGGCCGCCGCCTCGTCGAACTCCTGCGCCCGTACGACCTGTCGGTCACCCTCGCCGACCCCTACGTGGACGAGACGGAGGCCGCCCGGCTCGGCGTCCCCCTGCTGCCCCTCGACGACCTGCTGCGCACCTCGGACATCGTCAGCGTGCACGCCCCCCAGACCCCGGAGACCCGGCATCTCCTCGGCGCCCGCGAACTCGGCCTCATGCCGGACGGATCGGTACTGATCAACACCGCGCGCGGCTCCCTCCTCGACCACGACGCCCTGATCGCGGAGCTGCGCACCGGCCGCCTGACCGCGATCCTCGACGTGACCGACCCGGAGCCGCTGCCCGCCGACTCCCCGCTCTTCGACCTCCCCAACGCCTTCCTCACCCCGCACCTGGCCGGCTCGCAGGGCAACGAGGTGGCACGGCTCGGCCTCACCGTCGTGGAGGAGGCCGGCCGACTGCTGACCGGTGTCGGTCTCCTGCACGCCGTCGACCAGTCGGCCCTGGAGCGGGCCGCGTGACGGGCGGTCCGCCGGGCACCCCGGCCGTCTCGTAGGGTGACCTGAACACATGACGAAGGGGAGCCGAGCGGTGGCGAAGCGGACACAGCCGGCGCCGAACGGGGACGCCTCGACGGTGCGGGACGTGGCCGCGCGGGCCGGGGTCTCCGCGTCGACCGTCTCCCGGGTCCTCGGCGGCACCTACCCGGTGGCCGCCGCCACCCGCGCCAAGGTCCTGAAGGCCATGCGCGAGCTGGACTACGTGGTCAACGCGCACGCCCGCGCCCTCGGCGGCGCCACCAACAACACGGTCGCCTTCGTCGTCGACGACGTCACCGGCCCCTTCTACGCGCACATCGCCCGCGGGGTCGAGGAGCAGGCCTCGGCGGAGGGCAGGCTGTGCATGCTGTGCACCACGCACGGCGACCCGCGCCGCATCCTCGCCGTCGTGGAGACCATGCGAGAGCAGCGGGCCGACGCGGTGATCGTGGTGGGCGGCGCCCTTGAGGACAGGGCCTACCACGACCGCATGACCCACTTCGCGCACGCCCTGGACCGGTCCGGATCCCGGCTGGTCCTGGTCGGCCGCCCGCCGCTCGGCCCCGGCGTCCCGGCCACGGTCGTCGACTACGACAACGAGGGGGGTGCCTTCGCGCTCACCGGTCACCTTCTCTCCGGCGGCCACCGGCGCATCGCCTACCTCGGCCGGGTGCCCGGCCTGTCCACCAGCGCCCAGCGCATCGCCGGTTTCACCCGCGCCCACGAACTCCTCGGCCTCGCCCCGGACCCGGACCTCGTCCTCGACGGCGTCTTCTCCCGCTCCTACGGCTACCAGGCGACCCGTGAACTCCTCGCCTCCGGACGCGGTTTCACCGCGGTCTTCGCGGCCACCGACATGATCGCCACCGGCGTGATCCAGGCCCTGCGGGAGTCGGGCCGCCGCATCCCCGACGACGTCGCCGTGGCCGGTTACGACGACATCCCGGTCGCCCGGGACGTCTACCCGACGCTCACCACGGTCCACGTACCCCAGGAGGAACTGGGCCGCGCCGCCGTCCGCCTCGCCCTGCACCGCGACGAGCTGCCGGACGGGCAGCATCTGGTGCTGGGGACGCACGTGGTGCTGCGGGAGTCGACGCGACGGGCTGCCGGCGGTTGAGCGACCGGAACGCGGTCTACGGATTTCGTTGTCGCAGGCGTTGATCATTGCTGTAAACGTTGGCGGTATGGCCATGATGCCGCGATATCGGTAGCGTACGGGTATGACCCCCGATCCGCTGTCCCCGCGCCTTCCGGCGACCGACCTCACCCGCCATCGCCGGCTCCGCGAGCAGGGCAGCCTCGACCGGGCCGATCTGGAGGCGATTCTCGACGCCGGGTTCGTCTGCCATCTCGGGGTGGTGGTCGAAGGGCGTCCGCTGGTCGTGCCGACGGTGTACGGGCGGGACGAGCGGCAGCTGTACCTGCACGGCTCGGTCGCCAGCCGCAGCCTCGCGGGCGGGACCCCGGTGTGCGTCACGGTCACCCACGTCGACGGCCTGGTGCTGGCGCGGTCCGTCTTCGAGCACGGCGTCAACTACCGCAGCGCGGTGATCCACGGCGCCGCCCGCAAGGTGACCGACCCCGAGGAGAAACTGACGGGGCTGCGCCTCCTCACCGAACACACGGCCCCGGGCCAGTGGTCGTACGCCCGGCAGCCGAACCGCAGGGAGCTGGCCGCCACCACTCTCCTCGTCCTCTCCCTGGAAGAGGCCTCCGTCAAGATCCGCACCGGAGCTCCGGAGGACGGCGACGGACCGGACGCGGAACGGGGGCTGTGGGCCGGCGTTCTGCCGCTGACCTCGGCCTGGGGCGCGCCGGTGACGGATCCCGCACTGCACCCGGACACCTCCGTACCGGGACACATCGCGCGCCGAGAGGGGACCCGGCACGGCTGACGGCGAGGCGGGGGCATACCGTGAGGAGCTGAACGCCTGAGCCGGGAGGAGACACGGGATGGGCAGCCGTACCGCGCTGGTCGAGGATCTGATGGAGAGGTTCCCGCAGGTACCTCGGGAAGCCGTCTTCAAGGAGGACCTGCTCCGGGGCGGTGTGGCCTTCGACCCGTCCGCGCTGAGCGACAACGAGAGCGGCGAGGTCAAGCCGAAGTCGTACTTCATCTTCTCCTTCGACCACGGCACCCTGCCCGAGCTGGGCGAGGCCGCGCTGCGCCGGCCGCCGGAGGAGATCATCCTCACCGGCGGGCCGTACGACCTGCGGCGGACCGTGGTGTCCGTGCGGGTGAACCCGGCCTCCCCGTACCGGGTGGCCGCGGACGAGGAGGGCATGCTCGGGCTCTACCTCGACGGGAAGCGGATCGCCGACGTCGGGGTGCCGCCCATGCCGGAGTACTACCGGCACAAGCTCGCCAACGGGAAGTCCGTGATGGAGGTCGCCCCGACCATCCAGTGGGGCTACCTGATCTACCTCACCGTCTTCCGGGTCTGCCAGTACTTCGGCGCCAAGGAGGAGTGCCAGTACTGCGACATCAACCACAACTGGCGCCAGCACAAGGCGGCCGGGCGGCCGTACACGGGCGTGAAGGACGTCGAGGAGGTCCTCGAAGCCCTGGAGATCATCGACCGGTACGACACCGCCAGGACGTCCACCGCCTACACGCTGACCGGCGGCGCGATCACCAAGACCGTCTCCGGGCGTGACGAGGCCGACTTCTACGGCCACTACGCCAAGGCCATCGAGGAGCGGTTCCCGGGCCGGTGGATCGGCAAGGTCGTGGCCCAGGCGCTGCCGCGGGACGACGTGCAGCGGTTCAAGGACTACGGCGTGCAGATCTACCACCCCAACTACGAGGTGTGGGACGAGTACCTGTTCAAGATGTACTGCCCGGGCAAGGAGCGGTACGTCGGCCGGGACGAGTGGCACAAGCGGATCCTGGACTCCGCCGAGATCTTCGGCGCCCGGAACGTGATCCCCAACTTCGTGGCCGGCGTGGAGATGGCCGAGCCGTTCGGGTTCAAGACCGTCGACGAGGCGATCGCGTCCACCACCGAGGGGCTCCGCTTCTTCATGTCGCAGGGCATCACGCCCCGCTTCACCACCTGGTGCCCGGAGCCGACCACCCCGCTCGGCAAGGCCAACCCCCAGGGCGCCCCGCTGGAGTACCACATCCGGCTGCTGCAGGCCTACCGGCAGACGATGGAGGACTTCGGCCTCTCCTCGCCCCCCGGCTACGGCCCGCCCGGACCCGGCCGCGCCGTCTTCTCCGTCAGTTCCTTCATGGACAGCCTGCCCGCGGAGGCGCCGGCGGAGGTGTGATGCACAGGGCGACCCGGGGCTCGGCCGGGCGGGCGCGCAAGTGACTTACGGGAACGGTGAGTCGAAACGCGGTCGCTGTCCGTACTAGGGGCCGGAGTTGTGGGTCACGGCGGACACGAGGGTGTTCTCCGGGCGGCCGGCACAGTGGTTGACGTGAGGCCGGGGGCCGGTGGTATGGGTGTGACGGGGAGAATCCGTGGCACGACCACCGGTAACCGGTTTTGAATATGCCGCTTGTCAGTTGTGCAGGAGACGTGAAAGGCTCTGGGCCTGCCGCGAGGTTCCCCCCAACTCCGTTGCCGATACGGTGAGTTGACCTCGCTTTGGATGCAGGAGACCCATGCCCGACCTGCCGACCCCTCAGGACGCCGCCGAGGCAGCGCTGTTCTCCGAATGCTGGGACGCGGTGCTCTCCTACGCCGACCTGTGCACGTCCGGCTCTCTGACGGCCAATCAGCTGGCCACCGAGGCCTTCACGCTCGGCATGCGTGAGGCCCGTGAGGCGGACTTCGCGCCGGTCCGCAGCTCCGGGCGGCGCGCCGCCCGGCTTCCGATGATCCCGCTGCTGCTCACCGCCGTGCGCAACACGGCCGCCACCTGGGAGGCCGGGGGGCTGGGGCACAAGCTCGATCCGGACCTCCGGCTGTGGCTCAACTCGGAGAAGGCCACGCGCTACACGGGTCCGCCGCTGCAGCGGCCCGTCGCGCTGCGCGGCCTGCGCGACATGCAGGAGGCGGACGCCTCGCTGCTGTGGCTGGCCGAGGTGGAGGCGCTGCCGCTGTCCTCCGTGGCGCGCCGGCTCGGTCTCGACCAGGCCGTCGTCACCCAGGAGCTGGAGCAGGTGCGCGGACTCTTCCGCGACCGCTGCCACCGCGCCCACCTCGACACGCCGATGGAAGCCGAGTGCCGCAGCTACGCCCGGCTCCTCGACGCCGTCACCCGGTCCTCGGCGGCCGACACGCCCGATGACCTCTCCCGGCACCTCGCCACCTGTGTGCAGTGCGCCGAGGCCGCCGCCTGTCTGCGGCTGCACGGCGGCGGACTGCCCGCGGCGCTCGCCGGCGGGGTCATCGGCTGGGGCGGACTCGCCTACCTGGAGCGCCGTCGGCGCGCCGCCGAGGTGCGGCTCGGCGCGGGCCGCCCGGCCACCGCCGACAACGATGGCGGCGAACCCAAGGAGAGCGGCGGGCGGGGCAAGGTGCTGCGGCACGGTCTGCTCGGCGCGGCGGTGCTGATCTCGCTGGTGGCGCTCGGCGTGTCGATGATGCCGATGGGCGACGGCTCCGGCGACGACACGGTCACCGCCTCCCACGACGACCGTCAGCCCGTCGCCGACCCCACCGCCGCCGTCCCGTCGGCCGACCCGACCGCCACGCACACCGCGTCCGCCTCCGCGGCCCCCTCCTCCTCGGCCACCGCCGGGAAGCCGGGCCACAAGAACCCCGACCCGGAGCCCCAGGGCACCTCCTCGGCCACGGCGAGCACCGGCCACCACGGCACCGCCTCCGCCGGCCCCACCGCCCACGCGGCGGCCGGCTGCCAGGTCTCCTACGACCTGGTCAACCAGTGGACCGACGGCTTCCAGTCCACCGTCACCGTCACCACCACCCAGGCCCTGACCGGCTGGCGGGTCCAGTGGTCCTTCCGGGACGGCCAGAAGGTCACCCAGATGTGGGACGCGACCGTCAGCCAGAGCGGCGGCCGGGTCACCGCCGACGCCGCCGACTACAACCAGTCGGTCGCCGCGAACGGCTCCCTGTCCTTCGGCTTCCTCGCCACCTGGAGCGGCAGCAACTCGGCGCCGTACGCCTTCACGCTGAACGGCGCGTCCTGCTCGCTGAACTGAGCCGGGCCGCCCGCACGACCGGCGGCCGGGAGGACCCAAGAGGGTGGTCCGCCCGGCCGCTGACCGTACGTCAGGCCGGTTCTGCCGAACTCCCGCTCAGCACTGCGACTTGTAGAAGTACTTGCTGACCGACGGCTCGTTCATGTTGTCCTTGGTGATCGCCACCATGTTCGTGCCGATCGACTTGCTGACCGACTTGCCCTCGAAGGCGTCGGCGAGCTGGTCCACCGCCTGCCGTCCGATCGCCGCCGGGTCCTGGGCGACCAGCACCTGGAGGGTGCCCGCCTTCAGGGAGGCTATCTCGTCGGGCTCGGCGTCGAACGCGGCCACCTTCACCGCGCCCTCCTTGCCGGCCTGCTTCAGACCGGTGGCGATGCCCTGACCGGTGTTGGTGTTGCCCGCGAACACCCCGCCGAGATCCGGATGCGCGGCGAGCGTCGACTGGATCTGGGAGGCCGCGGTGGCCGGCAGGTCGTTGTCGTAGAGCGTGGGCAGCACCTTGATGTCCGGGTACTTGCCCATCTCCTCGGTGAAGCCCTTGATCCGCGCGTCGGTCGTCGACACACCGGGCTTGACGCTGATGACGATGACCGAGCCCTTCTCCTTCATCAGCTTGGCCAGCGCGTCGGCGGCGACCCGGCCGCCCTTCTCGTTGTCCGACGAGATCCGGGTGATGCCGATCGACGTGTCGGTCACCGTCGTGTCCACCAGCGCCACCTTGGTGCCCGCCGACTGGATCTGCTTGAGCGACGGCGTCAGCGCGCTGGTGTCGACCGGCGAGATCAGCAGCCCGTCGGGCCGGGACGCGGCCACCGAGTCGAGCAGCGGCCGCTGCACCGACACGTCCCACTGCGCGGAACCGTCTGCCGTGAAGTCCATCCCCTTGGCCTTGGCCTCCGCCTGCGCGGCACAGGTCATGGTGATGTAGAAGGGGTCGCTCTTCACGCCGGTGATCAGCCGGACCTTCTTGCCCTTGGCGCTGCCCGAACTCCCCGAGCCGCCACCGTCGTCGGACGAACCGCAGGCCGAGGCCCCCGCACCGAGGGCCAGGACCGTGCCCACCGCGACCAGCAGCCGGCGCCTGCTGCGAACGTTCCTCATCACAGAATCCTCCCTAGTCATGCGCGTTCCCGGGTCTTCCTGCGCAGCTGGTCGACGTAGACGGCCACGACCAGCACCACGCCCACCGCCACGTCCTGCCAGTACTGCTGGACGCCGATCACGATCAGCCCGGTGGTCAGCACCGCCGGGATGAACACACCGATCACCGTGCCCAGCACCGAACCCCGCCCGCCGAACAGGCTGGTACCGCCGAGGACCACCGCGGTGATCACCTTGAGGTTGTCGGTCGAGTGCCCGGCGATCGACGTCGTGCCGTACGAGGCCAGCCACATCACCGCGCCGAGCCCGGCCAGCAGCCCCATCAGCCCGTAGACCTTGACCAGTTGCCGGCCCACCGGAATGCCCGCCCGCCTAACGGCGGTCGGGTTGGACCCGATGGCGAGGGTGTGCTCGCCGAACCGGGTGCCGGCCAGCACCGCGCCGAAGATCGCGGTCACCACGGCCGCCAGGATCACCATCCAGGGGATGCCGGCCACCTTGCCGAAACCGAGGCTGTTCTGCAGATGCGTGGAGGCCGCCCCGGCCGGGTCCTGGCCGCCGGTGGCGAGTTCGGCGATCCCCAGCGCCGCGCCGAGCCCGCCCAGCGTCACGATCAGCGGCGGCACCTTGCCGGTCGCCACCACCGCGCCCTGCAGCGCACCCCACGCCGTGCCCACCGCCAGCGCGATGACGACACAGAACGCGACCGTGCCCCAGCCCGAAGTCGCCCCGCCGTGATGGATGTTGTACTCGCCCGCCGCCACGGCGGCCAGCACCAGCACCGAGCCGATCGACAGATCGATGCCCGCCGTGATGATCACGAACGTCATGCCGACGCCGAGCACCAGGTAGATGGCCGCGTTCACGGCGATCTGGGTGATGTCGTACGTGGTGAAGAACTTGCCCGGCGCCGCGATCGTGAAGAACAGGACCAGCGCCACCAGGATGACAAAGGTCCACAGTTCGTTGAGTGTTGCCGCGCGGCGCACCCAGTCGGGCACCCCGGACCGGCCGCCCACGGCCGCCGGGGCCTTCTCGCTCTGCGCCGTCATCGTGCGCCCTCCGCTTTCCCGGTCCCGTTCTCCCGGGTCCCGTTCGCCCCGTCCAGCGAGCCCGTCATCGCCCCGACCAGCTCCTCGATCGTCGTGTCGGCGGCGGTGTACGACGCGACCCGCCGGCCCAGCCGCAGCACCTCCACCCGGTCCGCGACCGACAGCACCTCGGGCATGTTGTGGCTGATCAGCACGACGCAGATGCCCCGGTCGGCGACCCTGCGCACGGTCTCCAGGACCCGGGCGCGCTGGACGACGCCCAGTGCGGCGGTCGGCTCGTCCATGAAGATGACCTTGTGGGCGAAGGCGACGGCACGGGCCACCGCGACCGACTGCCGCTGCCCGCCGGACAACGTTGTCACAGCGGCCGTCACATCCTTCAGCTCCACGCCGAGTTCAGCGAAGGCCTTGACCGCCTCCCGGCGCATCGCGGGCCGGTCGAGCACGCCGAGGCGTCCGAGCAGCCCCCCGCGCACGATCTCCCGGCCGAGGTAGAGGTTGGCCGCCGCGTCCAGGTCGGGCGCGAGCGACAGGTCCTGGTAGACGGTTTCCACGCCCTGCCGCTGGGCGTCCATCGGACCGGAGAACCGCACCGGCGCACCGTCCAGGCGGACCTCGCCGGCGTCGGGGGTGAGCACGCCCGACAGGACGTTCACCAGAGTGGACTTGCCGGCACCGTTGTCACCGATGAGGGCGACGACCTCGCCGGGGTATGCCGTGAAATCGGCGCCCGAGAGCGCCTGGACGTGGCCGAAACGCTTGACCACCCCATGTGCGGTGAGCAGTGGTTCCCTTGCAGAGGCCATGTTGTGCCTTCTGGTTGGTATCGTTAACAGCTTGGCTGATTCTTGGGGCGCCCACAGCGGGGTGTCAAGGGTGGTGCAGCCGGTCGCCGAGCGCGTATGTCGCGTCTCATCTCCCGCTGTTTGCAAGGGCGTTGATACGCGTGCGAGTTGGTAACGTTAACGAGTCGACGCTCAAACGTGACGCAGCTGGAGGACGTGGCGTGGCAGCCACCCGGCCGACCATGAAGGACGTTGCCGCGGAAGCGGGCGTCAGCACGATGACGGTGTCCCGCGTCGTCAACGGCGATTCGGCCGTCGCCCCGCGGACCGCCGCGCGGGTGGAGGCCGCGGTCCGCAAACTCGGCTACCAACGCGACGACGTGGCACGACAGTTGCGCCGCACCCATGAACTGAGCCAGATCATAGGCCTGTTGGTCGACGACGTGACCGACCCCTTCATGGCCGCGGTCGCCTCCGCCGCGGAGGACGTCGCCCGGCAGCGCGGCAGCATCATGCTCATCGGCTCCAGCCGCGCCGACCTGCGCCGCGAACGCGAGGTGATCGCCGCGTTCACCGCCCGCCGCGTCGACGGACTGATCCTCACCCCGGCCGCCGGCAGCCACCGCTTCCTGCGTCCCGCGCAGGCACAGGGCACCAAGATCGTCTGCGTGGACCGGGCGGCACCCGGTCTGGACGTGGACGCCGTGGTGGTCGACAACTTCGGCGCGGTGCGGGGGGCCGTGGAGCAGCTGGTGGCACACGGCCACCGCAGGATCGGCTACATCGGCGACACGCCGAAGATCTGGACGTTCGGCGAACGGCGGCGGGGCTATCTCGCGGCGCTGGCAGCCGCGGGCATCGCCGCCGACCCGGCGCTGGTCAGGGACGCCGTGCGCACCGGGCCCGAGGCGGCTGCGGCCGTCACCGGAATGCTTTCACTGCCCGACCCCCCGACGGCCCTCCTCGCCGGCAACGAACTGCTCGCCTTCGGCGCCCTGACCGCGGCCCCCGGCGATCTCGCCTTCGTCGCCTTCGACGACTTCGAGCTCGCCGCCCGGCTGACCCCGCCCGTCACCGTGATCGCCCAGGACCCGGTGGCCCTCGCGACCAGCGCGGCACACCTGCTGTTCGCCCGCATCCACGGCGACATCTCACCACCGCGCACGGTGGTCATGCCTACCCGGCTGATCCGGCGGGGGTCCGGGGAGATACCCGGGCCGTTCGTGGCAGGGACGTAGGGCGTCGATGCGGGCGTGGTCCGGCCGGATTCCGGATGCGGGCCGGTGGGGGCGGGCCGCGCAGTTCCCCGCGCCCCTTCAGGGCGCGACAGGTGCCGGTCCGCTCGATGCGCGCCGCGACATGGCCGGCGCGGGGAACTGCGCGACCAGCCGCGATGGCGCCGCAGTCGTCTGACGGCATGGCGCGGCACTTCCGGCGGAGCGCTCAGGTGGCCGTGGTGCGGCGACCCCCTCGGCTGCCGGAGCCATGGCCGCTCGTGCCGGCGGCCCCGCCGGAGGGCGTGCGCCGCCGGGAGCCGCGGTCGTCCTTGCCTGATGCGGTGCCGGTGGTGGTACCGGCAGCGGCTCGGCGGTCGGAACCGCGGCCGGCCGCGCCGCCTGCGGACCCACCGGATGCGGCCCGGCGCTCGGCACCACGGCTGTTGCCCGCGCCGACGGAACCGCGACCGCTCGTGCCGGCTGCACCACGGCCACCCGCCCCCGCGGCGTCCCCCGTGGCCCCGGCGGTCCCCTTGCGGCGGGCGGAGCGGCCGTCCGCCGCGGGCGTGCCAGCTCGTCCGCCCGTGGCCGTACCCGTGGCCGTTCCGGTGCCAGCGCTTCGGCGTCGGCGGGCGGAGCGCCTGCCCGGCTTGGGGTCGGTCTTCTGGTCCGGGCGGGACGCCGACGGCTGGGGGATCTCGATGACGACGGGCACACCGGAGGGCTCACGGGCGCCGGTGAGGGTCGTCAGCTCGGCGTCGCCCGACGCGATGCGGGCCGTGCGGGGGCGGATGCCCGCGTCCGACATGAGCCGGGTGACGTCCCGCTTCTGCTCGGGCAGGACCAGCGTGACCACGCTGCCCGAGCCCCCGGCGCGGGCTGTACGGCCGCCCCGGTGGACGTAGTCCTTGTGGTCGGTCGGCGGATCGACGTTCACGACGAGGTCGAGGTCGTCGATGTGTATGCCCCGGGCCGCGACGTTCGTCGCCACCAGAGCGGTGACATGGCCGTTCCTGAACTGCTCCAGCGTGCGGTTGCGCTGCGGCTGGGAGCGGCCGCCGTGCAGCGCCGCCGCGCGGACGCCGACGGCAAGGAGCCGCTTGGCGAGCCGGTCGGCGGATCTCTTGGTGTCGAGGAAGAGGATGACCCGGCCGTCGCGGGCCGCGATGCGCGTGGTGACGGCCTTCTTGTCGGTCTCGTCCTGGACGTGGAGCACGTGGTGCTCCATGGTGGTGACCGCCCCGGCGGACGGGTCCACGGAGTGCACCACGGGGTCGGTCAGGAACCGCTGCACCAGGCGGTCGATGTTGCGGTCGAGGGTGGCCGAGAAGAGCAGCCGCTGTCCGTCGGGCCGTACCTGCTGGATCAGCTTGGTGATCTGCGGCAGGAAGCCCATGTCGGTCATCTGGTCGGCCTCGTCCAGCACCGTGATGCGGACGTCGCCGAGTGTGCAGTCCCCGCGTTCCACGAGGTCGTTGAGCCGGCCGGGACTCGCGACGACCACCTCGGCGCCGCGCCGGAGGGTGGCGGCCTGCTTGGTGATCGACAGTCCGCCGACGACCGTGGCCACCCGGAGGTTCACCGCCGTCGCGTAGGGGGTCAGCGCGTCCGTCACCTGCTGGGCGAGCTCACGGGTGGGCACCAGCACGAGCGCGAGGGGCGCCTTGGGCTGCGCGCGCAGCCCTGCCGTACGGGCGAGGAGCGCCAGCCCGAACGCGAGGGTCTTGCCGGAGCCGGTGCGTCCCCGTCCCAGCAGGTCACGGCCGGCGAGTGAGTTGGGCAGCGTCGCGGCCTGGATGGGGAACGGGGTGGTCACCCCCTGCGCGGTCAGGGTCTTCAGCAGCGCCGCGGGCATGTCCAGGGCGGCGAAGTCCTCGACGGCGGGAAGCCCGGGTGTCGTGTTCTCCGGCAGCCGGAACTCACGCGCCGACGCCCCGGACGGCGGGGACACCGCGGAGGACGTGGACGACGAGGTGCGCCTGTTCGGCTTCTGGGGCCTGCGGGACATGCGGCTGTCTGCCTTCCTGGAACAGCACAAACCGGGGTCCGCACCTTGACGATACGGACCCCGGCGAGTGGATACGCGTGGAGACGCGTCCGATGATCAGGCGGGGACGATGTTCTCCGCCTGCGGGCCCTTCTGGCCCTGCGTGACGTCGAAGGAGACCCGCTGGCCCTCCTGGAGCTCACGGAAGCCCTGGGACTGGATGTTCGAGTAGTGGGCGAACACGTCCGGGCCGCCGCCGTCCTGCTGGATGAAGCCGAAACCCTTTTCGGCGTTGAACCACTTCACGGTTCCCTGTGCCATGACCTTCTCCGATCTGTAGGCAGAGGCCCCATCCGGAGATGCCGGTAAAACAACTAATGCGCCTGCAGGAGAAACATTCCCGTCAGGCGCACATAGGTTCATGGGTACCACAACTGCAACGTCGCAACCGTAGCACAGCCTCAGACCCGGTTCCGAGCGCGCGTTGGCTCGGGCTGCCCGAGGCGGTCCACGGCCGCCCACCGCGGAAGCATCACCAGCACCGTGCCCACGGCCAGGCCCAGGGCGGGCAGCACGGGGAACCGGCCGTCCGGCGCGAAGCCCCGCACGGCGAAGCGGCCCAGAGCGGCGACGTCCAGGGCCAGCCCGGCCCACAGCGGCCACGCACGGCGCAGCCCCGCGTCCGGCACGGTCCGCCCGTACAGCACGCCCAGCCCGCGTTCCAGCGGCCGCAGCGCGAAGACGACGCAGGCCAGGACGGCGCCGAGCACCAGCAGCCAGGGCACGCGCAGCCCCCACCACGCCGCGGACCCGAGCGTCGGCTCGGGCGCGAGGCCGGTGAGGTAGAACGCGGCGGCGGCGATCAGCACCGGCAGCATGTGCCACAGATACAGCGTCATGCTGGCCGCGCCCACGGGGCGGACCACCCGCCACACCCGCTCGCGGTCCAGCAGCCGCCGCACCGGCGGCGCGGCGAGGAGGCTGACGCCGACCTGGGCTACCACCCACGCCAGCATCGCGGCGGACGGCGGATCGGTGTTGCTGGGACTCTGACCGGTCACCAGGATCAGGCTGACCGGGAACGGCCCGAGGGCCACGAGCGCGGCGAAGGCCAGTCCGCCGCCCGCCGCCATCACGAGCGGCACGAGCCGACGGCCGGTCAGCCGACCGTCCCGCCAGCAGAAGCCCAGTTGGTAGGCGACACCCCACACGAGCACGTAGTCCAGCAGTCCGACATAGGGCGTGTGCACGGCAACCACGAGGGCGTCGGTCACCAGGGCGACCGCCCCCAGGACCGGCGGGACGCGCGGTCCCCACCGCAGGTGTGCCGCGTACAGCGGCGGTGTCAGGGCGCTGAGCAGCAGATACACCGGCAGGAACCAGAACTGCATCGCCATCGCCCATCCCACCAGCGCCAGCGTGTCCGCGTCCACGCCGGCCGCCGTGCAGATGCCGACGGCGAGCAGCACCGCACCGCTGTAGACGGCCACCGGCAGCAGCAGCCGCAGCGCCCGCCGCCCGAGCCACCCCGCGGGCGTCCCCCCTTCCGCCCGGGCCCGCGCCCAGGAACCACCCGCGGCATGGCCCCCGGCCAGGAAGAACAGCGGCATGATCTGGAACCCGAGGGTCAGCCACTGGGTCCAGGGCACGACCGCCAGCAGCTCCGGGGCGACGATCCGCCCGTCGGGCTCCCGGACCAGGGCGGTGATCAGCCAGTGGCCGAGCACCACCAGCACGATCGCCCACGCGCGCAGGAAGTCGACGTACCGGTCTCTGCTCATGGCGGTCATGATCCCGGGGCCTGCAGCCCGTCGTGGCGGAAAGCCCTGGCCGCAATCAATCCGTGCCCGGTACGACACCGTCCGCGAGGCACCTGGAGCCGGTCGCGAAGGAACCTCCCGACGCCGCGCCGTAATTCGGTGGCGGCGCGGTGCGCACAGCTTCTAAGGTTCGTGGCGTTGGAGCGGCCACCCCCGGGTGCCGCGGGTGACTCGGCTCGATCAGGGAGGTGTTGACCGATGGCTGTCGTTGCGATGTGCGCTGCCCGCGACCAGAAGTTCATCCATTCCACCTCCGCGGCCACCGGCTGACCTCTCGGCTTCCCGGGGCCGCCCCTGTGAAGGGTCACCCTTGACTTCCAGCTCTGCTGTTTTCTCCGCGCTCGCTCCCTACGGCTGGGACGAGACCTGGGCGAAGGAGTTCGCCCCCCACGACGCCGAAGGACTGCTCGCCGGACGGGTCGTCCGGGTCGACCGCGGGCAGTGCGACGTCGTCACCGCCGGCGGGCCGCTGCGCGCCGACACCGCCTTCGTCACCCCGCACGATCCGATGCGCGTCGTGTGCACCGGCGACTGGGTCGCCGTGGAACCCGGCGGCAACCCCCGTTACGTACGCGCGTGTCTGCCGCGCCGTACCGCCTTCGTGCGCTCCACCTCCTCCAAGCGGTCCGAGGGGCAGATCCTCGCCGCCAACGTCGACCACGCGATCGTCGCGGTGTCCCTCGCCGTCGAACTCGACCTCGGCCGCATCGAACGGTTCCTGGCGCTGGCCTGGGAGTCCGGGGCGCAGCCGGTCGTGGTCCTCACCAAGGCCGACCTCGTCCCGGACCAGGTGACCCTCGCGCACCTCGTCCAGGACGTGGAGACGACGGCCCCGGGCGTGCCGGTCCTGACGGTCAGCGCGCACGCGGGTGACGGCCTGGACGTGCTGGTCGCCCTCGTCGGCTCCGGTACCTCGGTGCTGCTCGGCCAGTCCGGCGCCGGCAAGTCCACCCTCGCCAACGCGCTCCTCGGGGAGGACGTGATGGACGTCCGGGCCGCCCGGGACGTCGACGGCAAGGGCCGCCACACCACCACCACCCGCAACCTCCTCGCGCTCCCGGGCGGGGGCGTGCTGATCGACACTCCCGGACTGCGGGGCGTGGGGCTGTACGACGCCGAGACCGGCGTCGGGCAGGTGTTCGCCGAGATCGAGGAACTGGCGGAGGGCTGCCGGTTCTCCGACTGCGAACACGAGAGCGAGCCGGGATGCGCGGTGCGCTCCGCGGTGGAGGCCGGTGAACTGCCCGTACGCCGACTGGAGAGCTACCGCAAGCTGATGCGGGAGAACCAGTGGATCGTCGCGAAGACCGACGCGCGGCTCCGGGCCGAGATGAAGAAGGACTGGAAGAAGAGGGGCGCGGAGGGGAAGGCGGCGATGGAGGCGAAGCGGGGGAGGTGGCGGTAGGGGCCTGACTGCCACCCCCACCCGGAGAGAAAACAGACGACCACCGCGGCTGCCCCCTCCGGCCCCCACCCCTCGCTCCGCCACCCGGGTGGTCTCGTGGTCGAGTTGCTGTCCAGGGCACCGCCCGTATGTCACTTTCCCCTCCTGTAGGCCTCGGAAGGGCAGGTGGGGATGGGCAAGGTCGGGCGAGTGCTCGTGGTGGCGTTGCTGTCGGTGATGGGGGTGAGCGGGCGAGCCGGTGCCGATCCGGAGCCCTCGCTGTGGGCGGGGAGCTGGGAGGCCGCGCCGTCCGGTACCGAACCGGCGGTGCCCGGCGCCGCGTACCGCAACGTCGTTCACCTGAGCGTCGGCGGCAGCGAGGTGCGGGTGCGGGTCAGCAACCGGCTGGGCAGCGCCCCGCTCCGGCTCGGGGCCGTCACCGTCGCCCTCCGGCAGGGCGGCGGCCCGGCCGCCGTACCCGGCTCCATGCGCGCCGCCACCTTCGCGGGCGCCGGCACCGCCGTCGTACCCGTCGGGCAGGACCTGGTCAGCGACCCGGTGCCGCTCGCCGTCCCGGCCGCCGCCGACCTGCTGGTCAGCGTCGAGACCCCGGGCGACTCCGGGCCCGCCACCTACCACCGGGTCGCGCTCCAGACGAGCTACCTCGCCGAGGACGGCGCCGGGCGGGCCGACGACGAGGACGGCGGCGCCTACACCCGCACCACCGGCCACTGGTACTACGTCACCGGCGTCGACGTGCAGGCCGTGACCCGCGGCACCGTGGTCGCCCTCGGCGACTCCCTCACCGACGGCAACGGCACCAGCATGGACGCCAACCACCGCTGGCCCGACCGCCTCGCGGAGCGGCTGCGGTCCTTCCGGGTCGGCGTCCTCAACGCCGGCATCTCCGGCAACCGGCTGCTGCTCGACGGCACCGGAGGACCGGCGGCCCTCAGCCGTCTGGACGCCGACGGGCTGGACCGCAGCGGGGCCCGGACCCTGGTGGTCCTCGAAGGGATCAACGACATCAAGGGCACCCCGGAGACCACGGACCCCGCCGAGCTCGTCCAGGCCTACCGGACCATCGTGGCCCGCGCCCACGAGCGGGGGATCCGGGTGGTGGGCGCGACCCTCACCCCGTACGAGGGGTACAGCGCGTACACCGCCGCCCGCGAGGCCGTACGGCAGCGGGTGAACGCGCTGATCCGCACCGGACACGTCTTCGACGCGTACGTCGACTTCGACGCCGTCGTACGGGATCCGCAGCAGCCCGGCCGCATCCTGCCCGCCTACGACCCCGGCGACCACCTGCACTTCAACGACACCGGCACGCGCGCCCTCGCCGACGCCGTCCCGCTCGCCGACCTGCTCTGAGCACTCAGCCCGCCCAGATCACCGCGGTCAGCCAGCCGGCCGCGACGAGCAGGCAGCCGAGCAGCTCGGCCAGGACGCTGGAGCCGCCCTCGTTCATCGCGGTGCGCAGGGCGGCCCGCGCCTCGGCACCGCGGCCGAGACGGAGGCGTTCGTGCAGGTAGATCCCGGCCATGAAGCCGGGGATCGCACCGAGGACGGGGAGCAGGACGAAGCCGAGGACGGCGCCGGTTCCGGCGTACACGCCCATCCTGGGGGTGGCACCGCTCGCCCGGAGCCGGCGTGGGGGCAGGACCCAGCGGACCACCAGCGCCACCAGCAGCACCAGGGTCGCCCCGACCAGGACCGTCCAGGCCACCGGGCGCGGGTCGTACAGCGCCCACCACAGCACGGCGGCCCACACCAGCCCGGTCCCCGGCACCCCGGGCACCAGTACCCCGCACAGGCCGAGCACCAGCACCAGGCCGACCAGCAGGAGTTCCCCTGCTCCCATCTGCCCAGAGTGCCGGACGGCGGGAGGATGCGCAGGTCAGTTCCGGGTCACCCAGCCCCGCTCGTACGCGTACCAGCCCAGCTGCATGCGGGTCGACACCCCGGCCAGCTCCATCAGCCGCCGCACCCGGCGCTGCACGGTCCGCAGGCCCACATCGAGCTGCTTGGCCACGCTGGCGTCGGTCAGGCCCGCCAGCAGGAGCGACAGCACCTCCAGGTCGGCGGCGTCGGGGCCGTCCGGCTCCTCCTCGAACACCCCGGTCGCGCCGAGGCGCAGCGGCAGCGCCTCCCGCCACACCGACTCGAACAGGCCGCAGAGGAGTTCCAGCAGGCCGCTGGCGTGCACCACCAGGGCGGCGGGTTCCGCGGCGTGCGAGGTGAGCGGGACCAGCGCCAGCGCGCGGTCGGCGACGACCAGCTTCGTCGGCACCCGCTCCACCACCCGCACCCGCTCGTCCCGGGCCAGCGCCGCCGTCAACTCCGGGACGGCGTCCGGCAGGGCGAGCGCCGGCCGCTCCACCACCACCCGGTAGCGCACGCCCCGGCCGGCGGCCTGCTCCTCCGCGTCGTTCTCCGGTCCGGAGACCACCACCGGGTCGCCGGTGACCAGGGCGCAGACCTCGTCCAGGGCGCCGAGCTGGAGCTGCCGGAACCGCCGGGCGACCGCCGGGGCGCCGGTCACCACCTCCACCAGGTCGTGCACCGCGGGCTCGGCGGCCGCCGCCCGGTACTCCTCCGCGAGCAGCGCCGCCGCCAGCTCCGCCTTCTCCAGCTCGTGCCGCTGCTGGGTGAGCAGCGCGCCCAGCGCGACCCCGGGCGGCGCCGCCACCCAGCGTTCCGGACGCCCCGGGGACCGGGCCGCCAGCCCGTGCCGCTCCAGCCGGCGCAGCGCGCGCTCGGTGTCCGGCTCCGCCAGCGTCAGACGCCGTGCCAGGCCGGGCACGTCGGCGGCGCCCGCGGACACCAGCGCCCGGTAGGCCGACTCGTCCCGTTCGTCCAGCCCCAGCACTGCCAGCATCGACCCGCGTCCCTCCCTCGAAGCCCGGTGGTGTGGCGGGAACCGGCCACGGCGCGAACCCGCCGCTGCACATCATCGCCGTACCGCGGGTCACTCTGCCAAGATCACGTCACCGCAGCACCTTCGCACGGAAAACCGATGCGCCGTTCACAGCTGACCACCAGGAAGACCCGTCACAATCTGGCCTTCCGGCCGGCGCCGTGGCGTTCGGCCGTGCGAACGGTGACCGGCACCATGACGCGCGTACGCGTAGGGGATCTGGGGCCGGTCACTCCGGTGTCGCCGGGTGGTTCTCCCGTGGGGGGTGGGACCACCCGGCGACTCACACGTGTCATCCCCCGCAGCCGCTGCACTCCGGTCGCTCCCCGTTGACTTTCGTCAATCGCCTCTCGTGTGTGTCGTCGGTACCGTCCGTCCCGCGCGTGTCGGCGATCCCCTTTCCTCGTACGGGTGTTCAGGATGTCCCTCGTCATGCCGTTCGAAGCGGGGGCGTGTGCGGGATTTTCCCGATGCCCCGTTTTCATCCGGCCCGTGCGGTGGACAATTAGGGGCATGAGCCAGCCAGGGGGTAGGCCCACCCGTCATGAGGACGACTGGTGGGGGCAGTTGTACGACGACTCCACCGAGGACACCGGACCCACGGCCGCACCCGATTCCCTGGACGACCGCTTCGCCTCGGCGAAGAAGACGGTGGGGGGACGGCGGGGCGTCACCGTGGAACCGGAGGACGAGCCGCCACCGCCGACCGTGCCGGCCCAGCGGGCACCCGCCGCCCCGGCCGAGGACATCAGGGCCGCTGCGAAGAAGACCTGGCCGTGGGACGAGGAGGACCAGGAGCTGCTGGAGGCGGACGACGACGCCCCGGTGGACCTCCCCTCCGCGCCCCGCCCCGACCTGCCCGCGCCGCCGCGTCCAGCCGCTGCCGTCGCGGAAACCCCGGACACCGCGGCCGCCCTGCCCGTCCCGGCCGCCGCCTCGGCCTCCTCCGTGGACTACGTCGGCTCCGGACCGCCCACCTACGACGCCGAGCCCACCGCCCTGCCCCCCGCCGACCCCGACGAACTCGACGACCTCGTCGCCGACACCGTCCTGGACGGTGCCCGGTACGGCGCCTGCACCCTGCGGGCCGTCTCGCAGCGCGGCGACTCCGCCCGGTACCGGGGCGAACCGCGCCGCGACGCCCTGCTCACCGCCCGCTTCGGGACCGGCGAACAGGCCCTGGTCCTGGTCGCGATGGCCACCGGCGCCCGGGCCACCCCCGGCGCGCACCGGGCCGCCGCCGAACTGTGCGAGTGGATCGCCCGGGCCGTGGGCCGCAGCCACCAGCGGCTCACCGAGGACATCCAGGCCGCCCGGCGCGGCGACCTCAAGTCCGGACTGCACCGGCTCACCGACCGCAGCCTCGGCAAGCTCCGCGCCAGCGCCGCCGAACAGGGCATCGCCCCCGAGGAGTACGCGGCCAGCCTGCGCTGCCTCCTCCTCCCCGCCCACCCCCAGTGCCGTACCCGCGTCTTCTTCGGGGTCGGCGAGGGCGGCCTGTTCCGGCTGCGGGGCGGCGAGTGGCAGGACATCGAACCGCGCGTCGACACCGACACCGCCGGCGAACCGGTGCTCGGCTTCGGCTCGCTGCCCGCCGAGACCCCGGCGGGCGACCGGCTCACCATGGACCTCGGCATCCCGACCCCGCCGAGCCCCTACGAACCGGCCCCCGAGCCGCCCCGCGACCCCTTCCTGTTCCGGGCCTCGGTAGCCCGCCCGGGTGATGCCCTCGTGATGTGCACGGGCGGCCTCGCCGACCCGCTGCGCGGCGAGCCCGCACTCTGCGCCTACCTGGCCCGACGCTGGTCCGGCCGCACCCCGCCGGGCCTCGCCGCGTTCCTCGCGGACGCCCAGGTCCGGGTCAAGGGGTACGCCGACGACCGTACGGCGGCGGCCGTCTGGGAGGCGTGAGCGCGCCCTCTGTGGATACATGGAAGGGCATCGCGGGGGGAAGTCCGGAGATCCGCGGAGCCGAAGGGTGCCCGACCGCCATGGCCAAGCAGAACGTCGCCGAACAGTTCGTCGACATCCTCGTCCGCGCCGGGGTGCGCCGCCTCTACGGCGTCGTCGGCGACAGCCTCAACCCGGTCGTCGACGCCGTCCGCCGCAACTCCGCCATCGACTGGATCCACGTCCGCCACGAGGAGACCGCCGCCTTCGCGGCCGGCGCCGAGGCCCAGATCACCGGCACGCTGGCGGCCTGCGCCGGCTCCTGCGGCCCGGGCAACCTGCACCTCATCAACGGCCTGTACGACGCCCACCGCTCGATGGCCCCGGTCCTCGCCCTCGCCTCCCACATCCCCTCCAGCGAGATCGGCCTCGGCTACTTCCAGGAGACCCACCCCGACCGGCTCTTCCAGGAGTGCAGCCACTACAGCGAACTGATCTCCAGCCCGCAGCAGATGCCCCGGCTGCTCCAGACCGCCATCCAGCACGCGGTCGGCCGCAGCGGGGTGAGCGTGGTGAGCCTGCCCGGTGACATCGCCGACCAGCCCGCCCCGGAGCAGTCCGCCTCGGCGGCCATCGTCACCTCCCGGCCCACCGTCCGCCCCGGCGACGCCGAACTCGACAAGCTGGTCGCGATGATCGACGCGGCGGACAAGGTGACCCTGTTCTGCGGCAGCGGCACGGCCGGCGCCCACGCGGAGGTCATGGAGCTGGCGGAGAAGGTCAAGTCCCCGGTCGGCCACGCCCTGCGCGGCAAGGAGTGGATCCAGTACGACAACCCGTACGACGTCGGCATGAGCGGGCTGCTCGGCTACGGCGCGGCCTACGAGGCCACCCACGAGTGCGACCTGCTGATCCTGCTCGGCACCGACTTCCCGTACAACGCCTTCCTCCCCGACGACGTGCAGATCGTCCAGGTCGACGTCCGCCCCGAGGTGCTGGGCCGCCGCTCCCGCCTGGACCTCGCGGTGTGGGGTGACGTGCGCGAGACGCTGCGCTGCCTGGTGCCGCGGGTGCGGGCCAAGGAGAACCGGCGGTTCCTCGACCGGATGCTGAAGAAACACGCGGACGCGCTGGAGGGGGTGGTGAAGGCGTACACGAGGAAGGTCGAGAAGCACGTCCCGATCCACCCGGAGTACGTGGCCTCGGTCCTCGACGAACTCGCCGACGACGACGCGGTGTTCACCGTCGACACCGGCATGTGCAACGTGTGGGCGGCCCGCTACATCTCGCCCAACGGCCGCCGCCGCGTGATCGGTTCGTTCTCGCACGGCTCGATGGCCAACGCGCTGCCGATGGCGATCGGCGCCCAGTTCACCGACCGGCGGCGGCAGGTCGTGTCCGTGTCCGGGGACGGCGGATTCGCCATGCTGATGGGCGACTTCCTGACCCTGGTCCAGTACGACCTGCCGGTGAAGGTGGTCCTTTTCAACAACTCGGCGCTGAGCATGGTCGAGTTGGAGATGCTGGTCGCGGGGCTGCCCGCGTACGGCACCGGTAACACCAATCCCAACTTCGCCGCCGTCGCGCTGGCCTGCGGAGCCTACGGCGTGCGGGTCGAGAAGCCCAAGCAGCTGGCGGGTGCGCTGAAGGACGCCTTCAAGCACAAGGGGCCGGCCCTGGTCGACGTGGTGACCGACCCCAACGCGCTGTCCATCCCGCCGAAGATCAAGGCCGAGATGGTCACCGGCTTCGCGCTCTCCGCGTCCAAGATGGTCCTCGACGGCGGCGTGGGCCGGATGGTCCAGATGGCCCGCTCCAACCTGCGCAACGTGCCGCGGCCGTGACCCGGGGCACCGCTCAGTCGGTGGGCACCCACTGGCGGACGCCGTCGACCGAGCCGTACCAGTAGTGCGGCAGGCCCTTGACGGAGCTGGTGCGGAACGGCCGGCCGTGGTCGTCGATCCGGACCGTGCCGCTGCGGCCCTGTGACGACCAGTCGAGTTCGAGGTACCAGCGGCAGTCACACCCCGCGGTGCTCGCCTTGACGCGCAGCACCTCGGGGTCCGTGGCGGAGACCCGGTAGGGCAGGTGCATGGTCGAGACGGTCTGCCCGTCGGGACCCTCACCGGCCACCGGGCGGGCGATCGGACGGTCCTTGTCCAGGTTCACGTCGAAGTACCGCGGAGTGAGCCCGCCGCCGCAGCCGTCGGCCATGGAGTAGGCGATGCCGGGCGCGGGAGCCGTACGGCCGACGACGCGCACCCGCAGAGCCTCCAGGACGACGGCGGTGGACGAACGGCCCTGCACGGACACGTCCACGATCGTGTTGCCGCCGTGCACCGCGCCCTGGGTGGCCGCCCAGGCGCCGGCGTCCTGCGGGGCGGGCGGTGGCGGGACCTGGGCCGGCTGCTTGTCGATGACGTAGTCGTGGTCGCAGCCCAGCTCCCACAGCTGCGAGTTCGCGGTCCAGGTGAGGGGAACGGCGGTCGGGGCCGGGGTGCCGGGAGTGCTGCCGGAGGGGGAGGAGGTCCTGGCGCCGCCCGAGGCGGTCGAGGACGAGGACGAGGTCGGGGACGACGGGGTGGCGGAGGCGGAGTTCGGGCCCGGGCCGGTGGCGCCGCTGCCGTGGCGCTGGGCGTCACCGGCGGCGGCCGGGGCGGAGGAGCCGGGGCCCTGGGCCGCGGTGCCTGCGGCCTGCCGGTCGTCGGGGAGGGCGGCCAGGGTGCCCAGCGTCGCCAGGAGCACGGTGGCCACGGCCGAGGCGACCAGTGTGCGACGCCGCCGGTACCAGGGGCGGGGGACGGGGGCGGCTTCCGGCGAGGGCTCGGTGGCGGAGCCGGGGATCTCCGCCGGTTCGCGGGCACCCGCCGGTGCGGGGGTGTCGGCCGCGGGGCCGGTGCTCTCCTCGGTCTCTGCGTTCTCCCCAGGCGTCGCGCTCTCTCCGGCGCGCGGTCGCTGGCGTGCCGCCACCGCGCGCAGCCAGCGCTCGTGGAGTGCGAGCCGTTCCTGCGGTGTCGCCCCGCAGAACGCGGCCAGGCGTTCCACCGGAGCGAAGTCCAGCGGTACCGCCTCGCCCGCGCAGTAGCGGTGCAGGGTGGAGGTGTTCATGTTCAGCCGACGGGCCAGGGAGCCGTAGCTCCGGTCCGTACGGTCCTTCAACTGCCGCAGCAGCGCCGCGAACTCCTCGACGTCGTCGCGCACGGGCGCCCTCCCCCGGTCCTCGCCATCCCAGGCACTCATATACCTGCACGTCAACGGGGCTGGGATGGTTCCAGGGCGGGGAAACGGGCGGCCGCCGTTGCGGTCCACGCCGGTGACGGCCGATGCTCTTGGTGTCGCACCGAGCAGGGCCGGACCGACCACCGGCCGCGTCGGCGGCAGCCCACACCCATGCACCGACCCACGGGGGAACACCCATGCCCAAGCGCACCCGAGCAGGCGCGCTCACCGCACTCGCCGGCGCCGCACTCGTCGCCGGTACCGCGCTCGCCGCTCCCGCGGCGGCCGCACCCAAGGCGCCCGGCTTCCTCAGGGCGGCCGACCTGCCGCCGCGGGCCGGCACGTCCTGGACGGCCGGCAAGGTCACCGCCGGCATTCCGGAGGAGGTCAGGCAGGACATCTGCATCGGCGTCGGGCTCGGCGGCGGCCAGGACTCCTGGTACCGGAAGTTCCGGACCGACCTCGACACGAGTGCCCGTCAGGTCAGCGCCGAGCTGCCCAGCGTCCGCCTGGCGAAGGGCCGGTTCGCGAAGCTCGACGAGGACATCGTGTCCTGTGCGGACCGGATCGAGATGGAGGACCCGCAGATGCGGGCCACGCTCCAGGACCACGGCACCCTCCCGGTCGGGGACGGCGCCCATGTCTACGCCCTGCGCACCGTGACCGCCTGGGGCACGAGTGACATCCGGCTGATCTCCATCGGCCGGGAGGGGCGCACCGTCACCGTCATGGACTGGGGGCAGCTCGGCGGCTTCGTGGACGCGCCCGTGAAGGCCTTCAAGAAGACCACCACCACGGCCGTGAACAAGCTCCACTGACGCAGGGGCACCGGGACCGGGGCCGCCCTCTCCCTCGGGGGAGGGGAGGGCGGCCCCAGACGTAAAGACGCAAGACACAAGACACAAGACGCAAAGACACGAAGACACAGAAAACGGGGAACAGACATGAGCAGCAAGACCCGCGCCGTCCTCACCGCCGGCGTCCTCGCCGTGGCCCTCGGGCTCGGCGCCACCGCCCAGGCCTCGGCCGGCGCACCGCGCACCGTCAGTGGCAGCCCGGCCGACAACATCAGCCGGATCGCCGACTTCTACGGCGCCTACATCGACGCGGAGAGCGACCCGGACGGCAGCGGCAACCTGCCCACCGCGCTGCGCGCCTACTACATCGCCCCGACCTACCTGAAGAAGCTGAAGGCCTGGGAGAACCGCGAGCACGCGGACGGGGTGCTGCGGGCCCAGAACACCCCGCTCAAGTGGAAGGTCACGGACCACGGCACCGGAAAGTACACGGAGGCCGTCATCACGCTCACCTGGAGCCGCAACACCACCTCGAAGCTGGTCGTCGACATGACCCGTGACACCCACAAGATCGTCAACATCGGCACCAAGGGCCTCGGGAGCAAGTAGCCGGAAGGACAGGTTTCGGCCAGGTTCGCCGGTGCCGTGGACCGGGGGAATCAGCTCGGCGGGTTGTGCGAGGGGCTGATTCGCGCCGGGTCCACGGCACCGGTGGCGCGTACGGGACGGTCCGGGCCGCGGCGTACGCGCGGGGGCGGATCCGGGACATGGCCGAACACCCGGTCGTCATCGGCGTGACATGACTGGCCCGTGCCCGAGCGGGCATGGATCCCCGTGAACGTGTTCGATCAGGAGGGGATCCGGCAAACAGCGTGCGGGCGGGGGTCATGAACAGTCAGGCACGAGGGGGCGGTCCCGTGGCCATCGGGGCCTCCTCGGCGAAGACGGCGGGGGAAGAGACCGACACGACGGAACGGGGAAACCCGTCGCAGCTCAGGCGCCGGCTGGGACGGTCGGACCTGCGGGCGGTGCCCGAGGCGCGCAGGGAACTGCGGGAACTGCTGCGGCACTGGGGGCGGCCCGGCCGCTCCGAGATAGCAGAACTGCTCACCAGTGAACTCGTCACCAACGCGCTCGTCCACACCGACCGGGAGGCGGTGCTGACGGCCCTCGTGGCACCGGGCCAACTGCGGGTGGAGGTAAGGGACTTCGTGTCCCGCAAACCGCGGATGTGCGCCCCCGGCACCGACACCGACGACGGCACGCACGGCCGGGGCCTGGTGCTGGTCGACGCCTTCGCCGACGCGTGGGGCGTCCAGTCGCACGAGGTGGGCAAGTCGGTGTGGTTCGAACTGGACGCGGAGGCCGCCTAGCCGGCTCCTCGTACCCAACGGGACGGGGGCGTGACCGTCATGGTCACGCCCCCGTCCCGAGGTGCTGTGCGGCAGCAGGCGATCAGCCGAACTGCTGCTCGAGGTCCTTGAGCTTGCGCTCCAGGGAGTCGAGGCGCGGCAGCGCCATTGTGTCGTCCTCCGCGGTCAGGTCGACGGTGATCGGGTCAGACCCTTTGCGGACGGGCTGAAGGGAGGGCCGCTGGCGTACGGGCAGCTGCTCCGGCGCCGCTATGGCAGGCTCCGCAGTGGGCTGAGGAGCGCGCTCGACCTGGTGCACCTCGTCCTGCCGGCCGGTGCGTCCGACGAAGCCGCGGTGGCCTCGGCTTATGGCCTTGAGCTGGGCCCGCTCCAGACGGTCCTGCTCGCGGCGGCGCAGCCGGTTGGCCTCCTTCTGGCGCTTGTCCTCGCGCACCTCGTCGACCGCCTCGTCCAGGCTGCGCACGCCCTCGAGGAGCATCAGCGACCAGGCCTTGTACGTCTCGCGGGGAGCGCGCAGCCAGCGGACGATACGGATCTGCGGCAGCGGGCGCGGCACCAGACCCTGCTCGCGCAGGGCGGCCTTGCGGGTCTGCTTCAGCGCGCGGTCGAAGAGGACGGCCGCGGACAGCGACATGCCGGCGAAGAACTGCGGGGCGCCGGCGTGGCCCCCGCCCCTGGGAGCGTGCACCCAGTTGAACCAGGCGGACGCGCCCGCGAAGGTCCATACGAGGATCCGGGAGCCGAGCGCCGCGTCACCGTGGCTGGCCTCGCGCACCGCGAGGACGGAGCAGAACATCGCGGCGCCGTCCAGGCCGAACGGCACCAGGTACTCCCAGCCGCCGGAGAGGTTGAGGTTCTGCTGGCCGAAGCCGACCAGTCCGTGGAAGGAGAGGGCTGCGGACACCGCCGCACAGCAGAACAGGAGCACGTAGGCGGCGGTGGCGTATATGGCCTCCTTGCGCCGGCGACGCTCCTCGCTGCGCTCCCACGAGTCGTCCTTCGCGTGCTCCCCGCCGGACCGCTTGGAGCGCGTCAGCACCGCCACCGCGACCAGCATGCCCAGGAGCAGTACGGCGCCGGGAAGCAGCCAGTTCAGCGATATGTCGGTCAGTCTCATCTAGGGGTCCCTTGCATTGGGATAGGGCGTATCGCCCGCCATAGTGGCCCAATCCCACTGGCCCTCAGGGGGTTTCGGGGCAAGAGGCCGCCAAGGAAGTGCAAGGGGATGCCCCAGGGCGGCATTCTGCTCGAACTGCCGCATGAGGGGCGGGAGTTGAGTTCGAGTAAGACTACCCATACGGGTGGTTCCTCGGAAAGTTCCTGCGGCAAGTGGGGAAGTTGTGAATTTCCTGTCCGCGCAGGGTGACCTTGCCACCGGCGATCTTAGTGGATGCCGGGGAGTGCTGTGTCCCGGGGGTGGGTGCTTCGAACAGCCTGAGGGGGGCTCAGGCCGCCGCGGCGGCCGTGAGTTTGGCGATCCGGTCGTCGTCGCAGGTGCGCGGGCAGGTGGCGCAGGTGTCCTCGGGGCGCAGCGTGTAGTACATGCAGCAGCTCGCCCGGTCCCGGGTCGGCAGCGGCTCCCCGGCCGGGCCGGACAGCACCCGGAAGGCGGCCGAGCCGACGTAGGGCCTGGTCGCGCCCGGGAGCAGCTGTTCGAGTTCCCGTACGGCCCGTGCCTCGTCCCCGAGCAGTCCGGCGATGTACCAGAGGCCCTCGACGACCTCGTCCGTCGCCATGCCCCACAGTGCGCGCCCGCGCCGCCGCATCCGCGGCCCGAAGCCGCCGAGGACCGGCTCCAGGTGCTCGGCGACGGCCGCCCGTACCTCGGCCCGCAGCGCCTCCTCGCCGGCCACGACGACCGCACCGGGCAGCGCCGCCGCCGGGTCGTCCGGGAGGCAGGCGAAGGAGGCGACCCGTACGGCCATCCGGCCCGCCGTGCGGTCGTACGACACCTCGGAGGCGGGGAGGCGGGGGACCCGGCGGTCCAGGAACCAGGGGAGGGTGATCAGGAGGCAGGCGGCCCAGCCGTAGCGGTGCAGGCCGAAGGTGGCGACCACGTCGGGGCGGGCCGGCTTTCCCTCGTCCCGCAGGATCTGGTCCTCGTCCCAGGCCAGGAAGGCGTCCAGGCCGGGGCCGCCGGCCGCCAGCTCGGCGGCGCCGACCCAGCCGCCGCCCCGGGGTGCCGGTTCGCCCGGTCCCAGCTCCGTGACCGCCAGGTCCGGGCAGACCTCGGTGAGGCGCGCGTAGGCGGCGGAGACGGGGGAGGACATGGGCTACCACCGATCGGGTGCGGGCCGACTGTCAGATAAGTAAGCCTTACCTTACCCATTCGTTCGGAAATTTGAACCAGCGCCTTGTGCGCCTAAGGTGCTTGACGGACAAGTAACAACCCGCCGTTAATGACCCAAGTGCCGACGAGCCGGAGGAGGACCCGTGAACCAGCGCGCGCACCCGGCTTCCGCCGAGACCGCCAGGGTGCCGGCGCAGTCGCGGTCCGGGGAGTCGGCGCGGGAGGCGCCCGGTTTCCCCGCCGGTCTGCCGGCCGCCCGGGGTGAGCACACCCACGGTGAGCGGCCGGTCCCGCAGCCCAGGCCCGCCGTGCAGCGGGCGTCCGTGCGCGGGCAGATCCTCGACGCGCTGCGCACCGCGCTGGTCGGCGGGGAGCTGGCGCCCGGCGAGGTGTACTCGGCGCCGGCGCTGGGGGAGCGGTTCGGGGTCTCCGCGACGCCGGTGCGCGAGGCGATGCAGCAGCTGGCGCTGGAGGGCGCGGTCGAGGTCGTGCCCAACCGCGGATTCCGGGTCGTCGAGCGGGGCGCTCGCGAGCTCGCGGAACTGGCCGAGGTGCGGGCGCTGATCGAGGTTCCGGTGATGATGCGGCTGGCGCGCAGCGTGCCGGCCGAGCGGTGGGCGGCGTTGCGGCCGCTGGCCGAGGAGTCGGTGCGGGTGGCGGCGACGGGGTGCCGGGCGACGTACGCGGAGGCCGACCGGGCGTTCCACCGGGCGGTGCTGGGCCTTGCGGGCAACGAGCAGCTGGTGCAGATCGCGGAGGACCTGCACAGGAGGGCTCTGCCGTTGCGCGGGGCTCGGGCGGAGCTGATGGCGGACGCGGCGGAGCATGCGGCGTTGCTGGAGGCGTTGATCTCGGGGGAGCTGGATGCGGTGCGGAGGTTGGTGGCCGGGCATTTCGCCGACGCGGGGTGACAGGGGGAGGGCGTTTGCGCGGCTATTCGCCGTGCGGGGTGGCGGCCGGGAGCCGGGTGCGAGTGCGTGGGGGGTTGCTCGCGCAGTTCCTCCCCCAGCCTTCGGCCGGGGGTACCCCCAGCGCCCCTTACGGGGCTCCTCAGTCGCGGGCAGTCGTGCCTCCCCCAGTGCCTTAAGGGCCTGGGAGGTGCCCCCCCAGGGCGGCACGGGTGGGCGCGGGCGGCAGCCGGCAAGCGCCGGTGAGCGTCCACGCCCCCGGCCTCAGCCCACTCAGTTGCCCTGTGCGGTCTTCTGGTACGCGTCGTGCCACGCGGCCTTCGCGCCCGAGTCGCCTATGCGGTAGACGTCGACGACCGCGCCGGCCGCCACGGCCACCGACAGCACGCCCACGACGATCCGGACCGGGAGGGCCGACCAGCGGGCGCCCTTGCCGGGAGCCTGCTCCTGCCCGCCGCGTCGCGTCGCCCACCACACCACCGTGGCCAGCACGAACAGGCCCAGGGCCCAGGGCAGCAGCCCGTCGCCCAGTTCGGTGTGCCGGCGGACCAGCGTGTCCTCGGTCACGTGCCGCTCCAGCCACTCGCCGGCCTGGGTCGCCAGCGGCACGCTGACCAGGGCGACCAGGGCGAGCGCGGGAAGCAGTACGCCCAGCCGCCGGGCGGCCCGCGGCCACAGCGCCGCGGCCACCAGGGCGAGTGCGGTCAGTGGAACCAGGACGACGACGATGTGGACCAGCAGGACATGGGCCGGCAGCCCGTTGACGGTGCTCATGGCGAAGCGCTCCTGAGAGGGTCGGGGCGCGTCACGCTGCCACAGCAGACTCTCAGTTTCCTCTGAGTCGGGTCTCAGGCGGTCGCCGCTCCCGGTGCGGGCGGAGTCAGCTGTCTCGCCAGCCAGGTGGGGACGCCGCCCAGGAGCCGGAACAGCCGTCCCGCCTCCTCCCGCAGGCGCGACGCCTCCGGCTCGGACTCCGTGTCGGCCAGGGAGGCCAGCGCCGGGGCGGTGCCCACCAGGTAACCCAGTTCCTCCCTGATCCGCAGCGACTCCGCGAAACCGTGCCGCGCCTCCGCCAACTCCCCGTCCCGCAGCGCCAGTCCGGCCAGGTGACGCCAGGTGAACGAGAGCAGGAGCGGGTCGGCGTGAGCGGTGGCGGCGGCGTGGGCCCGGCGGTAGGCGGCGCGGGCCGCCTGCGGGGAGCGGGTCAGGTTCTCCGCCAGCAGACCCCGGCGGAAGTCGAGCAGCGCCCGGCCCGGCGCCCCCGGCGGGATCAGCGCCGCCGCCCTCCCGAGCGCGGCCCGCGCCTCGTCCGCCCTGTCGCGGACACCGTGCAGCGTGGCGGCGTAGGCGAGTTGGCCGCGTTCGCAGGCGGCCGCGCCCCGCTCCTCGTCGGTCCGGGCCACCGCCTCCGCCGTCCGCAGCGCGTCCTCGGCCTCCTCCCAGCCCCCCTCGGTGTACAGACACCGCTCGACCATCAGCCCCGCCCGCTGCAGGGTGTACGTCGGCGTGTCCGACGGCAGCAGAGCCGCCGCGTCGGCCCAGCAGGCCCGCGAGCGCAGCCGCCATACCGCGGTCTGGAGCGGATCGTCACCGTCGGTCGTTCCGTTCCCAGACATGGCGGAGTACGCCACGTTGCCCTCCCCTTGCGCGCCGTCGAGCAGTGAAGTGGTGGCCGCATTCCAGCACCGATCGCCGCGCGGGGCCAAGAGGGTGGGTGAATAATTTCACAAAGTCGTGGGACGGCGGCGGCACTTGGCATGAGACGGTCGCACGCCCGCGTGACCTCAGCTCATCCGCAATGCCAAGAAGAAATCGAGCTTGTCCTCCAGCCGGGACAGGTCCCGGCCCGTCAACTGCTCGATCCTCCCCACGCGGTAGCGCAGCGTGTTGACGTGCAGGTGGAGACGGGTGGCGCAGCGGGTCCAGGAGCCGTCGCAGTCGAGGAACGCCTCCAGGGTGGGGATCAGTTCGGCGCGGTGGCGGCGGTCGTAGTCCCGGAGCGGGTCCAGCAGCCGGGCGGTGAAGGCGCGGCGGACGTCGTCGGGGACGAAGGGGAGGAGCAGCACGTGCGACGCGAGCTCCTGGTGGCCGGCCGCGCAGACCCGGCCGGGGCGGGCGGCGGCCACCCGGCGGGCGTGCCGGGCCTCCTCCAGGGCACCGCGCAGTCCCTCCGCCGAGTGCACGGCCGCGCTGACGCCGAGCGTGACCCGGCCGTCGTCGTCGAGACCCGCCGACAGCGGGACCCGTACCGACTCCAGGAGGACGTCGGCGTGGATGCCGGACTCGGAGCCGTCGTGCTCAGCGGTCACGGCGGGCAGCGGTACGAGGGCGATCGCCTCGTCGCCGGTGTGGGCCACCGCTATCCGGTCGGAGGGCTCCGGGCCGGTCGCCAGCGGGTCGACCAGGATCTCCTCCAGGAGGGACTGGGCGACCGGGCCGCCCTCGACCTCCCCGCCGTCCCACTCGACGCGGGCGACGACCACCTGCCAGTGCGGCGCGGCGCCGAACCCGGGCAACAGGACCGGGGCGGCCACCCGCAGCCGGGCGGCGATCTCGGCCGGTGCGGCGCCCGTCTGGACCAGCTCCAGGACCTCCTGCGCGAGCCTGCGCCGCACCGTGCGGGCCGCGTCGCGGCGGTCGCGCTCCACGGCGATCAGCTGGGTGACGCCCTGGAGCAGGTCGAGCCGCTCCTCCGGCCAGTCGCCCGCGTCCGCCTCGACCGCCAGCAGCCAGTCCGACAGCACGGTCTCGCGCACGTCCCGGGCGCCCTGCGGCGAGCGGCCGCTGGAGCGGATCGGGAAGAGGGAGTAGGTCGAGCCGCCGAGCAGCACGCGGTGCGGGCCGCGGCGGCCGGTGCGGGTGGCGGCCAGGTGCTCGGCGGCCAGCCCGGCACAGGCGTCGGCGGGCAGCGCGGGCCCGGACACCTTGGAGCCCGCGATCAGGCGGCCGGCCGGGGACAGCACCCAGGCACGCAGGTCCAGGTCGGAGCCGAGCAGGTCGAGGACCACGTCCGGGCCGCCGCCCGCCGGGCCCGAGGTCATCATCCGCCGGTGCCGGTCCACCACGGCCGCCAGGTCCCCGGCGCGCTCGCCGCTGACCTGCCGTACGACATGCTCGGTGATCGTCGCGAAGGCCACCGACTCGTGCACGGCGAAGAGCGGGAGCCGGTGGCGCGCGCAGGCCACGGCCAGGTCGTCCGGAACGTCGCCCAGCTCCGCCTCACCGGCCGCCAGCGCGACCACCCCGGCCTGCACCAGCAGTCGAACGAACGGCTCGGAGTCCGCCGCGTCCCGGCGCCACGCCAGGCCCGTCAGCACCAGCTCGCCGCCGGAGAGGTAGCGGCTCGGGTCGCGCAGGTCCGTGGTCATGACCCCGCGCACGGTACGGTCCAGCTCGTCCTCGCCGCCGAGCAGCCGCAGGCCCAGCGCATCGGTGTCCAGCAGTGCGCGCAGCCGCATCTCGTTGCCGCCGTTCTGTGTCTCGAAATCTACGATGAATCATGAAGGGTCACGGGGGAGGTGCCCGGCGGGCGCCTCCGTGGGCCGTCACCAAGGGCTGCCGGGCCGCAACCGGTGGTCGCCAGGGCGTTTCCTGCGTTTCCGCAGGAAAACCAAGAGGTTACTGATGCCCTCCGTTCATACGAATCTACAAGATGCCCGTGCTGGCCAGCCAACTCCTTCATGGTTTCGGTGACTGACCCCGCCGGAGTAAGGGGCGGTGTACTGACGTCATTCCGCGTTAACAGGACATGAACGAGCCGGGCCCGCCGCACACGGATTGGCTCAATCCGCACGACTCACGAGACTCACGAGACGGAGAAGAGAGCCGGTCATGGACTTCCTTCGCCCCGCCAGCTGGGAGGAGGCGCTCGCCGCGAAGGCCGAGCACCCCACCGCAGTGCCGATCGCGGGTGGCACCGATGTGATGGTCGAGATCAACTTCGACCACCGCCGGCCCGAGTACCTCCTCGATCTCAACCGCATCGGCGATCTCTACGAATGGGAGGTCGGCGAGGAGAGCGTACGGCTCGGCGCCTCCGTCCCGTACACCCGGATCATGGAGAACCTCCGCGCCGAGCTGCCCGGTCTCGCCCTCGCCTCGCACACCGTCGCCTCCCCGCAGATCCGCAACCGCGGCGGCGTCGGCGGCAACCTCGGCACCGCCTCCCCGGCCGGCGACGCCCACCCCGCGCTGCTCGCGGCCGGCGCCGAGGTCGAGGCCGAGTCGGTGCGCGGCACCCGGCTCATCCCCATCGACGACTTCTACACCGGCGTCAAGCGCAACGCCCTCGCGCCCGACGAGCTGATCCGCGCGGTGCACGTGAAGAAGGCCGACGGCCCGCAGCAGTACTCGAAGGTCGGTACGCGCAATGCCATGGTGATCGCCGTGTGCGCCTTCGGGCTCGCCCTGCATCCGGAGACGCGGACCGTGCGGACCGGGATCGGTTCGGCCGCCCCGACACCCGTGCGGGCGAAGACCGCCGAGGACTTCCTGAACGCGGCGCTCGACGAGGGCGGCTTCTGGGACAACGGGAAGATCATCACCCCGTCGGTCGCCAAGCAGTTCGCGGACCTGTGCGCCGCCGCCTGCAACCCGATCGACGACGTCCGGGGCACCGCGAGCTACCGCCGCCACGCGGTCGGCGTGATGGCCCGCCGCACCCTCACCTGGACCTGGGAGTCGTACCGCGGCACTACTGGGCAGAACCCTGAGCAGAAGGGGAGTGTCGCCTGATGCGCGTCAACTTCACCGTCAACGGACGTCCGCAGGAAGCCGACGACGTGTGGGAGGGCGAGTCCCTGCTGTACGTGCTGCGGGAGCGGCTCGGCCTGCCCGGTTCCAAGAACGCCTGTGAGCAGGGCGAGTGCGGGTCCTGCACCGTCCGGCTGGACGGCGTGCCCGTGTGCTCGTGCCTGGTCGCGGCGGGACAGGTGGAGGGCCGGGAGGTCGTCACCGTGGAGGGGCTGGCGGAGTTCGCGGAGCGGCGGGCCTGCGGCGGGACGGGCCACGGCGACAGTGCTATGTCACATGTCACGCGTGACACCTCGCAGAGCTGGCAGCCCAAGCCCCCCGCCGACTCCCAGACCGGCGAAGGCACCCGACTCTCCCCCGTCCAGCAGGCCTTCATCGACGCCGGCGCCGTCCAGTGCGGCTTCTGCACCCCCGGTCTGCTGGTCGCCGCCGACGAGATGCTGGAGCGCAACCCCAACCCGAGCGACGCGGACATCCGCGAGGCCCTCTCGGGCAACCTGTGCCGCTGCACCGGCTACGAGAAGATCATGGACGCGGTCCGCCTCGCGGCCGCCCGGCAGGGAGAGGCGGTCTGAACCGGATGCCCACCAACAGCGCCCCCCTCGGCACGCCCACCAAGGTCACCCAGGGCTCCCAGACCCGGGGCGGCATCGGCGAGTCCACGCTCCGCCCGGACGGCACCCTCAAGGTCACCGGCGAGTTCGCGTACTCGTCCGACATGTGGCACGAGGACATGCTCTGGGGCCAGATCCTCCGCTCCACGGTCGCGCACGCCGAGATCGTGTCCATCGACACCGGCGAGGCCCTCGCCCAGCCCGGCGTCTACGCCGTCATGACCTACGACGACCTGCCCACCGAGGTGAAGAACTACGGCCTGGAGATCCAGGACACCCCGGTCCTCGCCCACGGCAAGGTCCGCCACCACGGCGAACCGATCGCGATCGTCGCCGCCGACCACCCGGAGACCGCCCGCCGCGCGGCCGCGAAGATCAAGGTCGAGTACCGCGAACTGCCCGTCATCACCGACGAGGCCTCCGCCACCGCCCCGGACGCGGTCCACGTCCACGAGAACCGCGACGACCACCACGTCGGCCACGTCCCGCACCCCAACATCGTGCACCGCCAGCCGATCATCCGCGGCAACGCGGACGAGGCCGCCAAGAAGGCCGACGTCGTCGTCAAGGGCGAGTACTACTTCGGCATGCAGGACCAGGCCTTCCTCGGCCCCGAGTCCGGCCTCGCGGTGCCCGAGGAGGACGGCGGCGTCCACCTCTACATCGCCACCCAGTGGCTCCACTCCGACCTGCGCCAGATCGCCCCGGTGCTCGGCCTGCCCGAGGACAAGGTGCGGATGACGCTGTCCGGCGTCGGCGGCGCGTTCGGCGGCCGCGAGGACCTGTCGATGCAGATCCACGCCTGCCTGCTGGCCCTGCGTACCGGCAAGCCCGTCAAGATCGTCTACAACCGCTTCGAGTCCTTCTTCGGTCACGTCCACCGCCACCCGGCCCGCCTCTACTACGAGCACGGAGCAACGCGTGAAGGCAAGCTGACGCACGTCAAGTGCCGGATCGTGCTCGACGGCGGGGCGTACGCCTCCGCCTCCCCGGCCGTCGTCGGCAACGCCTCCTCGCTCGGCATCGGACCGTACGTCGTCGACGACGTCGAGATCGAGGCCATCGCCCTCTACACCAACAACCCGCCCTGCGGCGCGATGCGCGGCTTCGGCGCGGTCCAGGCGTGCTTCGCCTACGAGGCCCAGATGGACAAGGTCGCCAAGCAACTCGGCATGGACCCGGTGGAGTTCAGGAAGCTGAACGCCATGGAACAGGGGACGATCATGCCGACCGGCCAGCCGGTGGACTCGCCGGCCCCGGTCGCCGAACTCCTGCGCCGGGTCAAGGCGATGCCGCTGCCGCCCGAGCGCCAGTGGGAGAGCAGCGAGGGCGCGGACGTACGGCAGCTGCCCGGCGGTCTGTCCAACACCACGCACGGCGAAGGCGTCGTACGCGGCATCGGGTACGCGGTCGGCATCAAGAACGTCGGCTTCTCCGAGGGGTTCGACGACTACTCGACCGCGCGGGTGCGCATGGAGGTCGTCGGCGGCGAGCCGGTCGCCGTCGTGCACACGGCGATGGCGGAGGTCGGGCAGGGCGGGGTGACCGTCCACGCGCAGATCGCGCGCACCGAGCTCGGCGTGGCGCAGGTGACCATCCACCCGGCCAACACCCAGGTGGGTTCGGCCGGTTCGACCTCGGCCTCCCGGCAGACGTACGTCACCGGCGGCGCCGTGAAGAACTCCTGCGAGCTGGTGCGCGAGCAGGTGCTGGAGCTGGGCCGCCGCAAGTTCGGCACGTATCATCCGGCCTGGGCCACCGCCGAGCTGCTCCTGGAGGGCGGCAAGGTCGTCACCGACGGCGGCGAGGTGCTCGCCGACCTGGTGGACGTCCTCGGCGACGAGGCCGTGGAGATCGAGGCGGAGTGGCGGCACCGGCCGACCGTGCCCTTCGACCTGCACACCGGGCAGGGCCACGGCCACGTCCAGTACAGCTTCGCCGCACACCGCGCGGTCGTCGAGGTGGACACCGAGCTGGGCCTGGTCAAGGTCATCGAGCTGGCCTGCGCCCAGGACGTCGGCAAGGCGCTCAACCCGCTCTCCGTCGTCGGCCAGATCCAGGGCGGTACGACCCAGGGCCTGGGCATCGCGGTGATGGAGGAGATCATCGTCGACCCGAAGACCGCGAAGGTCAGGAACCCGTCCTTCACGGACTACCTGATCCCGACCATCCTGGACACGCCGACCATCCCGGTCGACGTCCTCGAACTCGCCGACGACCACGCCCCGTACGGGCTCCGCGGCATCGGCGAGGCCCCGACCCTGTCCTCGACCCCGGCGGTCCTCGCGGCGATCCGCAACGCGACCGGCCTGGAGCTCAACCGCACGCCGGTACGCCCGGAGCATCTGACGGGCAACGCGTGACCAAGGCGTGGCCGCGGCTTGCGGCCACGTTGTAACCCCGCTGCCGTTGCGGGCAGTCGTGCCTCCCCCAGTGCCTTGAGGGCCTGGGGGGACCCCCATGGCGGCACGGGTGGGCGCAACGGCACCCCGGCGCCGGGCAACTGCTCAACTCCCCGGCGCCAACCCCACAAGCGTGCACCTCCGGGCCGTCCCCCGGGTCATGCACTTCCCAAATCCCGTGTATCGCCGAAGACATCGGCACACACGGGGGCCCCTGTGAACCTTGGGAGACGGCACCATGACCCAGCAGTCACTTGAACCCAGGGCGACGGCCGAAGACGCGGGAGAAGGCACCCGCGTCCCGGCCGGACGGTCCTGGCTCGACCGGTACTTCCACATATCCCGGCGGGGATCGAGCGTCGCGCGTGAAGTCCGCGGCGGCGTCACCACCTTCATGGCGATGGCGTACATCCTCCTGCTCAACCCCCTGATCCTGTCCGGCAAGGACGCGGCCGGGGACACCCTCGGCCAGAAGGCGCTGATCACCGCGACGGCGTTCGCGGCCGCCTTCACCACGCTGCTGATGGGCTTCGTCGGCAAGGTGCCCCTCGCGCTCGCCGCCGGCCTCTCCGTCTCCGGCGTGCTCTCCTCGCAGGTCGCCCCGCAGATGACCTGGCCGCAGGCGATGGGCATGTGCGTGATGTACGGCGTCGTCATCATGCTCCTGGTCGTCACCGGCCTGCGCGAGATGATCATGAACGCGATCCCGCTCGCGCTCAAGCACGGCATCACCATGGGCATCGGCCTGTTCATCGCCCTCATCGGCTTCTACAAGTCCGGCTTCGTGCACCAGGGCAAGGCCACCCCGGTCACCCTCGGCCCGGCCGGCGAACTGGCCGGCTGGCCGGTGCTGCTCTTCGCCGGCACCCTGCTGCTGATCTTCATGCTGCAGGCCCGGAACGTCCCCGGCGCGATCCTGATCGGCATCGTCAGCGGCACCGTCGTGGCGGCCGCACTGAACGGCCTCGGAGTCATCGACCCCAAGCAGTGGGCCAGCGGCGCAGCCCCCGAACTGCACGGCTCCGCCGTCTCCATGCCGGACTTCTCGCTGTTCGGGCACGTCGAGTTCGGCGGCTGGGGCAGGGTCGGCGCGATGACGGTGGCGATGATCGTCTTCACCCTCGTGCTCGCCGGGTTCTTCGACGCGATGGCCACCATCATCGGCGTCGGCACCGAGGCGAAGCTGGCCGACGACAAGGGCCGGATGCCGGGCCTGTCCAAGGCGCTGTTCATCGACGGCGCGGGCGGCGCGATCGGCGGGGTCGCGGGCGGCTCCGGGCAGACGGTGTTCATCGAGTCGGCGACCGGCGTCGGCGAGGGTGCCCGTACGGGTCTCGCGTCCGTCGTCACCGGCCTGTTCTTCGCGGCCTGCCTGTTCTTCACCCCGCTCACCGCGATCGTCCCGCAGGAGGTCGCCTCGGCCGCGCTGGTGGTCATCGGCGCGATGATGCTGATGAACGCCCGGCACGTGGACTGGGCCGACCGGGCCACCGCCGTTCCGGTGTTCCTGACGGTCGTCCTGATGCCCTTCACCTACACCATCACCTCCGGTGTGGCCGCCGGCGTGATCTCGTACACCGCCATCAAGGCAGCTCAGGGCAGGGCACGGGAGATCGGGGCATTCATGTGGGGTCTGACAGGGATCTTCCTGGTCTATTTCGCCCTCAATCCCATTGAGAGCTGGCTGGGCGTTCACTAGGCGTTCCGCTGGTTCAGCCGTGACGGGCCGGTTGTTGTCCGCGGGTCCGTCGTGGCTGGTCGCGCAGTTCCTCCCCCAGCCTTCGGCCGGGGGCCCCAGCGCCCCTTACGGGGCGCCTTCGCCCAACCTCGTTAAGGAGATCCGGAAATGCTCGACATCGCCGAGGAGCTGAACCGGTGGGTCGCGGACGGACGTGACTTCGCCGTGGCCACGGTGGTGGCGGTCGGGGGGAGTGCGCCGCGGCAGCCCGGCGCCGCCCTCGCGGTGGATGGCGAGGGCACCGCCGTCGGCTCGGTCTCCGGCGGGTGCGTGGAGGGTGCCGTGTACGAGTTGTGCCGGCAGGCGCTGGAGGACGGGGAGACCGTCCTGGAGCGCTTCGGGTACAGCGACGAGGACGCCTTCGCCGTCGGTCTGACCTGTGGCGGCGTCATCGACATCCTCGTCACCCCGGTCCGGGCGGACGACCCCGCCCGGCCGGTGGTCGCCGCCGCGCTGGCCGCCGCCGCGCGCGGGGAGGCCGCGGCCCTCGCGCGGATCGTCACCGGGCCGGCGGAGCTGCTGAGCCGTGCCCTCCTGGTGGACGCCGACGGTTCCCAGGAGGGCGGCTTCGGCACCCACCCCGAGCTGGACCGCACGGTCGCCGCCGAGGCCGCCGCCTTCCTGGACGCGGGCCGCACCGGCACGCTGGAGATCGGAGAGCAGGGCTCTCGGTGCGGAGCACCGCTCACGGTGCTGGTCGAGTCGTCCGTCCCGCCGCCCCGGATGATCGTCTTCGGCGCGATCGACTTCGCGTCGGCGCTGGTCCGGGTAGGCAAGTTCCTCGGCTACCGCGTGACGGTGTGCGACGCGCGGCCCGTCTTCGCGACGCGCAACCGCTTCCCGGAGGCCGACGAGATCGTCGTCGAGTGGCCGCACCGGTACCTGGAGCGCACGCAGGTCGACGGCCGCACCGTCCTGTGCGTCCTCACCCACGACGCCAAGTTCGACGTCCCGCTGCTCCGGCTCGCCCTCCGCCTCCCGGTGGCCTACGTCGGCGCGATGGGCTCCCGCCGCACCCACCTCGACCGCAACGAACGCCTGCGCGAGATCGGCGTCACGGAACTGGAGCTGGCCCGCCTCCGGTCACCCATCGGCCTCGACCTCGGTGCCCGTACGCCCGAGGAGACCGCGCTGTCGATCGCGGCCGAGATCGTCGCGAACCGCAGGGGAGGCAGCGGGGTCTCCCTGACCGGCGCGCACACCCCGATCCACCACGACGTGACGTCGTCGCCGGTCCCGGCGCGGCGGATCGGGTCGGTGGCCTAGGGCCTGTCCGGCACCGCGGTCAGGGCCGCCGGAGGAGCGAGTTGACCGCGCGCCCGAACACGGCCCGGGAGGCCCTGCGCACCAGGGGGTCGAAAAGCGACGGCAGCCCCCGGATCCGCAGCTCCTCGTGCCAGACCACCCGGGTACGGCCGCCGGGGCCGGGGTGCACCGCCAGTTCGGCCCAGCCGAGCACCACCCGGCCGTGCTTGACGAGCCGGCACCGGCCGGGGCCGCCGTCCTCGGGAGGATGCCAGACGGTCACCTCCATGGGATCCTCGAAGGACAGCGGTCCGAGACCGGAGCGCGCCACGAAGACCGTGCCCTCGTGGGTCGGGGGATCGGTGAGCACGGTGATCCGGGTCAGCGGAACTACGTCGGCATGCCGGGACCACTCCGTGAGCCGGCGCCATGCCTCGTCGATCGGGAGCGGAGCCGTCCGCTGGAGGAGGAAGTTGACCACGGCACGATCGTAGGGAACCGGCCACCGGAAACGGGGCACGCCCCGACCGTTCGCAGGACCGACAGAATCGTCCAACCCGGACCGCAACCGGTTCCGGGCCCGTACGATTTCCGCCATGGGCGGGCAAACCGCCTGCTTTTACGGGGAGTTGGTCATCATGCCGTTGAAGACCTATGGCGTACTGATCACGAGGGCTGTCGGCGTCCGGCGCGAGGGCGCCGCCGAGACCCCGCACTACCAGATCCACCTCATGGACGACGCCGGCGTCCACTACCGTGCCGCCGTCAACGTCCTGTCCCAGCAGAAGCCCGCCGACCTGCTCTACCTCGTCGACGACGACTTCAAGCACCCCATCACCGCCCGGCTGGAGGGACTGGCCGGCGGCTGGAACACGCTGCCGCCGGGTCCCGGCGGACCCAACCTCGACTTCGTGCGCGGCAATCTCTTCGACCCGGCGAAGCTGCGCGTCCTGCCGGCGGACCGTCCCGGCCCCGACAACGACCTGGCCGACCTGCTCGACCACTACGTCCGGCGGGCCGTCGACGACCCCCGCGTCCGGCTGTACCTCTTCGGCGAGCGCTGGGGGCCCGAAACCGGCGTCAAGGACAAGGTGTTCGGCTTCCTGCCCGGCAACGGCGTGCACGACATCCATATGAACCAGGGCAACAGCGGCCGCTTCACCGGCGACGACGGGGTGTGGCAGGACGGCGGTCTCCTCATTCGCCTCCCGGGCGAGGACGGGAACCGGGATCGCTGGGTCGGGATCTTCCTCGCCTTCCAGAGCCAGGCCTGGCACACCGACGACGTCACCGGCCACACCCTTCCCGACGTCGACACCTCCCGGCCCGCCCCAGGCGAGCAGCCGGTCCGGGTCGTCGCCGCGCTCGTCAACCCGCCCGGCCCCACCCCCGAGGTGGAGACCGTCACCCTCCTCAACGCCTCGCCCGCGCCGGTCGACCTCACCGGCTGGCGCCTGCTCAACCGCATCGGCCAGGCCTCCCCGGTACCGGCCGGTCCGCTGGTCGCCGGCGCCACCCTCGCCGTGCCGCTGTCCGACGGCGCCCGGCTCGGCAACCGCGGCGGCGAGATCACCCTCCTCGACGCCGCCGGCCTCAAGGCGCACGGCGTGTCGTACACGGCCGAGCAGGCGGCCCGCGAAGGGTGGTGGGTCGTTTTCTGACCCGGCTCTGTCGGGAACGCACGGCGGTACGGCACGATGAGCGCGGTCCGTACCGCCGTCGTTGTCGTCCCGGGGGCGTCACGTGGAACACGAACTGCACGACAGGCACGACGCACACGACAAGCACGACGCACACGACAGACTCGACGACCTGATGCGCGAGCCCTACCCGCTCTACGCGCGGGCGCGGGCGGCGGAGGGGCTCGTGCGGGTGCCCGAACTCGACGCCTGGCTGGTCGCCCGGGACGCCGACGTCCGCGAAGTGCTGCGCCGCACCGAGGAGTTCTCGTCGGCGAACGCGTTACGGCCGGACGTCATGCCCTCGCCCGCCGCACTCGCCGTGCTCGGCGGCGGCTTCGGCGGCCCGCCGGTCGTGGTCACCTCGGACGGCGAACGGCACCAGCAGTTGCGCGCGCCGCTGCTGCGCGCACTCTCACCCTCCCGGATCGCGGCGGCCGTGCCGTACGCCCGTGAGCGCGCCGCCGCCCTCGTCGACGGGTTCGCGGCGGACGGCGGGGTGGAACTGATGTCGGCCTACGCCATGCGGCTGCCCGGCGAGGTCATCGGCAGGCTCGTCGGACTCGACCCCGCCGACGTGCCCCTGGTCGTGCACGGCGGGCGCCGTGCCGAGGAGCTGCTGTTCCGGCCGCTGCCGGAGGCCGCGCAGATCGCCGCCGCCGAGGACGTCGTCGCCATGCAGCACGTTCTCGACCGCTGCGCCCGGGACCGCTACTCCCGCCCCCGCGAGGACCTGGCCACGGAGATCGTCGCCTCCGTGGCCGAACCCGGCCACGCCGAACTCCCCCTGGAACAGCGCCACGAGGCCGTCGCCCACCTCCAGAACCTGTTGATCGCCGGGCACCTGACCACCACCGCGCTGATCGGTACCACCGTCCTGCACCTGCTGAGCCACCGGGACCAGTGGGAACTGCTCTGCCGGCAACCGGAGCTGATCCCCGCGGCCGTGGAGGAGGCGGCCCGCTACGACGGCGCGCTCCAGGGCTTCCGCCGGGTCACCACCCGTCCGGTCACCCTCGCCGGCACCGAACTCCCGGCCGGTGCCTCCCTGTTCGTCGCCTTCGGCGCGGCCAACCGGGATGCCTCCCGGCACCCCCGCCCCGACACGTTCGACATCACCCGGACCGCCCCCGCCCGCCACCTCGCCTTCGGCTTCGGCGCCCACGCCTGTGTCGGCGCCCAACTGGCCCGCGAGCAACTCCGCATCACAGTGGAGGAGCTGACCGGCCGGCTGCCGGGCCTGCGGCTCGCGGAGGGGCGTCCGGTCACCATGCGGCCGACGATGATCCACCGCTCGCCCGAGGAGCTGCACCTCGCCTGGGCCGTGTCCTAGGTGGCGTCCGGGGTTCGGCACCGGGCGGAGTCCCCCGTGGCGCAGCCGCCCGGGCCGCTCCGGTGGTCACTTCCCGGTGACGGACTCCACCCAGTCGATGAAGTTCGTCGTCGAATCGCCGGTGCGCTCGGCCATGGTGTGTCCCTGGGCCCAGACGGTGGCGAAGTCGACGTCGCGGATGCCGTAGTTCAGCAGGGCCAGCCGGATGTTGATCTCGGTGGTGTTGGCGGTGTCGCCCTGCATGATGCCGGTGCGGATGCGCCAGTGGCGCGCCACCTGCGAACGGCGGTAGCCGCCGAAGGCGGGCGAGAGGTAGTACAGCGGGTTGTACGCGTCGGCCCGCCAGGCCATGTCCTTGCCGACGCTGTCCTTCTTGGCGAAGTCGCTGTCGTACGCCGCGGAGCCGTAGTCGGAGCTCCAGCCGGAGTAGGTGGTGTACGTCGACTCGTTCGCCTTGACGACGTCGCGGGTGAGCGGCGCGAAGTGCGCCGGGGCGTCGAGCCCCATCGCGAAGACGCCGTTCTCGGTCTGGCCGCGGGAGTACCCGTCGAAGGCGCCGACCGGCTTGCTCGCGGTCTTCTGGCTCCTGGCGAAGCCCTCCAGGCCGGACACCGTGGCGGTGTTGGTGGCGGCGTCGTAGGTGACCCAGGTGCTGTCGGTGTTGAGGTAGGCGATGTAGTCGTCGACCGTCTCGTACGTGGTCGAGGATCCCGTCTGGCCCGATCCGGGCGGGCCGCCCATCGTCGTGACGGTGTACGGGAAGGTGTTGTCGGACAGGAAGTTGTTCAGCGAGGTGGTGATCACCTCGATCAGGTGGTCGTAGTAGCTGCCGGCCAGGTGGACGCCGCCGGCGGACTCGGTCAGCTTCAGGCGCCTGCCCCGCTCGTCACGCAGTCCCAGGCGGTTGACGTACCTGGGCCAGGCCTTCGCGAGGTCCGTCGAGTAGGCGCTGGTCCAGGTGCCGGACGCGCGCGTGCCGGTCGAGGCGAACTGGCCCATGTTCCACTCGTAGGACAGGTTGGCCTCGTGCAGGCTGGTGATCGGGCACCAGGCCATGACGCCTGCGACCGCGTCGCTGAGGGGCCGGCCGTGGGCGTCCGCCATCGCCGCGCCGATCGTGCGCAGGTACGGGTGGTACAGGGGGCTGTCACCGGACGCGCCCGCCACGGTGCCCTGGGCGCCGCCGCCGCTCATGCCGAACAGGACGATGTCGTCCGTGCTGCCGGGCAGGACGCTCCGGTTGTACCGCAGGAAGCGGACCGCGGCCTTGAGGTCGGTCACGCCCCAGGGGGCGGCGTCGGAGCGGGTGCCGGTCGAGCCGTCCCGGCCGCGCAGGCCCGGCCACACGTAGATGTGCCCGGCCTTCAGGTACTGCGAGACGCTGCTGTAGCTGTAGGACGTGGCCGGCTTCTGCGCGGCGTAGCCGGGGGTGTTGACCGGGATCACGATCGGCGCGGTGCGTCCCGAGTACGCGCCGACGGTCCCCTTCGGGTCGACCGTCGCGGTGTACGTGGTCCCGTCACTGTTCGCGGTGGCCCTCAGGTAGGCGCCCGGAACGTAGATCGACAGGTTCTCGTAGTCCGTCGTGGCCGGGTTGGCGACGTACACCTTCCCGAGCTGGTAGTACACGTCGTTGGCCGCGTCGTACGACCAGGCGGTGGAATCGAACTCCAGCGAGTACGCCGAGCTCGCCGTGGACGTGCTCGACGAGCCGTCCGGCGACGAGGTACCGGCGAAGGCCGTGCCTGCCGCGCCCTCGGCGATTCCGAACGCGGCCATGGCTGCCGCGCCCCGGACAACGGTTCTGCGGTTGATCTCCACCCGTGGACCTCCTTGTGCAGCGGGTTGCGTGGTCACTCGAGTCCCTGACTGTAGGGAAGACGCCCAGAGATTGTTGACAATTTCGATGATTATTTTGTTAGAAGGCGTGGCTCGGCCTTCGGCGCCTCCGGGTGTGAGCATGGAGGGAGGAGACCCCGACCTCGCCCGGGGAGGACGAACCGTGCGCTACCGGGACCGCGCTCACGCGGGCCGCGAACTCGCCGCCGTGCTGGCCGAGTTGCGCGACGAGGGTGCCCTGCCCGACCCGATCGTGCTGGCGCTGCCCCGGGGCGGTGTGGCCGTCGCCGCCGAGGTGGCGCGCGAGCTTCCGGCCCCGCTCGACGTGCTCGTCGTACGCAAGATCGGCGCCCCGCACCACGAGGAGTTCGGCGTCGGCGCGATCGCCGGGGACGACCCGCCGCTCCTGGACCGGGCGACCCTGGCCCACCTGGACCTGAGCGAGGACTCCCTCGCCCCGGTCGTCGAGCGGGAGCGGCAGGAACTGCGCCGCCGCGAGCGCCGCTACCGCGAGGGACGGCCACCGCCCGCACTGCGCGGCCGTACCGTGCTCGTCGTCGACGACGGCCTCGCCACCGGCTCCACCGCCCGCGCCGCGCTGCGCCACGTGCGGGGCCGGGGCCCCGCGCGGACCGTACTGGCGGTCCCGGTCGGCGCGCCCGACTCCCTGGACGCGCTCGCCGCCGAGGCCGACCTGGTCGTCTGTCCGTACCGCCCGGCCGTGTTCAGCGCGGTCGGGCAGTGGTACGACGACTTCGGGCAACTGACGGACGACGACGTGCTCGACGCGCTGCGCCGGGCCTGACCGGGACGGGGCGCGCGGTGCCGGAACTGGCCGAGGGCGAGGCACGACGCCGGTTCGCCGCGGCCCGGGTGGCACGGCTCGCGACCGTGGACGCGAACGGCCGCCCCCATCTGGTGCCGGTCGTCTTCGCCCGCCACGGCGCCGACGGGATCGTCACCGCCGTGGACCACAAACCCAAGACCACGACCGGCCTCAAGCGGCTGCGCAACATCGCCGCGCAGCCGTCCGTGTGCCTGCTCGCGGACGCGTACGACGAGAACTGGGACCACCTGTGGTGGGTCCGGGCGGACGGCGAGGCGAGGGTGGTTCCCGCCGACGCGGCGCTCGTCGGGCCGCTGAGCGCGAAATACCCGCAGTACCGGGAACACCCTCCGGCCGGCCCGGTCGTTCTCGTGACCGTGACGCGCTGGACCGGCTGGCGGGCGGCGCCCCCGTGAGCTGCCCGAACGTGACCTTCTCGCGGGCCGCCTACCCACTGGATACGATGTGAGCGATGGCGACGCGCATCGCGGGCTACGAGGTCCAGGGCGAGATCGGGCGCGGCGGCATGGCCGTCGTCTACCGTGCCAAGGACCTGCGTCTGGACCGGACCGTCGCCCTGAAGCTGCTGGCCCCCGAGATGGCGCGCAACGACACCTTCCGCCGCCGTTTCACCCACGAGTCACGGGTCGCCGCCGCCATAGACCACCCGCACATCGTGCCGATCTTCGAAGCCGGCGAGACGGACGGCGTGCTGTACATCGCGATGCGGTACGTGTCGGGGCCTGATCTGCGCGCCCTGCTGGACGAGGAGGGCGTGCTGCCGGTGGACGCGGCGCTGCGGATCGCCGCCCAGGTCGCCTCGGCGCTCGACGCGGCGCACGAGCACGATCTGGTGCACCGGGACGTGAAGCCCGGCAACGTGCTGGTGGCGCGGGGCACGGACAGCGAGCACCCCGAGCACGTCTACCTCACGGACTTCGGGCTCACCAAGAAGTCGCTGTCGCTGACCGGGTTCACGACGGTCGGCGAGTTCGTCGGCACGCTGGACTACGTGGCGCCGGAGCAGATCTCGGGGCGCCCGGTGGACGGCCGCTGCGATCTCTACAGTTTCGCCTGCGTGGTCTTCGAGATGCTCGCCGGCGGTCCGCCGTTCGTCCGGGACGAGGACATCGCGCTGCTGTGGGCGCACCAGTACGACGCCCCGCCCGCGCTGAGCGAGGTGCGGGCGGGGCTGCCGCCGGCGTTCGACGGCGTGTTCGCCAGGGCGCTGGCCAAGGTCCCCGAGGACCGGTACGGCTCCTGCCTGGAGTTCGTGTCGGCGCTGCGGTGCGCCGCGTACGGCCCCGGTCAGGCCGGGGAGCCCGCCGTCCACCGTGACGCCGACGGGGCCCCGACCGTCGGCCGTGACGTCGTCCGCACCCCGACCGTCGGCCGTGACGTCGTCCGCACCCCGACCGTCGGCCGGGCGGCCCCGGACACCCCGCAGCCGCCCGCCTGGGCCCGCCCGGTGTTCCGCGGGCGGCCGGGTCCCGGCCGCCTCAGTCCTCGGTGAGGTACTGCTCGGCCCAGACGGTCTTGCCGGTGCCGCCGTGCCGGGTGCCCCAGCGCCGGGTCAGCTGGCCGACCAGGAGGAGTCCGCGTCCCCCCTCGTCGTAGGTGTGGGCCCGCCGCATGTGCGGGGCGGTGTTGCTGGAGTCGAAGACCTCGCAGGTGAGGGGGCCGCCTGCTCCGGCAGGGTCTGCGGGAGCAGGCGGCGCTGCAGCGTCATGGTGGTGGTGTGCTGCCGCTGGGCGCGTGCGGCCCTCTGGATGCTGGTGGCCGTGCGCGCCGCGAGCTGTTCGGCCAGCCACAGGTCGTCCGCGTCGAACGGGTCGGTCCGCCGGTTCCGTCCGAAGAGCGCCACGCCGAAGGTGACGTCGCCCGCCCTGAGCGGCACCGCCAGCATCGCGTGCGCCCCGCTCTCCCCGACCCACGCGGCGGCCTGCGGATCCTCCCGCGCCCAGCGGCTCACGACCTCGTCGCCGCACGGGTACACCGTGCCCCGCCCCTCGGCCAGGCACCGGCCGGACGGCGACCACGGCGGGCAGCGCAGCACCTCCCCGGAGGGCCCGGGGAGCGGCGGCCCGTCGGGCAGCGACCGCACGGCGGCCCGGCGCCGGGTGCCCCCGGGCGACCTCGTCCGCACGCGGGGGAGCGTCCAGCAGGTCCACGGCGCACACGTCGGCGAAGTCGGGGACGGCGACCTCGGTCAGCTCCCGCGCGGTGCGCTGCACGTCGGAGCCGGTGCCGATGCGTATCCCGGCGTCGCCCAGCAGCAGCATCCGGCGCCGTGTCAGCTGCTGGGACACGTCGGCGTCGGCCGTCAGGGCCACCGCCCGCACCTGGCCGCCCGGGTCCGTCAGCGGCGTGAGCCCCGCGTGCCAGGTGCGCTCCGGGGCGGCCGGATCCAGATGGAGACGGATCTCCTGCGGTCCGGCGCCCTCCAGGACCCGAGCTCACCCGGCCGGCCATCTCCCTGGGGCTGTGATCCCGCCTCCGCCCGACAGATCCGCCCGCGTCGTGACAGCGTGGGAGCAGCGGCTGAGCACAGTGGTGTCCTGGAGGCGGAGATGACGGTGAACGGGCTCGGACTGGTGGTGCACGGCGGGCGTGCGGAGGCGGTGGAAGCGGCCTGTGCGGTACGGGCGTGGGCCGCGGAGCACGACGTGCGGTGCACGGACATCGACGTGTGGCACGACGGCGGACGGCACCACTCCGGGGAGGAGGTCGCGGCCGCCGGCGATCCCGACCTGATCGTCACCCTCGGCGGGGACGGCACCTTCCTGCGCGGCGCCCGGCTCGCCGCCCGCAACGACGCGCTGGTCCTCGGCGTAGACCTGGGCCGGGTCGGCTTCCTGACCGAGGTGCCGGTCTGCTCGGTGCGGGAGGCGCTGGACGCGATCCGCGAGGACCGCTACACCGTCGACAGCCGTCTGCTCCTGACGATGCGCGCCTCCCGGCGCCTGGAGGTGCCGGCCGACATGGAGCGGCTGATGCAGTACGGCCGCGGGCCGCTGCTCCCGCCGCCCCAGGTCCGCACGGACTGCGAGCAGGACACCGACTGGGGTGTCCCGCTGCACGTCGCCGCGGTCAACGACATCGTCCTGGAGAAGTTGTCCCGGGACCGCCAGGTCTCCGTCGGCGTCTACGTCTCCGGCCGGCTGCTCGCCTCCTACTCCGCCGACGCGCTGCTGGTGGCGACGCCGACCGGCTCGACCGCGTACAGCTTCGCCGCCGGCGGCCCCGTCGTCTCGCCGTGCGCGGAGGCCCTCGTCTTCACCCCGGTCGCCCCGCACATGACGTTCAACCGCTCGGTCGTCACCGCTCCGAACGAAGCGGTCGGCCTGCGCGTCCTGGAACGCTCGGGACAGGCCGCGGTCAGCGTCGACGGCCAGGTGCGGGGCGTCCTGGAGCCGGGGGACTGGATCGGCGTGTACGCCGCCCCGACCCGGCTGCGGGTGGTCCGGCTCGCCGCGATGGACTTCTACGGCCGCCTGCGCGAGCGCATGAACCTGACCGACGCCCCGGCCGCGGTCGCCGACGGCACCCCCGCCCCTCTGTGGTCGTTGCGCACGCCCCCGCCCGGCGACATGGCCCATATCTCCCTGCCGCTCATGGCGGCGGACTACATCGATGCGAAAGAACCGTGCGCCGACTGGAGGGACGGTGTCGGCCCCGCGCAGGCAAAGCTGGAAAAGTCGGCCTTGCCGCGTCATGGGCAGGAAGGCGACGAGAACCCCTGACGGCCTGGGGACACCTGGGGACAGGAGCTCCGGCCCGCGCGACAGGGTGCGAGCCGGAGCGGTGGACGGGGGTACCGGTCAGTCCGCGGGCCGCACCGTCGGCATGGCGAGCGCGACCGGGCCGGTCTTGCAGGAGTCGTGGCAGTCCTTCTCCAGGCTGCAGCACAGCGAGCAGATCGCACCGGAGTGGAACGGGCAGCCCGCCACGTCCGGCCGCTCGAAGCCGGTCGCGCACACCGTGCAGGTCAGCGTGGCCGCCGACGGCAGCCCGTCCGGGCCGAGCAGCGGCTCCGCGAGGTCGTCGACGCGGGCGATGTAGTACTTCCCCTTGGTCAGCACCGCGAACAGCGGCGAGAGCACCATCGCCAGGAACAGCGCGATGAACGGCGAGTACGCCTTGCCGTACTCCCCGAACGCGTTGAAGTACGCGGCGATCGAGACCGCCGACGCGATCAGCATCGAGCCGAAGCCGACCGGGTTGAAGTTGTACAGGTGGGCCCGCTTGAACTCGATGTACGACGGGCTCAGCTTCAGCGGCTTGTTGATGACCAGGTCGGCGACGACCGCGCCGATCCAGGCGATCGCCACGTTGGAGTAGAAGCCCAGCACGGTGTTGAGGAAGCCGAAGACACCGCCCTCCATCAGGGCCAGGGCGATGCCGACGTTGAGGAAGATGTAGACCACGCGCCCGGGGTGACGGTGCGTCAGCCGCGAGAAGAAGTTCGACCAGGACAGCGAACCGGAGTACGCGTTCGTCGAGTTGATCTTTATCTGGGAGAGGATCACGAAGAACGTGGCGAGACCGAGCGCGACCGGCGCCGCGAACGTCTTGAAGCCCGATACGTACTGCTGGATCGGCTCGTTCGCCTTGGCGAGGCCCACACTGCCGGCGATGTAGAAGGCGAGGAACGCGCCGCCGATCTGCTTGGCGGCCCCGAGCACCACCCACCCCGGACCGGCGGAGAGCACCGCGCCCCACCACTTCCGGCCGTTCTCCGGCGTCTTGTCCGGCATGAACCGCAGGTAGTCGACCTGCTCACCGATCTGCGCGATCAGCGACAGCGCGACGCCCGCACCCGCGCCCACCCCGAGCATGCTGATGCTCGACCCGGTCGGCGAGTTGCCCGCGAAGTGCGTGAACTCCGAGAACTTGCCCGGCTCCTGGATCGCGATGGACACGAACGGCGCGACCATCAGCACCAGCCAGACCGGCTGCGTCCACACCTGCATCTTCGACAGCGCGGTCATGCCGTAGATGACCAGCGGCAGGATGATGACCGAGCAGATCAGGTACCCGACGGCCAGCGGGATGTGCAGGCCCAGCTCCAGGGCCTGCGCCATGATCGAGCCTTCGAGGGCGAAGAAGATGAACGTGAAGCTGGCGTAGATGACCGAGGTGAGCGTCGAGCCGAGGTAGCCGAAGCCCGCGCCCCGGGTCAACAGGTCCATGTCGATGGAGTACTTGGCCGAGTAGTACGAGATCGGGATGCCGGTGAGGAAGATGACCACGGCCGCGGTCAGGATCGCCACCAGCGCACTGGAGAAGCCGTTGGAGATGGCGATCGAACCGCCGATGGCGAAGTCCGCGAGATAGGCGATGCCGCCCAGCGCGGTGGTGGCGACCACGTAGGGGGTCCAGCGCCGGAAGGACTTCGGCGCGTACCGCAGCGAGTAGTCCTCCAGCGTGTCGTTCTGCGCCCAGTCGTTGTAGGTCCGCCTGCTGTCCGTGCCACCGGGCGTGCCGCTGCCCGCCCCGCCGTCCGCCACGGCCGGCGGCGCCTCTTTTCCGACGATCTCCGTCACGACTCTTCCCTCTCTCGTCCCCGGTCGTTTGCACGGAAGAGTCGCGGCGCCCTGTTTCCCGAACGTTTCACCTGCTTTAAAAGACAAAGCTTGATACTTCCCATGGGAAGTAATGGGCGCTGTGGGCGAGTTGGGCTCAGAGCTGAGCGACGACGTGGAAGTCGAAGGCGTCCGCCCGCGCCAGGTACAGCCGTTGGGCGAGATGGTTGCCGCGCAGCCGTACGACGCCCCGCGGCCCCTCGTACGACACCGCGTCCCCGACCGCGCACATCGCCCGCACGTCCAGCGACCGGGCCTGCTCGGCCAGGGCCGCCAGCAGCCGCACCCCCTCGAAGCAGGACTCGCCGAGGCTCCCCACCACCGGGGCGTGCACACCGAACCGGGCCGCGTGGCGGGCGCCGAAGTCGAGGCTCTCGGCGGTCGCGAGGGTCTCGAAGAAACCGGCCGCCGCCCAGAGCCCGTCGGTGCCGTCCGCGCCGGTGGCCAGCAGGATGTTCTCGTCCATGTGGGTGCTCAGCCGAAGGCACCGCTGGTGCAGCCCGTACCCGGCGAACGCCCGGTTGAAGCGGGCCGCGTCCGCGCCCACCAGCAGCATCAGCACCGCGTCCGCCTCGCACCGCTCGATCCGGCGCAGCACCGCGGCGAAGCCCTCCGTCCCCAGCGGCACGAACACCTCGTCCCGCACCCGCCCGCCGCACTCCCGCGCGTACGACCGTGCCGTGCGCGCGGTCACTCGGGGCCACACGTAGTCGTTGCCCACCGTGCACCAGCGCCGCACCCCGGCCGCCTCCGCCAGCAGCCGCATCGCGGGCAGCAGTTGGGCGACGTCGGTCTCACCGGTCAGGAAGACACCGGGAGTCCGCTCGCCGCCCTCGTACTGCGCGGTGTAGACGTACGGCACCCGGCCCGCGATCCGGGGCAGCAGCGCCTGCCGTACCGCCGAGGTGTGCCAGCCCACCACCCCGTCCACGGCGCCCAGCGAGACCAGCGCCCCGACCTCGGCCGCCACCAGGGCCGGCGGCGCCCCGCCGTCCACGGTGACCAGCCGGACCTCCCGGCCCAACACCCCGCCCGCGGCGTTCAGTTCCTCCACGGCCAGCCGCGCGGCCGACTCGCACGACGGCCCGAGGACCCCCGCCGGCCCCTGCAGCGGCACGACCAGGGCGAGGAGCAGCGTGCCACTCCCGTCGCTCGGCGGCGCCGGACGCATCGGCCACCTCCGTGCGGGCATGGGGAACGCGGATTCCGGTCCCGGGCCCCGGCGCCGTCGCCAAGACTCGTATTCTGCGCGCACAGTAGACCTACCGGAAGGACACCGGCAATGCCGTCCGTACCCTCCTCGCCGGACCTCGCCCACCTCCTCAGCCATGCCGAGCGGCGGGTCGTGCGGCGGCTGGCCGCGGTGCTGGCCGAGGAGGACTGCACGGTCGAGGAGTGGCGGGTCCTGTCGCTCGTCGGGGACGGCCGGGGGCACCCGATGTCCGAGATCGCCGAGCACGCCCTGATGCCGGCGCCCAGCCTGACCAAGCTCGTCGACCGCATGGTCGCGGACAACCTCGTCCACCGCCGCCCCGACCCGCACGACCGCCGCCGCGTCCTGCTCCACCTCACCCCGCGCGGCGAGGACCTCCACGGCCGTGCCGCCCGCCGGGTCCACGGCGACCAGGCCCGGCTGCTCGAAGAGGTCGGCGACGGGGCGGCCCTGGCGAGTCTCCTCGCGCAGCTCTCGGCGGCGGCCGAGGTCCGGACAGCCGAGGTCCGGGCAACCGAGGTCCGGGCGGCCGGCCCGGGGCCGTCAGTCCTCCCGTAGCCGTATCGCCGCGGCGGGACGCGCCGGTACGCCGGAGGCCAGGCCTGCGGGATCAGGCCGGCGGTCACCAGCCGGTGAACAGCAGATGGTTCAGCAGCAGCCCGAGCAGTGCCTGCGCCGTGAGCCAGGCGCGCGGCCGGGGCAGGAACGCGCAGGCCGACAGCAGCCACATCGCGAACGGCAGCCAGATGCGCTCCGTCTCCGCCTTGCTCATCCCGGACAGGTCGGCGAGCAGCAGGGCCAGCAGGGCGGCGCCCACGAGGAACGCGAGCCGTTTCTCCGCGACCGGCGCGGTTCGGCGGCGGACCGGCACGGCACCCGCCCGCCGCAGCCCGGCCACCGTCGCCGGACCCGTGATGACCACCGTGCAGGCCAGGTTGGCCCACACCCAGTAGCCGTACGGCCGGGTCCCGCCGATCCCCTGGTAGTAGCGGGTGACCAGCAGCCGGTACCCCTGCCACCAGTCGAACCCGGCCAGGGTGAACACGAGCGGGACGACCGCCGCCCCCGCCACCAGCAGCGCGAGGACGACAGGGCGGGCCCGGACCCGGCGCCGGCCGAGCACCAGCACCGCCGCCCCGATCAGCGCGAAGAGCGTCAGGCCGTACGACAGGTAGCAGGTCAGCCCGAACAGCAGCCCCGCACCCGCCGCCCAGGCCACGGACCGGCCGGTCACCGCGAGTGCCAGCAGGGCCACCGTCCAGGCGGCGACCGCCGCGAAGTACCCGTCCGCCGAGGCGCCCACCCACACCGCGGCCGGGGCCATGACCAGGAACGGCGCGGCCCGCCGGGCGAGCCGCTCGTCGGCCAGGGCCCGCACCGCGACCAGCACGGCGACACAGGCCGTCGAACCGGCCGTGATGCACCAGGCGCCCGCCCAGCCGCCGCCGTGCAGCCCGATCCGGTCCAGGAGGACGAAAGTGAGCGTGGCCGCCGGCGGGTGCCCGGCGATGTGGGCCGGCCAGGGCGCCGGGGTGCCGCTGACGATGTGGTGGGTGAAGTCCCGCAGGGTCGCCGGGATGTCGTGGAAGCGGGAGACGACCGTCAGGTACTCGTTCGGGCTGGTGAGCCGGCCCGCCACGCCCCGCTGCCAGCCGTCGACCAGCGCCAGCGACCACGTCCAGGCCAGACAGGCGCCCCAGGCCGCGCCCAGCAGCCCGCGCCAGGGCAGCCGTACGGCCAGGTTCGGCCCGTACGCCACCACGGCGGCCGCGACCAGCACGGCGGCCGGGGTGCCCGGGCCGACGTGCGGGTCCCAGTCGGCGAACAGCGGCGGCCAGTGCACGAACAGGTTGCGGTAGGCGTCCTGGAGATGCCGGCCGACCAGCACGGCGGCGAGCACCAGCAGGGCGGCGGCGAGGACGGCGAGCAGATCGGCGAAGCGGCCGGCGGGATCGGCGGACGGATCGGCGGAGAGATCGGCGGGCCGATCACGGTGCGGAGCGCGGGTCACACCGGAACGCTAGGTCGGCGACCGCGCCGAACCCTGCATCAGGCGGCTGACGTCAGACTTTCGTCATGGGTCGCGCACCCGTTTTGGGGATTTCCCCGGCCTACGGTCGGACCATGAGACCCGACGATCCACGGCTCCCCACCTCACCCGGCTTCTGGCGCAGCCCGCTGCGCGGCACCTGGTTCACCTCGGTGCTCGGCCTGGTGCTGCTCGTCGGCATCACCGTGCTGTTCGTGACGGGACTGGTGTCGTACGCCGCGTACAACCCGGACCTGGCCCCGGTGAACGACCAGACCCCGGACAAGGGCGTCCTCGGCTTCTACCTCTTCTCCTGGCCGACGAACCCGTACTGGCTCTACCGGGTCACCCAGGGCCTGCACGTCACCCTCGGCATCGCCCTGATCCCGGTGCTGCTCGCCAAGCTGTGGTCGGTGGTGCCGAAGCTGTTCACGCTGCCCCCGGCCCGCTCGGTGGCCCACGCCCTGGAACGGGTCTCGCTGCTGCTGCTGGTCGGCGGCGGCCTCTTCGAGTTCACGACCGGCGTCCTCAACGTCCAGCTCGACTACGTCTTCCCAGGCTCCTTCTACCCCCTGCACTTCTACGGTGCCTGGGTGTTCTTCGCCGCGTTCGTGGCGCACGCGGCACTGAAGACGCCGACGGCGCTGCGGGCGGTCCGGGAACGCCAACGGCACCGGGACGAAGGAGAGTTGGAGACCCCCCGGCCGGACGCGCCCACCGTCTCCCGGCGCGGGGCGCTGTGGTTCGTGGGCGGCGCGTCCCTGCTGCTGCTCGTCACGACGGCCGGGCAGAGCATCGGGGGAGTATGGCGCCGCACCGCGCTGCTCGCACCGCACGGCGGAGCCGACCCGGGCAGCGGGCCGAACGGCTTCCAGATCAACAAGACGGCCGCGTACGCCGGGATCGGCGCGTCGGAGACCGGGGACGAGGCATGGCGGCTCGTCGTCACCGGACGCGACGGCCGGACGGTCCGCCTCAGCCGCGCCGAGCTGCTCCGAATGCCCCAGTACAGCGCCGCGCTGCCGATCGCCTGCGTCGAGGGCTGGTCGACCGCCGACCAGTGGTGGCGCGGGGTGCGGCTGCGCGACCTCGCCGCACTGGTCGGCTACGGCACCGCCCCGCCGGACGTGCTCGTCGAGTCGCTCCAGCGGCACGGCGCCTTCCGCCGCGGGGCCCTGCGCGCCAACCAGGTCGCCGACCCGCGCTCCCTGCTCGCCCTCCAGGTGAACGGCGATGACCTGTCCCCCGACCACGGCTACCCGGCGCGCGTGATCGTGCCCGCCGCACCCGGTGTCCTCAACACCAAGTGGGTGGCCCGGATGACCTTCGGAGACCTGTGATGCGCCCGCGCCTTGTCATCGGCAGCCCCCTGCAGATCCTTCTCCTGGCCTGCTCGTTCGCGCTCGCCGCCTACGCCGGCCTTCGGCTGCTGTCCGGCGACTGGCTCGGCGTGGTGCTGTGGGTGGTGGGGGCGGCGCTGCTGCACGACCTGGTCCTGCTGCCGCTGTACGCGCTGGCCGACCGGGCCGTGGCGCGGGGGCTGGGCGTCGCCGGGCGCCGGGTGGGGGTACCGCCCACGCCTTTCGGGCAGCGGGGGAGGACGATGTACGTCCGGGTCCCGGCCGCGCTCTCCGCGCTGCTCCTGCTGGTGTGGTTCCCGCTGATCAGCGGGATGGTGGCCGGGCACTACCGGTCGGCCACCGGCCTCTCCACGGACGGCTACCTGGCCCGCTGGCTGCTGATCACCGCGGTGCTCTTCGGCGGCTCGGCGCTCCTGCTGGCGCGGCGGCTGCGCAGGGCGACGAAGCGGCGCCCGCCGGTCGCCCACTGAGCCTCCGTCTCCCAGCCCCGCGCGTACCGCAGCAGGGCCGGGGTGCCGAGCCGCGCCCAGCGGAAGGGGGCGCCGACGGCCTCCTGGGCGTCGGTGAGGTGGACGTCGGCGCGTTCGTCGACGTCCACCGGCGCGGTCTCGGCGATCAGTAGTCCACCGGGGGCGAGGAGCCCGGCCACCCGGCCGAGCAGGGCGTGCGGGTCGCCGCCGATCCCGACGTTGCCGTCCATGAGCAGGACGGTGCCCCAGCGGCCCTCGCCGGGCAGCGGCTCGAAGACCGAGCGGCGCAGGGCCTGGCCGCCGAGCCGCACGGAGTGGTCCACGGCGGCCGCGCTGACGTCGATGCCGAGGACGGTACGGCCCCGGGCGGCGAGTTCCGCGACCAGCCGCCCGGGGCCGCAGCCGACGTCCAGGACCGCGCCCTCGCAGCGGTCGAGGACGGCCCGGTCGACCGGGTCGGCCCGCGCGCACCACCGCTCGACGTCCAGGGGTAGCAACCAGCCGTCCTTGCGGCGCAGGAACAGCGGGCCGTGCCCGGCGCGCAGGGCGGCGGCGTAGGGGTCGGCGCCGGTCCAGGGGACGGCCGGCGAGGTGGTCATCGGCGCTCCGTTCCGCAGTGCGCCGTGCACCGGGACAGCAGGGCGGCGAACCGGCCGTGCGGGACGAGGGCGGCGACGGCGGCCGCGTCGGCCGCGGTGTCCACGTCCCGCAGCCGGGGCAGGTCGCACACCCGCAGCCCGGCGCCGACGAGACGTTGGCGCTGGACGGCGCCGGTGTGCGGCGCGGACATCGGCACCCCGCGCAGCAGCGCCGGGTCCGGGTCGGCCAGCCCCAGCGCCCAGAACCCGCCGTCCTCGGCTCCACCGAAGTACGCGTCGCACTCCGCGAAGTCCACGGTGAGGAGGGCCGGGGTGACCTGCGGGGTGTCCATGCCGATGAGGAGGGCGGGGCCCGAGCAGCGGGCGAACGCGTCGGCGAGCCGCTCGTCCAGCCCGCCGGCGCACTGCGGTACGACGTCGAAGCCGGGCGGCAGCCAGGGGCCGGGGGCGCCGTCCAGGACCAGGATCCGGCGGGCGGCGGGGGCCGCGGCGACGGCGTCCAGGGTGTCGGCGAGCGAGGCCTCGGCGAGGGCGGCCGCCTGCGCGGGGGAGAAGGGCGGGGTGAGCCGGGTCTTGACCCTGCCGGGGCGGGGTTCCTTGGCGATGACGAGGAGGGTGGTCATGGGGGGTCCTTGGGTGGTGCGGGTGGGTGGGGGCTGAGGTGGGGGCGGGGACGCTCACCGGCGCTTGCCGGGTCCCCCCAGCCTTCGGCCGGGGGACCCCCAGCGCCCACCCGTGCCGCCCTGCGGCACGCCTGCCCGCAGCTGTGTGGCTGACTGACTACAGCGCCCCTTCAGGGGCGCTGGGGGCACCCCCGGCCGAAGGCTGGGGGAGGAACTGCGCGATCAGCCCCCACCGGCCGGCACCCGAGGTCGTTCCTTCAGCACCCGGCTCATGTCCCGCACCGCCTGAAAGGTGCCACGCCAGGTCCCCGTCACCTTGGACGTACCGGTGCGCGGCAGGTACGCCACCTCATGCTCGGTGATCCGCCACCCCGCGTCGGCGGCGCGCACGACCATCTGCAGCGGATAGCCGCTGCGCCGGTCGTCGAGCGACAGCGCGAGCAGCCCCTCGCGGCGAGCGGCCCGCAGCGGACCGAGGTCGTGCAGGCACAGTCCCGTGCGGCGCCGCAGCATCCGCGCCAGCGCCAGATTCCCCGCGCGGGCGTGCGCGGGCCACGCACCCCGCCCCTGCGGACGCCGGCGGCCGAGCACCAAGTCCGCCTCGCCGTCGAGGACTTCCCGCACGAACGGCACGAGAAGCCCCGGGTCCAGCGAGGCGTCGCAGTCGCAGAAGCAGACGATGCCGGCGGTCGCCGCGGTCAGCCCCGCATGGCACGCCGCGCCGAAGCCGCGCCGCGCCTCGTGGACGACGGTCGCCCCGTACGCCCGGGCGATGTCCGCCGAGCCGTCGGTGGAGCCGTTGTCCACCACGAGGGCCCGCCAGCCCGGCGGGATCCGGCCGAGCACCCAGGGCAGGGCCTCCGCCTCGTTCAGACAGGGCAGGACGACGTCCACGTCCGTCGCCGGGAAGGGGGAAGAAGGTGAGGTGGTCACGGCCTTCACCCTACGAACGCGAACCGGGCATACCGGGCCTCGACTGCTTACGAAACGCGGACGTCGCACCCCGGGCCCACTCTCGGCCGCGACACCCCCGACGGCACGGTGCGAGGGTGGAGGCATGCAGCAGCCGTACGAGTCCACCGAGGCCGGGGCCACCGCCGGTGCCGCCCGGATCCTGGTCGTGGACGACGATCCGACCGTCGCCGAGATCGTCTCCGGGTACCTGGACCGCGCCGGGTACCTGGTCGACCACGCCGGCGACGGTCCCACCGCCCTGACCCGCGCCGCCGCCCACTGGCCCGACCTGGTCGTGCTCGACCTGATGCTGCCCGGCATGGACGGCCTGGAGGTCTGCCGGCGGCTGCGCGGCCACGCCCCCGTCCCGGTCATCATGCTCACCGCACGCGGCGACGAGGACGACCGCATCCTCGGACTGGAGGTCGGCGCCGACGACTACGTCACCAAGCCCTTCAGCCCCCGGGAACTGGTCCTGCGGGTGGAGTCGGTGCTGCGCCGCAGCCGCCCCGCCCCCGCCGACCGGTCCTTCTCGTCCGCCGGACTCACCCTCGACCCCGGTGCCCGCCGCGCCACCAAGGACGGCGCCGAACTCGCCCTCACCCTGCGCGAGTTCGACCTCCTCGCCTTCTTCCTGCAGAACCCGGGACGGGCGTACGGCAGGGAGGACCTGATGCGCGCGGTGTGGGGCTGGGACTTCGGCGACCTGTCCACCGTCACGGTCCATGTCCGCCGGCTGCGCGCCAAGGTCGAGGACGATCCGGCCCGGCCACGGCTGATCCAGACGGTGTGGGGCGTCGGCTACCGCTTCGAGCCGAACGGGGAGCACCACCAGGACGATCAGGGTGGCCGGGAAGGGGCGGCCTGACATGCGCGACACCTTCCTCATCGCCCTGTACGCCTTCGCCGGCGCCGCCGGCACCGGACTGCTCGGTGCGGCCGCGCTGCGCCTGCTGCGGCGCCGCTCGCTGACCGCGTCCCTCACCGTGGTCGCCGCCGTCGGCGTGGTCGCGATGCTCGCCGGCACCCTGGCCGTCGCCTGGGCGATGTTCCTCTCCCCGCACGACCTGTCGGTGGTGACCACGGTCGTCGCGATGGCGGCCGTGGTGTCCCTCGCGACCGCACTCGTACTGGGCCGCTGGGTCGTCGCCCGCAGCCGTGAACTCGTCCTCGCGGCACGCTCGTTCGGCGAGGACGGCGACTTCGCCGCACCGCCGGTCCCGGCCACCGCCGAACTGGCCGAGGTGAGCCGCGAACTGGCGGCGACGAGCGCGAAACTCGCCGAGTCCCGGGAGCGGGAGCGGGCGTTGGAGACCTCACGCCGGGAACTCGTCGCCTGGATCTCGCACGACCTGCGCACCCCGCTGGCCGGTCTGCGTGCCATGTCGGAGGCCCTGGAGGACGGCGTCGCCACCGACCCCGACCGCTATCACAAGCAGATCCGCACCGAGGTCGAGCGCCTCAACGACATGGTCGGCGACCTCTTCGAACTCTCCCGCATCCACGCGGGCACCCTCGCGCTGAGCCCGAGCCGGATGTCGGTCTACGACCTCGTCGGAGACGCCCTCGCGGGTGTCGACCCGCTGGCCCGCGAGTACGGCGTACGGCTGGTCGGCGACCGGGTGGAGCAGGTGCCGGTCGAGGTGGACGGCAAGGAGATGAGCCGGGTGCTGGGCAACCTGCTGGTGAACGCCATCCGCCGGACGCCCCCCGACGGCACGGTCGCGGTCGCCGCCGAGCGGTCGGCCGAGGGCGCGGTCGTCCTGTCCGTCACGGACGGCTGCGGCGGCATCCCCGAGGAGGACCTGCCCCGCGTCTTCGACACCGGCTGGCGCGGCACCCACGCCCGGACCCCGCCGGCCGGAGCCGGCCTCGGCCTCGCCATCGTGCGCGGGATCGTCGAGGCCCACCGGGGCCGGGCCACCGTGCACAACATCCCCGGCGGCTGCCGCTTCGAGGTCACCCTCCCGGCGGCGCCGTAGCTCATCACGCCCGCGCGAACTCCCGCATCCCGTCAGCGAACCCGACCTCGGCCTTCCAGCCCAGTTCGGCCCGCAGCCGTGCGGAGTCGGCGGTGATGTGCCGTACGTCGCCCAGCCGGTACTCCCCGGTGACCACCGGCGAGGGCCCGCCGTGCGCCTCGGCGAGCGCGCGGGCCATCTCGCCGACGGTGTGCGGCTCGCCGCTTCCGGTGTTGTACGCGGTCAGCACACCCGGCGCCGGCCGTGCCTCCAGCGCCACCGCGTTGGCGGCGGCCACGTCCCGGACGTGCACGAAGTCCCGGCGCTGCCGCCCGTCCTCGTACACCCGGGGCGCCTCGCCTCGGGCGAGCGCGGAACGGAAGAAGGCGGCGACGCCCGCGTAGGGGGTGTCGCGGGGCATCCGGGGCCCGTACACGTTGTGGTAGCGGAGCGACACCGCCGACCCGCCCGTCGACCGGGCCCACGCGGCGGCCAGGTGCTCCTGGGCCAGCTTGGTCGTGGCGTACACGTTGCGCGGATCGACGGGCGCGTCCTCATCGACGAGCCCCGGCGTCAACTCGGCCCCGCACACCGGGCAGTTCGGCTCGAACCGCCCCGCGTCCAGGTCGGCGACCGCGCGCGGCCCGGGCCGTACGACACCGTGCCGCGGGCACTCGTACCGCCCCTCCCCGTACACGACCATCGACCCGGCCAGCACGAGGTGCCGTACCCCCGCCTCGGCCATCGCGGAGAGCAGCACGGCCGTACCGAGGTCGTTGCGCGAGACGTACTCCGCCGCGTCACCGAACCCGACCCCGAGGCCGACCATCGCGGCCTGGTGGCAGACCGCGTCGACGCCCGCGAGGGCCCGCCCCACCGCCACCGGACTGCGCACGTCGGCGCCCGCATCGTCCCGGACGTCGAACACGACCGGCTCGTGCCCGCGCGCGGTCAGCGCCTCGACGACATGGGACCCGATGAACCCGGCACCGCCGGTGACCAGTACACGCATGGGGCCACGCTAGGCGCGCGCGGCCCCCGGACCACGCGCCCACGCCCGCACGTCACGACTCCGTAAGGCGCGCGGCGGCCGACGCGTCACTCCGTTCCGTGGCCTCAGTAGCCGGCCAGCAGCGTGCGCACCCTGCGCAGGGTCTCCGGTCCGGCGGCGCTGTGCCAGCGGGCCGGGTCGGCGGGGCGGCGGCCCCACAGCAGCAGGACGCGTACGGCCGCGTCGCTCTCGATCGTCGCGGGGCCCTCGGGCGTGGCGAGCCGGATGCCGGCGCCGTCCGCGTCGGCGGTCACCACGACGTCGTCCATGCCGGGGGTGCGCAGCCGGCCCTCGATCCGCCCCTCCGGACCCAGATCGAGACCGGTGCGGCCGCGCTCCAGCAGCGGCCGACCGACCGACGTCACGCTGTGCTCCGTCATCCACGGCTCGTTGAGCGCCCGCACCGCCGTACGGTCGTCGCCGGTCAGGTCCCAGCGGTGCAGGATGAGCTCCTCCCGCATGTGCTCGGCGAAGAAGGGGACCTTCACCGTCCGGCCGGTCCACATCACCTCGGTGTCCGGCGAGAGGTCCTGGGCGGCGGCCGCGGCGACCTCGCTGAGCTTCTCGCAGCGGCTCAGGAACGCCGCCCACAGCTCGGCGTCCGACATCAGCCGGTAGGGTTCCTCGCGGTCGAAGCCCCTGGTCTCCACCGGCGCACCGGCGAGGAACGCCTGCAGCACCCGGGCCAGTTCCTCGGCGTTGCCGGGCTGGTGGGCCAGGACGTCCCGCACCGTCCACGCCTCGCACCACGTACCGTCGTCGGGCCGCCGCCCCTGGACGGCGTGCACGAAAGGGGCCAGCTCCGGCAGGGTCTCCTCGACCCGAGAGGGAATCATGCGCCATGGGTAGCCGGACCCGCCGCCGCCCAAACGCCCCCCACAGAGCCCGGCGGAGGCGGCCGGGCCCGCCTGTTGAACGGCCCGGCCGGGGGTCACGTACCTGTCGCTGTGGGCGGCACCGTGCCGCCCGAAGGCACCGGCGGTGCGCGGCAGCCGGTGTGCAGAGGAAGGGCTGAACCATTTCAGTGGATGCGAGTCGACCGGCCGGCAGTGCTCTCGACCTGGCCGTCCCCGTACGCCGGGAGGAGACCGGGACCGGGGACGGGAACGCGGCACAGGTCCGTCCGCGGGCGCACGCGCAGGTGCGGGGCCTGGACGGCCTCCGCGGCCTGGCGGCGCTGTACGTCGTCCTGTTCCACTGCTGGCTGTACACCTTCCCGGGCTATCCGCACAGTTCGGCACCCCCGTGGCTGGGCGGGCTGATGTTCGGGCGCCTCGCCGTCGTCTTCTTCCTGGTGCTGTCCGGGTTCTCCCTGGCGATCTCCCCGGCGCGGCACGGCTGGCGGACGGCCGGTGTCCGCGAGTTCCTGCGCCGACGCGCCTGGCGCATCCTCCCCCCGTACTGGGCGGCCCTGGCCATGAGCCTGCTGGTCTCGTGGTTCGTGGTGCCGGCCTCGCACTTCGGGCCGCCCACCGGCGCGACCGTCGTGGTGTACGGCCTGGTCGCCCAGGACATGGTCACCGCCCCGACGCCGAACGGCGCGTTCTGGTCGATAGGAGTGGAGTCCGAGCTCTACCTCCTCTTCCCCCTTCTCCTCCTCGTCCGCCGGCGCTGGGGCGCCGCGGTGCTGGCCGCTTCGGTGACGCTTCCGGTGGTCGTCATCGGCCTGACGGCGGCCGGCGCCAACCCGGTGGAGGGCGACAACTGGCTCGCTCCCCATCTCGCTCCGGTGTTCGCCGCAGGTGTGGCGGGCGCGGGGATCGTCACCGCCTCGGACAGGGTGCGACGACTGCCGTGGGGGTGGTTCGCCGTCCTGGCCGCCCTGCCGGTCCTGGCCCTCGGCGCCGTCCGGGGTTCCGCCTGGACGGTGAACCACTACTTCTGGATCGACCTCGCCATCGCTCCGGCCATGACGATGCTGCTCGCCGCCGTCGCGACCGGAAGGCCCGCCGTCCTCGTACGGCTCCTGACCGCGCGCCCCGTCCACGGCCTCGGCGGTTTCTCCTACAGCCTCTACCTGATCCATCTTCCGATCGTCCTGGCCGTGATTCGCCGGGTCGCCCCGCATTTCGTGTCACCGGGACTGCCCACGTTCTGGTTCACGCTGGCGGTGGGCCTGCCGGTTTCGGTCGTTTCGGCGTGGCTGTTCTCCAAGCTCTTCGAAATACCTTTCAAACGGAACAGGTCCTGGAAATCGCTGCTCGCGGCCCGTTCCCGCGCGTGAGAAAGGGCCCGGCCCGCTTCCGGCCGGGCCCTCGGTCCGCCGTCAGCCCGTCGCCGTCGATTTCTGGCCGGAGGGAGTGACGGCGTACCACTCCTGGTCCTTCCCCTCGCCGTTGGTCTGTCCGGCCGCCGTGTCGCCCACGTACCGGTAGAGCGGCCAGCCGGCGAGGGTGAGCTGTGTCTCGCCGTTCCGGTGGACCGTGCCGAGGAGGCTCTTCTCCACCCCCGAGGTCTGTACGGACTCCGGCACGATCACCGGCAGCCAGGTCTTGGTGCAGGCGCCGGAGCACGTCCACTTGGAGGGGTTCGGCTGGTCCTTGTCGTAGCGGTAGAGGGTCAGCCCCTTGTCGTCGGTGACGATGCTGCCCAGCCCCTGGGCCGCCCTGGTCAGCACGGCGGCGGTGGTGGCCGGCTGCCCGCTCGCGCTGCCGGCGGCGGGAGCCGGCGTGGAGGCGGCCGGATCCGACGCGGCCGGGGTCGCCGACGTGACCGGGGCGGCCGGGGCGGCGTTGCCGGTGCCGGTGCCGTTCGAGGAGCCGCACGCCCCCAGCAGGAAAGCGGAGGCGAGCCCCAGGGCGAGGCTCGGACCGATGCGTCGCGGGATCAAGGAAGGTGCCCTTCGTCGGAGTCGCGTCTACCTGGCCCTGAGTACGTCGGCCGCCTCCCGTCCGCTCAGCCGCCGCGATCACGTGACGCACTCTTGACCCGCGCCCGACGCCCGCAGCGTGATCGTGGGGACGACCGGCGGCGCGCCCGCGTTCGCAGCGACCCGGCCGTCCGGCAAGGCCACCGCGTCCGACTCCCTGGCCTTCGACCCCGACGCGTACACCGAGATCACGACGACGATCTCCACCGACGACGGCGACAAGGAGGTCACCTACCACTTCTGGTCGGCCATCACCTACGTGACCGACCCGGTGGACGAGACCTACCAGAGCCTGACCGTCAGCGTTCCCGTGTCGATCGACGGCACCGCCGTGGACGCCGCCGACGCCCCGATCCTCGTCTCCGACTCGATCGGCGGCTACCTCCCCTCCTCGGTGTCGACCAAGACAGGCGTGAGCAGCAGCCGGGCGCAGCCGGCGATGGCGGCCGGGTACGTCGCGGTGGAGCCGGGCGCCCGGGGCCGGACCCTGGTGGACTCCAGCGGCGACTACTACGGCACCGCGCCGGCGGCGCCCTGTCGGCCCTGCTGGGAGCCTCCGGCGGCAGCTCGCTGTACGGCAGTTGCCTCAGCGAACTCGGCGCGGCCGACGCCGACGACATCGTCTACGCCACCGGCGCCTGGTGCCCCGTCACCGACCTGGAGAACGCCGACGGCGCCTACGAGTGGAACTGGGGAACCGACACGCCCAGCAGCGGCGAGGAGGTCGACCAGGACGTCTCCGCTGGGACGGTTCGTCGGCCACGTTCTCCTGGTCCGACTACCTCGACCACGTCGGGTCCCGCGGCAAGGACGCCCCGGCCTTCGACGCCTTCGACCTGTCGGCCGGCGAGAACAACGAGTTCGGCGTCGACACCACCGAGGCCCGGCACTTCACCGACTACAGCCTGGCCAACGACACCTCCGGCACCGGCGGCACGTCACTGGACAGCGACATCCCCGGCAAGCTGGAGATGATGAACCCGATGTACTTCATCCCCCAGCCTTCGGCCGGGGGTACCCCCGGCGCCCCGAAGGGGCGCCGCCGCCCGGGTCACCGCGAGAGCGAGAGCAGGTGCCACTGCCAGGCGTCGAGGGCGACGAACAGGCCCGGGTCGGCCAGTTCGTCGCCCTGCCGGTCGTAGGTGTTCCCGTCGAGCAGCCCGGTCAGTCGGCAGGAGCGGCCCCGGAGTCCGTCCCAGGGCAGGGGAACCCGCCCCTGGGCGGGCTCCCCGGAGTAGTTGACGACCACGAGGCAGTGGTCCCGTGCCGTGGTCCAGGACCAGGCGAGCAGACTGCGGTGGGTGTCGTTGTCAGGCCAGCCGGTGCAGGCCAGCAGCTGCCAGTCGCCCTCGCGCACGGGGGCCACGGCGGCCACGAGGCGTTCGTGGAAGTCGCGCAGGGACGCGTCGGCGGGCTCCTCGGGCCGGCGCGACAGGAACACGGGCAGGCGGATCCGGCGGCCCTCGAACTGGCCCTCGTGCCAGAGGGTCGCGCCGGGCAGGGTGGCCACGGCCACGGCCGCCGCCCGTTCCCTGTCGCCCGGCAGGGCGGCGGCCGCCCGGGGTTCGTCGTGGTTCTCCAGGAACCGGACGAGTCCGCGCTGGTAGCCGAGGCCGGCCTGCACATGGGCGCGGACGGAGCCGGCGTCCTCGTGGACCAGCCGGTCGTAGAGCCGCTTGTCGTAGCAGTGGTCGAAGCCCTGCTGCTGGAGCGCCCATTCGAGGTCCCAGTACGCCTCCGCGACGAAGAGCAGGCCGGGGTGGCGCTCCCGCACCCGGCGGACGACGTACGGCCAGAAGTCCTCGACGGGGGCCTGCCCCGCCCGCTCGCCCCAGGTCCTGGCGAACACGTCGTTCATCGGAAGCATCGCCATGTCGCAGCGCACGCCGTCGGCCTGGTCGCCGATCGACACCAGCGTCTCGACCGTCGCGGTACGGAGCCGCTCGCTGAAGGCGTTCAGCTGGACCACGTCCGGCCAGGGCGGGAAGTAGGGGTCACGGCCCCGGGCGAACACGGTCCCGGCGGTCTCCAGGAACGCCTCCGGCGAGCGGGCCAGGTCCTCCGGCGTGCCCTGGACCAGGCAGTCCGGGCGCTCGGTGAGCCAGGGGTGGTCGGGGGCCACGTGGTTGGGGACGTAGTCCAGGATCAGGCGCACTCCGCGCGCGGCGAGTTCGGCCCGTGCAGCGGCCAGTCCCTCGGGGCCGCCGAGGGACCGGTCCACGACGTAGTCCCGTACGCAGTACGGCGATCCGGCGATGTCCGCCTCGGTGAGGCCGGGCAGCGCCTCGCGGAAGGAGGCGAGCAACTCCTCGTCGCCCAGGGCGATCCGCAGCCCGGCCGGGCTGCGCTCCCACACGCCCATCAGCCACACGGTGTCCACGCCCGGCCGCGCGACCCCGTCCCAGACCTCGCCGGGCACCTCGCCCAGGGTGACGGGACGCCCGTACCGTTCTCGCAGCTCGCCGAGCCAGACAAGGGTGTTGATCTCGTAGATCACCGTCATGACAGCGGCTCCTCCCGCAGGGCGCCCCAGTCTCCCGCGCCGACGACCCGGAACAGGGTGGCGGTGACCGCGGCCAGGCCGGTCCAGCCGGTCTGGTGGGAGGCGCCGAGGCCGGCGCCGTTGTCGCCGTGGAAGTACTCGTAGAACAGGATCAGGTCCTTCCAGTGCGGGTCCTTGGCGAACTCGGGCCGGGCGCCGTGCACCGGGCGGTGGCCGTCCTCGTCGCTCAGGAAGGTCGAGGTGAGCCGGCCGGAGATCTCGCGGGCGACCTCGTACAGGTTCAGCCGCCGGCCCGAACCGGTCGGGCACTCCACGGTGAACCCGTCGCCGTGGTAGGCGTGCAGGTTCAGCAGGGCGCGGACGAGCAGCAGGTTGACCGGGAACCACACCGGGCCACGCCAGTTGGAGTTGCCGCCGAACATGCCCGAGTCGGACTCGGCGGGCAGGTAGCCGACGCCGTACGTCTCCCCCTCGAACGTGTAGGGATGCGCCGCGTGGTGGCGGGACAGGGAGCGGATGCCGTGCGGGCCGAGGAACTCCTCCTCGTCGAGCATGCGGGCCAGGATCCGGCGCAGCCGGTCCTCGCCGAACAACGCGAACAGGTGCCGTCCCTCCGCGCCGGACCCGAGGACGTCGTGCGAGGCGACCAGGCCCTCGACGGCCGGGTGCCGCCGTACGAACTCACGTGCTCCCTCCACGAGTTCCGGGAACCGGCGGTCGGTCCAGGCAGCGACCACACTGGTCGCGACGAGCGGGATGAGACCGACCAGCGAGCGCACCCTGAGCGGGGTGGCGCTGCCGTCGGGCAGGCGCAGCACGTCGTAGAAGAAGCCGTCCTCCTCGTCCCACAGACTCGCGTTGTCCTTGCCGATGCGGTTCATGGCGACGGCGATCCACGCGAAGTGCTCGAAGAGCGTCTGCGCCTGCTCGATGTACACCGGGTTCTCCGCCGCCAGCTCGACGGCGATCTCCAGCAGGTTCTGGCAGTACAGCGCCATCCAGGCGGTGCCGTCGGCCTGGTCGAGGTGGCCGCCGGTGGGCAGCGGCGCGCTGCGGTCAAAGACGCCGATGTTGTCCAGGCCGAGGAAACCGCCCTGGAAGACGTTGTTGCCGTCGGCGTCCTTGCGGTTGAGCCACCAGGCGAGGTTCTTCATCAGCTTCTGGAAGGCGTTCTCCAGGAAGGCGCGGTCACCGCGGCCGGTGCGGTGCTTCTCCAGCTCGTAGACGAAGAGGACGGCCCAGGCGTGCACGGGCGGGTTGACGTCGCCGAAGTTCCATTCGTACGCCGGGATCTGGCCGTTGGGATGCAGGTACAGGCGGCGCAGCAGCAGCTCCAGCTGCGACTTGGCGAACCCGATGTCGACCATGGACAGCGCGATGGCGTGGAAGGCGAGGTCCCAGGCCGCGAACCACGGGTACTCCCACGTGTCCGGCATCGACATGATCTCGTCGTTGACCATGTGGTACCAGGCGCTGTTGCGGACGCGCGGGTCGGCGGCGAGCGGATCGACGCCGTGCTCGGCCAGCCAGCGCTCCACGTCGAGGTAGTAGTACTGCTTGCTCCACAGCATCCCGGCCAGTGCCTGCCGCACCAGCCGCCGCTCGTCCTCGCCCAGGCCGTCCGGGGCGACGCCCTCGAAGAAGGCGTCGGCCTCGGCCCGGCGGGTGTCCAGCACCGACCCGAACCCGCTCCACGGATCGGCGGGTTCACCGTCCGTCAGGCGCAGACGGACGGTGGCGCTGCCGCCGGCGGGCAGGGTGAGCACCTGGTGGACGGCGGCCTTGGTGCCGGTCCGTGCGGGATTGACGGCGGCCTGCTCGCCGTGGACGACGTACCGGCCGATGCCGTCCTTGACGTAGGGGGTGGCGTTGGGGCTGCCGAAGATCCGCTCGTTGTCGGTGTCGTTCTCGGTGAAGAGAGTCTCCGCCGCACCCTCGAAGTACAGTCGGCGCGGCCCGAGTTCCTCGTGGTCGGCGAGGATCGCGCCGTCCGCGTGCCGCAGGCCGGGCACCGCGGTGCCGCCCGCCCACGACCAGGTGTGCCGGAACCACAGCGTCGGCAGCAGATGGAGCGTGGCCTCGTCGGGTCCGCGGTTGTGCGCGGTGATCTCGACGAGCAGGTCCTCGGGGCCGGCCTTGGCGTACTCCACGAACACGTCGAAGTAGCGGTCCTCGTCGAAGACACCGGTGTCCAGCAGCTCGTACTCGGACTCGCCGCGCCCGCGGTCCCGGTTGACGGCCACGAGCTCGTCGTACGGGAACTCCGCCTGCGGGTACTTGTAGAGGAACTTCATGTACGAATGGGTCGGCGTGCTGTCGAGGTGGAAGTAGTACTCCTTGACGTCCTCACCGTGGTTGCCCTCGGCGTTGGTGAGGCCGAACATCCGCTCCTTGAGGATCGGGTCACGGCCGTTCCACAGCGCGAGTGCCAGGCACAGCCGCTGCTTGTCGTCGCTGACGCCCGCGATGCCGTCCTCGCCCCAGCGGTAGGCCCGGGAGCGGGCCTGGTCATGGGTGAAGTACGACCAGGCGTCGCCGTCGGGGCTGTAGTCCTCGCGCACCGTGCCCCACTGCCGCTCGCTCAGGTACGGCCCCCAGCGCCGCCACGCCACCCGCCCCGCGTCGGCCGCCGCCAGCCGCAGCCGCTCGGCGTCGGCCCTGCCGCCGTTCTCCGTGTCATCCGCCATCGCACGCCCTCCCGGTACGGCACCTGCACTCGGACTCGGACACCTCGGACTCGGTCGCCACCATTCTGCGGGGTCCGGGCCGGCCGGAGCAGCCGTCCGCGTCCTCCTGCGCCGGGGTTTCCCGGGGGCCGTGCGGTCCGTCTGCGCCGGGTTCGCACGCCCCCGCGGACGGTGCCGGCGCTCCCGCTCGCCCATCCCGCCCGGCGTGCGCATTTCCCGGTAGGGCAACATCTGCTCAGCTGCCACCCAACCGTGAGAGGTCGTCATGTCCGTTCGCCCTGCCGCCGTGCCGGCACTGCTGACCTGTCTGCTGCTGGCGGGCTGTTCGTCCGTCCAGCTCGGTACCTCGGACCCGTCCTCGTCGGGCGCTCCGGCGCCGCAGACGTCCTCGTCGGGTGCCGCGGGCGCGGCGCACGAGATCGCGGTCGGCGCCGGGCCGCAGAAGAAGTACACGGTGCAGCAGCAGCCGGCCGCCGGGTCGTGCCACTACCGGTACGAGAAGGGGGAGCCGCTGGAGGACAGCGCGTGCACCCCGGGCGCGATATCCCCCGCCGTCACCCAGGCCAACCTGAGGACGACGATCTGCCGCAAGGGCGGCTACACCTCCGGCGTCCGCCCGTCCGCCTACGTCACCGGCAAGGAGAAGAAGCTCAACGCCGCCTCCTACGGCTACACCGGTGCCATGCGCGAGGCCGAGTACGACCACCTGATAAGCCTCCAGCTCGGTGGCGACCCCAACGACCCGCGCAACCTGTGGCTCGAACCCGCGGACCCCGGCCACCGGGCCGGTCAGGGCGTCAACAACAAGAAGGACCCCGTGGAGACCAAGCTGCACACCGCGGTCTGCGCGGGCAAGGTCACCCTCGCCCAGGCGCAGCAGGCGATCGTCACCGACTGGACCACGGCCCTCGCCAGGCTCGGCCTCGGCTGAGTGCGGGGCGGACCGCTGCGCTCTGCTCCACCCCGCGCGGTCGCCGGCTGTTAGCGTGCGGACGCATGGCGGACAGCGTGTACGTGGGCAAGGCGGGCAAGGACGCGGCGACGGACCGGGGATGGCTGCTCGGCCACTTCAAGGAGCACGACGACCCACGGCACAGCCGAGCCGTCGAGGTCAAATGGGGCGTCCACCCACGCGGCGAACAGCGGACGCAGTGGGTGCAGGGCGAGGTGCGCACCACCCTCCTGGTGCTCGTCACCGGTCGTTTCCGCCTGGAGTTCCCCGGCCGTAGCGTGCTCCTGGAAGAGCAGGGCGACTACGTCGTCTGGGGCCAGGGAGTGGATCACTCCTGGGCCGCGGAGGACGATTCCGTCGTCCTGACCGTGCGATGGCCTTCCGTGCCCGGATACGCGGCGCCGTAGGACGGGCCGCCGGCACCCGGTGGCGCGGAGGCCGGCCACGTACGACGGGCCGGATCGCCGAGCGAGTCGCCCGCCGCATCGACGGAAAGGTCGTCGTCGACGGCCTGACGCTCGCCCTCCGCCCCGGGGGGACCGCCGGCCTGCTCGGCCCCGACGGGTCGGGCAGGCCGACGCTGCTGCGCCTGCTCGCGGGCGTCCTCGCCCCCACCGCCGGAGTCGTCACCCCCGGCGTCGCCCCCTGCCCCGACATCCTCGGCCTCTACGTCTTCACACCGCCCCGCAGGGCGCGACGAGCGGCGGTGCAGTTCCCTGGGCTCCGACATCTCACGTTCTGCGGGCGGCGTGCGTCTACCGGACAGGAGACAGGAGAAGGGAGACGCGGATGAGCACGCGGCACATCGTGGTCGAGACCCGCCTCGGACCGGTCACACTCGTCGCCAGGGGCGGGACGATCGCCGGCCTGTACTTCAGGCACCACGTCCGTCGGCCCCCGCAGGAGGCGTTCGGCCCCGAGGTGACCGACTCGACGGACGCGCTGCTGAACGAGGCGGTCCGGCAACTGGGCGACTACCTTGCGGGGCGACGCAGGCAGTTCGATCTCCCGCTCGCCGCCGAGGGCGACGCGTTCCGGCACGCCGTCTGGGACATCGTGAAGGCCGTCCAGTGCGGTGACACGACCACCTACGGGCGTATCGCCGAGCAGGTCGGAGACCGCCGCCTCGCGCAACGGGTCGGGCGGGCCGTGGGTGCGAACCCGCTGTGCATCGTCGTGCCGTGCCACCGCGTCGTCGGCTCCGACGGTTCCCTCACCGGATACGCCGGCGGGTTGAAGCGCAAGCAGGCGCTGCTGGAGATCGAGGAGCCGTCCGCGGCCGACGCAGGACGGTTGTTCTGACGGGGAAACACGCGTTTGTCGCCAGAGGCACGTCTTCAATGGGATGGACATGAAACAGCCGTTCGAGAACGTGGTCGCGCAGCACGGTGCCACGGTGCTGCGCGTCTGCCGGGTCGTCCTCGGCCCGCACGACGCGGACGACGCGTGGTCGGAGACCTTCCTCTCCGCCATGCGCGCCTATCCCGGCCTGCCCGAGACGGCGAACGTGGAGGCATGGCTCGTGACGATCGCGCACCGCAAGGCGATCGACGTGCTGCGTGCCGCGAAGCGGAGCCCGCTGCCGGTCGACGAGGTGCCGGAGGCTCCGGCACGGCGGGGCATTCCGGACTCCGGGGACTTTGACCTGTGGGCCGCGGTGAGAGACCTTCCCGGCAGACAACGCCAGGCCGTCGCCTACCGCTACGTGGCGGGACTGGCCTACGCCGAGATCGCGGAGATCCTCGGCGGCACCGCCGACGCGGCCCGCAGAGCCGCCGCGGACGGGCTCAAGAACCTCAGGAAGAGATATCCGGACGCGATCACGAAAGGAGCAGCATCATGAGCGGCACTCGCGACGATGGCGACATCACCGCCCTGCTGTCGACGCCCGTGGACGCCGACACCCTCAGCCGGCTCCACCGCCGTCTGGAGCAGGCGGCGGAGCGAGCCGATCTCGTCGATGTCGCCTACACCACCATCGACTCACCTGTCGGCGAACTGCTGCTCGCCGCCACCCCGAAGGGGCTGGTCCGCGTGGCGTACGCCGGCGAGGGCCACGATCGAGTCCTGGAAGCCCTCGGCCAGAGGCTCAGCCCGCGCATCCTGCGCGCCCCGAAGCGGCTGGACGGAGCGGCTCGCGAGATCGACGAGTACTTCGCCGGGCGCCGACGGGTCTTCGACCTGCCGCTGGACCTGTCCCTGTCCCGCGGATTCCGGCGCCTGGTGCAGACGCACCTGCCCGAGATCGGGTACGGCCAGACCCGCAGCTACCGGGACATGGCCGAACTCGTCGGCAATCCCAAGGCCGTCCGAGCGGTGGGCACCGCCTGCGCGACCAACCCGCTGCCGATCGTGGTCCCGTGCCACCGCGTGCTGCGCACCGACGGCACGCTCGGCGGTTACGTCGGCGGCCTCGAAGCCAAGACCACGCTGCTGAACCTGGAGGCCGTGGCATGAGCACCGCCGAGGAGGCGCCCAGGACCTCTGCCGCCGGCGACAGGCTCTAGGTGCCACCGCCGTCGGCCCGGTTCAGGGTGATGTCGTCGGCGTAGTAGCTGCCCTGCGCGTACCAGCCGTGCACGTGGACGGTCACGCTGGTCTGGGAGGCGCCTGTGGTGAAGGAGACGGTCAGGGGGCTGTACCGGGAGGGGGAGTCGGTCCAGGTGGAGGCGCCGCCGTTCACGCCCAGGTAGACGTAGGAGCCGCGGACCCAGCCGCTGAGTGAGTAGGTGGTGTCCGGCCGTACCGCGACGGTCTGGTCGCACTGCGCGGTGTCGCTCGAACTCACCGTCCCCTGGAGGGCTTTGGAGCCCGTGTGGACGGGGGAGGAGACGATCGAGCCCGGGTTGCCGGCGCAGTTCCACGGCGAGAGGCCGCCCGACTCGAAGCCGGGGTTGGCCAGAACGCCGGCGCCCCCGGCCACGCCCGGGACGGCCGATGTCGGGGCGGCCGACGCGCTCGCCGGGGGAGCGGCCGGGGTGGCCTCGGTGGGGCTGGGGATCAGCAGAGAGCCGCCGAACCCGACGACGGCCGCCGCGGCGACCCCGATCGACACGGCCGCCCGGCGCTGTCCGGGCCCCAGGCGCGGGCGGGTGCCGTCGTCGGGTGACGCGGGGAGCTCCGCTGTCCCGCCGTCGGCCGGGGCGCGGGGAACGGTTGCGTGGCCGCGATAGTCCTCGTCCTGGCGTATGTCGTCGAGCAACTGGGCCAGCGCGTCGGTGTTGCGCATGCGCAGCACGCGGACGGGTTCCGGCGCGGTGCGGTCGTCCGGTGTGTCGGACGCGGGCGGCGTGGGCACGGTGCTCTCCTTCCGTCCCGTGGCACAGACCGGTGCTGTCCCTGCGGAACTCATACGCACCGCCCGCTCCGGAGGTTCAACCGGGCCCCGCCGGGGGGGGGGGGGGAGCCACGCCCGACGCTCGTGAGGTCCGGGACAGCCGTACGCCGGCCTGGACGAAGAAGCCGGCCGGAGGCGACACCGCCCGCCTCGAGGGCGAACCCGTCGTCCGACTGACCAGCTACGGCCATGTGGCGCCTGTCCTGCTCGCCGCGGACGGCAGCGTGAGCGTCCCGCACCTGCATCCCGCGCCTCCGCTCGGAATCGCCCTGACGGACCCCGCGGACCACCTTCTCGACACGGTGCCTTTCGCCGCCGAGGACACGCTCCTCCTCTATACGGACGGTGTCATCGAAGCCCGTGACCGCAACGGCACCTTCTCTCCGCTCGCGGACCGGGCCGCGCGTTGGGCCGGCAGCGCCCCCGATGCGCTGCTCCGTCACCTCAGGCACGATCTGATGGCCCATACAGGCGGACGCCTCGGCGACGACGTCGCCCTGGTCGGCGTCTGCCACGCCTGCACCTCACGCGCGCGGCACCGTCCGCGACGGGCGTGGGGGCCCGGTGGACTCGGCCGCGGTGCCGGATCCGACCAGCCGCCGTGTCGAGTCCGTGGCAGGGTGTCAGTCGTGTTCGGTCCCGTCCGGTTCCGGCTGTACCTGCTGAGTCGGTGATGGCGGGAACAGGCGGTCCTCCAGGACGGGCAGTCCGAACAGCAGGAGAAGTGGTACCAACGGGGTGAGTAGAGCTGTGACGATCACGGCGCCTCCCCGCGAAGCTGGCGATCACGGCTGTCACTCGGCGGCAAGCCGGCCATGTCCACCGTGCGGCCGAACGAGGGACGCCGCACCCGGGGACCCAGGGTGTGTAGACCGAACGAGTGATGCGTGGTCCCGTCCGGGCAGGTGGCGGATCCCGTTGTGATCGCGCTGGACCGGCCTCATCGGCATTTCGCGGCATCGCGAGGGTAATCGGCGGGAAATAGTTCTGGGCCGGCTGCCGCACGGCTGTCCGCAGGAGCCGGCGGAGCCGTGGCGGCAACAACGCCGACGCAACCGGCCTCGATCACGGTCAAGGCAGGTCCCACGACCGTGAAGGCCGGTCAGACCGTCCGGTTCGCCGGACACACCTGGGCATTCGGCCCGGAGCGTCGGTCCTGCTCCACATGGACAAGAGCGGCAAGTGGATACCGGTCCACGTCAACTCCAGGGTGAAAAAGGGCGACACCTACGCCTTCGCCACCCGGGTCCACATGAATGGCACCCGGCAATTCCGTGTCGCCTCCGGCCAGACCCACTCTCCTGCCGTCAACGTGACGGTGCGGTGACTCCGCTCCCCGCGCCCTACCGCGCGGGTGCGGATCGGGCCGCCGTGTCGACGTCCGTGGTGGTGACGAGGCGATCCTGCTGGTTGCGGCAGTCGGCGTGCCGGAGGCGGACGACCGCGTCGAGTCCGCCGCCGGGGGCCGCCTCCAGGGTGACCTCGCCCCCTCCTGCGCGGGTGAGATGCCGGACCAGTGGCAGACCGAGGCCGGTGCCGTCGTGGTCGGCGTGGGGAGCTCGCCAGAAGCGGTCGAAGGCCCTGTGCCGTTCGGCCTCGGTCATGCCGGGGCCCTGGTCGATCACATGCAGCTCGGCCATGGGCGGGGTGCGGGTGCCTTGTGCGGGGGTGGTGACGACGGCCAGCGTGACGGCGGTTCCCGGCGCGGACACGCGGAGCGCGTTGGACAGCAGGTTGTCGATGATCTGTTCCAGTGCGCCGGGGACGGCCAGCACCGGAGAGGGCGCGCCTCCGGTCACGATGATGTCGACCTGCTGTTCGGCGGCGAAGGCCGTCCAGATGTCAGCGCGGTCGGCGACGACGGCGTTGAGGTCGGCGGCTTCCGCCCGGATCTCCGTGTTCTCCAGCCGTGCGAGCGCGAGCAGCCCCTGCACCATGCGGCTGAGCCGCTCCAGCTCCCCGAGCGCCGTGTCGAGACTGTCCTGCGCGCAGGGGGCGAGGTGCGGCTCGAAGTTCTCCAGGCGCAGGCGTAGCGCGGTCAGGGGCGTCTTCAGCTGGTGTGACACGTCGGAGGCGAACGCCTGCTGAGCCTTGAGCAGGTGCTGAAGCCGGGTCGCGGTCCGGGTGAACGACATGGCGAGCCTGCGCAGTTCCGGTGGCCCGTGGTCGGTCGCCGGGGGATCGGTGATCCGCCCTTCGGCGAGTTGCGCCGTGGCGCGTTCCAGGGCCTGCACGGGCCGGGTGATCGAGCGCGCGAGAGCGAACCCGATCAGGGAGGCCGCGGCGAGGACTCCGAGACCGACGGCGGCGAGGACCAGCCAGGTGGCGCGCACCCTGGCCTTGAGCGGGCCCAGCGCGTACACCGTTCGCACCACGCAGGGGACGGCGGGGTTGGACCCGCCCGGCACGGTGACGAAGAGGAAGTCACCGTCGGCGGGCGGGGCCCTGCGCGTGCCGACGGTGGGGCGATCGTGCAGTGCCGTGGAGATGTCCGGCTCGGCGGACAAATCCTCGCCGGCCGCGGCATGGGCGGCGGTGTCGGTCAGGACGACACCCCGGCGGTCGGCGACGAGCACGGTGCCGCCGGTCCGCCGACTGTACGCGAGGGCGAGGCCGGGCAGGTCGGCCGTCAGCCCGTGTTCCATCTTCTCCTCGCAGACCTCGGCGAGCGTCATCGCTCCTTGTTCCGCCGTGCGGGAGAAGCGGGCCACCTCGCTGCGGGCGTAGAAGACGCCGAAGGGCACTTCGAGTGCGAGCAGGACGAGCAGTATCAGGCTCAGGTGGCTGAGCAGGAGGCGACGGGTCACCGGAGCTCTCCGCCGCGTGTCCGCGCCGCGGCGGACGGGGTGTCGAGAGGTGCCGGGGGGACGAGGCGGAAGCCGACTCCGCGGATGTTCTCGATCCAGGACGCGTCGCCGAGTTTGCGCCGCAGCGCGGCGATGTGGACGTCCAGGGTCTTGGTCGGGCCGAAGAAGTTCGGCTCCCAGACAGCGTCGAGGATCTGCCGGCGGGAGCAGACGGCGCCGGGGTCCTCGGCGAGGCAGGTGAGCAGGTCGAACTCCTTGGGCGCGAGGGCGACGGACGTCTGGTGGAGGCGTACCTGCCGGGTACGCGAGTCGATGGTCAGGGGGCCGATCCGCTGGATGTCGGGTGTCCCGGGACGACCGGGGCCGTCCGAGGGCTCCGTAGATCCGCACCGCGGATCCGCCACCGCCGGGCGGGCGCGGCGGGTGACGGCACGGATCCGGGCGACGAGCTCCCGTACGCCGAAGGGCTTGGAGACGTAGTCGTCCGCACCCAGTTCGAGCCCGAGGACACGGTCCACCTCGTCGTCCCTGGCCGTGATCATGATGATCGGTACGGAGGAGCGGGATCTCAGCGTCCGGCACACGTCGATGCCGTCCATGTCCGGCAGCCCCAGGTCCAGCAGCACCATCGCCACCTCCGGCGCGGCCAGGCCCTCGGCCCCCGTTCTGGCGTGTTCCACGGTGAACCCGAAACGGCGCAGCCCCTCCGCCAACGGCCCGGCCACCCGGTCGTCGTCCTCGATCAGCAAGACACGCATGCCGAAAGGCTCACAGACACCGGCCACGGCGCGTGGAGCAAACGCCGCAAGCTCCCCCGAGCCAGTGATCTTCCACGGTCGGCCCATGCGCCGGGGCGCGGCTCCTTGACGACATCAAGGGACTGGCCAGCGTGGCGTAAACCGAGAGTTAAGAGGCCGGACGCCGGCACTCGGTCTGCCAGGTGACAGTCCGAATCTGATCCAAGGTCAGTCCGCGTGCCCCGGAGTTCTCCTCGGCCGGTGCGGCCGCACCGGCGCAAGGCGAAACGCTGCTTCGGGGGAGTCCAGGACCTCTCGCTGTATTCGCTCTGGCAATTCCCTTGATCGTCTTCCCGTAGCGTCGGTCGGGCGGCCGGTGCCACCGGAGCACCGCCGGACCACCCGCCCACCGCGAGAACCAGGGACACCGCATGCCCATCGACGAACTGCGCCGCGTCCGCCCGGACCTGGTGGAGCCCTTCGCGACCGCACTCCCGGGAGCACGCGCCACCGTGCTGTCCCGCCTGTGGGGCGCCTTCGGACGAGAACCCCTGCCCGGTGTGACCAGGCGTCGCCGTGGGGCCGGATCTCTGGTCGTCGAGCTGCAACGGGGCGGTTCGCTCTCGGCGGCCGAGGCGGGCGCGCGGCCGTTCGCCGACGTTCCGCGGGACTTCGCCGTGTCGGGGCCGGAGGGGCCGATCAGCGACCCGGTCCGGCTGCTGGGACAGCTGGGCCTGCGCAGCCCCGCGGCGGAGCGGCTGGCGGCCGAACTCGGCAACAGCGTCGTCAACCTGGCCCTCGCCAGAGCCGCGAACGCGGGCCGGAAGGTCTCCCCGGCCGACTCGGCGGATGCCGAGCAGGCGGTCGTCGACGGCCACCCGCAGCACCCCTGCTGCCGGACGCGCACCGGCATGTCCGTCGCCGACGTGCTCGCCTACGCGCCCGAACACCACCCGGTCGTCCGGCTGGCCCTGGTCCGGGTCCCGGCCGACCGCTGGCAGAGCGCCGGCGACTGGCCGCGGGCACTGCGCGACGGCGACGCGTTCCTGCTGCCGGTGCACCCCTGGCAGCGGGACCACGTGCTCCGCCACCACCGCGACCTGGCCGTCGTGGAGGAGACGATCCCGGCCCGCCCGCTGCTGTCGCTGCGTACCCTCGCACCGCTCGGCGCGCTGCCCGGCTGCCACGTCAAGACCGCCCTCGACGTGCAGGTCACCAACTACCGGCGCACCATCTCCGCGGCCGAGGTCGCTGACGGGCCCCCGCTGTCCGAGCTGGTCGCAGCCGTCCTCGACAAGGCCGGGCACAGCGGCAGCCTGCGCGTCCTGCGGGAGCTGGGCGGTGGCTCGGTGCGCGTGGACGGACTGCCCTCCGCGAGCCTGACGGCCATGATCCGGGAATCGACCGAGTGCCACCTCGGCGCCGGGGAGATCGCCGTACCGCTCACGGCCGTGCACGCGACCGGCGCCGCCGTGGTGGCGGGGGACCCGGTGCGCTGGCTGGCGGACCTCGCCGGCCTCGTCCTGCCGCCGGCCCTGACGCTGCTGTCCATGGGGGTGGCGCTGGAGGCCCATGGCCAGAACACCCTGGTCGTCCTGCGCGACGGGCGCCCGGTGCGGGTGCTGTACCGGGACCTGGACGGCGTACGGGTCAGCCCGCGCCGCCTGGCCCGGTGCGGGTTCACGCTGCCGCCGCTGCTCGGCACCCGCGCCGGCGACGACATCGGCGCGCTGCGCACCAAACTCTTCGGCGGCCTGGTCAGCGGGGTCTTCAGCGAGCTGGTCGACGTCCTCGCCCGGTCCCGGGCGGCTGAGCCACGGGCGCTGTGGGGCACGGTCGCCGAGGCCGGACGCCGCGTCTTCGCCGACCTGCCGGACCAGGAGGACGCGGCCGCGTTCTTCGGGGACACGATGCCGCTGAAGGCGACCGTCGCCATGCGCCTGTCCGAGAACCCGGGCGCCGCGCAGTGGACGTCCGTGCCCAACCCCCTGGCGCTGTCCCGTTGACCTCCGCCACCGACCGCTGTCCCACTGGAGCGACCACATGACCACCGACACGGCCCCCCACACCGAGGGCGCCACCACCGTCCTCTCCCCGACCGCGCAGCCGTCGCGGACGGCCGACCTCGTCACGACCCACACGCTGCTCAACTGCCTGGTCCGCGAGGTGTCCGCCCCCGAGCACCAGGTGACGGTCGTCGACGACCACCTCCTGCTACGACTGCCCCGCCGGGGCCTGCTGCTGCGTGCCGCGCTGCGGCGGACCTCGTTGATCGGAGCGCACCGCTTCCAGGGCTCCGTGCAGCGGCTCGACGGCGATGCCTGGGTGACCGTGGACTGGCGCGAGCTGGCCGACTGCATCCAGGAGGAACTGGAACAGCGCACGGGCCTGGCCAACGAGGAGTTCCTGGGCCAGGTGGCGGACAGCCGGGAGACGATCCGCGTCGTACTGGAGGAGCGGGCGGGCGGCCGGACGGCCGCGGACCCGTACGTGGCCTCGGAGCAGTCCCTGGTGTTCGGCCACCGTTTCCACCCCACGCCCAAGGCCCGTACCGGCGACCCGGCGGACTGGCTGGCGTACGGCCCGGAGACCGGCACCCGCTTCCCCCTGCGCTACCTGGCCGTGCGCCGCCACCTCGTACGGGAGGAGGGCGAGCCGCACACGCTGGACGCGCTGCACCAGGTGGCCGGCCCGGAGTTCGCCGTGCTCCCCGTGCACCCCTGGCAGTACCGGCTCCTGAAGGACCACGACCGGCTGCGCGAGGCGGTCGCCGCCGGGGACGTCGTGGACACCGGCACGGGCGGCCCGGAGCTGGTGCCGACCGCATCGGTGCGGACGCTGTACGCCCCGGAGACCGACGTGTTCCTGAAGTTCAGCCTCAACGTCCGCCTCACCAACTGCGTCCGCAAGCACGCGAGTTACGAACTGTCCGGGGCCGTCGCCCTCAACCGGCTGCTCCAGCCCGTCTTCGCCCGGCTCACCGAACGCTTCCCGGGCTGCGCGCTCCTGGCCGAGCCCGGCTACCGCACCCTCGACACGGCCGGCGACACCGCCCTCCTGGAGGGCTTCGGCGTCATCGTCCGCTCCGGCCTGCGCCACCACCTGCGGCCCGGGGTCACACCCCTGCTCGCCGCCGCCGTGGCCGACGAGTACCCGACCGGCGCGGCCCACGTCTCCCAGCTGCTCGCCCGCGGCGACGGCTCCATCCTGGCCTGGTGGGACGCGTACCTCGGGCTGTTGCTGCCGCCGGTGCTGGCCGCCTACTTCGAACACGGCGTCGTACTCGAACCCCACCTGCAGAACGTCGTCGTCGGCGTCGAGGCCGACGGCACGCCCGCGCAGATGTTCTTCCGCGACCTGGAGGGCACCAAGCTCCTGCCCGGCCGTCACCGGCAGGCCCTCGCCGACCTCCCGGACGACGTACGAGGTCCCCTCACCTACGATGCCGAACACGGCTGGAACCGGGTCGCGTACTGCCTCCTGGTCAACCACACCGCCGAGATGCTCAGCGCCCTGGCCGACCTCGACCCGGCCCTGGAGCCCGCCCTGTGGGGCCTGGTCCGCGACCACCTCGCCGGCTACGCCCGCACCGCCGCCGAACCGCCACGTCTGCGGGCCCTGCTGTCCGGCGTACCGCTGCCGGCCAAGGCGAACCTCCTGCTGCGCTGGTCCCGCAAGGCCGACCGGCACGCGACCTACGTGCCCCTGCCCAGCCCGCTCGGCGCGGACTTCCCCCGCGAGGTGGTCCGGTGAGGCCCGGGACGTACGACCTGGTCGCCGAACTGACCGACGACGAGCTGCCCGCCTACGTCTACGACCTGCCCGGTCTGCGCGAACACGTCCGCACGATCCGGGCCGCACTGCCGGACCGCGTCGAGCTGCTGTACGCGGCCAAGGCCAACTCCGACCCCCGGATCCTGCGCACCCTCGCCGGACACGTCCACGGCTTCGAGGTGGCCTCCGGCGGCGAACTGGACCACGTCCGCGCCACCGTCCCGGGCGCACCGGTCGCCTTCGGCGGTCCCGGCAAGACACCGCAGGAGCTCAGCCGCGCGCTGGACGCGGGAGCCGAGCGCCTGCACGTCGAGAGCGAACACGAACTCCGCCTGCTCGCCACCCTGCTGGGCGACCGGACCGTGGACGTCCTGCTGCGCGTCAACCTGCCCGTCGACGTGGGCCGGGTCGCCCTGGCCATGGGCGGCGGGCCGTTCGGCATGGATCCCGCACAACTGGACCGCTGCCTGGAGGTGCTGGAGCCGGTCCCGGGCGTCCGGCTGCGCGGCCTCCACTTCCACCTGGCCAGCGGCCTCCAGGCCCAGCCCCATCTCCTGCTCGTCGACAAGGTCCTCGCCTGGGCCGGGAGCTGGGCCCGCGATCGCGGAGTGGACCTGCGCGAAGTCAACGTGGGCGGCGGCATGGGCGTCGACTACACGCATCCGCCCAGGGTGTTCGACTGGCCCGCCCTCGGCGCCGGACTGCGCCGGATCCTCGCCCGCCACCCCCGCCTCACCCTGCGGATCGAGCCCGGCCGCTCGGTCACCGCGTACTGCGGCTGGTACGTCACCCAGGTCCTGGACCTCAAGTTCAGCCGGGGGCACGCGTTCGCCGTACTGCGCGGCGGCACCCACCACCTGCGCACCCCGGCCGCGAAACAGCACGACCAGCCCTTCGAGGTGATCCCCGACGAGACCTGGCCGCGGCCCTGGAAACGTCCGGAGGTCCGGGACGAGCCGGTGACGCTGGTCGGGCAGCTGTGCACGCCCAAGGACGTCCTGGCGAGCCGGATCATGATCGAACGGCTGCGCGTCGGCGACCGCGTCGCCTTCGCCATGGCCGGCGCCTACGCGTGGAACATCTCCCACCACGCGTTCCTCATGCACCCCCACCCGACCTTCCATCACTACGACGACGACACCGGCACGCCCGTCGCAGGCGGCACGTATGCCCGTCAGATGTCATGAACGCGGTCTTCCGCCTGCCGGCGACGCACGCGCTCGCCGTCCCCGGCTTCCGGCGCTACCTGCTCGGGCAGCTGGTCTCCAACATCGGCACGTGGATGCAGCGCGCCGCCCAGGACCTGCTCGTCCTCCACACCACCGGCAACAGCGGCAGCGCGGTCGGCATCGTGACCGCGCTGCAGTTCCTGCCGCAGACCCTGCTCGGCCTGACCGGAGGCGTGCTGGCCGACCGGTATCCGAAGCGACGGACGCTGCTCCTGACCCAGACGGCGATGGCCGCCCAGTCCCTCCTGCTGGGACTGCTCACGGTGACCGGAGCGGTGAACCTGCCGTCCCTCTACGCGCTGGCCTTCGCCCTCGGCACCGTCACCGCCGTGGACAGTCCCGCCCGCAACGCCTACATCTGCGAACTCGTCTCCCACGAGCAGACGGCCGGCGCGGTCGGCCTGAACGCCGCCCAGTTCAACGTGGCCCGCGCCCTCGGCCCGGCCCTCGCCGGCCTGACCGTCGCCGCCTTCGGCACCGGCCCGGTGTTCCTCCTGAACACGGCCTCGTACCTGGCCGTCCTCTACGGCCTGATCACCATCCGCACCGGCACACCGGACGCCCCCGCCCGCGCGCGACCGGGCCCCACCCGAGCGCGCGAGGCACTGCGCCACATCGCCACCACCCCGGAACTGCTCCTGCCGATCTGCCTCATCGCCTTCGTCGGCACCTTCGGTCTCAACTTCCAGGTCACCGTCTCGCTCGTCGCCGTCACGGTGTTCCACACGGGCGCCGCCGCCTTCGGCTGCCTCTCCGCCGCCTACGCGCTGGGCAGCCTGCTCGGCGCGATCCACTGGGCCCATCACAGGAAGCCGCCCACCGCCCGCCGGCTGACCTCCGCCACGACGGGATTCGGCGCACTGGAAGTCGCGCAGGGCCTCATGCCGGGCTACGGCTCGTTCCTGGTCCTGCTGTTCGTCACCGGATGTGCCGCGGTGACCGTGACCACCACCGCCAACGCCCTGGTCCAGCTCCATGCCGACCCACCGTTGCGGGGCCGCGTCCTTTCCGTGTATTTTCTCGTCCTCCTCGGCGGCACCCCCGTCGGCGCACCGCTGGTCGGCCTGGTGTCCGACGCTCTCGGAGCCCGCTTCACCCTGGTCCTGGGCGGCGTCGTCTCGCTCATCACCGCGCCGGCGCTCTCCGTCCTGTTCGCGAACCGAAACCGGCGGCGCGTGCGGGTGGAAGCGCTGCGGGCAGGCACCGAGACCGGGGTCGCGGCCTCCGAAGGCGGCTCGCTGCCGCCTCTGGCCAGGGGGCGGCCGCAGGCGTAGTGCGGGCACGCCTTACTCTTACAACATGTAGGAGATGTTGGGGTGGGGCCCTGACCGAGGAGTGGCGAGAATGAGTGAACACCGGCGCCGATCGCCGGGGCGGACCACACCGTCCGGCTCCGACGGCATGCACCACGGTGGCCGGGCCGCGGCGCGCAGGGCTGCGCAGTCCCGCGGCGGGCGCGCCCGCCGCGCGGAGCGCACGCGGCGTACGGACGCCGGACGTCCCGGCCGGCGCCGCCTGATCGACTACCCGCGGACGGGCAGACGCGGCCTCCGCCGATGGCTGCCGTCGTGGAAGCTGGTGTCGGGCACCTTCCTGCTGTTCGTCGCCGGCCTGCTGGGCCTGTTCGGCTACGCGTACGCCACGACGACCATTCCCAGCGCGAACCCCAGCACCCAGGCGCAGAGCAACACCTACTACTGGTCGGACGGCTCGGTGATGACCACCCAGGGGGCGACCAACCGGCAGAACGTCGACCTCGCCCAGGTGCCGAAGCTGGTGCAGTGGGACTTCCTCGCCGCGGAGAACGCCACCTTCTACTCCGATCCGGGCGTCGACACGCAGGGCATGCTCCGCGCCGTCTACCACATGGCCACGGGCGGCGAGGTGCAGTCGGGGTCCACCATCACCCAGCAGTTCGTGAAGAACACCTATCTCAGCCAGGACCAGTCGGTCACCCGCAAGCTCAGGGAGATCATGATCTCCCTGAAGATCGGCGGCCAGCTGTCCAAGCAGCAGATACTGCAGGGCTATCTCAACACCTGCTACTACGGCCGGGACGCCTACGGCATCGAGGCCGCGGCCCGTACCTACTACCACGTGCACGCCTTCCAGCTGAACGTCAGCCAGGGGGCCTTCATCGCCGCCACGGTCAACGAGCCGAGCCTGCTGATGCACGCCGACAGCGACCCGCAGGCCAAGGCCCAGGCCAAGGCCCGCTGGACGTACGTGCTGGACCGGATGGCCAAGATCCACAAGATCACCGGCGCCCAGGAACAGCAGTACCTCGCGGCGGGGTTCCCCACGCCCAGGCCGTACGCGCCGTCGGCGGGCATGGCCGGGCAGACCGGATACCTGGTGCAGGCCGCGGAGAAGTACGTCGAGGCCCACACGTCCCTCACGGACCAGCAGCTGGGCCACGGCGGCTACCAGATCTACACCACCTTCGACAAGAAGAAGGTCGGCGCCCTGTCGGCGTCCGTCACGGCGATGGAGCGGAAGCATCTCGATCCGCAGCACCGCGCGGCCGACAAGGACGTCCAGGTCGGCGCGGCGTCGATCGATCCGTCGAGCGGTGCGATCGTCGCGCTGTACGGCGGGCCCGGCTGGAACAAGGGGCACTGGACGGACAACGCGGACGCGACCGGCGTGCCGGTCGGCTCCACCTTCAAACCCGTCGACCTGGCCGCCGCCCTCGACCACGGCGCCGTCCTCTCTCCGGGGCAGCCGGCCTCACCGATCACCCCGGCCTCGAAGTTCGACGGCGACGACGGCATCACCATCAAGAACCAGCAGGGCCAGAAGCTCCCGGACGCGAACGACCCCACGGGGCTCCTGCACCAGCGCAACGACGTGACCACGAAGTGGGGTTACATCACCCTGCGCAAGGCGATGGAGCAGTCGGTCAACACCCCCTACGTCCAGCTCGGCGAGTACGTCGGCTACCACAACGTGGAGGACGAGGCCCTGAAGGCGGGGCTCCTGCGCACGAGCCTGCAGTACGACACCCCGGGCTTCTACATCGGTACCTCCACACCGTCGGCGATCCGGATGGCGGACGTGTACGCCACCTTCGACGACGGCGGAATCCAGCACGAGCCGTACTCGGTGACCAAGGTCGTCGCCGACGGCCGGCAGCTGACCGGCTTCGACAAGCCCAAGGGCACCACGGCCATGCCGGCTTCGACCGCCGACACCGTCACCGACGTCCTGCGAGACGTGGTGAAGAACGGCACCGGTACCAACGCCCAGGCCCTCGGCCGCCCGGCGGCCGGCAAGACGGGTACGACCGACGACTACAAGTCCGCCTGGTTCATCGGCTACACCCCGCAACTGACCACGGCCGTGAGCATGTTCAAGGAGGACCCGAAGAACGCCGGCCTCCAGTCGATGCAGGGCGTCGGCGGCTACGCCAAGGTCTTCGGCGCCGACATGCCCACCGAGGTGTGGACCGGCTACATGGCCGCCGCCCTCCAGGGACAACCCGTCCAGCAGTTCCCGCCCGCACCCGCGCTGGGCCAGTCCACGGACGAATACGGCGCGCCCTCGCCCACCCCCTCCGCCACCGCGGCCCAGAGCACACCCCCGGCCACCCCGACCGCGCCGGCCACCCCGACCCCCACCACCGCACCGTGCCGCGGGCACGGGAAGCACTGTGTCAGCCCGAGTCCGACCGACACCACCGGAACCACCGCCGGCACCGGTGGCGGCCTCCTCGGCGGCACGACCGGCGGCAGCACCTCGCCCACACCCACGCCGACGAGCACCACACCGGCGCCGACAAGCGGCCGCCGCGGGCCCTGAGCGGGGGCGGACACCGGCAGCGCAGCCGGTTCCGGGCGGCGTGTTCCCGGCCCGAGCGTTCACCCGCGGGGCAGGCCGGGGACGCCGTGTTCGCGCAGGGGGCCCTGTGTCTACAAGATGTAGTAAATTGGCCTGGCGGTCACTCTGGCGTCGTCGCCACGTCATTCGAGTGTCACCTCGCAAGCGCGAAGCGACCGGTGACAGAACCCGGACCCCATGGCCGCTCGCTCATCCCGTGAGCACTCGACGCGCTCACAAGGACGGAAGGACCTCTGCCCATGGCCGCGGCCGCCACCGCGCACCTGGCCCTCGACGGATCCGGCGTCGACGGCTCGTTGTTCACCTCGGTCACCGACTTCGCCCGTGACACCAAATGGCTCAACACGCCCATGGAGGTGTGGACCAACCTCGGTCTCGGGGTCTTCGCCCTCCTCATGATCGCGGGCTGGTGGACCGCACGGCGCCGTGACCCGCGGGCGATGACCGTCGCGCTGGCAGCGCCGGTCGCCGTCCTGACGGCCTTCGCCGTTGCCGAGGTCGTCAAGAAGCTCGTCGCGGAGGTGCGGCCCTGCCGGTCGATGCCCCACGCCTACCTGGTCGACACCTGCCCGGCACCTTCCGACTACGCCTTCCCCAGCGGGCACGCCACCGTGGCCGCCGCGACCGTGGCAGCGCTCTTCCTGCTCGACCGCCGGCTGAGCGCCGTCGCCGCCGTGTTCGCCCTGCTGGAGGGCTTCAGCCGGGTCTACGTCGGCGCCCACTACCCCCACGACGTCCTCGGCTCCGCCGCCGTCGCCCTCCCGGTCGCCTTCCTCGTCAGCTCGGCACTGGCCCGCTGGGCCACCCCGCTGGTCGGTTCCCTGAGCCAAGGGGCGCTGCGCCCGTTGCTGACGACCCAGCTCGTCGTCACCACAGCGCCGGCCCCCTGATCACCGCGACCGGCATCCGCCCGGATGGTGCGTACGAGGACGGCGGCCGCGGTTTTCTCGTCGTGGCGGCCGTGTCGGTGGACGCGGACCCGGCGTAGCCGGGCCGGGCGCCGACACCGGGCTCACGCCCGCCCGTGACCGGCCCTCTCGCTCGACGGGGTGAGGACCGGCGCGCCGGGCAGGTCAGAAGTGGCGCTCTCCGTGCTCCGGACGGTCAGGGGCGGCACAGCAGCCGTCCGGTCCGTGCCCAGGAGCACCGTCGTGGGCGGTCGGCGCGGCGGTGGTGGTGTCGGCATGTGCCCTGCACAGCGCCCACTGCGCGCTGTCCAGCATGCGGTCGCTGTCCGAGGCGGCGTTGGCCAGGCTCGCGCAGCAGACGGCCAGCAGCAGACCGCCCGCCAGCAGGGGCAGGCTCCGGCGGGCGGGCGGCGGGGCCAGCAGGGCCCGTACCCGCTGCGGCACCACTCCGCCGGTCGCGGCCAGCGCGGCGGGACGGGACGCACCGGCGGATGCCAGGGCGGCGCGGCCCACCGCGCGGGCGACGACCGTACGGTCACCGACCCGCTCGGCGGCCTCCTCGTCGGCCCAGCGCTCCAGGACGAAGTTGCCCGCGACGGCCACCGGCCGCAGCAACGGGTTCAGTGCGGCCGTGAGCCGCCACACGCTCTGGAAGACGTGGTGACGCCCGCGCAGGTGGGCCCGCTCGTGGGCGAGCAGTGCCTCGCGCTCGGCACCATCGAGACGGCGCAGCATCCCCCGGGAGACGACGATCCGGCCCGGCGCCCCAGGCAGTGCGAACGCCAGCGGGACGTCGTCGTCGAGTACGGCCAGCTCCGTGTGCCCGGCCAGCTCGGCACACTCCCGCCGGGCCCGGAGCAGGTGGCGGCCCTGCCGGACGGCGGCCACGCCGAGGGAGACGACGCACACCGCGAGCACCAGGGTGCTGACGGCCGCGACCACGGCATAGACGGGGTCCTGGGAGCGCAGCGCGGACACGGACCAGCGGCCCTCCTCGGCGATCTGCGGGATCTGCGCCACTCCGGTGAAAGCCAGCAGGGCGAGGGATCCCGCCGATCCGGCCGCCGTCACCAGCGCGGCGCAGGCCAGCGCCAGGGCTGCCGGGCGCGGGGGCAGCCGGTGCGCCACGGGCGGTGCGAGCACGGCGAGTGCCGCCGTGACGAGGAACGGGACGTAGACGCTGATCAGCACCGGCTCACCGCTTCCCGGGCGGGCGCCGGCTCTCGGGGAGGACGTCGTCGTGCCCGGACAGCAGCTGCTGCAGCAGGTGCTCGTCCTGTTCGGACAGTTCCGAGACGAAGCGGGCCAGCACCGCCTGACGGTCGGAGCCGCCCGTCAGCAGGGAGTGCATGCGCTGGGCGGTGTGCGACGCCTCGTCGCGGGCCGGCTCGTAGGCATAGCCACGGCCCTCGCGATGCCGTACCAGCATGCCCTTGTCATGCAGCCGGGACAGGATGGTGAGTACGGTCGTGTAGGCGAGGTCGCCCGGCAGCTGTTCCCGGACTTCCCGCGCGGTCCGCGGACCGTCCGCAGCCCAGAGCGCGGCGAGTACATCGCTCTCCAGCTGGCCGCGCGCCCGCCTGCCGGATGCCTCGTGGGCTTCCTCGTCTCCCTGGCCCGTCACCTCATCGTCCGCCTTCCCTCGCCGTCGTCGCGTACAGGCTACCCGCCCATGTCCTACTTGTTGTAGGACGTGCCCGTGCGGGAGAGTGCCAGGGCGTCACCTCTCCCGTCCCGCCCGAGGGCCCGGCGACATGTGAGATACCAGACGATTCCCGAACGGCTACTACGTCACGTAGAGGCAGGGCGTACCGTGGGGGCGTCGCGGGAAACGGGCAGCCTTCCGGTCCGTGCCTGTAGTCGTCCAGTACGCGGGACCGCCCAGAAAACTGAGAACTGTCGCTGGAGTACCTGGGGTCGGCCTGTGGCTTTCATTGTGGTGTGTGAGGATGACGCGGCGGTCCGTGACGTGCTCAAGCGTGCGCTCGAGCACGACGGCCATACGGTCGCCGTCGCTTCCACCGCGGACAGCCTGCTGCGGCGACTTGAGCCGCTTCCTCATCTGGTCGTCCTGGATCTGGGGCTCCCGGACGCCGATGGCCGCGATGTCTGCTTGGCGCTGCGGGCCCGTGGCGTCGATGCCCCGGTGCTGATGCTCACCGCTCTGGACGGCATGCATCACAAAGTGGGCGGCTTCGAGGCGGGCGCCGACGACTACATGACGAAACCGTTCGACATCCCGGAGTTGCTGGTGAGGGTCCGCGCCCTGCTGCGCAGAACAACCGCGACGACCCCACCGAGGGGCGTCGTTCTCGATCCGGCGAGACATGTCGTGACCCACGGTTCGACGAGCGAGAGCCTGACGCCGACCGAGTTCCGTCTGCTGGGCAGGCTCATCGCCTCGCAGGGCGACGCGGTACGCCGCCACGCCCTCGTCGCCGCGGGCTGGCCGCACGGCGCGCAGGTCAGCGACAACACCCTTGACTCCTTCGTGCGCCGGCTACGGACGAAACTCGGTGCGCTGGGCGTGGCCGATCGCCTGGCGACGGTCCGCGGGGTGGGCTATCGATGGGAGTGACGGGCTTCCGCGGGAGGGTCGTCGCGCTGGCGGTTCTGATCGCGACAGCGGTGGTCGCCGTGCTCGTGGTGGTCTCGCACGTGCTGCTGAGCCAGGTGACCGACGCCGACGCGAACGCTCTGGCGCACACACGTGCGGAGGCCGTGGCGGCGAACGCAGCCGTACGCGGTGGCCACGTCGTGCTGATCGAGGGCGGCAACGAAGCGCTGGACACGGTCTCGTGGGTGTACGCCGACGGGCACCTCATCGACGGAATCGTGCCGGGCAGCGTCCTCGACCGCGTCGACGCACTCGTCGGCTCCGGAAAGTCCCAGACCACCACGGTCGGCGGGCACCTGCTGTACGCCCAGCCGATCCGGCTGGCAGGCCACCACGTCATGGTGGTCGTGCGGGTGGATCTGACGCCGTACGAGACGTCGGAGCAGCGCAGCCTGACGATGTCGCTCATGCTGGGCGGCATCGCGATCCTGCTCGCCGGCGTCGTCGCGCACCTCGTGGTGGGCCGTGCGCTGCGGGTCGTCCACGAAATGGCCGCTCTCGCCGACGACTGGGGCGATCACGAGCCCGGGCGCCGATTCGACCTCGGAGTTCCGCGGGATGAATTCGGGGAGCTCGGGCGGACTCTCGATCGCCTGCTCGACCGTGTGGACAACGCGCTCGCGGACGAGCGCCGGCTCACCGACGAGATCGCCCACGAGCTGCGGACGCCCCTGACGGCCCTGCGGGGCGAGGCACAGCTGGCGCAGCTCTCCGGTCACCAGGTGGCACCGGAGTCCGTTCTGACCGAGGTCGACCGCCTGAACACGGCGATCACGACGATTCTGGGTGCCGCCCGGACACGGATCGACGGCGGTACCCGCTGCGATCTCGGGGCGGCGGCGCGACAGGCGATCGCCGGTCGCTCCATCGAACTCGCCGTCCCGACCGACGTCGACGTCGCCGTGGCGACCGAACTCGTCGTGGCAGTGCTGTCACCTCTGTTGGAGAACGGCCTGCGGCATGCGAGTTCGCGCGTCTGGGTCACGGGGCGCGTCCAGCCCCAGGGCGTCGTGATCGATGTCCTCGACGACGGCCCGGGGTTCGATCCGGCAGAGGTCGACCGGGTCTTCGAAGCGGGCGTGACCAGCGGTGACGGGCACGGTCTCGGGCTGGCCGTGGTCAAGCGTCTCGCCGCGTCCGCGGGAGTGGCGGTCCGTGCGATCGCGGATGGCCACGGTCGCGTCGAGGTGACCTTCCCCACGGCGGAGGCGGTCGCGTAGTCAGGTTGTGTGCAGGTTGGCCGGGCCAGCCTCGGCGCATGACTACGACGAGCGAAGCCCGCACACGCCGCAGTGGGCGGCTGATGCTGAACAAGGTTCCCGAGGTCACCGTCTGGTTCTGGGTGATCAAGATCCTGTGCACGACCGTCGGCGAGAGCTTCGCCGACTGGATCAACATGAAGCTGGGCGTCGGCCTGGTGAACACGGCCTGGATCTTCACCGCGGTGTTCGTCGTGGTCCTGGGCGTCCAGCTGCGGCTGAAGCGGTACGTGCCGTTCCCGTACTGGCTGACCGTGGTCGTTGTCAGTGTCACGGGCACGCTGTACACCGACATCCTGACCGACCAGCTCAACGTGCCGCTGTGGATCAGCACCACGGTGTTCTCGGTCCTGCTCGCCGTGGTCTTCGGCGCGTGGTGGCTGCGCGAGCGCACCCTCTCGATCCACTCGGTCAACACGCTGCCGCGTGAGTCGTTCTACTGGCTCACCGTTCTCGTCACCTTCGCGCTCGGCACCGCGACCGGCGACTGGACCCTCGAGCTCACCGGCTGGAGCCCGGGCGTCTCGGTCCTGCTGCCGCTCGGCCTCATCGCGGCGATCATGCTGCTGTGGAGGTTCGGCGCGAACCCGGTGCTGTCCTTCTGGCTCGCCTACATCCTGACCCGCCCGCTGGGTGCCAACATCGGCGACTGGCTCGCCTCCCCGAAGGTCGCCCAGCCGGGCGAGCCGACCGGTCTCGCGCTGGGCACCTTCACCACCAGCCTGATCTTCCTCGGCCTGATCCTGGCGACCGTCATCTACCTGACGGTGACGCGCTCCGACGTGATCGAGACCTACGACGCCACGCACACCCCGCAGATCACCGCCGACCCCCGAAGGGAGCGCGTCGCGCTGGCGGGCTTCGGCCTCCTCGCCGTCGCCACCGTGGGCCTGCTGGTCTGGGCGCACGGCCGGCCGCACGTCGGCCCGGCGCCGGAGGAGGACGCCACCTCCACCGTTCACCTCGCCCCCGGCCAGGCCGTGAAGAAGTTCCCGGCCGCGAAGGTCGACGCGCTGAAGGCACTCGCATCGACCTCGCTCAAGGACGCACAGTCGGGGAACGCGACCGGCGCCCACGCGGCTGCCCAGTCCCTGCGAGACCTCTGGGATGCCGACCAAGCGACGTTGCAGCCGCTGGACAACACCGGCTGGACGTTCCTCGACGCCCAGATGGACCAGGTCCTGAAGACCTTCGGCATCGACCACTCCAACGCGCCGATGCCGGCGGCGCAGCAGGAGGCCGAACTCAACACCCTCCTCACGGACATGCGCTGACGGACCTGATCGGCGGCGACTCCGCCGGAGTCGCCGCCGTGACAACGCCGTGGCCGGGACACGTGGACTTCGGCCACCGGCTGCCCGCGGCCCTGTTCGCCCTCGTCATCGGCGCGGTCGCCCTCGCGCAGCTGCGGCACATCGCGCGCCACGCCGCCTGAACAGGGACGGGGCAGGCGTTCAGGAGGTTTTCAGGTCGACGCTGCCAAGGTCGTTGGCGATCGCGTCGCCGCGGTCGCCCACGTGGCACGGCGCTCGCCCCCATAGCCGGGCGAGCGCCGTGCCGTGCGACCACACAAGGAGCCCCCCACCTTGCAGCAGCCGAACGACCTCACCGATCCCGACGTCGCGAGCACGACGAAATCGGTGATGAAGAAACTGCCCGAGGTCACCCTCGCCTTCTGGATCATGAAGATCGCGGCGACGACCCTGGGCGAGACGGCCGGCGACCTCTTCTCCCAGACCCTGAAGCTGGGTTACTTCCTCACCACGATCGCGCTGTTCCTGGTCTTCGTGGTGACCCTCGTCGTCCAGCTCGGGTCCCGCCGCTACAACCCCTTCTTCTACTGGACGGTCATCCTGTCGACCAGCATGGCCGGCACCACGATGTCCGACTTCATGAACCGCGACGCCAGCACCAGGTACCTGTCCGGCGGCGCCACCTCACTCGGCTGGGGGCCACAGGGCCTCGGTCTCGGCTATCCCGTCGGCGCGGCGATCCTCATCTCGATCCTGCTGGTCATCTTCGCCGTCTGGAGGCTGAGCGGGATGACCTTCCGGATCCGTGACATCGTCACCTTCCGCGGCGAGGCCCTGTTCTGGTCGGCGATCCTCGTCTCCAACACGCTCGGCACCTCCATGGGCGACTTCCTGTCCGACAGCTCCGGCCTCGGCTACGCGGGCGGCGCGCTGCTGGTGACCGGGGTGCTCGCCGTACTGGTCGCCCTGATGAAGGTGCCCGTGGTGCCCAACGTCCTGCTGTTCTGGATCGCGTTCGTCCTCACCCGCCCGCTCGGCGCCACCGCGGGCGACTTCCTGACCAAGCCGGTCGCCAAGGGCGGTCTCGACCTGGGCACCCCCGGCTCCTCCGCGGTCCTGCTGGCCGTCCTGCTCGGCCTCATGGCCTACGCGCACGTCCAGGAGGGCAGGACCCGCGGCGAGCGGGCGTAGCCGACTGACGACAGGTCATGTCACCGGGCCGAGCGGCGGCGGGCGCCGGTCACGCCACAGCCGTGACACCGGTTGCCAGGCCGACGGTCCGAGCCTGGTCGGCTGCCGGTCCTGGCGCTGCTCGCCCGTCGCCCGGCACTGTGAACCAGCGAGGTGTGCGCCGTACCGGGGAGCCGTGGGCGGGTTCTCAATCCGGCGGATCAGGCTGCTGTTCCAGCCGGTACCCGTGGCCCCGCAACGTGGTGATCCGGGGCAGCCGGGACTGCCTCCCCTCCGCCTGCGCCGCCTCGGTGAGTCTGCGGCGCAGGCCCGCCAACGTCACGTCGAGGGTCTTGGTGGAGCCGAACCAGTTCTCGTCCCACACCTCGGCCATCAGCGTCTCGCGCGAGACCGCTTCGCCGACCCGCGCCGCCAGCACCGCGAGCAGGTCGAACTCCTTGGCCCGCAGGGGGACGTCGACGCCGAGCAGCGCGCAGCGGCGGGCCGCCACGTCGACGACCAGATCGCCCAGCCGTACCGGTTCCCGGGCCGGTACGGCCGCCACGCGCCGTCTGAGGTGGGCCCGCAGCCGGGCGAGCAGCACGGTCAGGCTGAACGGCTTGACCAAGTAGTCGTCGGCGCCGGCGTCCAGCCCGGCGACGATGTCGATGTCGTCGGTCCGTGCCGTCAGCACCACGATCAACAGGTCGGGGAGGCGGGCGCGCAGCCGCCGGGCGACGTCCAGGCCGTCCATGTCCGGCAGTCCCAGGTCCAGCAGCAGTACCTCGTACGGTGCCCGCCCGGCCTCCGCCAGCGCGCCCGCTCCGGTGCGGCACCACGTCGGGACGTAGTCGTGGCCGCGCAGGCCGGTCTCCAGGTGGCGGCCGATGGTGTCGTCGTCCTCGACGACGAGGACGCGCAGTCGGCTGCGGTCCGATGCGGCGGGGGTGCGCATGGTCGACAGCCTAGGAGTCGCCGGGGCGAGGGGCTCGCCGTGGGTGCACGCCGGGTTCACAGGTCGCGGAGCTCCTCCACGGCGGGGCGGTGGCTGCCGCGGATGCCGTTGAGGGCCGCTGCCAGGATGGCGGCGACGGCGGCTGCCCCGGTGAGTGCCAGGTAGGCACCGGGGATCGACAGGGCGGCGGGTGGCGGATCGAAGACGCCGGTCAGGACCTTGACCAGCATCTCCGACAGGGCCCAGCCGATGAGGGCGCCTCCGGCCAGGCCACCGACGGCCAGCAACAGGGCCTCGGAGAGGACCATGCCACGCAGGTGGCGTGGTCGCGCGCCGAGGACGGTGGCGATGGCGAAGGTCCGGCGGCGTTCGGCGAGTCCGAGGGCGAGGACCAGGCCGCCGGCCCCGGCGGCGAGCAGGACGGCGAAGGCGAGCTCGATGCGGGTGAGGCCGGCCAGGTCGACGGAGGTCAGGCTGGTGCCGACGGTGCCGCGGGTCTGGGTGAGGTCGGTGACGGTGGCCCGGGTACCGAGCTGCCCCCGCAGGCGGGCGGCGATCTGCTGCTGGTTCGTGCCACCGGTGTCGAGGAGGAAGGCGCCGGCCGAGTCGTCGCCGGTGGCCTTGGCGATGTAGGAGGCGTTGGCGACGAAGAAGCTGTCCTTGGGGGCGGTGGGGAACTCCTTGGCGATGCCGGCGTAGTGGAAGGGGACCGTGCGCAGGGACTTGGTGCGCGCGTCCTGGATGCGCAGGTTGACGGTGTCGCCCGGGGAGAGCTGGAAGTCGTTGACGGTCTCGACGCTGACGAGGAGGTTGTCCGGGCGCTGCGCGAGGCGGCGCATCAGTTGGTCGGCGGTGCCGCCGGCGAAGTAGGCGTCCTGGAGCGAGGTGGCCCTGGCGACGCTGTCCGGTCGGACGCCGTAGAGGTCCTGCAGGTCGGAGCCGACGTAGGCGAAGCGGTGCTGGAGGGGTTCGACATGCCGTACGCCGGAGATCTTCAGCGCTGCTCCGGACGTGGGCGGGACGTGGGCACCCGGCGGCTCGGTGACGGTGACGTCGGCGCCGTTGGTCAGCCGGGCGTCGACCTCGGCCTGCTGGTGGTAGGTGGCGTTGAAGACGGCGGTGGAGATCGCGAAGGAGACGGCGAGGGCGAGCAGGACCACCGACCGGGCGAACGGGCGGCGGCGCCGGGCCAGGACGGCGGCGGTGGTGCCGGCCAGGGTCGCGGTCAGCGGCCGGACCAGCCGGGCCAGGGCGGGCCGGCCGTGGGTGAGGGCGAGCAGGGTGAGACGCCACAGGAGCAGGGCCGCGCCGATCCACAGCAGAGCGGGCCCGAGAAAGGCCCAGTACGACACGGAGATGCTGGGGACGCCCTCCGGGGCCAGGACGAGTGCGTACTGGTTGCCGGAGGAGGCACGGAAGACGAGCCACGAGCCGATCAGGAGGGCGAAGTCCAGGCCGCAGCGCAGCCACCAGGGCGACCGGGAGCGTCGTACGTCCTCCTGCTTGCGGGTGTCGGAGACGGTCACCGTGCGCAGGTCCCGCAGGGCCGGTACGAGGACCGCGCCCGCCGCCACCGCGGCCCCGAGCACGAAGGCGACGGCGTACCACACGTACCAACTGCCGGCGCTCGCGCCGAAGGAGGCCGTGCCGAAGGCGAGACGGCCGGTGAGGGCGGCGATGCCCAGCCCGGCCAGACCGCCGGCGAGGCCGATCAGGGCGGCCTCCAGACCGGCGAGTGCGGTGATCTGGCGGGGCCGCAGACCGCGCAGCCGCAGCAGCCCCTGCTCTTGACGGCGCCGTTCGCCGCCGGCCGAGGCGACCGCCGCCGTCAGCGCGGCGGCCAGCACCGCGCCCGGCACACCGAGGAAGAGGAAGAGGATCTGGGCGTACAGGGCGTCCTGGCGGGCCGAGTCGAGAGCCGCGCCGATGTTGTTGCCGACCAGGGCCGTACCGGCGGAGCGGGCTTCGAGGTTGTGGGCGGCTCCGGTGACGGCGGAGTACGCGGCGGCCGGGTCGGAGGGCAACCGGGCGTTGTCGCGGGCGGCGTGGATCTGGGTGGTGACGCCGGTGGCACCGCGGGTGAGGGCGGCGAACCGGGTGGCGGGCAGGAGGACGACGTTGTCCGGGGGCGCGGTCGGCTGGGACTGGCTGGGGGCTCCGACGGTCTGGAAGAGGGAGTCGGCCTGCGGCAGGTCGACCACACCGTCCACCTTCACCTGGCGCAGACCGGCACCGGGGAACTGGACACCGATGGTGTCGCCGGGTGCCGCGTGCAGGTTGGAGGCGGTCTGCTGGGCCAGCAGCACTCCGGTGGACGAGCCGGAGAGCGTGCGCATGGCGTCGGGGAACCGGGCGCGGTAGCCGTCGGGCAGGCCGAGGGCCATGCCGGGGCCGGTGGCCTGGGTGCTGCCCTGCACGCGGGCGGTGAAGCCGCTGGTGTGCGCGAAGCCGACGGGCAGGGCGGTGCGGGTGCCCGGGGTCCCGGCCACCAGGGACAGGACCGTACGCGGGTCGGCGCCGGGCTGCACCTGCACCTGCCAGTCCACGGCGACCGAGCGCACGGCGCGCTGGGTCATCGACGCCTTCGACGCGGTGAGGAAGGAGCCGAGCGCGGCGACCAGGGCGACCGCGAGCGCGACGCCGGTCAGGGCGGCCAGCAGCCGGCCGGTGCGGTGGCGGGCCAGTCCGCTCGCCCAGGTGGTGATCACGGGACCTCCTCGGGTGCGAGCAGGCGTCCGTCGCGCATGCTCCGGCGGACGGTGAGCCGGGCGGCGACGGCCGGGTCGTGGGTCGTGACGAGGAGGGCCGCGCCGGTGTGGTCGGCGGCCGTCAGGAGGGCGTCCAGGACGTGGCTGCCGGTGGCGTGGTCGAGGCGCCCGGTGGGTTCGTCGGCGAGGATCAGGCGGGGCTCCTGGGCCAGGACCCGGGCGACGGCCACCCGCTGGGCCTGACCGCCGGAGATCTCCTCGGGGAGCCGGTCGGCCAGGTCGGCGGCGTCCACCAGGGCGAGTGCCGCGAGCGCGCACAGTCGCGCCTCGCCCTCCGGACGATCGGTGAGGACCAGGGGCAGAGCGGTGTTCTCCACCACGTTCAGGGCGGGTATCAGGCTGTCGCCCTGGAAGACCAGGCCGATGTCGTACGGCCCGAGCGCCGCGGCCCGGGAGACGGTGCCGCTGGTGGGCTGTTCCAGCCCGGCGAGCAGGTGCAGCAGTGAGCTCTTGCCCGACCCCGAGGGGCCGACGACCGCGAGCCGGTCCCCGGCCCGGACCTCCAGGTCGGCCCCGTGCACGGCCACGACCGCCTGAGGCCCACGGCCGAAGGTCAGGGCCGCGTCCGCGCAGCTGACAAGCACCTCATCCGACGGCATCGGATGCCTCCTCGTGGGCCCGGTGCGGGGCCTCGGTGGCCTTCCCGTCCGTCAGGGTGATCACCCGGTCCGCGATACGGACTGCTTCCCGGCTGTGCGTGACGATCAGCACCGCGCACCCCTCCGCGGCCCGCTCCCGTACCATCGAAAGGACCAACTGCTCGGTCTCGCCGTCGAGTTCACCGGTCGGTTCGTCGGCGAGCAGGACGGCGGGGGAGTTGGCCAGCGCGACGGCGAGCCCGGCCCGCGCCAGCTCTCCGCCGGACAACTGGCGCGGCAGGGCGTGCGCCCGGTCGGCGAGCCCTACCCGGGCCAGTAGTTCCCCGGCCGGGACGAGGGCCCTGCGCCCCCGCGCCCGCTGCGGCAGGCGGACGTTGTCGCGCACGCTGAGGTGCGGAAGCAGGTTGCGGGTCTGGAGCAGGACGCCGATGTGCCGGGCCCGCAGCCGGGCCCGCTCGGTCTCGGGCCGATGGCTGATCCGTACGCCGTCGACGCGGACCTCACCGCCGGAGGGCTCGTCGAGTCCGGCGAGGCACGCCAGCAGGGTCGACTTGCCGGCCCCGGACGGGCCCACGACCGCGACCGTCTCGCCACGACGCACCTTCAGCGTCACTCCGCGCAGCGCGAGCGTCTCCTCCTCGCCGGCCCGGTAGAAGCGGTACAGCTCGCGGGCCGTGAGCACGTCGCCGGCGGCGCCGCCGGTCCGTGTGCCGTCGGACATGGTGCTCACCGCCAGGTGAAGGAGTCGCTGACGATGCGCCACGGGTCGACGTTGTCGGCCTTGACCGGTCCGGACAGGGTCAGGTCCACCTCGTGCCCCGCGCGGTAGAACGCGTACCGCTCGAAAGCGTCCCGCACCACCTTGCCGGTGACCGGGTCCCTCGCCGAGTCGCCCTGATACGTCAGCAGGACCACCCGGCCGGCGTGCCGGGTCACCTCACTCACCTTGGGTGCGGAGAACTTCGGTACCTGGGAACGGAGCTGAGGTACGACGGCGTTGGTGACCGAGCCGGCCGTGGGCGCGCCGGAGGCGGAGACCGCGGTGATCCGCACGGTGTTGAGCTTGTCGGTGAACGCGGTGGTGCCGCCCTGGCTCGTGCGGGCCCAGCCCTCGGGCACCTTCACGGTGAAGCCGGTGTAGGAACCGCCGGTCGGCTGGTAGGCGACGTACACCTGGTTGTCGGGGATGTCACCGGGCGGGTTGGACTCGGTGGGTGCCGGCTGGTTCTGTCCGCTGACGGTGACCGGACCGGACGCAGGGCTGCCGGAGCCGGCGTGCGACCCGGAACCGGCGCAGCCGGCGGTCACGGCCGCCGCGAGGGCGAGTCCGACGACCGCGTACGTCCTTGTGCGTGCTGTCATGGCCACTGCCCTCCAGGGGAGTCCTCGGACCCGACGGTCATGGCACCGACGCTAGGAGGAGCCCGGTTAACGCCCCGCCCACCGAGGGTTAGACGACGGCAAAACCGTGTGGCGCACCGCATCCGCCCAGGTGAACGGCCCGCATGATGAGGGCATGAGACAGCGCGTGGTGCGAGTCGCCCTGACCGCCGCTCTGGTCGCCGTCGTCCTCCTGGCCGTCCCGCTGGCGCTGGCGATCAGGTCCTCCCTGTACGCGGACCAGCGCGACACCCTGGAACGGTCGGCCCTGGCCGCGGCCGTACATGTGAGCCCGGATTTCGTGACCGGCGACCCGGTGGAACTGCCCGCGCCCCCGTCCGGCGGCCGTCTCGGCCTGTACGACCCTCAATTGCGACTGCGCGCGGGCAGCGGCCCCCGGTCCGGCGACACCCCGGTCCGGCACAGCCTCGGCGGTGAGGTGGCACGGAGCCGGGCGGGCCAGGACCTGGTGGCGGCCGTACCCGTCTCCCACGCCGAGAAGGTGATCGGCGTCGTACGGGCCTCGTCTCCCGCCGGTGCCGTACGGAACCGGGTGGCCATCGCCTGGCTGCTGCTGCTCGGCGTCGCCGCACTCGCGCTGACCGTCGCCGTCCTCGTCGCCCGCCGTCAGGCCCGGGTGCTGGCCGCGCCGCTGGAGGATCTCTCCCGCCAGTGCCGGGCGGTGACCGAAGGCGACCTGAGCGTACGGGCCGCCCCGAGCAGCGTCGCCGAGATCGACCAGGTCGCCCGCACCCACAACGAAATGCTGCACAGCCTTTCGGAACTCCTGCGCCGCGAACGTGACTTCACCGCCAACGCCTCCCACCAGCTGCGCACCCCGCTCACCGGTCTGCAACTCGCCCTGGAGGCGGGCCTCGCCCAGGACGACGACGCCCGGCTGCGGCCCGTACTGGCCGAGGCGCTGGCCACCACGCAACGCCTGCACCACACGGTGGAGGAGGTGCTGCGCCTGTCCCGCTCCGGAGAGGTGGCCCGCCCCACCGCCAGGACGATCGCCGTACGACAGCTGCTGCGGGAGACGGAGGACCGGTGGCACGGCCTCTTCGCCCAGGACGGAAGACGCCTGGAGTGCGCCACCCAGGAGACACCGGCCGACATCCGGGTTCCGGGCGCGTCCGTCTCGGAGGTGCTCGGGATCCTGCTGGACAACGCCCGGGTGCACGGGCATGGCACGGTCCGCGTGGCGGTGCGGGACCTGACGGACGCCCTCGCCTTCGACGTGAGCGACGAGGGCACCGTGACGGGCGAGCCGTCACGGCTCTTCGACCGCGGGCGCACCGGCGACGGAGAGGGAACCGGCATCGGTCTGGCCCTCGCTCGTGAACTGTCCGTGTCGCTCGGAGGCAGGCTCTCCCTGACCAACCGGCACCCGGCCACGTTCACCTTGCTCCTTCCCGTCGAAGGGGACGAGACATGAGGCGGGGCCGCCCCGGTGGCTGTCACCTGAGCGGCCCCGTGCCGGTGGTGGTCAGCCGGTCGCCCCTGCCGGGGTCGTGGTGGTCTTGAAGCCCTCCGTCTTGTTGGCCCGGAAGGCGAAGTCGTTGGTGAACGTCTTGCTGAGGTCCACCGCGCCCTTCACGTTCCCGACGAGCTGCTCCGTGGCCAGGGAGGTCTTCGGGCCGCCGGCCGGCATGATGCCGTCGGGGAGGAACTGGCCCTTGTCCTCGGTCAGGGCGGTGATGTAGTCGGCCTTGGTCACCAACTGGTTCGACACGAACGACGTCGGCAGCTTGTTCGCGATGTCGGCCGCGCTGTGCGTGTTGATCCAGTGCATGGTGGCGACGAGTGCGTCGACGACCTTCTGCACCGTGTCCTTGTGGGAGTCGACCCAGTCGGTGCGGGCGAGCACGCCGGCCGCGGGGTAGGCGCCGCCCATCGCCGCCGTGGCGCCCTGCGTGGTGGCCAGGTCGATCGCGGAGCTGCCGACACCCTTCTTCTGGATCGCGGCGACCGTCGGCTGCGTCGTCATCACGCAGTCGACCTTGCCGTTCTGCAGGGCGGCGATGGCGGTGGAGCCCGCGCCGACCCCGATCCGGTGGAACTGGCTGGTCTTGACGCCCTTCTTGGCGGCCAGGAACTGGGTGAGCGTGTCGGTGCCCGAGCCCAGGTCGGTGACGCCGAGGGTCTTGCCCTTGAAGTCGGCACCCGAGGTGACGCCCGACTTCTTGGTGCACATCTCCCGCTCGCCCGGTGCGCCGGACAGCTGGACGACGTCCTCGACCGCTTTGCCCTTCGCCTGGAACTCGATCGTGTGGTTGTACCAGGCGCCCGCCATGTCCACCTGCCCCGAAGCCATGGCCTCCTCGGCGCCGACACCGCCGTCCTGCTCGGTGCTGAGCTGGACGTCGACGCCGTACTTCTTGTAGAAGCCCAGGTTCTGGGCGAGCTGGTAGGGCAGGTAGATCTGCTTGTCGATGCCACCGACCATGAGCTTGACGGTCGGTGTGGAGCCGGAGCCGCTGCTCGCGGTGGTGCTGCCGGAGTTGCCGGAACAGGCGGCGGTCGCGCCGAGGGTGAGAACGGCGAGGAGAGACGCGGCAACGGTGGCGGGTCGTCTGGACATGGCAGGCCACATTCCTTTGGTGAGGTGGGACAGGGAAGAGCGGGGGAGGGGAGGGAGGGGCCGAGTCAGAGGGCGTTGGATGCCTCGGAGGGGGCCGGCGGTCGCCAGGCCAGCAGCCGGTGCTCGAGCTTGCCGATCACCCACTCGGCGCCGAGCACGATGACCGAGATGACGAGCATCGTGGCGAACACGCCGTTCGGGTCGAAGTTGTTCTGCGCGGTCTTGATGACCAGGCCGAGGCCGCTCTGCGCGCCGAGCACCTCGCCGACCAGCGCGCCGACGATCGCGAAGCCGAAGGCGCTGTGCAGGCTGGCGATGATCCAGGTGAGCGCGGAGGGCACGGTGACGTGCCGGATGATCTGCAGCTGGGAGGCGCCGAGCACCCTGGCGTTGGCGAGGATGTTGCGGTCGACCTCGCGCACGCCCTGGAAGGCGTTGAAGAAGACGATGAAGAACACCAGCACCGCGGCGAGCAGGATCTTCGGCAGCACGCCGATGCCGAACGCGACGATGAAGATCGAGCCGAGGACGATCCGCGGGATCGCGTTGACCATCTTGATGTAGGGGCCGAGGACGTCGGCGAGGAAGCGGCTCTGGCCCAGCGCGACACCGAAGACCACGCCGGTGACGGCCCCGAGGGCGAAGCCGACCAGCGCCTCCTGGATCGTCGTCCAGATGTTCGCGTAGAAGGACCCGAACTCGGTGCCGTGCCGGAAGAGGTCGACCAGCCGCTTGGCGATGCCGGAGGGCTGCCCGAAGAAGAACGGGTCGACGATGCCCCAGGTGGTGAACGCCTGCCAGCCGCCGATGACCAGGACCGCGAGGCCGACGCGACCGGCCCAGACCAGGGCGACGCGGCGCCGGCGAGCGCGTTTGGCGGCGGCCCCGGCCGAGAGATGTGCTCCGCCCTCGACGGGAGCGGGGGAAACTGCGGACGCCGTGCTCATGCCGTACCTCCTGCGGTGCGTGCGTAGGCGCGCTCCACCTCCTCGCGCAGCGAGTCCCAGATCTGGTGCTGAAGTTCGATGAAGCGGGGCTGGAAGCGGATCTCCTGGACCGAGCCGCGCGGGCGGGGCAGGTCGATGTCGAAGACCGCCTTGACCGACCCGGGGCTGGACGTCATGACGACGACCCGGTCGGCGAGCGCCACGGCCTCGTCGAGGTCGTGGGTGATGAAGATGACCGACGGCCGGATCTGCTCCCACAGACCGAGCAGCTCGGTCGACATGATCGCCTTGGTCTGCACGTCCAGGGCGCCGAACGGCTCGTCCATGATCAGGATCCGGGGTTCGTTGATCAGTGCCGCGGCCATCGCCACGCGCTTGCGCATACCGCCGGAGAGCTGGTGCGGGTAGCGGTCCTCGAACCCCGTGAGGCCCACCCGGCGCAGCCAGTCGCGTGCCGACGCCTGGGCCTGCTGCTTGGGCACCCCGCGGAAGACGGGGCCCATCAGCACGTTGCCGAGCACGGTCTTCCAGGGCAGCAGCGCGTCGGCCTGGAACATGAAGCTGACGCCGTCGGTGACACCGTCCACCTCACGGCCACCGACCCTGACCGAGCCCTCGCTGGGCCGGTCGAGCCCGGACACCATGCCCAGCGTCGTCGACTTGCCACAGCCGGTCGGGCCCACCACCGCGCAGAACTGGCCGGGCTCCACCGTGAACGAAACGTCCTGCAGTGCCGTGAACACCTCACCCGCAGGGGTCAGAAATCGTTTGGTGAGCCCGGAAATCTCGACTCGCGCGCTGTCCTGGCCGCCCTTCTCGGCGACCGGGCTCAGCGCGGCATCGTTGCGTGAAGCCATCTGCGGCTGTCTCCTTCCTGACCTCGGGGGTCGGACCTCGGGGGTCGAGGAAGGCAGACGTTAGGGGCCGCCGGGTGTTACGTCGCTGTTTCATCCGTATCCCGCGTTAGCCGTGTAAGCGGGGCTTCTGCTCGTTCTGCTCAGTGAGCGGGGGGTGGGCAGAAGGCCGGGAGCGGGGGCACAATCACGCCACCACGGGCACGGCGCAGAGGCCGCGCCCGGCAGCCGTACGACAGGCGAGAGACACCGGTGAAACCCATCCGTATGCTGCTCGGCCGTGGCGGGAAGGGGCGGCTCTCCGCGCGGATCCTGGCCAACCAGCTGGCCATCCTGGCGCTGACCGGGCTGATCGGTTTCGTGCTGTTCGCCTTCGCGCAGCGGGGCGAGATCGACCGTGCCTACGAGCAGCGGGCCCTCGACATCGCGCAGACGACGGCCGCCGAACCGCAGATCCGGCAGTCCATGCAGTACGGGGGCGGCGGCGACGTGGTGCAGACCGTGGCCGAACGGATCCGCAAGGCGTCAGGGGCGTCGTACGTGGTCGTGCTCGACCTGCGCGGCATCCGCCACTCCCATCCCGACCCGGCGCTGATCGGCGAAGCGACGGGCGATCCCATCGTGGTGCTGGACGGCAGGCCCCAGGTCGGTACCGACCAGGGCGCGACCGGACGTTCCGCCAACGGCAAGGCTCCGCTGTACGGGCCCACCGGCAAGCTGGTCGGCGAGGTCTCCGCGGGCATTCCCGAGCACTATGTGCTGGGCGAACTGTGGCGCGAACTGCCCACCTTCGGCCTGTACAGCGCCATCGCCGTCGCGCTCGGCTCGGCGGCCGCCTTCCTGCTGGCCAGGCGGCTCAAGCGGACGACGTTCGGGCTGGAACTGGAGGAGATCGCCGGGCTGCTGCAGGACCGGGAGGCGATGCTGCACGGTATCCGTGAGGGAGTCGTCGCCTTCGATCCCGACGGCCGGATCACGGTGGTCAACGACGAGGCCCGCGACCTGCTCGGCCTCGGCACCGCGCTCGGCAGCACGCTGGCGGAGGTACTGCCGGACGGGCGGCTGCGCCGTGCCCTGGACGGCACCCTGGCGGGCAGCGACATCAGCGTGCTCACCGACGACCACTGCCTGGTCGTCAACCGGATGCCGGTCGCCCTGCACGGCCGCGAACTGGGCGCGGTGGTCACCGTGCGCGACCGCACCGAACTCATCGGGCTGTTGCGCGAACTGGACTCGGTCCGCGGGCTCACCGACGCGCTGCGCGCCCAGCAGCACGAGTTCACCAACCGTATGCACACGATGGCCGGGCTGCTGGACATCGGCGATCACGACGCCGCCTACGAGTTCGCCGTCGAGACGGCCGGCGCCGACCAGGCGCTGACCGAATCCGTACGGGAACGGATCGGCAACCCGTTGCTCGTGGGACTGATCGTCGCCAAGATCACGGTGGCCGCGGAACGCGGGGTGCGGATCGTCCTCAGCGAGGACTCCGCCCTCGGCGAGGACCCGCCGCATCTGCGCCGGCTGCTGACCATCGTCGGCAACCTGCTGGACAACGCGATCGACGCGTCCGCCTCCGCGTCCGCGACCGGACCGGCCCGGCAGGGCGGTCCGGAGGTGCGACTGTCGTTGATCGAGGCCGTCGACATGGTACGGGTGGAGGTGGCCGACACCGGGCCGGGCATCCCGCCGGGCACCAGCGAGTCGATCTTCGAGGACGGCTGGTCGACGCGCCCGGACCGGGGGACCGCGCGGCGCGGCCTTGGACTCGCTCTCGTCCACCGGCTGGTGCAGCGGCACGGCGGCACGATCACGGTCAGCGAAGGGCCGGGTGCGGTCTTCACCCTGACGTTGCCGGTGCCCGACACCGTCCCGGCCCCGCAGGGCGCCCTGTTCACGACGGCTCCGCCGGTGCCGGTCGGCGCGCGCGACGGTGTGGCCGGCGGTGACCGCTGGTGATCCGGACCCTGGTGGTGGACGACGATTTCCGGGTCAGCCGCGTCCACTGCGACTACGCCTCCCGCGTCAGGGGCTTCGAGGTGGTCGGCCAGGCGGCGACCGTGGCCGCGGCGCTGGACGCCGTACGCGACCTCCACCCGGACCTGCTGCTGCTCGATGTCTTCCTGCCGGACGGCAGCGGACTCGACGTGCTGCGCCGGCTGAGCGGAGACGAGGGCGGCGACCGTCCCGACGCCATCATGATCACCGCCGACCGGGACATCGCCTCGGTGCGGAGCGCGATGAAACTCGGCGCCGTCGGCTACCTGGTCAAACCCTTCGGAGCGCCCGACCTCGCCGAGCGGCTCACCGCCTACCGCGAGCTGCAGCACCGAATGGAGGCTCTCGGGACGGTCCCGGAGACCGACCAGGCCGATGTGGACGCCCTGTTCAGCGCCGCCCGCCCGCCGGCCGTGCCCCGCGTCCCCGCCAAGGGCCACTCCGCGCCGACGCTCGCCCTGCTGCACCAGACCCTGCGCACCACGGACGACGCCCTGTCGGCCGCGGAGGCCGCCGAACGCACCGGGGTCTCCCGTGCCACGGCCCAGCGCTATCTCTCCTACCTCGTCAAGGAGGGCATGGTCCGGCTCGAACTGCGCTACGGAGCCACCGGACGTCCCGAGCACCGTTACCGCGTCGCGCACTGAGCCGGATCAGGGCAGAGCGGTCGGAGTGAGAGCAGGGGCGTCGTGGTCGTCGCGCGGGTGGGACAGGGCGAGGTAGCCGACCAGGGCGGCGCACACCAGCGCGGCGAGGATCGCCGTGGTGCCGAAGCCGACGCCTGTGCCGAGCGGCTTGTCCATGCCGAGCCAGTCGGCGAGTGAGGCGCCGAGGGGGCGGGTGAGGACGTACGAGGCCCAGAAGGCGGCGATGGCGTTGAGTCCGGCGAAGCGGTGCAGCAGCCATGGCACCAGGATCGCCGCGCCGAACAGCAGCGCGGAGTGCACGAACCCGAGGTCGAGGTAGAAGCCGGTGAGGTCGCCGGCGGCGGTGCCCAGGGCGAAGGTGAGCAGCACGGTCAGCCAGTAGAAGACCTCGCGACGGCGCGTGGTGACGGTGTGGATCGACAGCGTGCGCTCGGTCGCGTACCAGGCGGCGAAGCAGCAGGCCAGGGCGATCGCGTAGCCGGTCGTCGTGACCGGCAGGGGTACGTGCAGTCCGATGCGGAAGCAGTCCGCGGCGGCGGTGCCGAAGACCGCGATCATCGCGACGGTGAACCAGTATGGCGCGGGGTGGTACCGCGAGGAACGGAACTGCCACCAGAATGCGCCCACCAGTGCGGCGGCACTCGTCCCGGCGGACAGCCACAGGCTCCACTGGCCGAGAAAGTCGGAGGTGGCCTCACCCATGCCGGTGGTGAGGACCTTGACGATCCAGAAGAGGGCGGTGGCCTCGGCGACTTTCGTCGGTGCATTCCCCACTGTTTCCTGTTTCATTTCCGTTCCTCTCGCTTCTCTGTGATTTCTCTGTGCGGGTTTTCGGGGGTGTCCTTTCGGCGAGGCTAGAAATGCGGCTGGGAGTGGCGCGTCAGCCGATGGTCGCTACTTTCCGCAGGTGTACGACCTTCGGTTGATGTCCGGTGCGGCGGTGTCCCGTAGCCTCGGGAGCGTGATTTCGATCGGCCCGGAATTCCTTGAGCGTGTGCGCAGGCCGTCCCTCGCGCCCTTGCTGGTGTTCGGGCCGCCCCTCGTCTGCGCCGCCGTCGCGGTCCATGAACTGCTCTACAACCGGGCCAGTGCGATGGACTGGACGCTGGCGGCGGTGGTGATCGCGCCGCTGGTGCTGCGCCGCCGGGCTCCGGTCGCCGTCTTCTGGTGCTGCTGGGTGGTGGCCGTGCTGACCTGGGCCCTGGGCACCGTCTCGCTGGCCGAGTCGGCCGTCCTCGTCGCCCTGTACACCGTCGCCGCCGAGCGCAGCCTGCGGTATTCGCTGGGTGCGGCGCTCGCTGTCGCGGCCGGCGCCGGTGTGGTGGCGGTGCGGTTCGGGCCGCCGGGCAGCGTCAACGACGTCGTGGTGGTGCTCACCGGCCTGGCCGCGGCGGCCTTCTTCCTGGGGACGACCGTGCGGGCGCAGAGCCGCTACCTGGTCTCCGTGGAGGACCGCGCCCAGCGGTTGGAGCAGGAACGCGCGCAGCAGTCCCGACTCGCCGCGGCGGCTGAACGCACCCGCATCGCACGGGAGATGCACGACATCGTGGCCCACGGCCTGGTCGTCGTCGTCGCCCTCGCGGAGGCCGCCGCGGCCACGACGGCGACCGATCCGGACGGTGCCCGCGACAAGATGCTCCAGGCCGCCTCGACCGGCCGGCAGTCCCTGACCGGCATGCGCCGCCTGCTCGGCGTCCTGCGGGCGGAGGACGGGGCCGACCGGGCACCACAGCCCGACCTGGGCTCGCTCAAGACCTTGGTGGACGAGACCCGCCGCACCGGCCTGGACGTCAGGCTCACCGAGACCGGCACCGAGGAGCAGTTGGACGCCGAAGTGCAGACCATCCTCTACCGGATCGTGCAGGAGTCGCTGACGAACGTCGTCAAGCACGCGACGGAGGCGTCGAAGGTCGACATCGTCCTGCTCCGCGATCCCCGCCGGGTCGCGTTCACCGTCACCGACGACGGCAGACCGGTGTCCGGCCCCTGCCCGGACACCCGTACCGGCAACGGTCTTACCGGCATGCGGGAGCGCGTCGCCCTGTTCGACGGTGACCTGACCGCGGGACCCACGGCCACAGGATGGACGGTCTCCGGTGAACTGAAGCTGAGCGAGCCGCGATGACCGTCAAGGTCCTCCTCGCCGACGACCAGGCGCTCGTCCGTATGGCGTTCCGCAGCCTCCTCGGCACGATGCCGGACATCACGGTCGTCGGGGAGGCCGCCGACGGCCGGCAGGCCGTCGACCTCGTCCGGCGGACGGCGCCGGACGTGGTCCTCATGGACGTCCGCATGCCCATGATGGACGGCATCGAGGCGACCCGTCGGATCACGAACACCTCGCCGTGCCGCGTCCTCATCCTGACCACCTTCGACCTCGACGAGTACGCGTTCGAGGGGCTGCGGGCGGGAGCATGCGGATTCCTCCTCAAGGACGTCGTCCCGGCCGTGCTGCACCAGGCGATCCGGGCCGTGGCCTGCGGCGATGCCGTCCTCACCCCGCGCATCACCCGCGACCTCGTCGACCGTTTCGCCAAGGCCGCGCCCTGGCCCCGCGACGAGGCGGCCGGCGCGCTGTTCGCCCGGCTGACGGCCAGGGAACGGGACGTCTTCCACCTCATCGCCACCGGCCTGACGAACGCGGAGATCGCCCAGCGCCTCCACCTCACCGAGGCCACCGTCAAGACCCACATCACGCGCCTCCTGGCCAAGCTCCAGCTCCGGGACCGGGTGCAGGTCGTGATCTTCGCCTACGAGCACCGACTGCGCCCGCACGGAACATGACCGCTTCACCTCCGCGAGGCGGCGGTAAGAGACGGGTGCCTTCCGGCGGGTCATTTCACGCAAACCGCTTACCGGCTACAGCCTTGTAGACGCCAGGTGAACTGCAGATGATCGAAACGGGGCGTCCACTCGTCCCTGCCCCGAACGGCGAGAGCGCGAACTCCGTCCCGGGCGGCCGGACGAGCCTCCGGCGCGGCGGAACCGGCCGGCCCAGCCTGCGGTTGCCGCCCGGCGGGGGCGAGGCAGAGGAGGCAGTCCTTGGCAGGCACCCATCCTGGCGGAGTGGGCGTCGAGACCCGCCGTCGTACCGCACCGCGGCCGGCCGTACTGCCCCCGACCGGGGCCTCGGCCCTCGGAGTCCCGGACGCCGGCCCCCAGCAGTGGCACCGCGGTATGACCCTGGTGGCCACGATCAGCCTGTTCATCGGCACGCGCGCCGCCTGGACGACCGCGATGGCGACGCGTCCGCCGGTCGCCGCCGTCATCTCCGTCTGCTACGCCTCGATCCTCGCCTGCGCCGTCCTCGCCCTCCTCGTACGGAGCCGACGGGCACTGATCAGGGTCGACGCGGCGGTACTGGTCACCGCGGTCGCACTGGTGATCTGCGGCTACCTGCTCGACCACACGGGCGCGGACGAAGCCGCGCTGACCGCCCAGGCCGCGGACCAGATCCTGCAAGGCCGTCCGGTCTACGGCCAACCGTGGCCCTGGTTGTTCGACACGCACGGCGTCGGGATCACCAAGACCATGTCCGGCGGCGCCGACTACACGTACGGCTATCCGCCGCTGACCGCCCTGCTGGCCGCACCGGTGCACGCCGCCCTCCACTCCACGGCAGCCGCGACCCTGGTCACCACCGTCGCGCTGGCGGCCTCCTCCGTCCTGCTGTGGTTCCTGCTCCCGGCACCCTGGCGATCCGCCGGTACGGCAGTCTGCCTCGGCTTCGGCCTCCTGCCCCACTACGCCTACGCCGGTTACCCGGCCATCACGGCCCTCGCCCTGCTCGTCCCCGTCGTGGTCCGCTGGCCCGGCACGGGCGAGGGCGGCCGGCTCGGGGCAGGGGGCGTCCTGCGGGCTGCCTGCCTGGGCGCCGCCTGCGCCGCCCAGCAACTCGCCTGGTTCCTCGCCCCGTTCCTCCTGATCGGCCTGTACGCCGTCCGGCGCGGTGAACTCGGCCCCCGGCGCGCCCTGGCGGTCACCGCCCGCTACACGGCCACCGCCGCTCTCACCTGGTCCGCGGCCAACGCGTACTTCGCGGTCGAGGACTTCTCCGGCTGGCTGCACGGCATCCTGCTGCCACTCGACCAGAAGGCGATCCTGCACGGCCAGGGCGTGATGGGCATCTCCTACTACTTCACCGACGGCAGCAGCCGCCTCGACTTCTACTCGTACGGCAGCCAGTTGCTCCTGCTCGGCCTGCTCGCGGCCACGCTGCTGTTCGTCCGGCGGCTCGGCCCGGCTCTCACCGTCCTGCCGTGGCTCGCGTTCTACCTCGCCACCCGCTCCCAGGACGGCTACTTCCTGATGATGACCCCGCTGTGGCTGGCTGCCGCCGCCACCGCGCCGGCCGCCGCGTTCGCCACCGCCTGGCAGCCGCGCCTGCCCCGCCTCGCCGACCGACGCGCCAAGGCCGTCGTCGCGGCCGGGTTGCTCGCCCCCGCCGTCGCATGCGTGGTGATCGCCGCCGCGAGCCCGCCGCCTCTGCGCATGAGCCTCACGCCGCACTTCGCCAAGCACGGGTCGCGCGTCGGTGTCACCACCATCGACGTCCGGGCCGTCAACACCACCGGTACGGCGCTCGAGCCCCACTTCGCGAGCCGTACCGGCCAGGGCGCCTCCAACTGGTGGACGACCACCTCGGGTCCGGCCGTCCTGGCCCCGCACGCTGCCGCCGACTACCGGGTGGAGCCCGAGGGGGGATTCCGCGCGATGCCCGTCGGCCACGGGCCGGGGAGCTATCTCATCGCCGTCACCGGCACCCCGATGACGATCGCTTCCGCCCGCATCCCGGCACGTTCCGCGGTCCGGTAAGAGCCACACCGGCCCTGTTCCGCCCGCTGGAGCACGGAGCCGGCCTGGGGGTTGCAGATGCCGCCCTCCGACGACCCGGGTGTCCCACTGCCCGCCGCGCGGCTGCGCACCCTGCTCGCCGACCCCCCCGCAAGCTCACCGCCGACCGCGCACTCGCCTGACGCCCTGACGAGCTCCGGCCGATCCCGCGCACCGGCCCCGCCGGGAGAGGTTCCGGCCGGGCACGACCGCCCTTTCGCCGGGCCGGAATCTCAACGCGCGGCAGCCGGCGACCGCCGATACCGGCAGCAGGCATCCGAATGCGATTTACAGTCCCGCGTGGAACCGTGGCTGACAGAGGAGCCGCGGAGGTGCCCCGAGTTCCCCTCCATAAACAAGGCAACATCCACGTATGAACGGATGACCGCAGGGAAATCGGGGCGCAGGAGGTTGATAACCATGGTTCCCCTGCTTCTAGTTCTGCTTCTGGCACTCCTTCTGTTCGGCGCGGGCTTCGCCCTGAAGGTCCTCTGGTGGGTCGCGGTCGTCGTTCTGGTCGTGTGGCTCCTCGGCTTCGTGATGAGGTCCACCACCACGGGGGGCGGCCGGGGTCGCTGGTACCGATGGTGACCTGACCGCCCCTGAGCGTCGCTGAAGGACCCGTCCGAAACCAGGACGGGTCCTTCGCGCGTGTTGCGGCCGGAGGGGCGGAGCATCCTACGGGCATCTTGCGGGCATCTTGCGGGCCAAAAAATGCTCCACGAGTCACGCCGGGATATCGGGGTAGGGGCGCCCCGCCGGGGACAGGAGGCGTCAGCGCGTGGGAACCTGCGCAACCTCCCGACGCGTCCCGTCCCCGGTCCCTGGGAGCACACGACATCCCGGGAAGCAGCCGCGGTGGGAGATCGTCGAGGGCGTCCGCCACCCCGTCGGCGACGGCATCAAGTGGCGCTGCATGGCTGCCGCCTTCGCGCCCTGGCGGACGGTCTGCGGCTTCGACCGGCGCTGGGCTGTACCCGGGAGGGGGTGTCGGCGTCATCCGTGACCGGCTTCATCGCGAGGTCCACCTGGCCGGCGGGAAAACGCCCCGGGCGGGGGCAATGATCATTGACCCACAGAGCATCAAGGCGTGCGAGACCGTCGGCAGGGTGAACAGGCCGAGGGTCTCCTGAGCCGGCCAGAATGCCCGGTCCCACGGACGCCTGGATCGACGTGGCAGGTCAGGGGGGTGTGAGGGTGTCGAGTTGCGCTGCGAGGTCGGGGTGGGCGCCGATCAGGTGGGGACGGGTGTCGCCGAGGGGGCGGATGAGCTCGGCGGGGTCGTCCTGGGCGAGGGCCGCGTGGAGCCTGCCGAGCGGGAGGCGAGCCGCGGTGGGCAGGTCGGTGAGGGCGGTGATCTGGCCGGCGATGCGGCGCAGGTCGGCTGCGTTGCGGCGGGCCCAGGTGGCTGTGGTGCGTTCGGCGGCGCGGCGTTCACGGGTGGCCTGGACGCGCTGTTCGCCGGTGGTTCCGGCGGGTCCGGGACGGCCGCGCAGGTAGCGGCGTTCGGCGGCCTGGCGGCTGGCTACGCCGAGGGGGTGGGCGAGGTCGGCCCAGCTGGCTCCGGCGTCGCGGGCGGTCTCGATCAAGCCGGTTTCCCACCCGGCGAGTCGCTCGCGTACCTGCCGCAGCAGCAGGAGGGAGGCCAGGGCCTGGTCCGTGCCGACCTGCGGAGCGTCAGGAGTGTGGGGGGTCTCGTACTGGGCGGTACGCAGGGCTTCGTCCATGGCTTCGAGTGCTGCCGCGGCGGCGAGGAACGACGCCGGGCTGTTCGCGTCGGCGCTGGGTGAAGCCGGCTGGTCGGCCGGGGTCATGGGCACCTCCTTCGGGTTGTCATCCTTCGGACGACACCGTGTTTGTCATCGCTTGGATGACATGTTACAACGGTGTCAGTGAGGCGCATTGGCAGCCACTGCCCGAACCTCTGGAGGTGTTTCCGATGTTGATG
>NZ_JBVHTI010000008.1:459113-731332 GCF_055565975.1 Streptomyces sp. NPDC028289 | reverse complement strand
GGCGCCGTGCTCATCGCGCCCGTCCTACCGAAGATGAAGGACCATTTCGCGGGCGTGCCGGGCGTCGACGCGCTCGTCCCGGTCTCCCTGACGATTCCGGCGCTGTCCCTGGCGCTGCTGGCCCCCTTCGCGGGCGTCGTCGTCGACCGGCTCGGCCGTAAACGCCTGCTCGTCGTCGCCACCGTGCTGTACGCACTCGTCGGCACCGCACCGCTCTGGCTGGACTCGCTCGGCGCCATCGTCGCCAGCCGTGCCCTCGTCGGCGTCGTCGAAGCCGCCATCATGACCTGCTGCACCACACTGATCGGCGACTACTACTCCGGCAGACAACGCGACCGCTACCTCGCGATGCAGACCATGTGTGCCTCCATCGCCGCCACCGCCTTCTTCGTCCTGGGCGGCGCGGCCGGATCGGCCGGCTGGCGGGCTCCCTTCTGGGCCTACGCCGCGAGCCTGCTCCTCGCCCCCGCCATGGCCGCCTTCCTGCCCAGGCCTCCGCGGGCCCAGCCGGCCGCGCCCGCCGCCGAGCCCTCCGCAACCGCCGAGCCGGCCGGTCGGCGGGCCTTCCCCTGGCGGCCCCTGGCCGGCATCTGCGCACTGACCGTCTTCGGCGCCGTCATGTTCTACACCGTCCAGGTGGAGATGTCCTTCCTGCTGGACGACATGGGCGTGACCGACACCGGCGTCATCGGGCTGGCCATCGCGGCCTCCAGCGTCGCCACCGTGGTCGGCGCGATCGTCTTCACCAAGTCCGGCCGCAACCCGCTGTCCTGGCTGCCGTTCGCCTTCGGGCTGTGCGCCCTCGGTTTCGCGGTGCTCTGGATCGCCCCGAACCCCGTCGTGCTCACCGCCGGTGCCGTGATCAACTGCCTGGGCGGCGGCATCATGCTGCCGAGCCTGCTCACCCTCGCCCTCTCGAAGCTGGAGTACACCGACCGGGGCCGCGGCACCGGGCTGTGGATCGGATGCTTCTTCCTGGGCCAGTTCATCTGCCCGCTGGTGGTGCTCGCCCTCACCGCCGCCGTCGGCAGCCTGCCGAACGCGGTGGGCGTACTCGCCCTCGCCGGAGCACTCGGCGCCGCGGGGCTCGGAGCCGCCGTCCGTCGGCGATCGCCGGCAGTTGCCCCGGCACCGGCGGGACGGACCGTGCCCACGCCGGCAGTGGCCGAGGCCTCGCACGCCGGTGAGTCGTAGACCGTTCCGGTGAACATCCACTCACCCTTCCGTCCCGGACAGGCGACGGAAGGGTGGCGTCATTGCGGCGGCGCAATCCTGTACCCCGGCGTCTCCGGCAACCAGCAAACCCTTCTTCACAGGAGTACTCATCATGTCCACACCCGCTTCCGCCCGTCCGACGCCGGAGGGCGCGCCCGCCGTGGGCATGCCGAAACCGCCGTCCGACCCCGCCGCCCAACTCCAGTGGCTTGTCGACCGCGCGGCCATCGGCGACCTCCTCATCGAGTTCGCCCGCGCGCTGGACACGCAGGACTGGGACACGTACGTCTCCCTCTACGTGCCCGAGGGCAGCATGTCCCCGTCCGAGTCGATCCGGCTGGTGGGTCACGGGCAGCTGCGGGGCGTGGGCAGCAGCCGGCAGCTGGGCCGCTATCGGGGCACCTGGCACCTCAGCTCGAACCACGCCATCCACATCGACGGCGACACCGCCCGCACCCGTTCCTACCTCCTGGGCGTGCACATGCTCGGTGACGACACCTTCCGCCATGCGGACGGCGCCGGCTGGTACGACTGCACGCTGCGCCGCACGCCCGACGGCTGGCGGTTCGTCACGGTCCGCATCCACGAGGTGTGGAACGCGGGCGAGCCCCTGCCGCACGCGCCGCGGCCGTAAGAGCGTCCCGAACCCCGGAGAAAGAGCAACGTGACAACTCTTCGCTTCGACGTCCACGTCGAGCAGGACCCCGACCGCGTTTGGGCCGTGCTCACCGACGTGCACACGATCCCGCAGTGGTTCCCGGCCGTACGGGAGGCGCATTTCGACGGCGTCCATCGTCACCTGCGCACACCCGAGGGGATGCCGAAGTCTCTCGTCGTCACCAAGGACGACGAACTGCGACGGTTCCAGTACCGGTTCGTCGAGGGACTGCCCGAGCCGATCGACTTCCACCTCGGCACCATCGACGCCCTCCCCGACGGCGACGGCTCACGTGTGATCTACAGCCAGGAGATCCTTCCGGAGAGCCTGGCCCCGCTCGTCGAACGGGCGGTCGGCGCGGGAGTCGTGGGCATCGCCCGGTACTTCGCCACCCACCCCTGAGGACCGAACGACTCGTGCGGCGGCACACACAGATCGTGCCGGTCCGGCACCGGAGGACATCCCGGTGCCGGACCGGCCGGTCGGTGGCTGCGATCCGCTACTGCGGGACGATACGGAACTGCTGGTTGATGCTGGAGCTGGAGCTCCACTGGCCGACGTTGGAACCGCTGGTCGTGCGCCCGCCCCCGTCGACGTACAGCCCGCTGGTCCTGTTCTGCAGCTTGAGGTACGACGTGTCGGACGAGGCGATGGCCGGGGAGACCTGGATCCGGTCGAGGTTGGGGGCGTAGGCGGAGCTGTTGCCGAACTTGATGGTGTCGGATCCGGCGCTCAGGGTCACGTCGACCATCACGGTCCAGTAGTTGGACCACCCACCGGAGTTACGGAAGTACACGCGCTGCGCGGTGCCGCCGTTGACCGAGATGTCCGCGTACCGGTTGATGATGTTGTAGGTGTTGCCGCCGTCGCCGCGGTTGTCGCCGTTGGCGTGGGTGACGACCATGCGGTAGACGCCGGCGGTGGCGGCCGTGACGTTGTTGAACGTGGGCGTGTTGGCCGAGCCGTTGCCGAGCCAGTCGACGTACTTGCCGCCCGACGCCGCGGAGTCGGTCTCGATCGCCGCGGTGCCGCCGAGGGTGTTGCCCGAGGCCTCCGCCTCGTAGCTCGCGGTCGAACCGGACGTCGAGGTGGTCACGTCGATCGAGTCGACGGCGATGTTGTCGCTGTCGTCGCTGGTGTAGGCGCCGTAGTTGATCCGGTTGACGCCCTGGGAGAGGTACATCGTGACCGTCTTGGTCTTCCACGTGTTCCAGTCCGCCGTGCCGGGCAGCGACAGGTCGGTCAGCTTGGACCCGTTCACCGTCACCCGGGTGCTGCGGTCGGTGGGGGCGCCGCTGCTCGGTCCGGCCGAATAGCGCAGCGCCACGTCGTAGTAGCCGTTGCTGGGCGCGCTGACCACGAAGTTGGTGCTCGCGTTGCTCGAACCGGCGTAGCCGTCGACGTAGTAGGTGCCGGAGTAGCCGGTGTTGGAGCCGTAGGTCACCCGGACGCTGCCGCTGAGGTCGGCGTACTCGGCCTCGTACCGGGTGGGGACGTCCGCCGAGGAGGCGCTGGTGGCCGGCGTGATGATCATCTGGTAGGCGGAGGTCGCCGTCATGTTCGGGACGGTGACGGTGATCTGCCCGTTGCTGACGGGGTGGTCCCCTTCCTGCACGATGTACGGCCGGCCGGAGGCGGTGTCGGTCCCGGTGCTGTCGACGCCCTCGACGATGGCATGGACGGTGCTGCCGAGGTACGACGCGGAGCCGAACCCGCTGACGACGACATCGGTGCCGCCCGAGGTGCCGCCGAAGACGACCCGCGCCTGCTTCTTGGCGGAGTCGAGTGTCGCGACGCCCTGGAGCGAGCCGTTCTGGGTCGGCGGTGTGACGGTGACGGTGGTGCCGGTCATCTCGCCGTACCAGTTGTAGAGCCACCAGGCGCCGGTCGCCTGGTTGTTGTGGGTGGTCAGGCCGTTGAGCGTGCCCTCGCTGACCCAGTAGGCGAGGCCGCCGCTGACCTTGGTGTTCTCCAGCCGGGTGATCCACTGGATGCCGGGAGCGTGGCCGGGTGCCGATGCAAGGCGCGCCGGCAGACCATAGTCGCCCTGGATCACTCCCCCGTCGCGCCGAAGTTGCCGGTTCAGGTAGCCGGTGAGCGCACCGCGCCACGAGAATGTTTGAACTTTCAATTCAATGCCTGTAGCGTGCAGCCGTCGATACGTTTGAAACATCAAACGTATCGTTGCTCACCGAAAGGCAACATCGCAATGAAGTTCAGCAAGAAGAAGCGGCTGGGTGCGGCCATCGCCACGGGCGTGGCGTTCGCCGCGGTCGCCACCACGGCGATCGCGCAGACCGCCCAGTCGGCCGCCGCCAGTGAGCAGGATCAGCTGCAGGCGCTCTACCAGGCAGCCAAGGCGGAGGGTGGCAAGGTCACCGTCTACATCGGCGGCGACGCGCCCGGCCAGTGGGACTCGCTCTCCTCCGCCTTCACCCAGCAGTTTCCCGACGTGAAGCTTCACCTGGTCACCGACCTGAGCAAGTACCACGACGCGCGGATCGACAATCAGCTCGCCACGCACCATCTCGTCGCCGACGCCGCGATCCTGCAGACCTCACAGGACTTCGACCGCTGGAAGAAGCACGGCGCCCTGCTCAGGTACAAGCCGGTCGGCTGGGACGAGGTCTTCGCCAACGCCAAGGACAAGGACGGTTACTACACCGGCGTCTTCTATGGCGCCTTCTCGTACATCGTCAACACCAAGCAGCTCCCCGTGAAGCAGAGCGAGTTCAAGGGCACCGACCTGCTCAAGCCCGCCTACAAGGACAAGGTGATCCTGACCTATCCCAACGACGACGACGCCGTCCTGTTCGGATACAGGCAGATCGTCGACAAGTACGGCTGGAACTACCTGGCCAAGCTCGTCCAGCAGAACCCCGAGCTGATCCGCGGCGTCCCGGGTTCGGCGGCCGGCGTGGCGAGCGGCGACTATCTGGCCTCCGTCGCCGTGGGCGGCGACGCCCGGCCCAACGGCATGCAGGTCTTCTCCAGCACCGAGCGCTTCAACTCCTGGACGCAGCGCGGCGCCATCTTCAAGCAGGCCCCGCACAAGGCCGGCGCGAAGCTCTTCATGAGCTGGCTCAACTCCCAGGCCACACAGCAGAACGCCATCGCGACATGGACCTGGTCCGTGCGCAAGGACGTCGCCCCGCCGGCCGGCCTCAAGCCCCTGGCTTCGTACCACAACACCGACCCGAAGGCGTTCGTGAAGTTCATGTCCGACCGCGCGTCGGTCGAACGCTTCCGGTCCCAGGTCGAGCTGTACTTCGGCCAGGTCAAGGGCGCCGATCCCGGCGACCCGGACAATGCCCTGGGCCGCACCCCCGGCGGCTTCTGACAGCCACTCACAAGGAGAACGAGGACATGAAGACACAGGGCGTCACCTGGAACGCGGTCGTCACCGACGAATTCGACACGACCGTGGCCTTCTTCAAGGAGACCCTCGGCCTCAGCGCCGGCGTGGAGTTCCCCGGCTTCGCCATGTTCCCGCAGACGGACGGCGGCATCCTGGAGGTCTACGCCGAGGGCAACACCCCGGAGTACGGCTTCAACAACGGTGTCGTCTTCGGCTTCCGGGTCGGGGACATCGAGGCGGCCTCTGCCGAACTCGTCGCCTCTGGCGTTGAGCTGCTCGGTGAGATCAACCGCCTGGACACGGGCTACGCCTACCGTCACTTCCGTGGTCCGGAGGGCACGGTCTACGGCCTCAACGGGGACCCTCAGGACAGCACCACCGGGAACTGAGTCCGGCAGGATCACGCCACGGGCTCGAACCGGGTCGCCGGGAAGTCACGGGACCTCGAAAGGGCCGGTCCGCTCACCCCTCGGGAAGGGGGGCGGGCCGACGGCGTACTTACTGATCGTTTCAGATGGAGGATGAGCCGGACTCGTCGTCGAGTCACTGAAGTACCTGCGCGAAGTCACCGGCGTCGAGCAGACCGGCGAGCGCCTGGGTCATGCTGTCGATGCCAGGGTCACGAACTACCAATCCGTCAGAACACCAGAAGTAGCGGCCGCCCAGTTCCTCGCCTGTCTGGGACCACCTCTTCATCAGACGCTCGACCTCAGCGAGAGTGAACACGGTCGCGCTCAAGCGGGAGCCGTCTGTTGCCAGCCGTACCTCTGCGTCGACGTTGCAGACGGCATCCAGATCCTCACCTGCACTGGGCAAGAACGACGCCTCAAACCGATCTGTGCGGACGCGGTACCAGGGTTCATCCCAACCCTGCTCAATGACCTCGTTTCCTGCGTTGTTCACCCGGGGAGTATGTCGATCTGCCTCGGCGTGCTCAACCGGGTTCTCCGGCAGGCTTCGACTTCGTGACCGTGTCGGTGGCTTTCCGAGTGGCGGGTTGTTCATGCACGACGCGAGCGTCGTCAACGTCTACACCGTCGGCCCCCTGGTCCAGGGAGTGGGCGCCGTCTGCTGGGCGAGCCCGGAGGACCAGGCGCGGCACGAGGCGTTCGTACTCGCACCTGAGTACGGCGAGGTCGTGATCGACGACAACTACCAGCCGACCGCTCTCTTCGAGACCACTGCCCACGTCGTCGAGGCAGTGACGGAGAAGTACAGCATCGACCCCAGGCGGCGCTACACCACGGGACAGTCGATGGGCGCGATGCTCTCCCTCGACCTCAACATCAGGTACCCCGACCTCTTCGCGGCCGGCTACATCGTCGCCGGGCAGTGGCCCGACACCGAGGCCGCGCCGCTGGCGGACAAGAAGCTCTGGATCCTCGTCTCGCAGGACGGCACGAAGGCGTATCCCGGCGAGAACGCCATCACCGACGTTATCAGGGCCGAGGGGACCAAGGTCGGAACCGCCGTGTGGGACGCGGGATCCACCGCCGCCCAGTTCGCGGCAGACGTACGCAACCTGGAGAAGCAGAAGGCGCCCGTGAACTACGCCGTCTTCCAGACGGGGACGGTCACCGGCACGACCGGTGCGACGAACGCGCACATGGGCACCTGGCAGATCGCCTACGCGATACCCGGAGTCCGGGACTGGATCATGAAGCAGTCTCTGTGAGCCCACCAAGCCCTCCGCCGCACCAGAAGGGGCCGTCCCACGTCGGGGACGGCCCGGCGGGAGATCTCCTCGCTCCCGGTGGAGCCTTCCCCGTCCGGGGGTACCCCGATGTCTTCGGCAACGGGAAACGAGGGTGCGTCGGGCCAGGCAACCCGGGCAGCATGGCCGGATGGCCGACCTGCTGTGGGACGACGTGAAGCGCCTCTTCGACCTTGACCTCATGGGGTCGTTGCCTGACGTGCATGTCCCGAATGCCTCGGTGGAGGAATGGCAGGAGGTCCTCGATCTTGTCGCGGAGAAGGGCTGGAAGTGCCAGTACTCCGAGGGAGAGACGGTGCTTCCGGTGCCCCGGGCGGAGTACATGCTGTCCCGTCCGGCGCATACCGAGTACCCGGAGCTGAGGGTCTGGCCGACGGCTGGTGTGCTGGCGATCTTCCGCTTCTGTGCCGACGACGAAATCGACTTCGATGTCGATCTGTGGGAGTTGCAGGGCCAGGATCGACTCGACGTGCTCTGCGGCTTCCTCCGGGAGATCGGGCGGCGGTTGCGCAAGCCCGTGCTGCTGGCCCCGGAAGGCGCCGAACGCCATCCGGTGCTCGGCTTCGACGTCGAAGCCGACCGAGTCGTCCTCCTCGCGGACCCGCTGGACGGGTGACCACGGCCGGCGACTGCGGCTCGTAGGTCGAAGGCTCCATCACGGAGCATCGCGACCAGGACGTCGCCCCGGTGCCTGTCGAGGCAGATCAGAGGCTGAGCTCGGTGTTGACCCGGGGTGCTCTTCTTCCCGTAGTGGGCCAGGGAGGGATTACCCACGGCCGCGAACACGGCGAGGAACAAGCCATCTTGAGCTGCTCGCCGCCTCGTCGGGACGACTGTTCGCGGCGGATCGGGAGCCCGGGTCCCGGGTCCCGGGTGCGAGTCCTGGGTCCGGCCTCACGAGTGGAGGTCGAGTCGGAGCCGGCAGGTGCCAGCGGGCCTTGGAGGGTTCCTCGGCTCGGGCGCGGGTGCCGGCGAGCCGGTAGGAGTGGGTGCACCCGTTCCCGCTCGATCGCGGACGCCGGTCGGGCCGCACGAACGCCAACCGCCGGCCGCCGCCTCCGGCGGCTCTCCGCCCGCCCGGCAACCCGGCCGAGGGCTCGGGACGGATCGCGCACACCGGTGTCGGTGAAGTCCGAACTCATGGTCATGTGGGCACAGTTGAGGACCGCCCGACGCCACCGCCGCCGAGAAACCTCTTGATCCGTGCACCTGGCATGTAGATGCTTCATACCGATCAACCCACCGAATACGGAGGCACATCCATGAGACCGACGCGCGCCGCGATGCTGGTCGCCGCGGCCATTCTGACGCCCGCCCTTCTCTTCACAGCACCGGCCTTCGCCGCCGACGCGTCCACGCCGACCACGCCCGTCACCACCACGCCTGCCACAGCCTGCCCAGACGTCTCGACCGGCACCGGGACCCCCGTCGACGAGCTGACGGACGACCAAGTCAGGGCCGCGATCCAGGACATCCTCACGGACGACAACGCCGGGACGGGCGTGCTGCGCGAGGCCGACAAAGCGCTGAGCGGCACGGCAGAGGACATGCGTGCCTTCCTGGAGACGGGATGCCGCATCGCCCAGGCCGAGGACGACTCCGTCGCGGTCGCCCATGTCCTCGCCGTGGCCACCCAGAACGGTGACAAGCGGGTGATCAAGGCGGCCAACGCCGCCCTCGACGCCAACACCCCGGAAGCGCTGCGTGCCTTCCTGGAGACGGGGTACGCCCAGGCCCAGGTCGAGGACGACTCCGTGGCCGTGGCACACATCCTGTATCTGGCCACGCAGAACGGTGACAAGAGGGTGACAGCGGAGGCCAACGCCGCACTCGATGCCGGTACCGCCGAAGCCCTGAGCTACTTCCGGTGGACCGGATACCGGCTCGCGCAGGCTGAGGACGACCGCGTGTACATCATCCACATGCTCACGGACCCGAACATCAGCGACGCCATGTACGACGCGATCCAGGCGGTCCTCGACGACGGCAGCCCAGAAGCCCTCCGGTACTTCCGCACCGTCGGCCAGTACGAGATCGACAGCTGAGCACGGCACAGCCGCGGGGACCCGACCAAACGGGCCGGCCCCGCGTCGCCCGCGGCCTGGCCCGGCAACGTGGCAGACGCGGGTCCTGGGGCGTGTCCGAGGGGTCGTCGCGTGAGAGGTTGACTGGTAGGCCGTTCGGTCCGGTGCGGGGCGGGGTGATCCGGCAGATGCGGAGTGGACCCGGCGTGGCGTGATGTGCCGACGCAGGCCGCCCGTGTGTTCCTCACTGCGAGAGAGGCCAGGGTCGGCAAAGCGGCGAAGCCGGCGGGGAAGACGAGGTCGTGTTCGAGGACCAGGCGATATCCCGGCTGCTCCCACGCTTCGGGGTCGTCCTCGCGCTCCAACCGTTGCGGAAGCGCTGGGACGCGATCGACGTCCTCGCAGCAGTCGTGCATCCGCGTCCGGACAAGCGACTTGCAAGCTGAGTGGTGGACCGAGGGCGCCACTGGTCCCTCCCGCCGGACAGCGCCACCGCCCCGGCTCCCGCCAGGACCTGTGCAAGAGGCCACCTGAACAGGGAAATTGCAACTTCGACATGGCTCGCAGAGGCAGCTACCTTCATCTGGTCTTCGGTGGTCGCCCACGGTCGCACAGGGGTTCCTTCCGGCTGGGCCGGCCGCGACGGGATGAGTCGGTCACGTCCCACGCGCCCTCGCCCTCGCCCCCATGCGTGAGCCACCGAACCGGGTTCACGCCAGGCAGCCCCAACCAGGGAGAGACGCATGCCCCATCTTGCGCTGTACACATTCGGCGTCCTGAAGTCACCTCTCGCCGATCCCGCGCCTCTCACGCGCGAGTTCTACGAGACCGGTGAGGCCGTCTACCGGAAGATCAGCCAGCACCCCGGGTACCTCGCGCATGCTGAAGCGGCGGACGCTGACCGGGGCATGCTCTTCGAGGCGGACTGGGGTGCATGGGGAGAGTTCGCCGTACCGACCTGGTACGGCAAGGGCCATACGGTGGAAACCACCGCCCTGGCCGCGACCCTCTCGCTCTGGACCGACCTGCGTCCCGCCTTCGACGCCGTCTACACCGGTCTGCACCGCGAGGCGCTGAACAGGCGTTACGACTGGTTCGAGAGGACAGGGCACCCGAACTACGTGTTCTGGTGGGTCTTCGACGGCGTGATACCCACCTGGCGGGACGGGGTCTCCAGGCTGGAGCACCTCCACGACCACGGCTCCGCGCGGCACGCCTTCACCTTCCACGACCCGTTCGCCCCGGACGGAACTTCGACCAGGTTCAAAGGCATCGGGCCGAAGGGCGACCAGGTTCGCTGACAAGGAAGCCCGAACGACTGGATCCGGGGTCCGCCCGCCGCCTGTGGGTCCTGTCCGAGGAACTGACCGGCGTCACCTTCCCCGACCGACGGCGCACCGCGCGGGCTGCTCAAGTCGGGCAGTCCGGGCGCCGATGATCTCCGTGGAATGGTCGTTGTCGAGAAGGGCTGGACACTGTGACGTCAGCATCGGTCGGGCGGTCGCTGGACGTGCTCGCGGTCGCCGTCGACGAACTGCGGGCCGGGCGGCCGGTCGTCGTGGTCGACGACGAGGACCGGGAGAACGAGGGCGACCTGGTCATGGCCGCCGAGTTCGCCACCACCCAGGCCATGGGGTTCTTCGTCCGCTGGACCAGCGGGCTGATCTGCACGCCCATGGCCGCGGAGATCGCCGACCGGCTGGAACTACCGCTGATGGTCACCCCCGCCCCGGGCACCGGCATCGACACGACCGCCTACACCGTGTCCGTGGACGCGCTCGGCACCGGCTCCGGCATCTCGGCCGCCGACCGGGCTCTGACTGCACGCACCCTGGCCGACCCCACCACCCGGCCCGACCAACTGGTCCGCCCCGGGCACGTGTTCCCGCTGCGGGCCCGCCCCGCAGGCGTCGCCGAGCGGCGCGGCCACACCGAGGCCACCGTCGACCTGCCCGTCGGGGTGGCCACGGCCAGCCCCCGCCGCTTCGTGACCGCCGTCCTGGACAGCCTGGGCCTGCTGGAGCACTTGGACGTCGTGGTGTGCGGGGAGGACGTGGTACGGGCCAAGCCCGCACCGGACGCCTACCTGCGCGCGGCCGCCGGCCTCCGCTTCGCGCCGTCCGACTGCCTGGCCGTCGAGGACTCCCCCCACGGCATCCGCTCGGCTGCCGCCGCCGGCATGCGCGTCCTGGCCATCCCCCGCCACGGCATGCGCCTGCCGGCCGACGTCGCCTCGCTGCCCGCCGCGCACGCACGAACCGCGACCGACGCCCTGCCCCTGCTGAGCCGGTTCCTCACACCTCGTCCTGCACCCGCCGGAAACCGGTCGCCGGTCCTGTGACGGTCCGAGGCGAACCGGCACCGCCGGCTGCGGCGCCGCGTCACTCCCCAGGACAAGTGGTGCCGGGCAGGTTCCGTCTCGGGGCACCCGACCGCTGCTGCTCCGCCGTACAGGCACCGTCCGGAAGCACCAGCCGGCAGGTGTCCCCCGGCGCCACGCGGACCGCGCGGTCCGGCAGCCGGATGGCGATCGGCGAACAGTCCGAGGCGGGCACCAGCATCTCCAGCCCTCCGCGCTTCAGGCGCAGCCGTACGCCCCAGTGCCCCCGGTAGCGGAGGGACACCGCGTACGACGACAGCTCCGGCAGCGGCACCGGGTCGAGCCAGAGCGCCCCGTCGCGGGTCTCCAGGCCGGTGAGCCCGCGCTGGACGAGGTCGAGGGTGCCCGCCATCGCGCCGAGGTGGATCCCCTCTCCGGTGGTGCCGCCCTGGACGTCGGCAATGTCGCCCCGCAGTGCCTCCTGGACGAACCTCCACGCGTCCGCGCGCCGGGCCCGGGCCAGCACCCAGCCGTGGACCAGGCCGCTGAGGGTGGAGCCGTGGCTGGTGCGGCGGAGGTAGTAGTCGACCGTGCGGGCCCAGATCCCGTCGTCCAGTGTGTAGCCCAACCGCCGGAAGAGCGACCGGAGTTCGGCCGGGGAGAAGAGGTACCCGAGCATCAGGACGTCGGCCTGTTTGGACGCCTTGTAGCGGTTGACGGTGTCGCCCTCCGCCTCCAGGATCCGGTCGAGGCGGCGGATGTCGCCGTACCGCGCACGGTAGCCGTCCCAGTCGAGTTCGGCGAGGTCGCCGTAGCCCTCGAACTGGCCGATGACGCCCTCGTGGAAGGGGACGTGGAGGGTGTGCGACACCTCCTCCCAGTGTCCCGGCTCACCGTCGTCGAGGCCGATCCGGCCGGCGAGTTCACGGCGTCGTGGCTCGGGCAGCCTCCGCAGCAGTTCCAGGGCCCGGGTGAGGACCCAGGCGGCGGTGACGTTGGTGTAGGTGTTGTCGTCGAGGCCGGGCTCCGGTGCGTCCGGGTAGGCGTCGTGGTACTCGTCGGGGCCGACCACTCTCCGGATGCGATACCGGCCGAGCCGGTCGTCCCAGGTGGCCGAGTCGGCCCAGAAGCGGGCGATCTGCAGGAGTGTCTCGGCGCCCTCGGTGTCCCGGAAGCCGGTGTCGCCGCTCGCCTCGCAGTACTGCCACACGTTGTACGCGACCGCCGAGCCGACGTGCCACTGCAGCCGCGAGTGGTCCGGGAGCCAGCGCCCCGAGCGGGGGTTGAGGTGCAGTTCCTGGGACTCCTCGCGGCCGTCGCTGCCGCTCTGCCACGGGTACAGCGCACCGCGCCGGCCCAGCGCGCGGGCGGCCGCGCGGGCCTGGTCGAGACGCCGGTAACGGTAGCGGAGCAGGGCCCGGGAGACCTCCGGGAAGTGCAGGTTCAGGAAGGGCAGCACGAACAGCTCGTCCCAGAAGACGTGCCCCCGGTACGCCTCCCCGTGCAGGCCCCGGGCCGGCACGCCCACGTCCAGGTCCGCCGTGTGCGGGGAGAGGGTCTGCAGTACATGGAAGAGATGCAGCCGCAGAATACGTCCGGCCCGGCCGGGGACGTCCAACTCGGCTCGCCGCCAGAGGTTTTCCCATGCCGTCCGGTGGGATGCGAGGAGAGTGCCGAAGCCGGGAGCGGCGCCGGCACGGTCGACGGCGGCCCGCAGGGGGTCGCCGATCGCGGGGTCGCGCGAGGTGTGGACGGCCGCGATCTTGTCGACGACGACGCCACGTCCGGGCGTGAGCCCGAGCCGGAGGCGCTGTACGGCTCGGAGCGGCTCGGGGGTCGCCTCGGTGATCCGCGCGTCGGTCACCAGCCGGGCCGCCATGCCGATGCGGATGCCGGAGGTGCTGGTGCGGCAGCGCAGCCACACCGTGTCCGGGGCCGCCACTCCGCCTTGCACGTGGGTCAGATGACAGCCGTCGAGGCCGCGGTAGCGCGCCACCCCGGCGTTGGTGACACTCCCGTCGAGGGCGGCCTCGACCTCCAGCTCCCCGGCGTAGCTCTCGGCGGTGAACTCGGTGCGCAGGGCGGCCAGATGCGGGTCGGCCATGTGGACGACGCGCTGCTGACGGACGTAGAGCACTCCGCCGTCGCCGAGGGCGAAGCGGGTTCGGCGCTCCAGGAGGCCGGTGGCGAGGCGCAGGACCTGCCGGTGGTCGAGCACCGTGGCGGTGTCCGGGGTGAGCCAGTCCCCGCCCGGCAGCCGGAACCGGAGCGGCAGCCAGTTCGGGAGGTTGACCATGTCCTCGTTCTCGACCCGGTGTCCCGCCACGTCCGAGGGGAGCCGGTTGTAGCAGCCGGCCGCGTAGGTGCCGGGGTAGTGCACGTCGTCGGCGGTGCACTCGGGCAGGGCGCCCCGGGTGGCGAAGCAGCCGTTGCCCAGCGTGCACAGCGACTCACGCAGCCGTTCGTCGGCGGGCAGGTAGCCCTCGTACTCCCATGTCCAGCCGCTCACTTCGGCTCCCTCCCGGGGGAATGGGCTGGGCGGGTCGCCCGCCTAGGCGTGTGCCGACAGGTGCAACGATCACTCCGTCTGCGGTACGACCGCCACCGGGCACTCCGCTCGGTGCAGCAGTGTGTGGGCCACCCGGCCGAGTTGGAGACCGGCGTGTCCGTGCCGACGCCTTGCGCCCACGACGACGAGGTCGGCGGCGGCCGAGCGGTCCACCAGGATCCGGTGGGCCGGCCCCTCGGCCGTCACACTGCGAACCCTGACCTTCGGATGGGCGGCCATGGCTTCGCCGAGCACCGCGTCGAGCAGCGCCGACGCCTTTCCCTCGTGCCGGCGGGCGACCTCCGCGAGCGCCAGACGGTTGCCGACCTCGTGGGCGGGGCAACGCCAGGCCCGGACGGCGTACAGGACGGATGCGCGGGCCTCGGCCTCACGGAAGGCGAACCGTACGGCCTCGTTCGCGGTGACGGGCTCATCCGCGCCCAGCAGGATCCGTTCGTGGCCGCCGGCCAGGGCGGTCCTGTCGCCCCGGACGACGATCACCGGGCAGTGTGCCTTGGCCGCCACGGCCAGGCCGACCGACCCGAGGAGCAGTCCGGTCAGTTCGCTCCGGCCGCGGGACCCGGTGACCAGGGCATGCGCGTTGTCGCCTTCGCGCAGGAGGGCGTACACCGCGTCGTCGGGGAGGATGTCGGTGGTGACCTTCACGTCCGGGCAGCGCTGTGCGGCGCGCTCGGCCGCGGAGGCGACGATGTGTTCGGCCAGGACGCGTTCCGAGGGGCGTTCCGTGCCGTCCGACGGCACCCCGGCCTCGTAGCGCTCCCAGCGGGAGGCGTACACCAGCCGCAGCGGAAGGTCGTGGCGGGCGGCCTCGTCCACCGCCCAGTCGACCGCGAGCAGGCTCCCGTCCGATCCGTCGACGCCTACGACCAGGGGAGGTGTCATCGTCCCCACCGCCTTTCGTCGGACTGCCACGTCGTGCAGCAGGGGGCTCCGATGTCACCGTGCCACCTTCCGGCGACGGGTTGGAGGGGCCACTCGGCCCGTTCGGGTGCCCGGTCAGCCCCTGTCGGCGTGGAGCAGCGCGCCGGACGCTGGGCGCGGGCCCACCGGAGGGGAGGGCTCTCGGTACGACCCGTCTGTGCACGGGTCACGGCCTTGAAGGAGGCTCGGACATGAAGCCCACGAAGGTCGGCGCCGTCATGGTCACCGACGTCGTCACGGCTGGGTACGGTACGCCGTTCAAGGAACTGGTGCGGCTCCTGGAGGAGCGCCGCATCAGCGGCCTTCCGGTGGTCGACGAGGACGGCAAGGTGATCGGCGTGGTCTCCGGGACCGACCTCATGATGCACCAGACCCGGGACCCCGGGCACGACCACACGCACGCCGTGGGCCGCGGCGCCCGGCGTGCGGCCGACAAGAGCAACGCGACCACGGCGGGCGGTGTCATGTCGGCGCCCGCCGTCACCGTCCGCTCCGATGCCACGGTCACCGAGGCGGCGCGGCTGATGGCCGGCCACCGTGTCGAACGCCTGCCTGTGGTCGACGCGGAGGGCCGGCTGGTCGGCATCGTCACCCGCGGCGACCTGCTCCGGGTCTTCCTGCGTTCCGACGACGAGATCGTGCGGGAGGTCCGGCAGGAGGTCCTCGGCAACACCCTCTGGCTGGCCCCTCACACCGTCGAGGTCGCGGCCCAGGACGGCGTGGTCACCCTCACCGGCCGGCTGGAACGGCGCAGTGAGATCCCCGTCGCGGTCGGCATGACGCGCCGGCTGGACGGTGTCGTCGATGTCGTCGACCGCCTCTCCTACCGGTTCGACGACAAGCACCTGCGGCCGACCGAGCAGAAGCTCCACGGGGTGGCCGACGACTGGCTCCGCAGGCTCTGACGGTGGCACCGCACACGGGTCCGGCGCTCTCCCCGGGGAGAGCGCCGGACCCGTGTTCAGCAGTGCACCGATGTCCGGTGGTCGGACGGCTTCGGCCGGTACGGTTCTCGCGGAGCCGGTCCGTGCCGCCTGCGGTTGCGCAGCCGGGCGGTCAGGGCGTCGAACGCCGTGGTGAACACCGCGGTGAGGATCGCCGTCATGGCCAGCGCCAGCACCAGCAGGACGGAGAAGCGCTCCCAGAACTCCGGTGTGAGGCTTGTGCCCACTGTCATCGCCCTCCCTGATCGGGGTCGTTCCCCTCACTCCCAGCCAACTCCGACGCCTCTCGTGAGGCATGAGCCGGACGGCCCGGAGCACGGCCCTGGGCGTCCTTGCCGTGGGGGGCCGTGGAGCCCGGGGCCGCCGGGCCCGCGATGCACCCGCGCCCGAGGCCGAACGACCCCTTGCCGGGCCCGGGCGGCCCGTGGCGGCCGGGTCCGCCCGGACCCACCCTGGGAGCAGGGCCCCTCGGCCCCGCCCGTCCTTCGGAGGAGGAGACCATGCCCGGCAAACCGCACACCGTGAGCGACGTGATGACCCGTACCGTCGCCGCGATCGGCCGCGACGCGCCGTTCAAGGACGTCGTCACCCTGATGACGGAGTGGAAGGTCAGCGCCCTGCCCGTGCTGGAGGGCGACGGCCGGGTCATCGGTGTCGTCTCCGAGGCCGATCTCCTCCCGAAGGAGGAGTTCCGGGACAGCGACCCGGACCGGTTCACCCAGCGGCAGCGCCTCGACGATCTGGCGAAGGCCGGCGCGGTGACCGCCGGGGAGCTGATGAGCACGCCCGCCGTGACCGTGCACCCGAACGCCACGCTCGCCCAGGCGGCGCGCATCATGGCCCAGCGCAGGGTCAAGCGGCTGCCCGTCGTCAACGACGAAAGCCTGCTCGAAGGCGTTGTCAGCCGCTCGGACCTGCTGAAGGTCTTCCTGCGCGGCGACGAGGAACTCGCCGAGGAGGTACGGCACGAGGTCGTCGACCGCCTCTTCCCGCTGTCGGCCGACCACATTCAGGTCGAGGTAGCCGAAGGCGCCGTCACCCTCACCGGATGGGTCGAGGACAACGGTCTGGCCGCCGTGGCCGAGCGGCTGGCCCGGGCTGTCGAGGGCGTGGTCGACGTCCACTGCTGCCTGGTCCCGGCGTCCACGCGGAGCGACCCCGGATGACGGGGCAGGACACACGGGATCATCGCCGCGTCGCACCCGTCGACGGCGGACACAGCGGTGTGCGCGGCCGGTGAGCACCGGCCGCGCACACCTGATGTGGGATCGGCTCCCTCCCCCCTGGGGGTCAGCCGGTCCGCACCGGAATGGTCCTGGTTCCCGTCTTCTCCTCCGGGACCGGGACCGTGACGGTCAGCACGCCGTCCTTGTACTCCGCGGCCGCCTCGTCGCCCTTCGCTCCGGCGGGCAGCCGGACGGACCGGGCGAAGGTGCCGTAGCGGAACTCGGTACGGTGCTTCTCCTTGGTCTCCTCGGTGCGCTCGGCCCGCAGGGTGAGCACACCCTCCGTGACGGTGATCTCCACGTCGGCGGGTACGACGCCCGGAAGCTCGGCCCGCAGCACATAGGTCCCGTCCTTCAGCTCCTCCTCCACGCGGATGCCGTGCAGACCCGCGACCCCGTGCGGACCGGGGAAGCCGGACTCGGCCCAGCCGAACAGGTCCTCGGGCAGCACCGGCCAGCCGCGCAGCCGCTCGATCATGCCGCTCATGTGCTTCCTCCTCTCGGATTGTCATCTCCAGCCTGGCGCAAGGGCGTTGGAACAGCCGTGGGCCGACCGGCCCTGTCCTGGCTCCGGTCGGCCCTCTCCTGAGGTCATCCCTTGCCCCCGCTGAAGTTCCGCCACTGGGGTCCGATCTGCCGCCATTCCGCGTCCCATTCGGCAAGGCGGCGCCGCATCAGCCGGCCGCGGAGGGCCCATCCGGCGCCCCACACCGCGGTGGCGGCGAGCGGTGCCACGAGGGCGGCGGCCGCGACGGCGTCGAGGGTCGCCTCGCTCCGGCTCGTCGGCGCAGCGGCCACCCGCTCACCGCGATCCACCCAGACCTGGAGCCGGCTGCCGACGGTGGCCGTGGGGACGGCCTTCGCCAAGCCGGAGTGTGCGGAGCCGTCCGAGGCCGTCCAGCGCACCGTGACCCATACCTTCCCCGCGTCGTAACCGGCCACGACGGGCGTGCCGCTCTCCGCGTTCTCGGTCAGTTCGGCGGACACCACGTGGAGTGCGGCACGCCGCTCGGCGAACGTGTGGTCCACGGTCGCGCCGGCCCACCAGCCGGCGAGCAGCCCGCCGACGAGGGTCACGGTCCAGACAGCGAGCACCAGCCAGGCCTCGACCACGTCGCTGTGGCGCCGCAGCGGATTGCGCCGCCAGCGCCAGAACGGTCCGCCGACCACGCGTCCGGGAGTCGTGCCGGTCATGGTCCGCCGCCTCCTTCTCCTTCCGGGGCCCGGGACGTACGGCCTCGGCCGGGCGGGGTGTACCCGGCGTCGGGAAGATCGGGGTCGAGATCCGGGCGTCGGGGCGGACCTGCCAGCGCGCACTCCACGGCGACCACACCGTCGACGCCCCGTACCCACCCGGCGGCCACCGGGACCAGGGCGGTGTCCGGGACACGGCCGGTGAGGGTGACGACGCCGTCGCGTACCTTTGCGCGCACCCCTTCGGCCGAGTCGGGGAAGAGGTGCGGGAGGATCTCGCGCCGGATCTCCTCGGCGATGTCCTCGTCGTCCCGCATGAACACCTTCAGCAGGTCGGCACGGCTGACGACGCCCTGCAGCAGTCCGTCCGCGTCGACCACCGGAAGCCGCTTGACGCCGTGCCGGGCCATCCTGCGCGCGGCCTCGGGCAGCGGGGCCTCGGGGCGGACGGTGACGGCCGGCGTGGTCATCAGCGCGGCAGCGGTGGTCGATGCGGCCTCGGCGAGGTCGGGACCGGACCGGACCTGGCCGTAGCCGGCCGGGACGCCGGTGCGGGCCTCCTCCCGGCGCAGGAGATCGGCCTCCGAGACGACGCCGACGACACGTCCGCCGTCGTCCAGGACGGGCGCCGCGCTCACCTGCCACTGCTGCAGGGCCTTCACGATGTCCTTGAAGGCCGCGCCGTGGCGCAGCGCGAGGACGGTGTGGGTCATCACATCGCGCACGACGTGCGGAGTGCCGGTCATGGCGACCTCCAGGGTTCGGCAGCCGTGGTCCGACACCCCCAGGATGGGCCATCCGCCCTCGGAAGGCATGAGCCGAACGGCCCCCTCCCCGGTCCCGGCACTCCCGAGCCGGGACACGAGGACAGGTTCCGTCTGCTACGACTCCCCCACCGGCACCCGCCACACCAGCGTCGTACCCCCGCCCTCGGAACCCGGGGGGCACTTCCACTCCAGCCGGCCGCCGAGTTCCGCCGCCCGCTCAGCCATGTTCCGCAGCCCGCTGCGGCGGCCCTCGGGCGGGATCCCCACCCCGTTGTCCCTGATCGTCAGCGACAGCTCCTGCCCGTCGGTCGCCAGGACCACCTCCGCACGGTCGGCCCGGGCGTGGCGGGCGATGTTGGTCAGGGCCTCGGACAGGACGGCGACCGCGTGGTCGGCGATCTCCTTGGGCACGTCCGTGTCGATCAGCCCCTCCATCCGCACGCTCGGCGCGAACCCGAGCGCCGCAGCCGCCTCCCCGGCCACCCGCACCGCACGGGCCCGCAGCCCGGTACCGGCGCCGCCCTCCCGGGTGCGCAGCCCGAAGATCGTCGACCTGATGATCTTGATGGTCTCGTCCAGGTCGTCCACCGCCCGCAGCACCCGCTCCGAGGCCTCCGAGTGCTCGATGAAACGCCCCGCGCTCTGCAGGGTCATCCCGGTGGCGAACAGCCGCTGGATCGCCAGGTCGTGCAGATCCCGGGCGATCCGGTCACGGTCCTTGAGCACCGCGATCTCCTCCGCGTCCCGCCGCCGCTCCGCCAGCTCCATCGCGAGAGCCGCCTGCGCGGCGAAGGCCTGAAGGGGTTCCGTCTCCTTCGCGGTGAACAACGGCCCGCCCGCCTCACGCGCCAGCAGCACCACCCCCCGCACTCCGGCTTCGCTCGTGCCGATGGGGCTGGCCACCGCGGGCCCCAGCCCTATGAAGCGCGGTGGCTCGGGCGAGACCCGCTCGTCGTGGACCACGTCCTCGCTGGTCACCAGGGCGCCCTGGGAGAACGCCAGCCCCATGAGCGTCTTGTCGAGCGGAAGCACCAGCCCCTGGTGCGCGTCCGCGTCCATACCGACGGCGATCTCCACGGTGAGGGAATCCGTGTTCTCCATCGGCGTCGCAACCGCCGCCAGCGCCGAGCCGGTGATCTCCCTGGCCTGCTCGGCGATCAGCCCGAGAGCCTCCGCGCTCGCACTGCCGGACATCAGACTGTTCGTGATCTCCGCGCTCGCCCGCAGCCACCGCTCACGCAGCCGCGACTCCTCGTACAGCCGGGCGTTGTCGATCGCCACCCCGGCCGCCACGGCCAGCGTCGACGTCACCGACACATCCTCTTCGTCGAACTGGCCGCCGCCCCGCTTCTCGGTCAGGTAGAGGTTCCCGAAGACCTGGTCACGCACCCGGATCGGGACACCCAGGAAGGTGTTCATCGGCGGGTGGTTGGGCGGGAAACCGTACGACGCCGGATGCTCGGAGAGCTTGGCCAGGCGCAGCGGCTCGGGATCACGGATCAGCTCACCGAGGATCCCGTGCCCCTCGGGCAAGGGGCCGATCCGGGCGATCTCCTCCTCGGTGACACCGACCGTGTGGAACGCCGACAGCCGCCTGCCGTCCGGCCCGATCACGCCCAGCGCCGCGTACTCGGCGTCGACCAGCACGGCCGCGGCCTCCACGATGCTGTGCAGGGCCTGCTCCAGGTCCAGTTCCCGGCCGACCGAGAGCACCGCCTCCAGCAGACTGTGCACCCGGTCCCGGGTCCCCCGCGCGGCGTCCAGCCGGGCCTGCAGCTCCTCCAGCAGCTCGTCCAGCCTGAGCTGCGGCAACCGCCCCCGGGCCGCCTCATGGCTCTCCACCGCACTCCTCCCGACCCCGTCGACTCGTACACCGGCAGGTCCGGTCAAGTGCCACCGTAATGCGCGGCGACCCGCGTTGACACCCGGATCACGTCAAGTCGTAGGTACCGACGGCGGAGCCGCCCGGCCGTGCTGAGCGGACGGGCCGGACTGACCTCCGGGAGCAGCGCACCACCCGGAGTGCAGGAGCGGCACCGGTGTCCCACGGTGCCGCCGGTGCGGCCGGTGCGGCCGGTGACGAGGGTTCGGGAGACGGTCTCCAGGACGCAGGCGGGGCGAGGCAGCGCGTCCCGTGTGCATCCGTGGTCTCGTCCACCGTTCCACCCCGATCGGGGGTGGCTATTCCGGCGCCCGGCCCGGCCCGGATCCGACCGTGATACGGCGCCCGGTCACGGAGCGGGGCTCGATCCGCACCCACAGGTCGCGGTCGCCGCCCGCCCACGGAGTGCTGTGGGCCGACACGGTGAGCCGGCGCACCTCCTCCGCCTCGGTCACCCGGCTCGCCGGTCCGCGCACCAGCACGCTCCAGCCCTCGCCGAAGGCGTCGTCGATGCGGTCGACCTCGAAGGCCACCTGACGGCCCGGGGCCAGGGACGGTGTGGTTTCGTCCGCGGTCCTGAAGACGATCGCGCCGTCGACGACGCTGTAGTTGACCGGCAGGATGACCGGACCCGAGGCGGCGTCGACGCCGAGGCGCCCGACGCCGTGCGAGCCGAGCAAGGCCCTGCATTCGGTCGGGCTCAGCTCGGTGAACTCGGGACGGTATCCCGCCCGGCCGGGTCCGGGCGGGGTGTCCAGGTCTCCTCCCGTGAGGTGCGAGATGGTGGTGTGCAGGACGCCGGCGAGCCTGAGCAGGGCGCCCGTGCCCGGCGCGGCCTCGGGGTGTTCCTCCAGGTAGCGCAGGTAGCCGGCCGCGATGCCGGACCGTTCGGCCGTCTGCTCGCGGGTGAGGCCGAGTTCCTTGCGGCGGGCCGCCACGCGGCGCCCCAGGTCTCCCAGCGCTGGTCCTTCTGCCGTGTGCGGCCGTACCTGTTCGGCCATGACGGGTCACGTCCTCTCGTCGGTCAGGTCCCGCGGACGGCGACCTCGTGCTGCTCCCCGCCGAGCACGACCTTGAGCGCGCCGGTGTCGGCGGCGCCCGCGAAGACGTCGTACGCCTCGGCCATGTGGTCCAGCGGGAAGATATGGGTGACCAGTTGCGCGGTGGGCAGCCGGCCGGCGGCGGCCATCCGCAGCAGGGTGGGGGTGGAGTGGGTGTCCACCAGGCCTGTCGTGATGGTCACGTTCTTGATCCACAGGTCTTCGAGGTGCAGCGTGGCCGGCTTGCCGTGCACGCCGATGTTGGCGACGCGACCGCCCGGCCGGACCATGCGGGTGCACAACTCGAAGGTCTCCGGTACACCGACGGCTTCCATGACGACGTCGGCGCCGAGACCGTCGGTGAGGTCGGCGATCAACTGCTCCGGCGCTTCCCGGGCATCGGCGACGGCGTCCGCGCCGAGGCGCTTGGCCGCCTCCAGCCGGGCGGGGGCCAGGTCCACGGCGACGATCCGCTCGGGGGCGAACAGCCGTGCCGTGGTGATCGCCGCGAGGCCGATGGGGCCCGCACCGACCACGGCCACGGTGTCGCCGGGGCGCACCCGGCCGTTCAGCACGCCGACCTCGTAGGAGGTCGGGAAGATGTCCGCGAGGAGCACGGCGTCCTTGCTGTCGACCGTGCCGGGCAGCGCGTGGACGGACAGGTCCGCGAACGGGACGCGGACGTACTCGGCCTGGGTGCCGTCGACCAGGTGGCCGAGGATCCAGCCTCCGCCGCCGCGGCACTGGCCGTACATCCCTTCCCGGCAGTAGGAGCAGCGCCCGCAGGAGCTGATGCAGGAGACCAGCACGCGGTCTCCCGGCCGTACGGTCCGGACGTCACTGCCGACCTCGACGATCTCGCCGACGGCCTCGTGACCGAGGATCGTGCCGGGCTGCACCTCCGGGACGTCGCCCTTCAGGATGTGCAGGTCCGTCCCGCAGATGGTGACGGCGTCCACGCGCACGACGGCGTCGGTGGGCTCCTTGATGGCGGGATCGGGGACCTCTTCCCAGGCAGACTGCCCGGGACCGTGGAAGACGAAAGCCTTCATGGGGTCGCTCACCGTCCTTGGTCCGCTGCGGGGCAGGGAATCGGCGGACGCCGGCGGCGGGTGCCGGCCGGACGTCGGGACATCGCCGGTGCTGCCCCACGGATCCAGCCTGTCCTGTCCCGGACGGGTCCGCTTGGGCCGTCCGGCCCTCATCACCTGCCGGACGGGCCGCCCCTCCCGAAGGACCGGACACGGGCCGTCCGTGCCCTGCGGGCACGGGCCCGAGGGGCCGAACGGCCCTTCCGCGCCCCTCGGGCACCGAACGGTCACGCCGGGCGGCGGCTTCCAGCGGCTGCTGCGCCGCTGGACCTGGGCGACGCCTTCGAGCGGTATCCCGGCCTCCCCGAGGCTCTCGCCGGCAAGGACTCCCCTGGACCGGCCACGCCGCGGTCGCCCGAGGCTCTCCCGGCGCGGGCTGAACGGCCCATGCGTCCGGTCGAGTCGGCCCCGAGCAGCCCTACGGCGGTCCCCTCTCGGCCCATGTCGCGGCGCCGGGCCGGCTGACACCTTGATGAGTGTCAGCACGGCAAGGAGCCACCACGAGGAGGAGGTGCGGACCGATGCGCAGGACCCGGCGCGTGAAGAAGCTGCTGTGGCGGTGGCGGAGCAACCCGCTGCGACGCCGTGACGATGTCGTCGAGGCCTGGGTGGTCCTGGCCGTATGGGCGCTCGTCGTGGTGGGAGGAACCGTCGCCGGACTGCTCGCCGCCCGGGCCGCGGACGACGTCTTCGCGCGGCAGCGCGAGGAACGGGAACCCGTGCGGGCCGTGCTTCTCGTCGATGTCCCGAAGACCACGTCCGGGCTCGGCACCGAGAGCGAACGCACGCCGGGCACCGTGACCTGGACCGCGCCCGACGGCTCCGCGCGCAGGGGCCGGACTCTCGTGGACACCGGTACCGAGGCCGGTTCCCGCGTCGTGGTCTGGCAGGACCGCCAGGGCCGTCTGACCACCAGGCCACCGAGCGCCCGCGCGGCCGCCGTGGAGGCGGGGGTCCTGGGGACCGCGGCCGGCTGCGCACTGGCCGGAGTGGTCATCGGGGCCGGAGCGGTGGCCCGGTGGCGGCTGGAGCAGCGGCGGCTCGGCCTGTGGGACCGCGAGTGGACCACCGTCGGACCTCGCTGGGGTCACAAGACCGGCTGACGAGGATGTCCGGCTGCTGTCCGGAAGAGGCCGCCCGGGCCCTGCTGCGGCGCGCCACGTGCGCCGTGGCCGTCGTGCCGTCGTGAGCACTCCCGGAGCCGACCCACCGGTAGTCCGGGAGCGTGAACACGTTCACGCTGGTAGCAGGACCCGTGAGGGCTCCTTCGAGCCCTGGCCCCCGCAGCTGTGAGGAGAACGCCATGACCGGCAGCCCGCACCAGGTAGGCGACGTGATGACGCGTGCCGTCGTCGCGGTGGGCCGCGAGGCCCTGTTCAAGGACATCGTGGGGCGGATGGACGAAGGGAGGATCAGCGCCCTGCCCGTACTGGAGGGCGACGGGCGGGTGGTCGGGGTCGTCTCCGAGGCCGATCTGCTGCCCAAGGAGGAATTCCGGGACAGCGATCCGGACCGGTTCACGCAGCTGCGCCGGCTCTCCGACCTGGCCAAGGCCGGGGCGGTGCGCGCGGAGGAGCTGATGAGCACCCCGGCCGTCACCGTCCATGCCGACGCCACGTTGCCGGAAGCCGCCCGGATCATGGCGATACGGCACGTGAAACGGCTGCCCGTCGTGAACGCCGAGGGCGTGCTGGAAGGGGTGGTCAGCCGCGGGGACCTGCTCAAGGTGTTTCTCCGCTCCGACAACGACCTCGCCGACGAGATACGGCGTGAGGTCGTCGACCCGCTCTTCCCGGCACCGGTCGAGCCGGTGCACATCGTGGTCACCGAGGGCGTCGTCACCCTGACCGGACGGGTCACCGACGGCACCCGGATCCCGCTCGCGGTGCGCCTGGTCCGAGGGGTCGAGGGCGTGGTGGGCGTGGACTGCCGGCTCACCGCGGCGGACGCCTGACGGGGAGCCGTGACGCACCGTTCACGTGTTCCAGAGGCGACGCTTTTCCGGTCACTCGGGTCCGGGCTGCCGGATCAACCGTGGGCCACCACGGCGACGGGTGCACCTATGTGATGCAAGGCGGCATGGGTGACGTGACCGATGTGCGCGCCGAGTGCACCGGTACGGATGCGCCGGCCGACGACGGCCAGGGACGCGTCACGGGCCGCGTCGACGACGACCTGCGCGGCGCTGCCGCAGCGGCTCGCGTCCATGACGTCGAGGCCCGGGAACTTCTGCCGCCACGGGCGCAGCGCCTCGGCCAGAGCGGTGCGGTGGCTGCGTTCGAGGTCGTCCTGGAGCGCCGCGTCGTCGGGGAAGCGGTAGTGGGGCGTGACCGTCTCCGGCCAGGCGGACACCACCCGAAGTGATGTTTCCCGGCGGACCGCGGCGTCGAAGGCGAACTCCAGCAGCGCGTCGTCCGGGTGATCGACATCGAGGCCGAGCACCACCGGCCGGAACGGGGTGGCGGCGGACGGCACGCCCGCCGGATCCATCCTGTGCTCGTCCGCGGCCTGCTCGCCCTCACGCACCAGCACCACGGGCCGTTCCACGCGGGCCACGACGGCCAGGCTCACCGAGCCGACCACGAACCCGCCGATGCCGCCGAAACCCCGCGAGCCCAGCACGAGCAGCTCGGCGGAGGCCGCCGCCTCGCAGAGGGCTTCGGGCACAGCTCCCGTCAGCCGTTCGGTGAGCACCTCGAGACCGGGGTGCCGCAGCCGAAGGCCCTCCGCGGCCTCTCGCGGCACCGGCCGGGTCCAGTGCTGGCTGGTCTCGGGACCCACCAGCGGGGCCTGCGCCACGGGTACGGGGGGACGTTCTGCCACGTGCACGATCTTCAGTGGCAGGCCGCGCAGCCGGGCTTCGCGCGCCGCCCACTCGGCGGCGGCCCGGCTCTCGGGCGACCCGTCGAGACCTACGGTGACGGTTCGGAACATGATCTCCACCTCCGGGGAGCGCTCCCTTCCAGCGTGACGGCACGTTCCCGGGGCGGTAAGGGCCATCCGTCCCCCTGCGGGACCGACCGGCCCACGCGTGCGCAGGCGGCCCGGAGGGCAGCCGCGCCTGCCGCCGAGAAGAGCCGGTGCACGCCACCCTGGCCGAGGCCGCGCGCATCATGGCCCGGAAGAAGGTCGAGCGACTGCCCGTGGTGGACGAGCACGGTCTGCTATCAGGTGTGGTCGGAGATACGGCGGGACATCGTCCCGCTCCTCTTCCCGCCGCGGGGCTCGGACGTCGGCGCGGGCACCTCACGGACCGCCCGGGGGATCATCGGCCCCGGCACAGGGACCAATGGCCCCTGGTACGTCGGCCGCACCGCCACCTGCAATGGAAAGGAAATCGGCGGCGGCACTCCCCGGCGCCGCCGCAGGGAGGAGGCGAGGGCGATGTCCGCTCCCGCGTCAGCGAAGAAGACCGACCGGGCCAGGACGGACACCCGGCCCGAGGCGACCGGCGCCTCGATGCACGCCCACGTCGGCGACGAGATCGTCGTCCGCGGCAGCAGGGCCGGAGTCGTCGCACGGGACGGCGAGGTCGTCGGGCTCCACCATCTCGACGGCGGCCCGCCCTACGACGTGCGATGGGCCGACAGCGGACGGGTGACCGTGTACTTCCCGGGGGCCCGACTCCTGCGTCAGGCATCTGGCGTCCGCGGCCCCCGCACCCGGCGGGCCGGAGAGCGGAGGCCGTCATGACCCGGCCCGGTGATCTCCGACCGATCGTGGTGGGCGTCGATCCGGACCCGGCTCACCGGATGGCTCTGGCCTGGGCGGCGGACGAGGCCGCCCGGCGCCGGTTGCCGCTGCGCCCGGTCCTCGCCGAGGGCGTGCCGACCCGCGGCTACGGGAGGGGCCGGACACCGCCCTCCTGGGAGGAGTGGAACGAGGCGCTGCACAAGGCGGGCCGGCAGGCGCTGGAGGACGCCGCGGGGTTCGTCGCGGAGCACCATCCGGGGCTCCCGGTGGACCCGCTGCTCGCGGAGGGCGATCCGGCGTGGGTGCTGCGGGAGCAGAGCCGTGACGCCACGGCCGTGGTGCTGGGCTCGCGGCATCTGAGCCGCGCCCAGGAGGTGTTCGGCTCAGCCTCGGTCGCCGTGCCCCTCATGGCTCACGCCCGCTGCCCGGTGGTCGTCGTACCCGAACCGGAACACGTCACCCAGGACCCGGCGCACTACGTCGTCGGCGTCGACGGCAGCCCGCACTCGGAGGCCGCGGTGGACCTGGCCTTCGAGGAGGCCGCGCTGCGCGGCGCCGGAGTGCGGGCTCTCTCCGTCTGGGAGCCGGGCCCGCTGAGGATCTTCGACGAGTACGAACCGCAGCAGGAGGCCCGGCGGTTGCTCTCCGAGATCGTGGCCGGTCGCGGCGCCCGCTACCCGCAGGTGGACCTGCGCCACGAACTGGTCGCCGGACACCCCGTACAGGTGCTCACCGAGGCCTCGGCCCACGCGCTGGGTCTGGTGGTGGGCACCCGGGGCCGGGGCGGTTTCACCGGCATGCTGCTCGGCTCGGTCAGCCAGGGGGTGCTGCACCACGCACGGTGCCCGGTCATCGCCGTGCCGTCCGGGCCCGGGTGATCCCCGCGGCCGATGGGAAGGGAAGGGAAGCCACCATGACCGCAGAACCCGTCGACGCGCACACCGTCGAAACGCTCGTGGCAGACGCCGCCGCCGCGCCCTCGCAGCACAACGCACAGCCGTGGAGGTTCCGTTACCTCCGCGACATCGGTGTCCTGCGTCTGTACGCCGACCTGGGGCGCACCCTGCCGCACACCGATCCGCAGCTGCGCGGTCTGCACCTGAGCTGCGGGGCCGCACTGCTCAACCTACGGGTGGCCGCCGCGGCGGCGGCGCTGGCACCGGTCGTCCGGCTGCTCCCGGATCCGGACTACCCGGACCTGCTCGCCGAGGTGCACCTGTGCGGCAGCAGTCCGCCGGACGCCGCGCTGGCGCTGTTGCGTCCTGTGGTCGGCCGCCGCCACTCCAGCCGCTTCCCCTTCCGTGACGAGGAGATCCCGGCGGCGATACGCGAGGGCCTGTGCGAGGCGGCCGACGCCGAAGGCGCGCAGTTGCTGTTCCCGGGCGGCTGGCATGTGCGGTCGGTGCTGGAGCTGGTGTGGGACGCCGAGGAGTGGGAGGCGCAGGACGCGGGAGTGCGCGGTGAGACCGCGCGGTGGGCGCATGCGGAACCTTCGGGGACCGAAGCGCCGTCCGACGGCATCCCCGCCGAGGCGTTCGGCCCGGTACGCCGTGGCGGCGACGCCCCCGTGCGCGACTTCGCCGCCGGACGCCCCATGCCGGACCGTCCCCGGGCGTCGTTCGAGAAGACGCCGAACATCGCCCTGCTCGGCACGGCCGATGACCGCCCCACGGACTGGCTGCGCGCCGGGCAGGCGCTGGAGCGGGTCCTGCTGCGGGCGACCGCGGACGGACTGGTCGCGTCCGTGACCTCCCAGCCGCTCGAATGGCCGGACCTCCGGTGGGCGGCCCGCGACCCTCTCTCCGCCATGGGCCACGTGCAGATGGTGCTCCGGCTCGGCTACGGCCCGGAAGGGCGGCAGAGCCCTCGACGGCCACTGGACGACGTGCTCGACATCGTGTGAATCCGGCAGCGCCCGACTCCCCCGCTCGAAGACCCCGCACCACGACCGGACGACCGACGAGGAGCATCCCCATGAAGGTGTCCGAGGCGATGACCGCGCCTCCCGTGCACGTGGACCCCGGTGTCTCCCTGAAGGAGGTGACCCGGTGGATGACCGAGCGCGGCGTGGGCTCCGTGCTCGTCGTGAAGGGCGGGGAGCTGTGCGGCATCGTGACCGACCGCGACCTCGCGCTGCGCGGCCTTGGCGGCGGCCTGGCGCCGGACTCGACCGTGGACGCGGTGATGTCGGCCGAGGTCGTCACCGTCGACGCCGACGACGATCTGCGGGCCGCGTACCGCACGTTCGGCCGCGCGGGCGTGCGCCGGCTGCCGGTCCTCGACCGGGGCCGACTGGTCGGGGTGCTGACGATCGACGACCTCTTCCTGGACGTCTTCCGGCGGCTGGCCGACCTGCTCGGACCCGTCGCGTGGAGCGTGCTCCAGGAACCGCCCGGACCGCCCTCGGCCGGCGGCGGTCCGCATGAAGCCTGAACCGGGTCGATCGGCAACGACCGCGCTGCGCGAGGACGACCCGCCCCACGCAGCCGTGCGTCCGGGAAGCGGACCGTCCTCGGCCGTGGAGCCGGGCCCGCCCGCCGTCTCTCTCCTCTCCCCCCGCAGGCGTCTCTCTCCCCCCGCCCCCGCAGGCCGTCCCCGAGGTCGGCACCGCCCTGAACGGCTCACGGTCGGTCACTGATCCGCGGGTGTGATGCGCCGGCCCGTGAGGCTCCTGGGCCGGATCGACACCCACATCGCACGCTCGTCGCCCGCCCACGGAGTGGTGTGGGCGCGTTCCACGAGTCCGCGGACCACCTCGGGCCGGGTCACGACGCTCGCGTGCCCGACGGCGAGCACGCTCCAGCCCTGGCTCAGCGCCTCGTCCACGTGGTCGACCTCGAAGGCGACGTCCTCGTCCACGGTCAGGGCGGTGACGGAGCCGGGCGCGGTCCTGAAGACGATGGCGCCCTCGATGACGTCGTAGTTGACGGGGACGACCGCGGGCAGGCCGTCCGGCGTGGACAACGTGACGCGTCCGACCCCGTGCGTGGAGAGCAGGGCCCGGCACTCCTCCGGGCCGAGGTCGAGCAGCCGGGGGTGGAGCAGGGCGTGCCCCTGCCCGGGCGGGAGGCCGACGCCGCCGCCGTACAGCGCGTCGACACTGGTACCCAGGGCGTCGGCCAGTCTGACGATGGCCGCCGGGGTCGGGGCCGCGGGCTGCTCCTCCAGGTAGGCGAGGTATGCCGGTACCATCCGGGCGCGAGCGGCGGTCTCCTCCCGGCTGAGCCCCAGCCGCCGCCGTGCCGCGGCCACCCGCCGGCCGACGTCTCCGGGATTGGCCGCGCCGGTCGGCGGCAGAGACCCGGGCCCGGTCTTCACCTCACCCGACGCGGGCCGGCCGTGGTCAAGGTGGTGGACGTGTGCGTCGGGCCCGGGAAAGACGAGGGTGATCTCGCCCGAATCCGACCAGCGCACGTCGTAGGGAGGTGTGCCGTCCTCGTGGTGGAGACCGACGATCTCCCCGTCGCGTCGGGTGGCACCGGTCGCCGGGCTTTCGACGACGAGTTGGTCACCGAGATGAGCGCGCATGATCGCCGCCCCTCTCCTCAGAGTCGTCCGACAGGCGTTGCTTCAGGCGGGCCGTCCGGTCGTCGCACGGCTGCCCGGCTGGTCCACCCCCACACCCTCGATGTCCCGTTCCGCGATGCGCAGCAGCTGCTGGGACAGGTCGTTCATGGCCCTGCCCGCCGCCAGTTCGTCGCCGATCTCCGGCACGTTGCTGTCCGTCGGGCGGCAGTGCGCGGTCCCGTGGGCGGTGAGTGACGTGGTTCCGGTCTCCAGCACCACGCGCGCCTTGGTCGTTCCGTCGTCTTCCTCGAAGAGGTGGAGGTTCACCTTCCACTGTGCCGTGTGCATCGCTTTCCTCCTCAGATCCGCGAGGACGGAGTCCGCTTTGTCCATCGTGTTCGTCCACCATCCATCGGCTTCGGACTCCCCGCACTGGGCCGAACGTCCCTGCCGTACCGCCGTCCGGCCCCCGGAGAAGGCGACCCGGCGCTCCTCGCCTGCGACGGCCACGCCGGTGATCGCTGGAAGGCCGCGTGGATCTCCTGCCCGGTCGCCTCGTGCGAGACGAGCAGCAGCTCGGTGGAGCCCGCCGACAGCGTGTCCAGGCCGCCGCCGTCGAGCGCGTCCAGCTGTGCGCCCGCGGCGACGGAGGGGGCCGGGCTCCGCACGGGCCGACCCGGCGGGGCCACGGGGAGGCTCCCGACGGCCCATGCCGGTCGTGCCGGGGCGGGCCTCGCCACAGCGAACCGGTGAGACCCGCCCGGCGCACACGGTCACTTCTTCAGCTCCGCGGCGATCCCGGACGCCCACGCCTGCACGGCGTCGAAGTCCCGGAAGTCCCCGCCCTTCCCGGAGCGCACGATCCTCCGGGCCAGCCACCCCTCCGCGTCCTCGTCGAGGCAGCCCCCGAAGGTGACGTGCCCCCGGGCGTGCAGGTCCTGCACGGCGCGCCGCACCGCGCGTACGGGCGGGATGTCCCGCTCGGCGGCGGAGTCGTCGAGCGGGCCGCTGCTGAAGAACCACACGGGCCGCTCGGCAAGGTCCTTGCCGTGGCGGCGGACGAAGGTCCGGGCATCCTTGTGCCAGCGCCCCGCGTACAGGCCGCCGCCGACCACGACCGCGTCGTACCGCGTCACGAAGGGCACGGACGCGGCTCGCATCGTCTCGACGGTCAGCCCGTTCTCGCGCAGGGTGTCGGCGATCGCTTCGGCGATGTGCGCCGTGGATCCGTTCCTGCTGCCGTAGGTGACTAACACCGTGCCGGTCATGGGATGGTCCCCCTCTCAGAGTCCGCGCAGCCAGTCGTCGGCCGCGCCGTGCAGTGCCTGCTCCTCGCGGACACGGGAGTCGTCCAGGCGGTAGGTCAGTCTGTCGATCACGTCGACCACGCCGTCGATCTGGCGGGTCATGGAGACGGCGATCTCGGTCTCGGCCCTGCGCTCCATGTGGCCGGTGAGCGTGACGACGCCCTCGGCCACGGCCACCTGCACACTGTGCGGCGGCAGCCACAGGGCGTGGATGAGGACTTCGTCGATGACCTCGCCCCGGATCTTGTCGTCGGGGCGCAGGAACACCTGGAGCAGGTCGCGCCGGGTGACGATGCCGACCAGCCGGTCCTCCTCGTCCAGGACGGGGAGCCGCTCCACTCGGCGTTCGGCCATGGTGCGGGCCGCCTCGACGATGGTGTTCTCGGCGTGCACCGTCACCGGCGGGTCCGACATCAGGTCTCCGGCCGTGCGGGCCCGCGCCTTGGCCGCCTGTTTCCTGCCGCCGCGCGTCAGCTGGCCCAGCGGTGCGCGGTACTTCTCCCCGTAGGGACCCGGCGCGGTGGCCTGGCGGGCCATGAGGTCCGTCTCGGAGATGACCCCGATGACCTTGTCGTCGTCGTCGACCACCGGGAGCCCGCTGATCCGGTGGTCGGCCAGGAGCCGCGCGACCTCTTTGAACGGCGTGCTGTAGGCGGCGTGGACGACATCCGTGGTCATCACGGAGCCCACCTTGTTGTGCCTCATCTCTGTTCCCTCCTCGCTCCTCAGCGGAGTCGGCGCAGATAGGGGTCCTGCGGCCGGCGCGGCAGCAGTCGTACCCGTGCGTCGAGCACGGTGACGCCGTCCGGTGTGGCCAGGACGGGGTTGAAGTCGGCCTCGGCGAGCTGCGGCAGGTCCGCCGCCATCCGGGACAGCCGCCGGAGCAGCTGCTCCAGGGCTTCGAGGTCGACGGGCCGGTTGCCGCGGGTGCCGAAGAGCAGGGGTGCGCAGCGCGGGGACGTGATCAGGTCGTGCACGTCGTGGTCGGTGAGGGGGGCCAGCCGGGCCGCGTGGTCGGCCAGCACCTCGGTGGCCGTGCCGCCGAGCCCGAACAGCACGAGCGGGCCGAACACCTCGTCCTGGACGACACCGGCGAACAGCTCGGTGCCGCGCCGGGCGAGGGACTGGACGACCACGCCGGTCATCAGATGGCCGAAGCGGGTCTCCAGGTCCCGGAAGGCGGCGCGGACCTGCGGCTCGCCGCGCAGGTCGAGGTGGACCGCCCGCTCCTCGCTCTTGTGGACCAGGCCCGGCCAGTGGGCCTTCATGACCACCCGGCCGTCGGCGCCGCTGAGCCGTTCGGCGGCGCGCACGGCATCGTCCTCGGTCTCGGCCCAGGCCCAGGGGATCTGCGGGATGCGGTAGCAGGCGAGCAGGTCGGCGCAGGTGCGCGGGTCGAGCCAGCCGCCGTCCGGGTGCGCGGCGAGGTAGGCGTCCGCGATGGTGTGGGCGCGCTCGGAGTCGACGTCGTCGAGGGCCGGTACCGTGCCGGCCGGGCGGGCCAGCCAGGCCGCGCGGTCGGCGGCGTGGGCCAACGCCCGTGCGGCGGCCTGTGGTTCGGCGTAGGACGGGACGGTGCCGCCCTCGTCGGCGGCGGGCAGCAGCTTCACCGGGAGGTCCTGCTCCAGACACACGGCGAGGACCGGCTTGGGCCTGCGGCCGGGCGCCCCGGTGAGGGCGCGGATCAGGTGGTCGCCGGTGGCGGTGGCGAGGGCTGTCGGGACCAGGGCCACCAGGACGGCGTCGACGCCCGGGTACTCCACGAGCGCGTCGACGCAGTCCGTGAGCTGTTCCTCGGTCACGGCGGCGGTGGCATCGACCGGGTTGCCGACGGCGGCCCCGTCGGGCAGCACGGCGAGCAGCTCGTCGGCCATCGCCGGGGGGAACGGCGACAGGGCGAGCCCCGCCTCGGCGCAGGCGTCGGCGGCAAGGACTCCGGCGCCGCCCGCGTTGGTGACGATGGCGACGCGGTTGCCTTCCGGCAGTGTCTGGGAGTAGAGCAGCGCGGCCGTTTCGAGGAGTTCACCGACCGAGCTGGTGGCGGTGACGCCCGCCTGGGTGAACAGGGCCCTGCGGGTCATGGTGGGGGTGGCGGCGGCCGCGGTGTGCGAGGCGGCGGCCCGGCGGCCGGCCGTGGACCGGCCGGCGTCCACGGTCAGCACCGGCATCCGGCGGGCCACCCGGCGGGCGGTACGGGAGAACGCGCGGGGGTTGCCGAAGGACTCCAGGTGCAGCAGGGCGAGGTCGGTGCGGCCGTCGGTCTCCCACCACTGGAGCATGTCGTTGCCGCTGACGTCGTACTTGTCGCCGAGCGAGACGAAGGAGGACACGCCGATGCCGAGCCGGGAGAGTCCGTCGAGCAGGGCGATGCCGATGCCTCCGGACTGGACGGCGACGCCGGCGCTGCCGGGGCGCGGGTGGCCGTCGGCGAAGGTGGCGTCGAGGCGCAGGCCGGGGTCGGTCTGGGAGATGCCGAGGCAGTTGGGGCCGACCAGGCGCATGCCGTGGGTGCGGCATGCCGTACGCAGTGCTTGTGCGTGGTCGGGGCCGAGGCCCGCGGTGACGACGAGCAGGGCGCGGACGCCGGCCTTGCCGCACTCCTCCGCGGTGGCCGGGACCGCCGCCGCGGGGACCGCCACGACCACCAGGTCCGGGGTCCTGGGCAGGGCGCTGACGGACGGGTAGCAGGGCACCCCGAGGACCGAGGTCACGCTGGGGTTCACGGCGAAGAGGCGACGGGTGTAGCCACCGGTCCGGATGTGGTGGAGGATCGCCCGGCCGACCGAGCCCGGTGTGCGTCCGGCGCCTACGACGGCTACCGCCTTCGGGCACAGCAGCGGCCGCAGGCTCGCCACGTCCGCGGCGCGGCCCCGGGACTCGACGGCCGAGAGGTAGGCGTCGTCCTCGTCGAGGTGGATGGTGCAGCGCGTCTCCGGGCCCTCGAAGCGGCGGGAGGTCGGCAGGCCGAGGTCGGTGAAGAGCCGGAGCACCTCGCGGTTCTCGCTCAGCGCGTCGGCCGTGAAGACGGTGATGCCGTCGGCGCGGGCCGCCGAGACCAGGTGCTCGACGAGGAGGGTCCCGACCCCCCGGTGATGGAGTCCGTCGGCCACGGCGATGGAGATCTCCGCGGAGTTCTTCTCGTCTCCCGTCTCGTACTCGGCGAGGCCGAGCACCCGGCCCTGAGCCTCGGCCAGCAGTGCCCGGTAGCCGGGATGGGCCGGGGCGCACGCCCGGTCGGCGGCCATCGCGGCCGAGCGCCGGCTCACCGAGAAGAACCTCAGGCGGAGGTTCTCCGCGGACATCTCGTCGTAGAACCCCTTCAGCCGCTCGTGGTCACCGGGGATCACGGGCCGGATGCACACAGTGGTCCCGTCCGCGAGCAGCGCGTGGGCGGGGGGTCGTTCGAGCAGGGAGTCGGTCATCGCGGTTCTCCTCCAAACCGGTTGGCACTACGAGCATCCGGCGCGGCGGGCTCGGGCCCCATGGGCTGTCCGGGGTCTACCGGGGGCCGGTCGGCCCAAGGTTCGGCGCTGGTCGTCCCGGGGTCCCGGGCACACGGAAGGGGCCGGTGATCGGCGGCACCGGCCCCTTCCGCAGTACGTGGTCAGTCGTCGGCCACCAGGGCCGTGAGGTCCAGGAGCCGGTTGGTGTAGCCCCACTCGTTGTCGTACCAGCCGAAGACCTTGGCCAGCGTGCCGTTGGCCTGGGTCAGGGCCGGGTCGAAGACGCAGGACGAGGGGTCGCCGATGACGTCACGGGAGACGATGGGGGCCTTCGACACCCGCAGGATGCCGTTGAGCGCTCCCTCGGCCGCCGCCTCGAAAGCGGCGTTGATGTCGTCCGGGCCCGCCTCGCGGCCGAGCACCACGGCGAGGTCGGTGAGCGAGCCGTCCTCCACGGGGACGCGGACCGCGATCCCGTCCAGCGCCCCGGCCAGTTCCGGCACCACCAGGCCCACCGCGCGGGCGGCGCCGGTGCTGGTGGGGATGATGCTCAGGGCGGCCGAGCGGGCCCGGCGCAGGTCCTTGTGCGGGCCGTCGAGCAGGGACTGGTCGTTGGTGTAGCCGTGGATGGTGGTCATGACCCCGCGTTCGATGCCGAAGGCCTCGTCGAGGACCTTCACCATCGGGGCGACGCAGTTGGTGGTGCAGGAGGCGGCGGAGACGATGCGGTGCTGGTGGCGGTCGTAGGTCCGGTCGTTGACGCCCATGACGATGGTGGCGTCGGCGCCCTTGCCGGGTGCGGACAGCAGCACCGTGTGGGCGCCGGCCTTCAGGTGCAGGGCGGCGGAGTCCCGGTCACGGAAGCGGCCGGTGGACTCGACGACGATCCCGGCACCGTGGTCCAGCCAGTGCAGGGCCGCCGGGTCGCGCTCGGCGGTGACGGCGATGCGCCGCCCGTCGACGGTGATCGAGCTGTCGTCGTGGGTGACGTCCCGCCCGATGTGCCCGAACGTCGAGTCGTACTCCAGGAGATGGGCGAGCGTGGCGGGTGAGGTGATGTCGTTGATCGCGACGACCTCGACGTCCTGGGTGCCCGCCTCGGCGCGGTCGAGTGCCGCGCGCAGATAGGTGCGGCCGATCCGGCCGAATCCGTTGATGCCGACGCGTACGGTCATGGTGACGAACTCCTTTCGGTAGCAGGTGGATTGAGGCGATTCAGGCGTTCCAGGTGCGGTCGGCGGCCTCGGGCAGATCGGTGCCGTGCTGGGTGCGCACGAGGTTCAGGCCCGGCGGCGGTCGTCGGGCGGTGGAGGCGGCACGATCAGGCGGGTGACCGCAGGCGGGCCTCCGGCCGGCAGGTCACCGCAGTCACGTCGGTTCTGGTACGACGGCGACCGGGCACGCCGCGTGGTGCAGGACTCCGTGGGCCACCCGGCCGAGTTGGAGACCGAGGTGCCCGGTGTTGCGCCGGGCGCCGACGACCAGCAGGTCGGCGGTGTGGGAGGCGGCCAGCAGCACCTGGCGGGCGGGGCCCTCGACGGTCTGCCGGTGCACGCGCACCTGCTGCGGTACGTCGCGCAGCGCCTCCTCAAGAGTGTCCGAGGCCTCCTGCTCGTGCAGCCGGGCAGGTTCTCCCGACGGCTGGGGGTACCCCCGGACGAAGTCTGGGGGAGGGTGGTCGGTGGTCTCACGCGCCGGGGCCCGCCAGGCCCGCAGGGCGTCCACCTCGGCGCCCCGCAACCCGGCCTCCCGGACAGCGAAGCGCACGGCCTCCCTGCCCCCGACGCCGAGCACGATCCTGCCGCCGGCTCCGGTGCGGACCAGGTTGTCGTGGCTGCCACGCAGCACGATCACCGGGCAGTGGGCGTGCGCGGCGACGGCCAGCCCGACCGAGCCGAGCAGCATCTCGACGAAGCCGCTGCGTCCCCGGGAGCCCAGCACCAGTACGGCGGCCTCGCGGCTCTCGTGGACCAGCGCGTACTCCGGCTCCTCCGGCACGACGTCGGTGGTGACCTTGAGACCGGGCTGCCGGCGGTGGGCGCGCTCGGCGGCGACGGCGACGACGTCCTCGGCCATCAGCTGGTCGGACGGCTTGGTGACGAGGTCCTCGGCGAGCGACTCGCCCTCGTACCGCTCCCACAGCGAGGCGTACACCAGCCGGAGCGGCGCGCCGCGCAGGACGGCCTCGTCGGCCGCCCAGTCGACGGCCCGCAGGCTGGAGTCGGAGCCGTCGACACCGACCACGACGGGGAGGTCCACCGTGCTCACCGCCCCGCGCCCATGTCGAACACGATCCGGGCCTTGACCTGGCCGCGCAGCACGTCCTCGATCGACTCGTTGACGGTGGCCAGCGGACGGGTCTCGTAGACGACCCTGGTCCGGCCGGCCGCGTGCAGCTGGAACACCTCGGCGAGGTCCTGCCGGGTGCCGACGATGGAGCCGATGACGCTGGTGCCGTTGAGGACGGTGTCGAAGATCGGGACCCGGACGGTGCCGTGCGCGGGCAGGGCGACCATCACCAGCTTGCCGCCGCGCCGCAGCCCGGAGTTGACGGCCTCGAAGGCGGCGTCGTTCACGGCGAGGGCGATGGCGGCGTGCGCGCCGCCGTGCCGCTTGAGCACCTCGCCGACGTCGTCCTTGCGGGCGTCGATGACGAGGTCGGCGCCGAGTTCGGCGGCGAGTTCGAGCTTGTCGTCGGTGACGTCGACGGCGGCCACCCGAGCGCCGGCGATCTTCGCGTACTGCAGGGCGAGATGGCCGAGTCCGCCGACCCCGGAGATCGCGACGAGCTGGGTGGGCCGCACGCCGGCGACCTTGAGCGCCTTGTACGTGGTGACGCCGGCGCAGGTCAGGGGGGCGGCGTCGAAGGGGGTGACGCCCTGCGGAACCGGCTGGGCGAAGTCGGCCCAGGCCAGCATCTTCTCGGCGTACCCGCCGTCGCAGCCGTAGCCGGTGTTGACCTGCTGCTCGCACAGGGTCTCCCAGCCGGACAGGCAGTGCTCGCACCGCCCGCACGCCTTGCCGAGCCAGGGCACCGCGACCCGCTGACCGACGCTCAGGTGGGTGACGCCTGCGCCGAGTTCCTCGACGATGCCGACGCCCTCGTGTCCGGGGACGAACGGGGGGTTCGGCTTGACGGGCCAGTCGCCGTGCGCGGCATGGATGTCGGTGTGGCACAGCCCGGAGGCCTCCACGCGGACGCGGACCTGTCCGGGGCCGGGTTCGGGGTCGGGGCGCTCCTCGACGACCAGGGGCTCGCCGAAGGCTCGTACGACCGCTGCCTTCATGGTGGTTCTCTCCTCCGAGGTGGGTCAGCCGTGGGCTACGACGGCGACGGGGGCGGTGGCGTGGTGCAGGACGGCGTGGGTGACATGGCCGATGTGGGTGCCGAGGGCACCGCGGCGGATCCGCCGGCCGACGACGACCAGCGAGGCCTCCCCCGACGCCTCGACGAGCTGCTCGGCGGCGCTGCCGAAGCGGGACACCTCGACGGTCTCCACGTCCGGGTACTTCTGCCGCCAGGGGCTCAGCACCTCGGTGAGCGCCTGGGACTGTTCCAGGGCCAGCGCCTCGTGCAGCGGCGGGTCCACGGGCATCCCGTACGCGTAGTACGGGGGCGGGAACCAGGCGTGCACGACCCGTAGCGAGGTGGCACGACGCAGGGCGGCGTCGAAGGCGAACTCGATCAGCGTCTCGTCCGGGTGGTCGGTGTCGAGGCCGAGGACGACCGGCCGGAAGGGCGTGGCGGTCGACGGTATGCCCGCCTGGTCCGTCCGGTGCTCGTCGGCGGCCTGCTCCCCCGCCCGCACCAGCACTACGGGGCTCTCGGCGTGGGCTACGACGCTCAGGCCGACGGACCCGACCAGGAAGCCGCCGACACCGCCGAGGGCCCTGGAGCCGAGGACGAGCAGCGCGGCGCCCTTCGAGGCCTCGACGAGGACCTCACCGGCACTGCCGGACACCTGCTCGCCGACCACCTCCACACCCGGGTGCCGCAGCCGCAGCTCCTCCGCGGCCTCCCGCAGAACACGGCCGGTCCGGTGCTGGTGGGTCTCAGGGCCGAGCAACGGGGCCTGTGCCATGGGGTCGGGGACCGGCTCCCAGACGTGGACGATCTTCAACGGCAGGCCGCGCAGCTCCGCTTCGCGGGCCGCCCTCCCCCACTGCCCAATGGGCGTGGGAGGTGCCCCCATCGCCGCCGCCCGGCTCTCGGCCGAGCCGTCGAGACCTGCGGTGACCGTGCGGGTCATGATGTGCACCTCCTGGCGCGAGGGATCCCGCCGGGTTCCCTCGGCGGATCCGGTTCCAGAGTCGTGTTCGGTGGCTTACCGGGGCAGGGGCCACAAGTCCCGTACAGGGGCCGTTGGGCCCCCTGCACGGTTCCGGGCGGCGGGACCGATGGCGGTTCCGCCGCCCGTCGCACGTTCAGCGCAGCCACCCGTTGGTGCGGACGAACGGCAACCGGGCCCACAGCCGCCCCAGGCCGAGGGCGTCGCCGGCGGCCGTCAGGGCCAGGACGATCAGGACCACGGCGTAGATGAGGTGGTAGTCGGCGAACGGGTTGGTGGACATGCTCACGGAGCCGTCCGAGAGGTGCTTGGCGGGCGGCCACTCGGCCATCCACATCAGCGCCATCATCGCGGTGCCGGCGACGGCCGCGAACCGCAGCGCGACGCCCGCGGTGAGGGCCAGGCCGATGCCGAGCAGACCGAGCATGAACAGCCAGTCGGCCCAGGTGTCCCCGGCCCAGGAGTGGAAGGTGGACTCCAGCGGGCCTGCGGCGACACCGCTGAGGAAGCCCTTGGTCGGCGAACCGCCGTCGATCCAGCCCTTGCCGGAGGGGGTGGCGTAGCCGAAGCCGAAGGTCTTGTCGAGGAACGCCCACAGGAAGACGAACCCGGTGAGCAGCCGCAGGGAGGCGAGGGCGTACGCCCGTGCGGTACGCGTGCCGGTCGTCGCCGCCACCGCGGACTCGGAGCCGGAAGCGGTCCGGGGCCGGCGGAAGGACGGCAGGTGGAAGCCGGAGCTGCGGTGGGGGTGCTCGTGCACGGCCATGGTGGTGATCCCTTCGGTACGTCGGGGGCGGTTCGTTCCTTGCCTGACGTCCTTCACTCTCGTGGTCCGCGAACGCCTGCGCCGGATGCCGAAGGTCCGCACCCGTTGGGCTGAACGGCCCTGTCCTCAAGGCCTGTTGGACATGTCCACGGCCGTTGTCCCTGAGTCCGGCCCGGTCCGGCGGATCCCAGGCTCACCAGGTGACGGCCCGTCAGTACGCCTTGACTCCCCGACGCCGAAACTGCCCGCGCACCCGCTCGACCAGTTCCGCTGACGGACCGGGCGTGTCCCGCAATGCGAAGGGAATGCCGAGTGCCGTGTACTTCGACGCACCCAGTTTGTGGAAGGGAAGGATCTCGACCCGCTGGACCGCGGGGAGCTCGGAGACGAAGCGGGCCAGGGCGTCGACGTGCTCCGGGGCGTCCGTCCAGCCGGGGACCAGGACGTAGCGGATCCACATCGGGACGCCGAGGCGGTCGAGGCGGGTCGCGAAGTTCAGGGTGGGGGTGAGTTCGCCACCGGTCAGGGCGCGGTAGGTGGGGACGTCGAAGGACTTGATGTCGAGCAGGACCAGGTCGGTGTCGGCGAGGAGTTCGTCGGTGGCGCGGGCGCCGAGGAAACCGGAGGTGTCCAGGGCGGTGTGCAGGCCGGCCTCCTTGCAGCGGCGCAGCACCGCGCCCGCGAAGGCCGACTGGAGGAGCGGTTCGCCGCCGGTGAGGGTGACCCCGCCGCCGGCCGTGGTGACGAAGGCACGGTACTTCTCGATCCCGGCCATCACCTGGTCCACCGTCGTCCCCTGCCCGTCGCGCATGTGCCAGGTGTCCGGGTTGGCGCAGTACAGGCAGCGCAGCGGGCAGCCGCTGAAGAAGAGGACGAACCGGGTCCCGGGACCGTCCACGCCGGTGGACAGGTCCCAGGAGTGGATCCAGCCGCGCACCACGGCGCTCACAGGGATCCGTGGAAGGTGCGGCTGATCACGTCGAGCTGCTGCTCGCGGGTCAGCCGGACGAAGTTGACCGCGTATCCGGAGACCCGGATCGTCAGGTCCGGGTAGTTCTCCGGGTGTTCCATCGCGTCTTCCAGAGTGGCCCGGTCCAGGACGTTGACGTTCATGTGGAAGCCACCGGCCGCCGTGTAGGCGTCGAGGATGCCCACCAGATTGCCCGCGCGTTCGGCCGGGTTGTGGCCCAGACCCTCGGGCGTGATGGTCGTGGTCAGGGATATGCCGTCGCGGGCCTGTTCGTAGGGCAGTTTGGCCACCGAGAGGGCGGAGGCGGCGACGCCGTGGCGGTCGCGGCCGTTCATCGGGTTGGCGCCGGGGGCGAAGGGCCGGCCTGCCTGACGGCCGTCGGGCGTGTTGCCGGTGTGCTTGCCGTAGACGACGTTCGAGGTGATGGTGAGGACCGACTGGGTGTGTTCGGCGTTGCGGTAGGTGGGGTACTGGCGCACCTTCGCCATGAAGGACTCCACCAGGCCGACCGCGATGTCGTCGGCGCGGTCGTCGTTGTTGCCGTACGCCGGGAAGTCGCCCTCGGTACGGAAGTCGACGGCGAGTCCGGTGGCGTCCCGGAACACCTTCACCCGGGCGTACCTGACGGCGGACAGGCTGTCGGCGGCGACCGAGAGGCCGGCGATTCCGCAGGCCATGAAGCGATGCACGGGGTAGTCGTGCAGGGCCATCTCGATGCGTTCGTAGGCGTACTTGTCGTGCATGTAGTGGATGACGTTGAGGGCGTTGACGTACGTCCGGGCCAGCCAGTCCAGGACGTGGTCGTAGGCCGCGGAGAGTTCCTCGTAGTCGAGGTACTCGCCGGTCAGCGGGGGTGCGGCGGGGGCGACCTGTTCGCCGGTCATCTCGTCTCGGCCGCCGTTGATCGCGTACAGCAGTGCCTTGGCGAGGTTGACCCGGGCGCCGAAGAACTGCATCTGCCGGCCGACCTGCATCGCCGACACGCAGCAGGCGATCGCGGTGTCGTCGCCGGTGCGCGGGCGCATCAGCTCGTCGGACTCGTACTGGACGGCGCTGGTGTCGATCGACACCCGGGCGCAGAACTCCTTGAAGCCGCCCGGCAGTCGGGGCGACCAGAGGACGGTCAGGTTGGGTTCGGGCGCGGGGCCGAGGTTGTAGAGGGTCTGGAGGAACCGGAAGGAGGTGCGGGTGACCAGGGTGCGGCCGTCGGTGCCCATGCCGCCGATGGACTCGGTCACCCAGGTCGGGTCGCCGGAGAACAGGGCGTCGTACTCGGGGGTGCGCAGGAACCGAACGATCCGCAGCTTGATCACGAAGTCGTCGATGAGCTCCTGGGCGCGGGTCTCGTCGAGGACGCCGTCCGCGAGGTCGCGCTGGAGGTAGACGTCGAGGAAGGTGGAGGTGCGGCCGAGCGACATCGCGGCGCCGTTCTGCTCCTTCACGGCGGCCAGGTAGCCGAGGTAGAGCCACTGCACGGCCTCGTGGGCGTTCGTGGCCGGGCGGGATACGTCACAGCCGTAGGTCGCCGCCATCTGCGCCAGCTCGCCCAACGCCCGTATCTGCTCGGCGAGTTCCTCCCGGTCACGGATGACCTCGGTGCCGGAGGCGCAGGCGTCGAGCTTGGCCCGCTCGGCCTTCTTGGCCTCGATCAGCCGGTCCGTGCCGTAGAGCGCCACGCGCCGGTAGTCGCCGATGATCCGGCCGCGGCCGTAGGCGTCGGGCAGTCCGGTGACGACGCCGGCCTTGCGGGCGGCGCGCATCTCGGGGGTGTAGGCGTCGAAGACGCCGTCGTTGTGGGTCTTGCGGTAGGTGCCGAAGACCCGGGTCACGAACGGGTCGGGCTCGTAGCCGTACGCGCGCAGCCCGTTCTCCACCATCCGCAGGCCGCCGTTGGGCATGATCGCGCGCTTGAGCGGGGCATCGGTCTGGAGGCCGACGATCAGTTCGCGGTCGCGGTCGATGTAGCCCGGCGCGTGCGAGGTGATCGTGGACGGGGTGGCGGTGTCGACGTCGAGGATGCCCCGGCGCCGCTCCTCCGGGAACAGCGAGCTGACCTTCGTCCAGACGGCGCGGGTGCGGTCGGTGGGTCCGCTCAGGAACTCCGGGCCGCCCTCGTACGGTGTGTAGTTGGCCTGGATGAAGTCGCGTACATCGGTCTGCTCGCGCCAGCGGGTGCCGGCGAAGCCCCGCCAGGCGTCCGTGGTGCGGTTGCCGACTGTCGTGGTGAGCGTCATCGTCGGTTCTCTCCCCTTCTCTCACCTGGGATGCTTGTCGTTCGCCGCGCGCGGCGGGAGTGCCGTCCGGTCCCCGACGGCGGGGCCGGACGGCCCTGCCCGGGCCGTCACCCGCCGTCGAGGTCCGGGCGGACCAACGTGCCCGAGCGGCCGTGGACGATCTCGTACGCGGCGTCCAGGGCCCCGATGGCGGCCAGTCCCCCGGTCCGCTCCACGAAGCGGGCGGCCGCCTCCGCCTTGGGCCCCATGGAGCCCTCGGCGAACCCGGCGCCGCGCAGCTGCGCCGGGGTGGCGTCCAGCACGGGGTGCTGGTCCGGGGTGCCGTAACCCTCGTACACGCAGGGCACGTCGGTGAGGACGAGCAGGAAGTCGGCCTTCAGCTCCTCGGCGAGCAGGGCGGCCGTGAGGTCCTTGTCGACGACCGCCTCGACGCCGGCGAGGGCCCCGGTGTCCGGGTCGGCGGTGACGGGGATGCCTCCGCCGCCGGCGCAGATCACCAGCGTGCCGCCGCCGAGGAGTTCGTGGAGCGTCTCGATCTCGACGATGCCCTGTGGGGACGGGGAGGGCACGACGCGGCGCCAGCCCGTGCCGTCCAGCCCCATGCGCCAGCCGCGGTGCCGCGCGAGGGCCTTGGCGACGTCCTGGCCGTAGACCTGGCCGACGAACTTGGTGGGGTGCTCGAAGGCCGGGTCGTCGGCCCGGACCAGGGTGTGGGTGACCAGGGTGGCGACGCGGCGGCCGGGCAGGGCGTTGTGCAGGGCACGGGCCAGCAGGGCGCCGATCATGCCCTGGGTCTCGGCGCCCAGCGTGTCGAGCGGGTAGGGGACGGTCAGGGCCGGGTCGGCCGCGCTCTCCATGGCGAGCAGGCCGATCTGCGGGCCGTTGCCGTGGGTGACGACCAGTTCGTGGTCGTGGGCGAGGGCGGCGAGGGCGGTGACGACCCGGTCGACGTTCTCCTCCTGGACGGCCGCGTCGGGGCGGTCGCCCCGGCGCAGCAGGGCGTTGCCGCCGAGGGCGACGACGATACGCATGGCTCAGTCCTCCAGGGTGGCGACGAGCACGGCCTTGATGGTGTGCAGCCGGTTCTCCGCCTGGTCGAAGACGATCGACGCCGGGGACGAGAAGACCTCGTCGGTGACCTCCAGGCCGTCCAGGCCGTGGGCGGCGTAGAGGTCCCGACCCAGGTGGGTGCTGCGGTCGTGCAGGGCGGGCAGGCAGTGCATGAACTTCACGTCCGGGTTGCCGGTGGCGGCCAGCGTCTTGTCGTCGACCCGGTAGGGCATGAGCAGTTCGATGCGCTCCCGCCAGGTGTCGGCGGGCTCGCCCATCGACACCCAGACGTCGGTGTGCAGGAAGTCGGCACCGCGTACGGCGGTCTCGGCGTCCTCGGTGAGGGTGACGCGGGCGCCGCTGCGGTCGGCGAGCGCCCGGCACCGGGCTACCAGTTCGCCGTCCGGCCACAGCCGGCGCGGGGCGGCGACGCGGACGTCCATGCCGAGCAGGGCGCCCATGGACAGCAGCGAGTTGCCCATGTTGTTGCGGGCGTCGCCGAGATAGCAGTAGGCGATGTCCTGAAGCGGCTTGGCGCTGTGCTCGTGCATGGTCAGGACGTCGCACAGGCTCTGGGTGGGGTGGGCGGTGTCGGTGAGGCCGTTGTAGACGGGGACGCCGGAGCGGTCGGCGAGTTCGGTGACGATCGACTGGGCGCTGCCCCGGTACTCGATGGCGTCGAACATCCGGCCCAGCACGCGGGCGGTGTCGGCGATGGACTCCTTGCCGCCGATGTGGGTGTCGCCCGGGCCGAGGTAGGTGGTGCGGGCGCCCTGGTCGGCGGCGGCGACCTCGAAGGCGCACCGGGTGCGGGTGGAGGTCTTCTCGAAGATCAGCGCGAGGTGCCGGCCGGTGAGCCGCGGCCGCTCGGTGCGGGTCCGCTTCTCGGCCTTGAGGTGGGCGGCGAGGGTGAGGAGGTGGTGGATCTCGGCGGCGGTGAAGTCGAGTTCGCTCAGGTAGGAGCGGCCTCGCAGGTCGACGGTCACGGTGTCTGGTTCTCCTCGCTCGGTCAGTTGGCCGGGTCGCGTTGGACCGGGCAGCTCATGCAGCGCGGTCCGCCGCGCCCGCGGCCGAGTTCGGCACCGGCGATGGTGACGATCTCGATGCCCTGCTTGCGCAGGTAGGTGTTGGTGGTGACGTTGCGCTCGTAGCCGACGATCACGCCGGGCGCGACGGCGAGGAAGTTGCTGCCGTCGTCCCACTGCTCGCGCTCGGCGCCGCGGATGTCCTGCGGGGCGGAGAGCATGCGGACCTTGTCGACGCCGAGGGCCTCGGCGAGCGCGGTCGCCAGGTCTGAGTCGGGGGTCACCTCGAAGCCGGTGTCGCGTTCGGCGTTCGGCGTGAGCGTCCAGGAGCGCAGGGAGTCGGCGAGCCCGGGGTAGATCGCGAAGGCGTCGCGGTCGACCATGGTCAGGACCGTGTCCAGGTGCATGTAGGCGCGAGCGGACGGCAGTTGGACGGCGATCAGCCGGGTGGCCGTGCCGTCGGCGAAGAGCCGGGCCGCGAGGTTCTCCACGGCCTGTGCGGTGGTGCGCTCCCCCATGCCGACCATGACGGCCCCGTTGCCGAGGACGTGGACGTCGCCGCCCTCCAGGGTGCCCGCCACGCCGTCGAGCAGCGGGGCGCCGGCGAACAGCGGGTGGAAGCGGTAGACGGCCTCGGCGTGCAGGCTCTCGCGGCGGCGGGCCGGCTTCGCCATCGGGTTGACCGACAACCGGTCGTAGATCCAGCAGGAGTTGTCGCGCGGGAAGAGGTGGTTGGGCAGCGGCGGGAGCGCGAAGTCGTCGGCGTCCAGGGCGCTCCAGACCAGGCTGTGCGGGGTGGTCAGCGACAGGTCGCTCTTGAGGATGCCGCCGATGAGGTAGCCGGCCAGGGTCTCCCCGTCGAGTTCGGCGCACAGGGCGCGGACGGGGTCGACGAGGGCAGGGCCGACGGTGGCCGGAGTGACGACCCGGTCCAGCAGCCAGTCCCGGGCGCCCTCGGCGTCGAGCGCCTGGGCGAGCAGGTCGCCGAAGTAGTGGACGCGGGCGCCGTGGTCGCGCAGGACCTGGGCGAAGGCGTCGTGCTCCTCGCGGGCGCGCTTGGCCCACAGGATGTCGTCGAAGAGGAGGGCGTCGACGTTGCGCGGGGTGAGGCGGGAGAGTTCGAGGCCGGGGCGGTGCAGGATCACCTGGCGCAGGGGACCGACCTCGGAATCGACGTGGAAGGTGTTCATGGCGGCCTTTCCGGGGCGCTGGGTCAGTCCTGGTGGTCGAGGGGACGCGGCTTGTGGGTGCCGCCGACGCGGTTGGTGCGCAGGCTGCGGGAGCGCCGGGGGCTCGGGACCGCTGTCTCCGGGGCGCGCCGCGGGGTCTCGGGGCCCGCGGCGGCCAGGCTCTGGCCGCGCTTGAGCCAGACGTAGACGGGCACACCGAGCAGGACGACGAACAGGCCGTAGTAGACGGTCTGGTAGCCGCTGCCCTGGATCGACCAGTAGGAGAAGGCGAGCGCCAGCGCGGCGACGGTCGTGTCACGGGCGAGCCGCTTCGGGCTGAGCGACTCCCGGCCCTTCACCAGCAGCCAGTACAGCTGGGCGGCGGCGGAGAACAGGTAGGGGATGACGGCGGTCAGCACGCTCAGCAGAACGATCTTCGTGAAGACGTCCTCGAAGCGGGTGTAGCTGAACACGGTGATCAGCGAGGCCAGCACGGTCGAGGCGACGATCCCGAAGGCCGGCACGCCGTTCGCACCGCGGAGCCGGGCGAAGGCGGTGGGGAAGAGGCCGTCGCGGGCGGCGGCGTACGGCATCTCGGCGCACAGCATCGTCCAGCCGTTGAGGGCGCCGACACCGGAGACGATCGCGGCGACGGCGACCACGTCACCGGCCCAGCTGCCGCCGAAGATGTTGTTCGCGGCGTCCGTGAAGGGCGCGGTGGAGGAGCCGAGACCGGCGTGCGAGACGGTCCCGAAGACCGCGAGGGTGCCCAGGATGTAGATGACGGCGCAGACGAGCGTGCCGTACACGGTGGCCCGCGGCACGTTGCGGCCCGGCTCCCGCACCCGGCCGGCGACGACCGAGGCCGCCTCCAGACCGAGGTAGCTGAACAGGGCGATGGCACCGGCGGCGGAGATCGCACCCAGCGCGGACCGGCCGCTGGCGTTGAAGGAACCGAAATTGTGCGGGTCCATGAAGAACAGCCCGACGGTGGCCATGAAGACCAGCGGGACGAACTTCAGCACGGTGGTGATCACCTGGAAGGCGCCCGTGTTCCGGACGCCGGTGAGGTTGATCGCGGCCGGGATCCAGAGACCGGTCAGGGCGAGGAGCACCGAGAGCCACGTTCTGTGCCCGGTGTTCACGAACACCTCGGCGTAGCCGACCCAGGCCACCACGATCGCCGCGTTGCCGGCCCACGCGGTGATCCAGTACGACCACGCGTTCAGGAACCCCGCGAACTCGCCGAACGCCTCGCGGGCGTAGACGTACGGCCCGCCGCTTGCGGTGGTCCGCCCCGCGAGCGAGCCGAAGGTCAGCGCCAGGGCGAGCGCGCCCACGGTGACGACGCCGAAGGCGACCAGCGCGATCGGCCCGTACGGCGCCAGCGCGGACGGCAGGGCGAAGACGCCGGTGCCGATGACGCTGCCGATCACGAGGGCGGAGGCGGCGGGAAGGCCGAGGGCCGCCGTGGGGGTGGCTCGCTTCCCGCTCGTCGGGGTCGTGGACATGGCTGTGCTCCTTGTGCGTGGCGCTGCGGACGGGTCGGTGCGGGACCGATCGTTCTGCGCCACGCGGGGGTGCGGGGAGCGGCCGTACGGGCTCAGGGACGTACTGAAGGTCCCCGGCGGCCGGGACCGTTCGGCCCATGCCCGGGCCGGGGCATCCGCCGCACGCTGGCAGTAGTAGTCGGCACGCCCCGCCCGGGAGGTACGTCATGATCACCACACCGACGCCCACCATGCTGCGCGCGCTTCCCGGCGAACACCGGGAACGGCTGATGCGCTTCGCCCGGGAGGTCTCCTTCCCCCAGGGGACCCGGCTCTTCGAGGAAGGCGCTCGCGCCGACCGGTTCTGGATCATCCGCTCCGGCCGGGTCGAACTCGACATGCACGTTCCCGGCCGCCGGGCGGCCGTCATCGAGAACCTCGGCCACGACGAGCTGATCGGCTGGTCCTGGCTGTTCGCACCCCATGTGTGGCACCTGGGCGCCGAGGCCACCACGCCGGTCCGGGCCTACGAGTTCGACGCCGTCGCCGTCCGGTCCATGTGCCAGGACGACCCGGCACTGGGCAACGCCGTGAGCCAGTGGGTGGGACAGGTGCTCGCCCACCGCCTGCGTGCCGCCCGTACCCGCCTGCTGGACCTGTACGCCCCGTACGGCGCCGACGGCGTCTGACGGCCCGCCCGGCACCTTCGGCTCTCCTGGGAGTGACCATGCACGGCACACCGCACATCGTGAGCGACGTCATGACACAGACCGTCGTCAGCGTCGGGCCCCGGGCCCCCTTCAAGGAACTGGTGCGGCTGATGCGGGACTGGCAGGTGAGCGCCCTGCCCGTCGTCGAGGGCGAGGGCCGCGTCGTCGGAGTCGTCTCCGAGGCGGACCTCCTGCACAAGGAGGAGCTCCGGGACGGTGCCACGGACCCCCGGACCCGGCTGCGCCGGATCGCCGACCTGACGAAGGCCGGCGCGGTGACGGCCGAAGCGCTGATGACCTCCCCCGCCCTCACCACCCGTCCGGACGCCACCCTCGCCGAGGCCGCCCGCACCATGGCACGCGCCAAGGTCAAGCGGCTGCCCGTGGTGGACGAGCTCGGTCTGCTCCAGGGCGTGGTGAGCCGGGCCGACCTGCTCAAGGTCTTCCTGCGCGGCGACGAGGAGATCGCCGAGGAGGTGCGGCGCGAGGTGGTCTCCTACCTCTTCCCGCCGCCCTCCTCCGTGCTGCACGTCGACGTCCGGGAGGGAGTGGTGAAGCTCGTCGGCAGGATCCGGGACACCGCCCTCGTCCCCGTCGCGGCGCGGCTGGTGCGGGCCGTCGAAGGAGTGGTGGACGTGGAGTTCGAGCTGTCGGCCGACCGTCCGGAGGAGGCAAGTGGGGCCGGTCGGCCCTAGTGCGACCGGCCCCGGCGGGCGATGATCGTCCCGGGCGGTACGCAGTCCGTCCTTCAGTCGGGGAACAAGGGGACGTCGATGACAGAGCCGCGCACCTTCTCGGAACAGGACCCGATCCGCGTGTTCCTGCTGGACGACCACGAGGTCGTCCGGCGCGGCATCACCGACCTCCTCGACGCGGAACCCGACATCACGGTCGTCGGCGACGCCGGCACCGTCCAGCACGCCCTCGCCCGCGGCCCCGCCCTGCGCCCCCACGTCGCCGTCCTCGACGTCCGCCTGCCCGACGGCGACGGCATCACCGTCTGCCGCGAGCTGCGCGACCAGATGCCCGGCCTCGCCTGCCTCATGCTCACCTCCTTCGACGACGAGGAAGCCCTCCTCGACGCGATCATGGCCGGGGCGTCCGGCTACGTCCTCAAGCAGATCAAGGGCTCCGACCTGGTCTCCGCGGTCCGCACGGTCGCCTCCGGCCAGTCGATGCTGGACCCCGCGACCACCGCCCGCCTCATGCGCTCCCTGCGCGCCGACCCCGCCGAGACCCCCGCCACACCACCCGAGCTGGCGGGGCTGTCCCCCCGCGAACGCGACATCCTCGCCCTGATCGGAGACGGCCTCACCAACCGCGAGATCGGCAAGAAGCTCTACCTCTCCGAGAAGACCGTCAAGAACCACATCTCCCGGCTCCTGGCCAAGCTGGGCGTCCAGCGCCGCGTCCAGGCCGCCGTCCTCGCCTCCCACCTGGAACAGCCGGAGACCGGGGACCGACCGGTGCGGTGAGCCGTGCGCAGAGCCTGGTGAGGCCGAACGGCCCCTGCCGCCGTGCATCGCCGCCGGAGATGCCCGAAGCAGCCGCCGCGCCTCTCCCGCGGCGCACCGGTGCGGCCCGGTCGGGGAAGGAGTCACCATGTCCGCCACGGCTCTCGACGCGTACACCCTGGAGAAACTGGTCGCCGCCGCCGTTGCCGCGCCGTCGGTCCACAACACGCAGCCCTGGCGCTTCCGCCTGGACCTCGGGGCGCTCACCCTCCAGATGCGCGCGGCCACCGAGCGCGCCCTGCGCCACACCGACCCGACCGGCAGGGCCCTGCACGTCTCGGTCGGCTGCGCCCTCTTCAACCTCAGGGTCGCGGCCGTGCACTTCGGCTGGAAGCCGGTGCCCCGGCTGCTGCCCCGTCCGGAACAACCGGACCTGCTGGCCACGGTGCGTCTCGCCGGCGCCTCCAGGACATCGGTGCCCCAGCCCTGTACGAAGCGGTGTGGCGGCGCCACAGCTGCCGTTTCCCCTTCTCGGACCGGGCGCTGCCGACCGCCGTGGTCAGGGAACTCCGCGACGCCGCCGGTGCCGACGGCGCCCACCTCGACCTCGCCCGCGGACGTGGATCCCCTGCTCCGGCTGATCGGCCAGGCGGAACACCGCAACAACGCCGACACCGACCGAGCGGCGGAGAGCCGCCGGTGGGTCCGCGCGAGCGGCCGTGCGGCCGACGGGCTGACGCCCGAGGTCCTCGGCCCCCAGGACTTCCTGGATCGCGTACCGATGCGGGACTTCGGCACTCACCGGCGTCCGGGCGCGCTGACCGCAGTCCCCTTCGAACACCGTCCGCACCTCTTCGTCCTGTCGACCGACCACGACCGCCGGGCCGACTGGCTGCGCGCGGGTCAGGCTCTCGAACACGTCCTGCTGGTGGCCACGGCGCACGGCGTGCGAGCCTCACTGCTCCACCAGGCACTGGAATGGCCCGATCTGCGTGACCGGCTGATCCTCCCGTCGGCGAACGGACGCCCTCGCCACGCGCAGATGGTGATACGTGCCGGATACGGCCCGGAGGGACCTCCGTCTCCGCGTCTGCCCGTGCCGACACCATGGCGCGCTTCCTGAGGTGATGCGCGCCGGTCCGCCGGGGCCGTCCGGCCCCGGCCGGTGACCAATGGCCCACTGACGACACCGCTCGCGCAGGAAAACGTAGGAGGCGCGGTTCCCGATCCACGGACGCGAGCGACGAGGAGTGTTTTGATGGCGAAGGCATATCTGGTGGGCAGCGGGGTCGCGGCGCTCGCCGCGGCGGCGTTCCTGATCCGCGACGGTGGCTTCGACGGGGCGGACATCCACCTCTTCGAGGAGCAGATGGGCATCGGCGGCAGTCTGGACGCGGGTGGCACGGCGGAGGCCGGCTACACCATGCGCGGCGGCCGGATGTTCGAGGCGGAGTTCCGCTGCACCTACGACCTGCTGTCCGGAATTCCCACGCTCGACGATCCCTCGGTGTCCGTGACACAGGAGATCCTGGCCGGGCACGAGGAGTTCGCCTGGGACGACGTCGCGCGGCTGGTCGACGGTGACGGCAAGATCGCCGCCACCGGCTCCATGGGGTTCTCCGAGCGTGATCGTCTGGACCTGGTCCGGTGTCTGGCCGCTCCCGAGGGCCACCTGGACAGCAAACGGATCACCGACTGCTTCGGCGAGCACTTCTTCACCACGAACTTCTGGTTCATGTGGTGCACCACGTTCGCCTTCCAGCCCTGGCACAGCGCCATCGAGTTCCGCCGCTACCTCCGCCGCTTCATCCACCTGTTCCCGGAGTTCGGCTCCATGTCCGGTATCCACCGGACCCGGTACAACCAGTACGACTCGATCGTGCGCCCGCTGGCCGCCTGGCTGCGCAAGCACGGGGTGACCATCCATCCCGGATGCACGGTGACCGACCTCGACTTCGCCGCCGGGAAGAACGGCAGGACGGTGGAAGCCGTCCGCGTGTCCCGGGCCGGCCGCGAGGAGCGGATCGCCGTCGCCCCCGAGGACCTGGTCCTGGTCACCAACGGCTCCATGACCGACGCCTCCAGCCGCGGCACGCACACCTCTCCCCCGCCTCCGCCTCCCCAGCGCTCGGACGCCTGGCTGCTGTGGCACCGGCTGGCCCGCGGACACGAGAACTTCGGGAACCCCGACGCCTTCGACAAGCACGTGAAGGAGTCCCGCTGGGAGTCGTTCACCGTCACCGCCAAGGACCCCGCCTTCCTCGACGCCCTGGCCGGGTTCAGCGGCCGTGAGACCGGCAGGGGCGGGCTGATGACGTTCACCGACTCCAACTGGCTGCTCACCATCGTCGCCAACCGCCAGCCCGTCTACCGGGACCAGCCCGAGGGCGTCTCGGTCTGGTGGGGCTACGGCCTCTTCCCCGGCCGCGCCGGCAACCACACGCCCAAGCCCATGACCATGTGCTCGGGCCGGGAGATCCTCGAAGAGGTCCTGCACCACCTGCACTTCGACGACCGGACCAGTGCCCGGGTCCTCGAAACGTCGACGGTCATCCCGTGCGTGATGCCCTACATCACCAGCCAGTTCCTGAACCGCCGTCGTGACGACCGCCCCGAGGTCGTCCCCGAGGGCTCGGTCAACCTCGCCTTCATCGGGCAGTTCGCGGAGGTGCCGGACGACGTCGTCTTCACGGTCGAGTACTCCGTACGCACGGCGTGGACGGCGGTGTCCCGGCTGCTCCACCTCGACAAGCAGCCGCCTTCCGTCTACAAGGGCCACCACGATCCCCATGTCCTGGCGGCCGCTCTGGAGACCATGCACCGTCGTTGAAGCACGCACCCCGTGAGGGCCGCTCGGCCCAGGCCACCTCGGACCGGGGTCCACCGGCCCTCGGAAGGGCCGACCGGGACCTGTTGTCCGGCGGCCTCCCACCGGGACCGTGGAAACGAGTCCATCCCGCGACGTCGGCCCGGACGTCGCCGAACCGGGAAGTGAACCATGATGTTGTACTGGTACGGACACGGCATGAGCGGCTGGGCCTGGTTCTGGATGACCGCCGGCAATCTGCTGTTCTGGGCCGCGCTCATCACCGCCGTGGTGCTGCTCTTCCGTGCTGTGCTGCGCCCTGGTACGCACGTGGGCGGCCACCCTGGCTGGAGCGTGCCGCCCGCGTCCGGCAGCCCGGGCGCCGAGCAGATCCTCGCCGAACGGTACGCGCGCGGCGAGATCGACGAGGAGGAGTACCGACGCCGCCTGGACATCCTGCGCGGCACGTCGCCAGGACCGGCGGGGAAGTGAACGCGCCGAGCCCCCGCCTTCGTGGCGGGGGCTCACCACTGCCGGCTCGCTCAGCCGACGAACTCGCCGACGGCCGCCCCGAGCTCGCTCAGTCCCTTCTTCGCGTCGGTGAAGAACATCCCGGTCTTCGGGTCCGTGTACAGCTCGTTGTCGATACCCGCGTAGCCGTGGCCCATCGAGCGCTTGATGACGACGACGCTCTTCGCCAGGACCAGGCGCGCAAGGCGGCGCTGTAGTGCTCCCCCGTCACGATCTGCACGGGGCGGCCCGACTCCGGTGCGGTCCCCGGGGCGTTCGTGCCGGCCTGCCGCTCCGACCACACCTTCAGTCGTGCGGGATCAGCACGACCGGCCGGCTCACGTGATGGATCAGCGCGTGCGCCACCGGGCCGGTGTGCGAACCGATCGCGGTACGCCGCCTGCGGCGGCCCACCACCAGCAGACCGGCCCCGCCCGCGGCGCGCACGAGGACGTGTGCTGCCCTCCCCTCGTGCAGGTTCTCCAGGACGATCACGTCGGGGTACTTCGCGCGCCAGGGCCGGAGCAGCTCGGTGAGTTCACGCTCGGCCCGCTCCCTGATCCGCGTGCGCTCCTCGACGCCCGGGACGACGCCGGTGAGCGGCACGTGCCAGGCGTGCACGGCGCGCAGCGGCGCCCTGCGGAGCTCCGCCGCGCGGAACGCGAAGTCGAGGACGTCGTCGCTGGGGCCGCCGACGTCGAGGGCTACCGCGACGTCACGCAGGGGTGTCGCGGTCGACGCCTTTCCCGAGCCGTCGGGGAGGTGTTCGTCCGCCGCCGTCTCGCCGCCCCGGACGAGGACGACCGGCCGGTCGACGTGAGCGACGGTGGCCAGGGCGACCGACCCCGACATGAACCCCGACCCCCCGCCGGTCCGCCTGCTCCCGATGACCAGCAACTCGGCGTCCGCCGCCTCGGCAAGCAGTGCCGGTGCGGGCTGCCTGTGTACCTGTTCGGCGGCGATGTACAGCTGCGGATACCGCTCGCTCAGCACGTCGAGGGCTTCGCGCAGCACCCGGCGCGCGTGGTACTGCGGCACCCTGATCTCGGGCAGGTTCGCGTCGGTGTCATGGTCCGGGAGGCCTTCCCGGGCATGCACCAGGCGGAGGGGCAGCCCTCGGCGGAGTGCTTCCCTGGCCGCCCAGTCGGCCGCCGCGAGACTCTCCCTCGATCCGTCCAGACCGGCCACGACATGCCTCGCCATGACCGTCACCTCCTTCGTCTAAGGGCTGTCCCGTAATCCCTGGTGGATCAGCGCGCGGCGTCAGATGCGGTGCATCGCAAGGCGGAGGGTCGTCCTCATACTGGGCGTATTCGGGCGAGCCCGACAACGCTGCGAGGTGCCGTAGCTGTCGTCGTGCGCCCGCCGGGGATTACGGGACAGCCCTTAGGCATGGGGTACGACGGCCACGGGGCAGCCGACGTGATGGATCGCCGCATGGGTGACCGGTCCGGTCCGGGGGCCGACCGGGCGTTCGGCGAGACGGTGGCCGACGACGAGGAGGCTCGCGCCGGTCGAGGCCCGTACGAGCGCGGTCGTGGGCCTGTCCTCCACCACCGTGGCGAGGACTTCGACGTCGGGGTACTTGTCCTGCCACACCTGGAGCACGGCCTTGAGGAAGCCCAGCCACTCCTCGCCCTGCCAGGGCTCCTTCATCAGACCGACCTCGCCCGGCCCGAGGCCGACGGGCCCGGCGGTGTGCCAGGCGTGCACGACCCGCAGCCGGGCGTGCCGGAGCCGGGCCGCCTCGAAGGCGAACTCGATGACGTCGTCGCAGGGTTCGTCCAGGCTGATCGCGAGCACGACGTCCCGGTAGCCGGTGAGCGTCGATTCGCTCCCGTCGTCGGCGAGGAGATGTTCGTCCGCGGCCTGCTCGTCCGCCCGGACGAGCACGACGGGGCGGGTGGACTCGGCCACCACGCCGAGGGCCACCGAGCCGACGAGGAACCCGGTGAAGCCGCTGAGGCCTCGCGAGCCCAGGACGATCAGCTCGGCCCGGTCCGCGGCCTTCAGCAGGGCGGCGGTGGCCGGCCCCTCCATCTGCTCGTCGCTGAGGCGGACTTGAGGGTGATACCTGCGGACCCGGTCCTCCGCCTGGCGCAGTGCGCGCCGGGCCAAATGCCGTTGCGCAGCGTTGGCGATCTCCCCCTCCTCCTGACGGGGGTGCCAGTTCCAGGCATGGACCAGGTGCAGCTGCCGGTCCTGCCGCAGGGCCTCGCGCGCCGCCCAGGCGGCGGCGGCGAGGCTTTCGGCGGATCCGTCGACTCCGGCGACAACGGGGCGAAGCATCTCGGCACCTCCAGCACTCGGTCTGCTGTCCGTACCAGCGTCGCGCCGCGGCCTGCGCGAGGGCAGAGGCTGCCCGGTCCCCTCCCAGGGCCGTACGGCCCCTCGGCGTCGGCCCGCCACCGGCCGGGCAGGGGAATCGAGGGCTGCTCGGCCCCGCCCGTGCCCGCTCGGCCCAGGTGGTGTTCGCATCAGTCGCCATCGGGAAAGGGAGGCACAGCCATGAGGCCCACGAGGATCGGCGCTCTCCTGGTCGACGAAGTCGTCACGGCGCGGTACGGCATACCGTTCAGCGACATACCGTCGCGGTCGGTGTGACCCGTCGGCCGGACGGCGTCGTGGACGTCGTCGACCACCTGTCCTACCGGCTGGACGACAGGCACGTGCGGCCGTCGGGCTGCGCCGTGCACGGCATCGCCGACGACTGGCTGCGCAAGCTCTGAACCGCCGCCCGGCTGCGGCGTTCACATCCGCACTGATCGCGGTCCTGTCGACGCCGGGGACCGTCCTGCGCCCCGGTGAGCGGGAGTTCGTCGAGGAACGGCACTACTTCGGGAAGAGCGACGGCCACCAGGAGTTCCGCACGTGACGGCCGGCGGCCGCTGACGCGGACATGAACTCCGCGCTCCGGCGACGACGTGGGCCGGGGATCATGTTTCCGGCCCACGGGTGCGACGCCGGTCTGGTCCCGGGCAGGCCCCGCCGGCTCCTTCGGAGCGGCCTTCGCCTCCCTCCGGCGGGCGTGTTCGGGCGCAGCGTGAGAAACAAGCACGGGAGAGGCGCGTAGCAGGATCACTACGCTGCACGAGTGTTCTCATACGACGAGTTGACTTCGCCGGAGCGTGAGTTGTGGAACGCGTTTCCCGAAGGGCGAGCCGTGGACCTGCGCGCGGACGCGCCCGGGGACGACCGTGTCGCCGAGGGCGGGCGATGGGGGCCGGAGCGGACGGTTCGGGCCTCCGTGATCGCGGCGTTGATGCTGGGCGCGCACAGCGGGCAGCCCGGCGCCGTACCTTGTCTGCGGCTCGCCGGGGCGCGGATCGTCGGACCGCTCAACCTGGCCGGCGCGCAGCTGGCATACACCCTCTGGTTGGAAGGGTGCTGGTTCGAGCAGGCGGTGAACCTGCTCGGGGCGACGACCCAGACGCTGGTTCTCAGGAGCTGCCGGGTGCCTGGCGTCGAGGCCGGGGCCACGCGTATCGAGGGGAACCTGGACCTGGCGCACTCGGTCGTCGAGAGCGGCGCCCCCTCCCACTTCCACCACCGCATCACCGCCCTGTCCCTCACCGACGCCCGGGTGGCCGGCGGCGTGATCCTCAACAAGGCCGAGCTCAACGCGCCCGGCGGGTGGGCCCTGGCCGCCGGCGGCCTCGTCATGGAAGGAGGATTCTTCTGTCGCCCCGGGTTCGTCGCACGGGGCGAAGTACGGTTCCCGGGTGCCCAGTTGCCTGGCGGCCTGTACATGAACGGCGCGCGGCTGGAGGAGCCCAGCCCGCGCGGCCTGGCGCTCAATCTGGAGAACTCCGTGGCCTCGACGGTCATCCTCTCCGACGGGTTCGTGGCGAACGGGACCGTAGGGCTGCGGGGTGCCCGGATCTCGGCCGGTCTGAGCTTCTCGGGGGCCGTGCTGAACGGGCCGCCGGACGGCAGCGGCCCCTCCCTGTCGGCCCCGTTGATGCAGGCGGTCGACTTCGACCTCGGCCTCGCCGCAGCGCCGTCCGGCGCCGTGGACCTGCAAGGCGCGCAGGTGTCGTACCTGCACGACGGCGAGCACAGCTGGCCCGAGGTCGTGGAGTTGGACGGCTTCGTCTACGGTTCCATCAAGACGGACGGGAGACGGGAAGCAGTGGGGCGGCGGAACTCCGTGGCCGAGCGCGTGGCGTGGATACGGCGCAGTCCCGGCTACAACCCCCAGCCGTACGAGCAGTTGGCGAGCTGGTACCGGAAGTCCGGCCACGACGACGAGGCCCGCCGCGTGCTCCTGGCCAGACAGCGCCACAGGCGCCGCACACTGCCCCCGGCCGCGCGGGCGTGGGGGCACCTGCTCGACGTGACCGTCGGCTACGGCTACCGTCCCTGGCTGGCCGGCGTCTGGCTCCTCGCGCTGACCCTGCTGGGCACACTGTCCTTCGGCGGCCACTCCCCTCGTCCGGTCCAGCGAGGCGAGGGCCCGCCGTTCCAGCCCCTCGTCTACACGCTCGACCTTCTGATCCCCATCGGCGGCCTGGGGCAGCGCTCGGCCTGGTACTGGACGAGCGGGAGCCTCCAGTGGCTGGCCTATCTGCTGATCGCCTTCGGGTGGGTGCTGACGACCGCCGTCATCGCCGGGGTCACCCGCGCACTGCAGAAGAGCTAGTCAGGAACAGCCGGACCCAGGCGTCGCCGGCGGACGCGTGCGTGGACCGTGTGCGGCACGCCCCCCGCGGCAGCGACGGATCCGCCTGGGCCGACCGGCCCACCGGAGGGGACCGACAAGCACCTGCCCCCTCCGACCCCGGCGGGCAGACGCTGGAGAGCATCCAGCCGAGGCCCGACGGAGGAGACCGACATCATGGTCCGTTACGTGTACGACTTCGCTGAGGGCGGCCGTGACCTGGCCGGCCTGCTCGGCGGCAAGGGGGCGAACCTGGCCGAGATGACCCGGCTGGGGCTGCCGGTGCCACCGGGCTTCACCGTGACGACCGAGGCCTGCCGGACCTTTCTCACCGCCGGCAGTGAGCCGCACGGGCTGGCCGAGGAGATCTCGGAGCATCTGGCGGCTCTGGAGAAGGCGGCCGGCCGGAGGCTGGGGCAGCCCGACGATCCGCTGCTGCTGTCCGTCCGCTCCGGAGCACGCTTCTCCATGCCCGGCATGATGGAGACGGTCCTGGACATCGGTCTCGGCGACGACTCCGTGCTCGGCCTGGCGAAGGTGGCCGGGAACGAGCGCTTCGCCTGGGACTCCTACCGCCGCCTCATACAGATGTTCGGCAGTACGGTCATGGGTGTCGACAGCGGACTGTTCGAGACAGCTCTCGCCGACCTCAAGCGCGACCGGGGCGCAACGGACGACCTGGGCCTGGACGCGGCGGATCTGGCCGGGCTCGTCGAGACGTACAAGACCCTGATCCGCCGGGAGACCGGTGAGGACTTCCCGCAGTCCCCGGACGAGCAGCTACGGCGGGCCGTCCTCGCCGTCTTCGGGTCCTGGAACGGCGAGCGCGCCCGGATCTACCGGCGCCGCGAGCACATCCCCGACGACCTCGGCACCGCGGTGAACGTGCAGACCATGGTCTTCGGCAACCTCGGCTCCGACTCGGGCAGCGGTGTCGCCTTCACCCGCGACCCCGCCACCGGGCGCCCGGGCCTGTACGGCGACTACCTGCCGAACGCCCAGGGCGAGGACGTCGTGGCCGGCATCCGCAACACCGTGTCACTGGCCGATCTGGAAGAGCTCGACCCCGTCTCCCACGCTCGGCTGCGCGGTCACATGGAGACCCTCGAGGCGCACTACCGGGATCTGTGCGACATCGAGTTCACCATCGAGCGCGGCCGGCTCTGGATGCTCCAGACCCGGGTCGGCAAGCGCACCGCCGAGGCCGCGTTCGCCATCGCCTCCGAGCTGGTGGACGAGAGCCTGATCGGCCCCGCCGAGGCGCTGGGCCGGGTCGCCGGGGACGGGCTCGCCCGGCTGATGTTCCCACGGTTCGACACCTCCGCCGTCGGCGAGGCGCTCACGCACGGCCTTCCCGCCTCACCGGGCGCGGCCGTGGGCGCCGCGGTGTTCGACTCCGCCGAGGCCGTCCGCCGGGCCGCCGCGGGCGAGCAGGTCGTGCTCGTCCGCCAGGAGACCGCCCCCGACGACCTGCCGGGCATGATCGCCGCACAGGCGGTGCTGACCAGCCGGGGCGGCAAGACCAGTCACGCCGCCGTGGTCGCCCGCGGCATGGGCACGGTGTGCGTCTGCGGTGCGGAGGAGATCGCGGTGGACGCCCAGGGCCGTCGCTTCACCGTGGGTGAGACCGTCGTCGAAGAGGGCACGGTCATCTCCGTCGACGGTTCCGCAGGGGCCGTGTACCTGGGCGCCGCCCCGCTGGTCGACTCCGCGGTGATGCGGTACTTCGAGACGGGCGAGCGGTCGGCCGGACTGGTCGAGTCCGTGGCCCGGACCATGGAGCAGGCCGACCGCACGGCCCGGCTGGAGGTGCGCGCGAACGCCGACACCCCGGAGGACGCCGCCCGCGCCCGGCGGTTCGGCGCGCGGGGGATCGGACTGTGCCGTACCGAGCACATGTTCCTCGGCGAGCGGCGCAAGCTGGTCGAGGCGATGATCCTGGCCCGCGACGAGGCCGAGCGGAGGCAGGCACTGAGCGCGCTGCTGCCGCTCCAGCGCCAGGACTTCATCGGCATCCTGGAGGCGATGGACGGCCTGCCGGTCACCATCCGGCTCATCGACCCGCCCCTGCACGAGTTCCTGCCCGACCGCACCGGCCTCGCCGTGCGGATCGCCGCCGCCGAGGCCCGGGGCGAACACCCGGACCCGCACGACACCGAGCTGCTCGACGCGGTCAACCGCATGCACGAGGAGAACCCGATGCTCGGGCTGCGCGGCGTACGCCTGGGCCTGGTGGTGCCCGGCCTGGTCGCCATGCAGGTGCGGGCGATCGCCGAGGCGGTCGTGGCGCGTACGAGGGCCGGGGGCTCCCCCGAGGCGGAGATCATGGTGCCGCTGGTCGGCGCCGTCGAGGAACTGCGCATCGAGCGGACGGAGGTGGAGCGGGTCCTGGCCGAGGTGTCCGAGGAGACCGGCGTGCCCGTGCACTGCCCCGTCGGCACCATGATCGAGCTGCCGAGGGCCGCGCTCACCGCGGGCAGGATCGCCGAGGAGGCGGAGTTCTTCTCCTTCGGCACGAACGACCTGACCCAGACCACCTGGGGTTTCTCCCGCGACGACGTCGAGGCGGCGTTCTTCTCCGCCTATCTCGACAAGGGCATCTTCGCCACCTCGCCCTTCGAGAGCCTAGACCGCGACGGCGTGGGCCGGCTGGTCCGGATCGCGGTCGACGAGGGGCGCGCCGCCCGCCCCGGCCTGAAGATCGGCGTGTGCGGCGAGCACGGCGGCGACCCCGACTCCGTCCACTTCTTCCACGAGGCCGGACTGGACTACGTCTCCTGCTCGCCGTTCCGCGTCCCGGTCGCCCGCCTGGAGGCCGGGCGGGCCGCACTGTCCGGGGCCGGGTCGAGCGACAGCAGGTGAGCGCCGGGCCGGGCTCGCGTCCCCGAGCCCCGGCCCGGCCGGAAAGGAGGTGGCCGCCATGGCCCGCATCGTCGGTGAGGTGATGACCTCCGATGTCGTCGGGGCACGCCCGGAGACATCGTTCAAGGACGTCGTACGGCTGCTGGACCGGCACCGGATCAGCGGTCTGCCCGTCGTGGACCACGACGACAAGGTCGTGGGCGTCGTCTCGCAGACGGACCTGGTCCGTCGCCAGGCGACCGGGTCCCCGGCCGACCGGGCGCGGCGGTCACGGCGCCACCCGTCGGGCCGCCTCGGGCGCCCTCGTCCCGGTGCCGTCGCCGACACCGTCACGGCCCGGGACCTGATGTCGACGCCCGCGATCACCGTGCATCCGGAACAGCGGATAGCGGACGCCGCACGTGTGATGGAGCGGCACGGCGTCGAGCGCCTGCCCGTGGTGGACGAGGAGGACCGCCTGATCGGCATCGCCACCCGCCGTGACCTGCTGCGGGTCTTCCTGCGCACGGACGACGAGATCGGCCGGGAGGTCCGCGACGAGGTGGTGGACCTCGCGCTCGGGCTCCCGGTCGACAGCGTGACCGTCTCGGTCCGGGACGGCATGGTCACCCTTTCCGGAGCCGTACCGCACCACGGCGACATTCCGACCGCGATCCGGATGACGTACCGGGTGGACGGAGTTGTCGGCGTCGTCAACGGCCTCTCCTGCCGCGACGACGACCCCCACGCGGCCGACGGCGCCCACTCCTCCGGTGCGCACCACGACTGAGCAGGTCGAGTGACGTCCGCTGCCGCTCGGCAGGGTACGGCTGCCGCCGCGTGAGCACGACCGCCGCGACGGCGCCGCGGACGAACGACGGCGCATCGCGGCGATTCCAGCGCAGCGCCCAGCGGCGGCGGACGGGACGTCCGGCCCCGACGGCCCGGGCCGATCAGTCCCTCAAGGGGACCATCGGGCCCTGGGGACACCACCGCTGACGAGAGACGCTGCTGATGGGAGCGGTGCCCATCCCCCGGGGTGCCGCTCCCTCCCGCGCCGCCACCCGTGCGGTCGCCGCCCTTCCACCACGGAGGCCTGCCGACATGACCCGCCACGCCGACCGCAGCGCGACCGCCGAACCCGCCGACGCGCCGTCCGACATCGCCGTCGCGGTGGACCGCCTGGTGACCAACGGGCTCAAGGCGCTCGCCGACTACGAGGGGCTCGACCAGGAACAGGTCGACCACATCGTGAAGAAGGCCTCGGTCGCCGCCCTCGACCAGCACACCGGCCTCGCGCGACTTGCCGTGCAGGAGACCGGACGCGGCGTGTTCGAGGACAAGGCCGCCAAGAACATGTTCGCCTGCGAGTACGTCACGCACAGCATGGGCCCGATGAAGACGGTCGGTGTCATCGCCCGCGACGACATCGACGACATGATCGAGGTCGCCGAGCCGGTCGGGGTGGTGTGCGCCGTCACCCCCGTCACCAACCCGACCTCCACCACCGTCTTCAAAGCCCTCATGGCGCTGAAGACCCGCAACCCGGTGGTGTTCGCCTTCCACCCCTCCGCCCAGAACTGCAGCGCGGAGGCTGCCAGGATCGTGCGCGACGCGGCGGTCGCGGCGGGCGCTCCGGAGCACTGCGTCCAGTGGATCGAGACTCCGTCGGTCGAAGCGACCGGCGCTCTGATGCGCCACCCGGGCGTCTCGCTGATCCTCGCCACCGGCGGCAACGCCATGGTGAAGGCCGCCTACTCGGCCGGCAAGCCCGCACTCGGTGTCGGGGCCGGCAACGTCCCCGCCTACGTCCACCACAGCGCCGACATACGACGGGCCGTGAACGACCTGGTGCTGTCCAAGTCGTTCGACAACGGCATGATCTGCGCCTCCGAACAGGCCGTCATCCTGGACGACCGGGTCTACGACGCGGTTCTCGCCGAATTCGGGGCGCTGCATGCCCACTTGGCGACCGACGAGGAGAAGGCGAAGCTGGAGGCCTTTCTGTTCCCCGCCGACGGGACCGCGGGCGCGGGCTGCGAGCCCAAGGTGAACTCCGCGGCCGTCGGGCAGAGTCCGGTGTGGATCGCCGAGCGGGCCGGGTTCACGGTGCCGGCCGGCACCTCGCTCATCCTCGTCGAGGCCGGCCAGGTCGGTCCGCAGGAGCCGCTCACCCGCGAGAAGCTCTGCCCGGTCCTCGCCGTCCTGCGGGCCGGCTCCACGGAGCAGGGCTTCGACCTGGCCGCGGACATGGTCGCCTTCCACGGGCAGGGCCACAGCGCCGTCATCCACACCGGTGACCTCGAACTCGCCGAGGCGTACGGCCGTCGTATGAAGACGGTACGGGTCATCGTCAACGCCCCTTCCTCCCAGGGCGCGATCGGCGGCATCTACAACAGCCTGCTGCCGTCACTGACGCTCGGCTGCGGTTCCTGGGGCAGCACCTCGGTGTCCAACAACGTCTCCGCAGCCCAACTGCTCAACGTCAAGCGGGTGTCCGTGCGCCGTAACAACCTCCAGTGGTTCAAGGTCCCGCCGAAGATCTACTTCGAGCCGCAGTCCGTCCGGTACCTGACCTCCATGCCGGACGTCCACCGCGTCACCGTCGTCACCGACGCGACGATGACCCGGCTCGGGCTCGTCGACCGGGTCGAGCAAGTACTGCGGCGGCGCCGGGAACCGGTCACCGTCCAGGTCATCGACAACGTCGAACCCGAGCCCAGCATCGACTCCGTCCGGCGCGGCGCCCGCCTCATGGGGGACTTCCGCCCGGACACCATCATCGCCCTGGGCGGCGGCTCCCCGATGGACGCGGCCAAGGTGATGTGGCTGCTGTACGAACAGCAGGCCGAGGGCAGGGACGTCGACTTCGCCGACATGCGGCACAAGTTCTCCGACATCCGCAAGCGCGCCTTCCGCTTCCCGGTGCTGGGGAAGCTCGCCCGCCTGGTGTGCATCCCCACGACGTCGGGCACGGGCGCCGAGGTCACCCCCTTCGCGGTGATCTCCGACCCGGCCACCGGCAAGAAGTACCCGCTGGCCGACTACGCGCTCACCCCCAGCGTGGCCATCGTGGACCCGCTCCTCACCGCCGGACTCCCGCCCGCGCTCGCGGCCGACAGCGGCTTCGACGCGCTCACCCACGCCATCGAGGCGTACGTGTCGGTCTACGCCAGCGACTTCACCGACGGACTCGCCCTGCACGCGATCCGGCTGGTCTTCGAGAACATCGAGGCGGCGGTGAACGACCGTGCGGCCCGACCCGAGGCCCAGGAGAAGATGCACAACGCCGGCACCATCGCCGGCATGGCGTTCGGCAACGCCTTCCTCGGCATCGTCCACGCCATGTCGCACACGCTCGGCGCCACCTTCCACATCGCGCACGGCCGCACCAACGCCGTCCTGCTGCCGCACGTCATCCGCTACAACGGCACCGTCCCCACCAAGCTCACCGGCTGGCCGAAGTACGAGCACTACCGCGCTCCCGAACGCTTCCAGGACATCGCCCGCGCCCTGGGCCTGCCGGCCGCCACCGCGGCGGAGGGCGTCGAGTCACTGGCCGCGGCGGTGGAGCGGCTCCGGGACGCCGTGGGCATCCAATCGTCGTTCCAGGCTCTGGGCGTCGACGAGACGTCCTTCCTCGACGCACTCCCCCAGCAGGCCCTGAACGCCTTCGAGGACCAGTGCGCCCCCGCCAACCCTCGGATGCCCCTGCTCGACGACATGCGACGGCTCATGCGGGCCGCCTACTACGGGCGCGACGCGTAGCCCGCCCGGCCGCATCCGGCCATCGCCGGTCCTTTCCCCTCATCTGTCCTGACAGGGAGTTTCCATGCTGTCCGCAGAGTCCGCCGCCCTCGTACGCGCCACCCTGCCCGCCGTGTCCGGTGCGCTCGACGAGATCACCACCCGCTTCTACGCCACCATGTTCCACGACCGGCCAGAACTTCTCGACGGCATGTTCAACCGCGGCAACCAGGCGAGCGGCGGCCAGCGCCGCGCGCTGGCCGGTTCGATCGCCGGATTCGCCCGCGCACTGCTGGAGGGTCCCGGGACCCGGCCGGACCGGCTGCTGTCGAGGATCGCGCACAAGCACGCCGCCGTCGGCGTCACCGACGACCAGTACACGATCGTGCACAAGTACCTGTTCGGCGCGATCGCCGAGGTCCTCGGAGACGCGGTCACCCCGGAGGTGGCGGCTGCCTGGGACGAGGTGTACTGGCTCATGGCAGGAGCCCTGATCAGCAGGGAGGCGCTTCTCTACCAGGACGCGGGTGTCCAGCCCGGCGGGATCTGGCGGCCCTGGACGGTCGTCGGACGCCGTACCGAGACCCCCGACGTCGTCTCCCTCCTGCTCCGGCCGGCGGACGGCGAACGCGTCCCGCGGGCCCGCGCGGGCCAGTACGTCAGCGTCCGCGTGTGCCTGGCGGACGGGGTGCACCAACTGCGCCAGTACAGCCTCTCCTCGGACCCGGGCGACGGGCTGCGGCGGATCACGGTCAAGCGGGACGGCGAGGTCTCCGGTCTGCTGCACGACACCGTCCACGAGGGGGACGAGCTGCTGCTGTCCGCGCCGTTCGGCGACGTCTTCCTCGACGACCCGGTGGACAGCACCACCCCCGTCGTCCTGGTCTCGGCGGGCATCGGCTGCACCCCCATGACCGGCATCCTCGCCCACCTGGCCGGCCTCCGCTCGATCCGCCGGGTCCTGGTCCTGCACGCCGACCGCTCCCCCGCCGAACACGCCCTGCGCGCCGAGACCCATGACCTCGTCGGTCGACTGCGCAACGCCCGGGCCGACTTCTGGTACGAGAATCCCACGCCGGAGGAACCCGACGCCCGCTCAGGCCGGATGGACCTGAGCGGCATCCGGCTCCCCGACAACGCGACCGTGTTCCTGTGCGGTCCGCTCCCCTTCATGCGGGACGTACGCGGGCAGTTGCTGCGCGCCGGCGTTCCCGCGCGCTGCATCCGCTACGAGGTGTTCGGCCCCGACCTGTGGCTGCCGGACACGGCGGCCTGAACCGGCCCACCGTCCCGTCCTTCCTGAGTCCCCCAGTTCCGCCTGTTCCACCTGTCCTTGGTTCCGAGGAGGATCCGCATGACCACCGACAACGCCCAGTCGACGCCCGCAGTCGAGTTGCGCTCCGACGGCGCCGTCGACGAGGACGCCCTGGCGTACGCCCGGACGAAGATCGACGCCGTGGTGAGCAGGCCGGGGCTGCCCTCCGTCAGCGGCGAGGTGCGCATCCTGCGCGCGGCCGCCCACCACGCAGGCCACCCCTGGTCGGCCACGGCGGACCTGCGCATCGGGGGCCGGCAGCTGGTCGTCACCGTGGCCGATGAGGCTACGGCCACGGAGGCCGTCGACCGGCTCCAGGACCGACTGCGCCGCCAGACGGACAGGGCCGCCCGGTCCTGGAGCGACGGACGCCGAACGGCCACCCCGCCGTGGCGCGGCGGCCGCACGCAGTCCCCCGGCACGGACACCGACGGCACCGACGGCACCGACGGCACCGACGAGGGCTCTCGCCCGGCATGACACCACGGTCCCGGGCGCTCGGAGGAGCAGCGCGGGAGACGCAGGACGACCGGAGCGGCACCGCTTCCCCGCGGTGCCGCTCCGGATCCCGGGTGGCAGGACGTCGGCCGTGGCAGCGGGCTTTCATCCCTCAGGTACGACGATCAGGGGGCAGTGCGACCGGTGCAGCAGCGTGTGGACGACCGGACCCAGGCGCGGTCCGAACACACCGGTACGGCGGTGGGCACCGACGACCACCACGGCGGCTTCCCGGGACGAGGTCAGCAGTGCGGGGGCGGGGGCGGTACGGACCGTATCGGAGTCCACGACGATGTCGGGGTGCTGGTCGTGGAGGTGACCGAGGGCGTAGCGCGCCACGGCCTCCTCGGCCCGGCTCTCCATGGCCGTCCGCTCCGGCCCGGAACTGCGGACCCCCGTGAGCGAGGGCAGTTCGGGGGTGGTGTGCCGACGCGTCCGGGAATGCAGGACACGGAGGTTCACGCCGCGCCGTTCGGCCTCCTGGAAGGCGTACTCCGCCGCCCGCATGTCCGAGTCGTCGGCAAGACCCAGCACCACGGGCCTGCCCTCGTCGCAGGGGTGGTCCCCGCGGACGACCAGGAGCGGTCCGCGGGCGAGGGCGGCCAGCCTCAGGCTCACCGAGCCGAGCGCCGAACCCGCCACCGTGCCCAGGCCGCGGTTGCCCACCACGGTGAGAACCGCGTCCTCGCTCGCGCGCGCCAGGGCGTGCACCACGCCCCCCTCGACCGCGACGGTCTCGACGGACAGCCCCGGACACCGCTCACCGGTGCGGGAGACGGCGTAGGCCAGGACCGGTGCGGCCTCGTCGAGGTCGGGAACCGCGTACAGCACGCGCAGCGTGCCACCGTGCCGTACGGCCTCGGCCGCGGCCCGGTCCAGAGCTCGCACGGAGGTCAGAGAGCCGTCGACTCCGACGACTATGTGACGCAGGGTCATGGTCGTACCTCTCCTTCCCTCGGCCGGCGGTGCGACGGCAGCGCCGATCGACACCGCGCGGCGGATTCTCCGGACGATGCTCGTCGTGCGCCCCGGCCCTCAGCAGATGCCGATGGAACCCGGGCAACGGCCGAACGGCCCACGGGGCAGGGGCCGTTCAGCCCGGAAGGCGTCACTGGGCGCCCCAGGCCACGGAGTTGGTGCCGATCGGCCCTGTGACGGCACCAGGTCGGCTCATGCACCGGCACCGCGCCGGCTGTCACCTTCGGGGATGTCACCAGGACGACTGGAAGGAGGTGCGGACCGATGCCCAGTGGCAAGTACGCGAGGAAATGGCTGTGGCGGTGGCGGAGCAACCCGCTGCGGCGCCACGACGACATCGTGCTTCTCGACGACGTGCCGCGCGCGATCCCCGCAATCGGCACCACGACCGGTCGCCGGGCGACGACGGTGCGCTGGACCACAGCCGACGGCGCGACGCACACGGGCCGGACCCTGGTGGACGCCGGTCTCAAGGCAGGGTCCGAGGTCTCGGTCTGGCAGGACCGCGCCGGCCGGTTGACCTCGGCGCCTCCGGACCCCACGGAAGCCGCGATCGAGTCGGGCGCCCGGGGCACCGCGGCGGCGGCCGCTCGGAGGCCTTGTCTTCGGTGGGGGCGCGGTCGCCCGACGGCTGCTCGACCGGCGTCGCATCGAGGAGTGGGGCAGGGAATGGGCGCTCGTGGGACCCCGGTGGGGCCACAAGACCAGCTGAGCGCACGCCGGGGTCCGGGCCGCCGGCCCGGGGCAACCTCGACCGCGAGCCGCGCCTCCTGCAGCACCCCGCGCGGCCGGCCCGCTACGGCCTGTGGCAGGTGGCTCGCAACGCACGTCATCGCGGCCGTCGCCTCCGCGCCGAAGCCCTTCGGCCCACCGGTGGCGACACCGGTACGGCCGCTGTCCGCCCTGGAGGCCGGACGGTTCCGCGCGAGGGGCGACGGCAGGAAGGGCGATGGAAGTGCCGCGCGGGAGCGAGTGGACAACGATGGGAACGACAGAAGCGAGGGACGTGGTCGACGCGGTGAGAGCGGCCGTCTCGGGCATCCCCGGCCCTTCCGGCGTTCGTCCGGAGGCCACGGTGTCCGAGCGGGCAGAACAGGCGGTGACCGACATGCGCGATGCCATCCCACTCGGCGGGAGTCCCGGCACACCGCCCGATCCGGTCGACCCGGCCACGGCGGTCGTCGACGACCGGGGAATCGTGACGCGGTGGAGCCCCGGCGCCGAGCGTCTGCTGGGCTACCCCTGCCAGGAGGCCGTCGGCAACCACGTCAGCCGTCTGGTCGCCTCGGAAGCGGTGAGCGTGAACGGCCTTCCGCCCCTTGGCGGGACCGCGACGACGGCCCTGCTCCGGCACCGGGACGGCCGGCCCGTGACCGTGTGGGTGCGTGCGTATCCGTTGGTCGACCGCGAGGGCCGCGCCCAGCGGCTCCTCATGGTGACGCCATCGGAACGGCCACGGCCCGACCTGGTGACGGGGGACGAGGCGTTCGCCCAGTGCCGGCTGCCCGTGATGGTGTACGACTCCGCGCTGCGGGCCGTGCGGGCGAGCGCCGGTGCCACGCGGGAACTCGGACTGAGCGAGGAGCGGATGCGCGGCCGGCGTGTCACGGAGATCCTGCCGCCGCACCTGTGCCACCGGGTCGAGGACGGCATGGGCCGGGTCCTCGAAACAGGTGAACCCGAGGACTTCCACGTCCGGGGGCGGGCCCAGCCGGACGCCCCGGAGAAGGTCTGGTCCGTCACCGTCTCCCCGCTCGTCACACCGGCGGGCCAGGTACGGCACGCCGAGGTCTCCGCGCTCGACGTCAGCGAGCAGTACCTGGCCAGGGAGCGGCTCACGCTGCTCAACGACATCAGCGCCCGGGTGGGCAGCACCCTGGACATGATGCGCACCGCGCAGGAGATGGCCGACGTCACGGTGGACCGGCTCGCCGACTTCATCACCGTCGACCTGCTCGACTCCCTGTGCCGCGGCATCGAGCCGAAGCCTTCCACGGCAGGCACCGTCCTGCTGCGCCGCGCGGCGCAGCAGTCCGTGCTGCCCGGCGCGCCCGAGGCACTGATCCGGCCCGGGGAGACCGACAGCTACCCGGCCTCCGCGCCCCCCGTCCGCTGCCTGGCCACCGGCAGGTCCTCGCTGCACACCACCGAGGACCAGGCGATCCGGGCCTGGGTGCAGGCCGATCCCGAGCGGTCGGGTGTGGTCCGCAGGTTCGGGATCCACTCGATCATGGTCGTTCCGTTGCGCGCCCGTGACATCACGATCGGCGTGGCGGTCCTCGTCCGGCACCGGCGCGAGGACCCCTTCACCCACGACGACCTGCTGCTGGCCGAGGAGATCGCCGCCCGTACCGCCGTGGCCGTCGACAACGCCCGCCGGTACACCCTCGAACGCGGCACCGCCCTGGCCCTGCAGCGCAGCCTCCTGCCGAGCCGGCTCTCGGCCCAGGACGCGGTCGAGGTGGCCCACCGCTACCTCCCGGCCCGCACCCGGGCGGGGCCGGGCGGCGACTGGTTCGACGTGATCCCGCTCTCCGGCGCCCGGGTCGCCCTGGTGGCGGGCGACGTGGTGGGCCACGGGCTGCGGGCCTCGGCCACCATGGGACGGCTGCGGACCGCCGTGCGCACCCTGGCCGACGTCGAGCTCCCCGCCGACGAACTGCTGACCCACCTCGACGACCTGGTCACCCTCCTCGCGGCCGAGGAGGACAGCAGCGCGGACCACGAGCGCGAGCTCGCCGTCCCGACCGATGTCATCGCCACCTGCCTGTACGTGGTCTACGACCCGGTCTCCCGCCGGTGCACGGCCGCCAGCGCCGGCCATCCGCCACCCGCCGTCGTCCGGCCGGACGGAGCTGCGGAGCTCGTCGACGTGCCGCCCGGCCCGCCGCTGGGAGTGGGGGGTCTGCCGTTCGAGACCGTCGAGTGGGAACTGCCGACGGGCAGCCTCCTCGCGCTGTACACCGACGGCCTGCTGCAGGGTGCCCGGCACGATCTGGAGAACGGGCAGGCGCGGCTGCTCCGATGCCTCGACCAGTCCGTGCCCCGGCCTTTGGAAACGCTGTGCGACGAGCTGCTCCGGGCACTGCTTCCCCCGCAGCCCGAGGACGACGTCGCCCTGCTCCTCGCGCGCACCCGGGCGCTCGACGCCGACCAGGTCGCCGCCTGGGACCTGCCCGCCGACCCGGCCCGGGTGGCCGATGCCCGCGCCCGGGTACTCGCGCAGCTGGAGGCCTGGCACCTGCCGGACGTGGCGTTCACGACCGAGCTGGTGGTCAGCGAACTCGTCACCAACGCGATCCGCTACGGGCAGCCGCCCGTCCAGCTGCGGCTGATCCGCGGCGCCGCGCTGATCTGCGAGGTCGCCGACGGCAGCGGCACCGCCCCGCACTTGCGCCGGGCCCGCACCTACGACGAGGGCGGGCGCGGCCTCCTGCTCGTCGCCCAGCTCGCCCAGCGCTGGGGCACCCGCCACCAGACCGGCGGCAAGATCATCTGGGCCGAGATCGGACTGGGCGTGGGAGACGGATGACGGCACGCGGTCACGACGCCCGCATCCACTCGCCGTGTGCGCACGCCCGGCCGGCAGGGTCCAGGTGTGCCTACGGGCCGGCCCGACATAGGGCCTGTCGGCCCTACAGCCACGAATACACCAGGAGGACCATGGGCCAATGCTCCCGAACGACGGCTTTCACGTACTCGACCGCCAGGAGTGCCTGCGCCTGCTCGCCAAGGTACCGGTCGGTCGCGTCGTCTACACCCAGCAAGCGCTGCCCGCGGTCCTCCCCGTCAACTTCTCGGTGGACGCGGATGCCTCGGTGTTGCTGTGCACCGCTGCGGGTTCCGCTCTGGTCCGTGCGATCGTGGGCGTGGCGGTGGCCGTCGAGGCGGATGAGTTCGACGCGGAGAACCGGTCCGGTTGGAGCGTGGTCGTCACCGGACGGGCCCCCGTGGTGCGCGATCCCGCGGAGCACGCCCGGCTGGCGCAGGGTGGCCCCCGCTCATGGATGCCGATGACGGACCCGGTGTTCGTCCGGATCGAGTCCGAGATGATCACAGGGCGCGAACTGGGTCGACCCGGCGGTCCCGGGGCCCCGCGGGACCGGCAACCGGAAAGCTGACTCCGGCGACCCGCCTGGTGCCCGCGATCGTAGGACGGCCGTCGCCGCCGTCGCGTCCGGCAGCGGACGGCCGTTCCGTCGCAGCCGTCATCGCAGGCCGTTTCAGGTCGGGGCGCCGGCCGGCCGTGGGGGAAGTGGCACCGCCCGCGTGCGCCGCCGAGGATGCCGTCGGCCCGCGCGCCCGTGAGCGGCGTGCGCCGCGTCACAGCCGCAGCGTGAACCAGGTCGTCTTGCCCTCGTCGGTGGGACGCACGCCCCAGGTGTCCGCGAGGGTGCGGACCAGGAACAGGCCGCGGCCCGACTCCTCGTCCCCGGCCGCGTTGCGGGGCTGGGGCAGGTGTGGGCTGCGGTCGCTGACCTCGACGGTGAGGTCCGTGGCGGTGCGGCACAGATGCAGTCCGATGGGACCCTCGGCGTGCTGCACGGCATTGGTGAGGGTCTCGGACAGCAGCAGGAGGGCCTCGTCCGCCGGGCCCGTGCAGTCCCAGGAGAGCAGCGCCTTGCTGAGGAACGCGCGGCCCTCGGGCACGGAGGAGGCGACGGCCGGAAGGTCGGTCGTGGCGGCCGCCGGGGGTGCGGCCGGCAGTTGGGCGAACAGGAGCGTCACGTCGTCGTCATGGCTGTCGGCCTCCGGCAGCAGCCGGGCCAGGACGTGGTCGGCGGCGGTCTCCAGACTCGGTGGGGCGGTGAAGAACCCGCCCAGTACCGAGGTGAGTTCGGCGATCCTGACCTCGATGTCGCTGCCGGGCGTCTCGACCAGGCCGTCGGTGTAGAGGATGAGGGTGGCGCCGGGCGGTACGGACGTCGAGGACTGCTCGTAGAGGATGTCACCCACCCCGAGCGGGGCGTTGACCTGCGCCGGAAGTCTGCTGACGGAGCCGCCGGGGGTGGCCACCAGGGTCGGGAGATGACCGGCGGAGCAGACGGTCACCGTGCCCGTGTCCGGGGCGATGGTGAGGTAGCAGCAGGTCACCAGCTGGTCCGGTACGTCGAGGTCCTGGACGCAGGTGTCGAGGGCCTGCATCAGCTGCCGGGGCTGCATACCGGTCTTGGCCAGCGCGTGCGCGGCCGACCGCAACTGGCCCATCACCGCGGCGGCTTCGAGGCCGCGGCCCATCACGTCCCCGATGAGGACGCCGACCCGGCCGGCGCCCAGCGGTATCAGGTCGAACCAGTCGCCGCCCACGCCCGCGCCCTGCGTGGCCGGCCGGTAGCGGCTCGTGGTGGCCAGCCCCGGGATCGCGGGCGGCGTGCCCATGAGGCTGCGCTGCAGGGTGAGCGCGATGTGCCGCTGCTGCTCGTACAGCGCGGTCAGTTCGGCCTCCGCACGCTTGCGGTCGCTGATGTCCCGCACGATGGCGCATGCCCCGACGACCGTGCCGTCGGTGTCGCGGGTCGGCCAGAGGGTGACGTCCACGTCGAGGAGACCGCCGCCCTTGGTCATCCGGAGCGTCTCGAAGTGCTCGACCTTCTCGCCGTGCAGCAGCCGCTCCAGGAGCGCGCTGATCTCGCCGCGCAGTTCGGGCGGGGAGAGCAGCGACACGTGCCGGCCTATGACCTCCTCTGCCGTGTAGCCGTACAGCCGCTGGGCGGCCGCGTTCCAGTAGGTGATGTAGCCGTCGAGGGTCTTCGCGAGGATCGCGTCCTGGGACGACTCCACGAGCGCGGCGAGTTCGTTGATGCGGGCCTCGGCCGCCTTGCGGTCGCTGACGTCGCGGACGGCGGCGGAGACCAGCAGTCCGTCCGCGGTCTCCAGCGGGCTGAGGCTGATCTCGACGGGGAACTCGGTGCCGTCCTTGCGCAGCCCGTGCAGGTCGAGCCCCGCGCCCATCGGGCGGACCTGGCGGTTGGCGGCGTACCCGTCGCGGTGCACCGTGTGGTGGCCGCGGAACCGGTAGGGCATCAGCAACTCGACCGGACGGTCGAGGAGTTCCTCGCGGCCGTAACCGAAGAGGGCCTCGGTCTGGGCGTTGACGAGTCGGATGGTTCCGGTGTCGTCCACGATCACCATGGCGTCGGGTGCCGCCTCCAGCAGGCCGCGGAACCTTTCTTCGGCGGCCTTCGGCCCGTCCGTTCCGACGGCCTCGCCACACCGGCAGGCCCCCCGGTCCGCTCCGGTCGCCGAACAAGCCAGACCCGACTCGGCAAACGTGCCCATGCCGCCCCCTCCCGCCGGTTGCGATGAATCAGGCCATCTCAGCGCATCAGGACTTCGACCGGGGTGGCATGTCGCTTACTGTCCGCCGTCCGGCCGAACCTGTCCGTCGGGGCTCACTGCGGCGCGGTTCCGTGAGAGGACACGGAAGCAACGAGGCCGCCGAGCGCGCCCGGCCGTGTCGAACGCGGTGCAGGCCGGCCGTCCCGTGGCCGGTCCTTGTACCAGCGGGCGAGGAAGTCGAGGAACACGGTGATCTTGCGGGGGACGGGCTGCCCGGGCCCGTAGACGGCGTAGAGCGGCCGGTCGGGCACCGTACGTCCGGGAAGCACTGCCAACAGCTTGCCGGACATCAGGTCGTCGTGGGCCGGCCCCTCCGGAAGGAGGGCGATGCCCCGGCCGTGCACGGCGGCCTTCTGCAGCGCGAGGTAGGAGTTGGACGAGTACGCGACGTTACGGATCTTGTGCAGTGTCGAGGTGGCCCCGTGCCCGAGCCGCCACACGAGCTCGTTGACGTGCACGAGGCAGTCATGTGCCGACAGGTCGTTCGGGTGGGCGAGCGCCCCGTGCCTGTCGATGTACTCCTTCGACGCGCAGAGCACGAAGGGCAACGAGGTGATCTTCTTGAGGCGAACGCCGGAGTCCCGCAGATCTCGGGTGTGCAGGGCGACGTCGAAGCCGGTGTCCAGGAATTCGTAGGTGCGGTCGGACAGGGCGCCCAGTTCGAACCGTACCGAGATCCTGGGATGGGCGGTGGCGAAGGCGGCGATCGCGTCACCGAGGTCCAGCTGCCGATCCACTCGGGTGAGACGACGGCGAGGCTCCCCTCGGCACGGTCGCGGACGCACGCGATGCCGGCGTCCTCGGCCTCGATCTCCTTGAGGATGCGGGTCGCGAACTCGGCGTAGCGCACTCCGGCCTCGGTGAGGCTGACCGAACGGGCCGTCCTGTTGACGAGCCGGACACCGACCTGCCGCTCCAGCTCCGCGACATGGCGCGAGACGAGCGATCCCGAGGACCTGAGGGTTCGGGCGGCCTGGCTGAAGCTGCCCGCCTGCGCGACGGTCACGAAACTGTTCATCAGGAGAATGCGGTCCATGGCGTTCCTCCCCTCGGCCTGGGCGTCGGCCCGAACCGCCGATCCGGATCCGCCCGCCTGCCTGCCTTCACCTCACAACGCGGATGTGTCGGTTCGCCGCCGGTCGGGCTTGAAGGGAAGCGCCGTCACGGTCGCCCTGACCTCGCGCTGCGCCGTACCGGGCCTGCCCCACACCACGACGACGTCGGTTCCGGGTGCCGCACGGCTCTCGTCGATCACGCACAGCGAGATGGTCGACCGGAGATTCACGCTGACGGTCCGCCCCGTGGAGACGCCCACCGGAAGTCCGTCCACGAGAACCTGGTCGAAGACGGGGCCTCGGCCGCGCGGAAGCTCCATGGGGTCGGGCAGGTCGCCCTCGCCCAGAGAGGCGGCGAGGATGCCGACGACGTCCGCCGTGTTCCAGTGCAGTCCCACCAGGGTCCGCCGGGGTTCCCCGCCGGCCGCGTCCGCGACCAGCGCGTCCCGCCCGAGGAAGTCCCGGCCGGGTGCTCCCTTGCGGAAGCCCCAGCCGAGCTCGGCGGGCTTGCGGAAGTAGTCCGTGATGCCGTTCTCCGGCACGTAGCTGCCGCCGGGCCTGCCGGTCCGGAACTGGGTGGGCGCCCCGGGGGTGAGGATGGAGGCGGGGAGGTAGTCGAGACCGTTCGTCGCGATACCGGCCTCGATGTGCTGCACCGGCTGGGACCTCAGGCCGAGTTGACTGATCCCGAACTGACGTCCGGTCTCCACGGTTGCCGACCAGATCTCGTTGGCCTGTTCGGCGGGACCGTGGATCTCGTAACCGAGTTCACCCGAGATCCCCGTACGCAGGAGCCGCACCGGGACTCCGGCGAGCCGCGACATGCGGCTCCGGCTGAAACCGATGTCCCGCAGGCTTTCGCCGGTCAGCTTCTCCAGCGTCGCCAGGGACGCCGGACCCTGGACACCGAAGATGAACCGCTCGGGGCTGACATCCTCGAACTCGGCGTCCCAGCCGCCCTGGCCGAGCCACTGGTGAAGTGTAGGTATTCGGGGGTTGCAGTATTCGCCCGTGGGGTGAGCAGCCCCATAGCCCGGCCCGGGGGTCGAGCAATGAAAACTGGCGCCATGAGGGCGTTTTCCTGCAACTCGCAGAGTATTGCAGCGAATTCTGGTGAGTGGCCGGGGAGTCGGGTGCGGCGCGCCCGGCCCTGATGCCGGGGCTGATCGTGGCCGGTTGTCGGACGTCGCCGATCGTCCTCGCGGTGGGCGGGGTGATCGGCGACGTCTTTGGCTCAGGCGGGGATGTTGGATTCCGTTCGCTGCTTCGTGCTGGTGGAGGTTGTTGGCGGGTTGGGGGCGGGGCGGCGCAGGGTGAGGGCGATTGCGACGCCGAGGAGGGTGAGGGCGGCGGCGGTGAATCCTGCGGTGCGCAGGCCGGGGACGAGGTCCGGGCCCGTGGTGGTGTGGACGCCCGCGTTGGCGATGGCGACCAGGATCGCCAGGCCGACGGCGGAGCCGATCTGCTGGGTGGTGGAGGCCATGGCTGAGGCGATGCCCTGGTGGTGGGCGTCGACGCCGTTGGTGGCCGCGACGAACATCGCGGTCCAGGCGATGCCCTGGCCCAGGCTGAGCAGGATCACTCCGGGCAGCAGGATCGGGTAGCCGCCGGTGGGGGACATGGCGGCGGCGAGGACGGCCATGCCGGCGCCGCCGACGAGCAGTCCGGTGATGATCGTGGTGCGGGGGCCGACCTTGCCGAGCAGCTTCTCGCTCAGCTTGGTGCCGGCCATGCCGACCAGCGCGGCAGGGATGAAGGCCAGACCGGTCGCCAGGGCGCCGTAGCCGCGGACGTTTTGCAGGTAGACGGTGAAGAAGTAGTACTGGGCGCCGAAGGTGCCCATGAAGACGAAGGTGATGCCCATCGCGGCGACCAGGCTGCGGTTGCGGAACAGGCGCAGCGGCATCAACGGGTGGGTGGTGCGGGCCTCGATGAGCAGGAACAGTCCGATGAACAGCGCGCCGCCGAGCAGGGCGATGAGGGTCTCGGCGGAGCCCCAGCCGGCTTCGGGGCCCTGTACGACGCCGAAGACGAGGGCGGTGAAGCCGATGGTGGCGGTCAGCGCGCCGGCCAGGTCGAAGCCGCGGCCGTGTTCGCGGACAGCGTCGGCGGGGATGATGGCGAAGGCGGCCGCGGCGGCGCCCAGGGCGAGGGGGACGTTGACGTAGAAGACGGCTTCCCAGCCGAGGTAGTTGGTCAGGATGCCGCCCAGCAGGGAGCCGAGCGCGAGACCGACGGCTCCGGCGCCGCCCCAGATGGCGAGGGCCCGGTTGCGCTGGGCGCCCTCGGTGAAGGTGGTGGCGATCAGGGAGAGCGTGGCGGGCAGCAGGAGCGCACCGCCCAGGCCCTGGACCGCACGGGCGGCCACCAGCAGTCCTGGGTCGCCGGCGAGCCCGCCGGCCAGGGAGGCCAGGCCGTACAGGGAGAGGGCGGTGACGAACATGCGGCGGTGGCCGAGGAGGTCGGCGGCCCGGCCGCCAAGGAGCAGGAAGCCTCCGAAGGCGACCGCGTAGCCGCTGACGACCCACTGCAGGTTCTGTGCGTCGAAGCCGACCTCGCGGCCGATCTCCGGCAGGGCGACGTAGACGATGTTGTAGTCGATGGCGCTGATGAACTGGGCGAACGCCAGCAGGGCCAGCAACAGCCCGGTACCGCGCCGCAATGAGGGGGACGACATGGCGATACGCAACCTCTCTGAAGTAAGCGGTTGACCGCTTACATGATGGGCCAAAGAAAGGGGCCGCTAGGGGGCGGCCCGTGGGCGTCGTCCGCTAGGCGCGCAGCGTGCGCGCCCAGGGGGCGTCGACGGAGGTGGCGTCGATCGCCACCATGACGTTGCCGAGCAGGCCGTCGGCGAAGTAGCGGCGGATCTGCTCGTCCGAGGCGCCGGAGACGGCGCGGACGTACTCGACCTGCTTGGCGTAGCAGGTGCGGACCGCCTCACCGATGACCGGCTCACTCGCGCTGCACTCTGCGTGCTTGAGGATCATGAGTACGTCCCGGTCGGCGATGACCTCGCCGTACGAGGCCGTCAGTGCCCGGAGAACCGCGTCCGGATCGGTACTCTGCACCGATGCGGCCGCTGCCGCGGCGCCCTTCCGGAGGCGGTCCGAGCAGTAGTCGACCAGGGCGGCGAACAGCGTCTCCTTGTCCTTGAAGAGCCGGTACAGGTAGCCCTGCGAGATGCCGGCGGCCTTGGCCACGTCCATCGTCGAGGTCCCGTAGTACCCGCGCTCGGCGAATGCCTTGATTGCCGTACGCATGACCGTGGCCCGGCGCTCCTCGGCAGTGGAGCGCTGCCGCATCCTCGTTTCCATGTAAGCAATTAACCACTCACATGTGGCGGCTGTCAACCCCGCCGCTCACTCGCACCAGCCCGGGAGTGGCAAACCGGACCACCGCCCACGCATCAGCGCCCCGATCGTTACCAGACGACCGGGCCGGTCTTGTCGAAGAAGCCGCCGGTCGGGCCGTCGGTGCCGATCGAGGCCATGCGGACGATGATCTCCGCACCGTCCTCGACGGTGTTGGTGCCCGTGTGGCCGTTGAGGTCGGTGGCGGTGTAGCCCGGGTCGACGGCGTTGAACCGGATGGCGGGGAAGGCCTTGGCATACTGTGAGGTGATCATGACGAGGGCGGTCTTGGAGGAGTTGTAGTCCAGCGCCATCACCTTGAACTCCACCCGGCTGGGGTCGGCGGTCGCCGCCAGTGAGCCCAGACCGCTGCTGACGTTGACGACGACCGGGGCGTCACTTGCTTCCAGCAGGGGCAGGAAGGCGTGCGTGACGCGCACGACGCCGAAGACATTCGTGTCGTACGTGGTCGCCATGTCGGCCCCGGTGACCTCGCCGACCGGCTTGCGGGCGCCCACGATCCCGGCGTTGTTGACCAGGACGTCGAGACGGCCGACGTCCGCGCGGACGAATTCGGCGGCGGCCTTGACGGACTCCTCGTCGGTGACGTCGAGCTGAACGAAGCGGGCTCCGAGTTTGTCGGCCGCCTCCCGGCCGCGGTGCGCATCGCGTGCCCCGACGTAGACGGTGTGCCCGGCCTCGGTCAGGCGGCGGGCGGTCTCGAAACCCAGGCCCTTGTTGGCTCCAGTGATCAATGTGGTGGGCATGTGTTCACTCCGTGCTCGGTGGGGTGGTGACGACTCCACCCTCCCCGCACCACACACGGACAGACAGTGCCCGCCTCAGCCAGTGGACTGGCAGTACCAGGCTGTTCGGGCACGGCAACGCGATACTGGGACGATGAGCGAATCCAGGGAACTGAGCAGAGCCCTGCACAGCTGGCGGGACCGGACCGCTCCCGCGACTGTCGGACTGCCCACGGGCGGGGTGCGTCGAGCCGCCGGGCTGCGCCGCGAGGAACTGGCACAGCTCGCCGGCCTGTCGGTGGACTACCTCACCCGCCTTGAACAGGGCCGGGCCACCTCCCCGTCGGCGCAGGTCCTGTCCGCGCTGGCCCGCGCCCTGCGGCTGTCGGCAGCCGAGCGCGAATACCTCTATCTCCTCGCGGGCCAGCCGGCGCCTGGCCCCGGGCAGATATCGGCGCACATCCCACCAGGGGTCCGACGGCTGCTCGACCAACTGGACGGCTCACCGCTGAGCGTGTATGACGCCGCATGGAACCTGATCCTGTGGAACCCGTTGTGGGCTGCCCTGTTCGGAGACGCATCCGCGCTGCGCGGACGCGAGCGCAACCTCGCCTGGCGGCACTTCGCCGGCCTGCCCAGCCGGGTCAGCCACACCCCCGAGCAGGAGGCCCGGTTCGAGGCGGCCTTGGTCGCCGATCTCAGGGCGGCCACTGCCCGCTTCCCCGCCGATGCCGGCCTACGCTCTCTGATCAAGGACCTGCGGGGTGTCAGCACCGACTTCGCACGCCTGTGGGACACGGGCATCGTGGGCATCCATGAGTCGGACACCAAGACCGTCCATCACCCCGATGTCGGCACGTTCACCTTCGACTGCGACGTGCTCGTAGCTCCCGGCAGCGATCTGCGCATCGTCGCCTATACCGCCGCTCCTGACAGCGACGCCGCCGACCGGCTCAGGCTCCTCAACGTCATCGGCACCCAGGCCCTGACCGAACACAGCACCCCGGGACAGCAGTGACGGTACCGGCCGGCCGTTCTGGTCGGTCGCTACCGCCGTTGTCGCTGCCGGGCGGCGAGGTACGGCGCCCAGCTGTTCTCGGCGGGTCTGTCCAGGCCAAGGGGTCTGTCCCGTAGTGAAGTTTCCCCGGTAGAAGGCGAGCGCCTCCCGGTCGGCCTCGCTCAGCTCGTAGCGCGGACGGACAGCCGGGGCGGCCGGCTTCGGCGGCGCGAGCCAGCGCCACACCGTCCGCTCCGACACCCCGAGGCCGTCGGCGACCGTACGCACGTGCGCCGCGGTCAACGCCTCGTCCTCACGCAGCCGGGACAGCCGTTCGGCCGCCGCCCGGCGCTTCTCCGCCGACACCCTTCCCATGGGCCGAAGTGTCAGTGTTGGCAGAACCGTCGGGCCCGAACATGCGCCCGCATCCACACGTACGGGTGGACCGTGCCCGAACCGGTGGCGCACGGACGCCGGACATGATCCAGATGCGGCCGCCGGGGCCCGGAATCCCTCATCAAAGGGTGTCCGGGTGTTCTGATCGCCGGCCGATCTTCAGAAAACGTTCGTTTTCTGAAGATCGACCCGCGAGGCCGCCCGAACCCCGCAGAGCCTTCAAAGGACGCCCCAGCGTCGCCACCGAGGAAGTCATCCGCGCCGCCCGCGACCTCCTACCCGACCCCGGCCGCTCGATCACCTCAATCGCCAAGCTGCTGGGCGTCTCCCCCGGCACCCTCTACAACCACATCCCGGACCTCCGGGAACTACGCGCCGGCACCCTACCCCGGCAGCTCGAAGCCCCCGCGAAGTAGCCGAACCCCAGCAAGATCAATCTCGGCGGCACTTTCTGCACCGCGACTACTCACGCCCGGAGGAGGGATGGGAGATCGACCCCGAGGACCTGGCGCACATCTCGCCGTACCTGACCGAGCACATCAAACGGTTCGGCGAGTACTCCACCCACGAACTCGGCATCCAGCCCGAGGCGTACGACCCGCACCTCGACGTCGACTTCAGCCCACTCCGCGGCGACCACCCGGAGAGTGCGGACGGCTACGGCCAGGCGGCCTGACCGCGGAGCGGGGTCAGCCAGACGACGGACGCACTACTTGGTTTCGACGCGTCCGACCGGTTCGGGTCCGGTTGCCAGCGCCTCGCACGCCGTCTGCCACGCGGTGTCGCCGGGGTGGAGCCGGCTGTGGAGGTACGCGGCGGTGAGCTGCGCAAGCGCCGCGACCAGGCCGGGGTTCTCGTCGGTGGTCTCGGCGGCGTCGTACCCAGCGACTCCACCGAGTCCGTGTTCCGCGCCGAACAGGGTGAGCAGGGTCTTGGGGCCGGGGGCGAGGGTGTAGGGGTCGGTGTGCCAGGCCGGGCCCATGTCGGTGAAGTGCCGGGAGTCGTCCTTGTCGCCCGCGACGACCAGCGCGGGTGTGGTCATCGCGGAGAAGTCCGTGGTCCGGAAGAACGGCGTCTTGTCGGCCATGAACCCGGTCAGGACCTTGCCGCCTCTGCCGGGCGCGGCGAGCAGCACGCCCGCCTTGATGCGAGGCTCGATGAGGTTCGCCTCCTGCCCGGTGTCAGGGTCGGTGATCCGGGCGCCGAGCAGCTGGCTCGCGGTGAAGCCGCCGAGGGAGTGTCCGGCGACGGCGACCTTGTTGTGGTCGATCCGGCTGGCGAGCAGCGGCACGGCCTTCTCAATCACGTCGAGCCGGTCGAGGATGTACGTCATGTCCTCGGTCCGCGAGCGCCAGAAGAAGGGGGCGCCCGGGACATCGGCCAGCACGTGGCCCAGGGTCCTGGAGTTGAGGTGGGTGGGCTGGATGACGACGAAGCCGAGGGCCGCCCAGAGGTTGACGATCGGTCCGTAGCCGTTCAGGGAGGAGAGGTTGTTCGAGGGGCCGTGGCCGTGGGAGAGGAGGATCACGGGCAGGCCGGTCCCCGTCGCGGGTGCCGTGACGCGCACCTGGAGGACGACGGGCCGTCCGGGCACGGACAGGACCACCGGGCTGTACGACAGCACCGGAGCGGGCGGGCCGACGGTGGACGCGTTCATGAGGGCTGGTTCCTTTCTGCTGCGTGTGCCGCCGCCCGGCCGAGGCCGGGCGGCGAGAGGCGAGTGGTCGGGCGCGTTACTTGCTCTGCAGCGTGCCGAGCGGGTTGGGGTCCTCCTCCAGTGCGGTGGCCGCCGCCTTCCAGGCGGTGTCCTCGCCGTACAGGGCGCTGCGCAGGTAGGCCGTGGTGAGCTGCTGGATCAGGGCAACGCGTGCGGGGCTGGCGTCGGTCGTCTCGGCGACCTCGTGTCCTGGGATGCCACCGAGGGAGTGCTCGGCCTCGAACAGAGTGAGCAGGCTCTTGCTGCCGGGGCTGTAGGTGTAGGGGTCGGTGAACCAGTCCGGTCCGCGGGTGGACAGGTGGGACTGGTCCTTATCCCCGGCGACGATGAGGGCTGGGGTGGTCATGGTGTCGAAGGACGGCTTCATGAAGGGGAAGTGCTCGGCGGCGAACGGGACCAGGTCGTCGCCCAAGCCGGTCAGGGCCAGCAGCACGCCCGCCTTGACCCGGGGGTCGGACATGTCCTCACCCGGCTTGCCGTCGGAGTCGAGGACACGTGCGCCCAGCAGCGTGCTCGCCGACTGGGCTCCCCAGGAGTGGCCGGCCACGGCGACGCGGTCACGGTCCAGGCGCCCGGCCAGGCCCGGCACGGAGGCTTCCAGGACGTCGAGTCCGTCCAGGACGCGGGTGAGGTCCTCGATGCGCAGGCGCCAGATCCGCGGGGTACGGGGGTCCTCGGCGGGGATGCCCAGGGTCCTGGAGTCGAGGTGGGTGGGCTGAATGACCATGAAGCCGTGGGCGGCCCAGAAGTCGGCCAGCGGGGCGTAGCCGTCCATCGACCAGCCGAAGCCGTGCGAGAAGACGATGACGGGCAGGCCGGTCCCGGTCGCGGGGGCGGACACGCGGACCTGGAGGTCGTCACCGCGGCCAGGGGCGGACAGGACGACCGGCCGCGCGGATACCACCGTGGTGGGTGCGCCCTGGGCGTTCGCGGTCTTGGATTCGGACATGGAGGTGCCTTCCGTTCGGTGCGTGCGCACTCTTGGGTTCGGTGGGCCCGGCAGGCGGCGCCGCGGGCATGGGCCGGATGGGGAGCGTTTCTCATGCGGGGCCACATCGGCGCCGGGTGGCGACGAGGACGTGGCTGTTCCGGTCCCGGGTGGAGCGTGCTGAGGACAGGGGTTGGCCGCAGGACTGCCGGTCTGCCATCATGAATGAAACGGAACCTTGTTCCGCCTACAATACGGAACATCGATCCGTTTTGCAAGATGGGCCATGGAAGGAGTGTTGCGGTGAACGACGGCGGCCAGAGTCCGGGAAGCTCAGCCAGGTCCAATCGCAAGGACGCCCGGCGCAACCGGCAGGCGCTGCTGGACGCGGCCGCCGCGGTCTTCGTGACCTCGGGTGTGGAGGCGCCGGTACGCGACATCTCGGCCAAGGCCGGCGTCGGGGTGGCCACGATCTACCGCCACTTCCCCACCCGGGCGGACCTCGTCGTCGCCGTCTACCGCCACCAGATCGACGCCTGCGCCGAAGCCGGCCCCACCCTGCTGGCGGCCGGCCCCACTCCCTACGCCGCCCTGGGGCGGTGGGTCGACCTCTTCGTCGACTTCCTCGTCACCAAACACGGCCTTGCAGCCGCGATGCAGGGCGACAGCACCAGCTTCGAGGCGCTCCACGCCTACTTCCTCGAACGCCTCCTGCCGGTGTGCACCCAGCTCCTCGAAGCTGCCGCCGCCTCCGGCGAGATCTGCTCCGGCCTCGACGCCTACCACCTCATGCGCGGCATCGGGAACCTCTGCATCGGCGCCGAGAGCGACCCCCGCTACGACGCACGCCGACTGGTCGCGCTCCTCGTCGCCGGACTACGCCAACCGAACTGACCGCGGCGCTCGCGAATCACGGATGTTCTCGCACAAACGGTCCTTTGCGCGAGCAAGATCAACAATCGGCCGCGAGACCCTCACCGATCCCCGATCGACTCTCAGAACCCGTTCTCACTCAAAAGCGGGACGGACCCCCTTCTGAGACTTGCATTGTGCGAAAATCCGGGCCCATGACGGACCCTCAGCAGCCTTCCCCGACCGACCGACCGGTCGGACGCGGACGACGTCGAACAGCACGCCTGTCCGAAGTGTGACGCACAGCCGGGCTCACCGTGCCGCTCGCGCGGCGGCGCGGTCGCCTCCGCCTACCACACCCGCCGCTTCACCATGGTGCCCCGGCTGAAGAAGGCGCTGCGGGTGCCGACCCCGGCCGACCGGGGCCCGGGCCGCCCGTGGCGGCCCGGTACCCCGCCGCCGGCGCCGATCGACCCGGACCTGCCGGCGCGGACATCCGCATCGGATACGCGAGGTGCTCGACCCTCGGGCAGGAACTCGACTCCCAGCTCGACGCGCTCAGCAAACACGGCATCCCCCGGGACAAGATCTTCGGCGAGAAGATCAGCACCCGCGTCCGCGTACGGCCCAAGTTCGAGGAAGCGCTGCGGACGGCGCGGGAGGTCAAGGCGCACGCCCCGCACTGCCGGGTCATCTTCACCGTGTACGAGATGAAGCGGCTCGGCCGCGACGCCGCCGAACTCACCGCGCTCGCCGACCACCTCACCGCCCACGGCCTGGTCCTGGAGATGCTCGCCGGACCCCTGACCGGCATCTACGACCCCACCGGCCCGGGCAAGCTGCTGTTCGCGTTCTTCGCCGCGACGGCGGAGACCGAGCGGGAGAACATCCGCGAGTCCACCCTCGAAGGGCTCGACACCGCGGCCCGCAAGGGCAAGCACGGCGGCCGGCCCCCGGTCATCACCGACGACATGCTCCACACCGTGCTGCGGCGCCGGGCGGGCGGCGAGTCCGTCGAGCAGATCCAACCCGACCTGATCATCCCCACCGGAAAGCGCAAGGGCCAGAACCCGTCCGTCGCGAGCATCTACCGGGCGCTCGCCGAGCACGCCAAGCGCGAAGCGTACCCCGAAGCCGTCGAGCAGGCCCACGCCGACTTCGCCGCCCTCCAGGCCGGCGGCGCGCTTCCCGAGCCACGTACCGGGGTCGAGGCCGCGGCGGCACCGTCGACCAGGACGTCCGCCTTGCCGAAGCCGCCGTCCAGGCGTACTGACCCTTTCACCGTCTGCCGCCGGCCCCCCCCAGGCAGTCCCGGCGATCGACGCATTATAAACGGAAAAACTGCCTCGCGTTGCGAATTGGCGACGCTCCGGGCTGGGCAGCATGCCGCGGTCGGCCCGAATGATCTCTGCAGCGGTAAATACCCGACCGCCGCACCCGACAGTCGTGAAGGAAATTTCGCCCCATGTCTGAACTGATCAACGACAGCACGCTCGCCGGCCGGATCGCCGTGGTCACGGGCGCCTCCAGCGGTATCGGCGAAGCCACCGCCAAGCGCCTGGCCGCACGTGGCGCCAAGGTCGCGCTGCTGGCCCGCCGCGCCGACCGGCTCCAGGTGCTGGCCGCCGAGATCGAGAAGAGCGGCGGCACCGCCCTCGCGCTGGCCGTCGACGTCACCGACCCCGATGCCGTACGTGCGGCGGCCGAGCGGACCGAGCGGGAGCTCGGCACCGTCGACCTGCTCGTGAACAACGCCGGCGTCATGCTCCCGGCGCCCATCGAGGAACTGCGCACCGACCAGTGGTAGCGTCAGATCGATCTGAACATCACCGGCCTGATGAACGTTATCGGCGCGTTCGTCCCGCAGCTGGTCACGGCGGGCGCCGAGCGCGGCGGCGCGGACCTGGTCAACCTGTCCTCGATCGCCGCGAAGAACATCTTCCCGAATTTCGCCGTGTACTCGGCCACCAAGGCATACGTCACGCAGCTCTCCCGCCACCTGCGGGCCGAGCTCGGCGAGAAGCACGTACGGGTGTCGGCGATCGAGCCCGGCATGACGCACAGCGAGCTGCACGACCACGTCACCGACAAGGGCGTGCGGGAGTGGACGGCCGGTATCCACGACATCATGCTGCACTCCGAGGACATCGCCGAGACCATCGTATTCGTCGCCTCGCTGCCGCCGCGCGCCAATCTGCAACAGGTCACGATCATGCCCACCGGCCAGCCGGCCTGAGCTCTTCTTTATGGCCCCGGTCACGTCAGCGAGGACAAGTATTCGGACCAGTTCTCGCCAGCGAGCGTGGCCCAGCGTTCGGCTGTCTTGGGGTGGATGCCGAGCAGGTCGGCGATGACCATGGGCGGTAGGTCTACCAGGGCGTCCATCATGGCGGTGTTCCGAGCTGCGCGGGCGGGCAGACCGTGGTGTCTCAAGGTGTCAGCGAGACCGAGGGGGTTACGCGGGCGTCCAGGGCTTTGGCCTGGTAGGAGGTACCTGTGGACGGTCGTGGTGGTGTGCCGGGGTGTGCTGTGTCGGAGCTGATCGTCGATGAGACGGGCGAGCTTCGGGGGGAGCACGAAGGGGTGCTGGTTGACCGCCAGGTAGGTGTTCTCCTGGTCGCGTCGGATGTGGGCGTCGGTGAGCTCGACGATGCGGGTCAGGGGCAGGGCATAGAGACGGACGAGGGCACCTGCAACGCGGAGGTCCAGGGGCAACGCGGTGTCGTTGAAGCAGCGCAGCAGCTCGTTTCGGGCCTCGTCCTCGGCTTGGAAGTGGCCTGGGAGTTGCGAGGCTGGGCGCTCGATGACCAGACCGGGCGGGCAGAGGTGTCGCGCTGTGCTCCAGCGGAGGAAGGGGATCGAGCGGGAGCGCAGGGTTGGCCGGTCGATCGCCCAGATGTCCAGATGTCGCTGTTGAAGCCCGCTGAGGCTCATGTGCTGGGAGTCGAGCCAGTCCAAGAAGTCGATTGCGGCGAGTACGTTGCCGCAGTCGCCTTTGTGCGCGGCGTAGGTGTAGCGGCCGCGGGCTGAGCGTCGGCGGGCGTCGCGGATGATGTGCCACTCGGCGAACGGACGGATGAGATTGGCCTGCCGTGCCGTGCTGGGAGTTCGGCCACGGTCCGTGCCACCCAGTTGGTGAGGAGGGCGAGATTCTCATCGCGTGGCGGCAGGATGCCGGCGGTCACGAGCAGCCCGCGCACGTAGGCAGTGGCAGCCCGTTGCGGCAGCGTGTCGAGGGAGTCATGGCTCAGTGCTTCGGGATCGAGGACCAGGCGTCGCAGGAGGTAGGCGGCGGGACTTCGGCGCAGCCACTGCAGGACGCGGTAGGGGTTCTCCGCGTCGGCCAGTACGACGGCGAGGGGCTTAAGCGGCTGGGCCACGCTTGCGCCGTCTACGGAGAGTAGATCGGTCACGCGGGCGGCCAGGGTGCAACGGGGACAGCGGTGGCCGGAGTAGAGGTCCGCCGGCTCGTTGCAGGCCGAACAGCGCTCGGTCGGTTCGTCGGGGAACGAGCACGCCTTGCACAGGAGGCTTCCCTCGGCTGTCTGGCCGATCAGAATGCGATGCCGACCGCACGAGGCGCACGGTGCAGGGGTCGACAGGGCTGTTCTGTAGCAGGAATCGCACACTGGGCCTCGCGGCCAGAAGACCTTGACCTTCCCGACTCGGCCGCACAGGCCACATGCGCACTCTTCGCGAGGACGGCACGTGTCGCAGTGGAACGGGCCCCGGCCACCGTTGATGTGGTGGCCGGGACGGACCCTTTCACAGATGACGCAGGTCTTCTCGTGCCGCTTGTAGCACCGGTCGCAGGTGTCCGGCCTGGTGCCGTCGGCCCGGGCGACGATGGGAACGATCTGTCCGCAGACACCGCACAGGCGGGCAGGGCTGGAGTAGCAGCCGCCACAGACCGGCCCGTCGGAGGTCAGCGCGTTGACCCGGCGTACCCGACCGCAACGGCAGCACGGCTGAAGATTCTTGGGAGTGCAGGTCTGGCAGAGGCTGGTGCCGTCGGGAAGGCGCCGGTACGAGATCATCATCCGGCGGCAGTCGACGCATTCCTCCTTGGCGTCCGCCTCCTTGTTCCTGCACGGACTGCAGATGCCGCCCTCCGGTCGGCGGGCGTAGATGCTGGCCACTTTGCCGCACCGGGCGCACGGCTTCTTGGCATGTCTGCCGGCGCAGCGTGAACACAGCCGCCCCTCCGGTCCGTTGTTGGTGGGAAGAGGGTCGGTCCGTCCGCAGTCACCACAGGCCACCAGGGCGACCTTGTCCCCGTGCCCGGCCGCGGCCAGCGCCGCCAGCAATCGCACCACACAGGTCGGGCAGTCGGCACGGGGCGTGCTCAGCGCGTCGGGCCGCTCGGACAGATAGCGCACCAGGCGGAAGGCGTTCGCCCCACGCCATGCCCGCGCCTCCTCCGTCACGGCCTGCGCCTGTTCGGGGGCAAGGGAATCGCCCACCGCTGACCGCAGCAGTGCGACGATCTGCTCCCGGGCGGCGGCGAGTTCGGCGCGTAAGCGGATCTGGTCCGGTGTCAGCGGCCTCACGGCTGACCCGGGCGCCGGATCGTGGTACGCCGCTCCTTGAGCGGCAGTGGCTCGGCCTGTCCGTCCGCGGTCTTCTTGACCTGTGCGTTGACCACCTTCGGCTTGATGAGATCGTTCGGCGTGCACCCGAAGATGTCGCACAGCGCGACCAAGGTGTCCATGCTCATCCGCTGGGGCGGCTGCGTCACCAAGCGGTAGACCTGCTCACGCGACAGGGTCACACCGCGTTCCGCCAGGAGCGGCACCAGGTCCGAGGTCTGGAACATCTGGTGCTCGGCCATCGTGGCCCGCAGACACCACTCGTAACCCATCTTCTTGATCATTTAAGGTCCCAGTCGTCACCCAGCCGACGCTTCAGCGAAGCCTCCAAGAGCTGGTTCCGGTACTCGTCAGAGACACCCATGTAGATGGCCGTCGTAGAAGCGTGGCTGTGGCCCACCTGCTCTTGAACGAAGCGGGCAGGGTAGCCGAACTCGGTCAGATGCGTGATGTAGCTGTGGCGCAGACAGTGCAGGTCGAGATCCTCGTCAAGGCCGGCGTCCTGGCGTGCCGCCACGAACGCCTCGTTAATCGATCGGGGAGACATCCGGCCGGCCCGCTCGGTCACCCACAAGGCCGGGTGCCGGCCCGGCGAAAGCCTCGGACGAACCTCGCGCACCCACTCGTCAAGCACGTCGACTACCCAGTCCATCTCCGGGACCAGAAGCACGGTCCGCCGCTTCGGCGGCGTCCCCTTGGAGGACTTGCCGTACCGGACGGTCATGCTGCCGGCGGTTCCGAACTGCGGCGCCTTCCTGTGCCGCCGCAAATCCACCAGGTCGACCTTCGAGGACTCGGTCCGCCGGGTGCCGTACGCGTAGATCGTCTTGAGCGCGGCAGCATCCCGTAGCGCGGTGAGCGTGCCCTTGCGGCCCTGCCCGTGAATGCGGCGAGGTCGGGCATCTGCGGCGTCAAACAGCGCCTGGACCTCGTCGTAGGTCAGAGGCCGGCGCCGGGGATCACCCTCATACTCCACCGAGTGCAGAACGGAGTTGCCCTCGTGGAAGATCACCTGCGGTGACAGACCGAACCGTTCCTGGCAGGTCTCGACCCATCCGTACCGGCGGTCCAGCAGGAACTCCACGAACAGCTCGATCACCACCTCGTACGCCCGAGCCGTAGACAACTGGATCGGCTTGGAGCCGCTGCGAAGGTGAACGATGAAAGCCTCGCCATCGGCGGGAGTCCACTGCCACGGGTACAACCCTGTGAACTCCTCGAACCGTTGGATCAGACGCAGCCGAGGCTGGATCGTCGAAGACTGGAGAAACCGCGCGGACTGCTGCCGAGCCCAACCCTCCTTCATTGCGGAGGAAACCGCTGGCTCCGGGTCCAGAAGGACAACGTTCGGGGCCAGGGCAAGACGCACCGAACCGGGTGCCTCAGCGACCATGCCCGCCGTTGTATCAAATGCATCATTGTTGCGTCTGGGTCAACGATGCTAGTCAGCTGACGAAGGAGGCTCAGGACAACCTCGAGGCAGCGCCTCTGATCAGCCAGAACCTTCGAGGCGGACGCTGCGAACTGTTGCAGCAAATGCAACTCAGCCTGTTTTGCCACATCAGCCAGTCCCCGCTGCCGGCCGTGTACAGGAATTCCTCCTCGGACAGGCGGCACAGGATCCCCTCGGAGGCCACCCACCCGTTGCCGTCGAGCTGGACATGATGCTTGATCCGACCGTGCTCGAAGCGGGACAGGTCCCGCATCCCCAGCCAGGCGAGGAAGTCCAGCGCCTGCGGCCCCCTGACGACGACCTTGTGCAGGCTGGACCAGTCTCCGATGTAGCACGCGTTCACATGCGCGGCGCTCTCCTCGGTCCAGTCCGTGTACTCGAGGGGCAGGAGCGTCTGCGCGAACTCACCGAAGCCCCCACGGGCGTTGCTCTCGTCCTGGGCCGCCGCGGCGGGGCTGAAATACGCCGGCCGTCGAGTGATGAAGGGGGCGCCCTTCGACCGCTGGACCGCGTCGTACGTGGTGCGCTGGATGCCGGCTGTACCCATGACGTTCTCCTGCTCGCGGGCGCTTCTGACGTTCACCGACCCAGCCCGGTCGCACCGGCCGCAGCCCAGGTCGCACGGAACGGTCCGGCGCGGGCGGGCGGGGGCGTACGACGAGCTCTCGAAGCCGCTCGAATCGTGCGTGGCCTCTTCGTTCGTCCATAACGAAGAAGCAACTAGATCGGTTAAGTGGGACGGTAGCAGACGCGTCCGGCATCGGCGAAGGTCCTGACGGAGATCAGTTTTTCCGATCGGCGCAGCGCATGCGGCGGGCCTGCGCCTCCGAAGGCGCCCGGCTCGGGACCACGGCGCGCCCGGTCGACGGCATCCGGCCTCGCGCACGGTTTTGCCGGCATGCGGCCCGGCGACCGCACGGCCTCATGCCGACGCGCGCACCACGATCCGGCCGGGTACCGGGGCCAGGTCCCCGGTGTCCAGCCCGAGGGCCTCTCGCGCCGCGATCCGCCCGAGGACTTCGGCGTCGATACGGACGGTGGTGAGGGCGGGAGTGGACAAGGAGCCGTACTCCGTCTCGTCGAAGCCGATCACGGCCATGTCGTCGGGCACCTGACGTCCGAGATCACGCAGGGCCGTGAGGCTGCGCAGCGCGATGTCGTCGTCGAACGCGGCGAGCGCGGTCACTTCCGGGTGCGCCGCCAGTGCCGCCGCCACCGCGGCCTCGCCGGCCCTCCGCGGCCGCGGTACGACGAAACGCCTCAGGGACGGCAGCCCGAGACGCCGGGCTGCCTCCCGGGCGAATCCGAGACGTGCCTCGGTCAGCGGGAAGTCACGATCGGGCATGGCCATGGCGATGTGGCTGTGCCCGCGTTCCGCGAGGTAGCCGATCTGCAGGCCGGCGTTGAAGGCGAATCCGCGCTCCCAGTCCTCGTCGTCGGGCTCGTGGCCCTGCATGTAGGCCTCACCGAGCCGGAGGACCGCTCGCGGGGCGATGGCGTCGAGGATCCTCTGCAGGTTCTCCGGCGCCGCACGCCCGTGCCGTACGAGAAGCACGTGGTCGTGTGCGGCCAGTTCCTCGTCGAGGCCCAGGACGTAGCTCCGGGAGAAGTTGCCCTCAAGCCCCTGGTCGACGTTGAGCACGACGATGCGCGACGCCCCCTCGCGCAATGCCCGGGCGATGCCGTGCGGGACATACCCGAGCTCGCGGGCGGCCGCCAGGACGCGTTCGCGGGTGGCGGTGGAGATGGTCTGCCGTGGGTCGTCGTTCAGTACGAAACTCACCGTCGCCCGCGACACGCCGGACGCCTTGGCCACGTCGGTCAACGTCACCCGGCCGGAACGGGCCATGTCGGACAGACTCCCTCTCCTCGGAGCACATCGGCCCGAGCGATCACCGGTGGGCCGGCCCGCCAGAACGATGAAGCGGCTGTCCGCCAACCTTACGGGACGGGATCGTTGCGGACGGGGGCGTCGCGTTCTCCCTCTTCCTCGTCTCACCCCTGGGAGGGGAGGAAGAGCGGCGATGCCCTTTCCTGGCGCGGCACGGACGGATGGCCGCAACGGGCCCGGGCGGGCAACTCGCTGCGCCTGAAGGAGCCCTCGGAGTCGTGCAGGTAGATGTGTTCCCTGTGGGCGACCACTCCGGCGACCGGCTCGCCGAGGAGGCGAGCGACGACGTACGCGGCGGCCATCCCGGTGACGTCTCGGACCGTTCCCATCGGGAGCAGCGAACGGGTCTCCGCGATGGCCTCGTGTTCGCCGGCCCTGATGAGAACACGGACTTGAGGGGCGACACCGTGCGCGGCGATGGCGACGGCGATGTTGTCGAGGTCGTCGGAACCGACCGCGGCGAGTGCGCGGGCGTGCCTCAGGCGCACCCGCTCCAGTACGTGCCGGTCACCGCCGTTCCCGGTCATGACCGGCACCCCCAGAGTGCGCGCAAGCCTCGCGGCGGATGCCTGTGGGTCGCGCTCGACGCCGACGACGGGAACGCCCAGGCGTCGCAGCTCGACACAGAGGCGCATGCCCACCTGGCCCATACCGACCACGACGACGTGGCCGGTGCGCGGCAGGGTCGCCGGGCCGAGATGGGTGGCGACCAGCATTCCCACGTCGGCCTGCGCCGCGATCCGCCGGCCGGCGGCGCCGGGCCGGCGTTCCTTCCGGCGGCGGGCCGGGCCGCCCCGACCCGCAGGGAGCAGGCTCGGCCGTCCCATAACATCCAGGACATGGCAAGCGAGCGGAGAATGACCGCGACGGACCGACGGCAACTCATTGCGCGGGCAGCGGGCGAGCTGTTCGTCGTACACGGCTACAGCGGCGTCTCCATGGACGACGTCCTGGCCGTGGTGGGTGGGTCGAAAGGGACGATCTACCGGCATTTCTCCGACAAGAGCGCGCTTTTCCGTGCCGCCGTGGAATCGCTCTGCGACGAGTGGTCGGGTCCGTTGCACGCCTTCTCACCGAGTGGCAGGAGTCTCCCCGACACCCTGGTGGCCCTGGGCGAGCACTTCGCGTCGATCGTCCTCACCCCGGAGGCCATTGCGCTGCACCGGCTGGTGACCGCCGAGGCCGGACGGATCCCGGGGATCGGGGACGTGTTCTTCGAGCACGGGCCGGCCGCGGGGTACGCGGTGCTCGGGCGCAGCCTGCGGCAGGCGTGCGAGGACGGCCTGATCGAGGTGGGGGATCCGGTTCGCGCGGGGGCGCAGCTCTACCAGGCCATGCTGGGCGACGCCCAGATGAGGCTGCTCACCGACGCCCCGGACAAGCTGACGGAGGCCGAGGTCCACGCGTCCGTCGTGGAGGCCGTGCGGGTCTTCCTCCGCGGGGTGTCGGGGCCTCGGGCCGACGACCGGGGCTGATGCCCCCCCGCGGCCGGCCCCTTGCCCCTGGATCGAACCGTACCGTACGGTCGCTGCCACCGTCGGCAGCCGCCTGCGCGCGCACATCGGGCACCGCACGGAGGGCAGACGCATGGCTACGACGACCATCCGGGCCGAGCATGTGGGATGCATGCTGCGCCCCGCCGAACTGCTGACGGCGCGTGCCGAGGTCAGGCGCGGCACGATGCCCCCGGAGCGTCTCGGTGAGCTGGAGGACGCTGCCGCGGCCGCCGCGCTCAGGTTGCAACAGGACGCCGGGATGCAGGTGTTCACCGACGGCGAGATGCGGCGCGACGACTTCATGGCCTCCGTGGTGGAGACCGTCGGTGGCCCGGTGCCCGCGGAGGAGTCCTCGGCCCGCCCTCGCTGGCACCGCGACACCGACGACGCCGAACTGGAGGGCGAGGTCGCTCCGGTCACGATCGGCGGCCCGCTGTACCGGCGGACGCCCCTGTCGCTCACCGAGGCGAAGTGGCTGGCCGGGCACTCCCCGGGACCGTACAAGATCACCATGGTGAGCCCCACCATGGTGGTGGGCTGCTGGCGGCCGGAAGTGTCCCGTGCCGTCCATCCGACCCGCGAGGACGCGGTCGCCGCGCTGGCCGGGATCTACCGGCAGGACATCGCCGACCTGATCGGCTCCGGGGTCACCTGGCTCCAGCTCGACTCCCTGGCCTACTGGGCCAACATCGACCCCGAGGCCGCCCGGATGCGCCGGGTGAAGGACCTGGACGGTCATCTCAGCCATGTCATCGACACCGACAACTCCCTGATCCGCACCGCGCGTTCCCACCAGACCCGGGTGACCGTGGCCAGCACTTCTGCCGCGGGAACATGCGCAGCGCCTGGTCCGCCCAGGGGGGTTACGAGCCCATCGCCGAACGCGTCTTCGGCGAGGTGGAGGTCGACCGCTTTCTGCTCGAGTACGACACCGAGCGCTCCGGTGGTTTCGAGCCGCTGCGGTTCGTTCCCCCCACCAAGACCGTGGTGCCGGGGCTGGTGTCGTCCAAGGTGCCGGAGCTGGAGTCGGTCGACGCACTGCGCCGCCGTATCGACGAAAGCCTCCCGGTACATTCCCCTCGAGCAGCTCGCCCTCAGCCCGCAGTGCGGATTCGCCTCGACGAGTCAGGGGAATCTGCTGACCGCCGACGACCAGCGCCGCAAGCTGGAGCTGGTGGCCGAGACAGCCCGACTGGTGTGGGGCTGACAGGTCTTCGAGGCCGTCGTTCGAACCGGCGATCAGTTTACCGACGGTCGGCGGGCGGGTCCGCCGACGGGTCGGGCCCCCGAGGACGCGATGGCCAGGAGCTTGGCCGCCTTCAGTTCGGTCTCCTCCCACTCCCGTTCGGGATCCGACCCCCAGGTGATGCCCGCTCCGGTCCCGAAGAGAAGCCGGCTCTGTGCCCGGTCGATCCAGAACGTCCGTATGCCCACGGCGAGTTCGCCGGTGCGGCGGTCGGCGTCGACCCATCCGACACCACCGCAGTACGGGCCGCGCGGCCCGGTCTCCAGGGCCTCGATGATCCGCAGGGCGCTCGTCTTCGGCGCGCCGGTGACCGAGCCCGGCGGAAACGCGGCGGCCAGCAGGTCCCCCCAGCCGGCGCCGTCCTTCAGCTCTCCTCGGACGGCGGAGACCAGGTGCACCAGTCCCGGATGTTTCTCGACGGCGCACAGTTCCGGGACGGTGACACTTCCCGTGGTGCAGACTCGGCCGAGGTCGTTGCGGACCAGGTCGACGATCATGACGTTCTCGGCGTGGTCCTTGTCCAGGAGGTCGGCCTCGGTGCGTCCGGTGCCCTTGATGGGACCGGACTCGATCACCGTCCCGGTCCGCCGGAGGAACAGCTCGGGGGAGGCCGAGGCCACCTCGATGCCGTGCCCCGGCAGTCTGACCATCCCTGCGTACGGCGCCCGGTGGCGCGCGGCCAGCAGGTCGGCCAGGGCTTCGATGTCCGCGCTCGAGGTGACGGGGGCGGACAGGACACGGCACAGATTGGCCTGGTACACCTCGCCGGCGGCGATGTGCTCGCGAATGCGCCGTACACCTGTGGTGTACGCGGCCCGGTCCAGCGACGTCGTCCACTGGGCCCGTCCAGGCCCGTGCCAGCGGGCTCCGGGAATCGCGGGCCGCGGCAGGGGCCGGACGTCGCGGAAGCGGGCGCAGGTCAGCCTGCCCTCGAAACCGGCCACGACGGCCCACAGACCCTCGGAGTCGAGTGCCCCCGGGTCGGAGGTGACGTCGAGGAGTCCGCTCATGACGCGGCCGCCGAACCGGGCCAGCGAGGGAAGGTCCTTCATGTCCAGCGCCTTCCTGTGCGCAAGAAAACGGCTCGGTGGTCCCGCGTGCCGCTCGGCGGCACGCGGGCGGGTACCGACTACGCGGGGACGGCCTCGCGTTCGGCGCCCCATTCGGCGGCCTGGAGTGTGTTGACCAGGAGCATGGCTATGGTCATCGGGCCCACACCCCCGGGAACCGGGGTGATGCGGCCGGCGATGCCGTCCAGCTCCGCGGCACGCACGTCGCCGGTCAGACCGTCCGGTGTGCGGTGGATGCCCACGTCGATGACCGTCGCGCCGGGCTTGACGTGTTCCTGACCGATCAGGCCGCGAACGCCGGTGGCGACCACGACCACATCGGCCGGACGGGTGACGGCGGCGAGGTCGGCGGTGAATTCGTGGGCGACGGTCACCGTCGCCCCACGGCGCAGCAGCAACTGGCTCAGGGGACGGCCCACGAGTTCACCCCAGCCGACCACGGCGACGCAGGCACCCTTGAGTTCGACGCCCTCGGCGTCGAGGAGCTCGATGACGCCACTGGGCGTGCACGGGCGCAGCCCGCGTTCGCCCCGGGCCAGTCGGCCGGCGCTGGCCGTGGTCAGGCCGTCGACGTCCTTGGTGACGGGGATACGGTCGGTCAGAGGCGCGGCATCGAGCTGCGCGGGCAGCGGCAGTTGGAGGAGGATGCCCGAGACGTCCGGGTCGGCGGACAGTTCGTCGATGACCGCCGCCACCTCGGCCTGCGTGGCATGGCGCGGTAGATGGCGGTGGACGTCGCGCATGCCGGCTTCGCGGATGGCGCGGCGTTTGGCGGCGACGTACACGGCGCTGGCGGCGTCGTCACCGACCAGGATGGTGGCGAGTCCCGGGACCCGTCCGGTGGCCGCGGCCGCGGCCACCCGCTCGGCGACCCGGGTCCGTATGCTGCGGGCGATCTCCGCGCCCTTGATCGTGTGTGTCATGGTGGCGAACCGCTTTCTGTCAGCGAACGATTCGCCCGGTGGAGAGGACTGCGTGCGGGGACCGCGGCGGGTGCCGCCACGGTGTACGGCGCCCGGGGTCGGGGCAGCGGCGAGCACCGCGGCGGACCGTGCGGTAGTCCGCCGCGTCCGCCGCCCGACGACCTGTTCCGGCGCACGACAAGACCACCTGTCCCTGTTCCGGGCGGGTTTCCCTGTCGGGGGTACGAGTGAACGGTGATTCAGGCGAAGACGATGGTGTGGTTGCCGTCGCGGATCACCCGGTCCTCGGCGTGCCACAGCACGGCACGGGAGAGCACCGCGCGTTCCACGTCGGCGCCGCGGCGGGTGAGGTCGGTGGCGGTGTGGGCGTGGGTGACGCGGACCACGTCCTGTTCGATGATCGGGCCCTCGTCGAGGTCCTCGGTGACGTAGTGCGCGGTGGCCCCCACCAGCTTCACGCCCCGTTGCTTGGCCTTGGCGTACGGTCCGGCGCCGATGAAGGCCGGCAGGAAGGAGTGGTGGATGTTGATGATCGGCACTCCTGCCTTCTCGATGAAGTCGCCGGACAGGATCTGCATGTAGCGGGCCAGGACGACGAAGTCGACGTTGTCCTTGAGCAGGCGCAGGTGTTCGGCCTCGGCCGCCGACTTGTCCGCCCCCTGGCACGGGACGTGGAAGAAGGGAATCCCGAACGAGCGCACCTCCTCGGCCAGATCGGGATGGTTGGAGATCACCATGGGGATGCCGACCGGGAGTTGGCCCTGCCGGTGTCGCCAGAGCAGGTCGAGCAGGCAGTGGTCGGACTTGGAGGCGAAGATCGCGACGCGCTTGGGCGCCGACATGTCGCGCAGGGTGTAGGTCAGCCCGAACTCCTGCGCGAGCCGCTCGTCCAGGTCGGTGCGCAGCGCGGGCAGAACGGCCTGGAGACCGGGGAGGGTGAAGACGGTGCGCTGGAAGAAGGCGCCGCCCTGCGGGTTGTCGGAGTACTGGTCGAGGGAGACGATGTTCGCACCGTGCCTGCTGAGCACCGAGGTCACCGCCGCGACGATCCCGGTGGCGTCGGCGCCCTGGACGATCAGCGAGGCTCGGTGGTCCGTCTCCTTGCCCGTCTTGGCGGTGCCGGTGGGCGCGGTCTGCGTGATCGTCATGCGAGAGGTTCCTTCCTGAACTGGTTGATCCATTCGGAGGTGGCCTTGAGCCCGCCGAACGTATAGAAGTGGATCTTCACGGTGCCGTGCCGCTCCGGGTCATGGCCTTCGGCGAGGGCGTGCAGGAACTTGTCAGGTCCTGCGGTGCCCATCAGGTTGGTGATCGACAGCCCGTACTTCCTGGCGATGGAGGCGCTGGTCCCGACGCCGAACCGGGCCGCGTAGCCCATGAGCCGGCGTACCCCGGCCGGGCCGGGGACGCCGATACGGATCGGCAGGGCGATGCCCTCGTCGCGGACCCGCTCGACCCAGGCGAGGACCGGATCGACGTCGAAACCGAACTGGGTGATGATGCTGCCGTCCAGGCCCTGAGCGGCCATGGCCGCGCTCTTGTCGCGGAGCGCCGCCCACAACTTCTCCCCGCTGATGGCGGGGTGGCCCTCCGGGTAGCCGCCGATGCCGACGTGCCGTACGCCGTAGTCCCGGAGCAGGCCGGACTCGATCAGGGCGAGAGAGTCCTCGTAGGGCCCCTCGGGACGGGTGGGGTCACCGCCGATGGCGAAGACGTCGGCTTCGGTCCCGTCGGCCTGGAGTCCGCCGAGGAACTGCTCGAAATCGGCACGCGAGCCGAGCCGCCGGGCGGAGAAGTGCGGGACCGGCACGAAGCCGAGCCTCTTGACCGCGCGAGCGGCGTCGAGCCGCATCTGCAGGTTCTCGTTGCCGAGGAAGGTGACGTTGATCCGGGTGCCCTGCGGGATGAGGCTGCTGGCCTCCTCCAGTTTGGGCACGTCCTTGCCGGTCATTTCCAGGGAGAAGTCTTCCAGCAGCGATGTGCTGACCGCTGCGGAAGCCGTGCTGAGCTGGCTCATCGTGCTCCTAGTCGTCATGGACGCGGTCCGGCCGGCCCGGCGGGGCAGCGGGACGGCGGCCGGGTCGGCCGGGGGTCCTGGTGGCAGCCGCGCGGTCGGGCGCCGGACCGGACCGCGTGGGGCACCGCTCCGCGTCAGGCGTTGCGGCGGTATTCGTTGCGGGCGTGGCGGTCGTACGGGCTGGGCTGGACCGTGGCGCGGATGCGCGCGAACCCGAGGTCGGCCTCGGGGTCGGTACCGGTACCGGGGTGCTCGCCCCAGACCACCTCGACCTCGGTGCCGGGCTCGGCGTGCGCGGCGTCGATCAGCGTCTGCGACAGGAGGGTGCCGACCGGGTCGATGGACGCCGTCTGCATGGTGACGCCGACCAGACCCGCGGAGGTCTCCACCCGGTGGCGGGCGTAGCTGAGCACGAATCCCGGGTCCGCTCCCCCGCCCAGCACCCGGCGCACGTCGTCCGGATCGAAGACCAGCGTCACCTTCTGGCGCAGGCCCGTGTCCTCCCTGGCCTTCAGCAGGGCGTCGCGGCCCAGGAAGTCGTGACCGAAGTGGATCATCTTTCCGTAGCCCAGCTCGTACGGGGACACGTAGTAGTCCTCGATGTTCTCGGAGAAGTAGCTGCCGTTCAGCGGACGCTTGCCCTCGATGCCGAACAGCGGAAGCCACTTGCGGTACTCCGCAAGGTCGGGGTCGGAATAGATCCCGGGAACCGGCGAGGGGATCCATCCGCTCTCCACGCTCGGCGTCGCGTACGCCAGAGCACCGACCTGGATCAGGCCGAGCGGCTCCCCGGCCCTGAGGAACGCTTCGTGCACGTGGGCGGCGTGGTCCCAGGGGCCGATGAACTCGTAGCCGGCCTGGCCGGCCATGCCGTGGCGCAGCGCCTTGAAGGCCCGGCCGTCCAAGGTGACCGCCGTGGAATGGAAGAACTTGGTCTCCGGGATCGGAGCGCCGAAGACCTTCTCGATGAGGTCGAGCGCCTGTGGGCCCTGGATCTGGTAGCGGAACAGTTTCGGGTCGCCGCCGCCCGGCCGGAAGGCACTGGAGGCATCGGTCTCGAAGGCGACGTCGTAGCCGCCCTTCTCCGCGTGGTACTGCACCCAGTGCTGGGCCGCCGGGATGCCGCTGAGCAGGTAGGCGTTCTCGGCCTCCCGGGCGAGGATGCCGTCGGTGACGATGTGACCGTGGCGGGTCACCGGCACGTACTGCTTGGCCTGGCCGACGGCGAACTTCTCGAAGTTGTTGGCGCCGTGGTCGGCGAGGAGCCGGGTGGCGTCCGGGCCCTCGATCCACAGGTCGTACATGTGGTGCGACAGGTTCAGCAGCGCGACGCCCTCGTGCCAGGCCGTCTGCTCCTGCCGCCAGCCGCGGTACTCGCGGGCGACGACTTCCGGGGTCCACGGCTCGGCACCGGGCTTCCACAGCAGTTCGACGGGCGAACCGGCCTTGTCGATGCCGTCCTGGAGGCTGGGGATTGCCATGCGGCTCCTTCTTTCATGGTTTCCGAGAGGGACTAGATCGATCTAGCGACGGACAGACCGCGGCTCATCCAGGCAGGGTCGACTGGGTAACTAAATCGATCTAGCGCAAGTTAGCAGAGACCACCGTCTCCGGCGAGGCCCAGGAGGCGGGTTTGTCACCGGGCGTCCGACGGGCGACTCCGGGCGGCAGCGTGCGGCCTCCGTCGGCCCAGGCAGCGGCCATGCAGACCGCGTGGAGACTGGAGCGCACATCGTGAACCCGCACGCATGCCGCTCCGGCGGCCGCCGCGAGCGCGGAAACGGCGGCGGTCGCAGCGTCCCTGGCACGGGGCAAGGACCCGCCGTCCGCGCATCCGCGCAGCGCGGCGCCGATGAAGCGCTTCCTGGACGCACCCACGAGCACCGGGAAGCCCGTGGCCCGCAAGGTGCGCAGCTCCGCGAGGAGCCGCCAGTCATGGTCGGCATGCTTGGCGAAGCCGAGGCCGGGATCGAGGATGACGCGCCCCGGATCCACCCCCGCCGCGGCAAGCGCGTCGATGCGCCCGAGAAGCTCCGAGACGACCTCGGACACCACGTCACGATAGATCGCGTGGCGGTCCATCTCGCGGCTCGGCGCCCGCCAGTGCGTCACCACGTAGGGGACACCCAGCTCGGCGACGGCGGCCGCCATGGCCGGGTCCGCAAGGCCGCCGCTGACGTCGTTGACCAGGCATGCCCCCGCCGCCACGGCGGCGTACGCGACCTCGGCATGCATGGTGTCCACGCTGACGGACACCCCGGCGCGCGCCAGTCCCCCCACCACCGGCACGACCCGGGACAGCTCTTCGGCCACCGGGACCGGCCCGGCTCCCGGACGCGTCGACTCCCCGCCCACGTCCACGAGGTCGGCACCTTCGCGGGCCATCCGCATGCCGTGCCGAACCGCGCGCCGTGTGCCGGCGTGGAGACCGCCGTCGGAGAACGAGTCAGGCGTCACGTTCAGTATCCCCATCACGAGGCACCTGCCGGGCCGCGGAAGACCATCGGGGACTTCGCACGCCGGTCGCGGCGCGACAGGGGATTCCATCTCCATCACAGCTCGGGAACCTCCTCGGTCCGAGGATCAGGGACCTGCGGACGGGGTGCTGCTGAATCGATATGACGGCCAGGTTACATGAGTTTGCTAAATCGATCTAGTTGTTCCGCTGCGGAAGGTCCCGGGCCCTGCGGTGACCGCCCGCGTGACGGGCGGGTCCCCAGAAGGGCCGGCGAGGATGCCCGCCTCACGTCCGCGGTGCCGCGATGTCGCACGGCACCCGGACAGGGAACACGGCCGCGAAGGGCGGACCCCTCCACGGAGCGCAAGGTAAGCCTGCGCCGGGAGCAGTCTCTGGCATCTGGGCAGCTCAGGGGGCAGAAAGCCCCGCCGGAGGCGGCGCTCGGATCTCGGTGTGCACCTTGTGACGCCCGGAAGGCGTACCGTACCGTACGGTTCCACGTTGACGTAGGCACCTCGCCGACTGGCCCCGCGTGGGCCGCCGTGATCACGGTCGGACGCCCCCCGCGCCAGTTCGTTCAGGACACCAGGCGCCCTCACCCGCCGGTCGCTTCGCACGGCGACGGCCGCCGCCCCTGCCGCCCTTCCCGCACATCGCGCGACGACATGGAGAACCCGATGGCACACCTCGAAGACCAGATCCAGGCCGCCGGAGGCCCGCTGGCCCTCATGCGCAGCGGCCGCTCCGGCGCCTATCCCTTCCCGATCAGGGCCGAGTTCACCAACTGGCGTGACGAGCAGGAGTCGTGGCGCACCTCGGCGGCGCTGATGGACCTGTCCCACCACATGACCGACCTGACGGTCCAGGGCCCGGACTGTTACCGGCTGCTGTCGGACGTCGGCGCCAACACCTTCGCCGGTTTCGGACCGATGAAGGCGAAGCAGTTCGTCGCCGTCAACTACGACGGCTACATGATCGGCGACTGCATCCTCTTCTGCCTGACCGACAACCTGGTCCGGCTCGTCGGACGGCCGCCGGCGCTGAACTGGGTCCAGTTCCATGCCGAGACCGGCGGCTACGACGTCACCCAGCGCCGCGACGAGCGCACCGCGCAGAACCCGAACGGCCGCGAGTTCTTCCGCCTCCAGCTCCAGGGCCCGTATGCGGCGGCCATCTTCGAGAAGGTCAACGGCGGCCCCATGCCCGACATCCCGTTCTTCTCGATGGGGAAGTTCAATATCGGTAAGCACGAGGTCACCGCCCTCAACCACCGTATGTCCGGCTTCCCCGGCCTGGAGTTCTTCGGCCCCTACGAGCACATCGACGACGTCCGCGACACCATCCTGGAGGCCGGCGAGTCCTTCGGGGTCCGCCAGGTCGGCGGCCGCGCCTACGCGTCGGTGGCGACGGAGTCGGGCTGGATCGCCAACACCGTCCCCGCGGTCTACTCCGGCGAGACGATGAAGCCCTATCGCGAGTGGGTGAACGCGAGGAGCTTCGAGGCCAACCTCTCCCTCGGCGGCAGCTTCGTCTCGGACCGGGTCGAGGACTACTACGTGACTCCCTGGGATCTCGGCTACGGCCATATCCTCAAGTTCGACCACGACTTCATCGGCCGGGAGGCCCTGGAGTCGAAGCGTGGCCAGAAGCACCGCAAGAAGGCGTGGTTGTCCTGGCACCGCGACGACGTCGCCCGGGTCTTCGCCAGCCAGTACGAGCAGGGCGAGCGTCGTTTCAAGCACATCGAGATGCCTGCGGCCTTCTACGCGGCCTCGCACTTCGACCGCATCGAACGCGACGGCCGTCTCATCGGTGTGTCGACCCTGTGCAGCTACACCGCCAACGTCCGCGGCTGGATCTCCGTCTGCATGATCGACGAGGACGCACTCACCTACGGCCAGGAAGTCGAGCTGGTGTGGGGCGAACCGAACGGCGGCTCCGCCAACCCCACAGTCGAGCGTCACTCCCAGACGACGATCCGCGCCACCGTCTCCCGCCGGCCCTTCGCCGGCGACAAGCACTGACCCACCTTTCACCCCCAGGCCGTCAACAACGGGGCGGATCACCAGGCGGACGCTGCTCGGCCGGCACGGTGATCCGTCCCCGCACACGGGTCCGCGACATCCTGAGACAGGCTTTCCGGTGTCGCGGACCCCGCCCCGGAGACGAGATGCTCATGACCGACCTCGTAATGCCCCGCATCGGCGCTCGTACGGGCGGATTCGATGCCCGGCGGGCCGAGAACGCCGTTCGCGAACTGCTGCTCGCCGTGGGCGAGGACCCGGATCGCGAAGGGCTGCGCGCGACACCCGCCCGCGTGGCACAGGCGTACCGAGAACTCCTCGCGGGGATGCGGCAGGAGCCCGAGGACGTCCTGACCACGACCTTCGAGCTAAGCCACGACGAGATGGTGCTGGTCAAGGACATAGAGATCGTCAGCCTCTGTGAGCACCATCTGCTGCCGTTCCGCGGTACGGCCCATGTCGGCTACATCCCCGCCGAGGACGGCAGGGTCACCGGACTGTCCAAACTGGCCCGCCTGGTGGACGTCTACACGCGCCGCCTGCAGATCCAGGAACGGCTCACCGGGCAGATCGCCGATGCCTTGATGCGCCTGCTCCACGCGCGCGGCGCGATCGTGGTCGTCGAAGCGGAGCACATGTGCATGTCGGCCCGTGGCATCCGCAAGCCCGGCGCGCGGACGACGACGTCAGCCGTGCGTGGACAACTGCGCAGGCCGGCAACGCGCGCTGAGGCGATGAGCCTGATCCTCGCACGCTGACCGCTCGGAGGCATTCCGGCGTCGGGTGCCCGCCGCGCCCGGCCTCGTGTCGCGGCCGACTGGAGGGCACGGCCGGGCCGGCTCAGTGAGGTGTTCACCAGTCGGGAGTACGCGAGCTGGTTCATCAGTATCTGGTGGGGCGCCTGCAGCCTGCTGTTGTCGGAGCCGACGATGAGCAGGTGGTGGAACTCCTGGACCAACTCCGCGTACCGCTCCCGATCGTCCCGCTCCACGGTTTCATCGGCGTCGCGCAGGTTTCGGACGACCGGCAAGGCCGCGCGAGCTCGGGCCGCGACCCTACCCTGAGGTGAATGCGGGACCGGCAGGCGGGCGCGGAGAGGAAGGACCGTCGTATGGACGCGATGCGCGAGGGGTACCGCAAGGTCACCCTGGCCTCCTGGCCGACTCCGCTCGAACCCGCCCCGCGGCTCGCGCAGGCCCTGGGACTCGGGCCGGACGACCTGTGGATCAAGCGGGACGACCTGATCGGGCTGGGCGGCGGCGGGAACAAGGTCCGCAAGCTCGAGTGGACCTGCGGACAGGCCCTCGCCGAGGGTGCGCGAACCCTTGTCACCAGCGGGGCGCCGCAGAGCAACCACGCCCGTCTCACGGCGGCGGCCGGAGCCCGGCTCGGCCTGGACGTCGTACTCGTCCTCGCGGGCGAGCCCACCGGCACGGCCGCGGGCAACCTGGCCCTCGACGGCCTCCTCGGCGCGAGGGTCGTGTGGGCCGGCGCGGTGGACGGGGCCGGACTCGCGGCCGTCCTCGACCGTGTCGTCGGGGAGCTGCGCGACCAGGACGCGGCGCCGGCGCTCATTCCCTTCGGTGGATCGAGTCCCGTCGGGGCACTCGGTTATGTCGACGGCGGGCATGAGCTCCTCGCCCAGGCTCCCGACCTGGCCACGGCCGTGGTCGCGCTGGGCAGCGGTGGCACGATGGCCGGGCTGGTGCGTGCCCTGGGCGAGGACCGCGTCCTGGGCGTGCACTGCGGGGCCGTGGCGGATCCGGGTCACACGCTCGACCTGCTCCTGGCGGACCTGTACGCGCCCTCCCCCGCGCCGCGGCGGCCACGGCTGCGGCTCGACCAGGTCGGCGCCGGGTACTCCCACCTCACCGAACCGGTCGCGGAGGCGGTCCTGCTCGCCGCCAGGACCGAGGGGATCGTGCTGGATCCCGTCTACACGGGGCGGGCCATGGCCGGTCTGGTCGCGGCCGTGCGCGCGGGGGACATCCGTCCGGGTGAGCGCACCGTCTTCGTCCACACCGGAGGACTCCCCGGGCTCTTCGGCCACCAGGAGGCGCTACGACGGGCCGGAGAGGTTCTCGCGGACCGCACCGTGTGACCGACGGCCGCCGCAGCGGCCCGCGAACCGCTGCCACGCCGGCACCAGGACGGTCCGGCGATCTCCTCGGGGCGCCGCTTCCCGCCCCGGGCCCGTCCGGCGAGTGGACGGGCCCGGGGCGGGACGGGGAGTGCGTCAGTTCACGCGGACCGTGACCGTGGCGGTCTTGAGCACGGCCGGCAGCCTGGTGGTGTCGACCTTCAGGATCTCGCCGTTGTCGGTCTGCCCCGTGGCCGGCAGCACCTTCTGGTGGACGGTCCATGTGCCGTCGGGGTCGACGGCGATGGTGTCGATGCCGAAGTCGTCGTCGTTGGACAGGTACAGCGTCTTGCCGGCGTCCGTGGTGGCGACGCCCTCGACCTTGTCGTGCGCGAAGAACTTCCCGCTGGGGTCGAGCTGGCTCACCAGCGTCCCGACATTGACGTACGGCTGCTTCTGCGCGACCTGGACGCCGGCACCGGTGAGCGCGGTGAGAGCGGCGTTGGTGCCGACCTTGCCGACGAACGCCTCGGGCGACTTGCCGCCGATCGTCAGCCCGCTGACGTCGGTCGCGCCGTTGATGTCGACCTCGTAGAGGGACTTCTGGGCGAACGGCTCGACGTTGCCGTCCCGTTCGTCGATGACGAACTTCGTGTCGGACAGCGCCGTGATCTCACTGTTGGCGTCACCGGTGGTGGCCGGGTCGTCCAGCAGGTACAGGTACTGCCTGGTCTTGAACGTGCGCAGATCGACGGTGACGATGCGGGTGGGCGGGAGGTTCGACGCCTTGGTGCCGCCGAGGTCCGGCTGCTGCAGCGCGGCCTGCATGACGCCCACCAGGGTCGAGCCGTCCGGCGTGACCGTCAGGCCCTCCATGCCCTTGTTCTTCAGGCGGTTGGCCAGTTCGGCCGGCAGGTAGCCGACGATCTTGTGGTACTGGTTGTCCGGGCTGGCCTTGTACGGGGTCAGCCGGCCCAGTTCGTAGCCGTTCGCGTCGAAGTGCGTGAGGTACGGGCCGTACTCGTCCGAGACCCAGAACGTGCCGTCGGGCAGCGCCACCAGGCCCTCGGAGTCGTAGCCGTAGGGGTCCCGGGCGACGGGCACGGGAGTGCCGCCGTTGGCGTTCGTCGCGGCGACGTCGTCGATCACCTCGCTCGTGTCGTGCGGCGGACGGCCGCTGTACGGCACGCCGCCAAGGCTCTTCGGCCCCTTCAGGGTGACCTTCCTGACCAGCTCGGCCCTGCCCTTGTCGAGCTTGAACTCACCGATCTGCGGGGTGAAGTCGGTGAGCATCTCGGACTTGTTGCCGTCCGGGGCGTCGGCGTTCGGACCACGGTCGGTGAGGCCGTAGAAGCGGCCCTGCTTGCCCGGCACCGGGGCGAGCGCGGAGCCGTAGCCCTCGCCGGAGATCCGGGTGGTGGTGCCGCCCGGTCCGGCGACCGTCGCGAGCGAGGGCAGCGGGTCGCCGTTGCGCCGCGTGTCCTTGAACAGCTGGACGGCGTCGGTCGCCGTGTACGTGAAGGTGTCCGTGCCCTTGAAGCCGGAGTCCGGCGTGTACGTGAACGTGCCGTCGGCGTTGACCGTCGCCGTGCCGTGGGACGGGGCGGTGTGCCGCACGACCGCGGTCGCGCCCGAGTCGTTGCGCAGCACGTCGCCCGTCACCTTGTCGTGGCCGGAGAAGGAGTCGGCGACCGCGTCGAAGTCGTGCGTCGGGGCCGACAGCCAGCCGTGGGCCTGGGCCACGACCGTGCCCGTGCCCGCCACGGCGGCGGTGACAAGGATCGCTGTGCCGATCCGGGTGCGCTTGCGCAAGCGAGGTCTTGAGGTCATGCCCATGAACTTGTAGGCCGGTGATGAACTCTGAGTCGTCTTTCGGTGAACCGACGGTTCAGGACGGACATGATTTCGCTCCTCGGGCCGCACTCCGCGCGAGCCGGCCGGGCGCGCAACCGCCCGGCCGGCTCCCCGCTGTTCGGCTCAGCTCGGCAGTTTCCAGTTCTGGGCAGCCGTGCCGTTGCAGGTGTAGAGCTGCAGCTGGGTGCCGTTCGTCGTCGAGGAGTTGGGGTCGTCGAGACACAGCTTCGACTCGGGGTTGACCAGCGACCCGTTGGCGCCCGCGGTCCACTGCTGGGCGCCGGTGCCGTTGCACGTCCACAGCTGGATCAGCGTGCCGTTGGTGGTCCCGCTGTGATCGGCGTCCAGGCACTTGCCGAGGGACCGGATCGTTCCGTCGCCCGCGACGATCCAGTCCTGGGCGTACGTGCTGTCACAGCCCCAGATCTGGACGTGGGTGCCGTCGGAGGTACCGGAGGACGCGACGTCCGCGCACAGGTTCGAGGTCACCGCCGAGTCGAGCGGACCGATCCGCGGCGAGGCCGGTGCGGTGGTGTCCCCCGGGTAGGAGGGCGGTGCCGCCGTGGCCGCGGTCGCCCACGACGTGTTGGCGCCGGTGCCCAGGGTGAAGTCCAGTGTGCCGCCTGCCGTGATCGCCGTGGTGGGGGCGTAGGCGTTGTTCCACGCCGTGCCGTTCCACGCCGCGGACTGGACGTACGGGGCGTTGTCGGCGGCGCCGTTGCCGTTGATCGTCAGCGACTTGCCGGAGGGAAGGGTGACCACGGCCTGCGTGAACAGCGGTGAGCCGAGGGCGAGGTCGGAGGTTCCGGGCGTCTCGGGGAACATGCCGAGCGCCGACCACACGTACCAGGCGCTCATCGCGCCGAGGTCGTCGTTGCCGTCGGCCAGGCCGCCCGGGGTGTTCGACCAGATCTGGTCCTGGATCGCCCGTACCGTGCCCTGCGTCTTGTAGGGCTGCCCGGTGTAGTCGTACTCCCACGGGAGCTCGATGCTCGGCTCGTTGCCGACCCAGGCGTAGCCGCTTGCGCCGGTGTAGCTGCGCAGCACGGTGTCCAGGTAGTGGTTCATCGCCGTGTTGCCACCCTTGGCGTGCGCCAGGCCACCGATGTCGAAGGGCACCATCCCGGTGTAGATCCACGAGTCGGCCTCGACCATGTCGGTGCCGCTGGTGGGGTCGAAGCCGCCCGTCCACGACCCCCCGGCGTTACGGGGTTCCACGAAGCCGGAGGCGGGGTTGAGCACGTTGCGCCAGTCCTGCGCGCGGTTGGCGTAGGTCTTCTGGTTCGCGGTGTCGCCGAGCGCTCCGGCCATCGCGGAGACCGCGAAGTCGGCGGTGTCGTACTCCAGGGTGGTGGCCACCGGACCGTAGAAGTTGCAGCAGCCGTAGCTGCCGTCGTGCGGCATGTATCCCGGCGAGTTCAGGTAGGCGAGTCCGGGCCGGTCGTTGTTGGTGGTGCTCGCCTGCCTGACCATGTCGGCCAGGGCGGTCGTGGTGTCGAAGTTCCGGGCGCCGAAGGCGTAGTAGTCGGCGAGGATGGCGTCCGCCGGGTCGCCGACCATGACGTACGACTCCCCGTTGTTCTCCGACCACTTGGGGAAGATCCCGGTCTGTGTGTAGTCGTCGACCATCGACTGCGCGGTGTCCGAGGCGGCCTGGGGCGCGACGAGGGCTTCGAGCTGGGCCTGCGAGCGGTAGATGTCCCAGCCGGAGTAGTTCGCGTACACCGCGCTGTGACCGGCGTCCACGGTGTGCGTCTTCCCGTCGAAGCCGTAGTACTGGCCGTTGCTGTCGCTGATCACGTTCGGGTGCAGCAGCGAGTGGTAGAGCGCCGTGTAGAAGCTCTGCTGCTGTGCGGCCGTCCCGCCGGCGATCTGCACCTTGCCGAGCGTGCTGTTCCACGCGTTCTGCGCCGCGGTGCGGGTCGCGTCGAAGTCCCAGCCGGTGTTCTCCGCGGTCCGGTTGGCGACCGCGCCCGCGACCGACACGTAGGAGATGCCGACCTTGGCCTGCACGACCGGGTTGCTCGTGGTGTTGAAGGTGACGTAGCCGTTCGAGGCCGCGACGTCGGGGGCGGCGCCGTCCTTGGCGGACTTCGCCGAATTGCCGTGCAGGAGCGGCTTGTTGGGCGTCTCGGCGGCGTTCTTCGACGCCCCGCCCGCTGCCGGAGACGTGGTGACCGACGCCTTGGCGAGCGAACTGCCCTGCGAGACGAACGGCTGGTCGAAGACCATGTCGAAGTACACGGTGTAGGTGTTGCCCGCGCCGCAGAAGTGGCCGCTGGTGACCTGCCCGCTCACCTCCGTGTTCGACACCTTGGTGAACTGGGTCGAGCTGGCGCCGTTCTGACTGCCCGTCAACTTGAAGATCAGGTTGGCCTGGCTGGTCGAGGGGAAGGTGAAGCGGGCCATGCCGCTGCGCGTCGTGGTGGTCAGCTCGGTGGTCACCTGGTTGTTGAGCGCGACCTTGTACGACCCGGCGGAGGCCGACTCGTTGGCGTGCGAGAACGCGTCCGTGGCACCGGTGTTCACGGCTCCCACCGTGGGCAGCACCGGTATGTCACCGGCCGCGCCGCAGCCGGGTCCGGCGATGTGGGTCAGGCTGAAACCGGTGATCGACGAGTCGTTGTACTCGTAGCCCCCGCCGTCGGGTCGTGACGGCGTGTCCGGGCTCCACTGCACCATGCCGAACGGGACGTCGGCCCCCGGGAAGTCGTCGGCCTGGTTCGACGTGCCGATGAACGGATTGACCAGGGTCGCCGGCGCGGTGACGAGCGCGGCCTTCCCGGCCGCCCACGCCGGCGTGCACAGCCCGGCCGCGGCGAGCGCCGCGGCCGCGAGGAGACCGACCGCCATGGTTCCGGGAGGTCTCGACAGTCGTGTGATCACGGGGTTTGCTCCTCTACTCGGGAGTGGAGGTCCGACAACGTTGTCGTCGCGCCGGAGCGCGACCCCGGGTGATGAACGACGCACCGGGACGGCTTGATCACCGAAGGCTGACAACGTTGTCCAACCGTGGAGACGAGGTGCCTGAGAGACGAACGCTTCGATGGATCCCTGGGCTGCGAGCGCCCCAGGAGCACAGCGGGAACTGTTCGTGAAGCTAGCCACAAGGCAGGAGCATGTCAACGACTGCTGCACAGCGGTCCGTTGAGTGCGACGTGAGCCGAGGGGCCGGCGTGCGGGTCGCGGACGGCATCACCGCGGAGCGGCAGGCTACGGTGGCACATCCGGCGCCGAAGGAGGCAGCGCATGATCGACGTCGTCCTCGGAGTGGACGTCGGCACCTCCAGCACCAAGGGCGTGGTGGTGGACGCCGCCGGCCGCGTCCTGGGCGAGGCCGTACGCGGGCACGCGGTCGACCGTCCGCGCCCGGGGCACGTCGAGATGGACGCACGGGTGTGGTGGGACGAGTTCGTCTCGATCGCGGCCGAACTGCTGGACCGCGCCGACATCGCCGTCCGGGCCGTCGGAGTCAGCGGCATGGGCCCGTGCACCCTCCTGGTCGACGACGCGGGAGAACCGGTGCGGCCGGCGGTGCTGTACGGCGTGGACACCCGCGCCGAGGAGCAGATCACGCGGCTGAACGCGGAGTTGGGACCGGACATGGTCTTCGGCAGGTGCGGTTCCGCGCTGTCGTCCCAGGCCGTCGGGCCGAAGCTCGCCTGGATCCGCGAGCGGGAGCCCGCGGCGTGGGCACGCGCCCGCCGCCTGCTCATGCCCGCTTCGTGGCTCGCCCACCGGCTGACCGGCGCCTACGTGCTGGACCTGCATTCCGCCAGCCAGTGCACCCCGTTGTTCGACATCCACGCACAGCGCTGGATCCCCGAGTGGGCCGAGCACATCGCGCCCGGCATCGAACTCCCGCCGCTGCGCTGGCCGGGCGACGAGGCCGGCCGGGTGCGCACGCCCGTCGCGGGCATCCCGGCCGGGACGCCGGTCGTCGTGGGGACGATCGACGCCTGGAGCGAGGCCGTCAGCGTCGGCGGCCACGGCGTCGGTGACCTGATGCTGATGTACGGCACCACGATGTTCCTGGTGAACACGGTCGACAGGCTGGTGACCAGCCCGTCGATGTGGTCCACGGTCGGTGCCCTGCCCGGCACCCGCTGCCTGGCCGGCGGCATGGCCACCTCCGGAGCCGTCACCGACTGGCTGGGGCACCTCTGCGGCGACATCGGCCCCGGCGAGCTGTTCGACGAGGCGGCCGCCGCGCCCCCGGGTGCCAACGGCCTGGTGATGCTGCCCTACTTCGCCGGGGAACGCACACCCCTCATGGACCCCGACGCGCGGGGGGTGATCGCGGGCCTGACGCTGGGTCACACCCGCGGCGACCTGATGCGGGCGGCGCTGGAGGCCACCGCCTACGGTGTCCGGCACAACGTCGAGACGATGCTCGCGGCCGGTGCCGACATCCGGCGGATCGTCGCGGTCGGCGGCGGCACCCGGGGCGGGCTGTGGCCCCGGATCGTCAGCGATGTCACCGGCCTCGAACAGATCGTCGCCCGCACCACCGTCGGCGCCTGCTACGGAGCCGCCTTCCTCGCCGCCGGGCTGATCGGCCGACCGGACATCACGGCCTGGAACCCGCCGGCATCGGTGGTCCGGCCCGATCCCGCCACCGCGGACGTCTACGACCGCCGGTTCACCCAGTACCGGGTCCTGTACGAGAGCACCACCGCGGTCACCCACGCCCTGGCCCACGACCAGGTCACCGGCGTCGGGAGGGAAACCCCGTGACGCCGCGGGGCGTTCAGGGGCGGAGTCCGCCTGCTATGGTGCGCCGATGTCAGCGATCAAGGAGTTCCAGGTCACCTTCGACTGCGCGGAACCCGAGCGTCTCGCCCGCTTCTGGTGCGAGGTGCTGGGGTACGTCGTACCGCCGCCACCGGCGGGTTTCGCCACCTGGGACGAGTACCAGCGTGCGCAGCCGGCTGAGCAGCGGGACTCGTGGTTCGCCTGCACAGATCCCTCGGGAGTAGGCCCGCGTCTGTACTTCCAGCGCGTCCCCGAAGGAAAGGCCGTCAAGAACCGGGTGCATCTGGACGTGCGGGTCGGCACCGGCCTCGTGGGCGAGGAGCGCCTCGCCGCGCTGGAGGCCGAATGCGCGCGGCTGGTCCCGCTCGGTGCGGTACACGTGCAGACGCTGTACGACGGCAACGACGCGTGCATCCCGATGCTGGACATCGAGGGCAACGAGTTCTGCATCGACTGAGCGTGCTCCGGGACGCGGTGGGCCGTACTTCGGCCCGGTACCGGCTCGCTCGCCGTCAGGACCGGCGGGCGTAGGACGCGAGCCGGTCGGCGAGGGCGGCGACGAGGTGGCGCAGTTCGTCGGGGCGCTCGATGACGAACGGCCGGTCCAGTGCGGCGAGTACCGGAGGCAGCCAGTCGAGCCGCTCCGCCCGCAGCCCGACGCGCAGCCAGCGTTCGGCCGCCGGATCGCGGCCCGCCGTCGGCTCGTACTCCTCCAGGGTCGCGACGCCGGCGGGAAGACGGGCCCGGATCTGCTCGGCCGTCCCGTGGATCCGCAAGGTCACCTCGTGCCGGTACCCGGCCGCGGCGAACCCCGACAGCACGCGCTCCGCCGGACCGGGACCCGCGGGCGCCTCGAAGGAGCCGGGCAGGGTCCGCGCGTCCGCGATGCGGTCGAGCCGGAAGGTCCGGTCCTCACCGATCCCGGCGTCCCTGCCCGTGACGTACCACCGGCCCGCATGGGCGACGATCCCGTACGCGTGCAGCGTGCGCTCGCTTGGCCGTCCGTCGCGGTCGGTGTAGCGGATGGAGACCGGCCGGCGGTGGCGTACGGCATCGGCGAGGGTGAGCAGGACCCCGGCGTCCGGGGTGTCGAACTCGCCGGGCTGGTCCGTGAAGGCGAGGGCCTCCAGCAGGGTGTCGAGCCGACGGGCGAGGTGCTTGGGCAGCACCCGCCGGATCTTCGCCGATGCCGTCTCGCTCGCCGTCAGCTCCGTCGTCGTCAGTCCGGCCCGGCGGCCGGCGACCAGGCCGAGCAGTACGGCCAGCGCCTCGTCGTCGCCGAGCATGAGCGGGGGCAGCCGGTACCCGGGGGCGAGCCGGTACCCGCCGTAGCGGCCGCGCACCGATTCCACCGGCACGTCCAGGTCGATCAGCTGGTCCACGTACCGCCGCACGGTACGCCCTTCGACGCCGAGCCGGTCGGCGAGTTCGGCCACGGTCCGGGTGCCGCCCGACTGGAGCAGCTCCAGGAGGGTCAGCACGCGGCCTGTGGGTCGGGACATGGACACAATCTAACGCGAATACCGGACCGATTCTGTCCGCTATTTCTCCTAGCCTCTGCGGTGCACGCGTTCAGCACAGCCAAGGAGAACCCATGGACTTCGTCTCGATCCGCATCATCACCGGCGACGTGGCGCGCCTCGTCGAGTTCTACGAGCGCGCCACCGGGGCACGGGCCACGTGGGCCACCGAGGACTTCGCCGAACTGGGGACGGCCGGCGCGACCCTCGCGATCGCCGGTACCCGTACCGTCCCGCTGTTCGCCCCGGGCTCCGCCCGCCCGGCGGAGAACCACAGCGTGATCACCGAGTTCCTCGTCGACGACGTGGACCGCGTCCACCGGAACCTGAAGGGCTTCGTCACCGACTTCGTCACCGAGCCCACCACGATGCCCTGGGGCAACCGCTCGCTGCTGTTCCGCGACCCTGACGGCAACCTCGTCAACTTCTTCACCCCCGTGACCCCGGCGGCCCGCGCGAAGTTCGGGCGCTGACGCATCGCCCGACGCGGCGACCGTGGCCTCGGAGGGATGCCAGCCAGGCCGCCGTGTCGTCGGGGTGCGCGAAGCGGTGGGTGTGGAGAGGGGCGAAGCGGGGATCGGCCGCCGGGTCGGCGATCTCGCGGCTTCGGGTGGCGTGTTGCGACCAGGCCCGCCAGGCCGGGTGTTCCCGGCTCAGCCACCCCGACCAGGTCTCCCTGTTGCCGCCGAAGAGTGCCTCGCGTGTGACGGTGCGCCGGACGGACCGGCGCAGCACGCGAGGCATGACGACGCGTCTGGGACAGTCCAGCCAGACCACGGTGTCGGCCCGGTCCCACAGCAGGTCACGGACTTCCGGATAGCCTAGCGAGTCGATGATCCAGCGAGGCCCGGCGGTGAGCCGTGCGACGTCCTCGGCCAGTTCGCCGTTGACGGCCCAGCCCGGACCGCTGAAGTACATGGCGTCCATCTCGTGGTAGGGCAGGCCCAGCCGGCCGCTCAAGGTGCGGGCGAGGGTGGACTTGCCCGCGCCCGTGACCCCCACCACCAAGATCCGTTCCACCGGTGCACCCTGTCCCGCGGGCGACCTCGTCCGCCGGGCCGGCTCCGGGCACGGCTGCCGCGCGCTCCCCCGGGTGCGGTACGGGTGACCGGCCGCCGCCGCTGCCCGCACTGTCTAGGGTTGGGGCATGGACGCCAGTACAACACCCCCCGCTCCGGCCGCCGTTGACCCCGCGGAGCTGCTCGCCGACCCGTACGCCGGGTACGCCCGGCTGCGGGAGGCCGGGCCCGTGCACCGGGTCGCCGGCACCGACGGGCTGCCGGCCTGGCTGGTGACGCGGTACGAGGACGTGCGGCAGGCCCTGGCGGACCCGCGGCTCTCCCTCGACAAGGCGAACGCCAAGCCCGGTGGCTACCGCGGGCTCGCGCTGCCGCCCGCGCTCGACGCCAACCTGCTGAACATGGACCCGCCGGACCACACCCGTGTCCGGCGCCTGGTGTCCCGGGCGTTCACGCCCCGCCGTGTCGCCCTGCTGCGCGAACCCGTCCGGCGGACCGCCGACGCGCTGCTCGACGCCATGGCGCCCCTCGGCCGTACCGATCTGATCGCCGCCTACGCGGCGCCGCTGCCCATCGCCGTGATCTGCGAACTGCTGGGCGTCGCCGAGCAGGACCGGCCGGACTTCCGGGCCTGGACCGACGCCCTCGTGGTCCCGGACCCGGCCCGGCCCGAGCGGGCGAAGGAGGCCGTCGGGGCGCTGCTGGCCTTCTTCGCCCGGCTGCTCGCCGGCAAGCGGGCCGAGCCCGCCGACGACCTGCTCTCCGCCATGATCGCCGTACGGGACGAGGAGGACCGGCTCAGCGAGGACGAGTTGATGTCGCTGGCCTTCCTCATCCTGTTCGCCGGGTACGAGAACACCGTCCATCTGATCGGCAACGCCACGCTGGCGCTGCTGCGGAGCCCCGGGCAGCTGGCCGCGCTGCGCGCGGATCCGGACCGGATCGGGCCGGCCGTGGAGGAACTGGCCCGCTACGACGGGCCCGCGCCGCTCGCCATCCGCCGTTTCCCGACCGAGGACGTCACCATCGGCGGGGTCACCGTCCCGGCGGGCGAGACGGTGCTGCTGTCCCTGGCGGCGGCCCACCGCGACCCGCGCCGCTTCCCCGAGCCCGACCGGCTCGACCTCGGCCGCGACGCCACCGGGCACCTGGCCCTCGGGCACGGCATCCACTACTGCCTGGGCGCGCCGCTGGCCCGGCTGGAGACCGAGATCGCCCTCGGCGCGCTCCTCGAACGCTTCCCCCGCCTCGAAATCGACGTCCCCGTCGAGCGGTTGGACTGGCGTCCGTCGATGCGCACCCGCGGGCTGCGCGCCCTGCCCGTGCGCTACTGAGAAGCCCGGCGGACACGCGGCCCCCCGGATGCCGCCGCGTGGGCGTCTCCGGGGGGCCGCGCTCCGGCGTGAACCGCCGTCAGGTGCTGCTGCGCCGTCGGGCCGGTGCGCGGGAGGCGGACTTGGGCTCCCGGGGCAGGGACTTCGGCGGCGGGGTGTCCCCGGCGTCGAGTACCTGGTCGCCGTCCCCGGTGCCGGGCACCCGGTCGCCGTCCCCGGTGCCGGGCACCCGGTCGCCGTCCCCGGTGGCCAGCACCTGGTCGCCGTACAGGTCATGCAGCCAGTTGGTCTGGTAGATGGTGTCCAGGTAGCGCTCGCCGAGGTCCGGTGCGACGGCGACCGCGGTGAGGTCACCGGCGTCGTGCCGGGTCAGCCAGTCCGTCGCGCCGCTGACCACGGTCCCGGTGGAGCCTCCGAAGAGGAAGCCGTGCCGGGCCATGCGATGGCACATCCGGATGGTGTCCGGCTCCTCCACCCGGATCACCTCGTCCACGAAGGACTCGTCGAGCAGCGGCGGCCGCATGCTCATGCCGAGGCCCGGGATCATCCGGCGGCCCGGCTCGCCGCCGAACGCCACCGAGCCCGCCGCGTCCACCGCGACGATCCGCACCGGCCGGTGCCACTCGCTGAAGTAGCGGGCGCAGCCCATGAGGGTTCCGGTGGTGCCCGCCCCGACGAACAGCACGTCCAGTTCGGGGAACCGGCGGGCGATCTCCGGGGCGGTGGTGCGGTAGTGCGCCGTCCAGTTGCCCGCGTTGGTGTACTGGCTGAGCCACACGTACCGGTCGTCCGACGCGCACAGCGAGCGGACGTACTCGATCCGCGTGCCCAGGAACCCGCCATTGGAGTCCTGGTCGGCCACGATGTGCACCTCGCTGCCGAGCGCCTCCATCAGGAGCCTGGTCGACAGGTTGCAACGGGAGTCCGTCACGCACAGGAACCGGTAACCCTTGCTCGCGGCGATCATGCTGAGCGCGACGCCGAGATTGCCGGAGGAGGACTCGACGAGGACGGAGTCCGCTTTCAGGATTCCGTCCCGTTCGGCGTTCTCCACCATCTCGTTGGCGGCCTTCAGCTTGATGGATCCGGCGAAGTTGAAGGCCTCGCACTTCAGGTAGAGCGGGTGTCCGCAGATCGACTCCAGGTCGACGTAGAGGTCGCCCTCGTTGAAGGCGTAGGGAGCGGAGATGACAGGCACGGCGGGCCTCCTGGTGCCGGGCCGAGGACGACGGCCTCAGCCGTAGCGGCGCAGTTCGTGGAAGAAGTCATCGATGAGACAGAGGTCCCCGGCCCGGGACACCTCGTCGTAGACGTACTTGCCGACGGCGAGGTCGAGGACGCCGAGTCCGAAGGGCGAGAAGATCACGGTACGGTCGGGCGGTGGGGCGGCCCGGCCGGCCATGACGTCGCCGAGGGTCCCGTTGAGGAAGTCACGGTTCCCGGTGAGCTGTTCGACGAGATGGGGTGACGTGTCGGCCTTGAGGCAGTGGTCGACGTCGTCGACGAAGTTGGCCGCGCCCAGCAGGACCTCGGGGGCGAGGTCGCGCAGGGACACGTGCAGGACCAGCGGGTTGTGGGTGAACCAGGCCGGGTCCGTGACATGGGGCCGGCCGGCGATGGTGGCGAAGACCACCAGGTCGCTGCCGCGGACCAGGTCCTCGGCGTGTTCGTGGACGGTGATCCGCGCCCCGGTGCCGGTCTGTTCCAGGTAGCCGCGGAAGCCGTCGGCGCTGTCGGCGGACAGGTCGTGCACGCCGATCTCGTCGAAGTCCCAGCCGGTGCCGGCCAGGAAGGTGTGGATGTAGCGGGCGATCAGGCCGGTGCCGAAGAAGCCGACCCGGGTGGGGCGGGTGCGGTTGCGGCTGAGCCAGTCGGCGGCCAGGGCGGCGGAGGCCGCGGTCCTGGTGGCGCTGATGATCGAGCTCTCCAGGCAGGCGAACGGGTAGCCCGTCTCCTGGTCGTTGAGGATGAGCACCGCGGACGCCCGCGGCAGCCCGCTGCTCACGTTCTCCGGGAAGCTGGAGACCCACTTCAGGCCGTCCACGTGGACGGAGCCGCCGAGGGAGGCCGGCAGCGCGATGATCCGCGAGGTCGGCCGGTCGGTGAAGCGCAGGAAGTACGACGGCGGGTTGACCGAGTCGCCCGCGTCGTGCAGCCGGTAGACGGTCTCGACCAGCTCCGTGAGCTGTTTCTCGCGCCCGCTCAGCGCCTGGTGCACCTGCTCGCCGGTGACGACCGCGAAGGTCGGGACGGCGGGCCGCCCGGGGGTGGCGGACCGGCTGGTGGTCGACAGGGTGTCGGTCATCGCTCGCTCGCCTCCGTCGCCGGGCAGTCCTCGGCCGGCCGCAGGGGTTCGCCCATGCCGACCAGCACCTGCCGCTCGCCGGTGAACGCCTCCCGGCTGTGCGCGGTGCGGATGTTGTCCACGAGCAGCAGGTCGCCCTGCTGCCAGGGCTCGCGCCGGGTGTGCGCCTCGTAGGTGCGGTTGATCAGCTGGACGACGTCCTCGCCGATCGGGGTGCCGTCGCCGTGGCGGGTGTTGAACGGCAGTCCGTCCGCGCTGTAGACGTCCACCAGGTACTCGCGCACCTCGGGTGCGAGGGTCCACTCGTTGAGGAAGGCGATCTGGTTGAACCAGCAGCGCCGGCCGGTGAGCGGGTGCCGGACGACGGCGTTGCGGCGCTGTTCGGTGCGCAGGGTGCCGTCGGGCTGCCAGGTGAAGTCGATGGCGTTGGCCCGGCAGTAGCGCTCGATCCCGGCGCGGTCGCCGGTGCCGAAGGACTCCGTGAGGCTCGCGCCGATCTCGTCGTTGTAGGTGCGGGTCAGGATCCAGCCCTCCCGCTCGAACCGTTCGACGAGCCCGCCGGGCAGGGCCCGCAGCACCTCCTCGGCATCGGCCACCGCCGTCGCCCCGCCCTGCTCGGGAGCGGTGAGGCAGGCGAAGAGCATCAGGCCGGGCACCTGGAGCTGGTAACTCAGCTCGTGGTGCATGCACATGGGCTGGTTGGCCGGCCAGGGCGTGGACGCGTACACGCCGGGACGGTGGGTCTCACGGGGGGCGAAGGCCTCCCGCTCCGTCATGAGTTCCCCGGCCAGGCGTTCGAAGACGGCACCGGCCTGGCCGGTGTCGCGGAGTCCGAGGCCGCGGACGACCAGTGCCCCGTGCTCGGTGACCTGGGCGCGCAACGCCTCGCGGTGCTCGGCCGCCCACTTCGGCGGGTCGTCGGGGGGATCCACGCGCAGCAGCGCCGGCTTGTCCGGCCGCAGCTCCACGTCGAGCGGTGATGCCAGGGAGGAGAACGGCATCTCGGGTTCCTTTCGGTCGACCGCCTGGGGTGTGACGGGTCAGGAGGAGGCGAGGGGGAGGACGGTGGTCAGGACGGCCTGCGCGGTCTCGGCGGGGCGGGTGCGCAGGAAGTGGTGGCCGCCGTCGGCGAGTTCGTGCAGCTCGACGCGGTCGGCAAGGAGCAGCCAGTCCCGGTGGTGCCGGGCGTGCCCGGCCGTGTGCGGGTCGTCGGCGGCGACGACCACCGAGACCGGGGCGGACAGCTTGACGGCCGGCGGGGCTTGCAGGACCGTGCCGAAGTAGCGGTGGGCCGCGGCGCAGTCGTGCCGGTAGGCGGCGGCGATGCGGGCGGCGTGCTGCGGGTTCAGCTCGGCGAGTTCGGGGTGGCCGCCGTCCGCGGCCAGGCGCGTCGCGATCTCGGTGTCGCCCAGGTGCGCCAGTTCGGTGACGGCGGTGTGCCGTTCGGTGGCGGTGCCGAGCAGTTGTGCGCCGAGGAAGAGCCGTTCCACGTGGACGCCTCGCTGCTGGAGCCGCCTGGCCGTCTCGACGGCCGGTGCGGTTCCCGAGGAGTGGCCCCAGAGCATGACCCGGGTCAGGCCGCGTGCCGTGATCTCGGCGGCGACCTGCTCGGCCACCTCCTCGACGGGCGCGAACGGCTCGGGGGGTGCGGCCAGGTTGTGGCCGGGCAGGTCCACGGCGAGGACCGTGAGGCCGCTGCCCGCCAGGGCGCTCGCCATCGGCTGGTAGTTGACCGCGTTGCCGCCCGCGTACGGGAAGCAGACCAGGGCGCACTCGGGGGTGCCGCTCCCGTCCGCCAGGGTCAGCAGCAGCTCCTGGCGCTGCCGGGCCGGGCCGTCGAGGAGGGCGGCCAGGTCGGCGAGGACCGGATGCCGGGTGATGTCCTTGAGGGACACCGCCCGGTCGAGGGCGAGGCTGAGCTTGACCGCGGTCAGGGAGGTGCCGCCGGAGTCGAAGAAGTGGTCGGTGCGGCTGACCTGCTCCACGGGCACTCCCAGCAGTTCGGCCCAGGAGGCGGCCACTCTCCGCTCGGTCGCGTCGAGCCGGCCCGCGGTCGCCCGCTCCGTGCCACCGGACGCCCGGTGGACGTCGCCGGCCGGCGTGGTCTCGGCCAGCTTGGTCAGGGCCTTCTTGTCGATCTTGCCGTTGGCGGTCAGCGGAAGGCTGTCCTGCCAGTGGCAGGCCGAGGGGACCATGTAGGCGGGCAGCCTCGCGCCGAGCGCGTCGCGCAGGGCCTCCGGCCGCTGCCGGGTGCCGGAGTAGAAGGCGATGAGCTGCTTGCCGCCGCCGTTCCGTTCGGCGACGACGACCGCGCCGTCCCGTACGCCGGCCACCCGCAGCAGGCAGTTCTCGATCTCGCCGATCTCGATCCGGAACCCGCGGATCTTGACCTGGCTGTCCCGGCGGCCGAGGAACTCCAGCTTGCCGCCGGGGTGCCAGCGCCCCCAGTCGCCGCCCAGGTAGAGGCGTTCGCCCGGCCGGTACGGGTTGGTGCGGTACGCCTCCCGGGTGCGCTCGGGGTCGTTGACGTAGCCGCGGCCCACGCAGACGCCGGAGAAGGCGATCAGTCCCGGGGCGCCCAGCGGTACCAGGGCCAGGTGCTCGTCGACGACGTGGACGCGGACGTTGTTGACGGCCCGCCCGAGCAGAACCCGGTCGGGTACCTCCCGGAGGAGTTCGTGGTTGGTGTCGTCGGACGTCTCGGTCAGTCCGTAGGCGTTGAGCAGGCCGATGGCCGGCTGGACCGCCAGCCAGCGCTGGACCAGTTCGCGTTTCAGCGCCTCGCCGGTCACCGACACGTACCGCAGGTCGGGCAGGGTGCGCGGGTGCTGCTCCAGGTAGGAGACCACGACCTCCAGGTACGACGGCACGAGCTGGGCCACGCCGACCCGGCCGCGCTCCAGGGTGTCGGTGAACCGTGCCACGTCCGTGATCACGTCCTGCTCGACCAGCAGGGTCCGCCCGCCCGCCAGCAGCGGGGCGACGAGCTGCCACAGGGAGATGTCGAAGCACTGCGGGGCGGTCTGCGCGACCACGGTCCCCTCGCCGATCTCCAGGTCGTCGATCTTGGCGTGGAGGTGGTTGAGCAGGCCCGCGTGCTCGCACATCGCGCCCTTGGGCTCGCCGGTGGAGCCGGAGGTGAAGTAGATGTAGGCGAGTTGACCGGCGTCGACGCGGATCCCGGGGTCGTCGTCGGCGTGCGGCTCGGCGTACGCCGTGTCGAACGGCAGCTGCACGACGTCCGGCAGGGCGGCCAGCGCCCCGTCGAGGGTGCCGGTGCTGCCGGGCTCGGCCAGGGCGATCCGGCATCCGGCCCGGGACAGGGTGGCCTCGATGCGGCCGGCCGGGAAGTGCGGCTCGATCGGCAGGTACACGCCGCCCGCCTTGAACACGGCCAGCACCGCCGCCAGCCAGTCGAGGGTGCGCTCGGAGACGACGGCGACCACGTCCTCCCGGCCCAGGCCCCGGGCCAGCAGGGCGCGCGCCAGCCTGTTGGCGCGCCGGTTGAGCTCGTCGTACGTCCACTCCCGCGTGCCGTGCACGGCCGCCACGGCCTGCGGATGCGACCGCACCCGCTGCTCGAACAGTTCGTGCGCGCGGGCGTCCGGCAGCGGGCGGTGCGGGCCGGCCAGGCCTTCCAGCTGCTCGTGCCGTTCCTCGGCCGAGAGCAGGCTCTGCCGGGTGTGGTCGGCGTCGGGGTCCGCCGTCAGCGAACGCAGCGCGGTCAGGTGGTAACCGCCGATGCGGGCGGCGGCCTCGGCGTCCAGGACGTCCGTACGGTACCGCAGACGCAGCGTCAGCCGGCCGTCCCGGTCGGACCAGCGCACGTGCAGGACGCCGTGGTCGGCGTGGGCCTCGTCGGCGCCGAGGGGGCCGCAGACCACCTCGTACGGCGGCTCCGTCAGCCCGAGTTCGCGCCGCAGTCCGGCCACCGGGTGGTCGCGGTGTGCGAGCACCTCCGCCTCGGCCTGCGCGGCGGCCGCGAGCAGGACCGCCCAGCTTCCGGAGGGGACGGCCACCCGGCATGGCAGCGGTGCGCCGCCCGGCTCGGCGACGTGGCCCGTGACCACCTCCGGCTCGCCCGAGAGCGCGGCCAGCACCTTGAGGTGGGCGGCCAGCAGCACGGTGCCGGCCGACAGGCCCTGCCGCGCGGCCAGTTCACGCACCGCCCGCGTCACGTCGTCCGGCAGCGGTGTCTCGTGCCCGGCCGTTCCCGGCACCGGTTCCCGGACCCAGCGGGGCACGGCGGTGGCACCGCCGGCGGTCAGTGTCCGGGTCCAGAACTCCCGGTCCGTCTCCACGCGCGTTCCCATCGGATGCCCTTCCTCAACTCAAGGTCGCCGTGGTGGCGTCGGCTGCTGTCGTGACCGGGGCGGCGCCAACGGAACGGCTGCCGCCGTCCGGCATGTCCACCGCGGGATTGCCGCCCCACCGGGCGTTCGGGGGGACTTCCTCGCCCTTCATGAGGAAGGAGTCGGGTGCGAGCACCGCGCCGTCGCCCATGGTCACGCCGTAGTGCACATGGGCGGCGACGCCCAGCGTGCAGCCGGCGCCGAGCGTGGTGACGTCGGACTTGAAGGTGCCGTCCTCCTGCGAGTGGCACTGGATCTTGCTGCCGGCGTTGAGGGTGCAGTCGTCGCCGATGGTGGCGAGGGTCCGCTCGGTGAGGTAGCAGCCGTCGTCGAACACCCGGCGGCCGATGTGCACCCCCAGCAGCCGCCAGACCAGGCTCTTGAACGGGGTCCCGTTGAAGATGTTGAGGAAGTGGTCCGGCACCTTCCACAGCCGTTCGTGCCACCAGAAGTACGGGTCGTAGATGGAGCACAGCCGGGGGCGCAGCGCGCGGAACGAGGCGAGGCAGCGCTCCACCAGGATGAAGTAGGCGGCGGAGAAGGCGAGGGTGAACGCCAGGTAGCCGGCGATCACCACCTGGCCGACCACGCCGTACAGGTCCACGGAGGCGAGTCCGAACAGGGTGAGCGCGAAGGTGTGCAGCCAGCGCACGAGCAGCATGAGCGCCATGGAGCGGAGGTTGTAGCGGTTCTTCGCGGCCAGCCGGCGGCGGAACGTCTCGCCGGTGCGGAGGTGGTCGAAGCCGGCGTCGCGGTCCACCGAGCGGGGGATCTCGAAGCAGGGTGAGCCGAGGAGCCCCACGCCTTCCCGGACTTCGCCGTCGAGGGGAACCATCACCTTCGTCGCGAGCAGGCAGTTCTCCCCGGTTCTGGCGCCCGCCGGGTAGGCGATGTTGTTGCCCAGGAAGCTGTGCGCCCCGATCGAGGCCCGGGACAGCCGGAAGGACGTGCTGGAGAAGTCCGCGTTGAGGACGGAGAGGCCGTCGGCCACCATGGTCCCGCTGCCGACGCTGACCAGCAGCGGTGTCTCGTGCTGCACTTCGGTGCCGAAGTTCGACCCGGTCTGCTCGACCCGTGACAGGTCGTATCCGATGCCGCGGAGGTAGCCCACGATGTAGGAGCTGTCGCCGAAGAGCCAGGCGAAGAACTTGATGTTCGTCATGCGGGCCGTGGTCCGCTGCAGCGCGTAGTGGAATCCGTAGAGCGGGTAGACCCTGTCGGGCTTGACCAGGAGGCCCACCAGGCGTGGCAGGGTGCACAGGGCCGCGAGTCCCAGGACGAGGAACCCGAAGAAGAGCACGGCGGAGAGCAGCAGGGCGTCGGGGAGGAGTTCCGACCAGCCGAGCGCGACCGTGACCGGGTCGAGCCGCTTGCCGATCGCCGGTACCTCGGTGAAGAACATGTAGACGCCGCCGATGGCCAGCGGGACGTACAGGAGGAGCAGCTGAAGCAGTGTGCCGAGGCCGAACCAGGCGCGGCGCAGGGTGCCGCAGTGCGCCGGGGCGATCCGGACGTAGTCGGTCCGGGTGGGCTCCGCGGGGGATCCGTGCCAGCGCTCGCCGTCCGGGACCGCCTGACCGCTGTGCAGGGCGGAGGAGTGGCCGAGCTGGGCGCCGTGGCCGACGGAGGTGTCGATGTCCAGGACGGTCTTCTCGCCGACGAAGGCGTTCGTGCCGAGGGTGATGCGGCCGGTCTGGATCCGTCCGGCGCAGGCCCGGTAGCCGAGGAAGAAGGAGTCCTTGCGGATCACCGTGCCGGCCCCGACGGTCAGCAGGTCGGTGCAGACGGGGACGGAGTGGGAGAGGATCGTTACGCCCTTGCCGATCCGTGCGCCGAGGGCCCGCAGGTACAGCACGTACAACGGAGTTCCGGTGAGGAAGACCATCGGGTTGGCGTGCAGCAGCGCCTTGACGACCCAGAACCGCAGATACGTCAGGCCCCAGACGGGGAACTCGCGGGGGCGCCAGCGGCCGACGAGCAGCCATTTCGCGACGACGGGGAAGGCGCACAACGCCACGAACGCGCCGCTTCCGAAGAGCAGCGACCGCAGATAGATGTCGGCCAGCCCCTTGCCGGCGGCGATCCACTCGTATCCCGCGGCGGTGACGAATCCGGAGACCAGGGAGTAGCCCAGGAAGACCAGCAACTGGAGGGTGCCGCAGACCAGATGGTTCCACCGGCCGGTGCGCGGGCCCGGTGCCGGCGACGGCTCGGGCGGCTGCGGGGCGGGCACCGGATCGGCGGGGGCGGCGGTCTGGCCGAGTGCCGCCGCCAGGCTCTGGATCGTGGGGTGCCGGTAGATGTCCCGCATGGACGGCGACGGAAGGTCGACAGCCTTGCGTATTCGTGCGCAGAACTGGGCCATGACCAGGGAGTTGGCGCCGAGGTCGGTGAAGAAGTGGCCGTCGACCGGGACGGTCTCGGCGTCGAGGAGGTCGGCCAGTGCCTGCGCGAGCCTCCGCTCGGTCTCCGCCGCCCTGGGGCCGCTGCCGGTCGGGGCGACGGCAGGTTCATCCGGCTCCGAAACGACCTCGGAGGACTGTTCCACCATGCGATCTCCTGGAGAACGTGGATGTTCCTGATCACGAACCGGCGGATTCAGTTTGTCCGGATAAGAGCATTACCTGCCACTTGTCCCACAGGCATGAACGAGCGCCCGGCATGAGCTGCCAGGCCTGCATTCCCTTGGTTTCACGCCCGGAAGGGGAGCGGGCGAATCACCCGAACGGCGGCCCCCCGGCCGGCAGCCCCCGTCGCGGGTACCGGCATCGGCCGAGGCATGGGGCCGTGGCGTGCGGTGGTCCTACACGGATCCGTGCCGCGCCGGCGGGAGTCCTCACCGGCGGCGCGGGGCACGGATCATCGGCTCGTGTCAGCCGTCGGCACCGTCCGTCGCCGCGGCGGTCTCGTGTGCCGCGATGCCGACGAAGCGGCGTACGGCCTCCACGGGCATGTCGAGCCCCTCGGAGGCGGCACGCTCGTCACCGAACACCTGCACCGCCTCGGCGACGGCCACGGCCAGTTCGGCTTCCGCCTTGCGGACCTTGACCTCGGCCTTGTCCACGGTGTCGACGACGGCCAGCTGGCGGCGCTGCTTCTCCTGGAGCCGCTGCTTACGGGAAGGCGTTTTGTCAGAGTTCTGCACAGTCACGACCAAGATCATATGCGGGCCCGTACACCCGCACGAAATCGGCAACTCCGAACCGTCGACGCCCTGCTCACCCCCCCGTCAGGCCGTCAGTATCGCCCACACCGCCTGACCGCTGGTGAGCCGCGACCGGTCGACGCCCCAGGAGTCGGCGAGCTGCTCGACGAGCAGCAGCCCCCTGCCACCCTCGTCGTCGGGGCCGGGATCGCGCCGGGGCAGTCCGTGGCCGGAGTAGTCGTGGTCGTGGACCTCGAGCCGCAGACACCCGTCGGCGACGAGCCCCATGCCGCACAGGATCCGCACGCTCAGCGTGTGGATGACGGCATTGGTGGCCAGCTCGGACACCAGCAGCACCGCGTCCTCGCACAACTCGCGGGAGAGTCCCCACTCGGTGAGCCGGGCTCTCACGGAGCGGCGGGCGACTCTGACGCTGGAGCGGTGCGAGGGCAACTCGATCCAGTGCGCACGGTCGGGCGCGTCTACGTCTAACAGGTCGCGGGGGGAGGTCGCGTGGGGGGACACGATGGCTGCCTTCCGTAAGGCGGGCGCGGCTGAGAGCAGGCAGAACGGGCGGAGCAGAGCGGCAGAGCGGGCACGACGAGGCAACGGCCGCACGGGAAGCGGGACATCGCCCGTGATCGTGACCGCGATTTACTCAAGTAATCATGCGCGCATGCGAGTTCATGCTGCAACCGACTCCCTGATAATTTCAGGATGCCGGTATCCGTCTGGCCGCTTCAGCAAGTGCCTGTCACACTCGTTCGGGTGACAGTCCCTCAGGAGGTAGGGCGTGAGCGAAGGCCGTTCGAACGCGGGGAGCACCAGTGCGCCCACCGTGCTGCGCATGATTCTGGGCCGCAGGCTCCAGGAGCGGCGCCAGGGAGCGGGAGTGTCACTGGAGGACGCCGCGCGGGCGCTTCGGGTCACCCCCCTGACCATCCGCCGGCTGGAGAAGGCGGAGGTCACGCTCAAGCCCCTCTACGTGGAGAAACTGCTCGAGACCTACGGCGCCGACCGGCAGGAGCGGGACGAGTTCGTCGCCTTCGCCGAGCGGGCCAACGAGCCCGGCTGGTGGCACACGTACCGGGATGTGCTGCCCACCTGGTTCAGCGCCTACGTGAGCCTGGAGACCGGCGCGACGACCCTGCGGACGTACGAGCCGCACTACGCCACGGGGCTGCTGCAGACCCGGGAGTACGCGCGCCACGTGCTCAGCGGGGGTTTCCCCAACGACAGCGACGAGGACCTGGAGCGGCGGGTGAACCTGCGGCTGCGCCGTCAGGCCCTGCTGGAGCGCTCCGACGCGCCGACGCTGTGGGTGGTGATGGAAGAGGCGGTCCTGCACCGGGTGGTGGGCGGGCCCGAGGTGATGCGGGAGCAGATCGAACGGCTGCTGGAGGCCTCGGAGCTGGCGCACGTCAGCGTCGACGTCGTCCCGTTCACGGCCGGTGCCCATGTGGGGGTGTGCGCCCCGTTCACCTACTTCCGCTTCGCGGAGCCCGAGCTGCCGGACGTCGTCTACACCGAGGTCCTCTCCGGCGCGATGTACCTGGACCAGCGCTCCGACGTCGTCGCCCACCTGGAGGCGCACAACCGCATGTCCCTGCTCACTTCCGACGCGCAGAGCAGGGCGCTCCTGAACCGCATGCGCAAGGAGTACTCATGACCACCTTCGACACCTCCTTCGACGGCGGCGTCCACGACGTGTACAACGGCATGCCCGCATCGGACCTGGGGGAACAGGGCTGGGAGTCACCCTGGAGCGGTCCCAACGGCGGTCAGTGCGTGCAGACGAAGCAGCTCGCCGACGGCAGGATCGCGCTGCGGCAGTCGACGGATCCGGCCGGCCCCGCGCTGATCTACACCCCGGAGGAGATCACCGCGTTCGTCGCGGGGGTCAAACGGGGCCTCGCCGACCACCTCACCACCGGCTGACCTCTCCCCCACCCACCCCCTCTGAAAGGTTCAGGATGACCAACTCGCCCGCGGCGCGGGACATCGACACCAGCAGGCCCCACTCCGCCCGCATGTACGACTACTACCTGGGCGGCAAGGACCACTTCGACGTCGACAAGGTGGCCGCCGAGACCGTCGCGTCCGCCTACCCGGGCATCTTCGTCTGCGCCCGGGAGAACCGTGCCTTCATGCACCGCGCCACCCGCGTCCTCGCCCGCGAGCACGGCATCCGGCAGTGGCTCGACATCGGCACCGGCATCCCGACCGAGCCGAACCTGCACCAGGTCGCGCAGTCCGTGGTCCCCGAGGCCCGGGTGGTGTACGCCGACAACGACCCGCTGGTGCTCAAGTACGCCGAGCGGCTGATGCGCAGCACGGTCGAGGGCCGCACGACCTACATCGAGGCGGACGTCAACGACCCGCAGTCGCTGCTCGACGCCCCGGAACTGGCGGAGGTGCTGGACCTCGGGCGGCCGGTGGCGCTGTCCCTGAACGCCCTGATGCACTTCGTGACGGACGCGCAGGACCCGTACGGCATCGTGAGCCGGCTGCTGGACGTGCTTCCCCCGGGCAGCGCGCTCGCCCTGAGCCACTGCACGCCCGACTTCGACCCGGACACCTGGCAGAAGGTCACCGACATCTACAACAACGCGGGCACCCCGGTGCAGTTCCGCTCGCGTGCGGACGTGACGCGCTTCTTCGACGGGCTCGAACTGCTCGACCCCGGTGTCTCGGTGGGCCACCGCTGGCGCCCCGACGCCGAGCCGACCGCCACCGACGCGGAGGTCAGCCTGTGGACCGGGGTGGGCATCAAGCCGTAAGGCCGCTGCGAGGGGGGATCCGCCCCTGGGCTGTCGTACCGCATGGGGGTGCGGTACGACAGCCCGGGGGTGTCAGCCGATGTGATAGCTGTCGCCGTACACCTTCCAGTCCAGCGGGGTGTTCAGGCACAGGTTGCCCTTGTTCAGGAAGACCCGCTGCTCGGTGTCGACCCTGGTGGTGTCGCTGTGCGCCTCCTCCTGCTTCATGGCCCACACCCGGGCGTCGAGGAAGGCGTTGAGGTACGTCTTCTCGTTGCCGCCCTGCGCCGGCGGCTTGGCGTGACCGAGGGCGCGCTTGCGTATGTTGCGGAAGCTGGTGGCGTCGTCGCCGTCGCCGTGCATGACGATGGCGTCGTAGTAGGTGAACTGCCCCAGCGTGCCCAGGCCGTCCGTCTTGCCCTGCTGCACGGCCGGGTTGAAGTACACGCGGTCGCGTTCGTCGTTCTGCGCCTGCTGGAAGGCGGTGTCCTGGGCCGCCTTGCGCCAGTCCGCCGGGAAGTTCGGGTCGAGACCGCTGTGCGAGTCGGTGCCGTTGACCCGGCGCAGGGCGGGGAGGTACTTGGCGAGCACGTTGCCGGGCTTGCGGTCGGTGTAGAGCTGGACGAGGTCGAGCATGTCGCCGGTGCCGGAGCAGAAGCCGATGATCCCGGCGGTGTAGCCGCGGCCGTCGCCGATGTCCTCGATGTACTTGTACTGCGCCTTCCAGTCGAGCGAGGAGTTCTCCGCGCTCGACACCAGCTTCATGGCGATCTCCTTCTTCGCCGGGTCGTCGAGGCCCACGCAGCTCGCGGCCGGCGCGGCGGCGGAGGCGTGCGCCGGGCGCAGCAGCACGGCTCCGGCGCCGACGGCGGACGCTCCGAGCAGGGCGAGCAGGGTGCGGCGGGAGGTCAGGACGGGGTTCGTCGGGGTGGTGTCGTTCGGATTCCTCACAGCGGGCTCCCGTGGGGGGTTGGGGACTTCACCGATAGGAAGGTTTCCTATCAGTCGAACCCACTGATGTGTACCCGTCACGCGAAAAGTTCGTAGGGTCGAACAAGTCCGCCGGTGCGGTCCGGTGCGGCCGACGCGGGTCAGCCGGTGGCGGTCCAGGCCTTCGGGCCGATGCCGCGCCACTCGATCAGCTCGGGGTCGTCGACCGTCGTACTGGCCTCGGGCAGGCCCGCGCGACGCAGGAACTCGACGATGTCGAGCAGGTGGTACGCCATGCCGACGTACTCCCCGCGGATGGTGACCCGCCGGCCGCCGTCGGGGCCCGGCGGCTGCACGATCACAGGCGCGCCTTCCATAGTGTCCGGATGCCCCCGAGGGACACGGATCATGCGGCGGGCCGCGCCCTCGAACGACGCATGGAGGGGCGGCGGCACCCACCTCCGGCTGCCGCTCCGCGCGATGGTTGGCCGGGGCGAACGCGGCTACCCGGGATGCGGTGGGTGCGCCGAGACCGCCCCCGGGAGGAACCATGCCGGAGCTGCCGGACGTCGAGGGTTTCCGCGAGGTGCTGGACTCCTGCGGCCGGGGGCACCGCGTCCGGCGTGTCGACGTGCGGGACGCGGGAGTCCTGCGCGGTGTCGGCGCACGGCGGCTGCGGCGCGAGGTCGAGGGCCGGCGACTGGGCCGGCCGCACCGCCACGGCAAGCTGCTGGTCGCACCGGTCGGCGACGGCCCGGCCCTGGTGTGGCACTTCGGCATGACGGGCGAGCTGATACCGGCCTCGGCCGACGACCCCCTGGACCGGCACGACCGGGTCGTCCTCACGCTCGACGGCGAACGGCAGCTGCGCTACCGCGACCAGCGCAAGCTCCAGGGCGTCCGACTGGCCGACGGGCCCGACGCGGTGGAGCACATGCTGGCCGGCCTGGGACCCGACGCCCTCGACATCGACCGCGGGGACTTCCTGGCGTTGCTCGCCGGGCGGCGGGGCGCCGTCAAGGGCCTGTTGATGGACCAGTCCGCCGTCGCCGGACTCGGCAACCTGCTCTGCGACGAGATCCTGTGGCGGGCCCGGGTCGCCCCGGGGCGGCCGGCGCGCGATCTCGACGAGGCCGAGGCCCGCCACGTGTTCACGGCGATGCGACGGGTGCTCGCCACCTCCTGCCGGGCCGCCCGCGTACCACCCCGCCGCAACTGGCTCACCGGCCACCGCGACGACACCGAACCGAGCTGCCCGCGCTGCGGCACCCCGCTGCGCTCCCGCCGCGTCTCCGGCCGCCGCACGGTCTGGTGCCCGGCCTGCCAGCACTGACGCGACCACGCGGCTGACGGCGGCGCGGCACGGCACGGCTCAGCGGACGACGTCGAAGACGTTCTTCTGCACGCCGTTCGCGTAGACCTCGTGCTCGACCAGCTTCAGGTGCTGGGTGTCCTTGTCCGAGGCGCTGAACAGCCGCTTGCCCGCGCCGAGCAGCAGCGGGTAGACGAGCAGGTGGTAGCGGTCGATCAGGCCCGCATCGGACAGGGCGTGGTTGAGCGAGGCGCTGCCGTGGACGATGACGGGGCCGCCCTCGGTCTCCTTGAGGGCGGCGACCTCGTCGAGCGAGCGCAGGATCGTGGTCTCCCCCCAGTTGGACACCAGGTCGCCCTCGGTGAGGGTGGTGGAGACGACGTACTTCGGCACCGTCCTGTAGTGCGCGAACTCCGCCATGTCCGGCCACACCGGACTGAACGCCTCGTAGCTGGCCCGCCCCATCAGGATCGCCGTCGACTCCTTCTGTTCCCGCTCCTTGATCTCGAACGCCTCGGGGACGAACTCGACGCCCTTGAAGGTCCACCCGGAGTTCCGGTAGCCGGGCTCGCCGCCGGGACCCTCGACGACACCGTCGAGGGAGATGAAGGCAGTGCTGATCAGGGTACGCATCGGGGTTTCCTCGCCGCCTGGGATCCGCCGCGGTCGTCCGCGGTCCCTCCCAGCCTCCAACCGACAACTAATATTGTCAAGAAAATTCAGCTTGTCGGCTGGAGACCATGGCAGCCGCACCGGTGCCCGGCGATGCCGTGTAAAGCGCCGTACCGCAGGTACTCGACCGGGCAGGACCATTTCCTGGGGACCCGAGGAGATGACTGTGAGCTCTTCCTCGGACTGCTTCTGCTCGCGGCGACCGTCACCGCCTTCACCGCTCTGGCGATCGCCGGCAACCTGTCCGGCGGACCCGGCTACACCGCGTCCGTGCTCGACCACCACATCGCCACGCTCGGCCCGCTGGCGATCTTCTGTGCCGGTCTCGCGCTGGCGCTGATCTTCTGCCGGGCCTGGCCGCCATGACCGGCGGCGCGGTCCATCACCGCGGCCCGCGTGCGGGCAGCACCCGTACCGCGCCCGGCCGCTCCACTGGACCCGCCGCCGGGGCCTGACCTCACCGGGAGCCGGCACGCTCCCGGCGCAGGCCGCGGGCCACGACCAGCAGGTCCACGGCCGCCGCCACGGCGAGGGCCGCACAGACCGCGGCGAGGGTGAACAGAGCGCCGCGGCCGGGGCTGTCACCGGCTCCGGAGCGGGCGGCCCAGACGGCGAACAGGACGGCCGCCGCGGCGAACAGAGGCAGGAAGACGCCGCTCAGCAGCCGGCGCAGACGCACCGGGCTGCGGGCGGTGACCGGTTCGGTGCCGGACCGCGGGCGGAGGCCGCCGGGCGCGGCGGAGCGCTCCCGCGGCACCGGCCGGACCTGCTCGCGCTCGCGGTCGGGAAGTTCGTGGTCCACGGCTCCCCCCTTCCCGGGCGGTCGGACATCCGTCCCCAGTCGCGTTGCCCGCACCGGCACCGCCAAACCAGCCCCTCCACAGAGTTGGTGGAATATTCAACCACCTCGGTCCGTTGTCGGCCTCGAAGGAGGTCACGAGTGGACACGACGTACGAGACGACGTACTACGACCAGGGAACCGCCGCCGAGCGCTGGGCCCGGGCCCAGCTGTTCTTCGACGCCAAGGACTACGCGGGCGCCGCGCGGGTACTCGCCGGGCTGGTCGAGGAGGCGCCGGAGCAGACCGGACCGCGGCTGCTGCTGGCGCGCGCCTACTACCACTCGGCCCAACTGCGCCGCGCGGAGGCCGAGTTGCGCGAGATCGTCGAGCGCGACCCGGTCGAGCACTACGCCCGGCTGATGCTGGGCCGTACGCTCCAGCGGCAGGCCCGGCACGAGGAGGCGGAGCCGCATCTGCGGATCGCCTCGGCGCTGGCCGGGGACTTCCCGGAGAAGTGAGCAGCGGCTGATGAAGAGGGGCCCCCGGCACGGCCGGGGGCCCCTCTTCGCCGTCGTCGGGGCGCTTCGCCGTCGTTCACGCGGCGGTCACAGTGGCGCCGCCGCGCGCAGGATCAGGAACAGCGTCACCGCCGAGTTCGCCGAGGACATCGACGAGACGAGGGTGCCCGCGGCGGCGCCCCAGACGGCGAGGCCGGCCGCGGTGAACGCGGAGGGCCAGGTGCGGGCCACCGGGGCGGGGCCGAGCAGGGCGGCGACCCGGCGCGGCACCGCACCGGCGGCGGCCAGCGCGGCCAGCGTCGGCGCCGGGGTGCCCGCGGACAGCAGCGCCGCCTTGCCGATGGCCCGCGCGACGGTGCGCCGGTCCCCCACCGAGCGGGCCGCCTCCTCGTCCGCCCAGCGCTCGGCCGTGTAGCGGACGGCGGTGCGCAGGGGCCGCAGGAAGGGGTTGGCGCGTGCCGCCAGGTGGACGGCGAGCAGGTGCCGGTGGTGCCGGGCGGCGAGGTGGGCGCGCTCGTGGGCGAACAGGGCCCGGCGTTCGCCCGGGGCGAGGCCGTCCAGGAGCGCGGAGGTGACGACGATCCGCTCGGGGAGCGCGTAGGCGTAGGGCGTGCTGTCGGGCAGCACGGCGACCGCCCGGCCGGGCAGTGCGGTGAGCGCCCGGCGGGCCTGCCGGGTGACCCGGCCGTGCCGGTGGAGGGTGCGGCCGCACAGGACCGTGACCGCGGCGAGGGCGGGGATGGTGGCGCGGCCGGCGATCTCGTCGTGCGGGACGGCGGCCCGTACCTCCGGGTCGGACCAGCCGTCCGGGAGGGGGTTGCCCGGGAGCTGGGCGGTGCCGACCACCATCAGCAGGGCGAGGCAGAGCGTGCTGCACCCGGCCATGACCACGGCCACCGCGGTCAGCAGCCGGGTGGCGGTGCGCGGATGCAGCCGCCCCTCGGCCAGCCGGGCGACGGGCCACGCGGTCAGCGGCAGGACCAGCGGCAGGAAGACGAAGACCCCCATGGACGGTCAGTCTTCCGTACCGCCGTGGTCCGCGGGCGGGACGTTCCGGGTGTTCACCGGGCCCGGCCCGGCGGCCTCCAGCAGGGCCCGCAGCACCTGCTCGTCACCGGGCGGCAGGGCGGTGACGAAGCTGGCGAGCACCGCCTCGCGGTCCCGTTCGCCGTCGAGGAGCCGGCGCATCCGCAGGGCGGCGAGCCGGGCCACGTCGGCGGTGGGCGTCCACAGGAAGGCGCGGCCCTGCCGTTCCCGGGCGACGACGTCCTTGGCGAGCAGCCGGGTCAGGATGGTCACGACGGTGGTGTACGCGAGGTCGCCGCCGAGCCGCTCCTGCACCCAGGCGGCGGTGACGGGACCGCCGGCCTCGCGCAGCGCGCCCAGCACCTGCCCCTCCAGCTCCCCCTGCCCCCGCCGGGCCCGCGCCATGGTCCCGTCTCCCTCCGGCGTCGGCGTGTGGTGACACGCTCACCAGCGTGTCTGACCACGCTACTTCACGCCGGCCCTGCCTCCGTACGTCCGCCGGCCGCGACGGTGCGCGATCTCGCCGAGCACGATGTCCACGGCGAGGAAGGCGGCCAGCGGGATCCCGAGCAGCGGCACGAACCAGCCGAGGACCGCGACCACCGCCATCGCCGGGACGAGGAGGTACGGCGGGACCTCCGCCCAGGCCCCGCGCGGGATCGGCCGGCCGAAGGCGGAGCCGCGACCGCGCTGCCACCACATGCGGTAGCCCCAGAGGATCAGCAGGATCAGCGCGACCGCGAGCAGGGCGAGGGCGAGCTGGTTGACCAGGCCGAAGAGGATGCCGGTGTGCAGGTCGATGCCCCAGCGGGTCAGTTTGGCGAGAACCGGGTAGTCGGCGAAGCGCAGGACGTCGGTCACCTCGCCGGCGCCCGGGTCCACGGCGACGGAGTCCTGCTTCTCGGGCCAGCTGCGCTGGACCTGCCGCACCACGTAGGCGCTGTTCGCGTCGGCGGGCGGGACGATCTCGACGGGGTCCCCGAGTCCCTCGGCGCGGGCGGCCGCGAGCACCTTGTCCAGACCGACGCCGTGCTCGGCGTCACCGCCCGTCCCGGCCGCCGTGCCGTGACCCGCGTGCTCGCCGCCGCTCGCGGCCGCCGACACGGACGGGGTGGCCTGGCCGAGCGAGGTGCGCAGCTCGTCGATGTTGGCGCCGGCGTACGTGGACCAGGTCAGGCCGGTCGCCGAGAGGAAGACGAACCCGGCGGCGGCCCAGACGCCGACGGTGCCGTGCAGGCCCAGCGTGCGGCGCCGCCCGCTGGTGCCGCGCACCTTGCGCAGCGCCCGCCTCCGGGCGAACCACAGCACCAGGCCGCCGCCCGCGATCACCCACAGCCAGCTCGCGGCGAACTCGCTGTAGAGCCGCCCGGTGTCGCCGAGGTGGAGGTCGCGGTGGAGTTCGTCGATCCAGGTGCGCAGGGGCAGCGCGCCCGTCGAGCCGTACTGTTCCAGCGCGCCGCGCACCTTGCCGGTGTACGGGTCGACGAACACCGCGAGGGTGTGGTCCGGGTTGACACCCTTGGCTCCCGACAGCAGCACCCTGGTGGTCGCGCCCGCCTCCGGCGACGGCCGTACCGCGGAGACCGTGCCCTCGGGGTGGGCCTTGCGGGCGGCGGCGACCTGTTCGGAGAGCGGCAGCTCGGTCCCGCCGACGGGGACGGTCAGCTCATGGGCGTACACCAGCTTCTCGGCCTGGAAGGAGAAGGCGTACAGCAGGCCGGTGGCGGCGGCGACGAGCAGGAAGGGGGCGACCAGGACGCCGGCGTAGAAGTGCAGGCGCAGGACGAGGGGGCGCAGCGGGGCCCAGCGGCTCGGCGACGCGGCGGGGGCGGCGGGTTGCGGGGCCTCGTCCGATGGGGGTCCCCCCGATCGAGCTGAGCCGAGATGGGGGGAGGTCGAAGGGGTGATGGGCATCGAGGGCTTCTCCGGGGACTGGTGCGGAGCGGGGACGGTCCAGTAGTCGGACCGCTCCCGAGCGGAGTTCCCCACAGTCGAAGTGACCTGAGTCACACCCCTCGCCATGGCATGCTGGCCCGATGGCATCTCCCAGTGCTCGCGCATCCCTTGCCGACCGGATCGAGGAACTCCTCGCCCCCGGCGGCCCGTTGCCCATCGTCGCGGCCGGCGACCCGGTGCTGCGGCGCGGAACCGAGCGGTACGACGGCCAGTTGGCCCCGGCCCTGCTGGCCCGCTTCGTCGAGGCACTGCGCGTCACCATGCACGCGGCACCGGGCGTGGGCCTCGCCGCGCCCCAGGTCGGCGTCCCGCTCCGCATCGCGGTCATCGAGGACCCGGCGCCGGTGCCCGAGGAGATCGCGGCGGCCCGGGGCCGGGTCCCGCAGCCGTTCCGGGTACTGGTCAACCCGGTCTACGAGCCCGTCGGCACCGCCCGCGCCGCGTTCTTCGAGGGCTGCCTGAGCGTGCCGGGCTGGCAGGCGGTGGTGGCCCGGCCCGCGAGCGTCCGGCTGACCGGCGCGGACGAGCACGGGCACCCGCTCGACGAGGTGTTCACGGGGTGGCCGGCCCGCATCGTCCAGCACGAGACCGACCACCTCGACGGCATGCTCTACCTGGACCGGGCGGAGCTGCGCTCACTGTCCTCCAACGCCGCCATGACGGAGCGCTGGACCCAGCCGACCCCGGCGACGGCCGCCGAGGCCCTGGGTTTCGAACTGCCGTGAGGCGACAGCGCTTCGCGAGGCGCGGTGCTCGTCAGCGCCCCGAACGGGGCACTGGGGGTACCCCCGGCCGAAGGCTGGGGGAGGAACTGCGCGACCAGCCCCCACCGGCCCGCAGACAACCCACACGCCCCGTCTCCTCCTTGAGGCCTACCCCCGGTACGCCTCAAGCAGCCGCAACCACACCTCACTCAACGTCGGATAAGACGGCACCGCATGCCACAGCCGGCCGATCGGCACCTCTCCGGCCACGGCGATCGTCGCCGAGTGGATCAGCTCACCCACCCCCGGCCCCACGAAAGTGACTCCGCGCAGGGTCTCCGTATCCAGGTCGACGACCATCCGGGCGCGCCCCTTGTAGCCGTCGGCGTACAGCCCGGCCCCGGCGACGGAGGAGAACTCGACGTCGACCGCCCGCACCCGGTGACCCGCCTGCTCCGCCTCGGCGAGGGAGAGTCCGACGGCCGCCGCCTCCGGGTCGGTGAAGACGACCTGCGGTACGGCGTGCTGGTCGGCGGTGGCCACGTGCGCGCCCCACGGTGCGTCCAGGAGCGGCGTGTCCGCGACACGCGCCGCGATCGCCGCGCCCGCGATGCGGGCCTGGTACTTGCCCTGGTGGGTGAGGAGCGCCCGGTGGTTCACGTCCCCGACGCCGTACAGCCAGTCGGTGCCCTCGACCAGGAGGGTGTCGTCCACCGACAGCCAGGACCCCGGCTCCAGACCGACCGTGTCGAGGCCGATGTCGTCCGTGTGCGGGACGCGCCCGGTGGCGAACAGGATCTCGTCGGCCTCGATGCGGTCGCCCCTGTCGGTCACGGCCACGACCGTGCCGTTCTCGCGGGTGACCGACCGGACCGACGTACCGGTGCGGACGTCGACGCCGGCCTCCTCGAGCGCGTCGGCGACGAGCTCGCCGGCGAACGGCTCCATGCGGTTGAGCAGGCCCTTGCCCCGGACCAGGAGGGTGACCCGGGAGCCGAGGGCCTGCCAGGCGGTCGCCATCTCGGTGGCGACCACACCGCCGCCGACGACGATCAGCCGGCCGGGCGCCTCCTGGGCGCTGGTGGCCTCGCGGCTGGTCCAGGGCTTCACTTCGGCGAGGCCGGGCAGGTCGGGCAGCTGGGCGCGGGTGCCGGTGGCGACGGCCACCGCGTGCCGGGCGGTGAGGGTGGTGAGGGTGCCGTCGGGGCCGGTCACGGTGACCGTGCGGGGTCCGGCGAGGCGGCCGTGGCCGCGATAGAGGTCGGCGCTGATGCCGTCGAGCCAGGCGACCTGGCCGTCGTCCTTCCAGTCCGAGGCGAAGTAGTTGCGGCGGGCGAGGACCGCGGGGGTGTCGAGGGGGCCCTGGACCGCCTGGGCGAGCCCGGGCAGGCGGCGGGCGTCCGCCTGGGCGATGACCGGGCGCAGCAGGGCCTTGCTGGGCATGCAGGCCCAGTACGAGCATTCGCCGCCGACGAGTTCGCTCTCCACGACCGCGGTGGTGAGGCCGGCCGCACGGGTGCGGTCGGCCACGTTCTCCCCCACGGGCCCGGCCCCGAGCACCACGACGTCGTAAGCGATGGATTCCGTTTCCGTCATGGGGCCAGTCTTGCGGGTGGTGTGCGCGGAGGCCACACGGGTAGGCAGCCGGAATACCCGCCCGGCCGGACATGTTGTCGCGAGCGGTTCCGCCCCGCCCCGGGGCGCCCCCCACGTCAGGAAGAGGGAAGCACGCATGAGCAGCACCGTGGAGCTCACCAAGGAGAACTTCGACCAGACGGTCACCGAGAACGAGTTCGTCCTCATCGACTTCTGGGCGTCCTGGTGCGGCCCGTGCCGGATGTTCGCGCCGGTCTACGAGAAGGCCGCGCAGGACAACCCCGACCTGGTCTTCGGCAAGGTGGACACCGAGGCGCAGCCGGAGCTGGCGCAGGCCTTCGGTATCCAGTCGATCCCGACCCTGATGATCGTCCGCGACCAGGTCGCCGTCTTCGCCCAGCCGGGTGCCCTGCCGGAGGCCGCCCTGACGGACGTCATCGGCCAGGCCCGCAAGCTGGACATGGACGAGGTCCGCAAGAGCATCGCCGCACAGCAGGGCGGTGCGCAGGGCCAGTGAGACCCGGCAGGCCGGGTCACGGCTGCTGACGGTCACCGGGAGGCGGGGCGCGCCGCCGAACCAGGGCACGGGTGCCCGAGGCGGCGGCTGCGCCGGAGAAGGGTCCCACGGATCGTCGTCCACGGTCCGGTCGTCGCGTCGTTCACGGTCCGGCCGCCGCTGTGGGGGCGCCGGTCGGGATCAGCTGGACTCGCGCTGCACCACGGAGGCGCCGAGCACCCGGTGCGTCTCCGGTTCGCCGCCGGGGTCGCGCACCACGCGGTCGACCAGTTCGGCGAGCTCGCGGCCGGAGGGCAGGTCGATGTGGATCGTGGAGAGCCGGGGCCGCAGCAGCCGGCCGAGCATCAGGTCGTCGGCGCCGAGCACCGCGGTGTCCTCGGGGATGCGCACGCCCTCGTCCTGGAGGGCGCGCATGAACAGCATCGCGTACTCGTCGTTGTACGCGAACACCGCGTCGAGCCCCAACTCCGGCCAGCGTGCGGCAAGTTCGGCCGCCGACTGTTCCGTGTAGCCGAGCGGCACCCCGGTCACCTCGGCGTCGGTGCCACGCAGCGCCTGGCGCACACCTTCGAGGCGGGGCCGGGAGAAGGTCTCCAGCCCCGCCTCCTCGGGAACGACCACGCCGATCCGGCGCCGGCCGCGGGCGTACAGGTGGCGTCCGGCGCAGTGGCCGACGGCGTCGTGGTCCATCAGCAGGGCGTGGGCGCCCTCGACGCGTTCGGGGCCGAAGGTGACCACGGCGCGGGCGCCGGCCCGCTTGAGGACCGCGACGCCCTCGGAGCCGAGTTCGGAGCCGGGGACCAGCACGGCCACCGGCCTCAACTCGGCCCAGGCGCGCGCGGCTTCGTCTCCGCGGAGGCCCGCGGTGCCGAACTGGACGACCGTGTAGTCGAGGCGGCTGAGGGCCCACTGGAGGTCGTTGATGAACTGCCCGTAGAGCGGGCCCACCGCGATGGCCGGGGCGGGCATCAGGACCATCCGGCTATGTCCGGCGCGCAGGCTGCGGGCGGCCGCGTGCGGGACGTACCCGAGTTCCTTCGCGGCCTCGTGGACCCGGCGGCGGGTGGGCTCGCTGATCCGGACGGCACTGGTGTTGTTGAGGACGTAGGAGACGGTCGCACGGGAGACGCCGGCCAGGCGGGCCACATCGGCGCTCGTGGGGACCGAGCGCGGGACCGGCGACGCTGCCGAGGTCGGTTTCGGGATCTGCACCATGACGTACGGCATCTTGGCAGAAGCCCGGCAAGGGGGGACCGGCGGGGCAAGGTGGTTGACGGTTCGACGAATTGGGCCCTCGCTCATCCCGCCGAGGAGCCACCCCGCCATGGGACGAACATGTTCGTCACGAACTTGTTCGCAACGAACTTGTTCGTTATGGTCGACGCATGCCAGCAACTCCCCGCTCCCGCCGGGAGCGTCCCGCCAAGCCCGCCCTGACCAGGGAGGGCATCGTCGCCGCCGCCGTGGAGATCCTGCGCGCCGAAGGCCTGCAGAAGGTCACCATGCGGCGTCTGGCCCAGGAGCTCGACACCGGGCCGGCCTCGCTGTACGTCTACGTCCGCAACACCGCCGAACTGCACGCGGCGGTCCTGGACGAGCTGCTCGGCTCCGTCGGCCCGGCCCCGGCGGAGGGCGGCTGGCGGGAGCGACTGGAGCGGGTGCTCATCGCGTACACGCAGATGCTCCTGGAGTACCCGAGCCTCGCCCGCTCCGCGCTGACCGCGTGGCCGAGCGGCCCGCACTACCTGGACCTGATCGAGACCCTGCTGGGCCTGCTCGACGAGGGCGGGGTACCGCGCGAACGGGCCGCCTGGGGCGTCGACCTGCTGCTCCAACGCGCCACCGCGACCGCCGCCGAGCACGCGGGCGAGGCGTCCCGGGAGGACTGGGACGCCCTCGGCCGGGCGCTGAGCCAGGTGTCGGACCGTACCCACCCGCACATCGCCGCCGCCTCCGGGGTGCTCCTGTCGGGCGCGCCCGAGGCCCGCGTGTCCTGGGCGTTCCAGGCCCTGATCAACGGCATCGAGCACACCGCCGTACCAGAACCCCGAGACTAGGAGCTCCTCATGTCCACTGCCCACCACCCCGTCGCGATCGTCGGTGCCGGTCTCGGCGGGCTCACGCTCGCCAGGGTGCTGCGGGTGCACGGCGTCGAGGCGGCCGTCTTCGACCTCGACGCCTCGGCCGCGGCCCGCACCCAGGGCGGCATGCTCGACATCCACGACGACTCCGGCCAGGTGGCGCTGCGCGCGGCCGGGCTGTACGACACGTTCCTGACGCGCGTCCACGCGGGCGGCCAGGCGACCCGGGTCCTGGACAGGGACGCCCGGGTCCTGCTGGACATCCCCGACGACGGCGCCGGCGGGCGGCCGGAGATCGACCGGGGCGATCTGCGCGGGCTGCTGACCGGCTCTCTGCCGGAGGGCGTGATCCGCTGGGGCGCGAAGGTCACCGGCGCCCGCCCGCTCGGTGGCGGGCGGCACGAGGTGACGTTCGCGGACGGCGGCTCCGTCACGACCGATCTGCTGGTCGGCGCGGACGGCGCGTGGTCCCGGGTGCGGCCCCTGGTCTCGGACGCACGGCCCGCGTACACCGGGGTCTCGTTCGTGGAGGTGGACCTGCCGGACGCGGACGTACGGCATCCGGTGAGCGCCGAAGTGGTCGGCGGGGGCATGCTGTTCGCGCTCGGCGCGGGCCGGGGTTTCCTCGGCCACCGGGAGAGCGACGGCAGCCTGCACGTGTACACGGCACTGGAGGCGCCCGAGGACTGGCTGGACGGGATCGACTTCACCGACGCCGAGGCGGCGAAGCGGGCCGTGCTCGACCACTTCGGCGACTGGGACAAGAGCCTGCGGGCGCTGGTCGCGGACGCCGAGGGCCCGCTGGTGCCGCGGCGGATCCACGCCCTGCCGGTCGGCCACCGCTGGGACCGGGCACCCGGAGTCACTCTGCTCGGTGACGCGGCGCACCTGATGTCGCCGTTCGCCGGCGAGGGTGCCAACCTGGCGCTCATCGACGGCGCCGACCTCGCCCTCGCGCTCATCGCACACCGCGGCGACACGGAGGCCGCCGTGGCCGCCTACGAGGAGAAGATGTTCACGCGTGCCGAGCGGTCCGCCGCGGACTCCGCGGCGAGCGGCGCCCTGCTGTTCCGCGCCGACGCACCGCAGGGCCTGGTCGACATGTTCACCGCCACCGGGCCGGACGTCAGCGGGGCCGCGCCGTCCGCGTGACGCGGTCGACCAGGTCGGTCCAGCCGGCCTCCAGGCGCTCCATCGGCATCCCGCACTGCCTGGTCAGATGGTGGATCTGGGCGGGATCGAGATAGGCGAGCAGCGTCTGGGCGAGCAGTTCGCAGTCGGCGCCCGGCTCGATCTGCCGCAGCAGCATCATGACGTGGGTACGCAGCGCCTGGATCGGCGGATTGGCGTAGCGCCGGGTGGGTTCGGGCTGGGCGGCCAGCTGGAGGTCCAGTTGCTCGGCCGAGCGGTAGAGCACCGCGACGCCGAACGCCCGCAGCCGCTCGACCGGCGGGGCGCCGGGGCCGAGGGGCGGCGGCCCGCCCAGGAAGTCCGCCTGGAGCTGCCGCGAGGAGTGGTCGAGCAGCGCCATCAGCAGTCCGGTGCGGTCGCCGAAGCGACGGAAGACCGTGCCCTTGCCCACCTCGGCCGCCGCGGCCACCGCCTCCATGGTCACGCCGGCCACCCCGTGCTCGGCGATCAGCCGGGCGGCGGCCTCCAGCAGCCGGGCACGGTTGCGGGCCGCGTCGGCACGCAGGCACGGCTCTTCGGGAGCGGGTCCGACTTCGAGCAACTGCGGCGCGTCGAAGGGCTCCTGGGGCTGCGGGAGGGGCGGCAGGACGCTGGACATGAAGACAGCGTAAAGCATCGGGAACAGAACTGGACCGAGGTCCGGTTAGGGTGTTAGAAATTAAGCGGACCTCGGTCCGGATTCGTAACGGCAGTGTTTCACCCCCCTGGAGTTCCCATGTCTGTCCGCATCCTTGCGCTCGTCGGCAGCCTTCGCGCCGGTTCGCACAACCGCCAGCTCGCCGAGGCGGCCGTCAAGCTCGCCCCCGAGGGTGCCGTGGTCGAGGTCTTCGAGGGCCTGGCCGACATCCCGTTCTACAACGAGGACATCGACGTCGCGGGCAACGTCCCGGCCGCCGCCGCGAAGCTGCGCGAGGCCGCCCAGGCCGCCGACGCGTTCCTGCTCTTCTCCCCCGAGTACAACGGCACCATCCCGGCCGTCCTGAAGAACGCCATCGACTGGCTGTCCCGCCCGTACGGTGCCGGCGCCTTCGGCGGCAAGCCGGTCGCCGTCATCGGTACCGCCTTCGGCCAGTACGGCGGCGTGTGGGCGCAGGACGAGACCCGCAAGGCCGTGGGCATCGCCGGCGGCAAGGTGATCGAGGACATCAAGCTGTCGATCCCCGGTTCGGTGACCCGCTTCGCCGAGACCCACCCGGCCGACGACACCGAGGTCGCCGCCCAGCTGACCGAGGTCGTCGCCCGCCTGCACGGCAACGTGGGCGTGGCCGCCTGAGGCACCCCCACGCCCGGAAAGGGGCCGGCACTCGCCGGCCCCTTGCGCGTCTTTCAGGTCCGCTCCCGCTCAGGTCCCGCTCCCGGTCACTCGATCCCGGCGAGCCGCTGGACGGCCGGGGCGGCGAAGGTCTCCATCCATCCCGAGGTCTCACCCAGGCGCGGGGAGAGGATGACGGTGTCGAGGCCGAGCTTGGCGTAGCCCTCGATGTCACGGGTGAAGGCGTCCAGGTCGCCCGTGGTGGCCGGTTCGGCGCCGTACGCGATGGTCTTGCGGATGGTGTCGTAGTCCCTCCCGACGGTGTCGCAGTGGCCGCGCAGCACCTCCAGCTTGTGCCTCAGCTCCTCCGCGGAGGACGGGATGAGGTTGCAGGCGTCGGCGTACTGGGCGACCAGGCGCAGGGTCTTCTTCTCGCCCTGGCCGCCGATCATGATCTCGGGGTGCGGGGTGCTCACCGGAGCGGGGACGCAGAGCGTCTCGGCGAGCTTGTAGTGCCTGCCCTCGAAGGGGCCGTTGTTCTCCGGGTCCCACATCTGCAGGCAGATCCTGAGCGTCTCCTCCAGCCGCTCGAAGCGCTCCGCGAGCGGAGGGTAGGGCACGCCGAGTCCGTGGTGCTCACGGTCGTACCAGGCGGCGCCGATGCCGAGGGTGGCCCGGCCGCCCGACACCACGTCGAGGGTGGTGGCGATCTTGGCGAGGAGTCCGGGGTGCCGGTACGTCACCCCGGTCACCAGGGCGCCGAGCCGCACCGTGGAGGTGCGGCCGGCGAGGTAGCCGAGGGTGGTGTAGGCCTCCAGCATGGGATCCTCGGCGCCGCCGTTGAACTCCATCTGGAAGTAGTGGTCCATCACCGAGACCCAGCTGACGCCCGCGGCCTCGGCCGCGGCCCCGGCGGCGGCGAGTTCGGCGCCGAGGGCGGGTCCGCCGCCGGGGTGGTTGAACCGGTTGATGTGCACGCCCACGCGCATGACCGTTCTCCGTTCCGCCCTGATGTTCCACACTGGTGTTCCACACTGGTGTTCCGCGCCGGCGTACCGCGCCGGTGTTCCGCACTGATCGTCGTCCGCCTCCTCGACGCTAGGTCCTGGAGCGCGCTCGAAGTCAAGCCCCGGCGCCGGCGGCCCGGCGTGTCCGGACACGTTTCCGGACAGGCACCCGCCGGATGGCGGGGAGCTTCCGCCGTCCGGCGGCCCCCGGGAGGCGCACGGCCGCCCGGATCATGGGCACACGAGCCGCAGGACACCACAGCGAGGAGCCGCCATGACCGCCGTACCGCCCCCGTTCGACCCCGAACTCTCCGCCGCCCTGGAGCTGATCAAGGACATGATCTCGCCGTCGTTCACGATGGCGGACATCGCCGAGATCCGGCAGGGCGCGGGGATACGGCTCCTCGCCGAGCTGGACCTCACGATGGAGGGCACGTTCGAGGTGGAGGACCGCACGGTCCCCGGCCCGGCGGACGCCCCCGAGATCTCGCTCCTGATCTGCCGCCCGGTCGCCCCGGCCGCCGCCGGTCCGCTCCCGGTGATCTACCACGTGCACGGCGGCGGCATGGTGCTCGGCAACAACCGGGTGGGCGTGGACGTCCCGCTGGCCTGGGCGAAGGAGCTGGGCGCGGTCGTGGTGTCGGTGGAGTACCGGCTGGCGCCCGAGCATCCGCATCCGGCGCCGGTGGAGGACGTGTACGCGGGCCTGCTGTGGACCGCGGAGCACGCGAAGGAGATCGGCGGCGACCCGGAACGGATCGTGATCGCCGGCGCCAGCGCGGGCGGCGGCCTCACCGCGGCCCTGGCCCTCCTCCTGAGGGACCGTCAGGGTCCGTCCGTGATCGGCCAGATGCTGATGTGCCCGATGCTCGACGACCGCAACGACACCCCCTCCAGCCACCAGATGAAGGGCCTCGGCGTCTGGGACCACACGTCCAACGAGACCGGCTGGACCGCCCTGCTGGGCGAGCACCGGGCCGGTCCCGACGTCTCCCCCTACGCGGCCCCGGCCCGCGCCACCGACCTCACGAACCTCCCCCCGGCCTTCCTCGACGTCGGCTCCGCCGAGACCTTCCGCGACGAGACCGTCACCTACGCCTCCCGCATCTGGCAGTCCGGCGGTATCGCCGAACTCCACGTCTGGCCCGGCGGCTTCCACGGCTTCGACGGCTTCGCCCCACAGGCCGCCCTGTCCCAGTCGGCCAGGGCGGCCCATGTGGACTGGCTGCGGCGGGTGCTGGCGCGCTGAGAGCCTGCCGGACCCGCGGTCAGCGCGGGCCCAGGCCCAGCCCCCTGCGGTACGGCGGGCGTGGGCCCGCGGTGGCGGTGATGGTGGTGCAGGCCGGGTGGGCGGGGCAGGGGGCGGTCGGGGTCAGGAGGGTGTTGGACGTGAAGTGGAGGTGCTGGGGGTCGCCGCAGTCGGGGGCGGGGGGCCAGGCTCCCGGGTAGGGGCGGCGGGCGAGCCAGGTGGGGACCTTGTCGTCCCAGTAGTTGCCGGTGTAGCGGATGTTGCGGACGGGGCGGTCACCCCAGTTCTCGCTGCAGCCGCCTATGGAGGCGACGTAGTCGTGGACGACGTTGTCGCGGACGGTGATGCGGTTGCTGGAGTCGTCGGTGTAGATGCCGACGTTCCAGACGGCGCCCGGGCTGTCGGTGACGGCGTTGCGGGCGACCAGGGCGCCGTCGGCGTAGGAGGGGCCCTGGTCGCCGCGCAGGTAGATGCCGCCGCCGTCGGCGAGCAGGCGGTTGGTGGCGAAGACCCGGTTGCCGATGATGCGGTTGCGGCGGGTCAGGCCGCGCAGGTCCTCGCTGGGGCCGGAGAGGATGCCGGTGTAGGGGACGTGGTCGACCTGGTTGTGGGCGATGAGGGTGTCCTGGGTGGCGCTGTTCCAGAGGGCGGAGGCGGCGCGGTACTCGGTGCCGATGCGGTGGATCCAGTTGTCCGCGATGCGGTTGCCCGTGTTCGTGCCGCGGGTGGCCGGGGGCAGGACGCCCAGGGAGAGGCCGCCGTCGGAGATGTCCGTGAAGACGTTGCCGGTGACCGTGGTGTGCGAGGTGCCGGCGGTGAGGGTCAGACCCTGGGCGCCCAGGTGGACGAAGCGGTTGCCGGCGAGGGTGATGCGGTCGCTGTGCCGGAAGGTGACGTTGCCCGGGACCGTGAGGGCGGTGATGTCGCCGCCCCGGCCCGGGCGCATGTACATGCTCCAGGCGGCGGCGAAACCGGCCGGTTCGTCCGGTGCCAGCCAGGTGGCGTGGGCGAAGGTCAGGCCGCGCAGGGTGAGGTCGTGGAGCGGGTGGGCGGCGGAGCTTCCGGTGCCGCTGAGCAGTGTCTGGAGGGTGGGGGCGATGACCTCGGTGCGGGTCATGTCCTCGCCCACGCGCGGGCGGTAGAGGAGAGTGTGGTGGCTTGGGCGGGAGCGGTCCAGGTACCAGGTTCCGGCCCGGGTGAGGAAGTCGGGGGCGTTCTCGACGTCGTGGGACCGGGCGAGTGCGGCCGCGCCGTAGAGGGCCCGGGCCAGCCGCCAGCAGGGCTGGTCCATGGTGATCACGGTCCTGGCGGGGGTGGAGGCGGTCGCGGAGACGGCCTTCACGCCGCAACGGCCTTCCACGTAGTCGTAGCGGTAGACGACTTCGAGGCCGGCGGGGTGGTGCCAGGAGAGGGGGATCCTGCTGGTCGTGGTGTAGCCGGTGGCGGTCGGGATGAGTTTTCCGGGCAGGGGTCCGCCGAGGGAGGCGCGGGGGGCCCGGTGGCCGTCGACGTACAGCTGGCGGGTCTCCAGCCCGCCCACGTCGGCCCGCCAGACCCCGGGCCGGCCGGGGTCGGGGCGCCAGCCGGTGACCTGCCGGCCGCCGCTGAGGGTGACCGGTTCCTGGTGTGCGGTTCCGTAGCCGTACGCCTGGTAGACCACCCGGTGGCCGTGCCTGCCGGAGTCGGCGGGGGTCAGGCGGACGGGGGAGGTGAGGCGGTAGGTGCCGCCGCGCAGGTTCACCGTGACGTCGGAGGTCATGCGCGGGGCGATGGCCCGCACCGCGCGCTGGGCGCGGGCCGGGGTGGCGAAGGGGCGGTCGAGGGTGCCGGGCCCGTGGTCGTCGCCCCACGGGGCCACGTAGAGCCGGGTGGGTGATGGGTGGTGGTGCGGCGCCGGTGCGCCGGCCGTCGATGCCAGTGCGGCCGCCACGGCCAGGGCGGCGGCCGCACTCCCCCGTGCTGTCCTCACGTCTCGTACCTCCCGCTCGTCGGATGGGCCCATCGTCGGGCGGGAGCGGCCTCGGGGGCGTCGGCCGATCGTCTATGGCTGGGCTTCCATCGTCTGTGCGTCGGGCGCCTTTGGTCGCCGTTCGCGCGTCGGGAGGTGGAGCGGACCGGGAGGTGGAGCGACCGGGGCTCAACCCCCGTTCGCCGACGCCTTCTTGATCGCCTCCCTGATCCTGGAGTAGGTGCCGCAGCGGCAGACGTTCTCGATGGCGTCGATGTCGGCGTCCGTGGGGTGCGGGGTGCGTTTCAGGAGGGCGGCGGCCGCCATGATCTGGCCGGGCTGGCAGAAGCCGCACTGGGCCACGTCACGGTCCAGCCAGGCCTGTTGGACGGGGTGCAGGGTGTCGCCGTCGGCCAGGCCCTCGATGGTGGTGACCGCGCGGTCCGCGCAGTCGGCGACCGGGACGACGCAGGGCTGGATCTCCTCGCCGTCGAGGTGGCTGGTGCAGGCGCGGCAGACGCCCACCCCGCAGCCGTACTTGGGACCGGTGACGCCGAGCAGGTCACGCAGGACCCAGAGGAGGGGCATGTCGGCGGGGGCCTCGACCGTCACCGGCTTGCCGTTGAGGACGAAGGAATACGAACGCATCGGTGCCTTCTGGGAGTTGGGAACGGCGGTGGTCAGAAGTCGAGGGGGAAGCTGCGGGGTTTCCTGCCGGTGGCGCGGGCGTAGGCGTTGGCGACCGCGCCCGCAGCCGCGGGGACGCCGAGTTCACCGGCGCCGCCCGGGTCCCCGCCGGAGGGGATGATGTGCGCCTCGAACTCCAGCGGGGCGTGCCGTTGGCGGGCGTAGTGGAAGTCGGCGAAGCTGCCCTCGCGGACCGCGCCCCGGTCGATGTGCAGCCCCGCGCGCAGCACGGTGGAGATGCCGTCGACGGCGGTGCCCATGAGCTGCGCCTCCAGGCCGCGCGGGTTGACGGCCGTACCGACGTCGGCGGCCATCACCACCTTGGTGACCCGGGGGTTCTCCGGGTCGGTGGCGTCGATCTCGGCCAGGCAGGCGACCGCGGACCCGTACTCCTCGTGGACGGCCACGCCCTGGGCGGTACCCGCGGGCATCCGGCGCCCCCAGTGCCCGGCGGCGGCCGCCTTGGCGAGGACGGCCTTCACCGTCCTGCTGCGCAGGGTGGTACGGCGGAAGGCGACCGGGTCCCGGCCCAGCGCGCGGGCGATGTCGTCGACGACGATCTCCTCCGCCGTGCGCATGGTCCCGGAGTCCACCGAGCGCCAGGCACCGAGCGGTACGGGCAGTTCGATGCCGCCCGAATCGCCGCTCACCCGGCCGAAGTTGTACAGCCCGCTGTCGCTGGGCAGCGGACGTACCGCGGCGGACTGCGCGGTCAGGCCCTGCCCGTCGGACGACTCCCCCACCGAGGCCGACATGTGCTGGAAGGCCACCACCCGCCCCCCGGCGACACTGGCCCGGATCCGGTGGTGGTCGGCGGGGCGCATCCTGCCGTGCCGGATGTCGTCGTTGCGGCTCCACATCAGCTTCACGGGCCGGCGGGCCGCCCTGGAGATGAGCGCCGCCTCGGTCGCCTGGTCGAAATTGAGCCGCCGCCCGAACGAGCCGCCGCCGCGCATCACATGGACGCGTACGGCGGTCCTGGAGAGCCCGAGCAGGTCGGCAACGGCCTCGCGGGCCTCCATCGGGGTCTGGGTGGCGAACCACAGCTCGGCCCGGTCGGAGCGGACGTCGGCGACGGCCGTGAGCACCTCCATCGGGGCATGGCTGACGAACGCGAACGCGAACTCGCCCTCGATCTGCGTCGATCCCCGCGGCGGGGTGCCGAGCCGGGGTACCGCGGCGCGCAGCCGGGCGCGGATCTCCTTGTCGGACAGGGCAACGAGCGGGCCGTCGGCCCAGGTGATCCGCAGCGCGTCCCGGGCCTGGAAGGCGTGGTGGAAGGTGTCCGCCACGACGGCGACCCCGCCCGGTGTCTTCACGACCGCGTGGACGCCGGGCAGGGCGCGGGCCGCGGTGTCGTCGAGGGAGACCATTCTGCCGCGCAGGGTCGGCGGCCGGGCCACCACGGTCGGCTTCGCGCCCGCCACCGCCAGGTCACCGGCGTACTTCGCGGCGCCGGTGACGATGTCCCGGGCGTCGATCCTGGTCGTCGGTTTCCCGATCACCCGGTGCCGGGAGGCCGGCTTGGGCCTGCTCGACACGTCCGGGTTACGGATCCGGGCCGCGCTCGCGGTGAGGGAGCCGAAGGTGGCCGTCCGGCCGTCGGGGGCCACGACCATGGTGTTCCGGGTGTGCAGGACGCGCGCGGGGAGCCGCCAGCGGCGGGCGGCCGCGGTCACCAGCCGGGCGCGCGCGGTGGCGGCCAGCTGCCGGGCCGGGCCGTACAGCGAGCTGACCGAACTGGAGCCGCCGGTGTACTGGTTGCCCTTGCTGCGGGCGTCGGCGAGCGGGATCCGGACGTCGGCGAGGCGGGCGTCCAGCTCCTCGGCGATCATCATGGCGACGGCGGTGGTGATGCCCTGGCCGACCTCGACGCGGGGCAGCCGTACGACGACCTCGTTGGCCGCGGTGACCTCCAGGACGAGCATCTCCTCGTCGGTGCCGGTGACCAGGACACCCGGGGCCGCGGTGGCGCCGTCGGCCCGCGGGGTGTCGCAGCCGAGCGGGGCGGCGACCGTGAGGGTGGCCGCGGCCACCGTGTACACCATGAAACTCCGGCGGGACGGTCCGGCGGCGGCCCGCCGGGGCTCGTTGCGGTCCAAGCTGGGCTCCTGTCGGTCGGTTCCTGTGCCGGCGCTGTGTGCGGCCGGGCCTCGACAGCTAGGAGGGGCGGGCGCCCGCGCGGGTTGCCTGCCGTGCCGGGCTCTCCTCGCCGTACCGCCGGATGACGCATCATGGCCGTATGAAAGAGCTGGCGGGGCGGCTGGCCGCGGTGGACCCGGATGCCGGGGCCGCCGTCGCGGTCATCGCCTACTTCGACCGGCTGGCCGAGACCCGGGCCGGTCTGGAGGCGCTGGTGCGCGGCGCCGCCGTGCTCGCCGGGTGCCCGGCGCGGCTGGCGGACGAGGAGCGGCGGGTCCGGCTGCGGGTGGAGCAGGACGGACGGCGGACGGACGTGGCGGGCGCTCCCGAGCCCGGGTGGCCGTGCGCGCCGCTGGTGCCGGGCGGGCCGCCGGCGCTGTGGCTGGAGCGGGCCGGGGCCGACGGTCCGAGTGTCGTCGACGCGGTGATCCTGGAGCGGGCCTCGGCGGCCGTGCGGTCCGTGCTCGACCGCACCCGGGGGCGGGCTCCAGGGCCGCCGGTGGACGACCCCGCGCTGGTCGAGACGGTCCTGGACGCAGCCGCCCCGCTACCGGCCCGGCTGCACGCGGCCCGCAGGCTGGGCCTGGACACCGCCGACCCGGCGGCGCGCTTTCGGGCGGTGGCCCCGGCCGACGGACCACCCCGGATCGTGGCCGACGGGACGCCCCGGATCACGGCCGACGGCGCGCCACCGGTGCCGCCGGCCGGACGCGCGGGCGTGGGGACGGCCGTGGCCGTCGCGGACCTCCCCCGATCCTGGGCGGCGGCCCGCACCGCGCTGCGGTTCACCTACGACGCCGGCGCACAGGAGCCCGGCGGCCCGCCCGTCGTGCACGCCGACGAACTGGGCGGGGTCGCGCTGCTCGCCGATCTCGTCGTACCCGGTACGGAACCGGCGCCGGACGTCCGCGCGGTGCGGGCCGCCGCGGCGGACGCGCCCTGGATGCTGCGCACGCTGCACGCGGTCGCGTCGACGGCGAGCCTGCGGGCGGCGGCCGCCGACGTCAACGTCCATCACTCCACGCTCCAGGACCGGTTGACGCACGCCGAGCATCTGCTGGGCTGGTCGGTGCGCACCCCGCAGGGCCGGTTCCGGCTGCAACTCGCCCTCACCATGCACCACCTGATGGGCAGCCAGTAGAGGTCAGTAGACGTCCCGGACGTAACGCTTGTCCGCGGCCAGCTGCTTGACGTACACGGTCGCCTCGTCCTCGGTCAGTCCGCCGTGCACGGTGGCGATGTCCTTCAGGGCCCGGTCGACGTCCTTGGCCATCCGGGAGGCGTCGCCGCAGACGTAGAAGTGGGCGCCGTCCTGGAGCCAGGACCACAGCATCGGCCCGTGTTCGCGCATCCGGTCCTGGACGTAGACCTTGGCACGCTGGTCGCGCGAGAAGGCGGTGTCGAGGCGGCTCAGGGTGCCCTCGGCGAGCAGGGCGGTGAGCTCCTCCTCGTAGTAGAAGTCGGTGGCCCGGTGCTGTTCGCCGAAGAACAGCCAGTTGGGGGCGCGGTGGCCGCGGGCGCGGCGCTCCTCCAGGAAGCCGACGAACGGCGCCACGCCGGTGCCGGGGCCGATCATGACCATGGGGGTCGCCGGGTCGGCGGGCGGCCGGAAGTGCGGGGAGCGCTGGACGTGCACCGGGACCGGCGTGCCGGGTTCGGCGTCCGCGAGGAACGGTGAGCAGACGCCCTGCCGGGGCCTGCCGCGCAGGTTCTCGTAGCGGACGACGGAGACGGTGAGCGAGACCTGGTGGGGGTCGGTCAGCGGACTGGACGAGATGGAGTACAGGCGCGGCTGGAGCCTGCCGAGGACGCCCGCCCATTCCCGGGCGTCGGCACGGATCCCGAACTCGGCGACGACGTCGACCGCCTGGCGGCCCCAGGACCACTTGGCCAGCTCGTCCTTGTTGTCGGGACGCAGCAGCTTGCGCAACTCGCGGGGGTCACGGGTGCGTTCGGCGGCGAAGCGGAGCAGGTCCGGGGTGACGCGGGTGATGTCCAGATGGCGGGCGAAGGCCTCGGCGAGCGGGACTTCACCGACTCCGCCGACATCCACGCCGGTTGCGGCGTCGAGGCCGGTGACGTCCAGCCATTCCGCCACCAAGTCACGGGAGTTGAGGGGACGGACGCCGAGCGCGTCGCCCGCCTCGTAGACCAGTGGGGTCTCGCTGTCGCGGGTGTCGAAGGTGAAGCGGCGAACCTCCTTGCCGGCGCCGGGCAGGCTGAGCAGCCGGTTGCCGACGAGGCGGGCGGTGGTGGGGGCGGGGCGCCGGGACCTGGCGGGCGCGGGGGCCGGCGCCGCGGAGCCGTCCTTGAGCGCGGTCAGCACCCGGTCCAGCCAGGCCTCCGCCTGGGTCTCGTAGTCCGGTTCGCAGTCGGTGCGCGGCGCGATGCGGACCGCGCCGAGTTCGTCCATCCGGCTGTCCAGGCGCCGCCCGTGCCCGCAGAAGTCGTCGTAGCTGGAGTCGCCGAAGGCCAGCACGGCGTACCGGCGGCCTTCGAGGCGCCCGGCGTCGAGGGCGGCGAGGCCGTCCCAGAAACCCGCGCCGTTGTCGGGGGCGTCGCCGTCGCCGAAGGTGCTGGTGATCAGGAGCAGGTCGGCGCCGGTGGGCAGGGCGGCCGGGTCGGCCTGGTCCATGGCGACGAGGGAGGCCGCGTGGCCGCCCGCGGTGAGGCGCTCGGCGGTGGTGGCGGCGAAGTCCTCCGCGTTGCCGGTCTGCGAGGCCCAGAGGACCACCACCTGGCGGCCGGGCGTGGGCAGCGGAGCCGGGGGCTCGGCGGACCGCGAGTACATGCCGGCGAGGGTGCCGTTGACCCACAGGGCGTGCTCGGGGCTGAACGGCGCGTCCGGCGGCAGCACGGGGACGCCGGGGGCGCCGACCGGGATGCCGGCGAGGAAGCCGAGCAGGTACTGCCGTTCGGACGCGGTGAGGACCGGCGGCGGGGTGGGGTCGAGGCCGAAGACGGAGGCGGCGGTGGGCGCGACGGCGCCGCCACCGGGTACGGCGGCAGCGGGTGCGACGACGGCGGCCGGGGTCTCCTGCGCACCGGGCAGCTGCACGCTCACCGGTGTCGACACCTTGGTCAGCGACACCGCGCACACCTTCAGCTCGGGCTGGAACGACAGGGGATCGACGGCGTCGCTGGTCACGGCGTTGACGCTGAGGTACTCGCCGAACAGGTCGTTCCAGTGGAAGGGCGCGAAGCAGGAGCCGGGCAGCACCCGGTCCGTGACGACCGCCGGCAGCACCGCGCGGCCGCGCCGTGAGGCGACCTCCACGGAGTCGCCGTCGGCGAGCCCGAGCGCGGCCGCGTCCTCGGGGTGGACCTCGACGAACGGGCCCGGGTCGAGCTTGTTCAGCTTGGCGACCTTCGCGGTCTTGGTCAGGGTGTGCCACTGGTGCTGGAGGCGGCCGGTGTTCAGGACGAACGGATAGTCGTCGTCCGGCATCTCGGCGGGGTCCACGTGCGGCCGGGCGTGGAAGACGGCGCGCCCGGAGGCGGTGGCGAAGGTGAGGGAGCCGTCGGCGTCGACGTACCGGACGGGGTTGCGGTCGGGGCCGTCGGCGGTGGCGGCCGGCCACTGGACGGGGGCGGTGCGCAGCCGGTCGTAGGTCACGCCCCGCAGGTCGTAGCCGGTCTGCGGGTTGTGGAAGCGCTTGATCTCCTCGAAGATCTCCTCCGCGCTGTCGTAGGAGAAGCCGTCCTCGTATCCCATCGCGCGGGCCACGCCGGCGATCAGCCGCCAGTCGGCGGTGGCCTCGCCGGGCGGGTCGGCGGCGGGGCGGGCGAGGGTGAGGTTGCGCTCGCTGTTGATGAGGACGCCCTCGGTCTCGGTCCACAGGGCGGCGGGCAGGACGACATCGGCGTAGGCGTTGGTCTCGGTGTCGGTGAAGACGTCCTGGGTGACGACGAACTCGGCGGCCTCCAGGCCCTCGATGACGGTCCTGCGGTTGGCGACGGAGGCGACCGGGTTGGTGCAGATGATCCAGCAGGCCTTGATCTCGCCGTCGGCCATCTTCCGGAACATCTCCACCGTGCCCTTGCCGACGCCGTCGGCGCGGATCGAGCCGGGCGCGAGCCCCCACTGCTCCTCGACGAACGCGCGGTCCGCGGCGGCGAGGACCGACCGCTGGCCGGGCAGGCCCGGTCCCATGTACCCCATCTCCCGGCCGCCCATGGCGTTGGGCTGGCCGGTGAGGGAGAGCGGGCCGCTGCCCGGACGGCAGATCTTCCCGGTCGCGAGGTGCAGGTTGACCAGGGCGTTGGTGTTCCAGGTGCCGTGCGTGGACTGGTTGAGGCCCATGGTCCAGCAGCTGGTCCACTCCCCCGCCTCGCCGATCAGCCGGGCCGCCGCGCGCAGGTCGGCCTCGGGGATCCCGGTGATGTCCGAGACGGCGGCGGGCGGGTAGTCCGCGAGGAACTCCGGCATCGCCTCCCAGCCCTCGGTGTACGCGGCGATGAAGCCGGGGTCGGTGTGCCCGTTCTCGTACAGCAGGTGGAGCAGGCCGTTCAGGAGCGCGAGATCGGTGCCGGGCCTGACCTGGAGGAACAGGTCGGCCTTCGCGGCCGTGGCGGTGCGGCGCGGGTCGACGACGATCAGCTTCGCGCCCGCCTTCACGCGGTCCATCAGGCGCAGGAAGAGGATGGGGTGGCAGTCGGCCATGTTGGCGCCGATGACGAGGAAGACGTCCGCCTTGTCGAGGTCCTGGTACGAGCCGGGCGGGCCGTCGGCGCCGAGCGAGAGCTTGTAGCCGGTGCCGGCGCTGGCCATGCACAGCCGGGAGTTGGACTCGATGTTGTTGGTGCGGAGCCAGCCCTTGGTGAGCTTGTTGGCGAGGTACTGGGCCTCCAGGCTCATCTGGCCGGAGACGTAGAGGGCGACCGCGTCCGGGCCGTGTTCGTCGACGATCGCGCGCAGCCGCCGCGCGGTTTCGGCGACCGCCGCGTCCACGGCCGACGGCACCGCCTCCGCGCCCCGCTCGGGCCGCAGCAGGGCGGTGGTCAGGCGGCCGGGCGCGGCGAGCATGTCGGCGGTGGTGGCGCCCTTCGTGCACAGCCGGCCGAAGTTCGCCGGGTGCTCCTTGTCGCCGGACGCCTTCAGGACGGTACGGCGGCCGTCCGGGCCCATGCCGATGTCCAGGACCATGCCGCAGCCGACCCCGCAGTACGAGCAGACGGTCCGCACCCTGCCGGTGTCGGTGCTGCGCGAGTCCGGCGCGGCCACGGGCGCCCCCTGTTCCTGCTGGTCAGCCTCTTCCATTCGGCACCGACGGTATGTACGGCTGATTACACCGGCGTCACCGCTCCTGATCAACGGGGGTTAAGGCCGCCGCACAGCCCCGCTCCGGGCGGTGTGAGCGAAGGCGGCCGGGATGCCCGCCGGAGCCGTCCCGGGATGCGCCGTGCCGGGACCTGTTGCACGATGAGGGCGGCCGAGGGAGGGGGCAGGCGAGGAGGACCGGGTGGACAGGGACACCTCCTCTCGACGACGGGCCGCACCGGCGCCGGCGCCGGCAACCGCGCCTGCGGCGACCGCGCGGGACACACCGAGGTCACCGGGCGCACGGGACACACCGAAGACGCCGGGTGCGCCCGTCGCACGGGGCACACCGGCTCCGGCCGCGGCGAAGGCGTCCCCCGTCGGCATCGGCTACGTCGACATGCTGCGTGGCATCGTCGAGGACGCGGCCGTGGGCTTCGCCGTCCTCGGCACCGATCTGCGCTACCTCTACGTCAATCCGCACATGGCCCGGGCGACGGGCGTGCCGGCCGACGCCTACCTGGGCCACACCCAGCGCGAGGTGCTGCCGCACATCCAGCGGCCCGACCAGGTGCTGCGGGACGTCATCCGCGACGGACGGCCGCGCGAGGCCATCATCACCGGACGCACCTGGGTGGACTCGCCGTACCAGGTCCGGGAGTGGCGGTGTGTGTACCACCGGCTCGTGGACGGCACGGGCAGGGTGGTGGGCGTGGCCGCGGTGGGCCTGGAGATCAGCGAGCCGCAGCAGTACCTGTACGAGCTGGAGCGCGCCCACCGGCGGCTGGCGCTGCTGGACTCGGCCGCGTCCCGGATCGGCACCGGCACCGACGTCGCCGGGACCTGCCGGGAGCTGGCGGAGTTCGTCGTACCGGAGCTGGCGGACGCGGCCGGAGTGGAGCTCACTCCGCCGGACACCGTGTCGGCGCGGCGGACGCCGACACGGCTCGCGGCGTACGCCACGCGTCCCGGGCTGGCCACCGGGCTGGCGGCCCTCGACTCGCGCGGCGAACTGGTCGGCTGGCCACGCGGCACCGGGACCCGGCGGAACCTGGCGGCAGGCCGGATCTGGCGCCGCAACGCGATCACCGCGGCGCAGTGGCGGTCGCTGATCCCGCGCTGGGCGCCCGCCCAGGCGTGTCTGACCGCCCGGGTCCACTCGGTGCTGCTCGCCCCCCTGGTCTCGGACGGCCGGGTGCTCGGCATCCTGCTGCTGGCCCGGGCCGGGGACTCCGGGCCGTTCTCGAACGAGGACGCCACGGTGGCCCGCGAGCTCGCCGCCCGCGCCGCCCGCGCCCTGGACCGGGCGGTCCGCTTCGAACGCGAGCACACCATGGCCCTGGAGCTGCAGCGGGCCCTGCTGGCCGAGCCCGGCCAGTTGCAGCAGCACGCCGGTGTGGAGACCACGGCCCGCTACCGTCCCGCCGACGACGGCTCGATGATCGGCGGTGACTGGTACGACGTCCTGGCACTGCCCGACGGCCGCACGATGCTGGTCATCGGGGACGTGATGGGCCACGGTGTGGACGCGGCCGTGGCGATGAGCCACTACCGTTCGACGCTCCGCGCCCTGGCCCTCGCGGGGCTCTCGCCGCGCCGCATCCTGCAGCACGCGGACCGCATGGTCGCCGACTCCGGCTTCGAGCGGGTGGCCACCTGCTTCCTCGCGCTCGGCGACCCGGACGTCGCCACGCTCACCTACGCCAGCGCCGGCCATCTGCCGCCGGTCTGGCTCACCCCTGAGGGCGAGATACAACTGGTCCCGGTGCCGGTCGGCCCGCCGCTGGGCAGCGGGCTCGGCCGGTACGAGCAGGGCGTCACCCCGGAACGCGGCGGGGTGCTGCTCCTGTACACGGACGGGCTGGTGGAGCGACGCGGCGAGGACATCGACCGCGGTCTGGCACGGCTGACGGGACTGTCGCTGTGCCCCACCGATCCGCTGGACAAGATCCTCGACACGGTCCTGGCGCACCTCGCCACCGGTTCCGAGGACGACATCGCGCTGCTCGCGGCCCGCGCAGTACGCGGCTGAGCGGCACGCCCGTACGCCGGGGCGCGCGCCCGCCGTGCCTCCGGCAGTCGTGTGACACCGCCGCGGGTGGCTCGTTCACCGCCGGGGAAGCGATCAGCAGTGAGGACCGGGTATGCGGCACGAGGAGAACGGCACGGCGGCCGCCGTGGAGCAGGCGCTGCGGGACTGGATGTCCGGGGACGCCGAGGGTCCGCTCACGGAGGTGCACCGCTGGGCGCTCCATCCGCCGGGCAAGCTGCTGCGGCCGGTGCTGCTGCTGGAGTCGGCGGCGGCGGTGGGAGGGTCCTGCGAGCGGGTCATGCCCGCGGCGGTCGGGGTGGAGCTGGTGCACGTGGCGAGCCTGCTGCACGACGACATCCTCGACGACGACCAGCTGCGCCGCGGCAAGCCGTCGGGGCATGCGAGGTTCGGGCCGGGCGCGGCCGTCCTGGGCGGTGACGCGCTGATGTTCGCGCTGTTCGAGCAAGTGGTGGAGTGCGGTCGGCGCGGGGTGCCGGAGGCGGCCGTGAACCGGGCCGTGGGCATGCTGGCGCGGGCCGGCCGGCGGATGGCGCAGGGGGTGGCCAGGGAACTGGACCCGGTCCGGGCGCCGGACGCGATCGGCGGGTATCTGGAGATGGTCCGGCTGAAGACGTCGGCGCTGCTCGGCGCGTGCTGCGCGACGGGGGCGGTGCTGGGCGGCGGCTCGCCGGGGCAGGCGCGGGCCCTGGCCGGGTACGGCGAGGCGCTCGGGGTCGCGTTCCAGATCCGCGACGACCTGCTGCCGTACGGCCCGGAGGCCGGGCGGGAGGGCAAGCCCGCCGACAGCGACGTGCGCAACGATCGGCCCAGCCTGCCCCTGCTGCTGGCCGGGCCGGTCTCGAAGGATCCGGAGAAGGTGGGGCGGCTGCTGGTGGAGACGGGCGTGCTGGAGGAGTGCACGCGGATGGCGCGCGCCTATGCGGAACGGGCCTGCCGGGAGCTGGAGGCGCTGCCGCAGGGCCCGCACCGGACCGCGCTGTGCCGGATCGCCGAGGCGCTGGCAACCGGGCCGTGGCGTGCGGGCGGCGCCGGTTGACGGCGACGCGGCTACCCGGCCATCTGGAGACGCTGCGCCCGTACGACCTGGTGGTCACCCCGGTCATCACCGCGCTCGGCCTCACGGCGTGTGCCGGGGCGCTGTACACCGCCGACTACCTCACCCGGCACGAGGACGGGCGGACCAAGCCGTATCGCCCCATCCCCTGCGGACGGCTGCGGGCCGCCACCGCACGGCGGTGCGCGGTCCTCCTCCGGCCGGTGGCGTTCGTCCTGGCCACACTGGCCAACTGGCGTTCCCTCAGCCGCGGGTTCAGTCGTAGGTGATGACCATGCGGAAGCGCGCGGCCCCGGTGAGCATCTTCTGGTAGGCCTCGTCCGCCTGCTCCAGCGGTACGGTCTCGATCGTCGGGCGGATTCCGTGCAGGGCGCTGAACTCCATGGTGTCCTGCACGTCCCGCGCGGTGCCGGACGGATGGCCGCGGATCTCCCGCGCGCCCGTGAGCAGCTGGAGCGGGCTGATCCCGAGCGGCTCGGGGTCGATGCCGATCACCACCAGCTCGCCCCGGGGCCCCAGCCCGTCCACGGCCGCGGAGATCGCCTGGGAGTTGCCCGCGGTGGCGAGCACGACCTTGGCGCCGCCGAGCGACTGGAGGGACTCCGCGACCGGGGTCTCGGCCGTGGAGTCGACGTAGTGGTGGGCGCCGAGCTGCTTGGCGAGGTCGGCCTTCTCGGCGCCTCGGGCGACGGCCACCGTCTCGAAGCCCATGGCCACCGCGTACTTCACCCCGAGGTGGCCGAGCCCGCCGAGGCCGACGACGGCGACCAGGTCACCGGGCTGGGCCGGGCTGCGCCGCAGACCGTTGAAGGTGGTCACGCCCGCGCAGCCCAGGGGGGCGGCGTCGGCCGAGGTCAGCCCGTCGGGGATGCGGGCCAGCGCGTCGACCGGTGCGATCACCTGCGCGCCGAAACCGCCGTCGTAGGACCAGCCGGGCACCTTCAGGTTCTCGCAGACGATGAAGTCGCCCTGGCGGCAAGGCTTGCAGTGGCCGCAGCTGCCGCCGAACCAGCCGACTCCCACGCGGTCGCCGAGCTGCCAGCCCCAGGCCTCGATGCCCTCGCCGAGCTCCTCGATCCGCCCGGCGATCTCGTGGCCGGGTACCACCGGGAACGTGACACCGGGCAGTGCGGCGGTGACGAAGAAGGTGTCGCTGTGGCAGATGCCGCAGGCCTCGACGGCGATCCGCACATGGCCGGGGCCCGGCCTCGGCACCTCCCGCTCGACGATCTCGAACGGCCCGCCCAGAGCGGTCACCTGCGCGACTCGGTAGGTACTCATGCGTCTCTCCCGGAACGGGTACGACGGGTAGGGTCCGAAGCCCCCTCACCCAGCACACCAGCTCCGGGCCGATCCCGCGCGCCGAGCCCCGCCCGGCACCGTCGCCCGGTCCGGCGGTCGGGTGCGGGCCGGTGGGGGCTCGTCGCGCGGTTCCTCCCCCAGCCTTCGGCCGGGGGTACCCCCAGCGCCCCTTACGGGGCGCTGCAGCGGATCAGGAGGTGATGCCGTTGTACTGGTCCCAGGTGTAGGCGAGGTCGGGTGAGGAGGGCTTGCCGGGCCAGTTGAAGTAGTCCCAGACCAGTTCGGCGGGGTTGGTGGCGAGGTAGCCCCGGCCGGGTAGGTCGTCGCCGTCGTCCCAGGCCCAGGGCGGGTTGGCCGCGTCGGTGTCGCACGCTCCGTCGGCCGGGCCGAGGACCCCGCCCGCGCCGCACTTGGCGCCGTAGGGGTTGGAGCTGTCGTCGCCCGCGAAGTTGTCCGGCGTCGCGAACAACGTCGTCAGGGTGCGGTTCGCCCACATGCCGTTCGCGGCGAAGACGTCGGTCAGGGTGTACTGCACGTCCCGGTCGTCGGAGCCGGACGGCACCTCCGCGGTGGAGCCGGGGTAGTAGACGATGCCGTCGCCGCTCGCGTACTGGCTGCGCTCCTGGGACAGGTATCCCTCGGCCCAGGCGGCGTGCGTGTTGGGCTGCTGGGTGGTGAACGGGCGGCCGTGGCCGTCGTCGTGCGGGTCGCCCTGGAGCTTCAGCGTGCCGTCGACGCTCTCCTGGCCGCTGGTGAAGTCACTGCCGGAGGGCACCCAGGAGTAGAAGTTGCTGTGCGCGACGGTGACGGCGGCCTTCAACTGGCCGTGCGCGGAGCCGTCGTTGGCCACCACGACCAGGACTCCCTCGGCGTCGTTCTCGTGCTCGGTGAGGTCCTCCTGGTAGTTGTCGAGGACGCCGTCCGACCAGTCGCGCGGGTGGAAGTACGTGTACAGCAGGTAGGAGAAGGACGGGGTCTGGACGACCGAGTAGTAGACGCGGGCGGCGAGCGGGAACTGGCTGGTGTTCTCCCAGTTGTCGCGGCCGTTGAGGTCGCCGTCGTAGTCGTACGACGTGATGTAGTCGGACTTGCCGCCGAGTGCGGTCTCGCCGGTGGAGTCGACGTCCTGGAAGTTGACCGGGGCCCACCACTGGGCGAGGGCGGCGCGGTCGGTGGCGGCGTCCGCGGCGGCGGGGGTCGGCTGGGTGAGGCCGGCACCGCAGGCGGCGGCGAGGGCGGCCGTCACGGCGAGGGATCTGCGTCGGGTCAGAGGCACACGGAAACGGTGGGGGCGGCTGGTTGCCACGGTTCCTCCGGGGGCGGCGAAAGGAACCGGCACGTCGGTGAAGTCGACGTGCCGGTACGGGAGTTGACGCATGTTCCGGTGGTGCGTGTGGTGCCGCGCGTACGATACAGCGCGGCGCGCGCGGCCCGGCAGGGCCTCAGCAGGTGATGGTGCCCCTGCGCAGGGCGTGACCGCTGTCGTTGCTGTCGTCGGACCACCACACCGGCTTGGTGCCGCCGCTGCACGCGTCGGAGCCGGAGACGGCGAAGCCCTCGTTGTTGTAGTTGTCCATGCCGGTCGGGCGGTTGTAGACGGCGGTGGTGGCGAAGACACCGGAGGAGTTGATCTGCATGGTGCGGTGCCGGCCGGAGCAGGTGTCGTCGCAGACCACCCAGAGACGGGACGTCTGCGGCTCCCACTGGAGCTCCATGACACCGGCCATGCCGCTGCTGAGGGACGCCACGCGGGTGAAGGTGCCGCCGTCCTCGAGGACGTAGCCGTAGATCATGCCGGTGCCCTCGACGCCGACGAAGAACACCCCGCCGGTGTGCGAGCCGTAGTTCGCCGGGTTGTAGGCGGCACCGGTCGAGGCGTCCTTGAACCCGGCGGCGGTCAGGGTGGCGTCGGGGACCCAGGTGATGCCTTCCAGGCCGAGGTTGGAGCCCACCGACGGCAGGTCGGAGGTCAGGTTCCACTCGGCGGCCGCGGTGATGGCGGTGGCGGTGCCGCTCACGTCGTACTTGAGGACGGAGAGCCTGCTGGTGCCGGACGAGTCCGCGTTGCGCTCACTCGCCACGTACACACCGCCGCTGGAGCCGGAGCCGGTGAGCGTGACGCCCTCGTCGTCGGGCGTGCCCGAACCGCTCGGGAACCTGAGCGTCTTGCCGGAGGTCCAGCCGCTGCTGGTGTCGGCCTTCCAGGCGGTGGAGCCGTTGGGCACCAGCCGCCACAGCTTGCCGCTGTTCTGCGCCGCCCACAGCACGCTCCCCTCCTGGTAGAGGCCGCTCATGTCGGAGCCGAAGGCGTTCTTGGTGTCGGCGGTGGCGACCGAGCTGCCGCCCGGCCACGCGGTCGCCGAAATACCGCCGGAGCCACAGTCGTTGGCGGCGCCGAGGGTCAGCGCGGCCGACCCGAAGGAGCCGGTGCCGTCGGGGCAGCGCGACCAGGAGGGGTCGGAGTGCGAGGTCCAGCTGAAGCTGTCGACCAGGGTGGTGCCGTCCGCGAGGTACAGGCGCGCCTCGTCGGAGGAGCCCAGACCGAAGGCGTTGTGCACGTCGAAGGCGACGAAGCCGCCGGGAGCGAGCGTGGTCCCGGAGGCTATCGCGTACGTGGAGCTGTCGTTGTCGTCCCTGAGGATCCATCCGGAGACGTCGACCGTGGCGGTGCCCTTGTTGTAGAGCTCCACCGAGTCGTTGACGCTCCCGGTGGTGACCACCTCGTTGATCCGGATGTCGTCGGCCGCCGCCGCGTGGGCGGGCGACGCCGTCAGGGCACCCACGACGAGCGTCGGTCCGGCGACGGCGACGAGCAGAACACGGAGGCTGTGGCGCCACCGGCGAGCACGTGATTCGGTCACGAAATCCGTCCTGGGGTTTCGTTGTGACAGGCCGCCAGGACCTTTCCGACACCGCCCGAACGGCCGCCTTCACACAGGTGAGGGGGTTATGAACGGTGAGCGAACCGCCAAGATCGCTCCGGGCGGCCGGAGGCGGCCGTCCAGGCTGTGGCGAGCAGGCCGGTGATGACGAGCACCGGGAGCAACTGGGACGTGTGGGTGCCCGCACCGTCCGCCGCGCGGGCGACGAGGTTGTCGAGCCCCAGAGCCGCACCGACCGCCGTCCGGGCCCGTCCCGCGGCGCACCGCCGCGCTAACTCGCCCTCGACGTGGGCTTGTTGGCGATTTCGCGCAGCGCGTGGATGACGCTGCCGAGGTGCGCGCGGGCGGCCTGTTCGGCGGCGCCCGGGTCACGGCCACAGACGGCGTCGATGATCGCGAGGTGCTCCGGGAGCGAGACGGCCGGCCGCCCCGGCTGCAGGGCGAGCCGGAACTGGTGCCGTACCGACTGGCCGCGCAGCCGCTCCAGCACTCCCCCGGCCGTGGACTGGCCGCTCAGCTCCATGAGCCGGCGGTGCAGCCGGTTGTTCAGCTCGGAGTAGGTCATGACCTCCCCGGCCTCGACCGCCCCGGTCATCCCCGCGCGGATCTCCCCCAGTTCGGCGATCCCCGCGTCGGTCACCCGCTGGGCGGCCTTGGCCGCGCACAGGCCTTCGACCACCATCCGCACCTCGGTGATCTCGATCGCCTCGGCCAGCGGCACCGCGCGCACCCGGGCGCCACGGTTGGGGATGCGCTCCACCAGCCCCTCGTTGCCCAGCTGGAGCAGGGCCGAGCGCACGGCACCCCGGCTGACCGCGAACCGCTCCGCCAGGTCGACCTCCACGAGCCGCTGGTCCGGCACGTACTCCCCGCGCACGATCGCCGCGCGGATGACCTCGACGACCGGGTCGGACCCGGACGGGATGTTGGGTGCTGCCGGCACGTGGTGCCCCTTTCCGCAACGGAACAGATCGCCAACGATATTGTCGCCAATCCTGCCCTGCCGTGACGGCCTCCGGCCAGGGACGATGAGCACGACCCGAAGACACCCGTGGACTCCGCCGCCCGGCCGAGCGCCCATGCGCGGACCGGCACCGGCCGGCCGGTGCTGTCGGGGTAGGCGGCGGGGCCGCCGTTGCGCATCACCTCACACGTGACCGTCGAGGTCGGACGGTCGACACGACGGGCGACCGTTCGCGAGGTCGCCGCCCTGAGCCGGTCACCCCACGAAGGCAGTTCACGTACCTGAACCTTACGCACATGCATGTACGCGAGCGGCGCCGCATGCGAGACTCCTTCAACTCCCCCACTCATCAGTTCAGTTGGAGAGGAAGGCACCCATGCACATGTCCCGCAGGGCCGTGCTGGCCACCACAGGCGGCGCCGCGGTGGCGTACGCCGCCGCACCTCAGTCCGCGCAGGCGCTCACCGGCCAGGTGCCGGCGGCGACCGAGACGGTGCTGCGTGACGCGGCCGACTACGCGGTCGCGAAGGTGCGTGCCGTCGCGCCCGGGGTGAGCGCCTTCCCCGTCGGGACGAAGTTCGAGAAGTGGGTCTACTCCCAGAACGGCGACTGGGTCGGCGGATTCTGGCCCGGAATCCTCTGGATGAGCTGGCTCCACAGCGGCGACGACAGCCTGCGCGCCCTCGCCCTGGCGTCGGCCGCGAAACTCGCCCCCCGCCAGTACGACACCAGCACACACGACCTGGGTTTCCTGTTCACCCCGTCCTGGGTCACCGCCTGGCGACTGACCGGCGACACGTCCTGGCGGGACGGCGCGGTACAGGCGGCGCGTTCACTGCTCCAGCGCTACAACCCCCGTGGCCGCTACCTGCGGGCCTGGGGTGCGCTCAACACCTCCGACAACGCGGGGCGCATGATCATCGACACGATGATGAACCTCGACCTGCTCGTCTTCGCCGCCCGGCAGACCGGCGAGAGCGCGTTCATGGACGCGGCCGTGGGACACGCGCAGACCACCCGGCGCCTCTTCCCGCGACCGGACGGATCCACCCCGCACACCTACGACCTCGACCCCGCCACCGGCGCCCCCATCGGCCCGAACACCGTCCAGGGCTACAGCCCCACCTCCTGCTGGGCCCGCGGACAGGCCTGGGGCATCTACGGCTTCACCACGATGTACCGGCGCACCGGCGACCGCCGGTTCCTCGCCACCGCCCGCACGCTCGCCGACTACGCCGTCAAGGCCCTCGGCCCGGACCACGTGCCCGTCTGGGACTATCGCGCACCGCAGCAGCCGTACGACGTCAAGGACGCCTCCGCCGGGACCGTCATGGCCTGCGGGCTTCTCGACCTGGCCGCCGCCACGGGCAGCCGACCCTACCGAAGCACCGCGCTGCGCATCCTCGGTGCCCTGTGCGAGACCTGCCTCACCACCCACTCCACCCGCGCCGAGGCCGTCGTCGCCCGCTGCACCCGCAACCGCCCCGCCGAGGACGGCATCGAGATCTCCCTCCCCTATGCCGACTACTACCTCCTCGAAGCGATCCTGCGCGTCCTGCTCCCCCACGACCTGGACCGGGCGATCGATCTGTCGACGGTCTGACGAGGCACTCCTCAGCCGGCACACGGGGTGAACAGCCGCTGGTGTTCACCCGTACCCCCTGTCGTACGCCTGGCCGTCGGCCGGGCAGGACCACCCGGAAACGGAGGGCAACGTGCCGCAGCAGCCACGAGCCCGGCACACCGGCCGCCTGATGCGCGGCGCGACCCTGGCCGCGACCCTGGCGATCGTCCCCCTGACCGCGGCCTGTGGCGGCGGTGACGACGACGCCGACACGAAGCGGAGGCAGACGAAGGTCTCCGTGTCGGACGCCCCCGCGAACGGTGTGGTGGCTCCGGCCAAGGTCGAGGTGATCGCCGGCCTGACCGGCTGCAAGCCCAAGATCCGCATCGAGGCCACGGAACTGCGCCAGGGCCTGTGCCACACCAGGAAGGTCGACTACCTCATCACCACCTTCCCCACCGACGAACTCAAGGAGACCTGGCTGGACTCCGCCTCGGGGTACGGCGGCCAGTACCTGGTCGGCACCCGGTGGATCGTCAGCGCCCAGCCGGAGATGCTGGACGGGTTCCGCGACAGACTCGGCGGCACGATCCGGCAACTGCGCGGCTTCGGCCCGGCGGCGGAACCGAGCGCGTCGTAGCGCGGCGGCGCAGGAAACCGCCTCGGCCCGTCTCGTATCGGGGGCGGCTCGGTCATGGGGCGAGCCTAGGGCGTGGTGCTCGTCGTCCCGGCGGTGCCGGTCGGCGGTGCGGTGAGGGGGGACGGCTGCTGCGGCGGGGACGCCTCCCCCGAGTCCGCCTGGACGACGAGGACGACCGCGATGACCGCCGTCGTGAGGGCAGCCATGGTGGCCAGCCACCAGATCCCGATCGCTTTCGCGTGAGCGGCCATGGCACCCTCCTTCGACGCGGAGCGTACGCCGTTGCCCGGAGACGGAAGAACTCCCTTTTCACAGCACGCGACAGCCGGCGCCCCACACCACCGGCCGCACCGCCACATTCTGACCGTCTTCCTCGGTTGTCGCGCCGAATTGAGAAATCTGCAAGGTAATTGACCCGGTATCACCGGAAAGAGCACGACGGCCGTCGACTCGAAGCGCGCCCGCAGCGCCGTCCGACGCGTCCCGTTGAGCCGTTCCCCATGGCCGGCCGGCGAAGGGCTTGTGGAGGTGATGTGCGGGCATACGGGATTCACCCCTTCGAGAGGAGCCAGTTCATGCCCGGCATAGTTGCGGCGGTGTTGTTCTTCATCGCCTTCCTGATCAACGCGGCGGACATCAGCACCAATGACACGTTCACCTCCACGAACCTGATGCTGCTGGGGCTGACCGCCCTGGCCCTGCACGTAGCGGGAATCGGAACCGGCTGGTCGTACCGACGGCGGCGCTGATCGCCCCTTCCGCAGGCCTCACGATCGGTGACCGCCACCGCCTCCTGTGAGACAGACCGTCAAATTACCGAACCGTAACCTGCAAGCCGCTGTCACGAGTAACTTACTCGTGCGTAAGGTCTGGCGCACCGCCATCGAGCGGCACGAGCGCGCCCCTGGGACGGTCGCTCCCGTGCCGCGTGTGCACCTCACTGCCAGCCGCTTCTCAGGAGGTTCGCCATGCCCGCACGCAGACGGCTTCTGGCCGCAGCAGTCACCGCCGCCGCCTGCCTAGGCGCTCAGGCCCTCTCGGACACCCCCGCCACGGCGGCGGACGAGGTGGTCTCCCGGGGTGTCGACATCCCCGCGTTCTACAACCCGCCCGCCCACCTGCCCGCGGCCGACGGCGCCCTCGTCCGCACCGAGCCCCTCCCACTCGCCATCAGCCTGCCCGGACTCGACGGCCCGCTTCCCGGCAGCGCGACCCGTCTGATGTACAAGTCCACGGACTCCAACGGTCAGCCGGTGGCCGTAACCGGCGCCTACATCGAACCGTCCGCCGCATGGCAGGGCGACGGACCGCGCCCCCTGGTCGTCGTGGCACCCGGAACCATGGGACAGGGCGACCAGTGCGCCGCCTCCCTTGGACTCGAACACCCGCTGACGGCCAACAGCCAGACGGTGTCCGTCGGTTACGAGGACCTGGCGGTCTACCGCCTCCTCGCGAAGGGCATCGCGGTGGTCGTCACCGACTACGTCGGTCTCGGCGCGACCGACCGGCTGCACACCTATGTCAACCGCGTCGACGAGGGGCACGCGGTGCTGGACGCCGCCCGCGCCGCCCGCTCGGTCGGCGGAGCCTCCGTCACCCACGCGTCCCCGGTGGGGCTGTTCGGCTACAGCCAGGGCGGCGGGGCGGCCGCAGCCGCAGCAGAACTCCAGGCGTCCTACGCCCCCGACGTCACACTCGCCGGCACCTACGCGGGCGCGCCGCCCGCCGACCTGACCTCGGTGACCAAGGCCATCGACGGCAGCGAACTGGCCGGTGCGCTGGGCTGGTCGCTCAACGGCTTCCTCCAGTCCGACCCCTCGCTGAAGCCGATCGCCGAGGCGCACCTCAACGCCGCCGGCAAGGCCGCCCTCGCCGACCTGTCGACCATGTGCGTCGGCGACGCGATCTTCGGCTACGCCTACGCGAAGAGCACCAAATGGACGACCGACGGACAGTCCATCAGCGACATCATCGCCGACACACCCGCACTCCAGTCGTTCCTGAACAGCCAGCGCATCGGCACCCTCACGCCGTCCGGGCCCGTCCGTGTCGCAACCGGCGTCAGCGACAACCTCGTTCCACACGCCCAGGCCCGGCAACTCGCCGTCGACTGGTGCCGCAGGGGAGGCGATGTCACCTACAAGGCCGTCGTGCTGCCCAACGTCGGCAGCGCCCTCCTCAACCACTTCGCCCCGCTCCTCACCGACCAGACCGACGCCGTCCACTGGCTGGCCGACCGGCTCGCCGGCAAGGCGACCACCTCCAACTGCTCCAGCATGCCCCTCCAGCCCTGATCCGCCGGCCGGTGGGCGGCGGACAGTGCGTGCCGGCCACCTCACCGTCGGCCGGGCGCGGGCCTCCGCATCACCGGCGTCAGGCGGGCCGCCGAGCGTCTGGGGCGCTTTCAGTCGGCGGTCGCCGTGGACGGGGTCCCGGGTGGCAGGTTGAACGGGGTGACCACCTGGATCGCCGAGGGGAGCGGCGGGCCGTCGTCCGGCAGGGCCCGGTGGGCCCGCATGACGGTCTGGCAGGCGCGGCGCATGTCCTGGCGCAGGTCGTGGTGGAGCACCGCGGACAGCCGGCGCTCGCGGAGCAGGCGGGTGTTGTCGTGGTCGAGGTCGTGGGCGACGAACACCGCGCACTGCCGTCCGAGGACGTCGAAGGCCTCGAGGGTGGCCCGGTTGCCGCCGCCCACGGAGTACACGGCGACGACGTCCTCGTCGCGTCGGAGAGCCTCCCGGACGAGGTCGTACTGGGTGGCGTCCAGCCCGTCGCTGTCCGTGACCTCCACCAGCGAGCGGTGCGGGGCGGCGAGGCGCATCGCGCTGCGGAAACCCATCTCGCGTTCCTCCTCACCGCGGAAGGAACCCCGGCTGATGGTGGTGAGCACGTTTCCCGGCCGGTCGCCGAGCCACTGTTCGAGCAGGTAGGCGGCGGTGGCGCCGGCCGCGCGGTTGTCGATGCCGATGTAGGCGAGGCGGGCGCTGTGCGGAAGGTCGGTCACCAGGGTGACCACCGGGATGCCGGCCGCGACCAGCCGCCCGACCGCGGCCGCCGTCTCCGGTACGTCGGGGGCCTTGAGGATCACGCCCTGCGTACCGCGCTTGGCGATCCTCTCCAGGGCGGAGACCAGATCCTCGGGCGGGCAGGTCTCGCGGAAGTGGAAGCGGGAGCGCACGACGGCCGGGTGCAGGGCCGGCAGTTCGGCCTCCAGCGCCCCGCGTACGGCGGTGGAGAACCGCTCCGGTGCCTGCATGACGATATCGATCATGAACGTGCGGCCGCCGATGCGGACCTGGGTCTGCTGGCGGTCCAGGTCCTTGATGGCCTGGTGGACCTCGCGGACGGTGCCCTCCCGCACGTTGCCCCGCTGATGGAGGACGCGGTCGACGGTGGCCGTGCTCAGCCCGGCCTGACGGGCGATTTCCCTGATCGTATAGGGGTGGCGCATGACGGATTCCAGCGAACGGTGATGGACTTTTGATGCACTGCTGAGCATTGAATGATGGGTTCGGGTTCTCAACACTGACAGAAAGGCAGGCACGGCGAAAGGACCCGGATGCCCTCCCAGACCACCGCACAGCGGACTCGGCTGACCGAGGCCGACTGCGACCTCGACGCGTTCCGCTCGCTCGTCGAGCAGGCGACGGATGCCGCCGACCACCCCTCGGCGGAGCGGGTGGAACAGAACGTGCCGCTGTACGACAGCGACCGGCTCCGCACCCTCACGGCCACCGCCGACGGCCGCCGCGAGGTCCAGGACGAGCTGGTCCGGGCACTGCTCGACGGACCCGGCATCGTCGTCCTCAAGGGCGCGTTCGCCGACCCCGACGTCGTGGACCGGGCCACCGAGACCTTCACCGCGCTGATCGAGGAGGAGCGTGCGAGCGGTGCCGCCCGCGGCGACCACTTCGCCGAGCCGGGCGCCAACGACCGCGTGTGGAACGCCCTGGACAAGGTGGCCGTACGGGCACCAGAGGTGTTCGCCGACTACTACGCCAACGACATGACCGCGCTGATCGCCGAGGCCTGGCTGGGCCCCGCCTACCAGGTCACCTCACAGGTCAACGTCGTGAACCCGGGCGGCGCCGCGCAGAGCGTGCACCGCGACTACCACCTCGGTTTCCTCTCCCGGGAGCGGGCCGCCGCCTACCCGGCGCACGTCCACCGCCTGTCGCCGGTCCTCACCCTCCAGGGCGCCGTCGCCCACTGCGACATGCCCGTCGAGTCCGGCCCCACGCTCTACCTCCCGCACTCCCAGAAGTACGAGCCCGGCTATCTCGCCTGGCGCCTGCCCGAGTTCGTCGAGTACTTCGACGCCCACCACGTCCAGCTCCCCCTGGACAAGGGCGACGCGGCCTTCTTCAATCCCGCGCTCTTCCACGCCGCCGGGCACAACCGCTCCGCCGGTATCCGCCGCATGGCTAACCTGCTGCAGATCTCCTCCGCCTTCGGGCGCGCCATGGAGACGGTGGACCGCGAGGCGATGGCGAACGCCCTCTTCCCGGTGCTGCTGCGCCGCAAGGCCGAGGGCGTCTCGGAGGACTGGCTGCGCCGCGTGGTCGCCGCCACCGCCGAGGGCTACCCCTTCCCCACCGACCTGGACCTCGACCCACCGGTCGACGGCCTCGCCCCGCCCTCCCAGGCCGACACCCTCCGGCAGGCCGTCGACGAGGGCTGGACACCCGACCGGCTGGAGCACGAACTGCGGGCCGGCGCCGAGCGCCGCCACTGCTGAAAGGAACACCGCACTCATGGCACTTCTTCAGGGCAAGGTCGTCCTGGTCAACGGCGGCAGCCAGGGCGTCGGCGCCGGCATCGTACGGGCGGCCGTACGCGAGGGCGCGGCCGTCGTCCTGACCGGCCGCCGCGCCGAGTTGGGTGAGAAGGTCGCCGCCGACACCGGCGCGCTCTTCGTACGGGCGGACCTCGCCGACCCGGCGCAGGCCCGCGACTCCGTCGTACGCACCCTGGAGGCGCACGGCCGGATCGACTGCCTGGTCAACGCGGCCGGGCTGACCTCACGTGGCTCGCTCCTGGACACCACACCCGACATGTTCGACCAGCACATGGCGATCAACCTGCGGGCGCCGTTCTTCTCGATGCAGGCGGCCGTGGCCGACATGAAGGCCCGCAAGGCACCCGGCACCATCGTCAACATCATCTCCAACTGCGCCCACGGCGGCCCGCCCTACCTGGCCGCCTACTCCGCGGCCAAAGCAGGCCTTGCCGGGCTGACCCGCAACGCCGCCCACGCCCACCGCTGGGACAGGATCCGCGTCAACGGCCTCAACATCGGCTGGACCGACACCGAGGGCGAGGACGCCGTCCAGCGCGCCTTCCACGACGCCGGCGACGACTGGCGGGAGAAGGCCGCCGCGGCCCAGCCCATGGGCAAGCTCGGCCAGGTCGACGAGATCGCCGACTTCGTCGTCCTCCTGCTCTCCGACCGCAGCGGAGTGGTGACCGGATCCGTCATCGACTGGGACCAGATCGTCGTCGGCGGGATGGACTGAGCCGCTCTTGGACGAGTGCCACCTGGCGGCCGGGTTCCCGGTCCGGCGGACGGTGGTCCCGGCCACTCCCTTGCTCAACCTATCGAATATCGATAGATTCCCATCGTAACTCGATGGAAGGAGGAGCCGTGGGGAAGCTGACCGTGCGTGCGCTGCGCGCCGTGCTCACGCTGGTGCTCGTCGGCACCGCGCTCGTACAGGCGATGATGGTCTGGGTGTTGGTCAGCGGGAGCGATCCGGAGGACGGGACACTCCCGCTGACGGCGTTCCGCCTGATCACGATCCTGGGCATGGCCTCGGCCCAGGTCGCCCTGGTCTGCGTATGGCGGCTGGTGTCGATGGTGCGACACGGAACCGTGTTCTCCCACGCCGCCTTCCGGTACGTGGACGGCGTGATCGGCGCGATCGTGGCGGCCGCCCTCCTGTGGTTCGCGGTCACGGCCGTCAACGCGCCGGGCCAGCGGGACGACCCGGGCGTCACCCTCATCATGGGCGGGATCGGCGTGGCCATCCTCGGGGTCGCGCTCATCGTGCTCGTGCTGCGGATGCTGCTCGCCCAGGCTGTCGCACGCGACGTCGAGGCGAGGGAGATGCAGGCCGAGCTGGACGAGGTGATCTGATGCCGATCGCCGTCGACATCGACGTGATGCTGGCCAGGCGGAAGATGTCCGTGGGCGAACTCGCCGACCGCGTGGGGATCACGCCCGCCAATCTGGCGGTGCTCAAGAACGGCCGCGCCAAGGCGGTACGCTTCGCGACCCTCGCCGCGCTCTGCGAGGTGCTCGAATGCCAGCCCGGCGACCTGCTGCGCTGGGAGGCCGAGGACGGGCATGAACACGGATCGCCGGGATCGGCCCGGGCGGAGGATGTCGCCTGATCGGGTCGTGCTCGCCGGGAGTGGCCCGATACCTCACGTCCGTCCCGAAAGGTCTCGGTAATCTGCGGACCCTGAGACGGTCAGAGGGAACTGGAGATTCGTTCACATGTCCAAGATCGCCCTGTTCGGCGCCACCGGCACCATCGGATCCCGCATCCTGGACGAGGCGCTCCGTCGTGGCCACATGGTCACAGCGGTCGTCCGCGACCCGGCGAAGCTCACCCGGAACGACCCCGGCCTGACCGTGGTCACCGGCGACGTCCTGGATCCCGGGTCCGTCGCCGAAGCGGCCAAGGGGCAGGACGTCGTGATCAGCGCGGTCGGCGGAGGCGACGGGCCCGGCCACGTCGCCACCATCAGGCCCGGCGCCGAATCCCTGGTCGCCGGCGTCCGCAGCCTGGAGGGACCGGCACCCCGGCTCGTCCTGGTCGGCGGCGCCGGTTCCCTGCGCAGGCCGGACGGCACGCAGGTCTGGGACGCGGAGGGCCTGCCGGAGTTCCTGCTCCAGATCATGCACGCCCACGGGGACGCCCTGGACTACTGCCGCACCGTCAGCGATGTGCGCTGGACCAGCCTCAGCCCCGCTGCCACGATCGAGCCGGGCGAGCGCACCGGCGTCTACCGCATCGCCAAGGAAGATCTGATCATCGCCGAGGACGGCAGCAGCCGTATCTCCGCCGAGGACTACGCGGTCGCCCTGCTCGACGAGATCGAACAGCCACGGCACATCGGCGAGCGCTTCACCGTCGGCTACTGACAGGTCGGAATCGTCCCCGGAGACCGAGCCCCCGGCTGCCCCCGCCGGGGCGGGGGCGACGCCTGTGGTTAGGGTTACGGCATGTACACACGGGGGCGCAACCTCAGATTCACCGCGGTGTCGGCCATGGTCGTCCTGGCCCTGACCGGGTTCTCCTCGAGCCGTGACCAGCACGGCAGTGACGGTGGCGGTTGCAGCGGTTCCCGCCAGGACCACGACGGTTCGAGGCCGTCCCCGAGCGGAACCGGCACTCACCGTGCGCAGCCCACCCGCCCCGCCACCCCCACGGCGTCCCCCTCCCGCGCCACCGCCCGGCCTCTGAAGAACGGCACCGCCGCCCTCGTTCGCTGCGCGAGCCCGGACGACCCCTACGCCACCGTCGAAGTCAGGAATCCGAACACACGCGAGGGCCTCTTCACCGTGAAGATCGCTTTCAAGGACAGGACCGGCTTCACCGTCATCGACACCTCCGATCAGGTGTCGGTGGCCGCGAAGGACAAGGCGACCCTGCGCGTACCCGTCGCCAGTACGGGACGTGTGGACGCGATCGATCACTGCGACGTCGATCCGAAAGCCACGGTCGGCTGACAGCAGAAGGACGACCGACCGTCTGTGTCACCCGTCCAGCACGGCCAGGGCGTCGATCTCCACCAGCAGTCCCGGCGGCAGCTGCATGTAGACATCGGTGAGGTACACGCGCAGCATCACGACGTCGTCGAGGCCGGCGCCGGCCGCCTTGAGGGCGGCGGTGACGTCGCGCAGTACCTGCGTGGTCTGCTCGGCGACCGAGGTGCCGACGGCGTCGCCCGTGTCCGGGTCGAACGGAAGCTGACCGGAGATCTGGAGGACGGGGCCTTCGCGGATGCCCTGGGACTGCTCTCGTGGTGCGCGCGGCGGATCATCACCCGTGGCCCGTCGACGGTGTTCTGTGACGACCACGCGCGTCCGGGCCGTCCGCACAGAGGCCCGACGAGGGTGTGACGGGCATCACCTCGTTCGGAAAACCGTTCGTTCGATCCCGGCGTCTTGCGGGTGTGAGATCAGCGAGGAAGGCACTGGGCCGACTGGACGAGGAGCATCTCGTCCGGCTGGTGGCCGGCGGTGACCGTGCCGCGTTCGAGGAGTTGTACCGGCGCACGTCGCCGTGGATGGCGGTGCGGCTGCGTCGTCGCTGCGCGGACGAGCAGATCGTCGCCGAGGTCATGCAGGAGACCTATCTGGCGGTGTGGCGCGCTGCGGGCGCGTTCGCCGGGTCCGCGGCCGGGGGAAGCGCCGTCGGCTGGCTGTGGACGATCGCGGCGCGCCGGCTCGTGGACGCGTTCCGGCGCCGGGCCCACCACGCGGAGCCGCCACCGGCCGCCGCGGTGTCCCCCGCGGCGCCCGCTGCCGAGGAAGAAGTGCTCGCGGCGACCGTCGCCGGTGACGTCGGGGACGCGCTGCGACTGCTGGCGCCGGAACTCAGGGACGTACTGCAGGCCATGGTGCTCGACGGGCTGTCCGTCCGGGAGACCTCGGTCCTGCTGGGACTGCCCGAGGGCACCGTCAAGACGCGGGCCCGCCGGGCCCGGACCGAGATGCGGAGGGCGCTGGCATGAACGGGGAACACGCGTCGGCACGGATCATCGAAGGCTATGCCCGCGGCGCCAAGGATCTCGGCGCCGACGAAGTGTGGGCCGTGGAAGCCCATCTGGAGGAGTGCCGGGGATGCCGTGACCGGCTGTCCGCCGTTGTCGGTGCCGAGGTGCCCGCCGTGGCGTCGCTGGTCGACACCGTGTGGTCCGGCCTCGAACCCCGGCTGGCGGTCACCGCCACGATGCCGCACCGACGGCGCCGGTCGGCACGTCTGTCGGGGTGGCTGACGCCCGCGATGGCGCCGTGGCTGGCCATGGTCGTCGGCGTGACGCTGCTGGCCCTGCTGCTCGACCTGGTCGGCACCGGCTTCGGCCAGGTGTCACTGGTGCTGCTGCTCGCCCCGGTCCTGCCCGTGCTCGGCGTCGCGGCGTCGTGGTCGCGCGGTCTGGATCCCGCGTACGAGCTGACGGCCTCAGCGCCGCGCGCGGGTCTGTACCTGGTACTGCGGCGTACCGCGGCCGTACTCGCCGTGGTCGTCCCCGCTTTGCTGCTGGCCGGCTGGGTGACAGGGGTGACGGCCGCGCAGTGGCTGCTGCCCTGTCTGGCCTTCACCACCACGACGCTGGCGCTGGGCGGGGTCGTGGGGGTGACCCGCGCCGCCGTCTGGCTCATGGCCGGCTGGGCCGCGGTGGTCGTGGCGCCGACCGTGGCCGCCGGCCGTACCCCCTTCGCCCTGCGGACGGACGGTATGCCCGTGTGGGGGCTGGTCCTCCTGCTCGGCACAGGTGTCGTGATCGCCCGCAGGGGCGCGTACTGCGTGCTGGGAGCCCATCGTTGAACGTCGGAGAGGAACATCGGATTATGCCCGCGTCGAACGCGGCCGAGATCGCACCGACGCCCTACGCCTGGGAGATCCGGGCCACCGGGCTGAAGGTGAGGGCCGGCAGGAAACGGATGGCCGTCGACGACCTCGATCTGGCGCTGGGCACCGGCGTACACGGTCTGCTCGGCCCCAACGGGGCGGGCAAGAGCACGCTGATCCGGGCGCTGGCCACCGTACTGCGCCCGGCCCAGGGCACCTTGGAGCTGCTCGGCGAGTCCGCGGGCGGCAGGGGCGAGCACCGTGCGCTGCGCCGCCGGATCGGTTATCTGCCGCAGGAGTTCGGCTACTACAAGCGTTTCACGGTTCGCGAGTTCGTCGAGTACATGGCGTGGCTGAAGGAGGTGCCCGGGAAGGACATCCCCGCGGCTGTGCAGCGAGCCGTCGAGCGGGTCGGTCTGGCCGACCGTGCCGACGACCGGATGAAGACGCTCTCGGGCGGCATGGTCCGGCGGGTCGGTATCGCCCAGGCCATCGTGAACGACCCGTCGATCCTGCTGCTGGACGAGCCCACGGTCGGCCTGGACCCGGCACAGCGGCTGCGCTTTCGTCAGCTGCTGCAGGAGCTGGGCACGGACACCTGCGTGGTCGTCTCGACGCACCTGGTGGAGGACGTGGCCGCCGCCTGCACCGACGTGGTGCTCTTCGCCGGGGGCCGGCTGGTGTTCCAGGGCACCCCGGACGAACTGGCCGCGGCCGGCGGTCCCGAATACGTGGGCGACAGCCCCTTGGAGCGCGGCTACTCGGCCCTCCTCCAGGACCCGGAGCAGGCAGGGGGCTCGTGGTGAACACACGTGTGCTGCGCACCGAACTGAAACGGTCCGTCGCCCCCTGGGCCGGCGCCGTGGTCCTGACGTCCGCGCTGGCGTTCCTGTACCTGGTGAACGGCACGTGGTGGAGCGGCACCACAGCGTGGACGGCCCAGTGGACGTCCATGGCCCTGTGGACCCGCGCCCTGCTGTTCTACCTGTGGCCGCTCGCCGTCGGGTTCGGTGCGTTGCAGGGGCTGCGCGACCGCCGCTCGAAGATGTCCGAGCTGCTGACGACCACGTCGCGCCCCGCCTGGCACCGCGCCGGCGCTCTTGCGGGCACGACGGCGACGACCCTGGCCTCGGCCTTCGCACTGCTCGTCCTCACGGGCGGGGTCCAGGTGCTCGCCCACACCGCGTACACGCACCTGGGATGGCTGCCGATCTCGCTGGTCGGCGCACTGTCCCTCGCCTCGGGAGCCGTACTCGGCATGGGGGCGGCGCGCGCCCTGCCGTCGGTGCTCACCCCGCCACTGCTGACCGTGGGCGCGTTCGCGTTCACGGCACTCATGCAGACCACGCTGGGCCGGACGCAGACGGCCACGGCCTCGGGGATCCCGCGCACCGAGCCGAACCGGATCTCGCTGCTGTCCCCGGCGGTGCAGGACGTCCGCGACACTCTCGACACGCTCTCCCCCGCCGTGCACCTCGGGCAGACGATCTGGCTGCTCGGCATGGCCGCGACCGGCTTCGCGCTGCTGGTCGCCGCGACCCCGCGGGCCCGGCTGCTCGCCCTGGCGCCCGTCCTGGCGGGCGCGGGGATCGCCCTGCTCGTCCTCCCCTCCGACCCGAACCGGATGTACGTCCTCGACAAGGCCGCCGCGGAGCCGGTGTGCGACGGCCCGGTGTGCGTGACCAGGACGCACCAGGCACAACTCGCCGACGTCGCGGAGCCGGGCAGGCAGGCGCTGGGCCTGCTGCACGCCGCCCTCGGCAGCCGGGCGCCGGTCTCCGTCCGCGAGAACACCACCGTGCTGCCGGAGGGGACCACGCCCACGTGGTCGAGCAGGGCGGTGCCCGTCGACTTCGACGACGACGTCATCACCGCCGCGAAGGGCACGGAGCTGACCTGGGCCCTCGTCGGCGAGGGCATGGTGCCTGGGTGCACCCCCGTCGGCTGGAGCGGCACGGGCGAGGAGGATGTCGCGCGCACCGTAGCTGTGGGCTGGGTCCTCGGGGAGCTGAGGTCGCTGCCGGGTTCGACGCCGAGCCTGCGCCACTACGCCGACACCGCGGCCCGCCCGGTGTGGAAGAAACTCAAGGCGCTGCCGCGGGCCGAGCAGCTCGCGCGGATCGACGCGATGCGTACGGCCGCGTTCTCGTGCAAGGGAGACGTGCTCCAAGCGCTGACCGGCAGCGCGTCCCGATGAGATGGCTGACGCTGTACGCCCGCTCGCGCCGAGTACCCGCGTCGCTCGCCGCGGCGGTGACCGGCGCGGTGGTGCCGTGGGCACTCGCCGGCGACGGCGGCGGGGCGCCCGCTGATCCGCGGCTGCCCGCCCTCGTCCTCGCCACGGGTGCGATGGCCGCCTCGATCGGGCTCGGCGGGCAGGACACCGAACTGGACCGGACCGCTGCGATCCGCTGGGTGCCCCGCAGAGCTGCGCACGTGCTGCTTTCCGCCGTGGCCGTCGCCGCGGTGCTGCTGGCGGTTCAGACCATGGGGAAGGACCTGGCCGCCGCCGAGTTCGTCGTCCGGGACGGTGCGGGCCTGATCGGGCTGGCCGCACTGGCCGCGGCGCTCTCGGGCGGTCCGTACGCGTGGACGCTGCCGTTCGCCTGGCTGTCCTTCGCGTCCTTCGCTCCGGCCCGGACGAACACGGCGATGGAGGTGGCCGGCTGGATGCTGCTGCCTCCCGGCACCGCGACGGGCACATGGACAGCCCTCGTCCTTCTGCTGTCCGGCACCACCGCCTACGCCGTCGCCGGCCCGCGATGCTGACGGGTCCAGACCACCCACCGCACCCGCTCCCACGGGCGGGCCGGACCAGGCGCGAGCTACTGTCCGACGGGCCTCACTTCCTGGAGCATCCGTGAGAAATGGTGGAAGCGCGCGAGAGAACCGGTGCCCGGCTCACGCTCCCGGTCCGCCGGTGGTGGGTGGTCGGGAGGACGGGACCGCAGAAATCATGCGGTGAATCGCCGCCGACCGTTCCCGCAGCGAGGTACTGGGCCGCCCGGGTCCGCGCGCTCCTCGCGGAACCGCAGCACGCCGCACCGTACTTCCAGGCGGCGCTCGCGGACGACACGCTCGAGCAATGGCCGTTCGAACGTGCACAGACCCGCTGGACCACGGCGACTCGCCGCGCAGACAGCGCCGCATCGCCGAAGCCTGCCCGCCGCTTACCGCGGCCCGTGGCCCGACCAGCTCCGCGACGTGGTGGACGGCACCCTGTCGGGCAGCGGCACCCGGGGCTGAGGAACACGAGGATCACGGGTCACGGTTCCAGATCAGGCACCAGTAGCTGCCGGCCTGTCCGGTGCCCACCGACGTCAGGCCGGTCGGGATCAGCGCCGGATCAGGCCGCCCGAAAGCCGACAGAGAGCAGGCGGGGTCGCCGACCGCCCCGGCGGCCTCCATACGCCTGGCAGCGGCCGTTGCCGCCGGGCTCGTGTACCACAGCGTCGACGGCCCCCGCGGAAGCGACGTCGCGGACGGTGCCGGAGCCGGGGTCGATGGCACGCTCGGAGGCGGCGTCGCGGGCAGCGTCGACGGCGGCCTCGGAACCGACGTCACAGACGGCGTCGCGGGCAGCGTCGACGGCGGCCTCGGAACCGACGTCACAGACGGCGTCGCGGGCAGCGTCGCGGGCAGCGTCGACGGCGGCCTCGGAAGCGACGTCACTGACGGCGTCGACGGCACTCCTGGAGGCCGCGTAGGTGTCACCGGTGTCGGTGGTGGCACTGGTGGCACTGGTGCTACCGGTGCCACTGGGGCAGCCGTCGGTGGGGTCGTCACCGGCGGCTTGGCTGCCGAGGACCGTGCGGGCGTCGGCTCCGGCTTCGGTTTCGGCTTCGTCGGGGGCAGCGGGGCGCCTGTCGTCCTCCCCTGTGTCGGCTGGGGGTGTTTGCTGGACGGTGTCGGTTGCCGAGGAGGGCTGCTGGACGGCGTAGGGGTGGGCCCCGGCGATCGGGGGGGCGTGGGCAGCGTGAGGCCCGACGGCGTCGGCCGGGGCGTGCCGTGCTCCTGCGTCACCAAGGCCCACACACCGATGCCACCGAAGATGAGCACGGCTGCACCGCCCGCGATCCACGGGGCACGCCGGTGTGGGCGTCGGTGACGGTTCATGGTTCCTACTGTCCGAAAGTGACAGCAGTGTTGCCACTCGTGCTGCGTTCGGCCTATCGGGGGGCACCGGGACCAGGCCTCCGGAATCGCGCGCCTGCGGCCGAAGCCGGGCACCGGGGATGGAGAGGTCGGCAGCAGCCCGGTCGGCTTCGGGAACGCTGTCCATCACAGCGACGCACTCACCCGGTCCGCCCCGCCCAGGAGAGTGAACGACCGCCGATGAACACACGACCACCCATCGCTCGAGATCGAGCACCCGGCGAAGGTCCGGGGCGCCGGGATGCCGAACAACTCCTCAAACGAGGCGGGCGCGTTCTCCCAGCCCGCTTCCCTGGCAAAGCCGTACGAGTCCAGGGTCAAGGCGAGAGTCTCGTGCCGTATCCGCGTCTGAACGTCGCGGTTCGGTACGCCCGAAGCCACCAAGACGGCGTCCAGGCACTCACGCAGGTCACGGAACGTGGCGGACTTCACCGCGCGGCGGTGATGCCACGGTCCCTCGGGCCCCGGGTAGTACGCGAGGAGTCGCGCCGAGGCTCGACCTCGGCCAGGGGGTAGGGGCGTCCCTGATAGAGGACGCCGATCATCGGCTTGCCCGCGGCGCCGACCGCGCGGACCGGCTCCACCTGGTGCTCCGGGAGTTCGACACGGGCCACATCCGTTCCCTCGCCCTCGGTGATCCGGGTCCCGAACCATCCCGCGCGTCGGCCGATGGCCGGCACGACCGCATCGGCGTCATCGGCCGTCTTTTTCACCCCGTCTTCGGCTATCCTCCGAAAGATTCTCCAGGGCCGTGCAGGGCCCGCCGGAGCTGGCTTCGCCCCGGGGCTCGGCCGCAACTCGCCGAGCGGAGCCCCGTGTTGTCCTCGCCGTACCCCGATCGTGCCCGACGACCTTCCCGGATCTCGAAGGAGCATGAATTGCGTGTGAATGTGCGTGTTCGACGGCGCCCGCAATTAACGGGGTTTCGCGCAATGGCAACAGTTGCGGTGTCCGCGGCCCTCGTCGTGCCCCTCGCCGCGACCCCGTCAACTGCGAACACGATCCACGAGAGTACGGCGGTCCGACAGGACGGCACCGCGGAGACACGCGCTCACCTGCGGGAGCTGGCGCGGAAGTTGGTGGAAGAAGGAGTGCCTGGGGTGATCGTGCGCGTGGACGACGGTCACGGCAGGCCCATCGAGATCTCCGAGCAGGCCGCCTGGACGAAGAAGGACCATCGGCTCAGGGCGGACGACGAAGTGCGAGAAGCGTCCAACACCAAGACGGTGATGGCCGCCCTCGTCCTGCAACTGGTCGCCGAGCACAGACTCGCCCTCACCGACCCGGTCGACAAGTGGCTGCCCGGCCAGGTGCGCAACGGCAGAGCGATCACCCTGCGCATGCTGCTCAACCACACCAGTGGGTTGTTCGACTACACCGACGACCCCGCCCTCGCGCCCGCCCTCACCGGCCGGGACTCCCACGTATGGACGTCGACGGAAATCCTGAGCCTGGTGAGCAGACACCCGGCACTGTTCGAGCCCGGCACCGAGTGGTCGTACAGCAACACCAACTACATAGCGATCGGCGCCGTCCTGGAGAAGGCCACCGGCAAAAGCCTCGCGGCGCTGGTACGGGACCGGATCGCCGGGCCTCTGGGGCTCCGGCACACCTTCTACGCCACCGGCTCCGCCTGGCACGACCGTCACGCGCACGGCTACGAACCCGACGCCGCCCACATGCCACCGGACGTCCCCGACGAGTTCAGGAACTACGCCGGACCGCAGCACGACGACCACGTGGACGTCACCGGCGACTACGTCACGGCCGACGGAGCGGATGCCGCGATCGTGTCCACCGCAGGTGACTGGTCCCGTTTCTACGGCGCACTGATGTCGGGCCGCCTGCTGCCTGCCGCCCAACTGGCCGAGATGCGCACCACCGTGCCGGAGGACGGCTCGGGGGACCCGGACGAGCTCGCCTACGGGTTGGGCATCGAGACGGCGAAGACCTCCTGTGGCACAGTCTGGGACCACGTCGGCGTCGTCCCGGGCTATGCGACCTACAACGTCACCGACTCCACCGGCCGTCGCACGGCCGCCTTCTTCTTCGCCACGTCCACTCTCACCAAGCAGGCGCACCAGACCGGCGCGGCCCTGATGGACGCGGTCAACTGCGCCATTTTCGACTGACCTGCGCGTTGCCGTGGGAGCCGCCTCCGGATCACGATGCGAAACGCCTAGTCGTGCTGCACAGCCTCAAAGAGCGTCTGGTCTCGGCGAGGTTGTTCGGTAGCGCTTCCAGGGGCGAGCGGGTCTGCGGCGGCCAGACACTTGGACGAACAGGCTGCCACGTTTCGCAATCGCCCCCCCTTGACCAGGGCCTTTACTCGTTCGTCCGGGCCGACACACTGACCCAGAAGGTCCGCGAGGGCGGCCGCATCGTCGACGTCCCTCGACACCGAGGGCCCGGCGAGCGTTCTGGCGCTCGCCGGGCCCCTCACACCTGTTCACCCCGTTCCGCAAGTACGGCTCAGGCCCAGGACGTCACCGGCAAGAACGAACTGTCCTGCCGGAACAGGTCGGTGCCGTTCGAGATGTCCACGCGGAGTTGGTAGTTGTAGTGGCGCAGGTAGTAACCCGGGTAGTTGTACGACTCGAAGCGGACCGAGCCGCTGGTCGAGCCCGTGCGGGCGATGAACGTGGCGTCCTGGGCGAACGTCGTCGTGCCGTCGTTCGCGTCGAAGCGGCCCCGGAAGTCGTAGTGGCGCAGGTAGTTTCCGGAGGCGTCGCGGAAGGAGTAGGCGTTGGCGTCGGCGAGGCCCGCGACGACCGTGAAGGTGGCCGCCTGCTTGTCGGTGGTGGCGCTGGAGCTCGTCACCACCGGGAGGTTGAGGAGGGCGGACACCTCTTCCCAGTACCTGGTGGGGTAGTTGACCGACTGGAAGGAGCGGGTCGCGTTCTTCGTCAGGGACGGGCCGCCCGACACCGTCTCCTTGATCACCGTGAAGTGCCGGGCCGTGCCCGAGAGGGTCGGCAGGGCGGCCGGCGTGGACCACGTGGCGAAGGTGTCGTGGCTGTCGCTGGAGTAGTAGTTGCCGTCGCCGTAGCCGTCGAAGAAGATCCGCCAGGCGCCGTTGTCGAGCTGGATCACGGAGGGGCCCTCGCGGTAACTGCCCCAGCCCGCCCAGTCACCGGTCCTGGAGATCGTGTAGGGGCCCTTGAGACTGGCGGCCGTGCCGTACTCGATGTACTTCGCCGTCTCGTTCTTCGTGAACGCGTGGTAGGTCGAGCCGACCTTCACGATGTACGTGTCGATGTGGTTCGGGCCGATGCCGGACAGGGCGACCGGTGAGGTCCAGGCGGTGAGCGCGGAATCGGTCGCCGTCAGGACGTACGGGGTGAAGATCCACTCGTCGTCCGTGGTCGAGCAGGACACGATGACGTTGACGCTGCCGTCGCCGTCCACGAACCACTCGGGCGCCCAGGCCCGGGACAGGTTCGTGAGGGGGATCGTGTAGTCGTACAGGAACGTCCAGTCGACCCGGTCGGCGCTGCGGGCGAAGCCGATCGTGGTGCTCTCGTCCTCCCAGGTGTGGGTGGTGTAGGTGACGTAGTAGTAGCCGTCCGTGTGCTTGAAGATGCTCGCGTCGCGGATGCGGTTGCCGGGCGGTGTGTAGGCCGAGGACTGCAGGAGGCGGAAGTCCGTGGCGTCGTCGGACTGGTAGACGTTCACCGTGCCGTCGTCGCTGTCGAGGAACGGGACGATGGTGTAGCGGGTGGCGTAGCCGCTCGTGGGCGCGGCGGCCTCGGCCGCGCCGAGCAGGCCGGGCAGTTCGCCCAGGGCCAGGGCCGTCGCGGGCAGGGCGGCCAGCGCGCGCAGCAGGGTGCGACGGGACGGGGCGGGGGGACGTGTGGTCACGGCGGCTCTCCGGGGGGCTCGTGCAGACGCGGACACAGCAATGTGTCCGGCATTTCGAACTGGGTTCGACAAGTCGACGCAGAAAGTAGAAGTCGCGACAGGTGCACGTCAATGCTTTGTGCAGGACTGGGGCGCCCCTGCGCGCCGGCTGTGGGAAACCTGTCCCGGGGAAGCCGGATCGACGTTACTCTCCGGTAAACGCTGCGCCCCGGAGGTGGGTCACCGTATGCCGTACGACCGTTCCGCAGGTCTCGCCGAGTCCGTACGCGCTCTGGCCGCAGGGGAGTTGACCTCGCGCCAGCTGGTCGAGGAGTGCCTCGCGCGCGTCGAGGCCACGCAGGGCTCCCTCAACGCCTTCCGGATCGTGCGCCGTACGGCGGCCCTCACCGAAGCCGACGCCGCCGACCGGGAGTTGGCCGCCGGGGTACGCCGGCCGCTGCTCGGGGTGCCGGTCGCGGTCAAGGACGACACGGACGTGGCCGGCGAGCCGACCGCCTTCGGCTGCCCGGGCGAGTTCCCGCCGGCGGCGGAGGACGGGGAGGCGGTACGGCGGCTGCGCGCGGCCGGAGCCGTGATCGTCGGCAAGACCAATACGTGCGAGCTCGGGCAGTGGCCGTTCACCGAGGGACCGGCCTTCGGCGCGACCCGCAACCCGTGGCAGCCGCTGCACACGCCGGGCGGATCCTCGGGCGGCTCGGCGGCCGCCGTCGCGGCGGGACTGGTGCCGGCCGCGCTCGGCTCGGACGGCGCCGGATCCGTGCGCATCCCGGCCGCCTGGACCCACCTCGTCGGCATCAAACCGCAGCGCGGCCGCATCTCCACCTGGCCGCGCGGCGAGTCCTTCCAGGGCATCACGGTCAACGGCACCCTGGCCCGCACGGTCGCCGACGCGGCCCTGCTGCTGGACGCGGCGAGCGGGAACCATCCGCAGGACCCGCACCGGCCCGCCCCGTTGACCCTCGGCGACGCGGTCGGCCGCGATCCCGGGCGGCTGCGCATCGCCCTCTCCCTCAAGCCGCCGTTCACCGCGCTCCCCGCCCGGCTCCAGCCGGAACTGCGCACCTGCGTCCTCGAACTCGCCGACAGGCTGGCCGCGTTGGGCCACACCGTCGAGGAGGCCGACCCGCCCTACGGCCAGATCGGGCTCACCTTCGTCCCGCGCGCCACGGCCGGGATCGCCGAGCGCGTCCGCGAGGCACCGCATCCGGGCCTCCTCGACCGGCGCACCCTGGAGGCGGCCCGCCTGGGCCGGCTGCTCGGCGGGGCCCCGCTGCGGGCCGCCCGGCGCGCGGAGGCCGCCCTGCGGGCCAGGATCGGCGCCTTCTTCACGTCGTACGACGTCGTCCTCGCGCCGACCACCGCCGCGCCGCCGCCCCGCGTCGGCGCGCTGCTCGGCCTGGGTCAGTTCGCCACCGACCGGGCGATGATCGCGGCCTGCCCCTACGCCTGGCCGTGGAACGTGCTGGGGTGGCCGGGGGTGAACGTGCCGGCCGGGTTCGTCGGGGACGGGCTGCCGGTGGGCGCGCAGCTGCTCGGGCCCGCGGACAGCGAGCCGTTGCTCGTCTCCCTCGCCGCCCAGCTGGAGGCCGAACTGCGCTGGCACGAGCTCTGGCCGCCGCAGGCCACGGCCGTCGACGCCCCGGCGGCGTAGGAGCAGGCCACTTTCCCGTGGCTTGACCTGCCCGTACCCTCTGACCATGGACGATGCGTCGATGGTCGGGCTCGTGGGGCGGGTCAGCGGAACGATCGGGCCCGGGCTCGTCGGCGAGGTGATCGTCCGGGTGCGCGGGGGCGCCGAGCACTTCCTCGCGTACGCCGCCGACGGCACCGGCCGGATCGAGCGGGGCACGGTGGTGATGGTGGTCGAGTACCTGCCGCCTCGGACGGTCTACGTCACGCCCGCGTACGACAGTTGAGCGGGCATAGCCCCAGGTGAGGGGCGTATGCGTCAAGATTGCAACAAGGAATCGTCAGCGTCTTCTCCCGGCGCTCGCGCGGGCGCACACTCCCTTCGTTCGGTGCCGAAAGGGCACCATTCAAAGGGGGCGTATGCCGATGGTTGTCGGCGTCGTTGCGGGGGCGGCGGTTCTCGCCGTTCTCGTGCTGATCGGTGTGTTCAAGATGATGTGGCGGGTGGCCGAGCCGAACGAGGCGCTCATCATCTCCGGTTCGAAGCATCGGACCGAGGGTCTCGAAGAGGGCATGGGGTTCCGGATCGTCACGGGGCGCGGCACGCTGGTGCTGCCGGGCGTGCAGGCGGTGCGCAAGCTCTCCCTGGACCTCAACGAGACCGAGTTGTCGGTGGACTGCGTGACCCAGCAGGGCATTCCGCTGAAGGTGCGGGGTGTGGTCATCTTCAAGGTGGGTGACGACTTCGTGTCGATCGCCAACGCGGGCCGCCGCTTCCTGGACCAGCAGAAGATGATGTCCGAGCGGGTGCACAACGTGTTCGCGGGTCATCTGCGGTCCATCGTGGGCGGGTTGACGGTCGAGGACATGATCCGCGACCGGGACAAGCTCACCGGGCAGACCCGGGCCGCCTGCGGCACGGAGATGGAGAAGCTGGGGCTCATCGTGGACTCCCTGCAGATCCACGAGATCGAGGACCCGACCGGGTACATACAGAACCTGGCGATGCCGCACGCGGCAGCCGTACAGCGGGACGCCCGGATCGCGCAGGCGGAGGCGAACCGTCTCGCCACCGAGGCGGAGCAGCAGTCGTTCGCCCGGATGGCGGAGGCCACCCGGGACAGCGAGATCCTCCAGGCCGGCTACCAGGCCGAGCGGGACAAGGCGGCCGCCCAGGCCCGGCAGGCGGGTCCGCTCGCCGACGCGGCCGCACGGCAGGAGGTCGTGGTCCAGGAGACGCGGGTCGCCGAGCTGGAGGCGCACCGGCGCGAGCAACAGCTCCAGGCGGACGTCCGCAAGCCGGCCGACGCCAGGGCCTACGAGAAGCGGACGCTGGCCGAGGCCGAGCGTGACGCGCGTATCTCCGCCGCCCAGGCGAAGGCGAAGGAGACCGAGCTGGCGGCGGCGGCCGAGGCGACCCGGGTCAAGACGGCCGCGGGCGCCGAGGCCGAGGCGACCAAGTCCCGGGGTACGGCCACCGCGGCGGCGACCCGGGCCACCGGTGAGGCCGAGGCGGCCGCCGCACAGGCCAAGGGGCTGGCGGAGGCCGAGGCGGCCAGGGCGAAGGGTCTCGCGGAGGCGGAGGCCATCAAGGCGCGTGCCGCCGCCCTCGCGGAGAACCAGGAGGCGGTCGTCGCCCAGCAACTCGCCGAGAACTGGCCGGAGATCGTCAAGGCCGGCGCCTCCGCGTTCGGCAACGTCGACAACATGGTGCTGCTGAACGGTGCCGACGGCATGGCCGAGTTGTTCGCCAAGGCGCTCACCATGGGCGGCACGGGGCTCGGTCTGGCCCGCCAGCTCCTTGCCTCGATGAACCAGAACGGGCAGGCACCGGCCGGGACTTCGCCGGTCCTCAACGGGGCCACGGCCCCGACGTCGCAGAAGGTGCAGGTGGAGGAGGGCGGCGAGTAGCAGCCGGAGAACAACCGGAGCACAGGGGTGCCCCCGGCCGTGGCCGGGGGCACCCCTGTGGTCACTCCTGCGCGTTGAGCCGCTGCAGCAGGTCCAGCAGTGTCGCCCGCTCCGCCGGCGACAGCCCGGCGAAGCAGCCGGCGAGCACCTCGCCGGCCACCCCGTGCCCGGCCGCCAGCATCCGCTCCCCGTCGGGGGTGAGGCGGTGCCGGATCCGCCGCCCGTGGCCCGGCTGCCGTTCCACCAGGCCCTGCGCGGCCAGCCGGCCCACCAGCGTGCCGAAGGCCTGCTCGCTCTGGAAGGTGGCCGCGGCCAGCTCGCGTGCCGAGGCGCCCGGTGACCGGTCGATGGCGCGCAGCGCGTCCCACTGCGCGAGGGTGGTGCCGACGGCCGAGAGCGCGCTGTCCATCGCCCGGTGCTGCCGGTACTGGGCCTGTTTCACCGCTCTTCCGAGAACGTGCAGGTCATCTTGCATGGCTCCACTGTAACCGATGACTAAGCTTGTTTATATAAACATCCTTAGTTAGATTGGACGGCATGACGACGAACCGCATCGCCCAGGTGTACCCGGATCTCCCCATCTCCCTCACCGAGGCCGGTTCCGGCCGCCCGGTGCTCGTGCTCCACGGGGGCGGCGGCCCCGCCACGGTCGCCGGCCTCGCCGCCCGCCTCGCCGAGTCGGCCCACACCATCGCCCCGGTCCACCCCGGCTGGGACGGCACACCCCGCCCCGACTGGCTGACCAGTGTCGACGACCTCGCCGGCGCCTACCTCCACCTGCTCCAGGACGGTGAGTTGAGCGACGTCCTGGTCATCGGCTCCTCACTGGGCGGCCAACTCGCCACCGAGATGGCGATACGGGACACGGCCGGGCTGATCACCGGCCTGGTCCTCATCAACGCGGTCGGCGCGGACATCGACGGCGAACAGGTCACCGACTTCTTCGCGCTGGACCCGCGCGCCCAGGCCGAGCACTCCTGGCACGACCCGGACCGTTTCTACGTCGACCCGGCCGCCCTCCCCGCCGCCGAACTCGCCCGCCGCGGGGCGAACATGGCGACCATGCGGCTGCTCACGGACGGCGGCCGGATGACCGACCCGAAGCTGCTCCCCCGGCTGGGGCGGGTGCGGCAGCCCGCGCTGGTGATCTGGGGCGAGAGCGACCGTATCGTCACGCCCGCGTACGGTGCCGCCTACGCGAAGGCCTTCCCGCAGGGCCGGTTCGAGCCGGTCCCCGAGGCCGGTCACCTTCCGCACCTCGAACGCCCCGACGTCACCGTCGAGTTGATCGAGGCGGAGCTGCGCCGCACCGGCACCCCGCCTGTTCTCGCAGGCTGAGGCCCCTTAGGGTGCCCTCGTGACTGCGTTTATCGACGACGACAACATCCCCGGCCGGTACGGCCCCACCGCGACCACCGAGGCCGACCCGCACGAGGTCGGCAAGGTGCGCACCGAGTACTCCCCCGCCCACGACGGCGACCCCGACCCCGGTGAGATCGTGTGGACCTGGGTGCCCTTCGAGGAGAACGACGGGCGGGGCAAGGACCGGCCGGTGCTGGTCGTCGCCCGGGAGGCGGCCGGCACCCTGCTCGCCGTCCAACTGTCCAGCAAGCGGCACGACAACGACCGCGAGTGGGTGGCGATCGGCAGCGGGCCGTGGGACCGCACCGGGCGCGACTCCTGGGTGGACGTGGACCGCGTCCTGAGGCTGCACGAGGACGGCATGCGCCGCGAGGCCTGCGCACTCGACCGGGGCCGCTTCAACCTCGTACGCCACCGGCTGCACGAGCGCTACGGCTGGAACTGATCCGGGCGCTCCGTTGGTCGCGCGGCTCATTCACCGCGAGCCGGTGGGGGCTGGTCGAGCAGTTCCTCCCCCAGCCTTCGGCCGGGGGTGCCCCCAGCGCCCCTACGGGGCGCGGGACCGCAGCCGACTTCACCAGATCCGCTCAGACCCCAGCGGTCCGGAACGTCTCGGTGAAGGCACCCCGGACCACGGATCCCGGCGTGCGGTCCAGGACCCCGAACACCACGTGTGCGAAGGTCCCGGCGAACCGTCCGCCGGGGCCCAGCAGCCCCCGGAAGGCGCCCGCGACCTGTGCGGGGTCATTCTGGAAGACCCCGCAGCCCCAGGCGCCGAGTACCAGTCGCCGGTAGCCGTGCGCGGCGGCCACCTCCAGCACCCGTCCGGCCCGTACGGCGAGGACCCCCGGCAGTTCGCCGGTCCGCTCCGGAGCCGTACGGCGGATCACACCCGCGTTGGGGGCGGCGGCCGTGAGGAAGCCCGCCCGGTAGGGCTCGGCAAGCAGCGCGCCACGGTCGTCGCGGAAGACCGGGACGGCCGGGGAGTGGATCACGCGGTCCGTGTAGAAGGGGTCGCGGTGCGCGCGGTGGTGGTCGTAGTACGCGGCGGCCTCGCGGACGCACGTGTACAGCGCGGAGGCGCGACACAGGGCCTCCTCCTGCGCCTGGGCGCCGTTGAGGTAGCCGCCGCCCGGATTGCGGGCCGAGGCGAAGTTGAGCACGGCCACCGGGCTGTCGGCGAGGCGGCGGGCGGCCTCCAGGCTGCTCTCGCCGGTGACCTCCAGGACGGCGTCCGATGCGGTCGGGAGGGGATCCGGGACCGGCACCGGTTCCGGGCCGTACAGCCGCGTCCCCGCCCGTGCGGCCGCGATGTCGGCGGCCAGCAGGACCTGACGGCCGTCGGGCGCGCGGTAGCTCCCCGCCGCCACGATCTCTTCGGTCTGCCGTGCGATGCCGCGCAGGCGCGCGCTCATGGCGCCACCCCCGTGGACGCCATGGCAGCGGCCCGCGCGGCCTCCCCCGTCGTGCTCATGCACGCATCCTGGGTGATCCTGGTGGTGCCGTGCAACGGAGTTTCCCTGGCCCGAAACGGCCGGAAACACGAAAGGAAGCAGCAACAAAGCGGCAGGGAAGCAGAGGTTACCGATCTAGAACGTCCCGATAGGTGCCCTTGTGCGAATCGAGGTGAAGGTCTTGGGTGGGACGGACGATGCCGCCCCGGGCGTATCCACGGCCGGGACGGTGGCATGGTGGAATCTCAGGAGGATCCCGACATGTCCGACTCAATATCCGACAGCGGTGACTGTACCGACGGGTCGGTGAAAACCGACTTCTCGGACGACCGCACGGCTGTCACCGAAGCCGAGGTGGAGGCCCTGGTCAAGGGCATCTGCTTCAAGACCGGCCCGCCCCGCACGCTCGGGGTCGAAGTGGAATGGCTGGTCCACGAGCTGCGCGGGCCGCAGCTCCCGGTGGCATCCGAACGACTCGAAGCGGCCTACGCCGCACTGCGCACGGTGCCCCTGGGCTCGGCGCTCACCGTCGAACCCGGCGGCCAGCTGGAGCTCAGCTCGCCGCCCGCCGCCTCCCTCACGGAGTGCATCGGCACCGTCTCCGCCGACCTGGACGCCGTCCGCAAGGTCCTCGCCGAACAGGACCTCGGACTCGTGGGCGTCGGTCACGATCCCTGGCACACCCCCCGCCGCTTCCTGCGCGAGCCGCGCTACGACGCGATGGAGACGTGCCTGGACCGCACCGGCACCGCGGGCCGCCACATGATGTGCGCCTCGGCGTCCGTCCAGGTCTGCCTGGACGCCGGCCACGAGGAGCCCGGTCCGCTCGGGTACACCAGGCGCTGGTGGCTCGCCCATCAGCTCGGCCCGGTGCTGGTGGCCGCGTTCGCGAACTCCCCGCTGGTCGGGCACCGGCCCACCGGCTGGCTCTCCACCCGCCAGCTGCTGTGGATGGAGATCGGCGCGGGCCGCGCGGGCGGGCCCCCTCTGGACGGCGACCCGCGCACCGCCTGGGCCCGGCACGTCCTCGACGCACCGGTGATGTGCCTGCGGCGGGAGACCGGCCCCTGGGAGGTTCCCGAGGAACTGACCTTCCGGGCCTGGACCCGGTCCGGGACGCCCACCGGCGCGGATCTCGCGTACCACCTCACCACGCTGTTCCCGCCGGTCAGGCCACGCGGTCATCTGGAGCTGCGGATGATCGACGCGCAGCCCGGCGACGACGGGTGGATCGTGCCGCTGGCGGTGACGGCGGCGCTGTTCGAGGACCCGGAGGCCGCCGAGACGGCGTACCGGACGGTGAAACCGCTCGCCGAGCGGGCGGGGCCGCGGCCCGCCCCGAACAACCCGCTGTGGATCGACGCGGCCCGCACCGGGCTCCGCGACCCGGAGCTGCACGAGGCCGCCGTCGCCTGTTTCGCGGCGGCGCTGGAGGCCCTGCCGAGGATCGGCGCGAGCTCCGGGGTCATGGACGCGGTGGCGGCGTACCGGGACCGGTACGTGCTGCGGGGCCGCTGCCCGGCCGACGACCTGCTGGACCGACTGCGCGGCACGGCCGGTCGCGCCCAGGGGAAGGACATCAGCGCATGACCGAGACCGACGTCGACATCGATATCGAGACCCTGCGGGAGCGGGCACTGAAGTCCCTGACCACGGCCCGCGACCGCACCACGCTGCTGACCAGCTGCGTGGAGGGGCCCGACCTCACCGCCCAGCACTCCCCGCTGATGTCCCCGCTGGTCTGGGACCTCGCGCACATCGGCAACCAGGAGGAGCTCTGGCTGCTGCGCAACGTCGGCGGCCGGGAGGCGATGCGCCCGGAGATCGACAGCCTCTACGACGCCTTCGAACATCCGCGGTCCGAGCGGCCCTCGCTGCCGCTGCTGGCGCCCGCCGAGGCCCGGCAGTACGCGGCGGAGGTGCGCGGCCGGGCCCTGGACCTGCTGGAGGGCGCGGCGTTCAGCGGCACCCGGCTGACCGAGGCGGGCTTCGCCTTCGGGATGATCGCGCAGCACGAACAGCAGCACGACGAGACGATGCTGATCACCCATCAGCTCCGCACGGGCCCCCAGGCCCTGACCGCCCCGGACCCGGCTCCGGCGCCGCCGTTCACCGGCCCGGCCGAAGTCCTGGTCCCCGGCGGCCCGTTCACGATGGGCACCTCCACCGAGCCCTGGGCGCTGGACAACGAACGCCCCGCGCACCGGCGGGAGGTGGCGCCCTACTGGATCGACACCACCCCGGTGACCAACGGCCGGTACCTGGCGTTCATCGAGGACGGCGGCTACGAGGACGAGCGCTGGTGGACGCCCGAAGGCTGGGCGCACATCCGGCAGCACTCCATCTCCGCGCCGCAGTTCTGGCACCGGGAGGGCGGCCAGTGGCTGCGGCGCCGGTTCGGGGTCACGGAAGTCGTGCCGCCCGAGGAGCCGGTGCTGCACGTGTGCTGGTACGAGGCGGACGCCTACGCCCGCTGGTCCGGGCGCCGGCTGCCCACCGAGGCCGAGTGGGAGAAGGCCGCCCGGCACCACCCGGGCGAGAACCGGTCCCGGCGCTACCCGTGGGGCGACGCCGACCCGGCGCCGCACCACGCCAATCTCGGCCAGCGCCATCTGCGTCCGGCCCCGGCCGGCAGCTACCCGGAGGGCGAGTCCCCGCTCGGTGTACGGCAGTTGATCGGTGACGTGTGGGAGTGGACGTCCAGTGACTTCCTCCCCTACCCCGGCTTCAGCGCCTTCCCGTACAAGGAGTACTCGGAGGTGTTCTTCGGCCCCGAGTACAAGGTGCTGCGCGGCGGTTCGTTCGCCGTGGACCAGGTGGCCTGCCGGGGGACGTTCCGCAACTGGGACTACCCGATCCGGCGGCAGATCTTCTCCGGTTTCCGCACCGCCCGTTCGGAGGAGGCTGCCTGATGTGCCGTCACCTGGCCTGCCTCGGACCCGAGGAGCCGCTCGGCCGGCTCCTCGTGGAGCCCGAGCACTCCCTCTACCGGCAGTCGTGGGCACCCCGGCGGCAGCGGTACGGGACGGTCAACGCGGACGGCTTCGGGGTGGGCTGGTACGCCCCGGACGATCCGCAGCCGGCCCGCTACCGGCGGGCCGGGCCGATCTGGGCCGACCAGTCCTTCGCCGACCTGGCCCGGGTCGTGCGCACCGGCGCGCTGCTGGCCGCCGTCCGGGACGCCACCCTGGCGGGCGCGGACGCGGAGGCCGCGGCGGCGCCGTTCGCGGCGGGCCGCTGGCTGTTCAGCCACAACGGGGCGGTCCCCGGCTGGCCGCAGTCGCTGGCGCCGCTCGTCCCGCTGCTGCCCCCGGCCGACCTGCTGTCGATGGAGGCCCGCACCGACTCGGCGTTCGTCTGGGCGCTGGCCCTGCACCGGCTGCGGTCCGGTACGGAGCCGGGCCCGGCCCTTGCCGAAACGGTTCAGCAGGTGGCCGAGGCGGCGCCCGCGGCCCGGCTCAACCTCCTCCTCACCGACGGCGAGACCATCACCGCCACCGCGTGGGGCGACAGTCTCCACTACCTCGCGGAACCCGGCCTGCGCACCGTCGTCGCCTCCGAGCCGTACGACGACGACCCGCGCTGGCAGGAGGTCCCCGACCGCACGCTGCTCACCGCGAGCCGCGCGGGCGTCGTCCTCACGCCCGTCGACAACCCGGTCGAGGACCTGGCATCGGTACCACCTAAGGAGCCTTGTACGTGAGTCCCTTCCGTGTCACCCGCACCCTTCCCGAGGACGCGACGGACGCCGCGCTGCGCGCCGACGTCCTGACCGGCCTCACCGCCACGCCCAAGACGCTGCCGCCGAAGTGGTTCTACGACGCCCGGGGCAGCGAACTGTTCGACCAGATCACCGAGTTGCCCGAGTACTACCCGACCCGGGCCGAGCGGGAGATCCTGCGCGCCCGGTCCGGCGAGATCGCCGCCGCGAGCGGTGCCCGCACCCTGGTGGAGCTGGGCTCGGGCTCCTCCGAGAAGACCCGCCTGCTCATCGACGCGCTCACCGGCATCGAGGTGTACGTCCCGGTCGACGTCAGCGAGAGTGCGCTCACGCAGGCCGGCGAGGCGCTCGTCACGGAGCGGCCGGGGCTGTCCGTGCACGCCCTGATCGCCGACTTCACCGGCCGGCTGGAGCTGCCCGAGACGCCGGGGCCCCGGCTGCTGGTGTTCCTCGGCGGCACGATCGGCAACCTGCTGCCCGCCGAGCGGGCGGTGTTCCTGGCCTCGGTGCGCCGGCGGCTCGCGCCCGGCGACGCGCTGCTGCTCGGCACCGACCTGGTCAAGGACGAGGGGGTGCTGGTCCGGGCGTACGACGACGCGGCCGGGGTGACGGCCGAGTTCAACAAGAACGTCCTCGCCGTCGTCGACCGGGAGCTGGACGCCGACTTCGACCCGGACGCCTTCGACCACGTCGCCCTGTGGGACGCGGAGAACGAGTGGATCGAGATGCGGCTGCGCTCCCGGGTGGCGCAGACCGTGAAGGTGCCCGCGCTCGATCTGGCCGTGGACTTCGCGGCGGGCGAGGAGCTGCGCACCGAGGTGTCGGCGAAGTTCCGGCGGGACGGCGTTACCGCCGAGCTGGCCGGTGCGGGGCTGGAGCTGACGCATTGGTGGACCGACGCGCAGGAGCGCTTCGCTCTGTCGCTGAGCGTGGCTCGCTGAGTGCTCCGCCCCAGCTCCGCTGGAAGTGCCGCGCCATGTCGTCGGTCGTCTGCGGCGCCGTCGTGGCTGGTCGCGCCCACGCGGCGGTAGCCGCACATGCATTGCGGCCCCGCGCCCCTTCGGGGCGCTCAGCCGAAGTCCGGTGCGAGTAGTTCGGTGATGCGTCGGGAGGCGCGGCGGGCCTCGGTCGCGGGGTCCGCCCCGTCGAGCACCTTGGTCATGTAGCCCTTGATCGGGTTGTCGGCCTCCACCGCGGGCCAGTCCGGGGTGTGGGGGGTCGCTCGCCCCCGTGCGGCACCCGCCGCCATGGCGGCGACCCCCTCCTCCCCGGCCACCGCGCCCGCCAGCGTGGTCTTGTTGGGCACGTAGTTCATGGTGCGGGCCAGGTCGGTGTCCCACTTGGCGCCGGTCAGCGCACCGACGACGGCCGTCGCGTCATAGGGCCGGTCGGTGTTCTGCGGTACGACGAGGTCCGAGCCGCCGGTGAAGACGGCACCGGGGTGGGCCGCGGTGAGCCCCGGCACCGGGAAGTAGCCGATCTCGTCCTTCAGTTCGGGATTCTCCTGCGCGATGGACTGGGCGAGGCCGGGTACCGCGACGATCTGCGCGACCTGTCCGCCCGCGAACACCTGGGCCTGGGGCGGGTGTTCCTCGTCGGCGTCGACGGGCCCCCTGCCGAGGGCCTGGAGTCGCCGGTAGAAGTCCATCCCGCGCAGCGCGGCCGGGCTGTCGAGGGTGCCCTTCCACTCGGCGTCCGTCTCCCGGGCGAGGTCTCCGCCCTCGTCCCAGATGAACCCGGAGAGGGTGTACCAGTCCTGTCCGGCGAGGTAGATCCCCTGGTCGCCACCCGAGTTGAGCTTCTCGGTGTCGGCCAGCCACTGCTCGCGGGTCTTCGGCGCCGAGGTGATCCCCGCCTTCCGGAACAGGTCCTTGCGGTAGATGACGACCCGGTTGGCGGCGTACCAGGGAATGCCGTACTGGCGGGAGTCGTCCGAGCCGGGCTCGGCGAGGCCGGGCAGCCAGTGCTCCTTGCCCCAGTCGCGCATCGACTCCAGGGTGAGGTCGGTGAGCCGGCCGTCCTCGACGTACTCCGGGACCTGGGTGTTGCCGACCTCGATGACATCGGGCGCGTCGTCGGAATCGCTCTTCAGCGCGGCCTGCACCTTGTCCACGATGCCGGTCCAGTCCTGGATGCGGATGTCCAGGCGGATGTCCTTGTGGGTGCGCTCGAAGTCGGCGGAGAACCGGTGCAGGAAGTCCGCCGAGGCGCTGTTCCGCATCAGCCAGACCGTGACCGTGTGGCGCCCACCCCCTTCGCCCGGCAGGACTCCACAGGCGCTCAGCAGGGCGGCGGACACACAGGCGAGGGCGAGCGGGCGGCGATGTCTCACGGGGGTTCCTGTTCTGTCTGGCGGACAGGCGAAGAGGCCCGACGTGGGGGAACGAGCACCGGGGCTCGTACGGGTGTACGGGATTTTGGTATGGACCAATATGGAGGGTCAAGGGCTGTAGGCATTTCGGAACCGACGCCTCGCGCTCCGCTTCCGGATGCGGCACCGTGGAGTGACGACGAGAGGAGCTTCCCGATGACGAACCACACCTACCGGGTCACCGAGATCGTCGGCACCTCGCACGAGGGCATCGACCAGGCCATCCGCAACGGTGTCGCACGCGCCAACCAGACCCTGCGCAACCTGGACTGGTTCGAGGTCACGCAGGTCAGGGGCCAGATCGAGAACGGTCAGATCGAGCACTACCAGGTGGGCCTGAAGGTGGGCTTCCGCATCGACGAAGAGGGCTGACGCCGTACCGTCAGGTCCGCCCCTCCCCCTCCTGGGCCTGTTCCAGCGCGGCCGAGCGGTCGGCCCAGCGGGCCCGTACGACGGTGAACCCGGCCCGTTCGGCAGCGTCGCACACCAGCTCGTCGTCATCGACCAGGAGGCGGACCGAACGCCCTTCCGCGAGCCGGCGCAGGATCTCCAGCTTGGTGTACCGGGCGGGCCTGCGGTCGGCGTTGCGCCGCATGTGCACGCGCCCCTCCGGCAGCCCGTGGGCGGCGAGCCAGTCGAGCGTGTCACGCCGGCAGCGCTCGGGGCGCCCGGTGAGATAGACGATCTCGCACTCCTCGGCGTTCGCCACGGCCAGCGCGATCCCCTCGGCGATCGGCGGGTCGTGCGGCGCGGCCGCGAAGAACGCGTCCCAGTCCCGGGGCTTGCTCTCCAGGAACCGCTGCCGGTGCGCGGTGTCGGCAAGGGTGTTGTCGATGTCGAACACGGCGATCGGACGGCTGCTGCTCTCTGTCACGCGGCAACCCTAGAACGCGACTCCCCCGGCGGTTCGGCCCGGTGGGAATCCCGTGGCCGCGCGGCTGTTGAACCCTGTGTGAACGCAACCATCGCCCGGACCCGGTTCTCCGTCCTCGACCGCTCCCGCACCCGGGAGGGGCACGCGCCCGGTGAGGCGCTGCGGGACACGGTGGCGCTGGCGCGGGAGGTGGAGGCGCTCGGGTACCACCGCTTCTGGGTGTCGGAGCACCACGGGGTGCCCGGGGTCGCCGGATCGGCACCGACCGTGCTGGCCGCCGCCGTGGCCGCCGCGACCCGGACCATCCGGGTCGGGACCGGCGGCGTCATGCTGCCCAACCACCAGCCGCTGGTCGTGGCCGAGCAGTTCGGCGTGCTGGAGTCGCTCCACCCGGGGCGGATCGACATGGGGCTCGGCCGGTCGGTGGGCTTCACCGACGGCGTGCGCAAAGCGCTGGGACGCGGCAAGGGCGACGCCGAGGACTTCGCGGCGCAGCTCGGCGAGCTGCTCGGCTGGTTCGAGGGGACCTCGCCGACCGGGGTGCGGGCCCGCCCGGCGGAGGGGCTGCGCGTGCCGCCGTTCGTGCTGGCGATGGGCGAGGGCGCGGACATCGCGGCCCGGGCCGGGCTGCCCATGGTCATCGGCGACCTCCGGGGCCGCGAGAAGATGCGGCGCGGGATCGACCGCTACCGCGACCGCTTCCGGCCCTCCCCGTGGGCGGCCGAGCCGTACGTCGTGATCTCCGGAACGGTCGCCGTCGCCGACACCCCCGAGGCGGCACACCGGCTGCTCGTCCCGGAGGCCTGGTCGACGGCGTACTCCCGCACCCACGGTGCGTTCCCGCCGCTGCCCCCGGCCGAGGCCGTCGAGGCCCGGACGATGACCGCGAAGGAACGCGGCTTCTACGAGTCCGGGCTCACCGGGCACATCGCCGGCACCGAGGACCAGGTCGCCCACGAGCTGGAGACGGTCCTGAAGGAAACCGGTGCCGACGAGGTGCTGGTCACCACGAGTACGTACGACCGCACGGCACTGCTGGACTCGTACCGGCGGCTGGCCGGGATCGTCGCCTCCTGACCGGACCGGCCGGAGCGTGGGCCCGGACCGGTCAGACCGTGGCCGGCTTGTCGGAGCGGATCACGATCTCGCCGTTCTCCGCGTCCACCACCGCCCGCTCGCCCGCCACGAGTTGGCCGGAGAGCAGCAGGTCGGCGAGGCGGTCGTCGACCTCGCGCTGGATGGTGCGGCGCAGCGGACGGGCGCCGAAGTCCGGCTCGTGGCCGAGGTTGGCGAGCAACACGGCCGCCGCGTCGGTGACTTCGAGGGTGACGTCCTGGGCGCGCAGCCGGCTCCGGGTGTGCTCCAGGAGCAGGTCGACGATCTCGCGCAGCTGGGTGCGGTCCAGGCCGCGGAAGACGATGATCTCGTCGATGCGGTTGAGGAACTCCGGACGGAAGTGCTGCTGGAGGGCCGGCATGACCGCCTCGCGGACCTTGCTGTAGTCCTCCGTGCCGGCGGCCAGGATGCGGTCGGCGCCGATGTTCGACGTCATGATGACGACGGTGTTCTTGAAGTCGACGGTACGTCCTTGGGCGTCGGTGAGGCGGCCGTCGTCGAGGAGCTGGAGCAGGGTGTTGAAGACGTCCGGGTGCGCCTTCTCCACCTCGTCGAGGAGCAGCACGGCGTACGGCTGCCTGCGCACCGCCTCGGTGAGCTGGCCGGCCTCCTCGTGCCCGACGTATCCGGGCGGGGCGCCGACCAGCCGGGAGACCGTGTGGCGCTCCTGGAACTCGCTCATGTCGAGGCGGATCATGCGGGTCTCGTCGCCGAAGAGGGCGGCGGCCAGGGCGCGGGCCAGTTCGGTCTTGCCGACGCCGGTCGGACCGAGGAAGAGGAAGCTGCCGACGGGGCGGTTGGGGTCGCTCATGCCGGCACGGGCGCGGCGGACCGCGCGGGCGACGGCGGTGATCGCCTCGTCCTGGCCGACGACCCGCTCGTGGAGGTGCTCCTCCAGCTTCATCAGCCGCTCCCGCTCCTCCTCGGTGAGCTGGGCGACCGGGATGCCGGTGGTGCGGGAGACGACCTCGGCGATGTCCTCGGCGGCGACCTTGGGCGCGTGTTCCTCGGCGGTGCCGGCCTGCTCCAGCTCGGCCTCGGTCGCCTTGATGCGGTCGCGGAGCTCCTTGGCCCGCTCGTACTCCTCGTCGGCGACGGCCTGGTCCTTCTCCCGGTTCAGGGCGGCGACCCGGTCCTCGATGTCCCGGGTGTCGGTGGGCGGGGTCTTGGAGCGCAGCCGTACCCGGGCCGCCGCCTGGTCCATCAGGTCGATCGCCTTGTCGGGCAGGAACCGGGAGGTGATGTACCGGTCGGACAGCTCTGCCGCCGCGACCACCGCCTCGTCGGTGATGCGGACCTGGTGGTGGGCCTCGTAGCGGTCGCGCAGGCCGCGCAGGATCTCGATGGTGTCGTCGACGGTGGGCTCGCCGACCAGGATGGGCGCGAACCGGCGTTCCAGGGCCGCGTCCTTCTCGATGTGCTTGCGGTACTCGTCGACGGTGGTCGCGCCGATGAGGTGCAGTTCACCGCGGGCGAGGGCGGGTTTGAGGATGTTGCCCGCGTCGAGGGATCCCTCCCCGCCGCCGCCCGCACCGACGACCGTGTGCAACTCGTCCAGGAACAGCACGAGTTCGTTGCCGTGCTCGCGGACCTCGTCGAGCAGCTTCTTCAGCCGCTCCTCGAACTCGCCCCGGTACTTGGTGCCGGCCACCATCCCGGCCAGGTCCAGGGAGACCAGCCGCTTGCCCTCGAGGGTCTTGGGCACGTCCCCGGCGACGATCCGCTGCGCGATGCCCTCCACGATGGCGGTCTTGCCGACCCCCGGGTCACCGATCAGGACCGGGTTGTTCTTGCTGCGCCGGGAGAGCACCTCGATGGTCTGCTCGACCTCCTCGTCCCGCCCGATCACCGGGTCCAGGCGCCCTGCCCGGGCGTCCTCGGTCAGGTCACGGCCGTACTCGTCGATGGTCGGCGTGGTGCTGGGCTTCCTGCGCTCCGCCGCGCCCTCGGCCGGCATCCTGGTCGGCTCCCAGCCGCTGTCGCCGAGCGCCCGCCCGGCCGCCGACTCCGGGTTCGCGGCGAGTGCGCGCAGCAGGTGCTCGGGGCCGATGTAGGAGGCGCCCTCGGCGCGGGAGATCTGGTAGGCGTCGAGGAGGGCGCGTTTCGCGGCCGGGGTGAGGGCGGTGGGCTCGGTCCTCTCACCGCCGCCGTGCCCCGCGGTGAGCCGCTCCCGTAGCTGGTCGGGGTCGGCGCCCGCCTCGGTGAGCAGCCGCCGGGTGGAGTCGTGGGCGGTGGCGGCGGCCAGCAGATGCCGGGCGTCCAGTTCCTCGCTGCCCTCGACGGCCGCGAGGTCGCGGGCCTGCGCGACCAGTTCCCGGGCCCGTTCGGACAGCAGGCTGCCGATGTCGACGCGCTGCGGCCGGCGGGGCTGGGCACCCGCCCCCGAGCCGCCGAAGAAGCGGGACATCAGCTCGTCGAACTCCTCGAAGGGACTGCGTCCGAATCCGAAACCGGAAGTGCTCATGGGGCCGGGCCTTTCTGCGGACAGCTGTGCGGGGCGGCGCCGCGGGGCGGCTGCGCGAGAGCCTCTCCGGAAGGTTCTGCGATCGGCGGCAATCCGCGTCTTCCAAGCTCGCACAGGCGCGCCGGGCCCGCACGGGGACGGCCGCCGAGATGCGGACGGCGCCCGGGCCGGTGACGCTGGGGGTTGGAAGCCGCAACCAGCGAGGAGGGCTGCCATGTCCATGCTGGACAAGCTCAAGGGGATGCTCAAGGGCCACGAGGACCAGGCCAAACAGGGCGTCCAAAAGGGCGGCGACATGATCGACCAGCGGACCGGGAACAAGTACCAGTCCCAGGTCGACATGGGCCAGAAGCAGGCCGACGACTACATCGAGCGGGAGCGGAGGCAGGGCGACCCTCCGCAGTAGAGAGCTGCCCGGGCTAGGATCGCGGGGTTTGTCCCTGCCCCGCGAGCCGCCCGTCACGAAGTGTCCGTCCGATCCACAGCCCCCACGACCCGTACGTCCGCGTGCGTGGCGCCCGTGAGCACAACCTCAAGGGCGTCGACGTGGACATCCCCCGGGACGTGCTGGCCGTCTTCACGGGCGTGTCCGGCTCGGGGAAGTCGTCCCTGGCGTTCGGCACGGTCTACGCCGAGGCCCAGCGGCGCTACTTCGAGTCGGTCGCGCCGTACGCGCGCCGGCTGATCCACCAGGTCGGGGCGCCGAAGGTCGCCGGGATCAGCGGGCTGCCGCCGGCGGTCTCGCTGCAGCAGCGCCGCTCGGCCCCCACCTCCCGCTCCTCGGTCGGCACGGTCACCAGCCTCTCCAACTCCCTGCGCATGCTGTTCTCGCGCGCCGGGGACTATCCGCCGGGCGCCGAACGGCTCGATTCCGACGCGTTCTCCCCCAACACGGCGGCGGGCGCCTGCCCCGAGTGCCACGGACTGGGCCGGGTGCACCGGACGACCGAGGCGTCGCTCCTCCCCGACCCGTCGCTGTCCATCCGCGAGGGCGCGATCGCCGCCTGGCCGGGCGCCTGGCAGGGCAAGAACCTGCGGGACATCCTGGACGCGCTCGGCCACGACGTCGACCGGCCGTGGCGCGAACTGCCCGCCGAGCAGCGCGAGTGGATCCTCTACACCGACGAGCAGCCGGTGGTCACCGTGCACCCGGTCCGGGACGCCGACCGCATCCAACGCCCGTACCAGGGCACGTACACGAGCGCCCGCCGGTACGTGCTGAAGACCTTCTCCGATTCCAAGAGCCCGACGCTGCGGGCGAGGGCGGAGCGGTTCCTGACCAGTGCGCCCTGTCCGGTGTGCGGCGGCAGCAGGCTGCGGCCGGAGGCCCTCGCCGTGACCTTCGCAGGCCGTACGATCGCGGACCTCGTCGCGCTGCCGCTGACGGAGCTGTCCCAGCTCCTCGGCGAGCAGGGCGGGTGGGAGACCGTGCGGGTCCTCACCGCGGACCTCACCTCCCGCATCGCCCCCGTCGTCGAGCTGGGCCTCGGCTATCTCAGCCTCGACCGGGCCACGCCCACCCTCTCCGCGGGCGAGCTCCAACGCCTGTGCCTGGCCACCCAGTTGCGCTCCGGGCTCTTCGGTGTCGTCTACGTCCTGGACGAGCCGTCGGCCGGGCTGCACCCGGCGGACACCGAGGCGCTGCTGGCGGTGCTGGAGCGGCTGAAGGAGGCCGGGAACTCGGTGTTCGTGGTGGAGCACCACCTCGACGTGGTGCGCGGCGCCGACTGGCTGGTGGACGTGGGTCCTCGGGCCGGCGAGCACGGCGGCGAGGTGCTGCACAGCGGACCGGTGGCGGAGCTGGCCGGGGTCGCGGAGTCCGCCACCGCCCGCTACCTGTTCGCGCGGGATCCCGTCCCGCCACGCCGGCCGCGGCCCGCCCAGGACTGGCTGACGGTCGGCCCGGTGACCCGGCACAACCTGCGCGCGGTCACCGCCGAGTTCCCGCTCGGTGTCCTCACCGCCGTCACCGGGGTGTCCGGCTCCGGCAAGTCGACGCTGATCGGCGAGATCACCGAGGAGCCGGCCGAGGTCGGCCGCCTGGTCTCCGTCGACCAGAAGCCGATCGGCCGCACCCCGCGGTCCAACCTGGCCACCTACACCGGCCTGTTCGACGTCGTACGGAAGGTGTTCGCGGGGACCGAGAAGGCGCGGGAACGTGGTTACGGCGTCGGGCGGTTCTCCTTCAACGTGGCCGGGGGCCGCTGCGAGACCTGTCAGGGCGAGGGTGGCAACTGCTTGTCGGGGAGTGCGTTCGAGGTCGAGTTAGCTCGATGGTGTGATGTACCGGGCGCGGGCTTGCGGTGCCCTGGGCTGATCGGATTAACGTGACCATGCGATCTGGGACACCGGGAACGGAGCCAGCGTGCGGAGCCCCCTCTCCTCCGGAGAGAAGGTTTGGGGCCTCTCCGTCGCCCTCTGTCCGTACCCAATTGGCCAGGTCGTGAGGGAACTGGCCTCCCTGGCTCGGACCACGCACGCGATGCGTGTCGCCGCCCAGGGGTCGAGTGCGCCGGGGACCAGTGCGTCCAAGACCGTTCGGGGCGTGCGGCTGAACAGGACCCACTCCTGCTCAGCCACCAGGAACGGTTCGTCAGTGTGGAGCTGCTGTTCCTGCCGAGCACGACATGACGGTGGTGGCTGGACGCCGCTTGGGTGATCGACCTGGGCCCGGGCGGCGGGGACCGGTGCGGGCGGATCGTCGCGGCGGGCCCGCCGGCCGAGGTCGCCCGGGCCGGGGGCAGCGTCACCGCGCCCTATCTGTCCCGTTGCCTGCCCTGAGGGTCTTCAGGAACGCTTCAGGTTGCCCCGGGACCTTGGGCGCATGCACGGACACCACCCCCGCACCCCCGAAGCCGAGCGCAGCCGCCGCTGGTTCATGAACAAGGCGCTGCTCGCCGGCGGTGTCGCCGCGCTGGCGACCATGACCGGCTGCTCCGACGGCTCGTCGAACGCGTCGAGTTCGCCCTCCGGAGGCCCGAACGGCGGCATGCCCTCGGGCGGCCCCGGCGGCATGGGCCCCGGCCAGACCGAGGTCAAGTACAAGGACTTCACGGGCCTCACCACGGACGGCAGGACCGTCGACGACCTGTACTCGATCCACTCCACCGGCGTCTCCACGGACAAGGTCGTCAAGGCCGCGCAGGCGTTCCTGGACGGTCTCAGCGCGAAGGAGCGCACGTCCTGCACCTTCGATGTGGCCGACGACGAGTGGCTGGCCTGGAGCAACGTCGACGGCTACGAGCGCAAGGGTGTCCGGATGGGCGACATCACGGACAGGAAGCGGGAGCTGGGCTACGCGCTGCTCGGGGCCGCGCTGTCCGCGAAGGGTCTCACCCAGACCCGCAACATCATGAAGCTCAACCAGTTCCTCGGCGACTACAACGGCGGCAACCGGGAGACCCTCACCGAGGGCGCCTACTTCTTCACCTTCATGGGCACCCCGTCGACCGGCAAGCCGTGGGGCTTCCAGTTCGAGGGCCACCATGTCGCCATCAACTACTTCGTCCTCGGCGACCAGGTCGTGATGACGCCGACCTTCATGGGCTCCGAGCCGACCTCGGCCACCTACAAAGGCGAGAAGATCACCCTCTTCAAGCCGGAGACCAGGGCCGGTCTGGCCCTGCTGCACTCCCTCACCCCGGGGCAGCGCGCCAAGGTGATCGACTCCAAGGTGAGCAAGTCCGGCACGGACATGAAGGCGGGCGCCGGCTCCGACAACCTCAAGCTCGCCTACCAGGGCCTGCCCGGCTCCGAGCTCACCTCGGCACAGCAGGACAAGCTCCTCGACCTGGTCCGGGTGTACGTCGGCTACATGGACGACGGGCACGCGGGGGTGAAGATGAAGGAGGTCGAGAAGTACCTGGACAAGACCTACTTCTACTGGCTGGGCGAGACCAAGGACACCTCGGCCTTCTACTACCGGGTGCACAGCCCGGTCGTGCTCATCGAGTACGACGCCCAGTCCCCGCTCGCCTACGGCACGAAGACCGGCACCGGCGGCGGCCGGCCCTCAGGACAGCCCTCGGGCCGGCCCACCGGCCAGATGACCGGCCGGCCCACCGGCGGTATGCCCTCCGGCGGGCCGGGCGGCGGCGGTGGCATGGGCGGCCCGAACGGCACGCCCACCCAGCAGCACATCCACACCGTCATCCGCACGCCCAACGGCGGCGACTACGGTGTCGACCTGCTCAGGCTCCACTTGGAGACCGACCACTGAGAGGCCCGCTCGGGGCTCACCAGAGCCGCGTGCGTCCAGGCCGGCTCGTGGGTCACCGGCTGGGCGGCGCGGGCGAGGGTACGACGGTCCGGGTGGCTGCCGGCCGCTATCAGCGGCCGTACGTCCACCTCGGCCACCAGGCCGCGGGTCGACACCACTCGCCAGAGGGAGGCCAGCAGCGTGTCCGCGCCGACATAGGCGGGCACGGTGCTGGCCGCTCCCGCTTCCAGCCGGTAGTGCAGCCGCACCGGCTGCACGGGCGCGCCGGCGTCCAGCGCGGCCTGGAAGACGGCCCGCCGGAACCGCCCCTGGGCCCGGCCGCACCAGGTGCTGCCCTCCGGGAAGGCGACCACCGCGGCGCCCTCCCGCAGCGCCCCCGCTATCCGGCCGACCGTGTCCGGCAGGGCGCGCAGCCGGTCCCGGTCGATGAACAGCGCCCCGGCCCCGGCCACGAGCGCGCCGGCCACCGGCCATTCGCGGATCTCCTTCTTGGCGAGCATCCGCGCCGGCCGCACGGCGGCCAGCAGCGGGATGTCCATCCAGGAGATGTGGTTGGCGACGAGCAGCACCCCGCCGTTGCCCGGAGCGCTCCCGGTGATCCGGACCTGGACCCCGGCCGCCCGGACGAGCGTCCGGGAGAACCGCCGCACCCACTCGGTGGGTATCCGCCCGCCGAGCGGCAGCAGCGCTACGGCCACGAGCATCAGAGTCACGACTGCGGCGAACCGCAGCACGGCCCGGGGCAGGGTCGTGAGGGATCCCGCACGCTCCACGCACGCGCCCGGGGTGCAGGGCGCGCTGGGCAGCCAGACGCTCATCAGGCCGGGACGAGCGAGAGGAAGTGCCGCAGATAGCGCGCGTTGACGCGGCGCATCGACAGCAGCACGTACATGTCGGCGACCCCGAAGTCCGGGTCGTGCGCGGGCTCCCCGCACACCCAGGCGCCGAGGCGGAGGTAACCGCGCAGCAGGGCGGGCAGCTCGGTACGTCCTTCGGGGGCCGGCACGCCGGGTACCCAGGGGTTCAGCGGCCGCACCCGGAACTCCTCCGGCGCGAGGTGCTTGGCCTGGACCTTGTCCCAGGTGGCGGCGGCGAGGGTGCCGCCGTCGGCGAGCGGGACGGAGCAGCAGCCGGCCAGCCACTCGTGTCCGCGGTCGACCATGTACCGGGCTATGCCGGCCCAGATCAGGCCGATGACGGCACCGTCGCGGTGGGCGGGGTGCACGCAGGAGCGGCCGACCTCGACCAGGCCGGAGCGGATGGGGGCGAGCGTGCTCAGGTCGAACTCGCCCTCGGAGTACAGGCGGCCGGCGACCGCGGCGCGCTCCGGCGGCAGCAGCCGGTAGGTGCCGACGACCTCGCCGGTGAGGGCCTCGCGGATGAGGAGGTGGTCGCAGTACGCGTCGAAGGCGTCCACGTCCAGTCCCGGCTCCGGCCCGTCGAGCCGGGCGCCCATCTCTCCGGCGAACACCTGGTAGCGCAGCCGCTGTGCGGCCCGGACGTCGTCCTCGTCACGGGCGAGCTGCACCAGGTAGCCGGAATCCCCGGCTGGGGCGGCGAGAGCGGGGGGTGAGGCGGGCATGGCGGTCATGGAGGTCTCCTGCGCCGAGCGGAAGCTGAGGAAATCTGCACCTGCTTTCTTCCGTGGCAGGCTGGACTCGGCGTGACATGCGCGGGACCCGTGGATGTGCGACTGCTGAATGCCGGGGGTCGGACCGTTTCCGGTCACTCACAGACGCCCGAGAGTAACCCTGCCGTGATCAAACGGCCGTAAAGAACGCGAGACGGGGCCGGAGAGCACCAACCCCGACCCCGCCCGTCCGCACCTCTCGGCGAACGTCTTTCACTTGTCAGCGCCCCGCACACCAGCGCCCCGTCGGGGGCGCGGGGCTGCATTTGCTATGCGGCTGCCGCCGCGTGGGCGCGACCAGCCCCCACGGCGCAGCGCCCCGCAACGGCGCTACCGCTTCCCGGCCTTGCGGGCAGCCCGCAGCCACTCCTTGTTCATGCTCGTAATGGACACCAGCGGAATCCCCTTCGGACAGGCCGTCGCGCACTCGCCCGTCAACGTGCACCCCCCGAACCCCTCCGCATCCATCTGCCCCACCATGTCCAGCACCCGCGTCTCCCGCTCGGGCGCCCCCTGCGGCAGCACGTTCAGGTGATTCACCTTGGCGGACGTGAACAGCATCGCCGCCCCGTTCGGGCAGGCCGCGACACACGCCCCGCACCCGATGCACTCCGCGTGCTCGAACGCGAAGTCGGCGTCGGCCTTCGGCACCGCCGTCGCGTGGGCCTCCGGCGCCGCCCCGGTCGGCGCGGTGATGTACCCGCCGGCCTGGATGATCCGGTCGAACGCCGACCGGTCCACCACCAGGTCCTTGACCACCGGGAACGCGGAGGCCCGCCACGGCTCGATGTCGATCGTGTCGCCGTCCTTGAAGGACCGCATGTGCAGCTGGCAGGTGGTGGTGCGCTCCGGTCCGTGCGCGTCCCCGTTGATCACCAGGGAGCACGCGCCGCAGATGCCCTCGCGGCAGTCGTGGTCGAAGGCGACCGGGTCCTCGCCGCGCAGGATGAGTTCCTCGTTGAGGGTGTCGAGCATCTCCAGGAAGGACATGTCGGAGGAGATGCCGTCCACCTCGTACGTGGACATCGCGCCGTCGGCGTCGGCGTTCTTCTGCCGCCAGACGCGCAGGGTGAGCTTCATGCGTAGCTCCGCTGGGTGGGGTGGACGTACTCGAAGACCAGGTCTTCCTTGTGCAGGACCGGGGCGTCCCCGGTGCCGGTGAACTCCCAGGCGGCCGCGTACGCGAACTCGTCGTCCTTGCGGGCGGCCTCGCCGTCGGGCGTCTGGGACTCCTCCCGGAAGTGGCCGCCGCAGGACTCGGCGCGGTGCAGCGCGTCGAGGCACATCAGCTCGGCGAGTTCCAGGTAGTCGACGATGCGGTTGGCCTTCTCCAGGGACTGGTTGAACTCCTCGCCGGTCCCCGGCACCTTGATCCGCCGCCAGAACTCCTCCCGGATCTGCGGGATCCGTTCGAGTGCCTTGCGCAGACCGGCGTCCGTGCGGGCCATGCCGCAGAACTCCCACATGAGTTCGCCGAGTTCGCGGTGGAAGGAGTCCGGCGTACGGTCGCCGTCGACCGACAGCAGCAGGTTCAGCCGGTCCTCGGTCTCGGCCAGCACCTCCTGGACGACGGGGTGCTGGGCCGTCACCGCCTCCTGGTGGGGGTTGCGGGCGAGGTAGTCGTTGATGGTGGCCGGGAGGACGAAGTAGCCGTCGGCCAGGCCCTGCATCAGCGCACTCGCGCCGAGCCGGTTGGCGCCGTGGTCGGAGAAGTTGGCCTCGCCGACCGCGAACAGGCCGGGGACGGTGGTCTGGAGGTCGTAGTCGACCCACAGCCCGCCCATCGTGTAGTGCACGGCGGGGTAGATCCGCATCGGCACCTCGTACGGGTCCTCGTCCGTGATCCGCTGGTACATGTCGAAGAGGTTGCCGTACTTCGCCTCGACGGCCTTCCGCCCCATCCGCCTGATCGCGTCGGCGAAGTCCAGATAGACACCCTGCCCGCCCGGGCCGACGCCCCGACCCTCGTCGCAGACGTTCTTCGCGGCACGGGAGGCGATGTCGCGCGGGACCAGGTTGCCGAAGGACGGGTAGATGCGCTCCAGGTAGTAGTCGCGCTCGTCCTCGGGGATCCGGTTCGCGGGCCGGGTGTCGCCCTTGGCCTTGGGCACCCAGATCCGGCCGTCGTTGCGCAGCGACTCGCTCATCAGGGTCAGCTTGGACTGGTGGTCGCCGGTGCGCGGGATGCAGGTGGGGTGGATCTGCGTGAAACAGGGGTTGGCGAAGTAGGCGCCGCGCCGGTGCGCCCGCCAGATCGCGGTGGCGTTGGAGTTCATGGCGTTCGTCGACAGGTAGAAGACGTTGCCGTAGCCGCCGCTGGCGAGGACGACGGCGTCCGCGAAGTACGTGTCGATCCTGCCGGTGATCAGGTCCCGGGCCACGATCCCGCGCGCCCGGCCGTCGACGACGATCACGTCGAGCATCTCGGTGCGCGGGTGCATCTCCACGTTCCCGGCGGCGATCTGCCTGCTGAGCGCCTGGTAGGCGCCGAGCAGCAGCTGCTGGCCCGTCTGGCCGCGGGCGTAGAAGGTGCGGGACACCTGGACGCCGCCGAAGGACCGGGTGTCGAGCAGGCCGCCGTACTCACGCGCGAACGGCACGCCCTGCGCCACGCACTGGTCGATGATCTCGACGGAGATCTGCGCGAGGCGGTGGACGTTGGACTCGCGGGCCCGGAAGTCGCCGCCCTTGACGGTGTCGTAGAACAGCCGGTGGACGGAGTCGCCGTCGTTGCGGTAGTTCTTCGCCGCGTTGATACCGCCCTGCGCGGCGATGGAGTGGGCGCGGCGCGGCGAGTCCTGGTAGCAGAACTGGACGACGTGGTAGCCCTGTTCGGCGAGGGTGGCGCCGGCGGATCCGCCGGCCAGGCCGGTGCCGACGACGATCACCGTGTGCTTGCGCCGGTTGGCGGGGTTGACCAGCTTGGCCTCGAAACGGCGCCTGTCCCAGCGTTCGGCGACCGGGCCGGCGGGGGCCTTGCCGTCGGCGACCGCTTCACCGGTCGTGTAGTTCACGTAGTCGGTCATGTTCAGCTCACCACTCCGGTCATGACACCCACGGGTACGGCGATGAAACCGGCCGTGAGCAGCAGCGCGAGGACGTTGGCCGTGGCCTTGAGGGCGCGGTCGCGGGTGCGGCTGCCGGCGCCGAGGGTCTGGGCGGCGCTCCAGAAGCCATGCCGCACGTGCAGGCCGAGCGCGAGCATCGCGACGATGTAGATGACGTCGCCGTACCAGGTGGAGAAGGTGTCCACGACGTTCTGGTACGGGTGGCCCTCCTGGAAGCCGCCGGAGTGCACGGTGCCGGTGGTCAGGTCGAGGATGTGCCAGACGATGAACAGGCCGAGGATGATCCCGCCCCAGCGCATCGTGCGGGTGGCGTAGCTGGCCCGGGGCCTGCCGTGCACGTACTTGGTGGGGCGGGCCTTGATGTCGCGGCGGCTGAGCTGGTAGGCGGAGGTGGCGTGGGCGACCACGGCGACGACCAGGACGATCCTGATGAGCCAGAGCGTCCACTCGTAGTGCATGAACGGTTCGCCGATGGTGCGCAGCCAGTGGGCGTAGTGGTTGAACTCGCCCGCCCCGAAGTAGATCTTCAGGTTCCCGATCATGTGGACGACCAGGTAGAGCAGCATGATCAGGCCGCTCACGGCCATCACCGTCTTCTTGCCGACGGAGCTGTCCCACATCGTGCGCGCCATGGACGGCCGTCGGTCCGTCCGCGTTGCCAGAGCCATGGGGACGACGCTAAGGCCGGATGACCCGATCGGTCCAAGACATGGCACGGCTGGATTCCATAGCTGGAAGCTATCGTGTCACCATGCAGTTCCAGCAGCTTCAGTACTTCGTCGCCGTGGCCGAGACCCGGCACTTCACCCGGGCCGCCGAGCTGGTCCATGTCGCCCAGCCGTCGCTGTCCCAGCAGATCAAGGCGCTGGAGCGGGAGCTCGGGGCGGATCTGTTCCTGCGGGCGCGCGGGAACATCACGCTGACCGACGCCGGCGAGGCGCTGCTGCCGCTGGCCCGGCGGATCCTCGCGGACGCGGACACCGCCCGGCACGAGGTGCAGGAGCTGGTGCAGCTGCGGAGCGGGCGGGTGCGGCTGGGGGCGACGCCGAGTCTGTGCACCGGGTTGCTGCCGGACGTGCTGCGGGCGTTCCACGACCGGTATCCGGGGATCCAGCTGCTGATCGAGGAGAGCGGGTCCCACGACCTGGTACGGGAGCTGGCGCGCGGGGCGCTGGACCTGGCGCTCATCGTGCTGCCGCTGCCGCCGGCGTCGCCCGCGCTGACGACCGTGGAGCTGCTGCGCGAGGACCTGGTGGTGGTGTCCTCGCCCGAGGCGACGGCGCCCGGGCGGGGGCGCGGTGGGGTGAGGATCTCCGACCTGGAGGGGGAGCGGCTGGTGATGTTCCGGCACGGGTACGACCTGCGGGAGCTGACCGTCGCGGCGTGCCGCTCCGCGGGGTTCGAGCCGGGGTTCGCCGTCGAGGGGGGTGAGATGGACGCGGTGCTGGGGTTTGTGCGGGCGGGGCTGGGGGTGGCCGTGGTGCCCCGGATGGTCGCCGCCCGGTCGGGGCGCGGGCTTCGGGTCACTCCGTTGGCTCGGCCGGGTCTGCACCGGACCATCGCGTTGGCGCACCGGAGTGACGTGGCGCCGCCTCGGGCCGCTCGGGAGCTTCAGAGGATGCTGTTGGAGCGGTGAGAGTGCCCGTCGGCGCCGTTCTGGTTGATCACCGGTGGGGGCGCAGGGTCGTGCGTGGCTGGTCGCGCAGTTCCCCGCGCCCCTTTGGGGCGCTCAACCCGTGGCGTCCACCAAGGCCAGGTCGTGCAGGCGCTCCGGTGGGCCCGGGCGGGCGTAGTACCAGCCCTGGGCGGTGTCGCAGCCGAGTATGCGGAGTTGTTCGGCCTGGGCGCCGGTCTCCACGCCCTCCACCGTGACCGCCAGGTCCAGGCTGTGGGCGAGGGTGACGATGCCCTCCACGATCTTGAGGTCGACCGGGTCCGCCGGGAACTGCTGCATGCTCTGGGTGAAGGAGCGGTCCAGCTTGAGGATGCTCACGGGCAGGCGGCGCAGGTTCGCGAGGTTCGAGTAGCCGGTGCCGAAGTCGTCCAGGGCGATGTCCACGCCCATCTCGGCGAGGCGCCGCAGGGGTTTGAGGAGGTCGTCGTCGGCGCCGATGAGCGCGGACTCGGTGACCTCCAGGCAGAGGGCGTCCGGGGCCACCCCGGTCCGCTCCAGGATGTCCACCGTGTCCTGGACCAGGCCCGGGTGGGAGAGCTGGCACGGGGACAGGTTGACGTTGATCCGCAGCGGACCGGCGCTGTCGTGCTCGCCGTAGCGTTCTCGCCACTCGCGGGCCTGGCGGATCGACTCCTCCAGGACCCAGCGGCCCAACGGGACGATGAGCCCCGTGTGTTCGGCGAGCGGGATGAACCGGTCGGGGCCGAGGACCCCGTGCTGCGGATGCAGCCAGCGGACCAGTGCCTCGGCGCCGCGGACACTGCCGTCGCCGAGGTGGACCAGCGGCTGGTACTCGATGAAGAACTCGCCCCGGTCCAGGGCGGCCGGCAGCGCCGTGGTCAGGCCGTGCCGGGTGATCGCGCGGGCGTCCGCCTCCGGGTCGGCCAGTTCGAAGCGGTTGCCGCCCGCCGACTTGGCCCGGTACATCGTGATGTCGGCGCTGCGCAGCACCTCGGCCGGGGTCCGCTCGCCGGCCGGACCCTCGACGATGCCGATGGAGCCGCGGACCATGAGTTCACGGCCGTCGATGCGGATCGGGGTGACCAGGGCGTTCATGATGCGGTCGGCCAGGTCGTCGACCTCGCGCTGGGTGGCCGGCCCGGTGGTCAGGGCCACGAACTCGTCGCCGCCGAGCCGGGCGACCATCTCGCCGGGCGCCGTCGCGCAGGACTGCAGCCGGTCGGCGACCTCCACGAGCAGCCGGTCGCCGGCCGAGTGGCCGAGGCTGTCGTTGATGGTCTTGAAGCCGTCCAGGTCGAGGTAGCACAGGCCGAAGCGCTGGCCCTCGCCGGCCGCCAGGGCCTTCTCCAGGCGCTCGAAGAACAGCGTGCGGTTGGGCAGGCCGGTGAGCGCGTCGTGGGTGGCCTCGTAGCGCAGCCGGAGGTTGAGCAGGCGGCGCTCGGTGGTGTCCTCCATGAGGGCCAGCTGGTACTGCGGCTCGCCGTCCGCGTCCCGGAGCAGGGAGACGGTCAGGTTGGTCCACAGGACCGTTCCGTCGGAGCGGTTGAACGCCTTTTCGACGTGGTAGTGCTCGCGTTCGCCGCGCACCAGCTCCTCGTAGAGGCGCCAGGTCTGCGGCGCGTCCTCGGGATGCGCCCACTCCACGACCTTGCGGCCGCGCAGGGTCTGTTCGGAGCCGCCGAACATGCGCAGCAGCGCGCCGTTCACCTGGAGGACGTTGCCTTCGAGGTCGGCGATGCCGATTCCTATCGCCGCGCCCTCGAAGACGGCGCGGAAGCGGGCCTCGCTGGCGTGCAGCGCCTGCGCGACCACGCCCTGCGCGCGCAACGCGGCCTGGGCGATGGCCTCCTGCTCGGCCAGCGTGCGCTCACGCAGCGCCTGGGCGAACCCGGCGGCCATCGCGTGCTGGATCCGCGAGGACCGCATCCGCAGCTCGTCCTGGGGGCCGTCCTCGCCGCAGTACAGGACCAGGTACGCGTCGACGCAGTCGAGGGAGCGGGTCAGCGCCTCGGGGTCGGTGCAGTGCGCGTCGATCAGCGCGGCGCCCACCTGCCTGGCCTCGTCGGTGTCGAAGCCGTGCGCCAGCAGGATCTCGCTCAGGCGGCGGGCCAGCGGCAGCAGCTGCTCCTCGAACTCCCGGCGGGTCAGGGACGTCGAGGTGACCGGGAACACCGCCCGGCTCCAGATCGTCGCGAACCTGCGCAGTCTGTCCTCCGGGCCGCCCGGCTCCGCGGTCACGCCGTGATCCCCACGCCGGCGAATCCGGAGAAGGCATACGGATCCTCGTCCTCCGGCGCCGACTCCGGCCGCCAGCGCGGCATCGGCACCAGTCCGGGTTCCACCATGTCGTACCCCTCGAAGAACCGCGCGATCTCGTCGCGCGAGCGCATGATCAGCGGGTTGCGAATGTCCTTGTATACGTCCACCGCGCCCTCGGCCCGCTCGGCCGGCAACGGGATTCCCTCGTACGAGGCATGCGTGAGAACAAGCAGGCTGCCGGGCGCGAGTGCGTCGCGCAGCTGTGCCACTGCCCCGTACGGGTCGTCCGCGTCTTCCACGAAGTGCAGTATGGCAACGAGAAGCAGCGCCACTGGCCGATTCAGGTCGATCAGGTGCTCCACCTGAGGGCTGGACAGGATCTCCTGGGGCTTGCGGAGGTCGGCGGCGACCACGTCCGCGTCCTCGTTGCCCGCCAGCACGGCGTTGCTGTGCGCCACGGCCACCGGGTCGTGGTCGACGTACACCACGCGGGCGCCGGGGTGCGCCGCCTGCGCGACCTCGTGGACGTTGCCGAAGGTGGGGATGCCGGAACCGATGTCCAGGAACTGGTCGATGCCGGTGGCCACGGCGTGGCGGACGGCGCGGCGCATGAAGGCGCGGTTGGCCTGCATGATCTTCGGCAGGCCGGGCAGGTGGGTCATCGCCTTGCGGGCCGCTTCCCGGTCGACCTCGAAATTGTGCGAACCGCCCAGGTAGTAGTCGTAGATACGCGAAACGCTCGGCACCGAGATGTCGATGCTCCGTGGGGCCCAGGCGGGACGCTCCATGTATCTCTCCAAGACTGAGACGATCCGGTGTTCGAGCTGAGGCTACTGATCGCCTGCGAACAGGGGTAGCCGAAACGGAAATTGACCATCCGTTCCCGGTCACCACCTGGGAATTCGGTGTTCGATTTGGGGCGCGTTCGGTTTGTTCGTCGGGTGCGGGTGATTCGTGGTTGCTCGCGCCCACGCGGCGGAGCCGCACATCGATACAGCCCCGCGCCCCTTCGGGAGCGCTTCACCTCGGGACGCCAAGAAGCCCGCCCCCTCCGTGCGGTGTGGAGGGGGCGGGCGGTCGTGCGTCGTTGCGTGTCGTCGTCCGGGACTCTCGCTAGCTCGGCGCGCCGACCAGCTTTCCTTCGGGCGAGACGGCGTACCAAGTGCCGCCGACGCCCTGGCCGTTGGTGTCCCCTGCCTTCGCGTCACCGGAGAAGGTGTAGATGGGCCAGCAGTTGACCGTCTGCTGCTTCTGGCCGTTGTCGGGCCGGGTGAAGCCCATCAGGCCCTTCTTCACGATGCCCTTGGTGTCGTCCGAGGAGACCTCGGCCACGGCCGGCCACTTGGTCAGGCAGTCGCCCGTGCAGTTCGAAACGACCTTGGGCCATGCCTTGTCCTTGATGAAGCGGTAGACGGTCATGCCGTTCTTGTCGACGACGATGTCGCCGAGCTTGGCGTCCTTGCGGACCGACAGACCGGGCAGGGCGGCCAGCGTGGCCTTCTTGCCGTCGGGGGCGGTGGCGAACCACTTGCCGCCCACCCCCTGGCCGTTGACGTCACCGGCGTTGACGTCCTTGGCGTAGCGGTACATCGGCCAGCCGGCGACGGTCAGCTGCTTGGTGCCGTCGGAGCGGGTGACCTCGCCGAGCAGCGACTTGTCGATGCCCTCACCGGCCGAGGCGTCGTCGGCGGGCACCGGCGGCCAGGTGGTGGCGCAGTCGCCGTCACAGTTCGACTTGGGGGGATTGGCGGTGTCCGCGTCGAAACGGTAGAGGGTGAGGCCGCTGCCGTCGGTCAGCACCTTGCCCAGGTCGGGGTTGGTGGCGACGGCCAGCTTGCCGGCGGGGGCGACCGCGGCCGGGGAGCCGGAGGCCTGGCTGCCGTCGGCACCGTAGCCGTTGCCCGCACCGGTGGAGGCGGAGGCGGAGGGGTTGGTGATGCTGCCGATGCCGGCCGGCGCCGTGGCGCCGACGTTCTGGGCCGCCGAGGACGGAGTGGTCGGGTTGCTCTGACCGCACGCCGTCGCGAACACCATCACCCCCGCGGCCGTGGCCACCATCGAGGCGCTCCTCCACGAGGTCTTCATCGTCAACTCCCCATAATCGCCTGGTTATTGCAGCGCCTCTGCGCCGCCGCACGACACCAGGTACGGATGCCGGGGGCCGAAGTGTTCAACGGGCGCACAAATTTCTTTCGGGACACCGTGGCCGCGGACCGCGTCCCGCACGGGCGTACGCTTCGAGCCATTCGCGATGCGATGTGATTCAAACCGGTTTACGTCACATGTACCCCGTTCGGGCCAATCATCCGGTACTCCGGCGTGCGACGGCGCCCGACGCCTCATGATCTCCGTCGTGCATGCACCCGAAGCGACCAGACTCGCGCCCGTCCCAAGGGTGTTGGCCCTGCTGACGCTGACGTGGGCCCTGGCGGGCTGCCCGGTCGGCACGGCGTCGGCCGACGCCTGCGCCTCCGCCTCGACGGGCCCCGACGGCATCCACGCGGTGGCCGTCGCCGGGGACTCCTGGCCCACTCCCCCGCCGTGTCCGGAGCCCACCCCGCCGCCCTGCCCCACGCCGTCCCCGACGCCCACGCCGACCCCCACCCCGCCCCCGAAGCCCCCGCCGAAACCCACGCCGACGCCGAAGCCGCCGCGCGCCACCCCGCCGGCACCGCGCCCGGCGCCACCGCCACCACCCCGGCGGGCGCCGGCCCCGAAGCCCACGCCCACCCCCACCCCGCCACCGGCACCGCGGCCCCGGCCGAAGCCGACGCCGACCCCCACCCCGTCGCCGAAGCCCACCCCGCGGCCCTCGCCGACCCCGGTGACCTACCCGGCGTACCACGTCCAGTCGACCGGTGCGACGGCCCCGAACCGCACCTCCCCGGTCACCTACGTCCTGCTCATCGCCGTACCCGCGATCATCGCCGTCGCCGCGTTCCGCGCGCGCTGACGGCCGGCCCACTGATTCCTGGAGGCTTCCGTTGCCGGATTGGCTTGTTCTCGTCCTCGCGATGCTCGCGGCCGTCGCCGTGGTCGTCATCATCACCCTCCTCCGCGACAAGAGGGCGGCGGAGGACGAGGATCCCTCCGAGACGCCGGACGTCATCGAGTACATGACCATGTGGATCGGCGTCATCTACGCCATCGTCCTCGGTCTGGCGGTGGCCGGGGTGTGGGAGGCCCGCAGCGCCGCCCAGGACCATGTGCAGGCGGAGGCCCAGGCGCTGCACGAGATCTACGAACGGGTGCGGGTGTATCCGCCCGAGACGCGTGACCGGATCCGGGCGGACGTCGACGCCTACGTCGCCCAGGTCGTCGACAAGGAATGGAAGGAGATGGCCGCCCACGGCCGGCTCTCCCAGCACGGCGCCGAGCTGCTCGCGCAGATCCGTCAGGACGTCACCGACTACGAGCCGAAGACCGACTTCCAGGCGCAGGCCTACCAGCCGCTGGTGGACCAGGTGGCCGCCCTCGACCAGGCGCGCAGCGCCCGGGCCGACGCGACCGGGGCGACCATGCCGAACGTGGTGTGGATCGGGCTGCTGACCGGAGCCGCGATCACCATCGGGATGGTCTTCGCACTGCAGATCAGGCGCACCCGGCGCGAGCTGATCCTCGCCGGCCTGTTCTCCGCGACCATCACCTTCATGCTGTTCCTGATCTGGGACTTCGACGAACCGTACAGCCGGGGCATCACGGCGACGGCACAGCCGTTCCTGAACCTCTTCCCGCACATCAGGGGTTAGGTGACGCACCGGGGGACACCGCACCGCGCCACGCCGCCGGCGTCCCCCGGACGGCCCAGTTCTCTCCCCCGTTCGCTCTACAGCGTTCGCGCGCATGTGCGGAGGTTTCTAGCGTTCCGATCATCGAGGTGCATTCCCGGCACCGGCGGAACAGGTCCGCATGCCGCTCCTCGGGGACCGGAGGAACCACCATGCGCGCGATACGCATTGCTTCGGCCGCACTGCTGGGCCTCGGCGCCCTCGCCCTCTGCGCTCCGGTCATCCTCGCGAGCGACACCGGCGGCGGGGGCCGGGACGGTCGCCCGTCCTTCGGCTTCCGGGTCACGCCCACCACCGTCGCGGCGGGCGGCCGGGTCAGTCTGCACCTGGACCGCGGCAGCGGCTGCCGGGGCGCCGCGACGGTCACCTCGGGTCTCTTCGACACGGTCCGCATCCCGTCGGAACGGGACTCGGTGACGGCCACGGTCGACCGGACCGCGCAGTCGCAGGCGTCCTACCGGGTGACGATCGTCTGCGACGGCACGAGCGCCTCGACCGAGTTGGCCATCGCGAGCAGCACGTCGGCCGGACACGGTGACGGGCACCCGGACGGGACCAGTGCGGGAGACGGGCGCACCGACGAGCGCACCGACGCGCGCGGCGAGAGCGACAGCAGCGGCAACAGCAGCGGCAACAGCAACAACAACAACAACAGCACGGACAGTCGCGCCGACAGTGCTGCCGCCGGCGGCACGGACAGTGGTGGTTCGGACAGCCGCCAGGCGCTCAACCCGCAGCCCCTGCCGCCCAGGCGGGGTGTGCAGGCCGGTGAGGGCGGCAGCATCGACGGGTTCGACCTCGAGGAGATCGGCCTCGGCGCCGCGCTCGTCGTGGGGTCGGTCGGTTCGGCGTACCGGCGCTCTCGCAGGCACGCCGACGAGGACGGCGCCTGAACACGGTGCGGCCGGGCGGCCCGGTGCCCCGGTCCGCCGCGGGACCGGGACACAGGCCCGCCGGATCAGAGCCGCTTCTCGCTCCGGCGGCGCAGCCAGAATCCGCAGCCGGCGAGCACGGCCGCGCCCACCAGGCCGCCGCCGATCGCCATGTCCGCCGGGGTGGCCCCACTGGAGACGCTGCCGCCGAGCCCGCCGTGCACCCCGCCGAGCACGAAGAAGGCGTCCCGCCGGAGCAGGGTGCGCCCGTCGCAACGCACGGTCAGGTCGTACGGGCCGGGGCTGGCGTTCCGTTCGATGGTGGCGACACCGCGCGCCATGTCACCGCCGAACGGGAACAGCGATGTCGTACGGAAGGCGCGGGAGGTCATGACGCCGCTGCGGCAGTTGTTGACGGTGACGGTGATCCGCTGGCCGGTGGCGATCGACCGGGGCTGGACGTCGATGTCACGCCCGTCGTCACCCCGGCCGCCGAAGTTGTCGAAGCGCCCCTCGTCACCCCGGCCGCCGAAGTTGTCGAAGCGCCCCTCGTCACCCCGGCCGCCGAAGTTGTCGAAGCGCCCGTCGCCACCCCGGCCGCCGAACTCGTCCCTGCCCCGTCCGCGGTTGTTGTTGAAACGCCCGTCGCCGAACCCGCCCACCCCGTATCCGGGGACCACGACGCCGGGGACCGCGACCCCGGGGACCACTCCGACACCACCGACACCGCCGATACCGACACCGCCGACACCGGCCCCGGGGGCGACGCCCACCCCGCCGACCCCGGTCCCGGGGGCTACGCCCGTTCCACCGACGACCGGGGCCTGGGTGTTGGGCGGACCGCCGGGGTTGCCCAGGTCGTCGGCGACGGCCATGGGGGCGGCGGCGCCGAGAACGGCGACCACTGTGCACGCGGCCGCCAGCGCACGTGAGTTTCGCATCTCTTCCTCCGCGGAAGGCGCCCCGGGAACGGTCCCCGGTGGATCGGCGAGAAAGCACCTCCCGAATAGACCCTCAGATGCCCAGAACACGCCCGCATGTCGAGAATGGTCCGTCCTGGTGAGGGGACACGCCGAACGAAAAGCGCACAATCGGATATTGCCGCAGGTCACGGACCGTCAGAAAAAACCTGAGAACGGCAACTCGGATGGCGCACCGGAATACGCGCGGGCCACCCGTTCGCCCGCCGCCCCGTCGCCGCACGCGCGCGGGGGACTTAGCTTTTTCCCATGCGCGATAGGGACCCGAGGGCGGCCGCGTCGAGAGGGGATGGCGAATGTCTGCGTCCGAACTTTCCGAGGTGGCCGAAGAGGAGGAGCGGCGGAGGAAGCGTGCCCCCTGGGGCGTGATAGCGCTCGTTCTGCTGACCGGTCTGGCACTCATTCGGAACGGTTCGGGAGAGTTCGACGTCGGTCCTCCGCAGCCGGCCTCGGCCGCCGCCCCCGACAGCCGTACCACGGTTCCGGGGACCTTCGCCACGGCGCCCGCCGCGCTGCCGTTCGCCGCGGCGGACCGGATCAGGATCCCGGCGATCCGGGTCGACGCTCCGGTGATGCCGGTGGGTCTGGACACGGACGGCTGGATCGCGGCGCCGCCGCCGGACGACCCGAATCTGGCCGGATGGTTCACCGGGGGTGTCTCGCCCGGGGAGAAGGGCACGTCCGTCGTCGTGGGCCATGTCGACAACACGAAGGGCCCGGCGGTCTTCTACGGGCTCGGTTCCCTGAAGAAGGGCAACCGGATCGAGGTCGACCGGCAGGACGGCCGGACGGCGGTGTTCGAGATCTACGGAATCGAGGTCTTCGCGAAGGCCGGCTTCCCGGGCGACCGGGTCTACGGTTCCAAGGGCACACCGGAGTTGCGGGTCATCACCTGCGGCGGCGGTTTCTCGAAGCAGAACGGCTACGACGGGAACGTGGTGGTCTTCGCCCGCCTGGTCGAGGCCCGCTGAGGCCACCACCGGGCGGGCGCGGGCCCGTTCAGGTCCGGCGGCGCGGCACGGTCAGGCGGTAGCCGTTGTCCAGCAGATAGGGCAGGTACTCGCGCAGGGCCTTGACACTCTGGGAGCGGTCGCCCCCGGCGTCGTGGGAGAGGACCACGACACCGGGGGCGGCGCCGTTCTCGATCGTGTCGACGATGGTGCGGGTGCCCGGTTCGGTCCAGTCGGTGCTGTCGACGGTCCAGGCCATCGGCTCCATGCCCATCTCGGCGCCGAGTTGGAAGGCCGCACGGTTCCAGGCGCCGTAGGGGGCGCGGAACCACTGCGGGCGTTCGCCGTAGGTGTCCTCGATGGCGTCGCTGGTGCTCGTCATCTCGTCGCGGATCTCGCGGCGGTTCAGGGTGGTCAGCAGCGGATGCGTCCAGGTGTGGTTGCCCACGACGTGGCCCGCCTCGGCCATCCGCGCGACCAGCTCCCGGTTCACGACGATGCACTCCCCGCACAGGAAGAACATCGCCCGCACGTCGTACTTGGCGAGGGTGTCCAGGATGTGCGGGGTGTAGTTCGGGTTGGGGCCGTCGTCGAAGGTGAGCATCATGCGTCTGCCGCTTCGGGAGATCTCCGTGATGGGTTCCTTGCGGACCTTGAGCTTGCGCGGCGCGGTGGACGGCGTGCCGTACCCGGTGAGCGGCTGGAGCCGGAAGGCGGAGGACTTGAGCGCCGGGCGGGCCTGCGGTCCCGCGGCCGGGACGGCCCCGCCGGCCGTGTCCTCGGCGCTGCCCGCCAGCACGATGCCCGCGGTTCCCGCGGCTCCCAGTGCGGCGCCGCCGGCGAGCAGCAGCCGGCGACGGGTGAACAACTGATCCTTCTGCATGACTCATGAGTCGCCCGGCAGGACTCCGGCGCAGCACATCAACACCGGTGCGGCGGTGGGAAAGCACCCGCACGGACCAGCAACAAAAGGTTTCGGTAAGAAAAGGCCAAAAAACATCAGCGGCGGCGGACGAGGGGGAAGGGGAGCGTCTCGCGGATGGTCAGGCCGGTGAGGAACATGACCAGCCGGTCGACGCCGATGCCGAGCCCGCCGGTGGGCGGCATCGCGTATTCGAGGGCGTCGAGGAAGTCCTCGTCGAGTTCCATCGCCTCGGGGTCGCCGCCGGCGGCGAGCAGCGACTGGGCGGTGAGCCGGCGGCGCTGTTCGAGGGGGTCGGTCAGTTCGGAGTAGGCGGTGCCGAGTTCGGTGCCGAAGGCGACCAGGTCCCAGCGCTCGGCGAGCCGGGGGTCGGTGCGGTGCTGCCGGGTGAGCGGGGAGACGTCGGTGGGGAAGTCCTTGTAGAAGGTGGGCAGCCTGGTGCGTTCCTCCACCAGGCGTTCGTACATCTCGAGGACCACGTCGCCGGGCCCGTCGTCGGCGGTGTACGGCACCCCGGTCCGGTCGCAGTGGCGGTGCAGCCGCAGCAGCTCGGTGCCGGGGCCGATCTCCTCGCCCAGCACCTCGGAGATCGCCCCGTACACGGTCCTGACCGGCCAGGTGCCCGAGATGTCGTACTCCCGTCCGTCCCTGCGGGCCACCGGCGAGCCGAAGGCGGCGGTCGCGGCGCCCTGGACCAGTTCGCGGGTGAGGTCGAGCATCACTTCGTAGTCGGCGTACGCCTGATAGGCCTCCAGCATCGTGAACTCGGGGTTGTGCTTGTGGGAGACGCCCTCGTTGCGGAAGGTCCGGCCGAGTTCGAAGACCTTCTCCAGGCCGCCGACGCAGAGCCGTTTGAGGTAGAGCTCGGGGGCGATGCGCAGGTGGAGGTCGAGGTCGTAGGCGTTGATGTGGGTGGTGAAGGGGCGGGCGTTGGCGCCGCCGTGGATCTGCTGGAGCATCGGGGTCTCGACCTCCAGGTAGCCCCGGTCCAGGAGCCCCTGGCGCAGCGCCTGTACGACGGTGGAGCGGGTGCGCAGCACGGCGCGGGCGGCGGGGCTGGTGGCGAGGTCGAGGTAGCGGCGGCGGACCCTGGCCTCGGGGTCGGCGAGCCCGCGGTGTTTGTCGGGCAGCGGGCGCAGGCACTTGGCGGTGAGCTGCCAGTCGGTGACGAAGAGGGTCGGTTCGCCCTGGTCGCTGACGCCCATGCGGCCGGTGACGGTGATCTGGTCGCCGATGTCGGTGTCGTCGGTGAACCGGTCGAGCGCGGGTCCGGACCCGTCGCGGGTCAGGGCGAGTTGGCGGTCGCCGGACCAGTCGCGCAGCGTCACGAAGACGATGCCGCCGAAGTCGCGGACCAGCATGATCCGCCCGGCGACGGTGACCGTCTCCCCCTCGCGCACCCCGGCGAGGGCACGGGGCGGTGCGCCGGCGGCCACCGGATAGGGGTCGACGCCCGCCGCCCGCAACCGGTCCAGCTTGCGGCGCCGGACCCGGAACTGGTCCGGCAGGCCGGCGTCCGGCGCGCCGGGCCCGGTTCCGTCCCCTCCGTCGACACCGGGCACCGGCGCGGACTGCGGCGCCTCGACGGGCCGCGGTCCGGTCTGCGGGTGCCCCTTTCCCCAGAGTTTGCGCAGGGACGGTACGGAGACGAATCCTTCGGCGATTCCGGAGGCGAGGCCGACCCGGGCGAGGGAGCCCGCCTCGCCGTAGCAGAGGAAGCGCGGGTACCACTCGGGGCGGTACTTGGCGTTGGAGCGGTACAGCGCCTCCAGCTGCCACCACCGGGAGAAGAAGAGCAGCAGCCGGCGCCACAGCCGCAGCACGGGTCCGGCACCGATGCGGGCGCCTTCCTCGAAGACCGAGCGGAAGACGGCGAAGTTCAGCGAGACGCGGCGGACGCCCAGTTTGGGGGCGGCCTCGCACAGGTCGGCGACCATGAACTCCATGACCCCGTTGGGGGCGGTGCGGTCACGGCGCATCAGGTCGAGGGAGATGCCGTCGCCGCCCCAGGGCACGAAGGAGAGCAGGGCGAGCAGCCGGCCGTCCTCTGCGATGGCCTCGACGAGCAGGCAGTCGCCGTCGGCGGGGTCGCCGAGCCGGTCCAGGGCCATGGAGAAGCCCCGCTCGGTCTCGGTGTCGCGCCAGGCGTCGGCCTTGTCGACGACCTCCTCCATCTCCGTCTCGGTGAGGGTGGCGTGGCGGTGGATGCGGCAGGTCGCGCCGGTGCGCCGGACCCGGTTGACGGCCTGCCGGGTGACGCGCATCTCGCGGCCGCCCAGGTCGAAGTCGCCGACGTGCAGGATCGCCTCGTCGCCGAGTTGCAGGGCGCCGAGCCCGGCGCGGACGTAGGCCCTGGCGCCGTCCTCGGAGGCGCCCATCACCGCGGGCACCCAGGCGTGCCGGCGCGCCACGTCCAGCCAGGCGGCGATGGCGTGCGGCCAGGCCTCCGGGTCGCCGACGGGGTCGCCGCTGGCCAGGCAGACGCCGGCCTCGACCCGGTAGGTGACGGCGGCCTTGCCGCTGGGCGAGAAGACCACGGCCTTGTCGCGCCGGGTGGCGAAGTAGCCGAGGGAGTCCCGGTCGCCGTAGGCCCTGAGGAGGGCACGGATGCGGGCCTCCTCGTCGCCGTGCAGGGCCGCTTCCAGGCGCTGTGAACGGAACAGGGTGGCGGCGGCGTTGAGCAGGGCCAGGGCGCCGAAGAGGCCGAGGAGGAAGGAGACGAAGCGGGGCGGCCGGCCGGCGTAGGTGCGGACGGAGACGAGTCCGCCGCAGACCCGGTCGGCCGCCCAGGCCAGGTGCTGGCCGTGCGGGAGCGAGCCGGGGAAGAGCGAGACCAGGCCCCAGCCGGCCAGGATCGCCACCAGCAGGCCGATCAGCAGGACGGCGAGGGCACGGCGCACGGCGGCTCTCCGGGAGGCGGCGTAGAACTCCCGGCGGGCCACGATCAGCAGGGCCAGGGCGAGTCCGCAGACCACCAGTGAGCTGAACGGGTACCAGCCGAAGCCGAAGGCGACGGTCAGGACGTCGGCCAGCACCAGCAGGCCGAGATAGATCACCACCAGCCACCAGGCGACCTTCTTGCGGGCGGCGGTGGCGCCGCCGAGCAGGAACAGGAAGACCGCGTAGGCCAGGTTGGGGCTGACGGGCACCACGACGGCGTCGATGAAGTGCACGACGGGGTGGAGCAGCACGCGCAGCGGGGCGATGAAGGAGAGCAGGGCGCACAGCAGGGCGAGGGCGCCGAAGAACGTCCCGAAGGCCTCCGGCACCCACGTCAGCCGCCCGCCGCGGGGCGGGCGTATCGGGCCCGCCGGCTCCCTGCCCGTGGCGGGCTCCACGGCGGCACTCATGTCTCCGACTGTAGGAAGGCCCAGCCCGACCCGCCCGTCGAGCGGGTGCGGGCCGTGGGTGGTTGCTCGCGCAGTTCCCCGCGCCCCTGACGGGGCGCCGTGCAGCCCCCTGCCTCTCAGGGGCGCTGGGGGTACCCCCGGCCGAAGGCTGGGGGAGGAACTGCGCGACCAGCCCCCACCGGCCCGCACCCGCTCGACGGGCGGTGGACCCGGCGGGAGGCCCCGGGCACTGACCGGACCTGTGGATTCCGATAGCCTCGGATCGTGGCGGAACAACACCAGTTCGAGCGGGGCACGGACGGCCCCAAGGTCATCGTGGTCGGTATCGACGGCTCGGACTCCTCGTGGCGCGCGACCTCCTACGCCGCGGGTCTGGCCCGGCGGCAGCACGCGCTGCTGGCCATCGTGTACGTCCAGCCGGTCCTGGCGGCCGGCGCGGCGCTCGGGGCGCCGGTGGCGGAGACCACCGACGAGATCGCGGAGGACCTGGTCGCGCAGATCCGGGACGCGACGGAGCGGCTCAAGGGGATATTCGAGGTGCGCTGGGAGTTCCACACCTTCCGCGGGGACGCCTACAGCGGCATGGTGAAGGCGGCCGACGAGCTGAAGGCCGACGCGGTCGTGGTGGGCGCCTCCGAGCAGGCCGGCCACCGGTTCATCGGCTCGGTCGCGATCCGCCTGGTGAAGGCGGGACGGTGGCCGGTGACGGTCGTACCGTAGCGGTCTCCCGCAGGAGCAGCAGCGGGGTCGCCAGGAGCAGGATCCCGGCGAGGGCGATCGCGGTGCGCGGGCCTGTGAGGCTCGCCAGCAGGCCCCACAGGGCGGTCATGGCGGCCGTGGTGGCCTTGCCGGTGACCGACCAGGCGGACAGGGTGCGGGCGACCCGGTCGTCCGGGGTGTGCTCCAGGCGGCGGGTGGCGTACACCGGGCTGTAGACGGCCGAGCTGGTGATCACCCCGAACTCCAGGGCCATCACCAGCAGCAGCCCGGGCAGCCCGGGCCCGACGAAGGCCAGCCCGAGGGGCCAGACGGCGCGCAGGGCGCTCGCGGTGCGCAGCACCCGCCACTGCCCGTACCTGGCGACCAGCGGCCGGGCGATCCGGGCGCCGAGGAGACCGCCCAGGCAGGGCACGGCGAAGGCGAGGCCGTACTGCCAGGGGGCGAAGCCGAGCGGGCCGAGCATGAGGACGGCCAGCGGTGGTGCGGCGACCATGATCAGGGCGTTGCCCGCGAGGCTGTTGAAGAAGAGGGGCCGCAGGGCCGGGCTGGTGAGGATGTGCCGCCAGCCGTCGAGCAGGTCGGCGGCGCGCAGGCGCTGCACGTCCCGGTGCGCGGGGCGTGGCTCGCCGCCGCCGACGGCCCGGATGCCGAGAGCCGACAGCAGGAAGCTGACCGCGTTCGCCGCGACGGTCGCCACCGGCCCGAACAGGCCGATCGCGGCGCCGCCGAGGGGCGGGCCGAGGACCAGCGCGGTCCAGTTGGCGGACTCGAACCGGGCGTTCGCGGTGAGCAGCCGGTCGGCCGGGACGAGGGACTTCAGAAAAGCGCCGGAGGCCGCGTTGAAGGTGATGTCGGCGGCCGCGACGACCACCGAGACCAGCAGCAGCTGGCCGAGGCCGAGGGCGCCGAGCGCGTAGGCCGCGGGGACGGTGAGCAGTGCGGCGAACCTGACGAGGTCCATCGCCATCATCACCGGCCGCTTGCGCCGGAACTCCACCCACGGCCCGAGCGGCACCGCGGCGACGGCGCCCACGGCCGGCCCGGTCGCGGCGAGCAGCGCCACCTCCGCGGAGTCCGCGTGCAACGCGATGACGGCGATCACCGAGAACACGTCGAAGGCGAGCCAGGTCCCGAGCGCACTCACCGAGTACGCGGCCCACAGCCACCCGAACCGCCGCCCCATGCACAACCTCCCGTTGACCCGGGACATGAAAACGCGCAGGTGGCCGTCGGATCAAACAACTTCCAGGTCTGCCGCCACAACCGTGGGTTGTACCGTGTGGAGGTGGACCTCACCGCCGTGCGCACCTTCGTCGCCGTGGCTGACTCCGGGCAGTTCCAGGAGGCCGCGGCCGTGCTGGGGGTCACCCAGCAGGCCGTGTCCAAGCGGATCGCGACGCTGGAGAAGGAGCTGGGCGTGCGGCTGTTCACCCGGACGGCCCGGGGCGCCGAGCCGACCGTCGACGGCCGGGCCTTCCTGCCGCCCGCCCGCGAGCTGCTGCTGGCGGAGGAGCGGGCGGCCGCCTCGGTACGGCGGGGCCGGCGCCCCCTGCGGGTGGACGTGGTCGGCGCCCGGCTCGCCCCGGCGGCGCTGCTGCGCGCCTTCCACGAGGCGCACCCCGGCCTCGCCCTGGACGTCGTCACCCTCTTCGACGTGGAGTCGGCCCTCACCGCCCTGCGCTCCGGTGCGATCGACGCGTCCTTCCGGGCGGTCGCCATGCCGGGCCGTCCGGTGCCGAGGGGCATCGAGGCGGCCCGGGTGTACGACGAGCCCGTCCAGCTGCTCACCGGCCCGGAACACGCCCTGGCCGGCCGCGCCTCGGTCGCGCCGGCGGAGCTCGCCGGGCACCGGATCTGGATCCCGGGGATCGTGGAGGGCACCGAGTGGGCCGCGTACTACGCCTCGCTCGCCGCCGAGTTCGGACTCGCCATCGACTCCTCCGGCCCCAACTTCTCCGGGGCGCTGCAGGACGCGCTCGCGGGCTCCGGCACCCTGGCGACCCTCGTCAGCGAGCAGACCCGGCTGGTCTGGCCGGACAGCCACGACCTGCGCCGGATCCCGCTCGTCGATCCGACCCCCCTCTATCCCCACTCGCTGCTCTGGGCCACCGCCAACCCGCACCCGGCGCTCCCCGCCCTGCGCAGCCATCTCGTCGAGGCCCGCCCGCCGCGCACCGCCGCCCGGACCTGGACGCCCGGCTGGGCCGAGAGCGTGCGTGGCGTCTTCCGTCCTTGACGCCCCTGCGCCATCATGATCGGCCGTCAGCCGTTCGCGATCGGCGAAGAGGTGAGGCACATGGCCAAGCTCCGCATGGGTGAAGGCATTCTCCGTCGCAAACCCATCGAACACATCGAGGAGACGGAGGTCACCGAGGGCGCCCGGCTCGACAGATCGCTCGGTCTGGTGCAGCTCACCGCGATCGGCGTGGGCGGCATCATCGGCGCGGGCATCTTCACCCTGGCCGGCACGGTCGCCAACGAGACGGCCGGGCCCGCCGTCCTGGTCTCGTTCCTCATCGCCGGTGTGGCGAGCGCCTGCGCCGCGCTGTCGTACGCCGAGTTCGCCGGGCTGATCCCGAAGGCGGGGTCGGCCTACACGTACGGCTATGCGGTGCTCGGCGAGTTCGCCGGCTGGTTCATCGGCTGGGACCTGCTGCTGGAGTACACGGCGATCGTGGCGGTGGTCGCGATCGGCATCTCGGGCTACTTCAGCTTCCTGGTCGAGGAGATGGGCGCGAACCTGCCGCACTGGATGCTCGGCGCGCCGGGCACGGGCGACGGCCACCGGGTCGACCTGTTCGCCGCCCTGCTGTGTCTCCTCATCGCCTACCTGCTCAACCTCGGCATCCGCAGCGCGGCCCGCTTCGAGACCTTCGTCGTGGTGCTCAAGGTCCTGGTGGTGCTGCTGGTGATCGCCGTCGGCGTGTTCCACATCGACGCGTCGAACTACCACCCCTTCTTCCCGTTCGGCATCAGCGGCGCGTTCACCGGCGCGGCGACCGTGTTCTTCGCGGTCTTCGGGTACGACGCGATGTCGACGGCGGCCGAGGAGTCGAAGGACGCCCAGCGGCACATGCCGAAGGCGATCATCTACTCGCTGGCGATCTCGATGGTGCTCTACGTGGCGGCCTGCCTGGTCCTCACGGGCATGCAGAACTACAAGGACATCGACCCGGAGAGCGGCTTCTCGACGGCGTTCAAGTCGGTGGGGCTGAGCGGCCTGGCGGACGTGATCGCGGTGGGCGCGATCATCGGCATCCTCACGGTGATGTTCACGTTCATGCTGGGCGTGACCCGAGTGTGGTTCTCGATGTCCCGGGACGGGCTGCTGCCGAGCTGGTTCGCGAAGACGCACCCGACGCGGCACGTCCCGACCCGGGTGACCTGGATCGTGGGGGCGGCCTCGGCGCTGCTCGCCGGGTTCGTGCCGATCGGCGAGGCGGCCGAACTCACCAACATCGGCATCCTGCTGGCGTTCGTGGTGGTGTGCACGGCGGTCGTCGTGCTGCGCTACCGGCAGCCGGAGCTGCCGCGCACCTTCCGTACGCCGTGGATGCCGTTCGTGCCGGCGCTGGGTGTCGTCTTCTCGATCTGGCTGATCACGTTCCTGAAGTGGCAGACCTGGGTGCGGTTCGCGGTCTGGTTCGTGATCGGGTGCGTGATCTACTTCGGCTACTCGTACAAGAGGTCGCGGCTGGCGGGGCGTTAGAGCGCGCGGAGGAAGCCGAGCAGGAGGGTGTTGAACTCCTCGGGCCGCTCCAGGTTCGGGTAGTGGTCCGTGCCCTCGACGATCTCGGCGCGGCCGTTCGGGACCTCGCGGGCGAGGCGCTCGGCGGCGGCGAGCAGGTCGGCGGGTTCCAGGCTGCCGTTGATCGTGAGCACCGGGACGTCGATCTTCGGCACCCGTGACCAGGAGTCGGTCACTCGCACCAGCCGGTCGGGCTCGTCGGGCGTGTGTTTCGAGATCGTGTGCAGCGCCAGCTCCCGCAGCCGGCGCGGGATCTCCGGGTCGACGGCGTCGAGAGTGCGGTGCTCGCCCGGTACGACCTTCACGAAGGCGTCGAGCCAGCCCTCGATGTCACCGGCCCCCAGGGTGCGGGCGTTTTCGGCCTGGAGCTCCGTGTGCCAGGGGTCCGTGTACCGGAAGTCGCCCGTCACCGCCCCGCAGGTGACCACCGCGCGGACCAGCTCCGGATGTTCCAGCACGGTGTCGGTGGCGATCACCCCGCCCATGGAGACGCCGACGAGCACGGCGGGCCCGGCGTCGAGGTGACGCAGGAGTGCGGCGAGGTCGTCGGCCCAGCGGAACGGCTCGCTCGCGTTGGCGGAGAAGCCGTGGCCGCGCACGTCCGGGGCGATCACCCGGTACCCGGCGGCGAGCGCCGGGATCTGCCGGTGCCAGAAGCGGTGGTCGACGTATCCGGAGTGGAGCAGGACCACCGGGTCGCCGGAGCCGGTGTCGAGGTAGGCGAGGTCGCCGTCGGAGGACGGGAAGAGGCGGACGTCCGCAGCACCATTCATGACAACCAAGGTGTCATCTTTGGGAGAGTTTGACAACTGAGTTGTCATGACGGCTTTGACACCCCGGTTGCCATGACGGTGCGGTGCATGATGGCCGGGTGAACGACATCGACAAGCCCCTCGCCCCCGACGAGCTGGGCGACCGCATCACCGAGGTGTTCGATCTGATCGGGCCGCTCTACCGGCGCGCCTTCCGCAAGATCGAGCAGGGCGAGCAGATCGAGGGGGCCTCGGTCGGGGTGCGCTCGGTGCTGGACCTGCTGCGCCGGTACGAGCCCATGACGGTGCCCCAGATGGGCCGGATCATGGCGCTGAGCCGCCAGTTCGTGCAGCGCATGGTGAACGACGCGGTGGCGCGCGGCTGGGCGGAGGTCACCCCCAACCCGGCGCACCAGCGCTCCTCCCTGATCCGGCTCACGGCCGAGGGGCGGGCGACCATCACCGCGGTCCTCGCCCGCGAGCACGCCCTGAACCGGCAGGTCGGCGGCGACCTGACCGACGCCGAGATCACGGCGTGCGTGCGGGTGCTGAAGCAGCTGCTGAGGACGTTCGACCACGTCGACGTCGAGTGACCGCCGCTACTCCCCCATGACCAGCCCGTCCTTGGCGGCGCCGCGGCTGAGCACGACGTCCCGGATGGCGTCCCGGGCGGCGGTGAAGTCGGCGCCCTGGTCGATGGCCGCGTTGAGGTCGACGACCCGGCCGGCGTCGACGTCGTACAGCTGGGGGATGAACTCGGCCTTGGCGACCTCCCAGCGGCCGCCCGGACCGGCGGGCGGGGTGAAGGTGAAGCGGGCGAGGGTGGACTGGTTGCCGCGCGGGTCCTGGCGCCCCTGGCTGTTGTACATCTCGCCGGCCAGCTGGTCGCCGAGGCCGTAGACCACCCAGGTGCCGTTGACCTTCTCGTACGCCTGCGGGATGTGCGCGTGGGTGCCGAGGATCAGGTCGATGTCGGGGCGGCCGCCGGTGCGCGCGGCCGTGAGCCGTTTGGCGAGGTCGAGCTGCTGCTGGTCGGGGGCGTCCGTGCCTGTGGTGCCCCAGTGCACGGAGACCACGACCACGTCGGCGCCGGCCTGCCGGGCGGCGCGGGCGTCGGCGAGGATGCGGTTCTCGTCGAGGAGGCCGACCGCCCAGGGCTGGCCGGGCGGCAGGGAGTTGCCGTTGACGTCGTAGGTGTAGGAGAGCTGGGCCACCCGGGCGCGGCCCGCGTTCATCAGGGTGAGGGTGCCGGCCTCGGCCTGGGTGCGGGCGGTGCCGGAGTGCCTGAGGCCCACCCGGTCCAGGGCGTCGAGGGTGCGCTGGATGCCCGCGGCGCCGTCGTCGAGGGCGCGGTCGGAAGCGGTGGAGCAGCCGTCGTAGCCGGTGGCGGAGAGGGCCTCGGCGAGCTGCGGCGGGGAGGTGAGGGCGGTGTGGCCGCCGTCCGTGCCGGTGACCGTCGCCAGGTGGCAGAGCGCCAGGTCGGCATGGGAGACGACGGGTTCGACGCCGGCGAGCATCGGGCGGAAGTCGTAGCCGTTGCCGCCCGCGTCGAAGTTCGCGTGGTCCGTCGCGGATTTCAGCGGCATGACGTCGCCGGAGGCGACGAGGGTGAAGCCGGTGGCGGGCACGGTGGGTGCCGGGTGCGGGGGCGGGGCGGCGCTTTCCTGCCGTACGTGGTTCTGGCATGCGGCCGCGGCGGCGAGCAGGGCGGTCAGGGCCAGGGCCGCCTGGCGTCTGCGATTGATCATCAGGAGTACCCCAGAGTCGCAAGCCTTGTCCGATTTACAGATCAATGGGTACGAAGGTGGAGGCGACCGCAAACAACTCAGGCGCCCCGATTGACCCATCCGGGTCGGGTAAGGGGTGTGAGGGACCGTTCGTCGCACCGTTCACCGACGCGATCGACCGTCCGCCGCACATCCCTGTGCGCCCCCTGTCCCCCGGCCGGGGCCTGCGATGCCATACGGCCATGACGGCCGGAACCACCCTTCCCCACGGGACGACGACCGCCGAGCACGAGCTCGTCGCGCTCCAGCGCGAGCACGGCCGACCGCTCTTCGCGCTGCTGCTGCGGCTCAGCGACGGGGACCGGCAGCGGGCCGAGGACCTCGTCCAGGAGACCCTCGTACGCGCCTGGCAGCACCCCGAGGCGCTGCGCGCCGACGACTTCGACTCCGTGCTGCCCTGGCTGCTGACGGTCGGCAGGCGGCTCGCCATCGACGCGCGCCGGGCCCGGCAGGCGCGGCCCGCCGAGGTGCACGACGCCGTCCTGGAGAACGCCCGGGCCGTCGGCGACCACGCCGAACGCGCCGCCGCGACGCTCGACGTCCGGGAGGCTGTGAAGACTCTCACCCCGGAGCACCGTGAAGTCCTGGTGCTGGTGTATTTCCACGGGGCGAGTGTGGCGGAGGCCGCGGAGACCCTGGGAATTCCACCCGGTACCGTGAAGTCGCGGGCATATTACGCATTGCGCGCCCTGCGCCGGGTTCTGCCCGGTTATGCACCCGACCTGCGATGAAACCGCAAGCCAGGTCAAACCTCGGTAAAGCGCCTTGCTGAGGACCGTGTTTGAGCAATCAGCTGTCTTCATCCGTGTTCCGCACCGGGAGAGGGACGGACCCGGGGTCGGGGCCACGCGCGCACCGGAGGAAGGCAGGACGGGATGCTGCACAGAGGTCAAGAGAGCACGGACGGGGCCGGGAGCGGGGAACTGGCGGTCCCGATGGCCTGGTTGTACGCCGAGTACATCGCCGACGAGCTGCTGCGCACCGGCGATCTCATGCCACCGACGTCCTTCGAGTTCCGGGCCGGCCGCGACGCGCTGGCGCTGACCATCTTCCTCTCCGACACGGACGGCGAACTGTCGGGCATCCGGGTCGTGTCCCAGTTGGAGACCTGGCTTTCACTGACGGCGTACGACCAGCCGTGGCAGGACTGGGTCGCGGAACGTATGGCAGTGGTGAACGCCGAGGCCGCCGAGTCGGGCGGGCCGTCACCGGACCTGGATCTGGCCGCCGCCGCCTGGCGCTGGCTGGAGGAGACCGAGCTGCTCGCGCCCGACCTGGACGCGGTGCCGGGCGGCGGTTCGGTGTTCGGCGAGGACGACGGTCCGAAGGTGTGGACCCCCGCCTGGCGGCTCGGTCTGCCGCTGGGACACCTCGCCATCCATCTTTTTTGATTCAGGACCAATCCGCGGGCCCGGCCGCTCCGAATCCGTTGATTACGATTCTGTACGTGGCTTGAGTGAAACGGCTGCCGACTGCGTACGGGTGGGAGCAAGGAACAACGAGTAACCCCCACCCGCACCCATCGGCACGAGGATTCGGCATGAGGTCCCTGGAAAGGCATCGCGACGTCGGCGCGTACGCGCTCGGCGTGCTGGACGAGGCGGAGGCCTTCCGCTTCGAGGACCATCTCATGGAGTGCCCGAGCTGTACGGCACACGTGACCGAGTTCGGCCCCGCGGCACGGCAGTTGATGCTGTACCGCCGGGCCACGCCGCGCTTCGTGCACCCCATGGCCCAGCCCGGGCCCCGGCTGCTGGACCGGCTGCTCGCCGAGGTCGCGAACCGGCACCGGGCCAAGCGCCGCAAGCTGCTGTACGGTCTCGCCGCGTCGGTCGTGTTCGCGGTCGCCGGCCCCGGCATCGCGGCCTACGTCGGCCACGAGGCGGCGCCGGCCGTGCAGGTCACCGCGGCCACCGACGCGCAGTCCGGCATCTGGGCGCAGGTGAAGTCGGAGGACACGGACTCGGGCAGCACGATCGAGTTGCAGGTGAAGGACCCGGACGGGCCGCGCTCCTGCCGCCTGATCGCCGTCGGCGACGACGGCTCCGAGCAGATCGTCACCACCTGGGCGGAGCGGGACCACGACGGCCGGGTGAGCACCATGACGGGCGGATCCTCGATGCACCCCGACGAGATCGACCGCTACGAGGTGCGCAACGCGGACGGGCAGCGCCTGGTGACCCTGGACCCCCAGTGACCACCCGCTACCTGAGCAGCCGGGACATACGGCGGTCCGCGAGCGGCTTGCCGCCGGTCTGGCAGGTCGGGCAGTACTGCAGCGAGGAGTCGCTGAAGGAGACCTCGCGGACGGTGTCGCCGCAGACCGGGCAGGGCTCGCCGGTCCGGCCGTGGACCCGCAGACCGCTCTTCTTCTCGGCCTTGAGCCGCCCCGCCGCCAGGCCGTGGGAGCGCTCCACCGCCTCGGTGAGGGTGGTGCGCAGCGCCTCGTACAGCCGGTGCGTCTCCTCGGGTGTCAGGGACGCGGCCAGCTTGAACGGGGACATCCTCGCCGCGTGCAGGATCTCGTCGCTGTAGGCGTTGCCCACCCCTGCGATCAGGCTCTGGTCGCGCAGGGCGCCCTTCAGCTGCCGTCGTTCGTCCGCCAGCAGGGCCGCCAGGCGGTCCTCGCCGAAGTCCGCGGCGAGCGGGTCGGGGCCCAGCCGGGCGATACCGGGGACGTCCTGCGGGTCGCGGACCACGTACACGGCCAGCTTCTTCTGGGTGCCGGCCTCGGTGAGGTCGAAACCCGCCCCCGTCTCCAGGGCCGCCCGCAGCGCCAGCGGGCCCTTCCCCGGGCGCGGCAGCCCGTCCGGCAGCCGGTCCTTCCACTGGAGCCAGCCCGCGCGGGCCAGATGGGTCACGAACCGCAGTCCGCGGTCCCCCTCGATGTCCAGGAACTTGCCGTGCCGGTGCACGGCGACGACCTCGCTGCCCTCGAAGGCGCCGACCGGAGGGTCGTACGTCTTCAGGACGCTGATGGCGACCGGCAGCACGCGGACGACCTGGCGGCCGACCAGGTTCTCGGTCAGGAAGTCCCTGAGCGCTTCGACCTCGGGCAGTTCGGGCATGCGTCCAGGGTGCCATCCGGGGCCGGACTCCGAGTGCCGCATCGGGTCGTCTCGCGGCTGCGGCGCCGTGAGGGCTGGTCGCGCAGTTCCTCCCCCAGCCTTCGGCCGGGGGCACCTCCAGCGCCCCTTCGGGGGCGCTGCCGCTCGGCCGGGGGATCAGGTCCCGTCGTCCTTCTCCGCCATGCGGAACTCGCACCACACCGCCTTGCCGCCACCGCGTGCCTCCACGCCCCAGACGTCGGCGAGCTGGTCGACGAGCAGCAGGCCCCGGCCGGAGACGCCGTCCTCGCCGGCCTCGCGGCGGCGCGGCAGGGCGCTGGAGGAGTCCTCGACCTCGACGCGGAGCCGGCGGTCGCTGCCGCCGAGGACCCTGAGGGTGACGATCGCGGAGCCCTCGGTGTGCATCAGCGCGTTGGTGATCAGCTCGTCGGCGACCAGTTCGATCTCGTCGGCGCGGTCCCCGGCGCCCCAGGCTCGGACGGCGGCGCGGACCATGTGCCGGGCCAGGGCGAGCGCCTCGGGGTCGCCGGAGGCCACGTGCTGCTGGAGGCGGCCGACGGCCTGCGCGGTGTCGGAGCCTCGGCGGCGCAGCAGGAGCAGGGCCACGTCGTCGTCACCGGCCCGCTCGTCGGCGACCTCGATCAGCCGGTCGGCGAGGTCGCGCACGTCCTCGGGCCCCTTGGCGACCTGCTCGATCAGGTCCCGCATGCCGTCCCCGAGGTCCTTGCCGGGCTGTTCGACGAGCCCGTCGGTGCACAGCAGCAGCGTCTCGCCGGGGTCGAGCTCCAGGGTGGACACCGGGTACTCCAGGCTGTGGAACTCGGCCGACAGGCCGAGCGGCAGCCCGCCCTCGACGGGGACCCGGCGGCAGCTGCTGTCGGCAGCGCGGACCAGGGGGTCGATGTGCCCGGCACGGACCACCTGGACGACGCCCGTGGCCAGGTCGGCCTCGGCGTACAGGCAGGTGGCGAAGCGGTCGGTGTCGAGCTCGTTCAGGAAGACGGAGGCGCGGGCCATCACGGTGGCCGGGGCGTGGCCCTCGGCGGCGTAGGCGCGCAGCACGATACGGAGCTGGCCCATGACGGCCGCCGCGTGCGTGTCGTGGCCCTGGACGTCGCCGATGACCGCGCCGACGCGGCCGCCGGGCAGCGGGATGAGGTCGTACCAGTCGCCGCCGATGTCCCGGCCCAGGGAGCCGCCGGCGGCCGCGGAACGGTAGCGGACGGCGACGTCGGCCCCGCGCACGCTCGGGATGGTGCGCGGCAGCATGGCCTGCTGGAGGCCCTGGGCGAGGTCTTTCTCCTGCTCGAAGAGCATGGCCCGCTGGAGGCTCTGCGCGATGCTGCTGCCGAGGGCGACCAGGACGGCGCGTTCCTCGGTGGAGAAGCCGAGCCGGTCGTTGTAGAGCAGGCCCATGGCGCCGATCGGGCGGGCCTGGGCGATCAGGGGCAGATAGGCGGCCGAGGTGATGTGCAGGTCGGTGATGTGCGGCCACAGTATCGGGTAGCCCTCGGCGAAATCCTCCGGTGACTCGATGAAGCACGGGCTGAGGGTCCGCACCACCTCGCCCATCGGGTACGGCTCGTCTATCCGGGTGATCCGGGTGCCGGGCACGAAGCTGCCGGCCGGCCCCTCGGCGACCAGCCGGATCCGGCCGGCCTCGACCAGGCCCATCACCAGGCTGGTGGCGCCCAGGTTGGGGATGCCGTGGGTGTCCTTGAGGACGTCGATGACCTCCTGGACGCTGCTGGCGTGCGCGAGCGCGGCGGTGACCGCCTGGACGACGCCGGTCTGCCGGCGCAGCGCCTGCCCCTGGGCGTCCCGCAGGTTGCGGGCCTCGCTGTCCTCCAGCTCCTGGGTGGCGTCCCGGACGATCCCGACGACCCGGCGCGGCCGGCCCGTCTCGTCGCGTCGGATGTAGCCCTGGGTGTGGGTCCAGCGCGGCGTGCCGTCGCGGCGCCGGATGCGGAAGTACGTCCCGTAGTTCTCGCTGCCGTCCTTGATGGCCCGGGACACCACCGCGTCCAGCCTGCTGGACTCGGCCGGGGGCACCCGCACGGCGAGGGACTCGGGGCGGCCGTCGTACTCCTCGGGGGTCAGGTCGAACACCTCGTACGCCTGGGTGTCCATGTGGAACAGGCCGGCGTCGAGGTCCCAGTCGAAGGTGCCCATGTGGTTGAGCGCCAGGATCGGGTGGTCCAGATGGGCGGGCCAGTCGTCCGGGAGTGACGGAGCGCTCGCTCCCCGGTCAGCCATGGGGCCACCATGCCAGGGGAACCCCTGACGGGCAATTCCTCCCTTATTGTCTGCTTCACTCGCTCGGGTTACGCAAGCGGGGAGGCGCGGTACACAGGGTGACAGGCCCCGGCCGGTCCCGGGGCCGCACACTGGAGAGAGGCAGGAGCGCACGGCCGTGGACTGGTTCACCGACCCCGGGTACTGGGTGAGCCGGCTGGTCTTCCAGCGGGCTCTGGCCGGCGTGTACCTCGTCGCGTTCCTGGCGGCGGCGCTGCAGTTCCGGGCCCTGCTGGGCGAGCGCGGGATGCTGCCGATCCCGGGGTACGTCGCCCGCGTCCCCTTCCGGCGGGCGCCCAGCCTGTTCCAGCTGCACTACTCGGACCGTTTCTTCGCGGGCTGCGCCTGGGCGGGCTGCGCGGTGTCGGCGGCGCTGCTGGCGGGCGCGGACGGCGAACTCCCGCTGTGGGCCGGGATGGTGCTGTGGCTGATCCCCTGGGCGCTGTACCTCTCGATCGTCAACGTCGGCCAGACCTGGTACGCGTTCGGCTGGGAGTCCCTGCTCCTGGAGACCGGCTTCCTGGCCGTCTTCCTGGGCAACGACGAGGTGGCCCCGCCGGTCGTCGTGCTCTTCCTGCTGCGCTGGATCCTGTTCCGGGTGGAGTTCGGGGCGGGGCTGATCAAGATGCGCGGGGACGCCTGCTGGCGCAAGCTGACCTGCCTGCACTACCACCACGAGACCCAGCCGATGCCAGGGCCGCTGAGCTGGTTCTTCCACCACCTGCCGGGGCCGGTGCACAAGGCGGAGGTGGCCGCGAACCACCTCACCCAGCTCGTCGTCCCCGTCCTGCTGTTCGCCCCGCAGCCGGTCTCGACGGCGGCCGCGTCCCTGATGATCCTCACCCAGCTGTGGCTGGTGGTCTCCGGCAACTTCTCCTGGCTGAACTGGATCACCATCGTGCTGGCCGTGTCCGCCCTCCGGCTGCCCACGGACCGCACCACCGCGCCGCCCACCCCGCTCTGGTACGAGGTGGTGGTCCTCGCCGTGGCCGCGCTGCTCGTCTTCCTGAGCTACCACCCGGTGGTGAACATGGTCTCCCGCCGCCAGGTCATGAACCGCTCCTTCGACCCGCTCCACCTGGTCAACACCTACGGCGCGTTCGGCAGCGTCAGCCGGATCCGCTACGAGGTGGTGGTCGAGGGCACGCTGGACGGCACCCCGCGCGAGGAATCGGACTGGCGGGAGTACGAGTTCAGGGGCAAGCCGGGCGATCCCCGGCACTGGCCGCGCCAGTTCGCGCCCTACCACCTCCGCCTGGACTGGCTGATGTGGTTCGCCGCCCTCTCCCCCGCGTACGCCGGGGACTGGTTCGGCGGTCTGGTGGAGCGCCTCCTGGAGAACGACCGCGACACGCTGCGGCTGCTGCGCCGCTCCCCCTTCCCGCCCGACCAGCCCCCGCGCTTTGTCCGCGCCCGCCTCTTCCGCTACCGCTACACCAGCTGGCGGGAGCTTCGGGAGACGGGCGCGTGCTGGGAGCGGACGTATGTGCGGGAGTTCCTGCCGCCGACGCGGCTGGCCGGGGCCGCTCAGAGGCCGTAGACGCGGGTCGCGGTGGTCTCGAAGACGGCGGTGCGGTCGGCGGGGGCGATCACTTGCGTGGCCGCGTCGAAGACCTCGCCGTAGGTCCCGGCCAGGACGCACACCGGCCAGTCCGAGCCGAACATCAGGCGGTCGGGGCCGAAGGCGTCCAGCACCGTCTCGGCGTACGGGCGCAGGTCGTCGACGGTCCAGGAGGCGGGGTCGGCCTCCGTGACCATGCCGGAGAGCTTGCAGACGGTGTTGGGCAGGGCGGCGAGGGCACGGACGGCGGTGGCCCAGGGTTCGAGGGTGCCGGACGCGATGGGGGGCTTGCCCAGGTGGTCGAGGACGAAGGTGAGCCGGGGATGGGACCCGGCGGCCTCGGCGGCGGCCGGGAGCTGGTGGGCCCGGACGACGAGGTCGTAGACCAGGCCCGCGTCCGCGACCGCGGTCAGGCCCCGGCTGACGTCCGGGCGCAGCAGCCAATCCGGGTCGGGTTCGCCCTGGACCTGGTGGCGGATGCCCTTCAGGTAGGTGCCGCCGGGGAGTGCGCGCAGGCGGGTTAGTTCCTCGGCGACGTCCGGGCGGGTCAGGTCGGTCCAGCCGACGACTCCGGCGATCAGGTCGTGGGCGGCGGCGAGGGCGAGGAACTCGGGGGTCTCCTCGGGAACGGTGACCGTCTGGACGAGGACGGTGCGGGTGACCCCGGCCGCCGCCGTCTCGGGCTGGAGGTCCTCGACGGTGAAGTTCCGTCTGAGCGGCTGGAGTCCGGGCCCGGTGATCCAGTCCTGGTCCCGTACCGAGAGGTCCCAGACGTGGTGGTGGGCGTCGACCGTCATGGCAGCTCCCACACGACGGGCAGGCCGGCCTCCGAGCCCGCCTCGGTGTAGTCGTGGACGACGTCGAGCAGCTCGGCCATCCGGGCCTGCCAGGCCACGTTGACCGGGAGTTTCTCCAGCTCGGCGAGGAGGCGGCCGTAGTCGGCGCAGTCCAGGACGTGGAAGAGGTCGGTGCCGCTGCGCCAGATGGTCCAGGAGGTGGCCCCGGCGGCGCGGATGGCGTCGGTGAGTTCGGCGGGGACCTCGCGGTGGGCGGCTTCGTACTCGGCGATGCGGTCCGCGCGGACCCTGGTGTGCAACGCCACTCTCATGACGGGTCCTCCGTGGGTACGGGGGCGTCGGCGGGGAGCAGGCCGGTGGCGTGCAGCTCCTGCCAGAAGGCGGCGGGGACATGCGTGGCGAACTGCTCCGCCCCGTCCGCGATCTCGGCCGCCGAGCGGGCCCCGACCAGGACGCTCGCCACGGCGGGGTGCGCCGCGCAGAAGGCGAGCGCGGCGGCGCGCAGGGTCGTCCCGTGCTCTTCCGCGAGCGCCTTGAGGCGCAGGGCGCGGGACAGCAGTTCGTGGGAGACCTGGGCGTAGTCGTAGGTGGCGTCGGGTTTCGGGTCGGCCAGCAGACCGGAGTTGAAGGCCCCGCCGATCACCACGGAGGTGCCGCGTTCGGCGGCGGCCGGGAGCAGGTCGGTGAGGGCGCTCTGGTCGAGGAGGGTGTAGCGGCCCGCGCACAGCACCACGTCGACGTCGGTGTCGCGGACGAACCGGGTGAGCATGGCCGTCTGGTTCATGCCGGCCCCGATCGCGCCCACGACCCCCTCGGCGCGGAGCTTCTCCAGGGCCGGGTAGCCCTCCCGGAAGGCCTGTTCGGCGTGGTCGTCGGGGTCGTGCAGGTAGACGACGTCGACCCGGTCGAGGCCGAGCCGCTCCAGGCTGGCCTCCAGGGTGCGGCGGATGCCGTCGGCGGAGAAGTCCCAGACCCGGCGCAGGGTGGCGGGCACGGCGAAACCGTGGGCGAGGTCGTCGCCGTCGCCGGGCCCCGGCTCCAGCCGGCGGCCGACCTTGGTGGAGAGGGTGTACGCGTCCCGGTCGTACTGTCGCAGGGCGTCGCCCAGCCGCCGCTCCGACAGCCCGAGGCCGTAGTGCGGGGCGGTGTCGAAGTAGCGGATGCCCCGCTGCCAGGCGGCGGTGACGGTGTCGTACGCCTGCTGGTCGGGGAGTTCGGTGTACAGGTTGCCGATCACGGCGGCGCCGAGGCCGAGCGGGGTGACCCGGACGCCGCTGCTGCCGAGGGTGTTCACTGGCCCACCGGCCGCAGCCTCAGGCCCTGCATGCCGCCGTCGACGGCGAGGGAGGTGCCGGTGGTGGCGCCGGAGAGGGGGCTCGCCAGGTAGGCGATGGCACCGGCGACCTCGGCGGCGGAGACCAGGCGCCCGGCGGGCTGGCGGGCCTCCAGGGCGGCGCGCTCGGCGGCCGGGTCGGGGGCGTTGTCCAGCAGGCGGCCGATCCACGGGGTGTCGGCCGTGCCGGGGTTGACGCAGTTGACGCGGACGCCCTCGCGGAGGTGGTCGGCGGCCATGGCGAGCGTCAGGGAGTACACGGCGCCCTTGGTGGCGCTGTACAGGGCGCGTTGCGGCAGGCCCGCGGTGGCGGCGATGGAGCAGGTGTTGACGATCGCCGCGTGCGCGGAGCGGCGTAGGTGCGGGAGGGCGGCGCGGGCGGCGCGGACCATGCCGAGGACGTTGACGTCGAAGACGCGGCGCCACTCGTCGTCGTCGTTGTCCTCGACCGTGCCCTGGGCGCCGATGCCGGCGTTGTTGACGAGGACGTCGAGGCCGCCCAGTGCTTCCGCGGCGCTCGCCACGGCCGTCCGCACGGAGGCGTCGTCGGTGACGTCGGCCCGGAAGCCGAGCAGCGGCTTGTCGACGGCGGACGGGTCGAGGTCGAGGACGGCGACCTGGGCGCCGCGCTCGGCGAGCAGCTCGGCGGTGGCCCGCCCGATCCCGGAGGCGCCGCCGGTGACCAGGGCCCTCAGGCCCTCGAAGTCGGTCATGCCGCCTGTCCCTTCTGCGTTTCGGGGTCGGCGGCCCAGAAGGTGCCGCCGGGGTAGGTGTACTCCGCGACGGACTCCGGCCTGATGGCGGCGGAGAAGCCCGGGGCGGTGGGTGCCACGTAATGACCTTCGTGGATGACCACCGGATCGAGGAAGTGGTCGTGCAGATGGTCGACGTACTCGATGACCCGGTCCTCGGTGGTGCCGGAGACGGCCACGTAGTCGAACATCGAGAGGTGCTGGACGAGTTCGCACAGGCCGACCCCGCCCGCGTGCGGGCAGACCGGGACGCCGAACTTGGCTGCGAGCAGCAGGATGGCGAGGTTCTCGTTGACGCCGGCGACCCGGGCCGCGTCGATCTGGACGACGTCGAGGGCGCCGGCCTGGAGCAGCTGCTTGAAGACGATCCGGTTCTGCACGTGTTCGCCGGTGGCGACCTTCACCGGGGCGACCGCCCGGCGGATCGCCGCGTGGCCGAGGATGTCGTCGGGGCTGGTGGGCTCCTCGATCCAGTACGGGTCGAACTCGGCGAGGGCCTGGGTCCAGCGGATCGCCTCGTCGACGTTCCAGCGCTGGTTGGCGTCGATGGCCACGCGGATGTCCGGGCCGACGACCTGGCGGGCGACCCGGCAGCGCCGGATGTCGTCCGCCAGGTCGGCACCGACCTTCAGCTTGATCTGCCGGAAGCCGTCGGCGACCGCCTGGGCGGCGAGCCGGGTGAGCTTCTCGTCGTCGTAGCCGAGCCAGCCGGCGGAGGTGGTGTAGGCGGGGAAGCCGCGCTCGAGGAGGCGGGTCCGCCGCTCCCCGGCACCTTCCCGGCCCCGGTGGAGGATGGCCAGGGCCTCCTCCGGGGTGAGGGCGTCGGTGAGGTAGCGGAAGTCGATCTGGCGGACGATCCACTCGGGCTCGGCGTCGGCGAGCAGCTGCCACAACGGCTTCCCGGCACGCCGGGCGGCGAGGTCCCAGACGGCGTTGGTCACCGCGCCGATCGCCATGTGCATCACGCCCTTCTCGGGGCCGAGCCAGCGCAGCTGGCTGTCGCCGATCAGGTCCCGGTAGAGGGATCCGGGGTCGTCGCAGACCTCGTCGACCGGGCGGCCGAGCACATGGTTCCGCAGCGCGTCGATCGCGGCGACCTGGACGTCGTTGCCCCGCCCGATGGTGAACGTGAACCCGTACCCCTCGTGCCCGTCGCCGGCGTCGGTGCGCAGCACGACATAGGCCGCCGAGTAGTCGGGGTCCGGGTTCATCGCGTCGGAGCCGTCGAGCTCGCGCGAGGTGGGGAAGCGGATGTCGTGGGTTTCGAGCGCGGTGACGCGGGCGGAGGGGTCGGGGCTCGGGGACACGGATTGCCTTTCCGTCGGTAGGAGTTCGGGACGCGGTTCGGTCAGTCCTGGGCCCGTCCCGTGGTGACACGGGCGATCATGAGGGCGACGAGGATGATGCCGCCGTAGATGGCCTGGATCCAGAACGACGGCACCTGCGCCAGGGTGAGCAGGTTCTGCACGACACCCAGAAGGAGTACGCCGGTCAGGGCGCCGAACATGGTGCCCTTGCCGCCGTCCAGGCTGATACCGCCGATCACCGCCGCGGCGAAGACCGTGAAGATCATGTTGTTGCCCTGGTTGGCGCTGATCGCGCCCACGTACCCGGTCTGCATGATCCCGCCGACGGAGGCGAGGACACCGGCCACCACGAACACCCCGAGCATCACCCGGTCGACGCGGATACCGGCGGCGCGGGCCGCGTCGGCGTTGCCGCCGATGGCGTACAGGGCGCGGCCGACGCGGTGGTACTTCAGCACGAGCCCGGTGACCGCGAAGGCGACCGCGGCCAGCCACACCGACATGGGGACGCTGAGGAAGGTGGAGGTGGCCAGGGTGAAGAAGCTGTCGGGCATCCCGAACAGCGTCTTGCCCTTGGTCGCGCCGACCAGTACGCCGCGCAGCACGATCAGCATCGCCAGCGTCACGATGAACGCGTTGAGCTTGAACTTGACGACCAGGATGCCGTTGAAGGCGCCGACGGCCGCGCCGACGACCAGGATCGCCACCATGGCGAGGGCGGCGGGGAACTCGGTGCCCCAGCCGGACTCGGCCGACGGCAGGACGAGGAGGGCGCCGACGGCGGGGGCGATGCCGACGACCGACTCCAGGGAGAGGTCGAACTTGCCGGTGATCAGGACCAGTGACTCGGCGAGCACCACCATCGCGAGGGCGGCGGAGGCGCCGAGGATGGAGATCAGGTTGCGCTCGGTGAGGAACGAGTCGTTGACCACCGCGCCGAGCACCATCAGCAGCAACAGGGCCGGGACGAGAGCGAGTTCACGGGCCCGGCGCAGGATGACCGTGCGGGCCGCGCGCGGGTTCGGGGAGCGCACCGGGGTGAGCGGCGGGGCCTTGGTCTCAGCCATGGTCCACTCCTTCGGGCATGGAGTCCACTCCTTCTATGGAGGCGATCAGCTCGTGGTCGTGCCAGCCGGCCGGGTGTTCGGCGACGATCCGGCCGTGGAAGAGGACGAGGACGCGGTCGCAGCGACGCAGGTCGTCGAGTTCGTCGGAGACGACCAGCACGGCGGTGCCGTCCTCACGGGCGCTGTCCACGCGGGCCAGCAGGGACTCCTTGGACTTCACGTCGACGCCCGCGGTGGGGTTGACCAGGACCAGCAGCCGGGGGTCGGAGGCGAGGGCGCGGGCCATGACGACCTTCTGCGCGTTGCCGCCGGACAGGTCGGAGACGGGCTGGTCGGGGCCCTCGGCGTGGATGTCGAGGCGCTCGATCAGTCCGGTGGCGAAGCCGCGTTTGCGGTCGGTGCCGACGAACCCGCCGCGGCCGAGCCGGTCGAGGACGGTCATGGTGGCGTTGTCACCGATGCTCATGCCGGCCACGAGTCCCTGGTCGTGCCGGTCGCGGGGCACGAAGCCGACGCCGGCCCTGAGCGCGGCCCGCACGTCGCCGAACGGCAGCTGTTTCTCCTGCAGTTGTGCGCTCCCGCCGGTCGGGGTGCGCAACCCGGCGATGGTCTCGGCGAGTTCGATCTTGCCGCTGCCGCTGGTGCCGGCCAGGCCGACGACCTCGCCGCTGCGGACGGTGAGATCGATGCCGTCGTACGACTCCGACGTGAGCCCGCTGGTGCTGAGGACGACGGGCGCTCCGGCGGGCACCGCGTCCCGCGACAGCTGTTCCTGCCCGGTCACCGCCTCCCCCGCCATCGCCTCCACCAGGGCGGCCCTGGGCAGGTCGGCGACGGGGGCGGTGATGATCCAGCGGGCGTCGCGGAGCACGGTGACGGTCTGGCAGACCTCGTACACCTCCTGGAGGTGGTGCGAGATGAACAGGAAGGTCACGCCCGAGTCCTGCAGCGCCCGCATCCGGCTGAACAGCCGCTCGATCTCACGGTTGTCGAGCTGCGCGGTCGGCTCGTCGAGGACGATGAACCGCGCGCCGAAGCTCAGCGCCCGTGCGATCTCCACCATTTGACGGTCCTCGACCTTGAGGTCGGCGGTGCGCGCCTCGGGGTCGACGTGCACGTCCCAGGTGTCGAGGAGCGCGGCCGCCTCGCTGCGCAGCCGGCGCCAGCTGATGAAGCCCCGGCGCAGGGGCTGCCGGTTGATGAAGAGGTTCTCGGCGACCGTCAGCTCCGGTACGACGGTCGGCTTCTGGTAGACGCAGGCCACCTTGCGCCGCCAGGCATCCCGGTCGGCGAGCGCGGGGGCGGGCTCGCCGTCGAAGCGGACCGTGCCCTCGTCCGGGGCCTGGAGGCCGGTGAGGACGTTGACCAGGGTGGACTTGCCGGCGCCGTTGCGGCCGACGAGGGCGTGGGACTCGCCCGGCAGGACGGTGAGCCGGCCGTCGGCGAGGGCGACGGTGGGGCCGTACCGCTTGACGATGTCCCGGGCCTCAACGAGTGGCGTGATCATTTGACCGTGTTGCCCCAGAGCTTCGGGTCGTCCACGTTGTCCTTGGTGACCAGGGGCGCGGGCAGCTGGTCCTCCAGGATCCCGTTCGACAGCTTGACGATCGTGGAGTCGTGGTCGGTCGGACCCGGCTTGAACGTCTTCCCCTCCATCGCCGCCTTGATGTAGTACATGCCGTACTTGGCGTAGGCGTCGGCCGGCTGGGAGACGGTGGCGTCGATCTGGCCCTTGCGGATGGCGTCGAACTCCTGCGGGATGCCGTCGTTGGAGACGATCACTATGTGCCCGCTCTGCCCGGCCGTCTTGAGCATGCCCTTGGACTTCAGGGTCTGCAGGGTCGGGGCGAGGTAGACACCGCCGGCCTGCATGTAGATGCCCTTGATGTCGGGGTTGGCGTTGAGGAGGGTGCCCAGCTGGGAGGCGGCCGTGTCTGACTCCCACTTGGCGGGGATCTCCAGGACCTTGAGCTTCGGGTACTTCTTCTTCACGCAGGACCGGAACGCCTCGGAGCGGTCACGGCCGTTGACCGAGGCCAGGTCGCCCATGATCTGCACGACCTTGCCGCTGGTGACGTGCGCGCCGAGGTACTCGCAGGCCTTCTCGCCGTAGGCGACGTTGTCGGCGCGGACCACCATGGCGACCTTGCCCTTGTCGGGCGCCACGTCCACGGCGACCACCGGCACGCCCTTGCGCTCGGCCTGGTCGAGCCCGGCCTCGATGGCGGCGCTGTCCAGCGGGGCCACGACCAGCCCCTTCACACCCTGGTTCAGCTCGTTGTTGATGTCGGTGATCTGCTGCGAGGGGTCGCTGTTGGAGTTGACCGTCTTCAGCGCGTCCACGCCCTCGGACTTCGCCATCTTGGGCACGTAGTCGTTGTACGACTGCCAGAACGGCGAGGTCAGCAGGGGCAGGATCACCCCGACCTTGCCGGTGCCACCGCCACCGGCGCTGCCGCTGCCGGTGTCCTTGGTGCTGCCGCAGGCGGCGAGCGCGAGCGAGGCTCCGACGGCCACGGCCGTCGCGCCGATGATCCGGGACCTGTTCCGCTTCCTCAGTGTTCTGCCGGGCATCTTGGCAGCTCCTCATCGAGCGTGTTCGAGCAGATGCCCGCATACTTATCAGACCACTCGGCCCTTTCAACACCCCACAGACGCTAATTTCCCGCCCAATGAGCCGTAGTGGTCGGACCACCTCGCTGGTTAGACTTCGGCGCACCGGCGACAGGAGGAGCGGTGTGGACGAGACGGCGCCACAGAAGGGCACGGTGACGCAGCGCGCCATCGAGCGGATCAAGGCGATGATCGCGGAGGGCCGCCTGGAGCCGGGCCAGCGGCTGCCCACGGAACGGGATCTCGCCGCCCAGCTGGGCATGTCCCGCAGTTCCATGCGCGAGGCGATCCGCGCGCTGACGGTCCTGGGCGTGCTGGAGGCCCGGCACGGCTCCGGCATCTACGTCACCCAGCTGGAGGCGGGTGACCTGCTGGAGACGTTCGGCGTGGTCGCCGACCTGTCACGCGGGCCGCGGCTCGTGGAGCTGCTGGAGGTGCGGCGGGTACTGGAGTCGACGGCGACGGCGCTGGCCGCCGCGCGGATCACGGCCGATCAGCTGGCGGAGGTGGAGAATCACCTCACGGCGATGAACGCGACGGACGATCCCGAGGAGATCCTCGCGCACGACCTCGCGTTCCACCGGGTGATCGCGGGGGCCGCGGGGAACGACACGATGGCCGCGATTCTGGAGGGGCTCTCGTCGCGGACGTTCCGGGCGCGGGTGTGGCGGGGGTACGAGGAGGAGGGGGCGTTCGACAGGACGCGGCGGGAGCATGCGGCGATCCACCGCGCCCTCGTCGCCCGGGATCCGGAGGCGGCGAGGGCTGCGGCGGCTGCCCATGTCGGTGAGGTCGAGGAGTGGTTGCGCGCACAGCTCGGCACCTGAGCGGACGCGCCCCGAAGGGGCGCGGGGGGTACCCCCCGCCTTCGGCTGGGGGAGGAACTGCGCGACCAGTCCCCACGCACCCGCAGTCGTCACACCGCATGGAGCGCTCCGCTGGAAGTGCCGCGAAATGCCGTCGGTCGACTGCGGCGCCGTCGTGGCTGGTCGCGCAGTTCCCCGCGACCCTGACGGGGCTTCAGACTCGCCGGAGTCGCAAAGTCACCAACTCGAAGGGGCGCAGGCGCAGTCCGACACGGTTGCCGACGTGCTCCGGTGCGTCCGGGAGCGGGCGCTCCAAGAGGTCCGTAGCCGTGACGTCCGCGACCTCGAAGCCTGCGGTCAACGAAGCGCGGGCCCTGCCCCCGTGAGCCTCGTGGCAGCGGACCACCACGTCGCCACTGCCGTCGTCGGCCAGTTTCACCGCGGTGATGACGACCGCGTCGTTGTCGACCGTGACCAGCGGAGCGACGTCGTCGGCTCCCGTCACCCGGCGCTCCGGCAGGTTGATCCGCCAGCCCTCCCGGACCGCGTCTCCGATCCCCGCGCCCGGTACCAGTGCGTGCCGGAAGCGGTGGAGGCCCTGGTCGGTCTCGGGGTCGGGAAAGCGGGGGGCGCGCAGGAGCGAGGCCCGGACCGTGGTCGTCGTACCCTTGTCGCCGTCCGTGCGGACGCTGCGCGTGACGTCGTGGCCGTACGTCGAGTCGTTGACGATCGCCACGCCCCAGCCCGGCTCCTCCAGGTGGACGAAGCGGTGGTTGCAGGCCTCGAACTTCGCCGCCTCCCACGAGGTGTTGGTGTGGGTCGGGCGGTGGAAGTGACCGAACTGGGTCTCGGACGCGTACCGTTCGGCGTGCACGTCCAGGGGGAAGGCCAGCTTCAGGAACTTCTCCGTCTCGTGCCAGTCGACCTCCGTGTCGATCAGCAGCCGACGCTCCCCCGGTGCCAGCGACAGCACCTGGGTGACCCGGGACGAGCCGAAGGACCGCACGATCCGGACGCCCTCCTCGCCGGCCGTCAGCTCGTCGGTCTGCGTGAGGTCCGTGACCGCGTTGCGGTAGAAGGCGTCGACGTCCCAGGCGTCCCACATGTTCGGGAAGTCCGGATGGAGCTGGAGGAGATTGGCGGCCGTGCCGGGGGCGATGGTCTCGCGGTCGGCGTCGAGATCGTAGGCGGACACGACGAGGCCGCGGGCGTCGATCTCGATCCGCAGCAGGCCGTTGGCGAGGACGTGTCCGCCCTCGGGCCGGTCCGACACGGTCACCTCGCCGGACGGCTGCTCCTGCGCCGCGCCTCCGGCGGGGACGCCGCCCCTGCCGTGCGGTGCCGCGTTGAACAGCAGCGGCCGGTCGCCCTCTCCCGCCAGGGCCCGCTGGGCCGCGTCGATGATCCGGTCGAGTTCGGTCGCGAGCCGCTGGTAGGTCGCCCTCGCCTCCCGGTGCACCCAGGCGATCGACGAACCCGGCAGGATGTCGTGGAACTGGTGGAGCAGGACCGTCTTCCAGATCCGGTCCAACTCCTCGTACGGGTAGGGGAATCCGGTGCGTACGGCCGCCGTCGCCGCCCACAGTTCGGCCTCGCGCAGGAGGTGTTCGCTGCGCCGGTTGCCCTGCTTGGTCCTCGCCTGGCTGGTGAGGGTGGCGCGGTGCAGTTCCAGGTAGAGCTCGCCCACCCAGACGGGCGGGTCCGGGTATTCGGCCTCGGCCTTGTCGAAGAACTGTTCCGGGGTCTCCCAGACGACCGTCGGCGAGCCCTCCAGGTCCCGGGCCCGGGCCGCCCTGGCGACCATCTCGCGGGTGGTGCCGCCGCCTCCGTCGCCCCACCCGGTGGGTGCGAGGGAGTGCCGGGCGCGGCCCTTGTCCTTGAAGTTGCGGGCCGCGTGGGCGAGTTCGCTGCCCTTCATGGAGCAGTTGTAGGTGTCGACGGGCGGGAAGTGCGTGAAGATCCGGGTGCCGTCGATGCCCTCCCACTGGAAGGTGTGGTGCGGGAACTTGTTCGTCTGGGACCAGGAGATCTTCTGGGTGAGCAGCCGGGTCGAGCCCGCCGCCCTGATGATCTGCGGGAGTCCGGCGGCGAAGCCGAAGGTGTCGGGCAGCCACGCCTCGTCGTTCTCGACGCCGAACTCCTCGAGGAAGAACCGCTTGCCGTGCACGAACTGACGGGCCATCGCCTCCGAGCCCGGCATGTTGGTGTCCGACTCCACCCACATCCCGCCGGCCGGCACGAACCGCCCCTCGGCGACCGCCTTCTTCACCCGCGCCCACACCTCGGGCCGGTGCTCCTTCACCCACGCCCACTGCTGGGCCTGGGACATGGCGAACACGAAGTCGGGCTCGTCCTCGATGAGGGCGGTCATGTTGGCCGTGGTGCGGGCCACCTTCCGGACCGTCTCGCGCAGCGGCCACAGCCACGCCGAGTCGATGTGCGCGTGCCCCACCGCGCTGATCCGGTGCGCTGAGGGCACGGCGGGGGTGGAAAGGACGTCGGTGAGGCGGGCACGGGCCTGGGCCGCCGTGCCGTTCACGTCCTGGAGGTCGACCGCGTCCAGGGCCCGTTCGACCGCGCGCAGGATCTCGTGGCGGCGCTGCGCGTCGGCCGGCAGCTCGGCCATCAGCTCGCCGAGCACCTCCAGGTCGATGACGAGCTGCCACACGGTCTCGTCGAAGACGGCGAGATCCATCCTGGTGAGCGTGTACTGCGGTTCGTGCCCGGCGGTGTCCTTGTCGCCGAGCCAGGTGGGCCGGAACGGGTGGTAGTCGAGGATGACGGGGTTGGAGGCGGCCTCGACGTGCAGCCGGACCTGTTCGCCGCCCTCGACGGGGGCGCCGACGCGGACCCACTGGTTGCGCGGGTTGAGACCCTTCACCGGGGTGCCGTCGGGGCGGTAGACCAGGCCCTCGCACTGGAAGCCGGGCATGTTCTCGTCGAAGCCGAGGTCGAGCAGGGCCTCCACGGTCCGCCCGGCCCACTCCGCGGGGACGGTTCCGGTCACCCGGAACCAGCTGGTGCCCCACGGAGCACCCCACCGGGCGCCCACCGCGATCGGCTCGGGCTCGGCCGCGAGCCCCTCGTCGACCGGCACGGGCTCGCCGGGCGCGTGCCACACCGCGACGTCGAGCGGCACGGACTCGGGGTACACGGCGGGGCGGATGCGCTCGTCGAGGACGCGCCTCAGGCGGGCTTCGACCAGGCTGCGGTCGTCATGCATGTGGGGTGCTCCGTTTGTTGGTTACCGGTTACCAGGTGTGCGTGACGGTCACGGGGTCCGACGAGGTGTACAGCTCCCCTACCGCGCGCACTTCGAACCGTGCCGTCGTCTCGCCCTGCTCCGGCTGGAGGCCGGTCAGGAAATAGGCGCGCTGGCCGGTGGCGCCGAGGAAGCGCCGGGTGCCGTCGGGGAGGAGGCGGTGCAGGGTGTAGTGGCGCACGGCGCCGGGGGCCGTGCCCCAGGCGAGGCGCAGGTTTCCGCCGTCAGCCGCGGTGATCTGCGGGTCTGCGGGAGCGGCGGGGGTGTTCGTCCCCTCCCGTACGGCGATTCCGCCGAGCCGCCACCGGACCGGCCCGTCGGTCGCCGTGAGGCGGACGCCGAGGGCGTGGACCGTGCCGGAGAGTCCGGTGAGCGGGACGGTCGCGGTCGACCAGCCGTCGCCCGGGTCCACCGGCAGATAGGTGTACGGCGGTGCCGTGCCGGCGCTGCCCGGCTCGGCGGTGGCGATGGCCAGCTCGACGTCCACACCTCCAGCGTCGGTCCGGTACGTCAGCTCGACAACCGTCTGTGCCGTGATCGGCAGCCGGGTCGCGTACAGGTCCAGCACCACGGGCTGGTCCAGGGCCCCGTCCACCAGGACGCTGCTGCCGCCCCGCCAGGCGTCGGCGAAGTCGAAGGTCACGGCCGGCCGGGTGCCGGCCGTCCGTACCGCCCAGCGCCGGGACGGGAGCCGGTCCTGCAGGCCGAGGTGGTTCCAGGCCGTGTCCGAGGTGACCTCGCCCTCCTCGTACCAGCGCAAGCCGTGCCCGGTGTTGAAGACGCTCGCGAACGGCACCGCCGACACCGTCGACCGGTCCGCCACCGACACGGCCGGCGCCCGCCACGGGTCCGTGCTGTCCGGCCGGGTCGGGTCCAGTGACCGCCCGGTCCAGAACCGGTCGTCGGCGGCGTGGAAGTCGCCGGGAGTACGGCTCGCGGGCAGGTGGTTGCGGGTCCACTCGGGCCGGTAGAAGCCGACGGACGTGATGTGCGCCGAGCCGCTGGGCACCATCGCGTCCCAGTTCACGGAGGCGTTGGAGCCGTTGGACTCGACGTCCACCCCGGCCCACAACTCGTAGCGGCTGCGCCCGAGTTGCACCGCCTTCGTGCCCGACGACGCGAGGGTCGAGGCACTCCACCGGAAGTCGACGAACATGTCGTCGGCGGCCTGGAAGAAGGCCTGGTTCTGGCTGTTCAGCGCGCCCTGCCAGCTGACAGTGCCGTTGACGGTCATCGCGTCGTACCAGGTGACCCGCTGTCCCCGGGCCGCCGCGAGGGATTTGAGCTCGGTGACGAAGCCGAGCATGGCGGTGCCGAGGGCGGTGTTGCCGCCGCCGGTCTCGGCGTTCACGAACCAGCCGTCGAAGCCGTAGGCGGCGGCCAGGGCGACGAGCTGGGCCGCAAGGGGGTAGTGGCCGGTGGCGTCGGTCTGGACCAGGTCGCGGGTCCACTGGAGCTGGCCGCCGTAGGCGGTGGGCGGCAGGAAGATGTTGCCGAGGACGGGTACGCCGTGCCGGTGGGCTGCGTCGACGATCGGCGCGTTCGGGGCGAGGATCAGCCCCTCTCCGGCCGAGCCGCCCCAGAAGACCAGCTCGTCGAGGTAGGCCCAGTGGGTGAGGGCGTAGTAGTCGGCGGTGGCCGAGCCCTGGGAGGGGTTGCTGGACGTCGGTCCGAAGGACACCAGCGCCTGGATACGGGCCTGCCCGGACCGGGCGGTGGTGTTGGCGGGGGTCGGGGTGAAGCGGGCGGCGAGCGGTATGGAGGCCGCGTTGAAGGCGAGGTCGGGGTCGCCGGCCGCCGTCCAGGCCTTCAGGCTGCGCCAGGTGATGCCGGTGCCCGGGCTGCCGGACGGGAACGAGTCCGGGTAGAAGTAGGAGGCGTACGGCGGGGTGGCCGTGGTGGCGGCCTCACCGGCCTGCTGGGTGGCGGCCATGGCGGGGGTGGGTAAAAAGGCGGCCGCTGTGGCGGCGATGAGGACGGTGCGTCTGCTGGGGTTCACGAGCGGGTGCCTCCTTGTGGGGTGGGGAGTACCTGGTCGGGGGTGACGACCTCGGTGATGCCGCGCGCGGTGAGATGGTCCCGGTCGGCCGCGTGGGTGTCGAGGACGGTGGTGGGGCGGGCGCCGTCGGCGGCGAGCCGGAACCAGGCGTCGAAGACGGGTCCGCCGGGGGCGTTTTGGGAGCGCAGGGCCGGGTCGGCGGGCACGACGAGCGCCGTGCCGCGTGTCCGCGCCGCCGCGGGCTCGGCTGCCGCGAGGACGTGGGCGATGTCCTTCGGCTTGCGGTCGTTGGTCAACAGGCCGAGCCCGTATTCGAGTTCGGGGAAGTCGGCGAGGCTCCGGCTGACGTCGTGGGAGCACCACCAGGTGATGCCCCACAGGTCGGGGCAGTCCAGGACGGCGGTGATCGTCGCCTCGGCGAAGGCGGCCGCGTGCTCGGCGGGGATCAGCGGCGCGGGCGCGCCCACCTCCTGGAGCCAGACGGGCCGGTGCGGGTCCTCGGCCCAGGCCTTGCTCAACTCGACCAGATAGGCGGCGTGTTTCTCGGTCTGCAGGGCGGCGCGGCCGTGCCGCTGGGCGGTGCCGTCGAACACCCACGAGTGCACGGCGGTGACCGCGCCGAGGCGGGCGGAGTGGGCGGGGGTGAAGGGCTGGTCGTCCTGGTACCAGGCGGCGTCGTAGGAGGCGTGCAGGTGCAGCCCGCCGGGGGCGCCCTCGGTGCAGGCGGCGAGCAGCCGTACGAGCCACTGTTCCGCGTCCGCTTCGCTGATCCGGTCGGGATCGGGGTGCGGGCCTGCGGCGAACTGGTTGACCTCGTTGCCGATGGTCATCCCGATGAAGTTGGGCCGGTCCGCGAGGGCCGCGGCGAGGGTGCGCAGGTAGGCGGCCTCGCCCTCGACGACCTGCGGATCGGTGAAGAGGTTGCGCCGGTGCCAGGTGCGGGTCCAGGCGGGCAGGAAGTCGAAGCTGCTCAGGTGCCCCTGCAGGCCGTCGACGTTGACGTCCAGGCCGCGCTCGGCCGCCGCGTCCGCGAGGGCGACGAGCTGCTCGACGGCGCGCGGCCGGATCAGGGAGCGGTTCGGCTGGAAGTAGGGCCACAGCGGAAAGACCCGGATGTGGTCGAGCCCCAGCGCGGCGATCGAGTCGAGGTCCGCGCGTACCGAGTCCAGGTCGAAGTCGAGCCAGTGGTGGAACCACCCTTCGCTGGGGGTGTAGTTGACGCCGAAGCGCACGGCAGGAGGCATGCGTATTCCTTGCTGGCGATTGACGGGGGTCAGCCCTTGACGGCTCCCTCGCCGACGCCCCGGAAGAAGTACCGCTGGAGGCAGGCGAACAGGGCGATGAGCGGGGCCACGGCGATCACGGTGCCGGCGGCGACGAGGCGCTCGTCGTTGGCGAAGGTGCCGTGCAGGTAGTTGAGGCCGATGGTGAGCGTGAACCTGGAGGGGTCGCTGAGCACGATGAGGGGCCACAGGAAGTCGTCCCAGGCGCCCATGAAGGCGAAGATCGCGACGACGGCGACGGTGCCCCTGACCGACGGCAGGGCGATCCGCAGGAACCGCTGCCAGACGTTGGCGCCGTCGACGTAGGCCGCTTCCTCGATCTCGTAGGGCAGGTTGAGGAAGGCGTTGCGCATCAGCAGCACGTTCATGGCGCCGATCGAGCCGGGCAGGACGACGCCGATCAGGGTGTTGTTGAGGCCGAGTTCGCGCATGGTGGTGAACTGGGCGATGATGATGCCCTCCACCGGCACGAGCATCGCGAGGATGAAGACCAGGGTGGCGATCCGGCGGCCCCGGTAGCGCAGCCGGGCCAGGGCGTACCCGGCGAGTGCCGAGCCGACGCAGTTGGTCACCACGCTCGCGCTCGCGACCTTCAGGGAGTTGAGGGCGTAGTCCCAGACGGGGATGGTGTCGGCGACCCGTCGGTAGTTGTGCAGCGTGGGGTGTTCCGGCAGGAAGCTGGGCGGCGAACTGAAGATGTCCTCGGTCGGTCCCTTGAGCGAGGTGGACAGCTGCCACAGGAACGGGCCGACGGTGACGGCCAGGACGAGCAGCAACAGGGCGTAGCGCAGGACCAGTTCGCCGATCCGGATGCGGCGGCCGTGTTCGTCGGTGACGCGCGCCTCCTTCGCCGGGGGCACGGTCCGCACGCGTTCCTCGGTGACGGTCATGTCCGCTCCCTCCGGTCGGCGCGCAGCACGAGGAGCATCAGCGCCACCGTCACCACGAAGACGACGACGGAGAGCGCCGAGGCGTAGCCGACCCGGCCGGTCAGTCCGGTGCCGGTCTGCTGGACGAGCATCACGAGGGTGGTGTCCTCGCCGGCCGGGCCGCCGTCCGGGCCTGCCAGCAGGTAGACCTCGGAGAACGTCTTGAAGGCGGCGACCGAGGAGAGCGCGGCGACCAGCACCATGGTGGAGCGGACGGCGGGCACGGTGACGGTGAGGAAGCGCCGGACCGCTCCGGCGCCGTCCACGGCGGCGGCCTCGTGCAGCTCGCGCGGAACGTTGGCGAGCGCCGCCAGATAGATGATCATGTAGTAGCCGAGACCCTTCCAGACCGTGACCGCCATCGCGCTCAGCAGGAGCAGCCACTGGTCGCTGAGGAAGCCGACCCGGCCGATCCCGACGGTCTCGAGGAGCGAGTTGACCAGGCCGCGTTCGTCGAGGAGCCACACCCAGATGAGGCCGACCACGACGACCGAGGCGACGACCGGGGTGTAGAAGGCGGACCGGAAGAAGGTGATGCCGGGGATGTTCTTCTGCACCAGCAGGGCGAGCAGCAGCGGCAGGACGACGAGGGCGGGCACCACTCCCACGATGTACAGGGTGCTGTTGCGCAGGCCGGTCCAGAACATGTCGTCGTGGATCAGCTCACGGAAGTTGGCGAGGCCGACGAAGCGGCCCGGGACCAGGGTGCGGCGGTCCGTGAAGGAGTTGACCACCGTCGAGACGAACGGGAAGAGCACGAAGGCGCCGACGACCAGCAGCCCGGGGGCGGCGAACAGCCAGGGGCTGGTGGGCAGTTGGCGCCGCACGCGAGTCACGCCGGCCATCGTGTCGTCAGCCCTCCTGCTGGAGCAGGCGGTCGCAGGCCTTGACAGCGTTGTCAAGGGCCGCCTTGGGGCTCTCCTTGCCCTGCAGCGTCTTGGCGACCTCGTTGCGCAGCGCGGTCTTCATCTGGTCGCTGAACAGGACCGGCGTGTAGTTGACCGCGTTCTTCAGCGACTTGGCGGCGGCGATGCGCACCCGGGTCTCGTCGGTGCCGTCCTCCTTGGTGAAGTACGGGTCGCCGAGGGAGCCGGCGGTGCTCGGGAAGATGGCGACCTTCTTGGCGAAGGACATCTGGTTCTGCGCGTCGGTCACGAAGTGCGCGAAGGCGACGGCGGCCGCGGTGTGCTTGGTCCGGGAGTTGACCATCACGCCCATCACGTACATGTTGACGTGGCCGGTGCTGGTGATCTGGTCGGTGATGCCGATGTTCTTGTACAGGCTCGGCGCCTGCTTCTTGAAGTTGTCCAGGTCGAGCGCGCTGCCGGGGTTCATGGCGACGGCCCCGGTGAGGAACTTCTTGCCGGTGGACTCGGGGGTCGCGGTCAGCGCCTGCGGGTCGAGCGCCTTGGCGTCGTACAACTCCTTGTACTTGGTGAGCAGTTCGACGCCCTTCGCGCCGTTGAAGGCGAACCCGGTCCCCGCCTTGTTCATCAGCTGCGAGCCGTACCGGCCGAAGTCCTCGATCGTCGGCACGTTGGCGAGGGTGGCGACCTTGCCGCCGCTCTGCTGCGCCATCTTCAGCGCGTCGGCGAAGAGTTCGTCGTACGTCCCCGGCGGCTGCTCCGGATCGAGTCCGGCCTGTGTGAACAGCGTCTTGTTGTAGAAGAGCGGCCCGGTGTTCAGGTACCAGGGGAAGGCGTACGTCCCGCTGGTCCCCGGTATCCGATGGCTGGCCCAGGCGCCTGCCAGGTACTCGGACTTGTACTTGGCCGCCGCCTTGTCTAGGTCGAGGGCGAGGCCCGCCTTGGCGAGCGGGGCGACCAGGTCCGGCGAGACGTTGACGACGTCGGGGAGGGTGCCGCCGGCCGCGTCCGCGCTGATCTTGTCGGCGTAGCCCTCGGCCGGCTGGTCGATCCACTTCACATGGGTGCCGGGGTACTTCTTCTCGAAGTCCGCGACCAGGCCGTCGAAGTACGACTTGAAGTTGGCGCGCAGGTTCCAGGTCTGGAAGGTGATGTCGCCCTCGACCTTGCCCGAGGCGTCGGTGGAACCGCCGTCGTCGCCCCCGGAACCGCAGGCGCTCAACGGCAGGGCGAGGACGGCGGCAGCGGCGAGGGCGAAAGCTCTGCGGGAGATGCGCATGGTCCGTTGCTCCTTTGCAGCGGGGTCGGCCGAAGGTGCCGCGCCAGACCTTGCACGCCGTTTTGGCACCACGTCAATGGATTCGGCGCAGCTAAAGTCATTAGTGGCTCAAAACCCCTGCTCAGAAAGGTGTTACGAACGTATTGCCACGGATCGCTAATGCGCTTTAGGGTATGGCGACTCAAGCGCATTAGCAGGTCACGGTCCCGAGCCGAATGAGGAAGTGAGTTGGCGGAGAAACGCGTCCCCGCGCGCCGGCCGACGATGAAGGACATCGCGCGCCGCGCCGGAGTCTCCGAGAGCGCGGTCTCCTTCGCGCTCAACGGCCGCCCCGGGGTCTCCGAGACGACCAGGGCCCGGGTCCAGCGGGTGGCCGAACAGCTCGGCTGGCGTCCCAGCACGGCCGCCCGCGCCCTCTCCGGCGAGGGCGCGGCCACCGTCGGCTTCGTCCTCGCCCGCCCCGCGCACTCGCTGGGTGTGGACTCCTTCTTCCTCCAACTGGTCTCGGGCATCCAGGAGGTGCTCGCCGAACGCCATCTCGGTCTGCTCTTCCAGATGGCGGAGGACGTGGCCGACGAGTGCGCGGTCTACCGCCGCTGGTGGGCGGAGCACCGCGTCGACGGCGTCCTGGTCGTCGACCCGCGCGCCGACGACCCCCGCCCCGACCTCCTCGACGAACTGGGCCTGCCCGCCGTGGTGATCGGCGGCGCCCCCGACGAACGCCACCCCGAACTCTCCACGGTCTGGGCGGACGACGCGGCCGCGATGGCGTCGGTGGTCGACGAGCTGACCGGTCTCGGCCACCGGCGCATCGTGCACATCGCCGGCCTGCCCGGCCTCGCGCACACCCAGCGGCGGATCCGCACCCTGCGCGCCGAGGCCGAACGGCGGGGCCTGGGCGAGGTCCACTCGGTCACCACCGACTACTCCGACGCCGAGGGCGCGGCCGTCACCCGCCGGGTCCTGCGCGCGACCCCGCACCCGACGGCCCTGATCTACGACAACGACGTGATGGCGGTGGCCGGGGTCGCGGCGGCGGCCGAACTCGGCTACGCGGTACCGGACGACGTCTCCGTCGTCTCCTGGGAGGACTCGGCCCTGTGCCGCATGGTCAAGCCCTGGCTCTCGGCCCTCTCCCGCGACAGCACGAAGTTCGGCCGCACGGCGGCACGCGAGCTGACCGCCCTGCTGGACGGCGGCTCGGCCCGGGCGGTACGGGTGCCGGTGCCCCGGCTGACGGTACGGGGCAGCACGGGGGCGGCCGCTCGCTACGATGAGCCGTCTACCTGAGGTCTGTTACGGGGGAAGCCAGTGGACGAGGGCACGCGGACGACGGTCCCGGTCGACATCGACGGCCAGACGATCCTGATGTCGGTGGCTCCCGGCGAAGGCGTGCCGGCACTCCCCCTGGGCGAGGAACAGGAGATCGGCTGGCGCCGCCCCAGTCTCGACCCGGTCCTCGACGGCCTCACGGCGGTGGCCCGCGCGATGGGCACGCGGCTCCGGGAGACGGGAGCGTCGAAGGCGACGGTCGAATTCGGGTGCGACGTCTCCTTCGACACCGGGCAGTTCCTGGCGGTCGTGGGCAGGGCGTCGTCCAGGTCCACGTGGAAGGTGACCTTGGAGTGGACCACCGAGGAGGTCCCGGGAGCGTAGGCGTGGACGGCTGGAGGAGGCTGCTGGAGTCGGCGACCCTCGCACTGGACCTGCCCGGCGGGCACGCGGGGGGTACCGGGTTCGTGATCGCGCCCGGGGTCGCGGTGACGTGCGCGCACGTGGTGACCGGAGCCGACGAAGTGCGGGGACGCATCGGAACCGGGGCGGAGTTCACGCTGACGGTGACCGACGAGGACCGGCACCGGGCCGACAACGGACTCGACGTGGCCTTCCTGCGGTTCGACGCCGAGACGCCGTACGTGCTCACCTCCCCGGCCACCGCCCTCGGCGACCGGCTCCGGGCCTACGGTCACCCCAAGGGCCACTACCGTGCGGGCCAGTGGGCCGCGCTTGAGTACCAGGGCGACTCCCGCCTCGCGTTCGAGGACCCGATGGCCATGCCCCGGGGCTACGGCACCCCGGTCGGCGAGGGCTTCAGCGGCAGCCCGGTGGTGAACGAACGCACCGGCGCGGTCTGCGGGATGCTCGCGCGCTCCGACAAGGCCGGCAGCGCCCACATGGTCCCCATCGGCGAGATCCTGACCCGCTGTGCCGTGCCGCCGGCGCCGGTCACCTGGCTGGAGACGCTCACGGACGGCCAGGTACGGGCGGGAGGCCACCGGTATCCGGCCGCGCAGCTGCGGGACTATCTGGAGGCGGCACGCGAGGCCGCCGACGAGCACCCGTACGCCGCCCTGCTCACGGACGCGGGGGACGTGCCCCTGTCGGCGGTGTACGTCCGTCAGGAAGCCTCACACACCGAGGACCGGACCGCCGCCGACGGCCCCCGCGGCCGCCGTCCGTCCGGACGTGACGGCGCCGCCGCCGAGAGCGTGCTCACCGAACATCGCCACGTCCTGTTCACCGGCGGGGCCGGCAGCGGCAAGTCGAGCCTGCTGCGCCGCCTCGCGTTCACGGCGGCCGGCGCCTGGCTCGACGACCCCGGACAGGCCCCCTCGTACATCCCGGTCCTGGTCACCGCCGACCAGCTCGTGGACCGCCCGCTGCCCGAGGCCCTGGCGAACGCGCTGGCCCGCGACCTGCCCGGGCTGCGCCGCTCCCCCGTGCCGGAACTCTTCGAGTCCGCACCCATGCCGTCCGTCGACTGGCTTGTCTGCGTCGACGGACTCGACGAGGTGCTCGACCCGGAGGACCGCAGCCGGGTCATCCGCCTGATCCAGCGCTGGGCACGGGAAACCCATCTGCGGTTCGTGGTGGCGAGCCGGTCGCTGGTGACCGCGGAGATGAACCGGCTGGACGAGCTGGAGCGCTACGCTCTGCTCGAATTCGACCACGCCGAGGTCGGAGGACTCGTCCGTACCTGGTTCACGGCACTCCGCGTCGAGGACGCCCGGACGCGGGCGGACGCGCTCACCGAGGCCCTGCGTCAGGGTCGGCTCGCGGAGGTGGCGCGCAATCCGCTCTACCTGACGATGATCTGCGCGGTCGCCGCCGTACGGGACCTGCCCCGCAACCCCGCCGAGCTGTACGCCCGGTTCATCGGCATCCTCCGTGAGAAGGGGGCCCAGCGCCTCCGGCGCAGCGACCCGGGCCCGCACGGCATCACCCCGGACCTGCTGGAGCGGGTCTACGACGTGCTGCACCCCGTGGCCGAACTTCGCCAGGGCGGAGACGCGCGCCCCCTGCTCGACCAGGCGGCGGAGCTGCTGGCCGAGTACACCCCGCCGGAGACCGTGCTGCGCGCCCTCACCTTCACCGGCCTGATCCGGCAGCGCGGCGGCGCCCTCTACTTCCTCCACCACACCATCCAGGAATATCTGGCCGGGCACGCCCTCGCCGACCGCCTCAACCCCAAGGATCCGGAGGCCCTGCGGACGGTCCGCGGGGCGATCGCGGCCGAACGCCCCAACCTGGTGCTGTTCATGGCCGCCCGCTGGCACGAACAGGGCATGCCCATCGCCGAGTTCCTGCGCACCGTCGTGGACGGGGGCGGCTGGCGCGACCTGCTGCTGTGCGCCACGATCCTCAGCGACGAACTGGTCACGGACGAGGAGCTGACGGCGCGTTTCACAGGAGCCGTGCTCAAGCTGTACGACAGCGGAGTCCACGTCGGTGACATCCAGCCGGAAGCGGTGCTGGACCGGTTGTACGCGGTGCTCGCCCCGTCCGGCCTGGTCGCTGTCGTCGGCGATCCCGGTGTGGCGCACCGGGCACGGGTCGATGCACTGCGGCACCTGGTGGCGCGACGCACCGAAGGGGCCGCGGCGCTGGCCACCGCCCTGGCGGACGACCCGGACCTCCCGGCGGACGTCCGGGTCGACGCGGCCGAACTGCTGGCGTCGGCGGGCGACCACCGGGGGGCGTGCCGTCGCCTCACGGCCCTGGCCGAGGATTCCGGTCATGTGCCCGCGAGCCGGCAGAAGGCGGCCGTCGCCCTGCTCGCACTGGACACGGCAGCCGGAACGGCCTCGCTCGCGACGTTGCTGCGCACGGTGGACTTCCCCCGCTTGCACGTGAACGACAACCTGGGTTCCCTGTGGACCGACTCGTCCGAAGCGACTCTCTCCGTCCTGGCCGACGCGCTGGCCGACAACCCGGCGCTGGCGGACGATCCGCACACGCTCCGGGTGCTGCGGGCCATTCTGCTGGCCCCGGTGGCACCGCAGGCTCTCACAGCGCTGTGTTCGGATCCCGCCGTGCCCCTGTACCTGCGGCACTGGGCGACCAAACACCTGACCGACATGGAGACGAGGCGTCTCGTGTCCACACAGGTCGTCGAAGATCCCCGCTCGCCCGAGGGTGCCGTCTCCTACGCGGTGGGCTTCGTCGACGACGTGGCTCTCGTCGAGCGCACGGCACGGGACGGGCGCCTGCCCGAGCACGACCGGTGGGAGGCGGTCACCCGGCTGGTCCGGCTCGATCAACCGGCCCTGGCGCTGGACTGCCTGAACGGTCTTCGGACCGACCGCTGGAATGTGGGCCGGTGTGCGGAACTCCTGCGGGAGGTCGGGGAACCGGTCCGCTCCCGGCACCTGCTGGCGGAGGTGTTCGAAGATCCTCGGCTCCCCGTCGGGGAGCGTGTCGAACATGTCTCCGCGCTCATCGCACTGGGCGCGTCGCAGTCGCTGCGTACACCCCTGGTGGACCTCGCGGTGGACCCCGGGATCGGAGCCGCCGACCGGCTGGAGGCGGCGGAGGCGATGGAGGAGCTGGATCCGGCCGCGGCCGCGGAGCTCCTCAGCGGCATCGCGGCGGACGATGGGCTTCCCGGCGGTGCCCGGTTGGACGCGGCGACCATGCTGCTGAACTCCGGCGAACGTGCCACCGCTTCGACACTGCTGCGCCGTGTCGCCGAGGACCGGCGGGTGGGTATGCGGTACCGCATCGAGGCCCTGGAGAAGCTGGCCGAGGTCGACCTGCGCGCCGCGTCCGAGACCCTGCATCGCGTTCTCGACGAGGCCGGGCTGCCGGACGAGCACCTGTGGCGGCTGCTGTCCCTGGCCGACGCCATGACTCCGGAGGTGACCCTTCGCAGACGCCTGTACGCGATGCTCGACGACGAGACCGTCCCCACGGACTCCTTCCTCGACTTCGACGTCAACTGGGATTTCGACGACGCCGAAGTGGTGCCGCTGCTCCGGCGTGCCCTGTGCGCGGTCGCGGAGGATCCTGCGGCGGCTCCGTCGGCTCGCGCCCGGGCCTGCGAGAAGCTGCTCGGACTGGTTCCGTATCCCCGGTGGAAGGCCCTGATGGCCGGGGTCTCCCCGGACCGGATGCACTGTCTGGGTCTCCACCTGGCTCTCGGCGGCCACAGCAACTACGTGCACAACCCCGATCTCCTCCAGGCCCAGTCGTTCGTCGGCCAGGAGGAGAGCGTCGACGCTCCGGCGGGCACCCTCGCCGGAGTCGATCCCCGCGAAGCCGCGGCGTACTGGCTCGAGTCGCTGGCCCTGCGCCGCCCGGAAGCGGTCACACAGCTCGGCGATCTGTGGCTGCTGGTGCACACCGAGGCCGAGTCCGACCGGGTCCGGGAACACCTGCTGGCCTGGGCGCGGGACGCCGAGGCGCCGCTCGCGGAGCGGATCGCGGCGGCCCGGGTGGCCGCCGGGAATCCGGCCGACGACTGGTATCCCCTGGCCGCTGACGCCGCCGTCCCGCCCGAACTCCGCGTGGCGGTGTGCGAACGCCTCCCGGCGAGCGGCGCGTTCAACCGCGTCCCCCTCACTCGTGCCCTGGCCGCGGACACGGCCCACCCGGTCGGGGTGCGCGCCCAGGCCGCCGCCCTCCTCACCAAAGATCTGGGGGACGAGGGGCGTCGGATCCTCCTCGGCCTCTCCCACCCCGGCACCACGGATGCCGAGGCCCATCTCGCCGCCGCGTCAGCCTGGGGGGAGCTGGGCATCGGCTGCGAGGCGGAGTCCGCCTGCCTCAGGGTGCTGGACGACGGGCATGCCGGCGCCCAGCACCGGGTGCGCGCGGCCGGTGAGCTCATGCGCTGGCGCTCGGCGCGTGACGTGGCCAGGCGGACCCTGAGATCGGTGCTCGGTGCTTCGAACGCCCCGGTCCCGGTACGCATCGACGCGGCCCAGCGGCTGCTCGCCGCCCACGCGCCCGCCGATGCCCACCTGGGTCTCCTGCGACTGGCCTGGGAACCCGAGCCGACGCCCGCGGAGTTGTCACGTATCGAGGCCCTGCTGCCGGTCGACCTGCGGGCTCATGTCGGCGGTGTCGTCCGGTCGGACGGCTGACCGGTACAGCCCGAACTCCGCAAGCCGTGGCTCCGCCCGCGCCCCGGTGATCCGGGCCCGCCAGCGCCTGGCCCGTACCGGCTGCGCGAGCCGCAGGATCCGGCTCGCGCCCACCGTCCCGACAGTCGCGACCTCGGACCACGCTCCGTTCACGTGGGCCTCGACCACAACCGCCTCCACCTGCTGCCCGTACCGGATGTCCTCCGCCAGCCGGATCCGGTCGACCTCCCGGTCCCGGCCCAGGTCGGCCGTCACGCCCGACGGTGTCACCGCCCTGTGTGCGCCCCGTGCCAGGTCCTCCGGCAGTTCCCGGTCCACCCGCTCCCGGAACTCGCGCAGCCGGACCACGTCCGTGGCGTGCAGCAGGCCCGCCGTGTCCGGCGGCACGTTGAGCAGGAGTACGGCGTTGCGGCCGACCGAGCCGAAGTAGATCTCCGTCAACTCATCTACGGATTTGGGCTGTTGGTCGGCGTGGTAGAACCAGCCGTCCCGGATGGACACGTCGCACTCGGCCGGCCACCACTGGAGGTAGTCGGTCTTCGGCAGGGCCGCGACCAGGGCGGCCCGGCTGCCCTCGTCGGCGGTGTCGTAGGACAGGGCCCAGTCCGTGCGCCCGTACTGGTTCTCCTTGACGGGGATGACGCTCCACTCGTCCTCGCGGGCGAGACCGCCCTCGTTGCCGACCCAGCGCAGGTCGGGGCCGGTGACCGCGATCGCCGCGGCCGGGGCGAGCGAGCGCACCAGCGCGTACCAGCTGTCCCAGTCGTAGTCCTCCACCTTGTCCGGCGGGATGTGTCCCTGGGCGCCGTCGAACCAGACCTCGTCCACCGGGCCGTACTCGGTGAGCACCTCGTAGAGGGTGTTGAGCATGTGGGCGCCGTAGTCGGTGGCCTCGAGGGTGAAGGAGCGGAACGGGGAACGGTCGTCGCCGTCGACCGGGGTCGGGATCGTGCGGGGCGAGCGTGCGCTGCCGTTGGCGTAGACGCCGTGCAGGTACTGGTTCTCGTCGGCCGGGGAGATGTACACGCCGACCTTCAGGCCGTACCGGCGCACGGAGTCGGCGAAGGAGCGCAGCACGTCCCCGTTCCCGTTCTCCCAACTGCTCGATGCGACCGAGTGTTTGGTGTACCGGGAGGGGTAGAGGACGAAGCCGTCGTGGTGCTTGACGGTGAGGATCGCCAGCCGGAAGCCGCCGTCGCGCAGGGCGCGGGCCCACTGGTCGGTGTCGAGACCGGTGGGCTGGAAGACGTCCGGGTCCTCGTCGCCCGTGCCCCACTCCAGGCCGGTGAAGGTGTTGACGCCGAAGTGCAGGAACGCGGTGCGTTCCAATGCCTGCCAGGCGATCTGCCGTGCGGTGGGGCGCACCTGGGAGGCCTTGCGGACCAGGTCGGCCTCGGTGTCGTCGGGGCCGACCGGGATGCGGGACCGGTCACGGTCCGCGGTGGCGGCCGCCGGGAAGGCCGGAAGTCCGGCCGTCATCGCCACGGCCGCCGCAGAGGCGACGAAGACGCGTCGTGAGAGATCCATGGGCGTGCTCCTCGGGTCAGGAGAGGTGCCAGAGGGCGGGGGTGCGCTGGTCGGGCGGGTACTGGACCACCCGGCCGTCGGCCGTCACGGTCAGCGCCATGCGGGTGATCGCGTTGACCAGGTGGTAGCCGGTTGCCGTCGGCTCCAACTCCCAGCGCTGCAGGGTGTTCCCGCTGTCGCACGGCTGCCAGGTGGCCGCCACCCCGGGCTGGAGCGGGGCATTGAGCGTGAGCTTGCCGCCGCGGATTTCCAGGCAGTCGTCGGCACTGCGCAGGGTCGCGTAGCCGTCGGCGGTGCGCCGGACCTCCGCCCGGTACGCCACCCCGACCGTCCCGAGGGTGTACGTCCCGTCCGGTACCGGCACCTTGGTCAGGTCCCGCAGGCCCGGTGCGGGTCCGACCGCCGTGCCACGCGCGGTGAACTCCGCGTAGGTGGCGTCAGGATGCGGGTCGCCCCAGGTGGCCTGGGCGATATGACGCAGGGCGGGCCACAGTTCCGCGGCCACCTCGTTCTCGGTCTCACCGCTGCCGTTGTCCGGCCAGAGGCTGATCTTCGCGCCGGTGACGCCGTCGGCGGAGACGAGTTTCTCGCCCTCGAAGGAGCGGGGATCCCAACTCTGGTCGTAGAGCGCCTCGGTGTCGCTGTGGAAGCCGCCGCGGACGAGGTAAAGGGAGTAGGAGGCGTTCATCACCGCATAGTCCTGGGCGATGAGTTGGCTCGGCTTCACGGCCACGTTCAGCCAGTGCTCGACGGTGGTCCCGGTGGCCACGGGGACGGTGTTGGCGCCGGTGAGGCCGTCGTTCCAGATGCGCAGGTGCCGTCCCTTGCTCGCCGCGTAGGCCTCGACTCGGTTGACGAAGTCCACGTAGGCGTCCTGCGGGGTGGCGTCCGGGCCGTACTTGCCCTGCGCGTAGCTGAGCATCTGCGGGTACTTGGCGTAGTCCGAGCCGAGCATGTACTCGTCGGCGCCCATGTGCCAGGACTTCGCCGTGAAGACCTGGACGTACTCGTCCATCAGGCTCGTGTAGTAGTCGAAGGCGGCCTGCCGGGTGACGTCGAGCCGGGCGGGTTGCTTGTTGCCGTCGGAGTCGGTCAGTTGCAGGTCGGGGCGGTTCTCGATCCAGGGGTCCATGTGGCCCGGGGAGTTGATCTCGGGGATGATCTCGACGTGGTAGCGGTCGCCGAGGGCGACCAGCCGTCGTATCTCGTCCTTGGTGTAGTAGCCCCAGGTGTTCGCCTCGGGATGGGCGTCGCTCTTCACCTTCAGCTCCAGGAGCAGCTGGTTGAGCTTGTGGTACGCCATCTCGCGGACCAGGTTCTCCAGCCAGGGCAGGGAGACGTGGATGTAGCAGGCGCAGACGCCGACGCCCCGCTCGCGGTAGCGCGGCACGTCGGTCGTGTGTCCGGCGGGGATCCGGTCGCCCTGGGCGAGGAGTTGGAGGAGGGTGCGGGTGCCGTAGAACGTGCCGGCCCCGGTGGCACCGGTCACCGACAGCCGTCGGCCGGAGCTGAGTTCGTAGCCCTCGCTGCCCAGGGTGGGCCGTGCCGAGGGTCGGACGTCGATGACGATGTCGCCGGGCCGGGAGGCGCCCGTGACGACCGGGACCACGCCGTGTCCTGCCGCCCGGAGATCGTCGGCCAGGGTGTCGGCGACCTTGCGCCCGGCGGGGTCGGAGGCGACGAGCCGGGTACCGGAGCCGAACCTGTAACTCCCCTGCTCCGGCGTCCAGTCGGCCAGCGCGGGCAGGGTGATCGGCGTGGCCGTCCGCCGCTCCTGCGCGGCCGCCGGGGTCGGCGCCGTCAGCAGCGTCAGTGCCGCCACGGCTCCGAGCAGGCGTGCCGCTCTCCTGCGGAGTGCCTCAGCCATGCCACTCGACCTTGAACACCCACACGTGCTGTCCCGCCCGCCGGGCCGCCTCGGGCACGTCGATCACCAGGGCACCGTTGGAGACCGTCCAGGTCAGGGGCCGGCCGTGGCCGAGCATGGTCACCTTGTCGCCGGCGCGGATCGGCACCGGGGCCTCGACGGTGAGCCTGGCGCCCGGCCGGGTCAGGGAGTGGATGTAGAAGGCCTCGTCCGGGCGGACGGTGAACCGCAGGTCGTCGCCGAGCTGGGCCATGCGCGACCAGTACGTGGTGCCGTAGATCGCCTCGCCGTTGACGGCGAGCCAGCCGCCCGTCTCGCGCAGCCGGGTCTGCATGATCTCCGGGATGGTGCCGTCGGCGCGCGGGCCGATGTCCAGGAGGAAGTTGCCGTTCTTGGAGACGATGTCGACGAGGCTGTGCACGACCTCCTCGGTGGTCATGTAGGCGTCGTCCGGGGTCTCCCGGTTGTAGCCGTAACTGCGGGGGTCGAGGCCCCGGCTGGCCTCCCACTTGGCGACGACCGTGTCGGCGTACGTCGTGTACTCGGGCGTCGTGTAGTCGTGGAAGCCGATGCCCGAGCGGTCGTTGACGGTCACGTCGACGGGGCGGGCGCGGTTCTTGGCGTGGTTGAAGTACTCGGCGAGGACATGGACGCTGTCGTTGGCGCCGCCGATGTCGCACCAGATGATCTCCGGGTCGTAGCCGTGGATCAGTTCCAGCATCTGCGGGGCCTGGTAGTCCCGCACGAAGTCCTTGCCCGGGGTGTAGCCGGTGTACGGCAGCGGGTCCAGGGTGTACGGGTTGCGCGGGGCGTGGCCCATCCAGGGGCTGTCGGGGTTGAACCACTCGGGCATGGAGAAGTAGAGGCCGCGGTGGAGTTCGGGTGTGTACCGCCTGGACGCGTCGAACAGCTCCTTGACCAGGTCCCGTTTCGGGCCGAGCCTGACCGCGTTGCGGTCGGAGACCTTGGTGTCCCACAGGGCGAAGCCCTCGTGGTGCTTGGAGGTCAGCACGTGGTACTGGGCACCGGCGTCCCGGAACAGCTCCACCCAGGCACGCGGGTCGAACTTCTCGGCCGTGAAGCGCGGGATGAAGTCGTCGTAGGCGAAGTCCGCGCCGTAGGTGTCCCGGTGGTAGGCGTACGTCGGGTTGCCCGGGTCCTGCATCTGGTCCCAGTACCACTCGGCGTACTGCACCCCGACCGGCGCCCACGCGGGCACCGAGTAGACACCCCAGTGGATGAAGATGCCGAACTTGGCGTCGTTGAACCAGTAGGGCGCCCGGTGGCCGGCCAGCGAGGTCTCGGTGGGCTGGTAGTCGGCGGTGCCGAGTGTCAAGGTGCCCCTGTGCACGGTGACTTGGGTGCCACGGCCGTGCACGGTGACCGTGCCGTCCCGCTCGGTGCCGGGCGCGGTGCCCGTGCGGTTGCGGATGCCGACGCGGACGCGTGCCTGTTCGCCGGGGTCGAGGCGGCGGATGCGGGCGGGCTCGACGGTGCGGGCGCCGGGGACGTCGACGCGTACGGACACCGCGTCGCCCGCCAGGATCGCGACGGTGCCCGCGTTGACGACGGTGGCCTCGACGCTCTGGGCGCCGGTGGCGTCGAGCAGGGAGCTGGTGGACCGGGTGTCGCGCAGGGCCAGCGCCCGCCCCTGGGCGACGGGTTGGAGGGAGAGCGCGAAGACGTGCAGGGCGGTCCTGCCGGCCTCCGCCGGGTTGGTGACCGGCAGGGTCAGGGCGACGGCCTCGCGCCGCGGGTCGATCCACACCTCGGAGGTGCCGATCCCGACGCTGTGCCCGTCCTTGCCGCCGTCCGGCTGGTAGCGGTACGGCGCCGACAGCGGCCCGCCCGCCGAGTACCAGTCGCCGCCGCTCAGGCCGCCGGTGCTGGTCGTGCCGTCGGCGTAGTGGACGGTGGCCGCGCCGGAGGCGTTTCCGTAGCTGCCTGCGGTGAGGAAGAGGGCCGACAGATAGCGGCCCTTGGGGAGGTCGATGCGCTGGCCCAGCGCGACGACGTTGTTCCCGGCGCCCGCCGTGGCGGCCGGGAAGTCGAAGGGGATGCCGTCGACCTCGACCCGTCCGGCCGGGAGTTCCTCGCCCGGGAACGTGTAGCCGGAGCCGTCGAAGTCACCGCCCCGGGCGGCGGCGGTGTCGATGCCATCGTTGTCATAGAGGGAGTCGAGGGGTACGGGAATGGGTTCGGGGACGGGCGCCCAGGGCGGCACGGCCCCGGCCTCGGCCTGCTCATCGGCCGCCCCGGCGGCGTGCGCCTCGGCCGGCACGGCGAGGGGCAGGGCGGCCGCCGCGGCGGCGCCCGCCGCGATACCCAGGACCTGACGTCTTGGACAAGGAGACATGCTCATTGCGCGGCTCCATTCATCGGATGTCTGATGATTGAGCGGGCCCAGAAGTCTGTCAATGGGGCGTGCACCAACGAGAGTTGACCCAGTGGTCGGATGACCAGGGAGGAGAGCACTGATCACGGCGGCCGCCCCGAGGCGGATCCGGTTCCCATGAGCAGGAGCCGGGACTCTCGACGTGGAGCCCGCGGCCGGGCAGAGTGCCCTTTCGTACCGACGAGCAATCCGCACGCACCCCGAGGAGCGCCCGTGACCGACTGGGCCGGCCGGACCGCCGCCGAGATCGCCGCCGCCGTACGCGAGAAGCGGGCCACCCCCCGGGAGGTGCTCGCGGGGCATCTGGAGCGGATCGACCGGCTCGACGGACGGATCGGCGCGTTCCGCAAGGTCCGGGCGGAGGCGGCGCAGGCGGAGGCGGACGAGGTCGCGGCCCGTGCCGACCTCGCCGAACTCCCCCTCGCCGGAGTGCCGTTGGCGGTGAAGGACAATCTGGCGGTGCGCGGCGAGGCACACCTGGACGGTTCGGCCGCGCTGCCGGACACGCCCGCCGACGCGGACCATGTCACCGTGGCGCGGCTGCGGGCGGCGGGCGCGGTGGTCATCGGGCTGACCAACGTGCCCGAGCTGTGTGTCTTCGGCACCACCGAGGGGGCCCACGGCGTCACCCGCAACCCGTGGGACACCCGGCGCAGCGCGGGCGGCTCCTCGGGCGGCAGCGCGGCCGCGGTCGCCGCCGGGCTGGCGCCGATCGCCCTCGGCAACGACGGCATGGGCTCGCTGCGGATCCCCGCGGCCAACTGCGGTCTGGTCACCATCAAGCCCGGGTTCGGCGTGGTGCCGGCCGGGATCGGCAACGGCGACTGGTTCGGCATGTCGGAGAACGGGCCGCTGACGACCACCGTGGCGGACGCCCGGCTGATGCTCTCGGTACTGGCGGGGAAGGAGTTCGAAGCCGCCGGTCAGCGCACCCCGCGGAAGATCGCCGTCTCGCTGCGCAGCCCGTTGGTCGGCGTGACCGTCAGCAAGCCGTATACGAACGCGGTGACGGAGGCAGCCGGGCTGCTGGCGGGCGCCGGACACCGGGTGCGGCGCGCCGAGCCGCCGTACCCGGCGTCGATCGGTGTCACCGCGCTCCGGCACTGGACCGCCGGGACGGCCGTGGACGCGGCCGCCCTGGACCCCGCCCTGCTGGTCCGGCGGACCCGGGTGCACGCGGCCATCGGGCGCCGCTTCCTGCGCGGGGTACAGGTGGGCGACGCCCGCGAGCGGCTGCGCGCCCGGCTCACGCCGTTCTTCACCGAGCACGACGTGCTGCTCACCCCGGCACTGGCCCGCCACGCGCCGAAGGCGGCCCCCTGGCACGAGCGGGGCTGGTTCCGCAACGCCCTGGCCGGTTCCAACTACTCCCCTCTGACCCCGGCCTGGAACCTCACCGGCTGGCCGGCGATGTCGGTCCCGTTCGGCACGCTGCCCTCGGGCGCCCCCTGCGCCGTACAGCTGGTGGGCCGGCCAGGGTCGGAGGCGGTCCTGCTGGAGGTGGCCCAGCAGCTGGAGACGCTGCGGCCGTGGCAGCGGACGGCGCCTGTCGACTGAGCACGCACGTGGAGGCGCGCGATGCGCCGTCGTCCTCGGTGCGGCCGGCCGGCTCGCCCGCCGTGGCAGGTGTCGGCGGCCGCTGCTTCGAGGACCGCGCGGAGGCCGGGCCGGTCACCGTCACAGGGCGCGGTACATGATGTGCAGGCCGACCGGTCCGTGCTTCGGGTGGTCGAAGGCCTGCGGGACCGTGCCGAGGACGGTGAAGCCCAGGGAGGTCCACAGGGCCACGGCGGGGTTGGTCTCGACGACGGCGTTGAAGACCATCGCCCGGTAGCCGTGCGCCCGGGCCTCGGCGAGGACGTGCTCGGCGAGTGCGCGCCCGATGCCCCGGCCGCCCTGGTCGGGATCGACCATGAAGCCGGCGTTGGCGACGCTCGCGGCGGGCCCCCCGTAGTTCGGGGTCAGGTAGGCGGAGCCGACGACGGCTCCGGTGGGGTCCTCGGCGACGTAGACACGCTTCGCCGGGCTCATCCACAGCGCGCGGGCCGCGTCCTCCGAGGTGTCGGGGTCCCATCCGTAGGTCTCGGCGGCGGCGACGATCCGGTGCCAGAAGGGCCAGATCTGCGGCCAGTCGGCCGCGGTGGCTTCTCTGATCAGCATGGGCGTGAGTCTCGCACGCCCATGCGCGTCGGCGATCGCGACGGACCGACCCGCCGGTCAGTCCACGCTGGGCAGGATGTGGGGCTCGGCGAGATCCTCCTCGTAACCCGCGAGGCGGATCGGGGCGGACCGGGCCCACACGTCGAGGCTGCCGAGCTGTCCGGGCCGGGTGCCCGCGCGCTCCGTGCGTTCCTTGGGGCGCTGCTCGCGATTCGTCTTCTCCGGTGTCACCGCGCACTCCTTATGTGTGGGTCACCCTCGGGGCGTGCCGGACAGTCTGCGTTCCGGTGCTTGGCGCCCGCTCGGGTCTGGGTTGAAGGCCAGTTCGGACGCGGTGGCGCCGGTAACTCACAAGAGAGCAGGCCGCTGTCGACCGGCTCGTCCCGGGACGGACCGTGGGTGTGGGTGGGACCCCTTGGTGCTGTCCGTCCCCTATAGATTAACCAAATGAGCAGGGGTCCGCTCGATAGGGAGTGCAAACAAGGTGTAACTATCTCGAGTCGCTCCGCATATCGGCGAGTCGCGAATGCACCTTTTCGTAACATGATGCGCCGTTTATGCCCCGCTCGCTCGCGTGCCGGCCCGCGTGCGCGAGCTCCATCACCGGGCCGCGGGGCGGCCGCCGCCGAGGCCGACCCGGGGCGGCTGTCCGGGGACCGCCGGACGCGCTGATCCGCGGCCCGGCTGCCAGCCGGGCGAGCGACGTGGCGACCGGCCTCGTCCCGGCCGCCCCGGTCCGCTCGGGCCGCTCCCGACGCACCCGTCCCGTAACGCCCGTCCGCTCACCGACAAGTAGTGAGTGAAGGCCGGCCCCGAGCCGGGGCGGCCCTCGTCCACCGGGCGGAACGGCCGCCCGGGCGGGAACCCGACGAGTCCAGAGGGGCGGTCGCGTGCACGCAGCGAGAGATCCTGCCGCGTTCGAGGAGTTCTACCGGCGCCATGTCGAGGGCGTGACCCGGTTCGTGGCGCGGCGGATCGCCGACCCGCACCTGGTCGCCGACCTGACGGCCGAGGTCTTCCTGGCCATGCTCGACTCGGCCGACTCCTACCGCCCCGGCCGGGGCAGCGAGACGGCCTGGCTGTACGGGATCGCGCGCAACATCGTGTCGGTCGAGTGGCGGCGGGCGGCCCGCGAGTCACAGGCCGCCGGCCGCTTCGCGGGGCGCCGTCTGCTGGAGCCGGACGACGTCACCCGGCTCGAGGAGCGCATCGACGCCGAGGCGGCCGCGCGGCGCCACCGCGAGGCACTGGCCGGGCTCCCGGAGGGTGAACGGGCGGTCGTCGAACTCGTCGTCGTGGACCAGCTGACCGTCGCGGAAGCCGCCGCGGCGCTCGGCATACGCCCGGTCGCGGCACGCGTACGACTGCACCGCGCCCGCAAGACGCTGCGCGCCGCGGCCGGGCCCGCGGAACAGCCGGGCGGATCGTCCGGCTCCGGCACGGATTCACTTTCGTATGTGAGGGGAAACGCATGAACGCGACATTCGAGGACCGGTTGCTGGCCGAGCTCAAGGCCGAGGTGGTACGGCGGGCGGCCGAGGCCGGGCCGGTGACCGTCGTACCGCGCCGCGTGGTCACCCCACGCCGGGTGGGCGTGGCGCTGGCCGCCTGCGGAGCCGCGGCGGCGGTCGCCGTCGTCCTGCCGGGGTCGGGGACCACGAGCGCGTTCGCGGTCGAGACGCACCCGGACGGCACCGTCACCTTCACCCTGCAGGACGTCGCCCTCAGCGGGCCCCAGCAGCAGGACCTGATACGGAAGCTGACGGACGCGGGCGTGTACACCCAGGTGAACAAGGTGCCCGCGGGGCAGCGGTGCGCCCTGCCCGGGGATCTGCGGCCCGGTGACGTGATCGTCGGGGTCGACCCCGGCCCTGGTGCGCCGGCCGACACGGGCAACGGTCCGATGGAGTGGCACCGCACCCTCCACCGGGGCGACACGGTGCGGATTGACAACGGCGTCCGCCACTCCGTCGTCTACACCTTCATCCGGGGCAAGGCGTCCCCCTGCCGGCTGGAGCCGATCGACTGAGCCGCCTCCGGCCCGGGGGGGGGGGGGGGGGGGCCCCCGGGGGGGGGGGGGGGGGCCCCCCCCCGGGGGGGGGGGGGGGGGGGGGGGGGGGGGGGGCAACCGGACCAGATCGGCGGGGGCGGGCCACAG
>NZ_JBVHTI010000008.1:356428-459103 GCF_055565975.1 Streptomyces sp. NPDC028289 | reverse complement strand
CTCGCGCGTCACCTCCATCTTCACCCTATGCCCCGCGGGGTGGTGGGCGCCCCGGCGGGTTGGGGTGATGCTGTGCGGGCCCCCCCCCCCCCCGGGGCGGGGGGGGGCGCCCCCCCCGGGGGCCCCGGGCCGGGGCCACAACAGGCTGTGCAGTTCAGGTTGCGTTGGCCGGGTCGAAAACTCGACATGATCCGATGGCGCAGGACAACGGCTGTCTCGCGGAAGGACTGACGCATGGAGCTGCGCAGCGTCGAGGAGCTGATGGATCTGCTGTACGCCTGCCGGCACCAGCGCGCGCTGCGCGCCGCGGCACTGCTGCGCCGCAGCCGCCCTGCCGACAAGGAGCTCCAGGTGGCAGGCCTGGTGCACGGCATCGAGGAACTGCTCGGCCCGGCCGACGGCGCCGCGCGCACGGTACGCCACCTGCTCGGGGAACGTGTCTACCACCTCGTCCGAGGGGACGGCGCCGCTACGGACGACGACGTACTGCGCCTGCGCCAGGCGGACGAGGAGAGCCGCACCGCCGGCTTCGACGCGGGCGTCCTGGAGGACTGGCGGACCGTCCTGGAACTGGTCGCCGCCCGCAACTCCCGCCTGGGGGCTGTCGACTGACGTTCCGTCATGAGACGGTACGGCGGTGACGTCATCCTACGGGCCGTCGAACGGGCTCCGGGGCCGGGCGGCCGTCGTCACCGGCGGCACCCGCGGCATCGGGCGCGCGGTCGCCGAGGCGCTCTCGGCGGCCGGTGCGTTGGTGTGCGTGAGCGCGCGGGACCCGGACGAGGTGCGGCGTACGGCTGCCGGGCTGGGCGGGGTCGGCCTGGCCGGCAGCGTCGCCGAGCCGGAGCACGCCCGGGAGCTGACCCGGCTGGCGCTGACCGAGTTCGGGCGGCTGGACATCCTCGTCAACAACGCGGCGACCAACCGCCCGTACGGCCCGCTCATGGGTGCCGACCTGGGCGTGTGGCGGGAGGCGTTCACCGTCAACGTGGAGGCCCCGCTGCGGCTGACGCAGTGCGCGTGGCGCGGCTGGATGCGGGAGCACGGCGGCTCCGTGATCAACATCTGCACGGAGGGCGCGGCCCATGTCGGCCCCCACGTGGGCGCGTACGGCACCAGCAAGGCCGCACTGCTGCATCTCACCCAGCAGCTGGCGGGCGAACTGGCGCCCCGGGTGCGGGTCAACTCGGTCTCCCCGGGCCTGGTGCGCACGGAGATGGCCCGCTTCATGTGGGAGCCGCGGGAGGACGAGATCGCCGCGGGGCTGCCGATGGGGCGGATCGGCGAGCCGGAGGATGTGGCCGGGGCGGTGCTGTGGCTGGCCTCGGACGCGGCGGAGTGGGTGACGGGAGCGGACCTGGTGGTGGATGGCGGTACCAGGGTGAGAGCGGCGCACTTGCCCACCTGAGGGGGAGCCGCGCCCACCCCCGGCCACGGCAGGCGCGCGTGCCCGAGATCAATTCGGCAACGCGGCTGCCCCCAGCGGGCGACGGGCCCATGGGTGGACCCGTATGGGATCGAACCACGAAGTACGCGTGACCTGCGCACCGGGCACACCGGCGCCTGGCAGAAGACTAGGGCTCCGGTGGCAGGCATCGCCAGCGATTAAGCGGGGCTCACCACCTGCCCGGCTCGTAGTCCTTCAGGAAGACCCCGTACACGTCGTCGCCCTCCTCGCCGCGCACGATCGGGTCGTAGACGCGGGCCGCCCCGTCGACCAGGTCGAGCGGTGCGTGGAAGCCGGCCTCGGCCAGCCGCAGCTTGTCGTAGTGCGGCCGCTCGTCGGTGATCCAGCCGGTGTCGACGGAGGTCATGAGGATGCCGTCGGTCTCGAACATCTCCGCCGCGCTGGTCCGCGTGACCATGTTCATGGCGGCCTTGGCCGCGTTGGTGTTGGGGTGCCCGGCGCCCTTGTAACCGCGGCCGAAGACGCCCTCCATCGCCGACACGTTGACGACGTACGAGCGGCCGCGCGCCGCCTTCTTCGCGGCCGCGGCCATGGCCGGCCGGAGCGCGCTGATCAGGATGAACGGCGAGGTGTAGTTGCAGAGCTGGGTCTCCAGGAGCTCCACCGGGGAGATCTGGTCGATGGTCTGCACCCAGGTGTTGGTGTCGACGACGTCCGGGACGAGGCCGCCGGCGTCGATGGCGGTGCCGTCGAGGTGCCGGGCCACACTGGCGTTGCCCGCGACGAGGGCGAGGTCGGCGACCTGCTGCGCGTCCAGGCCGCTGGTGCCCAGCGGCAGCGCGGCGAGACCGTCGACGGCCCCGGAGTTGAAGGCGCCGATGACCTGGTGGCCGGGGAGCTCACCGGCCGGCAGCGGGGCGCTCTCGCCCTCGACCAGGGCCGCGTAGGCGGCCGGCAGCCGGCGTACGGTCTGGGTCGCGTTGTTGATCAGGATGTCGAGCGGGCCCGCCGCGCCGACCTGTTCCGCGAGGGCGACGGCCTGCGCCGGGTCGCGCAGGTCGATGCCGACGACCTCCAGGCGGTGCAGCCAGTCCGCCGAGTCCTCCATCGCCTTGAACCGGCGGATGGCGTCCTTCGGGAAGCGCGTGGTGATCGTCGTGTGGGCGCCGTCACGCAGCAGTCGCAGCGCGATGTACATGCCGATCTTGGCGCGGCCGCCGGTGAGCAGGGCACGTTTGCCGGCCAGGTCGGCGCGGGCGTCGCGCTTGGCGCGGTTCAGCTGTGCGCAGTCCGGACAGAGCTGGTGGTAGAAGTAGTCGACCTCGACATAGCGGGTCTTGCAGGTGTAGCAGGAGCGCGGGCGCTGGAGTATCCCGGCGACCCTGCCCTCCTCGGTCCGGGAGGAGGGCAGCAGGCCCTCGGTCTCGTCGTCGATGCGCTGGGCGGAGCCGGTCGCGGTGGCCTCGGTGACCGCCTTGTCGTGGGCGGTCTTGGCGGCCCGGCGCTCCTGGCGGCGGCGCTGCTTGACCGTTCGGTAGATGCCGGCCGTGGCCCGGCGCACCGCGATGGCGTCCGGGTGGTCGACCTCCAGCTCGTCCAGCTCGGCGAGCACGCCGAGGCAGACGGCGAGCCGCTCGGGGTCGATGCCGGGGCCGTGGACCACGGCCCCGTCCACGGCCTCGTCCACGGCCCGCACCGCGTCCTCGGCCGCCGGGCCGTCCTGTGTCACCGTCATCGCGCTGCCGCTTCCCTGATCCACCAGCGGCGCTCCGACTCGCGCCCGCTTTCGAACCGGGAATTTTACGGAGCTCCGGGCGATACCTCCAAACCCGACCGGATCATGGATCGCAGACCGCGATCAGCGAGTCCACCTCGTCGGTGACCGCGCGGGCCAGCACGTCGAGGTCGGGGACGGCGCTCGCGTCGGCGACCAGGCCGTAGTGGACGTGGTTGCGGTAGGTGGAGATGGCGACCGCCAGGGACTGGCCGGGCGCGAGCGGGGCCAGCGGGTAGACGGCCGTGAGCGGGTGGCCGCCGAGGCGCAGGCCGACGCCGGGCAGCGGCACGCTGGTGACCAGGATGTCGAACCAGAGCCGGGCGGCCTGGCCGACGAGCGGCCCGCCGAGCCGGTGCCCCAGCGCGGGCACGTGGTCGGCGAGCAGGGCGACGGCACCGGCGCCCCGGTTGGGGCCGGCGTCCTTGTTGCGGACCATCGCCGTGCGGACGCGGTCGAGGCGGGCGATCGGGTCCGGGTTGTCGACCGGAAGCCGTATCAGGTACCCGGAGAGCCGGTTGCCCTGTGGGGTCGCGGTGCGCGGCCGGCGCTTGGAGACGGGGATCAGGGCGCGCGGGGCGACGCCCTCGGTGGAGTCGCCGCGCTCCTCCAACCAGCGGCGCAGGGCGCCGGCGACGACGGCGATCAGCACGTCGTTGACGGTGCCGCCGACGGCCTTGCGGACCCGGTGCACGTCGTCGATGTCGAGGTCGACCCCGGCGATGCTCCGGGTGCCGGTGGGATCGGACCTCAGCGCGGCCGAGGAGCTCACCCCGAGGGCGGACAGGGCGACCGAGGCGCCGATGTCGAGGGCCCGGCCCACGTCGGAGAGGGCGCCGCGCACCAGCTCGGGCAGCCTGCGCACGTCGGGCAGCGCCAGCATCGGGCGCGGCGGCTCGATCGAGCGGGGTGCGCGCACCGGCAGGTCGAGCGGGTCCATGACGCCGGCGGCCAGCTTCAGGGCGCGCAGCCCGTCGGCGAGGGCGTGGTGGAACTTGAACAGCACCGCGAAGGACACCCCGTCCTCGCCGGGCAGCACGTGCGCCTCCCACGGCGGCCGGCCCCGCTCCAGCGGACGCTCCATCAGCCGTCCGGCGACGGCCTGGAAGTCGGCGGTCGGGGCGTGCAGCCGGACGTGGTTCAGGGGGTCGAAGTCCGGGTCGGTCTCGCGGGCGGCACTGCCGAACGCGAGCGGCTGCCAGACGTCTCTGATACGCATGCGCAGACCGGGCACGGCGGCGGCCCGGGCCGCGAGCAGGTCGGCGGCGTGCGCCCCGGCGGTCGGGGAGTGCGCCGAGAAGACGCCCAGCGCGCCCAGGTGCATCGGGTGCTGCTCGGACTCGATGTTCCAGAACGCCAGATCGAGCGGGGCGAGCAGGTCAGCAGTCTCAGTCATCGAAAAGGGTGCCTCGCGTTGACGGAGGGTGGATCAGCAGTCAAACGCCGACTCATGATTACGGTCAAGTACGATCACGCTACGCTCAGTTAACAGCAGATTAAGTCCCGCCCCCTCCGAAAGAGGCGGGGCTCATGCGTCGCCTGAGGTCATTTCAGCGCCGGTGGTGCCGCCTCGGGTGACGTACCCCACTCTGACGGGCGCGAGCCGACCGTGAACGCCAGCGACCGCAGGGAGCGCAGCGCACCGGTCGTCAGGTAGGTACGGCCGTAGTCGGCACCGTCGGTGCGGGCCTTCTGGATGTACCGGTGGCCGGCGGAGGTCCCCGGTGCGGTCACCGTGAATCCGCCGCTCGGCCAGAAGCGCCGGTCGAGGCGGACATCGGCCCGGTCGAACACGGGCGTGGACAGGCCCCAGGTGCCGTAGCCGGGCTGTACCGGGAAGAGGCCGAGGGACGACAGGACGTTCCAGGCGGACATGGTGCCGAGGTCGTCGTTGCCGGTCATCCCGGTCGGGCCGTCGGTGAACAGGGTCAGCGCCGCGTGCACCACGTCGGTGGTCTTCCAGGGCTGGCCGGTGGAGAGGTAGGTGTACGGCGCGATGAGGTCGGGCTCGTTCATGGGGTTGTAGACGGCCGCGTTGTAGTAGGCGTACGCGTTGCCGTGCACCCACACCTCCCGCGCGGTCCTCTCCGGATCGGCGAGCAGCTTGTCGTAGGCGAAGAAGGAGTCGAGCCGGGTGTTGGTGGCGCGCTCGCCGCCGATCAGGGAGATCACACCGGGCAGGTCCTGCGGGACGAGCCACTGGTACTGCCAGGCGGTGCCCTCGTGGAAGCCGATGCCGCGGGCCGGGTCGGGGTTGCCGGTGAAGAGGCCGGAGGCGTCGCGGGCGCGGAAGAAGCCGGTGGAGGGGTCGAAGACGTTGCGGTAGTTCTGCGCCCGGGTGGCGTAGCGGGCCGCGTCCTCGACATGGCCGAGGTCCCGGGCCAGCTGCGCGAGCATCGCGTCGGACAGCGCGTACTCCAGGGTCACGGAGGCGCCGTGGTCGTAGTCGGAGTCGCCCACCTTGGTGTGCGGGCGGCCCTTGAGGTACGGCGCGAAGCCGTCGGCGAGGTACTCGGCGTTGGCCTCGCGGCCGACCCCGGCGTTGGCGGCCGGCGGCACGCCGTCGGCGTTCTTCTTCAGCGCCCGGTAGGCGCGCTCCTCGTACCCCTTGAGCAGCCCCAGCTGGTAGGCGGTGGTCAGGAAGGGGGTGACCGGGTCGCCGGTCATGATGTTCGTCTCGACCGTGCCGTAGCCCCACTTGGGCAGCCAGCCGCCCTCCTCGTCGATCTTCAGCACCGACAGGGCCATGTCGCGGGCCTCGCGCGGGGCGAGCAGGGCGAGCGCCTGGGCCTGGGTGCGGTAGGTGTCCCAGAGGGACCAGTTCTGGTAGTAGGTGAACCCGTGGGCACGGTGGATCCGGCGGTCCCAGCCGGTGTAACGGCCGTCGGCGTCCTCGCCGACGTTGGGCGCGAGGAAGGTGCGGTACAGGGACGAGTAGAACGTACGGCGCAGGGTCGGGGAGCCGCCCCGGACGCGGATGCCGGCGAGCCGCCGCCCCCAGGCGTCCCGGGCCTGCCGCCGTACCGCGTCGAACGAACGGCCGCCCTCGGCGCGCAGATTGACCTCGGCGCCGTGTGCGTCGACGTACGACAGGGCGGTGGTCGCCTCGACCGTACGGTCCCGGGTGGTGTCGAAGCGGACGTAGGCGCCGTCGGCTCCGGTGCGGGAGCCGGGGGTGACCGCGGTGCCGTTCCAGGTGCCGTACGCGGTGAAGGGGCGGCTGAAGCGGGTGACCGTGTAGACGGTGTACGGGGCGGTCTCGCGGCAGAAGCCGTGGCCGGTGATCCTGGTGCGGACGGTGTGGTCGTCGAGGATCTCGACGTCGCTGCTGACCGCCTTGTGCAGCGCCTGGTGGGCGTTGAGCAGGACGTTGGCCTTGCCGGTGGCCGGGAAGGTGTAGCGCTGGACGCCGGTGCGGGCGGTCGCGGTCAGCTCGGCCGTCACGCCCGAGTCGAGGCCGACGCGGTAGTAGCCGGGGCTCGCCGCCTCGTCGGCGTGGTCGAAGCCGACGGCGTACTCGGCGTAGTCCGTCTGCGTGACGTCCCCGGTGGTGGGCAGCACGGGCAGGTCGCCGCCGATGGCGCAGCCGACGCCGGAGAGGTGGACCAGGGAGAAGCCGCGGATCCGGCGCTGGGAGTAGTCGTAGCCGGTGCTGTGCCCGGTGTCCGGAGAGAGCTGCACCATGCCGAAGGGCACGGCCGCGCCGGGGAACGTGTTGCCCTCGTCCTGGCTGCCGATGAAGGGGTTCACCAGGTCGGCGAGGTGGCCGTCGGCCGGTTCGGCGGCCCCCGCGGCGGGGGCGGTGAGCAGCGCGGACGCTGTCAGCACCGCGGCGAGGCACAGCCGTGTGCACCGGGTCCCTCTCATGTCGGACGACCTCCGAAGTTCGACAGTTCGACATCGCTGTCTGCATCGTGAGGGGAGAGGGCCCCAAAGTCCGGCAAATGAGGGTTATTCACTCGCAGCGCGTCGCGCGCGAGTTGGAGTGCGCACGAGGGCTACGAGACGATCTGCCCCTTCCCGAGGGCGATGACCCCGCCCTTGGAGACGGTGTACAGCTCCGAGTCACGCTCCGGGTTGACGCCTATCGTCGCGCCGGGCGGGACCTCGACGTTCTTGTCCAGCACCGCGCCGCGCACCACCGCGCCCCGGCCCACGACCACGTTGTCGTGCAGGATCGACCCCTGGACCACGGCGCCCGGGTCGACCCGCACGCCCGGGGAGAGCACGGACCGGGTGACCTGGCCCCGGATCAGGCAGCCCGCGCTGATGATGGACTCGCTCGCCATGCCGCCGGCGTTGAAGCGGGCCGGGGAGAGCTGGTACGAGTGGGTGTAGATGGGCCAGCTGCGGTTGAAGAGGTTGAAGGCGGGCCGCTCGGCGATCAGGTCCATGTGGGCGTCGTAGTACGCGTCGAGGGTGCCGACGTCCCGCCAGTAGCCGCGGTCGCGACTGGTCTCGCCGGGGACGTGGTTGGTGCCGAAGTCGTAGAGCTGGGCCTCGCCGCGGGCGGTGAGCTGGGGCAGGATCGAGCCGCCCATGTCGTGCACCGAGTCGTCGTCCTCGGCGTCCCGGTGCAGGGCCTCCACCAGGGCCTTGGTGGTGAAGATGTAGTTGCCCATGGAGGCGAAGACGCAGTCCGGGGCGTCCGGCAGACCCGGCGGGTCGGCGGGCTTCTCCAGGAAGGTCTCTATCGTCTGCCCGTCCGAGCCCGGGGTGATCACACCGAACGCCGAGGACTCCGCGCGCGGGATGCGGATGCCCGCGACCGTGACCCCGGCGCCGCCCTCGATGTGCTGCTCCAGCATCTGCCGGGGGTCCATGCGGTAGACGTGGTCGGCGCCGAACACCGCGACGTAGTCGGGCTGTTCGTCGTTGACGAGGTTGAGCGACTGCAGAAGGGCGTCGGCGCTGCCCAGGTACCAGCGCGGGCCGAGCCGCTGCTGCGCCGGGACCGGGGTGACGTAGTTGCCGAGCAGGCTGGACATCCGCCAGGTGGTGGTGATGTGCCGGTCCAGCGAGTGCGACTTGTACTGGGTCAGCACACAGATGCGCAGCACGTCCGCGTTGACCAGGTTGGACAGCACGAAGTCGACCAGGCGGTAGGTACCGCCGAAGGTGACCGCTGGTTTCGCCCGGTCGGCGGTCAACGGCATCAGGCGCTTGCCCTCCCCGCCGGCCAGCACGATCCCGAGTACCGAAGGCCCACCACGACGCATGGCCGCTCCCCTCACCCTGGTGCTCCATGCCTGCCCTGGGAGCACACCCGCTAAGCCTGCACCGGGATCGCGTCGAACAGGCGGCCTGTTCGTTACGCCTGTCGTTACGGCTGCTTGAGGATCTCCTCGTAGAGCCGGACCGTGCGTCGTGCCACCGCGTCCCAGCCGAACTCCCCCACGGCGCGCTCCCGTCCGGCCTCGCCCATCCGGCGGGCCGTCTCCCGGTCGCCGACGACGGCGTCCAGCGCCCGCGCCAGGCCGCCCTCGAAGTCGTCGTCCAGGTCGACCAGCAGGCCCGTCTTGCCGTCCTCGACGACCTCGGGGATACCGCCGACCCGGGACGCCACCACGGGCGTGCCGCAGGCCATCGCCTCCAGGTTGACGATCCCGAGCGGCTCGTAGACCGAGGGGCAGGCGAACACGGCGGCGTGGGTGAGGAGTTGGATGACGTCGGCGCGCGGCAGCATCTGCGGGATCCAGTGCACGCCCTCACGGACCCGGCTCAGCTCCGCGAACAGCTCGCGGAACTCGCGGTCGATCTCCGGGGTGTCGGGCGCCCCCGCACACAGCACGACCTGGGCCGCCGGGTCGATGTCCCGTACCGCGCGCAGCAGATGGGGCACGCCCTTCTGGCGGGTGATGCGGCCGACGAACAGCACGTAGGGGCGGCCGGGGTCGATGCCGATCCGGGCCAGGACGTCGGTGGCGCGGTCCGGGCGGTAGAGAGTGGTGTCGATGCCGTTGTGCACGACGTGGACCTTCGCCGGGTCCAGGGCGGGATAGCAGTCGAGGATGTCCGTGCGCATCGCCCCGGACACCGCGATCACGCCGTCGGCGGCCTCGACCGCGCTGCGCTCGGCCCAGCTCGACAGGGCGTAGCCGCCGCCGAGTTGCTCGGCCTTCCAGGGCCGCAGCGGCTCCAGCGAGTGGGCGGTCACCACGTGCGGGACGCCGTAGAGCATCTTGGCCACGTGGCCGGCCAGGTTGGCGTACCAGGTGTGGGAGTGGACGAGCTCGCGGCCTTCGAGGCCCGCGGCCATGGCGAGGTCCACGGAGAAGGTGCGCAGCGCGTCGTTGGCGGTGTCCAGGGCGGTCCAGGGGCGGTGCCGGACGACGCCGACCCCGCGGCCCTCGCCCCAGCAGTGCACCTCCAGGTCGACCAGGGGGCGCAACTCCCTGGCGAGGAACTCCACGTGCACACCCGCGCCGCCGTAGACGTCCGGGGGGTACTCCCGGGTCAGCAGTCCGACTCGCACCCGCAACCCCTCGCTCTCCACGGCCGGTTGTTCCATGGTCACCCAGATGCGGCGCGCGGGGAAGAGCGCGGTGGTTGTGTGAAACAACAGTCACCGCAGACCCCGCCGCCCGGTACCCGGTAGTAGAGACAACAGCTGCGGCGCCGGAAGGCCAGGCCGGTGCGGGTGCCGGTGGCGCTCAGCAGGGGGTGCGCGAAGAGGGCGTCGGCGAGGGCGCGGGTCCGTGCGGCCACGTCAGCACATCTGTTCGCACGCGCCCAGCGGTCCAGCTCCCGTGCGGCACCGGCCAGCGCGGAGCCGGCGTTGCCCCACAGCAGGCCGGCGGCGAGACCGTAGCGGTCCCGCAGGGCTGCCCCCAGGGGTTCGAGGTGGCCGTGCACGACGACTCGCACGACCGCGTCGGCGAGTACTGCGGGGTCGGCGGGCACTACGGGGTCGGCGGGCGCGGCCGGGCCGGTGCCGGCGGGCAGTGCGCGTACCTCGGCGAGCCAGAGGTCGTCGGGGGCGGTGGCGCCGGGGTCCCAGTGGAGCAGGCCGGGGCCGAGGTCGGGGAGGCGGCCGTAGCGGACGGCGCAGCCGAGGGCGACGGACCAGAGCCGGGCGGCCAGCCCCTGGTGGGCGATGGAGGCGGCGACCCGGGGCTCGCCGGTACGCAGACGCCTCGAAACAGCGTCGACACGGAAAGTCAGCGCATTCCGGTAAACATCCGATGTGAGTTTTTCATAGGCCTTTGCCAAGGTCGTGGATTGGCCGATCCACGCCGGGTCGGGCTCTCCTACCGCAGGTCGGACCGTGCGCAGGACGAAGAAGCCGCCGAGCGGGCGGAGCGCGGCGAGATGGGGGTCCAGGTCCTCGAACAGGTCCACGAGGAGCAGTAGTACCAGGCCTCACGAAATCCCGGGCGCACACCGTCTCCACCCGGCGGCCCCCACCCTGGGGATGATCAGGATCCCGCCGTACTCCATCGGTAGTAGGACCCATTAGGTGCTCAGGTACGACGACGGGAAGCACGCGGACGGGCAGAGTGTTGCTCATGGAAGCCGACCGATCACCGCGCGGGGCCAACCGGCCACGCCTGACGCAGAGGAGCCGAGCATGAGCGCCCTCGCGTTGTCCGTGGTGCTTTCCTTCGTCTCCGCCGTCGCCTACGCCGGCGGAGCGATCGTGCAGGAACAGGTAGCGGTCTCCTCCCCCGACGAGCAGTACGCGCCGCTGCGCCGCCCGAGCTGGTGGGGGGCGATGGCGCTGAACGGCCTCGGTGGCCTGCTGCACGTCGTGGCACTGGCCTACGGCCCGTTGAGCCTGGTCCAGCCGCTGGGCGCGCTCACCATCGTGTTCGCGCTGCCCATGGCGGCCCTCTTCGTCGGCCGCAGGGCCGGGGCGACCGCCTGGCGGGGCGCGATCATGGCGACCGTCGGTCTGGCCGGTCTGCTCTCCCTGGTCGGCTCCTCCGACTCGCACACCCTGGACTCCGCCGGGCGGATCGGCGTCGCGCTGGTCACCGGCACGGCGGTCGTCGCGCTGATGATCGCGGGCCGGGCCGCGCACCGGCACCCGGCGGTGCGCAGCGTGCTGCTCGCCACCGCGTCCGGCATAGCCTTCGGCATGTCCTCGGTCTTCACCAAGGTCGTGGCGATCGACTGGGACGGCGGCATCGCCACGGCCGACCTGCTCTGGCTGTCCGTGATCGGCGCCTACGCCGTCGCGGGCGTCCTGATCTCCCAGGCCGCCTACCGGGGCGGCGGCCTCGCCGCACCCCTGGCCACGCTGACCGTGGTCAACCCGGTGCTGGCCGCCGCGGTCGGCATCACGATGTTCGGCGAGACGTTCCGCTACGGCGCGACGGGCACCCTGCTGGCGCTGGGCTGCGGTGTGGTGGCCGCGGGCGGCCTGATCCTGCTGACGACCGAGCGTATCGAGCGCACCCCGCATCCCGCCCGGCCGGTGCCGGAGCCCGCCGTGGCCGAGGCGTCACCCGAGCCGCTGGTCGAGGCGCTGGTGGAACTGGCCGAGGCGGGCCTGGCGCAGGCCCTCGCGGAGCGCGGCGGTGCCGCGCAGGCGGAGCCGGCGAAGGTGGCCGGCTCACTGGTCGAGATGCCGCAGCAGCGGTCGGGGTCCGCGGGGCCGGACGTGGTCCCGGACGTGGCCGATGTGCTGCTGCCCGCCGCCGACTACGTGCACGGTCCGCTCCTGGCCCGGCGCCGTACGCGGATCAGATCCTGACGCCGCCGGCCCGGAGATAGGCGACCGGGTCGATGTCCGTGCCGAATCCGGGCCCCGTCCGCACCTCGAAGTGCAGATGCGGGCCCGTGGCGTTTCCGGTGGAGCCCGAGCGGCCGATCCGCTGGCCCGTGGACACGCTCTGCCCGGCCCGCACGGAGATCGCCGAGAGATGGCCGTACTGCGTGTAGCGGCCGTCGGCGTGCCGGATCACCACCTGGTAGCCGTAGGAGCCGCCCCAGCCCGCCGTGACGACCTGCCCGGCCTCGACCGCCTTCACGGAGGTGCCGGTGGGCGCGAGGAAGTCGACGCCGGTGTGGTAGCCCTTCGACCAGTGCGAGCCGGACACGTGGTAGGCGGTGCCGACAGGGGCGTCGACGGGTGCGACGAGGGTGTGGCCGGTGTGGGTGGCGGCCTTCGTCTTCTCGGCCTTGGACTTGGTCTTGTTCTTGGCGTCGGCCTTCGGGTGGACCTTGGCCGTGGCCTTGGAGGCGGTCTGCTTCGCCGCCGCTTCGGTCTTGGCCGCCTGGCCCGTCAGGCTCAGCCGCTGTCCCGGCAGGATCAGGTCGGGGTCGGAGCCGACCGTCGCGCGGTTGGCCGCGTACAGCCGGTGCCAGCCCCCGGCCACCTCGTGCTCCTCGGCGATCCCGGAGAGCGTGTCGCCGTGCACCACGGTGTACATCTCGGCCTTGCCGGCCCGGGACTGCGGCGTGGTCTGCGGCTGTACGTCCCGTACGGAGCTCTTCGCGGCGCTCTTGGCCGAAGTCTTCTCGGCGTGGTGCGCCGCGGGGTGGGTGGCGGCGCTCTCGGTGTGCACGTCGGGGGTGTCGCCGCCGCGGGCGAGCCCGGCCCGCACCGAGCAGACCGGCCAGGCGCCCGGCCCCTGGCCGTCGAGGACCCTCTCCGCCACCGCTATCTGCTGGTCCTTGGTGGCGAGGTCGGCGCGCGGCGCGTACCTCGTGCCCCCGTAGGCCTCCCAGGTGGACTGGGTGAACTGGAGCCCGCCGTAGAAGCCGTTGCCGGTGTCGATGCCCCAGTCGCCGCTGGACTCACAGGCGGCGACCCGGTCCCAGGTGGACACCGAGGCCGCGTCGGCGCTGCCGGCGGCGGCGAGCGGGAGCGCGAGGCCGGCGCCGCCCGCCGTGACGGTGAGCGAGGCGCGGTTGATCCTGTTCGGCTGGTACCGGCGGTGCCGTCCGTGATCGGCCATGTCTGGAGCCCCCCTCGCCACGCGCGTCAGGAAGGCCAAAAGTAAGCGTCCCGAACAGGCCATGACAAGACGGCAATCAGCCGCCTCCTGTCCCCGAGGACTCGGCCGTCCCGCCCGAACGGGTGTGACGGGAAAAGGCGTTGACGGGCCATCAGCCGTAAGGGTCCGGCGGGACTGCCGGAAGGCGTCTCACGAGGTTACTGAGCCGTCGGGGCCGTGTGGTCCGTATCTGCAAGTGCGGCCGGTCGAACGGCGGGTCAGGATGGCCTTTGGGCAATACTGGCGGGCATGAGCGGCAGCATCCCTTGCACGTTCTACGGGATCGACTTGATTCTTGAGGAGCAGGCGGTATGAGCACTTCGGCGCAGATCGGCGTCACGGGTCTCGCGGTCATGGGCCGCAACCTCGCCCGGAACTTCGCGCGCAACGGCTACACGGTGGCGTTGCACAACCGCACGGTGTCGAAGACACACGAGCTGGTGGAGAACTTCGGGGACGAGGGCGACTTCATCGCGGCCGAGACCGCCAAGGAGTTCGTGGCGGCGCTGGAGCGGCCGCGCCGGCTGGTCATCATGGTCAAGGCGGGCGGTCCGACGGACGCGGTGATCGAGGAGTTCGCACCGCTCCTCGAGCCCGGCGACATGATCATCGACGGCGGCAACGCGCACTTCGCGGACACCCGGCGCCGCGAGAAGGCGCTGCGCGAGCAGGGCATCCACTTCGTGGGCATGGGCGTGTCCGGCGGTGAGGAGGGCGCGCTGCACGGCCCGAGCATCATGCCGGGCGGTCCGAGGGAGTCGTACGACTCGCTGGGCCCGATGCTGGAGAAGATCTCGGCGAAGGCGGCCGACGGCGCGCCCTGCGTGACACACATCGGCCCCGACGGCGCCGGGCACTTCGTGAAGATGGTCCACAACGGCATCGAGTACGCCGACATGCAGCTGATCGGCGAGGCGTACCAGTTGCTGCGCGATGTCGCCGGGTACTCCCCCGCGCAGATCGCGGACATCTTCCGCACGTGGAACACGGGCCGGCTCGACTCGTACCTGATCGAGATCACGGCGGAGGTGCTGGCGCACGTGGACGCCGCGACCGACAAGCCGTTCGTGGACGTGGTGGTGGACCAGGCGGAGCAGAAGGGTACCGGCCGCTGGACGGTCCAGATCGCACTCGACCTGGGCGTGCCGGTGTCGGGGATCGCCGAGGCGGTGTTCGCGCGCTCGCTGTCCGGTCACGCCGACCTGCGGGCCGCGTCCCGGGGTCTGGCCGGTCCGAAGCCGAGGGCGCTGTCCGAGGCGGAGGCGGCGGCGTTCGCGGACCGGGTGGAGCAGGCGCTGTACGCGTCGAAGATCGTGTCGTACACGCAGGGCTTCCACGAGATCCAGGCGGGCAGCGACGAGTACGACTGGGACATCGACCTCGGGGCGGTGTCCTCGATCTGGCGGGGCGGCTGCATCATCCGGGCGGCGTTCCTGGACCGGATCCGGGCGGCGTACGACGCGCGGGCGGACCTGCCGAGCCTGCTGTCGGACGAGACGTTCGCGCGGGAGATCGCGCAGGCGCAGGACGACTGGCGTGAGGTGATCATCGCCGCGACGCGGGAGGGCGTCGCCGTGCCCGGCTTCTCGGCGGCGCTGGCGTACTACGACGCGCTGCGGGCGGAGCGGTTGCCTGCGGCGCTCACGCAGGGGCAGCGGGACTTCTTCGGGGCGCACACGTACCGGAGGGTGGACCGGGAGGGGTCGTTCCACACGCTGTGGGGCGGGGACCGCTCGGAGGTCACGGCGTAGCGTCGGCCGCGTTTGCGGGGTGCGGGTGGGCTGCGGGTTCGCGCAGTTCCCCGCGCCCCTGAGCCGGGCTGGAGCCGGCGGTCGAGTGCGGGCGCGTCGTGGGTTTTCGCGCAGTTCCCCGCGCCCCCGGGAACGGGGCGAGCTCGACCTTCGGGTGCCGGTACGTCGTGGGATTTCGCGTGCTTTCCCGCGCCCCCGGGGGATCCAGGCGAGCTCGACCTTCGGGTGCCGGTACGTCGTGGGATTTCGCGTGCTTTCCCGCGCGCCTTGAGGTGCCGGTGGGTTGGGGCTGCTGCTCGGGGTCTTCGGGGGTGCTCAGGTCAGGGGCGGGCCCGGTTCTGGGGTGGGGGTGGGTTCTGGGCCCGGGGGGATGGGGGACGGGTCGGGGGGTGGGGGGGTCGGAGTCGGGGTGGGGGGCTGGGGTGGTGGGGTTGGTTCCGGGGCCGGGGGTGGCTGGGGGGTGGGGACCGGGCTGGGGTAGGGGTCCGGAGGGTGGGGGTCTGGGGCGGGGGCTGGGTGTGGATTCGTCATGGTGTCCTCCGGCCAGTGGCTCGATGTCACCTCTGGGGGTCTACTGCGCCACCTACCCGACCGACGCTCGCGCACTCCTCGCAGCCGCCGCGAGGCCCGGACGGGGGCTGGACAGCATCGGGACCGCCGTGGTCGTGAATTTCGCGGCCGAGGTCATGGATGCCTGGGCCAGGACGATCACGTCGGCGTCGGTCACGGCGTCCGCCGCGGCGGCCACCAGGCGGGCGCATCCCTCGATGTCACCGGCCTCGAAGCGGGTCCAGGCGTCCGGTACGACCTGGGCGCGGGCCCGGATCGGGCGGTCCGCGCGGCGCGCCTCGTCGTCGAGCAGGGCCAGGGTGGGCGGCAGGGTGCTCTCGACCGTCGCCAGGACGGCGATGCGGGGGCCCGCCGCCACTGCCTCGGCCGCCATCGGACGGTCGCCGCGGACGACCGGTACGCCGACCTCGGCGGCGGCCCGCTCCGCCACCTCGCCGATCGTCGAGCAGGTGCAGAGCACGGCCCGTGCAGGGGAGCTCGCCACCTGGTGGAGGGCCGCGGCGACGTCCCCGGCCACCGCTTCGGGGCCCTCCCGGCGGGCTCGGGCCAGGAGGTCCGGGGCCACGGAGTGACGTAGCTCCAGGCCCGGGTGGTGCTCGTCGCGCAGGGCGTCGAAAACGGGGACGTGGAGGGGTGAGGTGTGCAGGAGGGCGAGCATGCGCGGGCCGTCAGAAGCGGCCGGGGTGGGCGACCAGCCATTCCTTCGCGGCGCGCAGCAGTTCGGGGTCCGGTGCCGGCGCCACGTCGGGGTGGCGCTCGGCCCACCTGACGACGTACGGGCAGAGCGGGGCCACCGGGGTCTTCTCCTGCTCGGAGATCGCGTACAGTTCGCGGGCGAGAGAGCCCGCGATGCCCTTCCCCTCGTGCTCCGGCTCCACGATGGTGTGCACGGGCACGAGGGCCCGGGAGGGCGACTCCAGGACGAAGTACTCGATGTGGCCGACGACTTCGTCGCCGGCGACCGCCTCCAGACGGCCGGCCGCCCGGTCGTCGCGGATCTCGATGTCGCTCATGTCGCCCTCCTGGTCCTCCGGTCAGGCCGACACGGCCTGCGGGCTGCGCTCCTGGTCCGAGCCGGGTACCGGCTCGGACGGGTCGGCTCCGAGGGCCACGACCCGGTTGTCGTGGTCGACGTGCACGACCCGCGGCCGAAGCGTACGCGCCTCGGCGTCGGTGACCTGAGCGTAGCTGATGATGATCACCAGGTCTCCGGGGTGGACGAGGTGGGCGGCCGCCCCGTTGATCCCGACGACCCCGGAGCCCCGCTCGCCCTCGATGACGTACGTCTCCAGCCGGGCGCCGTTGGTGATGTCGACGATGTGGACCAGCTCGCCGGGCAGCAGGTCGGCGGCGTCGAGGAGGTCGGCGTCGATGGTCACGGATCCCACGTAGTGCAGGTCGGCCTGGGTGACGGTGGCGCGGTGGATCTTGGACTTGAACATGGTACGAAACACGGAGATACTCCCGGTTTGTCTGCTCCCTGCCTGCTTTTTGCAGGTCAAGGGCGGTGTTCGGAAGCTACATCATTTCGCATGTCCGGTCAGCTGCCCCCGGGTGTTTCAGGACTCACACGGCCAGCAGTCGTACGCGCGTCACGGAATGTCGGCACAGTTGCGAGGCTCCGGGAGGCGGCGAGGCAGCCGACGTTCGAATTCCGTAATGCCTGTGCGCGGCGTCCCCGCTTGACCCGGTCCTGCGCTCGGCGCACATTGGAATCCGCATAGCGGAAATGAATTACCGCCATACGGTAAGAATGCGTCAAACAGAAAGTAAGGACAGGGACGGTTTCCGCCGTGGCGCACCGCATGACCACGCACAGAAGGTGAACGACCTTCCCGGACGGCCGGCACGCCGAATCCCAGGCGCTCACGAGATCGACCCTCGCAGGATCACCCATGAAATTCTTTGCTCGCGATGTCTCAGCGCCTGGCCCTGACAGCCTCCTGCCCCGAGGACGCACACGAGCGCATCTGGTGCTTCCTCTCCTGCTGATCGCTGCCATCACCCTCTCGGCGTCCTTCGCCCCCCTGGCCATTCATCTCTCACCGCTGCTCGTGGCGGCCCCCACCTGCACCGCGGCGGTCGCACGGGTGCGATTCACGGTCGCCATGGCACTCACCGCCAGTGCGGCAGTGGTCCTCGTCGACTGGCACGACGGCCTGCTGCATTCGCCGTTGCTGCCCATACACATCGGCGCTCTGCTGGCGGTCTCGGGCTCTGCCGTCGCCGCTCGCGCGCTGCACGACCGCGATCTGAGAGAACTCACCCAGGTGCGCGCTGTGTCCGAGGCGGCCCAGCGGGTTCTGTTGCGTCCGATCCCGCACACATTGGGTTCTCTGCGCATCGCGTCCATGTACCGGGCGGCCACCGCGCACGCCCTGGTGGGCGGCGACCTGTACGCCGCCGTCCGCTCCGGCCACACGACCCGTTTTCTCATAGGCGACGTCCGCGGCAAGGGTTTGCCGGCCGTCGAGGACGCCTCCGCCCTGCTCGGTGCCTTCCGCGAGGCAGCCCATGAACACGAGACACTCCCGCAGCTGGCGGCCTCCCTGGAACGCAGCGTCCGCAGGCACCTGGCCGAGATGAGCGAGAGGGACCCCAACAGCGCGGAACGCTTCATCACCGCTCTGCTGGTCGAACTTCCCGACGCAGAAGAGACCGTCAGGGTCGTGAGTTGCGGACACCCTCCGCCGCTGCGCGGGCAACGCGGCGGGGTGACCCGCCTGTGTGTGGACCGGCCTGCTCCGCCACTCGGACTGGCCGGAAGCACGGCTGAGGCATTCCCCTTCGACACGTTCGCGTTCTCTCCAGGGGACACCTTGTTGCTCTACACCGACGGACTCGCCGAGGCCCGCGACGCCACCGGGACGTTCTACCCCGTCCTCGAGCGTGCTGCCACGTGGACCTGGTGTTGCCCGCACAGCCTGCTGCAACACATCAGCCATGACCTCAACAGCTATGCGGGTCAACACCTGGACGACGACCTCGCCATGGTGGCCGTCCAGCGCCCTGCCCACGCGTCCGATTCCCGGGAGGCCGCCGCATGAGCCGCGTCAGAGGCATCCACATCCGCGGGTCGTCCGTCGCGGACAACGGGGCCCTGTGCCTTGCACCAGAGGCCGACCATGAAGGGACAGAGACAAGGATGGCTGCTGTACGACGTCTACTGTGCCAGCCGAGCTCGCTGCTCGTCATCTACCTGAGCGCCATATGCGCGGTCCAATTGGGCGTCTCCACCGGCGGCTTGGTCCGCTGGTCCGACTACTCGGTGCTGGTCCCCCTCGTGGCCGCCGCCCTGCTCCCCGTTCGCCGGACCCTCTTCATCGGGGGCGCGACCCTGGTGGCCAGTGCGGCCGTCTACGGCTTGGCGATCCACGGGGTCTCCGAAGGAGGCCGTGCAGTCGTGATCTCCGCCGCGGTGCTGTCCTTCGGCCTGAGCCTTGTGATCTGCCGGACCCGCCTGCGTCTGCAACGCCGGCACTGCACCCGGGCGGAACAGCCGGTGCTGAGCGTCGAAGGTCCGGCAGTCACCTCAGAGGCGAGGCACACCGCAGACGGCGCACCCGGCGACGCGCTTCCGTTCTCGGTGACGGACGGGCAACCGCCCCCGCTGCCGCAGCCCGCGGCGGTGGAGCTTGCCGGTTCTGGCGTGGCCGGCAAGAACACAGCCGTGCCCAGAGCCCACTGGCTCGACGTCATACCACTGCCGGGCGCCCGGGTCGCGCTGGTCGCAGGATCCGTCACCGACCACGGGAGCTACTCGCCCGGGATCACCGCCGAACTCCGCGCCGCGGTACGCACACTGGCCGACATCGACCTGCAACCGGATGAACTCCTCACCCACCTGGAGAACGTACTTACCCGGCTGCGGCCCCAGCACGACGAGAGCGCGGCCGGGACCACCGCCCATTGCCTGTATGCCGTCTACGACCCCGTCTCCGCGCGCTGCACCCTCGCCAGCGCCGGGTATCCCGCGCCGACCGTGATCAGGCCCGACGGCCTGGCCACCACCGTGGAGCTTCCTGTCGGCCTGCCGCTCGGACTTGCCCAACCGCCCGCGGAGGCCACCGAGGTCGCGCTCCCCGAAGGCAGTGTGCTCCTGCTGTACGCGCACACCCCCGGGACACCCGAACTGGCAGCCCGGCCCGGTGGGACCGCGTCGTCCGAGGCGGTTGCCGGATCTCAGCGCGGCCTGGACGCCCTCTGCCGCCGGACCCTCGACGCCCTCGTATCCAGTGGGCGTTATGTCCACGCCGACGTCCTCGCGGCCCGCACACATGCCTTCGACGGCAGCAATGTCGGTGCCTGGGAGCTCTCAGCCGATCTCGCGGCCGTCTCGCAAGCTCGTAAGCACATCTCAGGGAAGCTCGCCGCGTGGGGACTTGAAGAGGCCGCACCCACCATGGAGCTCATCGCCAGCGAGCTCGTCACCAACGCGATCCGCCATGGTCGCCCTCCTGTCCGACTGCGCCTGATCCGACACGGCGCCGGATTGACCTGCGAGGTCTCCGACGGCAGCAGCACCTCCCCGTATCTGCGGCGAGCCCGCACCTTCGACGAGAGCGGCCGGGGGCTGTTCATCGTCGCTCAGCTCACCAGGCGCTGGGGCACACGCCACCATTCCCTCGGCAAGACCATCTGGGCGGAAGAAGAACTTCCGACACCGGAACAAGCCCCGAGCGACCACCACATCTCCTCGGCACGCCTGGGCGCCTAACCCTCTGCCGAACCTCGTCCTGTTCGGAGGTTGAGGATGGAGCTTCTACAGGAGCTGCACAGGCTGATCGTTGAACACGTGGGGGACGGCGGCCGCAGAGCCACGGTTGCCGACGGCGTGGCCGTTGCGGTCGTGAACGAGCCGACTCCGCCGGTCGTTGCCCCGTGCCCGGACCCACCCTGGCGATCGTGGCTCGGGGCACCATGCGCACGGTGTTCAACGGCGAACCGTACGAGTACGGTGCCGGGAAGCACCTGATCGCCTCGCTCGACCTGCCGTCGACGAGCCAGGTCATCCAGGCGGACCGTGACGAACCGCTCACGGTCTTCATCATGGACCTCCGGCCGCAGGCCATCGCGTCGTTGCTGGTCGAGACGGACGAGGCGGGCACGCCCCCCGCCGAAAGGGAATTCTTCGTCACGGAGGCCACGCCAAAGCTGCTCGAGCCCGTCGTACGACTGCTGCGGGCCGCCCGCTGCCCCGACGACCTGCGAGTTCTCGGCCCGGCATACCAACGCGAGATCCTCTGGCGGCTGATCAGCGGAAACCAAGGCGGCGTCATACGGCAGATCGGCCTGGCCAACAGCAGCATCGCGCACATCGCCCGGGCCATCGACTGGATCCGCCGGCATTATCACGAACCGCTCAACGTCACCGACCTCGCACGCCTGTCAGGCATGAGTACATCCTCGTTCCACCGGCACTTCCGCGCAGCGACGTCGGCCACACCGATTCAGTTTCAGAAGACGATACGTCTGCAAACCGCTCGTACACTTCTGTGGGCCCGCACGGGGAGCGTCACGGCGATCGCTCACCGCGTCGACTACGAAAGCCCGTCCCAGTTCCACCGGGACTACCGACGAATGTTCGGGACTTCCCCAGGGCGCAATACACAATGATCTGAGACCGCGTTTGAGATCTCGTTCCGTGCCCATCCAGGGGGTGTTCTAGGCTCGGTGGGTGGACCTCGACAAGTTCCCCTTCGTCGGCGACTTCCGGGAGCTGGAGTACGGCCGACCGGACGGGCCGTCGCTTCGGGCGGCTGTGCGTACCGTAGGGCCAGAGCATGAGCGCGACCTTGTCCAGTACTTGCGCAGTGGCTCGGCTTTGTTCTGCACGCCCAGCGCCGTCCCCGACGTACTCAGTTCCACCGGCGCTGTAATCGGGGGACTGCACCTGCTGACCGACGGAAAGTGGCTGTGGTACTCCGACCTTGCCCACTACGTGGAGCACTACCACGTGGCACTCAATCCCGGGTTCGTCGAGCACGCGCGTAGCGAGGGCTGGGCCGTCCCAGAACTCAGCGACAGCGCCTTGGACGCGATGCTGACCGCACTCATCGAGGACGAACTGGACTGAGATGGGCGTCAGAGGTCGCGACTGGTCACGTCAGGCGGAGGCGCGGGACAACGGCCGAGGACCTGGTCGAGATGCCGGCCCAACCCGAGTCAGGCGACGGGCCATGATGCCGATCATCGCCCAGCGGATCATCGTCTCCCAATGGGCTGGGCCGGTTTCGTAGTCGCGGGCGAGATCGGGCTCCTGGAGCGCAGCTTCAATCGCATGGCCGACTCGCTGGAGCAGGGCCATGCGGAACTGTCCACGTCTCGATCCAGGATTCTCGCGGCCACCGACCAGGCACGGCGCAGCATCGAACGAGATCTGCACGACGGCACCCAGCAGCGGTTGGTGGCCCTTCTGCTGGAGTTGCAAGTGGCCGAGAACACGGTCCCTGCGGGCCAACGGGAACTGAGGGCCGGGATCTCCCGGGCCGCCGAGTCCCTGAAAGGGGTACTGGACGACCTGCACGAGCTCTCCCGTGGCATTCATCCGGCAGTCCTCACCCGGGGAGGTCTGGCCCCCGCGCTCAGGGCTCTGGCCCGTCGCTCACCGGTTCCGGTGGAACTCGACGTGGATGTGCCACGAAGGCTGCCCGAGCCCATCGAGGTGGCGGCCTACTACGTCGTCTCCGAGGCGCTGACCAACACCGCGAAGCATGCCCACGCATCCTGCGTCCACGTCTGCGCGAGGACCGGCCCCGGCGTCCTGTGCCTGTCCGTTCACGACGACGGCGTCGGAGGCGCCGCAATGGGGAGTGGCTCGGGGCTGGTCGGCCTCACCGACCGGGTAAGGGCCCTCGGCGGGACGTTGGGCCTCCACAGCCCCGAGGGGGCAGGTACCACTCTGCGAGCACGCCTTCCCCTGACCGAGGCACAGCCGGCGGATCCCTCACCTCCCCATGGCTTCCCCCGGCCGCCCCCCCCTGCGCGGACTGAACAGCCCGTGAGGGCGGCAGCCGAAGCCGGACCTCACGGTTCCGGTCGGCGGCTGCGACAGCCACCGATGCGGGGGAACGCCAACCGAGCCCTGTCGTCACGGACCGGAACCGTCAGCATCGCTCCGGGTGCGCGTCGGCACCGGAGGCCGGTCGTGCCATGGCCGGCCTCAGGCATGGGCGCCGAACCGTGCCGGTGTGGACGTTCATGACGGGTCCGCGCCGCCTCCGCCCGGATCCGCGCCGCCTCCGCCGGGGCGGGCGTCCGTGACGGTGAACAGCTCCGTGGTGCCGCTGATCTCCAGGAGCCGGCTGACGGCGGACCGCAGGGGACCGACCAGCACCAGGGTCCTGCCGTCGGCCTGGTGGCGGTGGCGGGCCCGGATCAGCGCGTTGAGCAGCATGCTGTCGGCGAAGGTGACCGCGGTGAGGTCCACCGCGGTGACGGGCATCGCCGCCCGGTCGGCCGTCTCCCAGGCCCGCTCGAAGTCACCGGCGTCGTCGTGGTCGACCTCGCCCCGCACGGTGAGCACGAAGACCTGCTCACGGCGGTCGATGAGCACACTCAGATCGGGAGCCGGGTGCATGGCGCCATCCTCACGTCGCCGGTCCCAGGGGGACGGGTGGGGCCGGACCGGGCGGCCGGGCCGCTTCCCCCGGGAGTCGCCACGGACGGGGCGACGATCGTCATGCGTTCCCTCTCGGCGGGTACACGGATGGCTGCCGGGCTCGCCGACGGGCGAGCACGACCGCGCGGAGGCGGTGCGTGCGGGGCCGACGCGGGCGCCGCGGAAGGACGGCCGTCAGGACGGCCGTCGTGAGCACCCCGCACCCGAGTCACGTGCCGGGTCGTGCTTTCGATCACTCGCGAGTCTCCGGCGTTCGGGACGTACCGCACGGTCGCTCAGGATCGTGCCGACGGGAGGTGGCCGAAAGGTGTGAGGCGAATTCCAAGAACAGTTGCCGTTTGACAACAATAGCCATGAGGCAACAGAGTAGCCGCGTCGGACGTACACGGGGAAGGACCTGGAATGATCCGGTGGACGGAGACCGCTCCGGGCACCGCCCGCCATCGTCGTGAAGCGGTGGTGGCACCGGTGCCGTGAAGGTTCTTCAGGCGGTCCGGCTGTCGGAGTCCGGAGCCTCGTCGTGTATCTGCGAGGCCGCGGTGGCGCAGAACGCCTCCAGGCCCTCCAGGAGGGCAACACGCTTGGCCGCGGGCATGTCGGCCAGCACCTTCTGCAACTCGCTCTCCCGGCGGGCGCGCAGATCGGCGAGGAAGAAGCGCCCCCGGGCGCTGAGATGGAGCCGTACCTCGCGCCGGTCCTCCGGGCTCACCATGCGCTCGACGAACCCCGCGGCCTGCAGCCGGTCACAGAGCCGGCTCGTCGACGGCGGAGTGGAAGCGAGGAACTCGGCGAGGGTGCGCAGATTGATGCCGTCATGGTGCTCGAGGATGTGCAGCACGCGCAGCTGGGAGGCTGAGGTGGGCGCGGTCGAGGCCCGCCCCCAGACAACCTCCAGCAGCTCGACGGCCCGCGTGGTCACATGTGCGACCTCTTCGGGCTCCGGGCGGCGGCGGAAGGCAGTCACGGTCACACTCTCGCAGGCACTGGGGCGCCTCTCAGCGTACTAGCAGCCGCCACCGGCCACGGACACCTCGGGACGACAGACGCGGCTCTTCGCGGAGCACCGGCGCCGCCGCCGGGCCCGCACGTTGTCAGGAGACAGAATGGTGCACCCCTCATCGTGAACAGATTCAAGACCGCTGAACGCGCTCTGCGCACGGCGGCTCCCCACGAACTGCTGGACGCGGTCCGCGCCGTGCTGACCGAGCGATACGGCGCGGCGGACGTCGAGCTGTTCATGGCCGACTACAGCCTGACGGTGCTTCAGCCGGTGTCGGTGGCGCCGCACAACCTGGAGCCGATCCCGGTGCACGGCAGCCCGGCCGGCCGTGCCTTCGGCTCGCAAGCACCCTATTGGGAGGACGGCCGGGGCCGGCCGGCCCGGGTCCATCTGCCGGTGAGCGTGCGCGGCGACCGGCTCGGCGTGCTGTCCGTGACGCTGCGCAGCCGCGAGACGGCGTCCGAGTGCGTCCCGGAACTCGCCGAGATCGCCGACGCGCTGGCGCACGAGGTGGTCGTGGCCGAGCGCGACACGGACCTGTACCTGCAGGCCCGGCGCAAGGACCGGCTCACCCTGGCCGCGGAGATGCAGTGGCACCTGCTGCCCGGCCGCTCCTGCTCCCGGCCCGAGTACGACCTGGCCTGCCAGCTGGAACCGGCCTACGCCGTCTTCGGGGACAACTTCGACTGGTCCGCCACGTCCGACCGGCTGATGCTGTACGTCACGAACGGCATGGGCGAGGGCATAGAGGCGGCCCTGCTGACCAACCTCGCCGTCAACGCCCTGCGCAACGCGCGGCGCGCCGGAATCGCCATCGAGGACCAGGCGGCCCTGGCCGACCAGGCCGTCTACGCCCACTACCGGGGCCGCCGGTACCTGTCCGTCCTGATGCTGGACTTCGACCTGACGACCGGCCGGGCCGGCGTGGTGGACGCCGGCTCCCCGCAGCTGCTGCGGCTGCGCGCCGGCGCGGTCGAGCGCGTGCCCTTCGAGGCCCAGCTGCCTCTGGGCATGTTCGAGGAGACGGACTACGTGGCGCAGGACTTCGCCGTCGAGCCCGGAGACCGGCTCATCTTCGTCAGCGACGGCGTCCACGCGGTGCACTCGCCCAAGGGCGAGACGTACGGAGAGCGGGCGCTCGCCCGCGCCATCCAGTCCACTCGGCTGCTGCCCGCCGCCGAGGTGCCGCGCGCCGTGCTGCGCGAGCTGGCGGGTCATCGCGGCGATGCCGTCGTGGCGGACGACGACGCGTTGGTCGTGTGCCTGGACTGGAGAGGGCGGAAGCCGTCGTGACGTCGTGACCGTCGTGACCTGAGACGGCGTTCCCGCTACCGGGCGGCCGGCTGCCGACCGCCGGGCACGGGGACGGCTCCGGCCGGCGGTGGTGCCCGGAGGTGGGGGCCGGAGGTGGGAATCCGGCGCGGAGGGCCGTCACCGGATCCGCCGCGGGCCGACGTCGCGGAGTGCCGTCACCCGGTCCGCCTCGGCCGACGCCGCGATCCCGTGCACGTCCCCGCTCAGGTCCTTGTGCGCGTCCCGGCACACGCCCCCGCGCACGTCAGAAGTCGGTCACGTCCTCGTCGCCCTCCCTGCCGTCCAGCGCGGCCAGAAAGCCCCGGAGTCCTCGCCCGAGGGCCTCGGCCTCGGCCGGCTCCATGGCACCGAGTGCGACGGCCAGCCTCCGCGATCTGCGGCACGCCACCTCCTCGAGCGCCTGCCGGCCCTGCCTCGTCGCATGCAGTCGCACCGCTCGCCGGTTGCGCGGATGCAGCTCCCGCTCCAGCAGACCCGCCGCCTCCAGCCGGTCGCACAGCCGGCTGGCGGCGGGCAGCCCGACGTCCATCCGCACGGCGAGCGCGGTGAGGTTGAGCCCCGGTTCCCCCTCCGTGATCCGCAGGGCGCGCAACTGGTGCGGCGACAGACGCACACGGGCGCCCTGCGCGGCGACCGACCACAGGGTCGTAAGCCCTTCCACGGCGTCGGCCATCGAGACGGCCAGCGCCATGAGGCCGTCCGACGGCCCGCTCGATCGGCTGTCCCCGGAGCCACTGAGACCAGTCACGAGGTATCGCTTTCAGACATCGCCTGTCCATGCAGGTGCCAATTTTGTTCCCTCGCGATACCCGACCGACGGCCGGACACGCCCCGCCGCTCCTCCGTCCTCTCGTCCTCCACAGCATCTGCACGAGTCGCCGCGCGGGACGCGCCCTCGGTCGTCCGGGGTCAGGCGGAGAGCAGGGAGTCGTCCTCGACGCGGGCACCGGGCAGGCGGTACCGGGCCACCACGAGGGCGGCGTCGATGTCACTGGTACCGGTCGCCACACACAGCGTGTAGGCGATGTCGGCCATCCGCCGGCGTACGGCCTCGTCGCCCTCGTCCGCATGCAGGGCGCGCAGTGTCTCGTACTGCTCGATCAGGTCCGTCAGTACGGCGGGGTGTGCCATCAGCATCGCAAGCCTCCTGCCTGTCAACAGTTCGCACGGATCGTGCAGCGGCCCGCCTGCCCCGCTCGCCACGCTTCATTCCCGGCCTTCCGCCTTCGGCGGCTCGGGCCGACCGGCCGTCCGGCCACCGCCACCAGCCGGCTGCCCGAATCCCAGCAGCGGGTCGTCGAAGAGCGCGAGCCGGGCGGTGACGCACTTGCCCACGGGCTCACGGCGGGCCTCGAAGCCCTGCACCACCGCCAGCACGATCTCCAGGCCGTGCTGGCCCACCCGTCCGGCGTCGGCGGCCCGGGCCAGCGGCAGCGCGGGATCGGTGTCCCAGATCTCGATCTCCACCAGGCCGTCGACGACGCGGAGCTGCAGCAGCACCGGTCCGGGCGCGTACTTCAGCGCGTTGGTGACCAGTTCGCTGACCACCAGCTGTGCCAGGTCCATCGTGCGGGAGGTGACCGGCAGTCCGTGCTCGGACTGCGCCCTGGTCAGGAACTCCGACGTCCGGTGCCGCGCACTGGCGATACAGCCGTCCGTCCCGTCCAGGGCGATGGTGACGTCGGCAGGTGCTGCATCCGGCATCCGGGAACACTCCTCGGGCGGGACAGGCTCCTCCCTGCCACTGACATGCGATACCCCGTTCATGGGCGCGCGTCTACCCGGCCTTGCCGACGGTATTCCTGCGCCCTGGGAAGTCGGCCGGGACATCGGGTGCATCACCGCCGGGATCCTGGGCAACGTTGGCTACAGGAAGGGGGCTCGACCCGTACCGAGGGCACAGAGGACCGAAGTGGCAGACAACCAGGAAGCAGTGGGACGCGGCCAGTTGGCCGTCGTGCGCACGGACGTCGACGGCATCGCCGTGCTCGGCGTCCGCGGAGAGATCGACTACCAGAGTGTGGGCACGCTGACACGGGCGATGCCCCCGGCCGACCCCACCACCGGCCCCCGGGTCGTCGTCGATCTCAGCGAGGTCACCTTCATGGATTCCAGCGGCGTCAACGCGCTCGTCGCCGCCCACCACGCCACCCGGGCCGCACAGGGATGGCTGCGCCTGGCGGGCGCCCACGGCCCGGTGCTGCGCACCGTGCAACTGGTGGGCCTCGACGCCGTCGCCCCCTGTCACCCGACCGTCGCGGAGGCCCTCGCGGCGTGACGCCCGGGACACCGTGAGCGGCGTCCGCGGCTGTTGCGGTGGGCACCGGATCCACAGACGGCGGAACGGGGCCGGGTTCCCCGGCACGGCCTTGCCATGCCGGGTGCTTCCCGTCTTTTTTTCCGGGCCACGGCTTTCTCGGCGGCCTTTTGTTGCTGCACGACAACTGAGTTAGTCTGCGATCGATTTCCCGTCGGCCGGAGCCGTCGAACGCGGCGTCACCACTGGTGGCGGGGCTGCCGGCGCCGGCCTGGTTCCGGGTCCTCGGGGTGGGGATCCTGCGAAGCGGAACGAGGGTGGGCATGGCCGGCACTTCGATGGACACCCAGGTGCGGGGCCCGGGCGAGCAGGAGCTACGGCAGCTGCTCGCCGGGCTGACGGCGGTACGGGACGGAGACTTCGGTACCCGCCTGCCGTCCGACGGCACGGGTCTGCTCGGCGACATAGCCACGGTGTTCAACGGCATGGTCGACCAGCTGTCCCTGTTCACCTCGGAGGTGACGCGGGTCGCCCGCGAGGTGGGCACCGAGGGCACCCTGGGCGGTCAGGCCGAGGTGCCCGGGGTCTCCGGCACCTGGGCGGACCTGACCGAGTCGGTCAACGCCATGGCGGGCAACCTCACCACCCAGGTCCGCGACATCGCCCAGGTGGCGACGGCGGTGGCCAAGGGCGACCTGTCCCAGAAGATCGACGTACCCGCGCGCGGCGAGATCCTGCAGCTGAAGGAGACCGTCAACACGATGGTCGACCAGCTCTCCGCCTTCGCCGACGAAGTCACCCGCGTCGCCCGCGAGGTCGGCAGCGAAGGGCGGCTCGGCGGCCAGGCGCAGGTGCCCGGGGTCGGCGGGGTCTGGCGCGACCTCACGGATTCGGTCAATTTCATGGCCGGGAACCTCACCTCCCAGGTCCGCAACGTCGCCCAGGTGACGACCGCGGTCGCGCAGGGCGACCTCTCCCAGAAGATCACCGTCGACGCCCGCGGCGAGATCCTCGAACTCAAGAACACCATCAACACCATGGTCGACCAGCTCTCCGCCTTCGCCGACGAGGTCACCCGCGTCGCCCGCGAGGTCGGCACCGAAGGGCGCCTGGGCGGGCAGGCCGACGTGAAGGGCGTCAAGGGGACCTGGCGCGACCTGACGGACTCCGTGAACTTCATGGCGGGCAACCTCACCGCACAGGTCCGCAACGTCGCCCAGGTGGCCACCGCGGTCGCGCAGGGCGACCTCTCCCAGAAGATCACCGTCGACGCCCGCGGCGAGATCCTCGAACTCAAGAACACCATCAACACCATGGTCGACCAGCTCTCCGCCTTCGCCGACGAGGTCACCCGCGTCGCCCGCGAGGTCGGCACCGAGGGCAACCTCGGCGGGCAGGCGATCGCGCGGGGCGTGTCGGGGACCTGGAAGGACCTCACGGACAACGTCAACGTGATGGCGTCCAACCTGACCGGGCAGGTCCGCTCGATCGCCCAGGTCGCCACGGCGGTGGCCCGCGGCGACCTCTCGCAGAAGATCACCGTGGAGGCCAAGGGCGAGGTCGCCGCGCTGGCCGACGTCATCAACACCATGGTCGACACGCTGTCGGCGTTCGCCGACGAGGTCACCCGGGTGGCGCGCGAGGTGGGCACCGAGGGCCGCCTCGGCGGGCAGGCGCACGTGCCGAACGTGGCCGGCACCTGGAAGGACCTGACGGACAACGTCAACTCGATGGCCAACAACCTCACCGGGCAGGTGCGCAACATCGCCCTGGTGACGACCGCGGTGGCGGGCGGCGACCTGTCGAAGAAGATCGACGTGGACGCGCGGGGCGAGATCCTGGAGCTGAAGACGACCATCAACACGATGGTCGACCAGCTGTCCTCGTTCGCCGCCGAGGTCACCCGTGTCGCCCGCGAGGTCGGCAGCGAGGGCAGGCTCGGCGGCCAGGCCGAGGTGGAGGGTGTCGAGGGGACCTGGAAACGGCTGACGGAGAACGTCAACGAGCTGGCCGGGAACCTCACCCGGCAGGTCCGCGCGATCGCGGAGGTCGCCAGCGCCGTCGCCGAGGGGGACCTGACCCGCTCGATCACCGTGGAGGCGTCCGGCGAGGTCGCGGAGCTCAAGGACAACATCAACGCCATGGTGGGGTCCCTGCGCGAGACCACCCGGGCCAACCAGGAACAGGACTGGCTCAAGACCAACCTCGCCCGCATCTCCGGCCTGATGCAGGGCCACCGCGACCTGCCCGTCGTGGCCGAGCTGATCATGGACGAGCTGACCCCTCTGGTGTCGGCCCAGTACGGCGCGTTCTACCTGGCGGAGGACACCGGGCGCGGGCCCGAGCTGCGGCTCGTGGGCTCGTACGGAGCCCCGGACGACGCGGAGCGGCCGACCCGGATCCCGGTCGGCCGCTCCCTGGTCGGGCAGGCGGCGCGCAACCGGCGCCCCGTCTCCGTGGACGAGCTTCCGGAGGGGTACGTCACCATCTCCTCCGGCCTCGGGCAGGCGCTGCCCCGCGCCCTCGTGGTGCTGCCCATCGTGGTCGAGGAGCAGGTCCTGGGCGTCATCGAACTGGCCTCGCTGACCCGTTTCACCCAGATCCACCAGGACTTCCTGGCGCAGCTCATGCCGACCATCGGCGTCAACCTCAACACCATCGTGGCCAACGCCCGCACCGACGAACTGCTGGAGGAGTCGCAGCGCCTGACCGCCGAACTGCAGTCGCGGTCCGAGGAGTTGCAGGTGCAGCAGGAGGAACTTCAGCGCTCCAACGCGGAGCTGGAGGAGAAGGCGTCCCTGCTGGTCGACCAGAACCGCGACATCGAGGCGAAGAACCTCCAGATCGAACAGGCCCGGCAGGAGCTGGAGACCCGGGCGCAGCAGCTCGCGCTGGCCTCCAAGTACAAGTCGGAGTTCCTGGCCAACATGAGCCACGAGCTGCGCACCCCGCTCAACAGCCTGCTGATCCTCGCCCAGTTGCTGGCGCAGAACCCGTCGCGCAACCTGACGCCCAAGCAGGTCGAGTACGCGGGCATCATCCACTCGGCGGGCTCGGATCTGCTCCAGCTGATCAACGACATCCTCGACCTGTCCAAGGTGGAGGCCGGCAAGATGGACGTCGCTCCCGAGCGGGTCCCGCTGCGCCAGCTGCTGGGGTACGTCGAGGCGACGTTCCGGCCGATGACGTCCCAGAAGAGCCTGGACTTCGCGGTGGCCACCGCCCCCGGAACACCTGCCGACCTGCTCACCGACGACTCCCGGCTGCGCCAGATCCTGCGCAACCTGCTGTCGAACGCGGTGAAGTTCACCGAGGAGGGCGGTGTGCGGCTGCGGATCGAACCGGCCGCCGACGCGGAGGTGCCGCCGGGAGTGCACCGCGGTGGTCCGGTGGTGGCCTTCCGGGTCGTCGACACCGGCATCGGCATCCCCCAGCAGCAGCTGGAGACGATCTTCGGAGCGTTCCAGCAGGCCGACGGCACCACCAGCCGCAAGTACGGCGGCACCGGCCTCGGCCTGTCCATCACCCGGGAGATCGCGCACCTGCTCGGCGGTGCCGTCACGGTCGACAGCACGCCCGGTCAGGGCAGCACGTTCACGCTGTATCTGCCCGTCGCCCGTGCCGACTTCGAGGAACTCCTGGAGGCCGGGGGCCGGGCGGTGGAACAGCCGCACGACGAGACCGGCGCCGGGGAGCTGTCGACGCCCCGTGCGCTGCCCACTCCCGTGTCGGCCGCCGAGCCGCGCAGGCGCCGGCTGCTGGTGATCGAGGAACGGCCGCGCGGGCTGCTCACGCTGGTCGCCGAGCGGGCCGTGGCGGACATCGCGCAGCGACCCGACGATCCGCACGGGGCGATCGACATCATCACCGCGGTCGGGGCGCAGGAGGCGGCGAGCACCCTGGCGGCGCAGGCCTGCCACTGCGTCGTCCTGGAACTCGGCATGCCCGGCCAGGAGGGCGCGGGCTTCCTGGAGGCCATGCGCGGTGACTCGGCGCTGGCCAGCGTGCCCGTCCTGGTGCACACCGGGCACCGGGTGGACCTGGCCCAGGAGCAGGGACTGCGGGCCCTCGCAGGTGACCGGCCGCTGGACTTCCTGGCCAGCCTGGACGAGCTGCGCGAGCGCATCACGCTGCACCTGTCGGCCGAGCAGCCCGGTGACGTGCTGTCGCTGGTGCGCGCCGAGGAGCCGCACCACCCGGCCGCGCAGGTCGTGGACGACGCCTTCCTGGGCCGGACGATCCTGGTGGTCGACGACGACGCCCGCAACCTGTTCGCCCTCAGCGGGGTGCTGGAACTGCACGGCTTCCAGGTCCTGCACGCCGACAACGGACGCAAGGGCATCGAGATGCTGCTCGCGCACCCCGACATCTGCCTGGTGCTGATGGACGTGATGATGCCGGAGATGGACGGCTACGCCGCCACCGCGGAGATCCGTGCCATGCCGCAGTACGCGGAACTGCCCATCATCACCGTCACCGCGAAGGCCATGCCGGGCGACCAGGAGAAGAGCCTCGCCTCGGGCGCCAACGACTACATCACCAAACCCGTCGACACGGGGGACCTCATCGGCCGCGTCCGGCGGTGGCTGCCCGGGTGACCGGGCGCCACGGCCGCACCGTCCCCCAGCCGACCCGCGTGACGCCGCGAGGCGTCCCAGCCGAGGAACAGACTGACCGTGAGTGACCTCCGTCAACCTCCCGATCCACAGGGCCCGCAGCTCCCGGCGGGCGGCCGGCCCACGCCTGCGGAGACCGACGCCGGCAGCCCCGGCAGGCCGTCGCCCGTCGGCAGGCTCACGGCGACCGTGGACCGCCTGCGCCGCGAGGTGCGGGCGGCGCAGGCGGAGGCCGACGGACGTGCCCTGATCGAGCTGGCGAAGGGCATCCTGGTCGAACGGCTGCGCTGCGGTCCGGCGCAGGCCGCACGGCAGCTGGCCGAGCTGGCCGGGCAGGCGGGGGTGACACCGCTGGAGTTCGCGGTCGACGTCATCAACCAGGCGGCCCGCGACCGGGTCTCGGAGGTGACCGCGGCCTTCCTGGCGGCCACCGCGGCCGATGCCCGGCCCGCGGAGCCGGCAAACGGCCACTCCTCGGCCGTCCGGCTGCGGGCCGCCGAGAGCGGCGCGCTGGCCGCCCACGACACCCAGGCCGTCGCCGACTCCCTGCTGGAACACGCCCTGACACCCCTCGGTGCCGAGGCGGTGGCCATCTGGGCCCTGGGCACCGACGGCTCGCTCGCCCTGGCGGGCGCCGCGGGGTTCCCCGCCGCAGAGGCCGGGCGCTGGCGGCACGTACCGCCCGGTGTGACGACGGTGGCCCGCCGGGGGCTCGCGGAGCGATCGGGCCACTGGATCCGCAGCCTGGCCGAGACGGGGATGCCCTCCATCGGCCAGCACCACCATCCGGAGGGCGGCCGGTTCGCCGTACCCGCCGGGACCGGCGGACGGATCCACGGTGTCCTGGAGATCGCCTGGCCCACCCCGCTGGACCCCCCTCCCCCGCCGGTCGTCCGGCAGATCGAGGCGCTGGCCGAGCTGTGCGCGCACACCCTGGAGACCTACGGCGGGCACCATCCGGACGGGGCCGGGGGCCCGCGGGTGCTGCCGGACGTGACGGAACTGATGGACCTGGCCGACGGGCTCCACGACCCCGCGCTCGTGCTCGTCCCGGTGCTGGACGCCGACGGGGAACTCGCCGACTTCCGCATCCATCACGTGAACAGCCGCTTCCTGGACCCGGCCGGCCGCCCCCGGGGAGTCGTCAACGGGGCCCTGCTGCTGGAGACGTACCCGGTGGCCGCCGGTGACAGCGAGCTCTTCGAACGGATAGAGCGCGTCCACGCCACCGGCGAGCCCTACCGCGCCCACCGCATGCGGCTGACCGCCCTGGTCGACGAGGTGCCGCTGGCAGCGGTCGCCGACATCAACATCAGCCGGCACGGGAGCAGCGTGCTGCTCGTCTGGCGCATCGAGGACGAGACGGCCCGGCTGGCCAGCCTGCTCCAGCACGCCCAGCGCCTCGGCCGCATCGGCGGCTTCGAGGAGAACCTGCTCACCGCCGAGATCACCTGGAACGGGCAGCTGTACGAGCTCTACGGCAGGCCCGCCTCCGGCGTCCCGGTGGCGCTGGAGGACCTGCCCGCGCACGCCCATCCGGACGACGCCGTGGCCATCGGACGGTTCCTGCGCACACTGCTGCACCACCGCCGGGCGGCGTCCACCGCGTTCCGCCTCCAGCGGCCGGACGGGGTCACCCGGCACATCCGGGTGGTGGCCGAACCGGTCCTCGACTCCGACGGCCAGCTGTACGTCGTACGCGGCGCCTACCAGGACATCTCCGCCCAGCACTGGACCGAGGTGGCCCTCGCCGCCACCCGCGACCAGCTCGCCCACACCGAGCAGCAGGCCAGCGAGCGCAACCGGCTGACCCTGCAGCTGCAGCACGCCATCATGCCGCCCGAGCAGACCCCGCTGGCGGTTCCCGGACTGGACCTCGCCGTACGCTACCGGCCCGCGGAGACCCAGCATCTGGTCGGCGGCGACTGGTACGACGCGGTCGTCCTGCCGTCCCGGCTGGTGCTGCTGTGCGTGGGGGACGTCGCCGGGCACGGTATCGACGCGGCCACCAGCATGGTCGTCCTGCGCAACGCGCTGCGCGGGCTCGCGGTGACCGGCGCCGGGCCGGGGCAGTTGTTGTCCTGGCTCAACATGGTGACGCACCACCTGACCGGCTCCGTCACCGCGACCGCGGTGTGCGGTCTCTACGACCCCGACCGGCACACCCTGCGCTGGGCCCGGGCCGGACATCTGCCGCCCGTCCTGGTGCGCGAGGGCGAGGCGGAGCCGCTGCCCCTGGTCGGGGGCATGCTGCTGGGCGCCGTACCGGAGGCCGAGTACCAGGAGCACGAGGTGCAGCTCGCGGTCGACGACACCCTGCTGATGTACACGGACGGACTGGTCGAACGCCGTGACCGGTCCGTGGAGGAGTCCCTCGCGCAGTTGCTGAAGGCTGCCCGCACGGTGCCGCCGGCCCTGGACCAGCAGGTGGACCGCCTGCTGACCCACAGCCGGTCCGACACGGACGACGACACCTGCGTCGTGGGCATCCGCGTGGCTCCATGACTGCCGGCGCCCGCACCGGGTACCCGCTCGGCGGAGGTGCCCGATGTTCGAAGCAACCGACATCCGAGAGTGGCGCGGTCATGACGTGGTCGACGCCGCCGGGCACAAGATCGGCGTCCTGGAGTCGGTCTACGTGGACACCACGACCGACAAGCCCCGCTTCGTCACCGTGACGGTCGGGCTGCCCACGCGCCGCCGCCTGGTGTTCGTCCCCCTCGCCGAGGCGACCGTCGGTCCGGCCTACCTGAAGGTCGCGTACCGCAAGGGCGTGGTCAAGAAGGCTCCGTCGATCGACACCGACGGCGAGTTGCCGGCCGCTCGGGAACCCGCGGTCTTCGCGCACTACGAACTCGACTACGTCCCGGGCGCGGGCGGCGAGCGCCGCCTGGCCCGCCGCTGACCCACCGAGCCGTCCGGGAGAGCCGATGAGTCTGTTCCTGCTCCTGATCCTTGTGGCCGTCGTCCTGGGCATCGTCGGATTCGCCGCCCACGGCCTGTTCTACCTGCTGGTCATCGGCGCCGTCGTACTCCTCGCCGACCTCGTCTACGCCACGCTCCGCCTGCGGCACCGCGGCCGGCACCACCGCATCGCCCGCTGACCAGCCCGCCGACCCAGTCCGCCGGTCATCGTATTTACTAACGAATGGTTGAGCAGTTCAGACTGATAAACCTAGTGTTAGTACATGTGAAGGCAGACATGGCCGCCGGTGGCGGCGGTATACGCGACCTGAGCGATGCCACCCGCCTCGCGTCCGACCTCCGGCTCGCGGTGGGCCGGGTGACGCGGCGGCTGCGGCAGGCGCACGCCGTGGGGGACGTCTCCCTGTCGGGCGTCTCCGTCCTCGCGCGGCTCGCGGCCGAGGGCCCCGACTCCCCGACCTCCCTCGCCGAGACGGAGCGGGTACGACCGCAGGCCATGGCGAGCACCCTCACCCAGCTCGAACAGCGCGGTCTGGTCCGCCGTACCCCCGACGCCGCGGACGGGCGGCGGAGCATCGTGGCCGTCACCGAGGAGGGGCGGGCGGTGCTCGCCGAGCGGCGCTCCGAGTCGGTCCAGCGCCTCGCGGCCGTTCTCGACACGTTCTCCGAGCAGGAGCGCGCGACGCTCGGGGCGGCCCTGCCGCTCCTCGGCCGGCTGGCGGAGCGGCTGTGAGCGGGCGCGGGTGGTCCGCGGCCCTGCGCTCGGCCCGCCACAAGGACACCCCGGCCGGACCGGGCTACAAGTGGGTCGCGCTGTCGAACACCACGCTCGGCGTGCTGATCGCCACGATGGACGCGTCGATCGTGATCATCTCGCTGCCGGCGATCTTCCGCGGCATCGGCCTCGACCCGCTGGCACCGGGCAACATCGGCTATCTGCTCTGGATGATCCTCGGCTACCTGCTGGTCTCCGCCGTCCTGGTCGTCGTCCTCGGGCGGCTCGGCGACATGTTCGGGCGGGTGAAGATCTACAACCTGGGCTTCCTGATCTTCGCGTGTGCCTCGGTGGCGCTGTCGCTCGATCCGTTCCGCGCGGGGGCCGGTGCCCTCTGGCTGATCCTGTGGCGGATCGTGCAGGCCTTCGGCGGGTCCATGCTCACGGCCAACTCTGCCGCCATCCTCACCGACGCCTTCCCGGCCCGGCAGCGCGGCATGGCCCTCGGCATCAACCAGATCACCGCGCTGGCCGGGCAGTTCCTCGGTCTCCTGGCCGGCGGGCTGCTCGCCGTCGTCGACTGGCGTGCCGTGTTCTGGGTGAGCGTCCCGGTCAGCGTCACCGGCACGATCTGGTCGTACCTGAGCCTGCGCGAGACCTCGGCGGGCCGCCCCGGCCGGATCGACTGGCTCGGCAACCTCACCTTCGCGGCCGGTGCCGGCATCCTGCTCGCCGGGATCACCTACGGGATCCAGCCCTACGGCGACAGCGCCACCGGCTGGGGGAACCCCTGGGTGCTGACCGGCCTGATCGGTGGCGCCGCCCTGCTGCTGGCCTTCTGTGTCGTCGAGACGCGGGTCGCCGAGCCCATGTTCAACCTGGCGCTGTTCCGGAACCGGGCGTTCGCGGCAGGCAACGTGGCCGCCCTGCTGACCTCGATCGCGCGCGGCGGCCTGCAGTTCATGCTCATCATCTGGCTGCAGGGCATCTGGCTGCCGCTGCACGGCTACGACTTCGAGGACACCCCGCTGTGGGCCGGCATCTTCATGCTCCCGCTGACACTGGGCTTCCTGATCGCGGGACCGGTGTCCGGGTACCTGTCGGACCGGTTCGGCGCCCGGTTCTTCTCCACCGCGGGGCTGGTCGTCGTCACCGCGTCCTTCCTGGGGCTGCTCGCCCTGCCCGTCGACTTCGACTACGGGCTGTTCGCGGCGCTGCTGCTGCTCAACGGCCTCGGCCAGGGCATGTTCTCCGCGCCCAACACCTCCTCGATCATGGGCAGCGTGCCGGCCGAGTACCGGGGTGTCGCCTCGGGCATGCGCTCCACCTTCCAGAACTCGGGTACCGCGCTGTCCATCGGCGTCTTCTTCTCCCTGATGGTGTCCGGGCTCGCCTCCTCGCTCCCGTCCACGCTGAAGAGCGGCCTCGTGGCACACGGCGTGCCGGCCGCCTCCGCCGCGCACGCCGCGTCGCTGCCGCCGGTGAGCACGCTGTTCGCGACGTTCCTCGGCAACAACCCCATCGAGCACCTGCTCGCCTCCGAGGGCGTCCTGGACCATGTCGGCAAGGCCCAGCGGTCCGTCCTGACCGGCCACACGTTCTTCCCGCAGCTGGTCTCCGGTCCCTTCCACCACGGCCTGTCCATCGTCTTCGGCGTGGCCGCCGGCATGGCCCTGGTCTCGGCGGTGGCCTCCGCCCTGCGCGGCAGCCACCGTCCCGTCGAGGAACGCCCCTCCCCCGTCGCGAAGGTCACCGTGCGTTCAAAGCGGTGAGGATCCGGTCCGGGGTCAGCGGCAGAGTGCGGAAGCGGATACCCGTGGCGTGGTGGACGGCGTTGCCCACGGCGGCGGGGGTGCCCACCACGCCGATCTCGCCGATGCCCTTGCTGCCCATGGGGTTGAGGTGCGGGTCGTCCTCGTCGATCCAGTGCGCCTCGATGTCGGGGACGTCGGCGTGCGCGGGAACGTGGTACGACGCCAGGTCGGCCTCCGCGAAGTCGCCGTACGCCGCGTCCACCGTGCTGCCCTCGGTCAGGGCCATGCCCAGGCCCATCGTCATGCCGCCGACGAACTGGGAGCGCGCGGTACGGGAGTTGAGGATGTGCCCGGCCGCGTAGACACCGAGCAGCCGGCGCACCCGCACCTCGCCGGTGACGGTGTCGACGGCGACCTCGGCGAAGTGGGCGCCGAACGCGTGGCGCGCGTAGGGGCTGTCGGCGTCCGCGCGCCCGCTGGTGTCCGCGCGGACGCCGATGCCCCGCTCGGGCAGCGGACCGGTGTGGTCGGCGAGCCGGTTCAGCAGCCGGGCGCAGGCCTCGTGCACCGCCCAGCCCCAGGAGGCGGTCCCGGAGGAGCCGCCCGCGACCGGGGCCGGGGGCAGGTCGCTGTCGCCGATCTCGGTGCGGACCCGGTCCAGGGGTGCGCCGAGCGTGTCGGCGGCGATCTGGGCGAGGACGGTACGGGCGCCGGTGCCGATGTCGGAGGCGTTCACCCCGATCAGGAAGGTGCCGTCCGGCCGGGCCTCGGCGGTCGCCGTGCACGGGGAGGCCATGACCGGGTAGGTGGCGGCGGCCACCCCGGTGCCGATCAGCAGCGGGCCCTCGGCGAGCCGCACCCGGTGGCTCCACCGGAAACGGCGGGCGCCCTCACGCAGGCACTCGACGAGGTGCCGGCTGCTGAAGGGCAGGCCACCGGCGGGTTCGCGGTCGGGTTCGTTGCGGATCCGCAGCTCGACGGGGTCGGCGCCGAGTTCGTCGGCCAGCTCGTCCATCGCCGACTCCAGGGCGTACATGCCGGTGGCCTCGCCGGGTGCGCGCATCCAGGAGGGACTGGGCACGTCGAGCGGGACCACGTGGTGGACGACGTCCAGGTTCGGCGTGGCGTACATGACGCCCGAGGTGGTGCCGGCCAGTTCCACGAACGACCTGACCGGCGAGGTGTGGGTGGTCACGTCGTGCAGCAGCGCGGTGAGCCGGCCGTCCGAGGTGGCGCCGAGCCGCAGCCGGTTGAGGGTGGGGGCGCGGTGGCCGACGACCGTGGGCAGGTGGCGGCGCGGGTAGGCGAGGGTGACCGGCCGGCCGGTGTACCGGGCCGCCATGGCGGCGAGGACCACGTCCGGGCGCGCGGAGCCCTTGGACCCGAAGCCGCCGCCGACGTGTTCGGCACGCACGGTGACCCGGCCGACGGGCAGGGCGAACAGCCCGGCGAGCACGCCGCGGACGTCGCTGGTGCCCTGGCTGGAGGTGTACACCGTGAGCCGGCCGCGGTCCCAGGACGCGGTACTGCCGTGGGGTTCCATCGGGTGGTTGTGCAGGGGCGGGGTCCGGTAGGTGACGTCCACCCGGACGGGGGCCGCGGCGAAGGCGGACTCCGGGTCGCCATGGCGGCAGCGGGCGGGCTGGCCACCGTTGGCCTCCTCGGGCTCGTGGGCGCCGGGGTGGCCCGGGGTGAGGACGGCGTCGTGGCCGACGGTGTCGTAGGTGATCCGTACGGCGGCGGCTCCGGCGCGGGCCGCCTCCGGGGTCTCTGCGACGACCAGGGCCACGCACCAGCCACGGTGGGGGACGTCGGAGTCCTGGAGCAGGGCGAGGGTGGCGTCCTCGGGTTCGGCGAGGCGCGGGGCGTTCTCGTGGGTGAGGACGGCGACGACTCCGGGGACGGCGCGGGCCGGGCCGCTGTCGATGCCGGTGATCCGGCCGCGGGCCACGGTGGCGGGGACGGCGCGGGCGTGGACGCGGCCGGGCAGCGGGTGCTCGGTGGCGTAGCGGGCGGCGCCGGTGACCTTCGCGAGCCCTTCCCGGCGCTCGGCCGGGGCGCCGAGGGCGGCGGTGCGGGCCATGGGGACCTCCGGGTCAGAGCGGGGCGGGCGCCGGGGCGAGCCGGGCCAGGACGTCGAGGGCGAGGTTGCGGGCGAGGGGCACCTTGTAGGCGTTGTCCGGCAGCGGGCGGGCGGCGGCGAGTTCCAGGTCGACGGCGCCGGCGAAGACCGTCGGCGCGGCCGCCTCGCCCAGCAGGGCCGCCTCGGCGACCCGGGCCCGCCAGGGGCGGTGGGCGAGCCCGCCGAAGGCCAGGCCCACCTGGGTGACCAGGCCGTCGGCGACGCGCAGGACGACGGCGACGGACGCGAGGGCGAAGGCGTACGACGCCCGGTCGCGGGCCTTGCGGTAGGCGGAGGGCGCGCCGGCCGTGGCGGCGGGCAGCAGCACCCCGGTGAGCAGCTCGCCGGGGCGGATCTCGGTGTCCCGCTCGGGGTGGTCCTCGGGCAGCCGGTGGAAGTCGGTCAGGTCCACGGTCCGGGCGCCGTCGGGGCCGTACAGCTCGACCCGGGCGTCGAGGGCGGCGAGGGCCACGGCCATGTCGGAGGGGTGGGTGGCGACGCAGTGCGGGGAGTGGCCGAGGACCGCGTGGTCGCGGTGGACGCCGTCGAGAGCGCCGCAGCCGCTGCCGGGTTCACGTTTGTTGCAGGGCTTGCCCGGGTCCTGGAAGTAGGTGCAGCGGGTGCGCTGGAGGAGGTTGCCGCCGGTCGTCGCCACGTTGCGGAGCTGGCCGGAGGCGCCGGCGAGCAGGGCCTGGGAGAGCACCGGGTAGCGGTCGCGGACCAGGGGGTGGGCGGCGAGGTCGCTGTTGCGGACGGTGGCGCCGACGCGCAGGGCGCCGTCGGGCAACTGTTCGAGCCGGTCCAGCGGGAGGCGGCTGACGTCGATCAGCGCGGTGGGCCGTTCGACGCCGAGTTTCATGAGGTCGACGAGGTTGGTGCCGCCGGCCAGGTAGTGGGCGCCGGGGCGGGCGGCGAAGGCCTCGACGGCCTCCTCGGGGGTGCGGGCGCGGACGTAGTCGAAGGACCTCACGGGATCACGTCCTCGACCGCCTCGACGATGCGCGGGTAGGCCCCGCACCGGCACAGGTTGCCGCTGAGCCGCTCACGGATCTCGGGCCGGTCCAGCGGGACCGGCCGGCCGGACTGCAGCGCGGGGTCGGTGACCTGGGACGGATGCCCGGCGGCGGCCTCGGCGAGCGCGCCGACGGCGGAGCAGATCTGGCCGGGGGTGCAGTAGCCGCACTGGAAGGCGTCACGGTCGAGGAAGGCCCGTTGCAGCGGGTGGGGGGCCTCGCCGTCTGCGGACAGGCCCTCGATCGTGGTGATCTCGCTGCCGTCGAGGGCGACGGCGAGCAGCAGACAGCTGTTCACCCGGCGGCCGTCGGCCAGCACGGTGCAGGCGCCGCACTGGCCGTGGTCGCAGCCCTTCTTCGCGCCGGTCAGGTCGAGGTCCTCGCGGAGTACGTCCAGGAGGACGCGCCGGTGGTCCAGGAGCAGGGTGTGGGGCTTCCCGTTGACCCGGAGGGTGGTTTCGGAGCGCTGGATCTCACTGCCCATGGCGTGCCTGCTTCCGGACGGGCCGTGCTGCCGTTCGGTCCGGGTATCCAGGTCACGCCGTCCCACACGTGCCGACGGCGGCGACGGCCGTGGGTGACCCGGCGGGCACGCCGGGTCACCCACGATCCGTTCACCGGGCGACGGTCACGGATACGAGTTGAGGTTCGCCACGTTGGTCGACGAGTTCGACGGTCCTCCGCTGTTGTCGATGACGTGGGTGATGGTGCCGGTGCCGCCGAGCGAGACCGTCACCATGCTGGTGAACCTGACGTTCGAGTTGGCCGGTGCCTCGATCGCGTGGTCGGCGACGACGCCGGGGTTGGTGCTGAAGTAGCAGTAGCTGCCGAGGCCGTACGCCTGGTGGCTGGTGACCGAGTCGGCGACCTTGTAGGCCGCGTAGCCCCTGGTCGAGCCGTTCATCCACGCGGACTGGTTCGGCGGGTCGTACGGCATCTCGTTCTGGTAGAAGTACGTGCGCCCGCCGTTGCCGTTCCAGACGGTCTGGTACTTCTGGAAGTGCTCGACGAACAGGCCGTACATGGTCACGTTGTCGCCGTTGACGACGAGTCCGGTGTCGGCGGTGTTGGTGGTCCAGCCGACTCCGCTGCCGTGGTCGGCGCGCCAGATCCACATGTGGTCGCCGATGACGTTGTCGCTGTTGACGACCAGGCTCGTGGTGGCCTTGCCGACGCCCGCGCCGCCGACGCGGAAGTACACGTCGTGCAGCGAGGTCGGGTCGCTCGCGTGCGAAGCCGAGGAACCCGTCGGGCCGACCTCCACCAGGGTGGCGGAGTTGGTGGTGCCGGCGTCGAAGAGCAGGCCGGCGATGTCGACGCCGTCGACGTCGGCGACCTTCATGGCGGTGATGCCGTTGTCCGGGACGAAGGTGGCGAGGCCGAGGCCCAGGACGACGGTGTCGGCGCGGTTGATCTGCAGCGTCTGGTCGAGGTGGTAGACACCGGGGGTGACCAGGAGGTTCTTGCCCGCCGTCAGGGCCGCGTTGATCTGGGACGCGGTGGCGCCCGGCTTCACGACGTAGAAGCTGTCGAGCGAGAGGGACGTACCGGCCGCGGAACCCGAACTCCAGCTGGTGCCGGAGGAGTTGGAGCGGGTGGACGGGACGAACACCTGGTAGTTGCCGGAGCCGTCGACGTACAGGAACGGCTTCTCACGCGAGGTCGGGCTCTGCGCGACCGTGGTGTCCGGCGGGCTGGGGAAGGTGGTGGACGGCACGCCCGTGCTGCCGACGAAGACCATGTTCCAGTTGGAGCCGGTCCAGCTGCCGAGCTGGGAGTTGCGGGTCAGCCACTGCTGCTGGGAGCCGGAGTTGACCTGCCCGTTGATCTGGCTGTCGGCGATCAGGCCGCCGCTGGACCAGCCGCCGTCGTCCAGGGCGAGGTTGCCGCGCAGGTGCACCCGGCGGTAGGCGGACGCCTGCGAGACCGCCCAGCGGTCGCTGCCGCCCGCAGGGTTGACCGAGAGGTTCTCGGCGCCGCGCCAGAAGTTCTGCGTGGCGTTGCCCTGGAACCAGTCGGCCTCCGCGTGCACCGCGCCGTTGATCGAGACCGCGTCGGGCGACAGGCCGAGGCCGAGGACCTGGGTGTAGAAGCCCACGTTCACGTCCGCGCTGTAGGCGCCGGGCTTGAACATCACGGCGTAGCGCTGGGAGCCGAACTGGTTGGTCTCCTGCTGCTGGAAGATCGAGTCCAGCTTGCTCTGGATGGTCGACGCGGACATCGACGGGTCGAAGACGACCACGTTGGAGCCGAGGTCCGGGTTGCCCGACTGGGTCACCGGGACGACCTGGAAGCGCTGGGCCTGCGTGCCGTTGCAGGTGTACTGGACGAACTGCACGCTGTCCGCGGTCGAGGCGCCGGGGTCGTCGAGGCACTTGCCGCTGTTGCGGTTGACGAAGTGGTAGGCGCCGCCGCCGTCGTCGACCGGCAGCCACTGCTGGTTGTTGCCGCCGCCGTAGGTCCACATCTGGACGGCCGCGTTGTCGGCCGTCGAGACGTTGGTGACGTCCAGGACCTCGTTCGTGTTGTTGGCGTTGTTGATGCGGACGTAGCCGCCGCTGGTGGCGGTGAAACTCCACTGCTGGGCGGTGGTGTTGTTGCAGGTGTACTGCTGGACGACGGTGCCGTCGGCGGTGGCGGCCGCCTTGGCGTCCACGCACTTGCCGCCGGCCGCGCCGAGCAGGGTGACGTTGCCGGTGGGCAGGGTGGCGGCGGACGCGGGCGAGGAGGCGCCCGCCGCGGTCAGCAGGGAGGCGGCGACAACGGCCACCGCTGCGGCGGCCGTTGGTCTGCGGCGCCGGTGAAGGGAAAGCACTGGTTCTCCTTGGAAGCGGTCTGCGAAGGGGATCAGCCGGTGTATCCGGCGAAGACGCGCGTGTAGTCCCAGTCGGACTGGCTCACGCCGGAGCAGCTGTCGGCGGAGCCGCCGGTGCAGGGCCGGTCGCGGTTGGCGGACCAGAAGGTGAGCCGGGCCAGGTGGTGCTGCTGGGCGTAGGCGAGGATGGTCCGGAAGTCGTTCACGGTCACCGTCTCGTTGTTGTCGGTGATGCCGTTCATGGACGAGATGCCCATGTCCCGGTAGGCCGTGTCGTCGCTGTAGCCGTACGCGGCCTTCAGGGCGTTCTTGAGCCCCTCGGCGGCCTGGGTGGTGAGGTTGCCCATGTTCTGGCCGGCGCCGCCGAAGTCGAACGGCATGATGGCCCAGGCGTCGACGGTCAGCCCGGAGGACGCGGCCCGGTTGATCAGGCTGGTGTCCGGACCGCTCTGGCCGGTTCCGATGGTGATGTACACCTTCAGGCCGGAGTTGTTGGCCTTCACCGTCTTCAGCGCGTCCACGACCCGCTGCTGCACGGTCCCGTTGCTGTAGGCGTCGGCTTCGAGGTCGATGTCGATGGCCTTGAGACCGCCGTAGGCGTTGATGACCTTCTGGTAGGCCGCCGCCAGCTCGCCCGCGCTGGAGCAGGAGCTCTCCAGCTTGTTGCCGCTGTAGCCGCCGAAGGACGGGATGACGTCACCGCCGTTCGCGCGCACGGTGTTGACGGTCTGCTGGTCGACCCCGCCGGTCAGCGCCCGGCTGCCGTCCCACTGCGGGTTGCAGTAGCCGTTGCTGAGGACGAACGCGAGCGTGTAGTACTTCACGCCGGTCGCGTTGGTGATGGTGGTCGGGCTCGGCGGGTCGCCCCAGCCGTTGTAGAGGTAGGGCGCCACGGCCATCGGCGAGGACGGGGTGGTGCCGCCGCCGGACGCGGGGGCCGTCCACTTCTGGTTGGCGGTGCCCGCGCAGGTCCAGATCTGTATCCGGGTGCCGTTGGCGGAGTTGTTGTCGGTGACGTCCATGCACTTGTTCGCCTGCGGGTTGACGATGTCGTGCGCGGACGACACGGCCCACTTCTGGTTCGCGCCGCCGGAACACGTCCACAGCTGCAGCTTGGCGCCGTCGGCCGTCGAATTGCCGGTCACGTCGAGACACTTGCCGAGGGCGCGGATGGTGCCGTCGCTGCCGACGGTCCACTGCTGGGCCGCGGTGCCGTTGCAGTCGTAGAGCTGTACGGCCGTGCCGTCGGCGGAGTTGGCGCCGGCGACGTCGAGGCACTTGCCGGCGAGGCCGGTGATGGTGCCGGTGGCGGCGTGCGCGGGAGCGGCGGTGAGCAGTCCTGCGGACAGGGTCAGAGCGGCTATGGAGACAGCCGTGGGGAGAGGTCTGGCCATTGCGGGGGTGGCCTTTCACGCGGGGGGATGCAGCACGGTTTGTGCTCAACGCCCGTGTTACCGCCGAGCGTTGAGCACATCCGTGAGGCTTTGTTTAAGGCGTGAAGCTAAAGGTCCGGACCATCTGCGTCAAGGGGTGCGGAGCCAATTGGACCCCGCCAGGATCGCGCCCGAAGGGGCGCGGGGCCGTGTCGCATTTGCGGCTGCCGCCGCGTGGGCGCGACCAGCCAGATCAGACGTGCACCCGGAAGCGGCCCGCAGTCCCATGGCGGGCTTCCGCCCGCTCAGACCGACGGCACCTCGGCGAACTGCGTCCGGTACAGCTCCGCGTACCGCCCCTCCGCCGCCAGAAGCGACTCGTGGGTGCCGCGCTCCACGATCTCCCCCGCCTCGACCACCAGGATCTGGTCGGCGGCCCGCACCGTCGACAGCCGGTGGGCGATGACCACGGCCGTGCGCCCCTCCAGCGCCTCGGCCAGCGCCTCCTGGACGGCCGCCTCCGAGGTGTTGTCGAGGTGGGCGGTGGCCTCGTCGAGGATGACCACGCGCTGGCGGGCCAGCAGCAGGCGGGCGATGGTCATCCGCTGCCGCTCGCCGCCGGAGAGCCGGTAGCCGCGCTCGCCGACCACCGTGTCCAGGCCGTCGGGCAGCGACCGTACGACCTCCCCGAGCCTCGCGCGGCCGAGGGCGTCCCACAGCTCCTCGTCGGTGGCGGCCGGTCGGGCGAGCAGCAGGTTGGCGCGGACGGTGTCGTGGAAGAGGTGGCCGTCCTGGGTGACCATGCCGAGGGTGGCGCGCAGCGAGCCGGCGGTCAGGTCGCGGACGTCGGTGCCGCCGATGCGGACGGTGCCCTCGTCGACGTCGTACAGGCGCGGCAGCAGCTGGGCGATGGTGGATTTGCCGGCGCCCGAGGTGCCGACGAGGGCGATCGTCTGGCCGGGTTCGGCGCGGAAGGAGATGCCGTGCAGGACCTCGCTGCCGCCGCGTGAGTCGAGGACCGCGACCTCTTCGAGGGAGGCGAGGGAGACCTGGTCGGCGGCCGGGTAGGCGAAGCGGACGTCTTCGAACTCGACGGCCACCGGGCCCTCGGGGACCTCGCGGGCGTCCGGCTTCTCCTCGATCAGGGGCTTCAGGTCGAGCACTTCGAAGACCCGCTCGAAGCTGACCAGCGCGCTCATCACCTCGACGCGGGCCCCGGCGAGGGAGGTCAGCGGGGCGTAGAGACGGGTCAGCAGCAGGGCGAGGGAGACCACCGCGCCCGGCTCCAGGGTGCCGCGCAGGGCGAACCAGCCGCCGAGGCCGTAGACCAGGGCGAGGGCGAGGGAGGAGACCAAGGTCAGGGCGGTCATGAACACCGACTGGGCGGTGGCGGTGCGCACCCCGATGTCCCGGACCCGGGCGGCACGCGCGGCGAACTCCGCCGACTCCTCCTCGGGGCGGCCGAAGAGCTTGATCAGGGTGGCGCCCGGCGCCGAGAACCGTTCGGTCATCCGGGTGCCCATGGCCGCGTTGAGCGCGGCGGCCTCCCGCTGCATCCGGGCCATCCGGCCGCCCATCCGGCGGGCGGGCACCACGAACAGCGGCAGCAGCACCAGCGCGAGCAGGGTGATCTGCCAGGACAGGGTGAGCATCACCGCGAGCGTGAGCAGCAGCGTGACCAGGTTGCTGACCACACCGGAGAGGGTGTTGGCGAAGGCCCGCTGGGCGCCGATCACGTCGTTGTTGAGACGACTGACCAGCGCTCCCGTACGGGTACGCGTGAAGAACGCGACGGGCATCCGCTGCACATGATCGAACACAGCCGTGCGCAGGTCGAGGATGAGACCCTCCCCGAGGGCCGCCGAGAGCCGCCGCCCGAGCACCCCGAGCGCCGCCTCCACGACCGCGACCAGCGCGATCAGGAGCGACAGCCGTACGACCGTGCCGGTGTCGTGGCCCGACACGATCGCGTCGACGACGTGGCCGGCGAGCACCGGGGTGGCGACGGCGAGCAGGGCGGTCAGCACCCCGAGGAGGACGAAACGGACTATGCCGGCCCGGTGCGGGCGGGCGAAGGCGGCGATACGGCGCAGCGTGGCTCGTTCGAACGGGCGCCGCTCCTGCTGGGCGGTCATGACGCTGTGGAGCTGCGTCCAGGCGGTGGTCTCCATACTCATGAGGGAGAACGTAGGACCTCAAGCGTCGTTGAGGTCAATCTCCGCTCGCCGTCCCCCCGTACGAAGGACCCGATGAGCCCTCACCTGGTTCCCGGCCGTCATCCGGCGTCCTCTCTTCCGCCACCCGCAGTTGGGGCGGCGCGGAAAACCTCTCCCGGTGTGACAGCGGTAAGAATCCCCGGCTTCCGTGAGAGCCGTCTCCCCCGGCTCGCCCGTCGTATCCCCTGGCGGCACATCCTCACGCTCATCCCGCTCGTGCTGGTCGCGGTCATCGCGGTGCAGCACTGGCCGGTCCTCGTCGAGGGCTTCGGCCACCTGCGCGACGCCTCCTGGCCCTGGCTGCTGGCGGCCGGCGGTGCCACCTGTCTGACCTGGGTGGCCGCCGCCTTCACCCGGCAGGGTGCCGTGATCCAGCCGCTGCCCCGCTGGCGGCTGCTGGCCACCCAGCTCGCGGCGGGCTCGGCCAACCACCTGCTGCCCACCGGGCTCGGCTCGGGCGCGGTCAACCTGCGGTTCATGACCGTGTGCGGGGTGCCGCTCGCCACCTCCTCCGCCGCGCTCGCCCTCTATCTGCTTGCCGAGTCGATCGCCCGCGTGGGCCTGATGGCCGTGTTCTTCGTCGCCTTCCCCGACGCCCTGCGGCTCGACGGCCTGCTCCCCGACGGGGACCTCGGACCGGTCCTGGCCGTCGCCGGCACCGTGGTGGCCGTGGCGCTGGCCGCGCTGTTCCGCGTACGACGGGTGCGCGAGCCGGTGATCCGCTTCGTGCGCAGCGCCCTGGGCGAGGCGCGCTCGGTGCACACGCGTCCGTCCCGGGCGCTGGCGCTGTGGGGCGGCTCGCTCGCCTTCCCCGCGCTCCAGGCGGCCGGTCTGGTGGCGGTGGGGCGGGCCCTGGGCCTCGACGTGCCGCCCGCGCACATGGCGCTGGCGTACCTGGCGGCCACGGTCGCCGTCGCCCTGATTCCCACCCCGGGCGGCCTGGGTTCGGTGGAGGCTGCGCTGATCGTGGCGCTGGTGGCGGCCGGCGGTCCGGTCGCGGTGGCCACGGCCGTCGTCCTCGCGTACCGGATCATCACCGTGTGGGTGCCGTTGCTGCCGGGAGCCCTGACACTGGGAGCGCTGGTACGTCTGAAGGTCATCTGAGAGCTCGCTGCGGAGGAAACGCATGCCGGTCCGCCTCGAAAGCAAGGGTCCTGTCACCACGGTCGTCCTCTCCCGGCCCGGGGTGCGCAACGCGGTCGACGGGCCGACGGCGTCCGAACTGGCCACCGCTTTCCGGGAGTTCGAGGCGGACGACGAGGCCCGGGTGGCGGTGCTGTGGGGCGAGGGCGGCACGTTCTGCGCGGGCGCCGACCTCAAGGCGATGGGCGCCGGGCACGGCAACCGGGTGGCGGCGGACGGCGACGGCCCGATGGGCCCGACCCGGCTGCGCCTCTCCAAGCCCGTGATCGCCGCGATAGCCGGACACGCCGTGGCCGGCGGCCTGGAGCTGGCCCTCTGGTGCGACCTGCGGGTCGCCGAGGAGGACGCGGTGTTCGGCGTCTTCTGCCGCCGCTGGCGCGTGCCCCTGATCGACGGCGGCACGGTACGGCTGCCCCGGCTGATCGGCACCGGCCGGGCGATGGACCTGATCCTCACCGGCCGCCCGGTCCCGGCCTCCGAGGCGTACGAGATGGGCCTGGCCAACCGGCTCGTCCCGGCCGGCCGCTCCCGCGAGGCGGCCGAGGAACTGGCCGCTTCCATCGCGGCTTTCCCGCAGGCCTGCCTGCGCAGCGACCGCGCGTCGGTGCTGGACCAGGAGGGGCTGGACGAGCCGGCGGCGATGGACGCCGAGATCCGCTACGGCATGGCCGTGCTGGCGGAAGGCCTGGAAGGCGCGGCGCGGTTCGCGGCGGGCGCGGGCCGGCACGGCTCCTTCACGGACGGCTGACCAGCCACTCCAGCACCGCCCTGCCCGCCTCGACGCCGTCCCGGGCCGCCGCCCGGACGTCCAGCCCCGGCTGCCGCAGACCGCCGACGGCGAAGACCCCCGGGCGGTCGGTGTACGGCCCGGGAGCCAGGGCGATCCGGCCCCGGCGGGCGAGTTCGTCCTCGGCGGCGAAGTCCCCGGTGAAGACGACGGTGTCGCAGGCGAGGACGCCGGTACGCCCGTCGCGGTGCCGGATCCGCACGCCGGACAGCCGCCCGTGCCCGAGGATCTCGGCGACCGTCGTGCCGGTGAGCAGCGGGATGCGGGAGCGGAGCCGGGCGTCCAGGGCACGGACGGATCCGGCGGCGCGCGGCCGGTCGGTGACCATCGCGACGACCTCCGCGCCGGCCGTCCGCACGGTCCCGGCAGCGGCGTACGACACGTCCTCGGCCCCGACGACCACCGCCCGCTCGCCGATCGGCTGCCGGTAGCGGTGCACGGCCTGCAGCAGCTCGCCGCCGGTGTGGATCCCGGCCGGCCGGGTGCCGGGGATCAGCCGTGCCGCGCGGGGGCGTTCGTAGGCACCGGTGGCGAGGACCACCGCCCGTGCGGTGACCGTCTCCGGGCCGCGCACGCCGATCGTGGCGAGAACCGAGCGCTCCGCTTGCCGTGTGTCGGCTGCGGCGCCGTCGTGGCCGGTCGCGCAGTTCCTCCCCCAGCCTTCGGCCGGGGGTACCCCCAGCGCCCCGAGGGGCGCTGTCGAGCCGGCCCAGTCCAGCACGGTCACCCCCGTACGGACCACCGCTCCCGCCCGCGCCGCCGCCTCGACGAGCAGGCCGGCGTACGCCGGGCCGGTCAACGGCCGGGTCCAGGTCCCGAATCCGCCGTGGGCGCAGTACCGCGGCACTCCCCCGGCCTCCGGTTCCCGCTCCAGCACCTCGACCCGGCCGACTCCGGCGGCGGCGAGCCGGGCGGCGGCCGCGAGTCCGGCGGGGCCGGCACCGACGACGAGGACGTCGACGTGGCGTTCCGCGGTCACGGCCGGCCCGCCCTCTCGAACAGCTCCCGGACCGTCGCCCCGCAGTGGAAGCCCTGACAGCGGCCCGCCCCGGCCCGGGTACGGCGGCGCAGGCCCGGCAGGCTGCGCGGCGGGATCGTACCGGCGAGGGCGTCCCGGATCTCGCCGAGGGTGACGTGCTCACAGTGGCAGACGATGACGTGACCGCCTTGCCGATGAGGGCGGGGGAAGCCCGCGCCGAGGTTCGGCATGCGCACCGGTTCCAGGTCGACGGGGTCCTTCAGGCCGAGGCCCGAGTCCCGCAGCAGTCCGGTGACATGGGAGGCGATGGCGAGCGACGCGCTGAGGCCCGTGGAGCGGATGCCGCCGACGGTGACGTACGCCTGGTCGGGGTGGGCGGAGATGCGGTAGTCCTCGTGCTCGGTGGCGGCGCGCAGCCCGGCGTAGACGGCGGTGACCTCCTCGTCCAGGAGGGCGGGCAGGATGCGGCGGCCCTGTGCGCGCAGCGCCGCGAGTCCCTGCGCGGTCGACTGGGTGGCGGTCCTGTCGTCCAGGTCCTCGGCGGTGGGGCCGAGCAGGACGTTGCCGTAGACCGTGGGGGTCACCAGGACGCCCTTGCCGAGGGCCGTGGGGACCGGCAGCAGGATGTGCCGGACGAGGTCGCGGGCGAGCCTGTCGTAGACGATGAGCTGCCCCCGGCGCGGGGTGACGGTGAAGGTGCGGTGGCCGAGGAGGCGGTCGAGGGTGTCGGCGTGCAGGCCGGCCGCGTTGACCAGGTGGCGGGTGTGGAGGGGGCCGCGCGAGGTGGTGAGGGTGTGCACGCCGTCGCGTCGTCCCGCCCCCGTCACCCGGGTGTTGAGGTGGAGGTCGACGCCGCCTCGGACCGCCTGGGTGGCGTAGGCCAGGGTGGTGCTCCACGGGCAGACGATGCGCTCGCCGGGCACGTGCAGGGCACCGAGGGCACCGGGGCCGAGGCGGGGTTCGCGGGCGTACAGCCCGGCGGCGTCCAACCGGGCGGTGTCGTGGCAGTCGTTGCGTACGGCCTTACGTGCGAGGTCCGGCAGGGCGGCCAGTTGCTCCTGGTCCCAGGCGACCAGCAGCGCGCCGACCGGCTCGACCGGGATGCCGGACTGGGCGGCGTAGGCGGCGAGGAGGCGGGCGCCCTCGCGGACGAGGCGCGCCTCCAGGGTGCCGGGGCGGGCGTCGAAACCGGTGTGCAGGATGGCGGTGTTGGCCTTCGAGGTGCCCTGGCCGACGTCGTCCTGGGCCTCGACGAGAGCGACGTCGAGGTACGGGTGGCGGGCGAGTTCGCGGGCGATCGCGCTGCCGACGACCCCGGCGCCGACGACCGTCACGTCGTACGGGACGCCGGGCAGGGGTCCTGCGGCGGTGACCCTCACCGGGGCAGTCCCGGCCCGGCCACCGGCCCGTCCAGCAGGGCGGCGACGGCGGCGCGGAAGACCCCGAGGCGGTCGGCGGCCTCGGCGGCGGAGATGCGCGGCTCGTAGACGGCCGAGGGGCCGCCGTCGGGCAGGAAGTCGACGGGGTCGCTGCCGAGGTGGGCCAGCGCGCCCACGCCGAGGGCGGTGGCGTCGGGCAGCGTGGACACCTCGACGGGGCGTTGCAGCAGGTCGGCCTGGGTCTGCATGAGCAGGGCCGAGCGGGTCAGGCCGCCGTCGACGCGCAGCGCGGTCAGCGGGGTGCCGAGGTCGTTCTGGGCGGCTTCGGCGAGCTCCACCACCTGGGCGGCGAGGCCCTCGCACAGGGCCCGCACCAGCTGCCCGGGGCCGGTGTCGAGGCCGAGCCCGGTCAGGGAGCCGCGCAGCTCGCCGCGCCACCAGGGGGCGGCGAGCCCGGCCAGCGCGGGGACGAAGGTGACCCCGCCGGCGTCCGGGACGGCGCCGCCCACCCGGTCCAGGTCGGCGGGGCCCGAGATCACGCCGAGGTCGGTGAGCCAGCGCACGGCGGAGGCGGCGGTGTACACCTGGCCGTCCAGGCAGTAGGCGGCCTCTCCGGCGAGGCGCCAGGCGACGCAGCCGACCAGTCCGGAGCTGCTGTGCCGGGGTGTGTCACCGGTGTGCGCGAGCAGGAACGCCCCGGTGCCGTAGGTGCACTTGGCGGCGCCGGGGCCGGTGATGCGCTGGGCGAGGAGGGCGGCCTGCTGGTCGACGGCGAGGCCGGTGAGCGGGATCTTGTCCCCGAACTCCTTCGTCGTGCCCACGAGTTGGGCGTTGTCGACGATGTCGGGGAGATGCTCGGCGGACAGCCCGTAGAGGTCGAGGGCGCGCGAGGACCACTGCACCCGGTCCAGGTCGAGGAGGTGGGTGCGGCTCGCGGTGGCGGCGTCGGTGACGTAGGCGCCGGTGAGCTGGTGGACCAGCCAGGCGTCGGTGGTGGTGACGACTCCCTCGGTGGTGAGGTTCCGGCGGATCCAGGCCATCTTGGGCGCGGCGAAGTAGGGGTCGAGCGGGAGGCCGGTGAGGGCGCGTAACTCCTCGGCGTGGTCTGCCAGCCCGGCGCAGACCGGTTCGGCCCGGCGGTCCTGCCAGACGAGGGCGTCGGTGAGCGGACGCCCGGTGCCGGGGTCCCAGGCGAGGACGGTCTCGCCCTGGTTGGCCAGGCCGAGCGCGGTCACCGGCTCGCCGGCCTCGGCGAGCGCCCGGCGGCCGGCGACGAGCACCGACTCGTACAGCTCCACGGGGTCGGCCTCCACCCGGCCACCGGGCAGGTGCCGGGGCCGGACGGCGACGAATCCGGTGCCGATGACGCCCCGTTCGGGACAGATCACCAGGGCCTTGGTACCGGACGTGCCCTGGTCGACTGCGAGCACCGGACCTGTCATCGAACCTCCCTGACGATCACTGCGCGACAGCCTGCCCCAGGGGCACCGGGCAGCACAAGCGCACACGGGTTCGGCCGGTCCGAACCTCCGCGCGGATACGGCAGGATGAGCGGTTGCACAACCGAATGGGAGGTAACCGGTGAACCGAGCGCTCACCGTCCATGACCTGGTCCTGGCCGGAATCGCCCTCGCGGCGGGCCTGTTGCTGGCCTTTCTGTCGCGCGGCATGCTGCGCTGGCTGGCCAGGCACGCGAAGCGGACCCGCTGGAGCGGTGACGACGTCATCGTGGACGCGCTGCGCACGGTGGTCCCGTGGGCGGCGCTCGCGGGCGGGGCGGCGGCCGCGGCGGCGGTGCTGCCGCTGACCAGGACGGTCCAGCACCACACGAACCAGTGCCTCCAGGTGCTGCTCATCTTCGCGGTGACGGTGTCGGCGGCGCGGGTGATCGCCGGGCTCGTGCAGTCGGTCACCCAGTCCCGCTCCGGGGTCGCCGGTTCGGCCACGATCTTCGTGAACATCACGCGGGTGCTGGTCCTGGCGATCGGCTTCCTGGTGATGCTCCAGGCACTGGGCATCTCCATAGCGCCCCTGCTCACCGCCCTGGGCGTGGGCGGTCTGGCGGTCGCGCTCGCCCTCCAGGACACCCTCGCCAACCTCTTCGCGGGCATTCACATCCTCGCCTCCAAGACCGTCCAGCCGGGCGACTACATCCAGCTGAGCAGCGGCGAGGAGGGCTACGTCGTGGACATCAACTGGCGCCAGACGACCGTCCGCCAGCTCTCCAACAACCTGGTGGTCATCCCCAACGGCCAGCTGGCGAAGACCAACATGACCAACTACACCCGGCCCGAGCAGCGGTTGACGATCCTGGTGCAGGTGGGTGTGGGCTACGACAGCGACCTGGACCACGTCGAGCGGGTCACGCACGAGGTCATCGCCGAGACCATGACCGAGATCACCGGCGCGGTCCCGGACCACGAGCCCGCCATCCGCTTCCACACGTTCGGCGACTCACGGATCGGCTTCACGGTGATCCTCGGTGTCGGCGAGTTCAGCGACCAGTTCCGCATCAAGCACGAGTTCATCAAGCGCCTGCACCGCCGCTACCGCGAGGAGGGCATCCGCATACCGGCGCCGGCCCGCACGGTGGCGCTCCAGCAGGGGGCGGTGGTGATCCCGCAGCAGCGCGTCACGGACGAGATGTCCGCGGGCCTGCCGCACACCGACTGAGCCCCCTGCCGGAAGTGCCGCGACATGCCGTCTGCCGTCCGCGGCGCCGTCGCGGCTGGTCGCGCCCACGCGGCGGCAGCCGCACGTCGGACACGGCCCCGCGCCCCTTCGGGGCGCTGCCGCCTACAGCGTGGCCGAGTTGTCGTGGTGGTGGCCGCCCCGCAGGCTGTGCGGGACGGCCGGGGCCGGAGTGACCGGGGTGACCGTCCAGTCGGGGTGACCGGGCATGCGTGGGGTCGTCGTGCCGTAGAGCCAGTCGCGGAGGAAGCCGGACTGGTCCTGGCCGGTGACCTCCGAGGCCACCGCGATGTAGTCCGCCGTCGAGGCCGAGCGGCACCGGAAGCGGTCCAGGAAGGTGCGCTCGACCGTGTGGAAGGCGTCCTCGCCGACCAGCTCGCGGAAGGCGTACAGGACCAGGACGCCGCCGAGGTAGCGCTGGCTGTCGAAGAGGTCGACCTCGTTCGGGGCGGCGACGGGGCCGGAATCTTGGCGCCACTGGTCGCCGCGGGCGTAGGTGTCCTTCATCCGGGCCTCCATGGTGGTCATGCCCAGGGAGTCCGGCCAGCCGCGCTCGTAGCGGTAGAGCAGCCCGTAGAAGTCGGCGTGGCCCTCGTTCAGCCAGAGGTCGGCCCAGGTGGCGGGCGAGACCAGGTTGCCGAACCAGGAGTGGACCAGCTCGTGCATCATGTGCGAGCCGATCTTCGCCTCCTCCTGGAGCAGGAAGTTCGGCTTGTAGAGGGTGAGGGTCTGGGTCTCCAGACCGGTGAAGTCGAAGGCGTTCGGGTCGTCGGAGTTGCAGGGCAGCAGGCCGTACGTCTCGAACGGGAAGGCGGCGCCGAGCCGGTCCTCCAGCCAGGCGACCTGGCCCGCGGTGAGGGCGAGCGCCGGTTCCAGGGCGGCGGCGCGGGCCGTCGGGACGACGTCCCGCAACGGCAGGCCGTGCGGGCCCTGCCGGTCCTTGACCACGTAGTCGCCGACGGTGATCTGCACGAGTTCGGTGGCGATCGGCGAGCGGGACCGGTACGAGTACGCCGTACGGTCGCCCGGCAGGTTCTCGGTGCAGGTCAGCAGGCCGTTCGCGACGCCGCGCAGGCCGCTCGGGACGGTGACGCGGAAGGCGAAGTCCGCCTTGTCCGAGGGATGGTCGTTGCACGGGAAGACGGTGTGCGCGGAGTTGGGCTGCGGGCAGATCGCGAAGCCGTCCGGGGTGGGCACCCAGGCGGTGTGCGGGAGGGTGCGGCGCGGGTCGGCCGAGTAGGTCACGCACACCGTGGCGTCGGCCCGCTCGCGCAGCGGCCGGGCGGGGGTGATCCGCAGTTTCTCGTCCGCCTGCTCGAAGGCGGCGGGCCGGCCGTCGACCCGGACAGCGGATATGTCGAGGCCCAGGGCGTCCAGGGAGAAGCGGAACAGGTCCTGGGTGGTGCGGATGCGCAGGGTCGCGGTGGCGTCGACCAGGCGGGTCGTGGCGTCGTAGGCGAGGTCGAGGTCGTAGGCGTGGACCCGGTAGCCGTCGTTGCCGAGGGCCGGGTAGACGGGGTCGCCGAGGGTCTCCCGGCCCGGGGCGGGTGCGGTGCCCCCGGTCCTCGCGGCGCCGCTTTTCTCCCCCGCGGAGAAGGGACGCGCGAGGGCCGGGGCCCCCGTGGCCAGTACGGTCGCCGTGCCGAGCAGGGCGGCCGCCGGGGCCGTCATTCTGGTGCGATATCTCATGGTCCGCTTTCGCTCGGGCGGCCGGCTGGTCGGTCCGGCCGCCGGTCGATGGTGGCTCGTTCGTCTTGACCACCCTTTCGACCGATCCGGTTGCCCGTCACATGACAACCGGACGACCGGATCTTCCGAGTCGCGGACCCCTGTCGAGCATGGGTCGATCACGAGATATCTTGATGTCGAGCAATGTTGCAGACGTGGAGCGGAGCACCCGGTGACTGACTCGACCATCATCTACACCTACACAGACGAGGCCCCGGCCCTCGCGACGCACTCGTTCCTGCCGGTGATCCAGGCGTACGCCTCGCAGGCCGGTGTCGCCGTGGACACCCGCGACATCTCGCTGGCCGGGCGCATCATCGCCGTCTTCCCGGAGTACCTGAACGAGGACCAGCGCATCCCGGACGCGCTCGCCGAGCTGGGCGCGCTGGCCAAGACGCCCGAGGCCAACATCGTCAAGCTGCCGAACATCTCGGCGTCGATCCCGCAGCTGAAGGCCGCCGTCGCCGAGCTCCAGGGCAAGGGCTACGCGCTGCCGGACTACCCGGACGACCCGAAGACCGACGAGGAGCGCGACATCCGCGCCCGCTACGACAAGGTCAAGGGTTCCGCCGTGAACCCGGTCCTGCGCGAGGGCAACTCGGACCGCCGCGCCCCCGCCTCGGTCAAGAACTACGCCAAGACCCACCCGCACCGCATGGGCGCCTGGACCCCCGAGTCCAAGACCAACGTCACCACCATGGGTGAGAACGACTTCCGCTCGACCGAGAAGTCCGTCGTGATCTCCGAGGCCGGCGCGCTGCGGATCGAGCTGGTCGCCGAGGACGGCACCACCACCGTCCTCAAGGAGTCGGTACCCGTCCAGGCCGGCGAGGTCGTCGACGCCTCCGTGCTGCACGTCGCCCAGCTCAACGACTTCCTGGCCGCGCAGATCGCCCGCGCCAAGCAGGAGGACGTCCTGTTCTCCGTGCACCTGAAGGCCACGATGATGAAGGTCTCCGACCCGATCATCTTCGGTCACGTGGTGCGCGTCTTCTTCCCCAAGACGTTCGCGAAGTACGGCGAGACGCTCAAGTCGGCCGGCCTGTCCCCGAACGACGGTCTGGGCGGCATCCTCAAGGGCCTGGAGAACCTGCCCGAGGGCGCCGAGATCAAGGCCTCCTTCGAGGCCGAGATCGCCGAGGGTCCGGCCCTCGCGATGGTCGACTCCGACAAGGGCATCACCAACCTGCACGTGCCCTCCGACGTCATCATCGACGCCTCGATGCCGGCCATGATCCGCACCTCCGGCCACATGTGGGGCCCGGACGGCCAGGAGGCCGACACCCTCGCGGTCATCCCGGACTCCTCCTACGCCGGTGTCTACCAGGCCGTGATCGAGGACTGCCGCGCCAACGGCGCCTTCGACCCGTCCACCATGGGCTCCGTCCCGAACGTGGGCCTGATGGCGCAGAAGGCCGAGGAGTACGGCTCCCACGACAAGACCTTCGAGATCGCCACCGCCGGCACGGTCCGCCTGGTCGACGCGGCCGGCAACGCCGTGATCGAGCAGCCGGTCGCCGCCGGTGACATCTTCCGCGCCTGCCAGACCAAGGACGCGCCGATCAAGGACTGGGTGAAGCTCGCCGTCACCCGCGCCCGCGCCACCGGCGACCCGGCCGTCTTCTGGCTGGACGAGGGCCGCGCCCACGACGCGCAGCTGATCGCCAAGGTCAACCAGTACCTGCCGGAGCACGACACCGAGGGCCTGGACATCCGGATCCTCTCCCCGATCGAGGCCACCAAGCTGTCGGTGGAGCGCATCCGCCGCGGTGAGAACACCATCTCCGTCACCGGCAACGTGCTCCGTGACTACCTGACCGACCTCTTCCCGATCCTGGAGCTGGGCACCAGCGCCAAGATGCTGTCGGTCGTCCCGCTGATGGCGGGCGGCGGCCTGTTCGAGACGGGCGCCGGCGGCTCCGCGCCGAAGCACGTCCAGCAGCTGGTCAAGGAGAACTACCTGCGCTGGGACTCCCTCGGCGAGTTCTTCGCCCTGGTGCCGTCCTTCGAGCAGTACGCCGACTTCACCGGCAACGCCCGCGCCAAGGTGCTGGCCGACACCCTCGACCGGGCCACGGCGACCTTCCTCAACGAGGACAAGTCCCCGACCCGTCGCGTCGGCGGCATCGACAACCGCGGCAGCCACTTCTACCTGTCCCTGTACTGGGCGCAGGAGCTGGCGAAGCAGACCGACGACGCCGAGCTCGCCAAGGCGTTCGCGTCGTTCGCCGAGACGCTCACCGCCAACGAGCAGAAGATCGTCGACGAGCTGCTCGCCGTCCAGGGCTCGCCGGCCGACATCGGCGGCTACTACCAGCCCGAGAAGGCCAAGGCGGACGCGGTCATGCGCCCGTCGGCCACCTGGAACGCGGCCCTCGCGGCCCTCTAGGCCCGCCCGGCCCTCCGGGGCCGCCTCGTCCCGGACCCCGCCCCGGCAGGCATCCCGCCTGCCGGGGCGGAGCCGTGTCCGGCCCCGCGACCCGCGCATGTCGTTCGTGAAGTCTGCGTGTCACGTGCGCCGCGCGGCTGTTCCACCGTGACCTGCTGTGGTTCGCTCGACCCATGACGGTGCTTGTGACCCGACGCCACGTCGACCACGTGCGTGTCACCACCACGGGGTGTCGCACCGAGAGCTGACGCTCCGGCCCCCCCCTCGCCCTTCCCCTCCTTTGTTCTGCCGACGCGTGCCCGTGCGCGCACGCCGTCGTGCCCTTCCGCACGAGGAGCAGCACCATGAGCCAGCCCATCGACTCCGTCACCGCCGGTCACACGCCCGAGGAGGCACCCGCCGGGCCCGACGTCTCGGCCTGGTCGTTCGAGACCCGGCAGATCCACGCCGGGGCCGCGCCGGACCCGGCGACCGGCGCCCGGGCGACGCCGATCTACCAGACGACGTCGTTCGTGTTCCGGGACACCCAGCACGCCGCCGACCTGTTCTCGCTCGCCGAGCCCGGGAACATCTACACCCGCATCCACAACCCCACCCAGGACGTCTTCGAGCAGCGGATCGCCGCCCTGGAGGGCGGGGTCGCGGCGGTCGCACTGTCGTCCGGGCAGGCCGCCGAGACGCTGGCGATCCTGACGCTGGCCGGTGCGGGCGACCACATCGTGTCGAGCACGTCGCTGTACGGGGGCACCTACAACCTGTTCCGGCACACGCTGCCGAGGTTCGGCATCGAGGTGTCCTTCGTCGACGACCCGGACGACGCCGAGGCCTGGCGGGCGGCCGTCCGGCCGAACACCAAGGCGCTGTTCGCGGAGACCCTGGGCAACCCGCGCGGCAACGTGCTCGACGTGCGAGCGGTCGCGGACGTGGCGCACGCGGCGGGCGTGCCGCTGATCGTGGACAACACGGTCCCGACTCCCTACCTGCTGCGGCCTCTTGAGCACGGTGCGGACATCGTGGTGCACTCGGCGACCAAGTTCCTCGGCGGGCACGGCACGGCGATCGCGGGCGTGGTCGTCGACGGCGGGACCTTCGACTTCGGTGCGCACTCCGACCGCTTCCCCGACTTCACCGAGCCCGACCCCAGCTACCACGGTCTGCGCTACTGGCCGGCGCTCGGTCCGGGGGCGTACGCGATCAAGCTGCGGGTCCAGCTGCTGCGCGACCTCGGCCCGGCGCTCTCCCCGCACTCGGCGTTCCTGCTGCTGCAGGGCGTGGAGACGCTGAGCCTGCGGCTGGAGCGGCACTCGGCCAACGCGCAGGCGCTGGCCGAGTGGCTGGAGCAGCGCGACGAGGTCGCCGCCGTCCACTATCCGGGCCTGCCGTCCAGCCGCTGGTACGCGGCGGGACAAAAGTACCTGCCGCGCGGCGCCGGCGCGATCGTCTCCTTCGAACTGCGGGACGGGATCGAGGCGGGCAAGCGGTTCGTGGACGCGGTCGAGCTGTTCAGCCACCTCGCCAACATCGGTGACGTCCGCAGCCTGATCATCCACCCGGCGTCCACCACCCACAGCCAGCTGGACGAGGAGCAGCTGGCGGCGACCGGGACCTCGCCGGGCCTGGTGCGCCTGTCGGTCGGCATCGAGAACCTCGCCGACCTCAAGGCCGACCTGGAGGCCGGATTCCGCGCGGCCAAGGGTGCGGCGTCCTGAACGCCGCACCGCATCCCGAGGTTCCCCTCCCCCTTCCGCCGGTCCGCGGGGCCTGGCGGGAGGGGGATCCGCCGGGCCGCCGTCGGTGGTACGCGGCGGAGAAGCCGCTGCCGCTGGAGGCGGGCGGTGAACTTCCCGGCGTGCGGCTGGCGTTCGAGACCTGGGGACGGCTCGCCCCGGACGCCGGCAACGCCGTGCTCGTGCTGCACGCGCTCACCGGGGACAGTCATGTCGCCGGGCCCGCCGGTCCGGGGCATCCGGCCCCGGGCTGGTGGGAGGGCTTGATCGGGCCGGGGCTGGCGCTGGACACCGACCGCTGGTTCGTCGTCGCCCCGAACGTCCTGGGCGGCTGCCAGGGCAGCACCGGACCGGCCACGCGGCGAGCCGACGGACGTGGGGCCTGGGGCGGTGCCTTCCCCTTCCTGACCCAGCGCGACCAGGTCGCCGCCGAGGCCGGGCTGGCCGACGCCCTGGGCATCGGGCGGTGGGCGCTGGTCGTCGGAGGCTCGATGGGCGGGATGCGGGCCGTGGAGTGGGCGGTGTCGTCCCCAGAGCGGGTGGGGGCCCTGCTGCTGCTCGCCACGACGGCGGCGGCGAGCGCGGAGCAGATCGCGTGGTCGGCCGTCCAGCTCACCGCGATCCGCACCGACCCCGACTGGCAGGGCGGCGACTACCACGGCACCGGACGCGCCCCGCACACCGGCCTGGGCCTGGCCCGCCGGATCGCCCATGTCACCTACCGCAGCGAACCCGAGCTCGCGATCCGCTTCGGCAGGACCCCGCAGCACGCCGAGAACCCCTTCGCCGGCGGCCGCTACCAGGTCGAGTCGTACCTCGACCACCATGCGGCGAAGCTGGTACAGCGGTTCGACGCGGGCAGTTACGTGGTGCTGTCGGAGGCGATGAACGCCCATGACGTCGGCCGCGACCGGGGCGGGGTGCGCGCGGCCCTCGGCCGGGTCACGGCCCGCACCCTGGTGGCGGGCGTGGACTCCGACCGGCTCTATCCCCCGGTGCAGCAGGCCGAGTTGGCGGCGCTGATCCCGTCCGCGGACCGGCTCCGGGTGGTCGAGTCGCCGTACGGCCACGACGGCTTCCTGATCGAGACGGAACAGGTGGGTGCGCTGGTGCGGGAGCTGCTCGGCTGAGGGCTCGCCGAGGGCGGGGGTCCGCCTCCATGCGCTCGCGGAGCGGGACGGGAACCGTCATGCCCCGCCCCCGTCCGTCGTCGATGTGACACCTTGATCCTGCACCCTGCCACCGACAACGTCCCGGGAGCCGCGCGTGTCCCAGCCGTCGTACGCACTCCTGCCCGGCGCCGACGCGTCGCCCGTGATCCTTCATGTGCCGCACTCGGCGCGGGCGATCCCGGCCGACGTCCGGGCGGGCATCGTGCTCGACGATGCCGGCCTGGAGCGGGAGCTGGACCACATCACGGACGCGCACACCGCCGAGATCGCGGCGGCCGCGGCCGGGCTGGCCGGGGTGGCCCCCTGGCGGTTCGTCAACCGGCTGTCGCGGCTGGTGGTGGACCCGGAGCGGTTCCCGGACGAACGCGAGGAGATGCTCGCCGTCGGCATGGGGGCCGTGTACACGCGGACCACGCACCGGGGTGTGCTCCGGGACGAGCCGTACGCCTCCGGGCCGCTGGTCGAGCGGTACTTCCGGCCGTACGCGCGGGCGATGACGGAGGCCGTCGCCGGGCGGCTGGCCGCGACCGGGCGGGCCGTGGTGATCGACGTGCACTCCTATCCGAGCCGGGCGCTGCCCTACGAGCTGCACGGGGCCGGGCCGCGGCCGCCGGTGTGTCTGGGCACGGACGCCTTCCACACCCCGGCCGAGCTGACGGAGGCCGCCCGCAAGGCGTTCGCGGGCTGCGGGGAGACGGGGCTGGACAGCCCGTTCGGCGGGACCTACGTGCCGCTGGAGTTCTACGGGACGGACGCGCGGGTCGCCGCGCTGATGGTCGAGATCCGGCGGGACCTCTACATGACCGAGCCCGGCGGCCCGGCGGGCCCGGGAGCGCACCGGCTCGCCGCCGCCCTCGCCGCGCTCGTGGACGCCACCGGGCGCTGACCCCCGCGCCCCTCCGCCTGGAGCATTCCGGCAGGACACGGGGGGAGGGCCGTACGACCGTGGAGGCATGACCACGGAGACCCCCGCGCCCACCACGACCACGGAGCCGGCCGCGCCCACGGCGACGGGGCCGCTGCCGCCCGGCTGCGAGGCCGCGCCGCCGGTGCGGGACTGGCCCGCGCTCGAACTGCCGGGGACGGACTTCGACCCGGTCCTCGCGGCCCTGATGGCGGACGGGCCGGTGACCCGGATCCGGCTGCCGTACGGCGAGGGCTGGGCATGGCTCGCGACCCGCTACGAGGACGTCAGGACCGTCACCAACGACCCGCGGTTCAGCCGCGCCGAGGTCACCCGGCGTCAGGTGACCCGGCTGGCCCCGCACTTCCAGCCCCGTCCGGGCTCGCTGGCCTGGGCCGACCAGCCCGACCACAACCGGCTGCGCAAGCCGCTCGCCGGTGCCTTCACGGTGGGCGCGATGAAGGAGCTGCGGCCCCGGGCGCAGGAGATCCTCGACGGGCTGGTCGACGGGATCGTACGGGACGGGCCGCCCGCCGACCTGGTCGAGCGGGTGCTGGAGCCGTTCCCGATCACCGTGGTCAGCGAGGTGATGGGGGTGCCGGAGGCGGACCGGGAGCGGGTGCACGCCTGGACCCGGCAGATCATCTCCACCGCGGGCGGGGTCGAGGCCGCCGACGCGGCCAAGCGGGGGCTGTACGGCTGGATCACCGAGACGGTACGCGCGCGGGCCGGCGGCGCGGGCGAGGACGTGTACTCGTTGCTCGGCGGTGCCGTGGCCAGGGGCGAGATCGGTGCGGAGGAGGCCGTGGGGCTGGCCGGTCCGCTGCAGATCGGCGGCGAGGCGGTCACCCACAACTGCGGGCAGATGCTCTTCCTGATGCTGACACGGCCGGAGCTGATGGCGCGGATGCGGGAGCGGCCGGCGGAGCGCGGCCCGGTCCTGGACGAACTGCTGCGCTGGATCCCGCACCGCAGCACGGTCGGGCTCGCCCGGATCGCCCTGGAGGACGTCGAGCTGAGCGACGGCACCCGGATCGCGGCCGGCGACCCGGTGTACGTCTCCTACCTCGCCGCCAACCGCGACCCGGCCGTCTTCCCCGACCCGGACCGCATCCTGCCGGACCGCGATCCCGACCCGCACCTCGCCTTCGGTCACGGTACGCACTACTGCACGGGCGCGGTCCTGGCCCGGCTGCAGACCGAGCTGCTGGTCGGCACCCTCCTCGACCGGCTGCCGGGGCTACGGCTCGCGGTGCCGGCCGAGGACGTGGAGTGGCGGCGGAAGACGATGATCCGGGGGCCGCGGACGCTGCCTGTCACCTGGTGACGCGGGCCCCTGTCTCAGGCCCGCAGCCACTCCGTCACGATCACGTCCCCGCCCGTCCGCAGCCGCAGCGCGAACGGGCCGGTGGGCGGGGTGTCGCCGGCGAAGCGGCCCATGGCGTCGACCGTGAGCGGATGCGCCGTGGCCGGGCCGCCGAGCACCTCGATGCGGGCCGGCTGCGGGGGCAGCAGCTGGCCGAGCAGTCCGTCGTCGGTGACCTCGACGTCCACGGTCAGCTCGCCCGCCTGGAAGGTCAGCATCCGGGGCGGGTCCTCGACACCCCTGACCGGGATCGCGTCGACCAGGGAGTCGAAGGTCAGCTCGGCGACCCGGGCGTCCAGGTCGTGCAGCAGGTAGGCGTCCATGGCCAGTTGGAGCAGCCCGGCCGGGAGCGGGTCGAGGACGGCGGCCGCGCCGCGCAGCTCCTCCAGGAGGTCCTCGTCGAAGCCGGCGTCATCCGAGGTGTCGCCCAGGGCATCGCCCACGGCCTCGTCGAAAGCCTCGTCGGCCGGGAACTCGTCGTCGTTCACACCGCACCCCTCGCGTCGAGCCGGGCCCGCAGCCGGCGCAGACAGCGCTGGCGCAGCGGGCCGATGCTGCCCACGGCGATGCCCAGCGCGACGGACACCTCGACATAGCTGGGCGGCGGCGAGGCCATCAGGACGCGCAGCAACTGCCTGCAACGGTCGCCGAGTTCCTCGAACTCCTGCCACAGCAGGCGGATCCGCTCGGCCTCGTCCGCCTGGTCCTCCGCGTCGATCAGGGACTGTTCGGGCGTGCGGTCCTCGCTGATCCGGTCCAGGACCTGGGGATCGTCGGTCGGCAGCAGCCGGGTCAGCCCCCGGATCACCTTCAGGCACTCGTTGCGTGCCGTGCTGGCCAGCCAGGAGCCCGCCTTGTCGGGCTCCCGGATGCGGCCCAGGTGCTGGGCGAACCGGAACCACACGGTCTGGTACACCTCGTGCCCGTCGGCGTCGGAGAGCCGGTGCGCGCGCACCACGGACCACACCAGTGGGCTCAGCCCCTCCACGAGCGCCTTCCAGGCCGCCGCGTCGCCGTCGACGGCGGCCCGGACCAGCGCGCCGACCTCTGCTCGGTCCACGGTCCCACCCCTCGTGTACGGCAAGTCATGGTACGCCGTGGAGGGGAGTGTTCCGGAACTCAGGCCGTCGCGGCCAGCCTGACGACCGGGACCGGCTGCCAGGTGGCCGGGCGGAGCGCCGGTACGTGGGCTCCGCGCACCTCGGCGTACTCCGTGATGCTCTCCAGGAGTCGGGCGCGCGCCGTGCGCGGGTCGGTCTCCTTGAGCGTGGTCATCCGGTCGGCGACGAGGCCGGCCACGATGGGGGTGGCGAACGATGTTCCGCTCCACTGTGCGAACCCTTCGAACATCACTTGGTCCAGTTTGCCGGGACCGGTCGTCCCGGTGTCGGTCAACACGCCGGTGTGGCGCGGGTACTGGCAGGTGCAGGCGTAGGTGAAGCCGAACCGGCACGCGTCGTAGGTGGTGTGCTGGTACACGTAGGGCACGGGTGCGTCGAAGCCGGCCATGGCGCCGATGAGCTGCTCGCCGGGGGCGTAGACCTTGACCCAGCCGCCGTGGTTGGTGAAGCAGGCGCCGTACTCGCCGTCGCTGCGCAGCGCGCCGACCGAGAGGACCGTGTCCTCGTAGCCGGACAGGTCGGCGCAGGCGGCGGGCCAGAAGTGGGTGGCGCTGCCGTTGTTGCCGGCGGCGGCGACGAGCAGGGTGGACTGGTCGCGCAGGGCGTCCATGAAGGCCTCGACGGCGAGCAGTCCGTCGGCGCTGCCGTTCGAGGTGCCGGCGGAGAGGCTGATGATGTCGGGCCAGCCGTGCTGGTCGACCGCCTCGAAGAGCCTGGCGCCGAACTCGGACTCCAGGATGGCGCCCGCGTCGTTGAGGGTGTTGGTGACGGTGATGTCGGTGTTGGGGGCGAGTGCGGCGATGAGTCCGGCGATGAACGTGCCGTGGCCGACGTACTGCTGGAGGATGCCCTCCGCGTCGGTCTCGGTGACCTGCAGGTCGCCCTGGACACGGGCGAGGAGCGGGTAGGAGCGGTAGTCGTGCACCAGACCGGTGTCCATCACCAGGACGCTGACGGCGGTGTCCGGGTCGTAACTCCCCGCCACGACCTGCGGGTTGGGGGTCTGGGTGAGCAGGGCGGGGAGCGGTTCGCAGGGGTTGCAGGAGTTGGCGTTCCCCGTGGTGGACACGATGTGGTTGCGGCTGACCATGCGGCGTCCGGCGCGGCCCTCCGCCTCCCGCAGGGCGCGCAGCGCGTGGCCGACGGCCCGGTCGCCGGTGCGGTCGCCGTGGTTCGGGTCGCCGACCTGGATGCGGGTGACCCCGGTGCGGTTGGTCTCCGGTCCCGCCCTGCGCACGTGGTCGGCGACCAGGTCGGCGGTGGCGGTGAAGTGGGCGCGCACGGTGTCCTCGACGACCCGGGCCTCCGCGCCGTCGCGGGCGAGGACGACCCCCTTCTCGTACAGGAACTCGGCCGCGTCGTCGGGCCCCATCGCCAGTGGAACGTCCGGCATGGAGCGCTGGATCTGATCGAACTGCTCATGGAATCGCTGAGGTGCCATGGCCTGTCTCCTCCCCCAGAAACGGCGTTCTTCAGTCAGACTCGCCAGGCCTCCGCTTGATACAGCGTCAAACCTGTGGGGCATGTATGCCCAGGCCACTACCATCCGAGGGGTGACTGCGCGAAGCGATTCGGTTACGGAGCTCCTGCCGATGGTGTTCGCCGCCCCGGGCGAGGCCCTGGCGCGGGCGGAGAGCGTCCTCAGGTCCGGTCCGCCGCCGCTCGACGCGTCCGTCGCGCACCAGGTCATCGGCATCTGGCAGCGGGACTTCGGGGACCTGGCCGTGGCCCTCGACCATCTGCGGCGCGCCCGGGACTTCGCGGCCCGGGCGGACTCGGCGGATCGGGAGGCGGACGTCCTCGCCACCCTCGGAGTCGCCCTGGTGCACGCGGGGCGCACCCGGCAGGGACTGGCCGCGCTGGACCGCGGGGTGGCCCGGGGCAACGGGCACACCCGGGCGCGGGTGCTGTACCGGCGGGCGTTCGCCGGCTGGGTGCTGGGCCGGCACCGGGAGGCTCTGGAGGACCTGCGGCGGGCGATACCGGTGCTGCGGCAGGCCGACGACGTCATCTGGACCGCGCGGGCGCTGAGCGTGCGGGCCACCGTGCATCTGGCGATGGGCGCGGTGGAGCGGGCCGACGCGGACTTCACGGCGGCGGAGCTGCTGTGGGAGACGACGGGCCAGGAGCACGACAAGGCGGTCGCCGTGGAGAACCGGGGCCTGGCCGCGTACCGGTCCGGGGACATCCCGGCGGCGCTGCGGCTGCTGGCCGAGGCCAAGGAGCGGTACGACGAGCTGGGCACGCCCTCGTTCATGCTGTACATCGCGCGCTGCGACGTGCTGATGGCGGCCGGGCTGGCCCCGGAGGCGCTGGCCGAGGCGGACGCGGCGATCGCGACCCTGGACCGGATCGGCGGGCAGTCCACCCGCAAGGCCGAACTGCTGCTGACCGCCGCCCGGTCCGCGTTGTCGACCGGGGACGCGCAGACCGCGATCGCCCGTGCCGCCGTGGCCGTACGGCTGTTCTCGGGGCAGCGGCGGAGCTGGTGGGAGACGCATGCGCGGCTGGTGCTGATCGAGGCACGGGTGGCGGGCGGGGCCGCGTCGGGGCGGCTGGTACAGGACGCGGCGGCGGTCGCCGACCGGCTGGCCTCCTTCGGTGCGCCGGCCGCGCCGGAGGCCTCGCTGCTCGCCGGGCGGATCGCGCTGGCGCTGGGCTGGACGGCGGACGCGGAGCGGCACCTGGCGGTGGCCGCGCGCAGCAGGCACGTCGGCCCGCCGCTGGCCCGGATGACCGGCTGGGCCGCACAGGCGCTGCGGGCCCGGGCGGCCGGTTCGCGCCGTGGTGTCCTGGAGGCGTGCCGGCGCGGCCTCGACGTCCTGGACGACCACCGGATGACCCTGGGCGCCTCGGAGCTGCGGGCCCGGGCCACCGCGCAGGGTGCCGAACTGGCCGCGCTGGCCCAGCAGGCGAGCCTCGCGCACGGTGGCCCGCGCCGGCTCCTGGAGTGGAGCGAGCGCTGGCGGGCCACGGTGCTGTCCACCCCGCCGACCCGGCCGCCCGCGGACCCTGCCCTGCTCGCCTCACTGACCGCGTTCCGGGAGATCGCGTCCCGCGCGGAGGAGGCCCGCCGCGAACGCCGTCCGGTGCCCGCCCTGGAGCGTGAACAGCGGCGCCTGGAACGGGAGATCCGTTCCCGCACGCACCACACCCGGGGTGACGCCCCCGGCGGCGGCGACCGTTTCGCCCCGGCCCGCCTCCTGGACCGGCTCGGCGACGCCCGGCTGGTCGAACTCGCGGTCCTGGACGGCCGGGTGCACATCCTGCTGTGCGGTCAGGGCCGGGTGCGGCGCTTCGTGGGTGGCCAGTTGGCGGAGGCGGTCGCGGAGGCGGAGCACGTCCAGGCGGGGCTGCGTCGGCTCGCGCACCCTGGTGCGGAGGGGCGGCTGCCGGTGGTGGAGGCAGCCGGGAAGCGGCTGGAGGAGCTGCTGCTGGGCGCGGCGGCGGACCAGCTCGGCTCCGGGCCGGTGGTGGTCGTGCCGCCGGGCGCGCTGCACCGGGTGCCCTGGGCCCTGCTGCCCGCCTTCCGGGAACGGGTGCTCAGCGTGTCGCCGTCGGCGTCGAGCTGGCTGCGGGCCCGGGAGACCGAGCCGCCGCCGGGTGGCCGCCATGTGCTGGTCCGGGGGCCGGGACTGGCGACCGGGGGTGCGGAGGTACCCGAAGTGGCGGGCCGGTACGCGACGGCGCGGATCCTGGAGCACGACGAGGCCCAGGTTCCCCGGGTCCTGGAGGAGTTGGACGGCGCCGCGCTCGCCCATATCGCCGCGCACGGCACGTTCCGCGCGGACAGCCCGCTCTTCTCCTCGCTGCGGATGGCGGACGGACCGCTGATCGTGCACGACTTCGAGCGCCTCGCCCGCAGCCCCTACCGGATCATCCTCTCCAGCTGCGACACGGCCCGGCTCGCCTCGGTCGGCGCGGACGAACTCCTGGGCCTGGTCACCGCGTTGCTGCCGCTGGGCACGGCCGGGGTGGTGGCGAGCAGCGCCCCCGTCAACGACGCGGCCGTGGTCCCGCTGATGCTGGCCCTGCACAAGGGGCTCGGCGCCGGGCTGTCGCTGGCGGAGGCGCTGCGCGACGCCCGGGCCGCGCTGCCGGGCGACGCGCTCCACCAGGCGACGGGGTGGGCGTTCGCCGCGTTCGGGGCGGCCTGAGCGGGGATCGGGGGGCGGCGAGGCCGTTCAGCGCAGGACGGCCGCCAGCACGGTGCCAGGGTCACTGCGCCGGAGACCGATGCGAGTGCCGCGCCGACGCCCTGACGCTTCAGCAGGTCGTTCTTACCTCGGGTTCCTCACGGCCACCTCACTGGGGCGCGGCTGGAGTGCCCCGGTTGTCGCCGCGGTCTCCGTCGTCTGCACCCTCGGCGAGATCATCTACGCCGGCAGCGCCACCGCGCTCGTCACCGCCCTCGCCCCGGCCCATGCCCTGGGACGCGCCCTCGCCCGCTTCCAGCTCTCCACGGGCTTCGGCCTCGCCGTCTCCGCGGCGGTCATCACCGCTCTCGCCTCCCAGGGCCCGGCCGCCCTCTGAGGCAGCCTCACCGCTGGGACACTCCTCTCCGCCACCGCCGTCGCCGCCGAGAAGGACCCGGGAACGCAGCTCAGCGGCCGCTGCCACCCGGCGCGAGCGGGCTCCTCGACCCCCGCCTGCTAGGCCGACCGCCGGTCCGGCTGCGCCACCAGCCACGGGAGTGCCGTGCGGTCGTTGGCGCCGAGGCGGGTGTAGGCGCTGTAGAGGTGGTTGCCCACCGTCCGGACGGACAGGGTCAGTTGCTCGGCGATCTGGCGGTTGCTGAGGCCCGCCGCGGCGAGGGTGACGATCTGGCGCTGGCGGGCGGTGAGTTCGCCGAGGACGAGGCCGGACAGGGCCCGGGTGCGGGCGCCCTGACAGCGGCGGGCGAGGGCGACCGCGCGGGTGCGGGACATCCGGGCGGCGCGCGGGTCGCGGTGGGCGCGGACCGCCTGGGCGTGGGCCTCGGCCGCGAACAGCAGCAGGCCGCGCGCCGCCAGCGCCTCGGCCGCCCGGTCCAGGGCGGGCCCGTCGCCGCGGGCGAGCGCCTCCGCGTGCTGTGCGAGCACCCCGTCCAGCCGTCCCACGACGCCCGCGGCGCCCTCGGGTTCCCCGAGCCGTACGGCGCCGTAGTGCGCGAGACCCCCGTCCCCGCGCACTACGGCCGCCTCCCCCCACTCGGCGGCGGCACGGGCGAGTTCGGTACGGCAGGAGGCGTCGCCCGGCGCCGCCCGCAGTCCCTCCCTCGCCCACGCCGCCGCCTCTCGCAGCTCCCCCCGAAGCCACGAGTACCGGGCACGCACGGCCGCGTACCCGGCCGGTACGGGCAGGTCTCCCGCCGCCAGCCACTCCCCCACCCGGGCCGGCACCTCCCGTACGTCCAACTGCTCGATGCGGTCCTCCAGTTGTTCCTGTTCGTCCTTCAGGGCGGCCTCGCACCGGTCGGGGGTGCGGGCCAGTCGCCGGGCCCGCAGGCGGCCGGCCGAGGCGCGCAGCGCGGGGCCGTGCAGGGGGTGGGCGAGGCGGACGGCGCCCCGGTCGTCGACGTGGACGAGGCCGTCGGTCTCCAGCCGTTCGAGAGCGGCCAGGTCGAGGGCGTCGTGGAGGTGGAGCGGCAACGGCTCGGCGAAGGCGAGGCGTTCGAGGGTGTCGCTCTCTTCCTGACCCTGACGGTCCAGCAGGGGGGCGATCCGGTCCCGTACGGTCGCGGTGAGGGGCAGCGGACCGCGCCAGGCCCACTCGCCGGTGTCCGGGACCCTGGTCAGCGGGCCGGACTCGCGCAGCGCGCCGAGCAGGTCGCGCAGCAGCCGCAGGTCGCCCTGGCACACCCGGTGCAGCCGGCGCACGGTGAGCGGTTCCAGGCCGCCGCCGGCGAGCAGCGCGGCGGTCTCGTCGTACGGCAGCGGTTCCAGGGCGAGGTGGGTGAGGAGTTCTCCGGTCCACAGCCGGGAGACCGCGCCGGGGACGGGTGCCGTGCCGGTGGCGGCCACCACGAGCCGGGGGCGGCCGTGCACGGCGAGCTGGTGGACGAGGGCGGCCGAGGCCTCGTCGAGGAGGTGGGCGTCGTCGACGACCAGGAGCCGTACCCCGGACAGGTGCCGGACCGCGCCGGGCAGGGAGACGCGGTCGGAGAGCAGGTGCGCGAACGCCGCGAACGGGAGGGCGCTGGTCTCGGGGGTGCCGGTGACCCGGACGCAGTCGGTGCCCCGGACGGCCTCGGTGATCAGCCGGGTCTTGCCGATGCCGGCCGGGCCGGTCACCACGACGCCCTGCCGACCGGCCACCGACGACCGCCTGACCAGCTCCAGTTCGTCCTCCCGGCCGGTGAACGGCCAGGGCAGTTCGAGGGTTCGCGCATCCTGTTCGTAGGTCGTCACGTGAGTATGAGTCGCGTTACTCAGCTCTGATACAGGGGGACTTGAGTAGCTTCCGACTCAGGCGTGCGGCAGGGTCGAACGGCAGTCTGGGCGCATGACCCGACGCTACTGCTCGCTTCCGCAGCAGTCGGCCCCGGCGTTCGCGCCGGGACTGGCCGCCGAGCGGCTCGGCGCGCTCGTCGGCGGGCGGCGGATGTGGGTCAACGGCACGGCTCTGCACTACTACTTCTTCGACGCCGACACGGACGCCTCGGTGATCCCGGTCCCGGGGACCGGGGAGATGCGCCGGGTGCCGTGGACCGGTGCCGAGGGGCAGCGGGACGTGGTGCGCGAGTGCTTCCGGGAGTGGCAGGACCTCGGCATCGGGGTGACGTTCGCCGAGGTCTTCGACCGGTGCGAGGCGGAGCTGCGGATCGGCTTCCAGCTGGGGGACGGGTCCTGGTCGGCGGTGGGCCGGGACGCGCTCTCGGTGGGCGCGGGTGAGCGCACCATGAACCTGGGCTGGGACCTGACCGGTTCCGACGGGCGCTGGACGGCGCTGCACGAGATCGGGCACGCGCTCGGGATGCGGCACGAGCACCAGAGCCCGTTCGCGGGCGTCCACTGGGACGACGAGGCGGTCTACGCCGGCCTCGCGGGACCGCCGAACCACTGGAACCGGGACCGGACCCACTTCAACATCCTGCGCACGCTGGATCCGGCCGAGGCCAACGGTTCGGTGTGGGACCCGCAGTCCGTGATGCAGTTCCCCTTCGGCCCGGGGCTGGTCCTGGAGCCGGAGCAGTACCACAACGGCCTGTACCCGCCGGGGTCGCTGTCCCCGGCCGACAAGGAGTTCGTGCTCCGCTGGTACCCGCCCGCCGAGCCGCCGTCCGTGCTGGTGCCGTTCCGCTCGGCGCCGCTCAGCCTGGGGCCGGGCGCACAGGCCGACTTCGCCGTCGAGCCGCCGGAGACCCGCGTCTACAGCGTGGGCACCTTCGGGGAGAGCGACTCCGTCGTCGTGGTCTTCGAGGAGCGCGACGGGGAACCGCGCTACCTCGCCGGCCACGACGACGGAGGCACCCCGCACAACACCAGGATCAGGGTCAGGCTCGTCAAGGGCCGCCGCTATGCCGTCCGCGTCCGTCTCCATTCCACGTGGGGGTCGGGGGAGACAGCGGTCATGTGCTGGTGACAGCACGGCCGCGACGCGGAGGTCGGACCACTGTCCGGCGCCGGGGAAGCGGTCGCGGCACGTAACCTTCGGGGGAGGGATACGTGCCGCGGCCACGCCGGAAAGGCTGCGGACACCCTGCGAGGGGCGCTGGGGGTACCCCCGGCCGAAGGCTGGGGGAGGAACTGCGCGACCAGCCACCACGCACCCGCAGCCGGCAGCACACAAGGCCCCCTCCCCCTCACCCCCAAGCCGCTGTGGATCTCACACGCCGGTCACCGGCATCCCATATTCCGGACCCCGCTTGCACAGGATCCGTCCGCTGCGGTTATGGTTTCGGCCATCTACGCGGGAGCCCCTCCCCGACCGGGCTGAGAGGGCGTCTGGGATCCGTGTGCCGCGATGGCGGGCACGGTCCCCATGGGGACGCCGACCGCACCAGCAGCGCCATGCGCCCCGCGTAGGAGTTCACGTGTCCACAGCAGTCGAGCCGCGGCCCCCGGTGTTCCGCCACGCCGCCCGCTCCTGTTGTTGTCGCGCGTGTTGTCGCCGGTCCCGCTGACCGCCACCTCCGTCACCCCCGCTCACCTCCGCGCGCCCCCGCGCGCCGCCTTCGGAGTACCTCCATGCCGCACATCCGGGTCATGCTCGACTATTTCCATCCATGGCCGAATTCCGCCGGTCTGTACGTCGCCCGTGCCCACCGCTGGTACGGGGCGGCGGGCCTGGACGTCGAGCTGGTGGTGCAGGACCCGGGGCGCGGGGACACGCTGGAGTACCTGGCCCGGGGCGAGGTGGACTTCGGGATCTTCCCGCCGAACCGGCTGCTCGCCCGCCGGGCGGCCCTCGGCCAGCCGCTGGTGGCCGTCGCCGCGGTCAACCACCGTGGGCTGGAGGCGATCCAGACCACGACCTCGACCGGTATCACCCGGCCCCGCGACCTGGCGGGCCGCCGCCTCGCCTACAACCCGACCCCGCGCGGGCGGGCCATGGTCCGCCATCTGGTCGCAGCGGACGGCGGCGACCCGGACGCGGTGATCACCGTCGACGCGGGGACCCGTGAGCTGACCGTGGACGACATCGAGGCCGGCGAGGCGGACGCGACCTTCGGCAACTACTGGTCCTGGGACGCGCTGCGCGGCGACCTGCCCGAGCACAGCCGGCTGACCTGGCCGGTCGACGAGATAGGCGCGCCCCGCTACCACAGCTACCTGCTGGGCACGAGCGAGCGACTGCTCGACGAACAGCCCTCACTGGTAAGGGACTTCCTGACCGTGACGGCCCGCGGATACGCCACCGCCGCCCGGCGCCCCGATGCCACGCTGGAGATGCTGGAGCGGGTCATCCCGTACTTCCCGCGTCGGCTCATCGCCCGTTCCCTCGCCCTGGTCGCACCGACGTGGACGGACCCGCAGGGCCGTTGGGGCGTGATCGACGAGGGCCGGATGGGCCCCTACGCGCACTGGCTCGCCGAGCACGGCGCCATCGCGCACGACCACGACTGGCACCGGTCCTTCACCAACAGCCTGCTGGACGTGACCGCATGACCCTGCTCACCCGGCGGCTCGCCGTCGACTTCAAGCGGGTGGACAGCGCGCTGTGTCGGGCCTGACCGCCCCGCACCGCCGCCCGACTCCCCTCCCCCGTACGAAGGACCCTCCACCATGCTCCGCCGCACCGCGCCGCCGGCCCTCGCCGCCCTGACGTTCCTCGCCGCCACCACCGCCTGCTCCGCCGACGCCGACTCCACGGCCGCCGCCGAGGACGGCACCACCACTGTCACCCTGGCCCTGGACTGGACCCCCAACACCAACCACACCGGCATCTACGTCGCCCGGGCCAAGGGCTGGTTCAAGGACGCCGGGATCGACCTGAAGATCGTCCCCTACGGCTCGACCGCGCCCGAGACCCTGATCGCGAGCCACAAGGCCGACTTCGGCATCTCCTACCAGGAGGGGGTCACCACGGCCCGCGCCGCCGGCCAGGACATCACCTCCGTCTACGCCGTCACGCAGAAGACGGACGTGACCGTCTCGGTGCGCGCCGACCGCACCGACATCACCTCGCCCAAGGACCTCGACGGCAAGACGTACGCCGGGTTCGGCGCCCCCTACGAGAAGCCCCTGCTGCAGAAGGTGATCAAGAACGCGGGCGGCACGGGCGACTTCAGGCAGGTCACCCTCAACACCTCGGCCTACGCGGCGCTGTACGCCGGCAAGGCGGACTTCGCGATGCCGATGCCGACCTGGGAGGGTCTGGAGGCGAAGCTCAGCGGGAAGCCGCTGAAGGACTTCCAGCTCTCCGACTACGGCTTCCCGGCGATCTACTCCACGCTGATCGCGTCCTCCGACCAGTTCCTGAAGAAGAACCCGGCGGTGGCGAAGAAGTTTCTCGCGGCCGTCGACAAGGGGTACCGCTACGCGGCCGAGAACCCCGACCGGGCCGCCGACCTGCTCATCGCCGACAACAAGAGCGTGCTCACCAACACAAAGCTGGTGAAGGAGAGTTCGGAGCTGCTGGCCAAGGAGTACTACCGGGGCGCCGACGGCACGATCGGCACCCAGAGCGCGGCGCGCTGGAAGGCCTTCGCCGACTTCGAGTACGACGCAGGCCTTCTCGTCGACGCGAACGGCAAGAAGCTCACCGAGGCGCCGGACACCTCGTCGTTCTTCACCAACGGCTACCTCCCGGACGCCAAGTGAGGCCCGTACTGCGGTCGTTGTGGCCGCCCCTGCTGGTGCTCGCCGTGGTGGTCGGCGGCTGGCAGCTGTACGTGACGGCGGCCGGGGTCGACCCGACCACGCTGCCCTCCCCCGCCCGGGTGGTGGAGCAGGGCTGGGCGAACCGCCAGGACCTGTGGGAGCAGACCCTGCCCACCCTCCAGGAGACGCTGCTCGGCTTCGCGCTGTCGTTCGCGGCGGCCTGGCTGGTGGCGGTGGTGCTGGACTTCTCCGCCGCCGCCCGCCGGGGTCTGTACCCGCTGCTGGTCGCATCCCAGACGATCCCGATCGTCGCCGTGGCGCCCCTGCTGATCATCTGGTTCGGCTTCGGGCTGCTGCCCAAGATGCTGGTGGTGACGCTGACGACGTTCTTCCCGCTGGCCGCCAATCTCGCCGCCGGGTTCGCGGCGACCGACCGGGAGGCCATGCGGCTGCTGCGCTCGCTGGGCGCCGGGCGGTGGCGGGCGTTCCGGCTGGTGCGGGTGCCGAGCGCGATGCCGTACTTCTTCGCCGGGCTGCGGGTGAGCATCACCTACGCCGTGGTCGGGGCGGTGTTCGCGGAGTACGCGGGCGCCGAGTCCGGGCTCGGGATCTACATGCAGGCCCAGAAGAGCGCGTTCCGCACGGACTTGGTGTTCGCCGCGGTCGCGGTGACGGCCGCACTCAGCATCGCGCTGTTCGGGGCCACCTACCTGTTGCAGCGGCTGGTGCTGCCCTGGGAACGGAAGGCCGGGAAATGAGCAGTCTGCGCATCGCGGGCGTGGGCAAGTCCTTCGGTTCGCTGGAGGTCCTGCGGGACCTCGATCTGAGCGTGCAGCCAGGTGAGTTCGCCGCCGTCATCGGCCCGAGCGGCAGCGGCAAGAGCACCCTGTTCAACCTGGTGTCCGGGCTCGACCGGCCGACCTCCGGACGGGTGCTGGTGGAGGGCGAGCCGGCCGGGGTGGCCTCCGGCAAGGTCGCCTACATGCCGCAGAAGGACCTGTTGTTCCCCTGGCGGACGGTCCTCGACAACACCGCGCTGGGCCTGGAGGCGCAGGGGGTGCGGAAGAAGGAGGCGCGGGCGCGGGCCGACGCGCTGTTCGCAGACTTCGGCCTGGACGGCTTCCAGAAAGCGTATCCCTCGCAGCTCAGCGGAGGTATGCGGCAGCGGGCCGCGCTGCTGCGGACGGTGGTCCTGGAGCGGCCGGTGCTGCTCCTCGACGAGCCGTTCGGCGCGCTGGACTCGCTGACCCGCACGGAGATGCAGCTGTGGCTGGCCGGCATGTGGCAGCGGCACCGCTGGACGGTCGTCCTGGTCACCCACGACATCCGGGAGGCGGTCCTGCTCGCCGACACCGTGCACGTCCTGTCCCCGCGCCCGGCCACGGTGGTGGACCGGGTCGAGGTCCCGCTGCCCCGGCCGCGCGGCGCCGACGACTTCACGGCACCGGGGTTCGCGGCGACGGAACGCCGGATCCTCGACTCCCTGCGCGGGACGACGGCGGTGACGACGCCGTGAGTGCGCATCTCGCCCATGGTCTGGGCACCGAACCGGTCGAGCCGGACTGGCCGCCGCTGACCGATGCCGAGGTCACGGCCGTGACCGGTCCGGCCCGGGTGGTGTGGCGCAGCCCGCGCCCGCTGTCGGCGGCGGCCGTGGTGGAACGGGACGGGCGGCGGCTGTTCGTGAAACGGCACCATGCCACCGTGCGGACCCGGGAGGGGCTGGCGGAGGAGCACGCCTTCCTGCGCCATCTGCGGGAGCGCGGGGCGCCGGTGGTGGAGGTCCTGGACCTGGTGGAGCGGGGCGAGTGGACGTACGAGGTCCACTCGGCCGGGACTGGCACCGACCTGTACCGGGACGCGCTGTCCTGGTCGCCGTTCCTCGGTACGGCCCACGCCCGGGCGGCGGGCGAGGCGCTGGCCCGGCTGCACCTGGCGGCGGAGGGCTTCGCCGCACCGCGCCGCTCGGTACAGCCGCTGGTCGCCTCGTTCACGGTGTTCGCGGCGCCGGACCCGTGGGCTGCGCTGACCTCGTACGTGTCCGAGCGGCCGCGGCTGGAGGAGGCGCTGGCGGACCACCCCTGGCACGAGGACACCCACCGCGTGCTGCTCCCGCTCCACGACCGCCTGGCCCCGCACCTGCCGGCGCTCGCACCGCTGTGGACCCACAACGACTGGCACGCCTCGAACCTCCTCTGGGACGAGGACGGCGAGGTCGCCACGGTCCTGGACTTCGGCATGAGCGACCGCACCACCGCAGTGCACGACCTCGCCACGGCCCTGGAACGCAACACCGTGCAGTGGCTGGACCCCGACCGCCCGGTCCAGGAGAAGCACGCGGTCGAACTGCTCCGGGGATACCTGTCGACACGCCCGCTCACCGCCGCCGAGTCAGCGGCCCTGCCCGCCCTTCTCCCCCTGGTCCACGCCGAGTTCGCGCTGTCCGAGCTGGACTACTTCCACGGCGTCACCCGGTCCCCGGCGAACGCCCGGCTGGCGTACGAGTACTACGTCGGCCATGCCGAGTGGTTCTCGGGAGCGGCGGGCCACCGGCTGCTGGAGCTGGTGGCCGCGCAGGTGTGAGCCTCAGCGTCGGCGCCATTCATCCGCGAGGAGTTCGTAGGAGCGGACCCGGTCGGCCTGGTCGTGGGTGATGGTGGTGATGAGCAGTTCGTCGGCGCCGGTGGCCTCCTGGAGCTGTTCCAGGCGGTCGGCGACGTGCTGCGGGCTGCCCACGAACTGGGTGTCGAGGCGGTCCCGGACCAGCCGGCGGTCCTCGTCGGTCCAGACGTGGGCCCGGGCCTCCTCGGGGGTGGGGAAGGGAATGGCGCCCTCGGCGGTGCGGATGCTGCGGACCCAGGGGCCGTAGCCGGTGGCGCGTTCGCGGGCGGTGGCGTCGTCCTCCGCGACCACGACGTCGGCGGAGACGCTGACGTACGGCTTGTCGAGGACGTCCGAGGGCTGGAAGTGCGCCCGATAGCCGTCCACCGCCTCCAGGACGGTGGCCGGGCTGACGTGGTAGTTGGCGGCGAAACGCAGGCCCCGCTCGCCCGCGACCCGGGCGCTCTCGCCGCCGCTGCTGCCCAGGATCCACACCTCGACCTCGGCCCCCTCACCGGGAACGATGTGGGCCTCGACGCCGTCCTCGGTGCGGTAGGTCCCGGCCAGCAGGGCGAGGATGTCGTCGATCTGTTCGGTGTAGTCCTGGGACTCGGCGTTCGGCAGCAGGAGCAGCTTGCGGTGGAGAGCGAACCGCGGGGAGCCGATGAGCCGGGCGAAGTCGAAGCGAGGCGGGACGACCAGACCGTTGGGGGCGCGGCCGTCGACCACAGGGGTCACCGTCGGCTCGGCCGCCTTCTCCGCGGGCGGGCGGCCGCCGGAGCGGCCCAGGCCCAGGTCGAGGCGGCCCGGGTACACGGCGTCGAGGAGGCCGAACTCCTCGACGGTGGACAGCGCCGTGCGGTGGCCGAGCTGTACGGCGCCGGAGCCGAGCCGGATCGTGGAGGTCGCGGCGGCGGTCAGTGCCAGGACCACCGCGGGGGACGTGCCGGCCACCCCGGGGTTGAGGTGGTGCTCGGCGAACCAGTAGCGGGCGTAGCCGAACTCCTCGGTGCGCCGGGCGAGTTCGACGGAGTTGCGCAGGGCGTCGGCGGCGGTGGCGCCGCTCGGGATCGGCACCAGGTCGAGGACGCCGAGGGGGATGTCAGACATGTGCGGGCTCCTCGGCGGCCGGGTGTACGGGTGCCCACGGGAAGGGCGGGTCGGGGATGTCCTTGCGCAGGACCGGGGCCACCGCCGACTGGAACAGCTCCAGCGAGTCGCGGTGCTGGGTGTCCGTCAACCCGCCCGCGTCGGCGTGGAGATGCAGGACGGTGTGCCCGAACTGCTCGTGGTAGCGGTGCACTTTCTCGATGACCTGCTCGGGACTGCCGATCAGCGCCGAGCTGCGTTCGACGAAGTCCTCCAGGGTCTCGAAGACGACCGGCAGTCCGGCCCGGCGGAAGAAGGCCAGGTTCGCCTCGAACACCGGGCGGTAGGCGGCCAGCGCCTGCTGGGTGGTGGGCGCCACCAGCAGGCCCGCCGTACCGGCGCCGACGGCGATGGCCGCCGGGTCGTGGCCGTAGTGCGCCCAGCGTTCCCGGTAGTACCGGATCAACTCGGCATACGGCTCTATGGGATTGGTGACGTTCGCGGAGAACAGCGGGTCGCCGTAGCGGGCCGCGAGGTCGACGGACTCCTTGCTGGTGGCGCTGCCGTGCCAGACCCGGACCGGCCGCTGGTAGGGGCGCGGCCAGACCTCGGCGTCCGTCAGCTCCGGCCGGAACCGGGTCTTCGCGGTGACCTTGTCCTGCCGCCACAACTGCCGGAACACCTCGTAGCTCTCGGCGTTGCGGTCCCACTGGTCCTCGGGCGTGACATGGAACAGCTCGCGCTGGGCGGAGCCGTTGCCCTTGCCGATGATCAGGTCGAGGCGGCCCTCGGAGAGGTGGTCGAGGGTCGCGTAGTCCTCGTAAGCCCGGACGGGGTCCAGCAGGCTGAGCGTGGTCACCGCGGTGAAGAGCCGGATGCGCCGGGTGAGCGCGGCGACATGGCTGAGCACCACGGTCGGCGAGGAGGAGATGAACGGACGCTCGTGCCGCTCCCCCACGCCGAAGCCGTCGAAGCCCAGCTCCTCGGCGAGCACGGCGTTGTCGAGGACCTCGCGGAACCGCTCGTGGGTGGACTTCCGTCTCCCCGTGACCGGATCCGGGCGGTGCACGATCAGGGTGACCGCCAGGAACCTCACGACGCCACCCGCTCGCCCCGCCGCTCGTCGGGGTGGGCGAGGCCGAGGTGGTCGCGCAGGGTGGTGCCCTCGTACTCGGTGCGGAAGACGCCCTGCTCCTGGAGGAGCGGTACGACCGTGTCGGCGAAGGTGTCGAGGCCGCCGGGGGTGATGTGCGGGACCAGGATGAAGCCGTCGGAGACGTCGGCCTGCACGAAGTCGTTGATGGTGCGGGCGACGGTGGCGGGGGAGCCGACGAAGGTCTGCCGGTTGCCCGTGTTGATCACGAGGTCGCGGATGGACCACTTGTTGGCCTCGGCGAGCTCGCGCCACTCGCGGGCGATGGCGACCGGGTCGCGGTACATCCGGACCTGGGCCCGGCCCCGGGAGATGTGCTCCTCACCGACCAGCGGGTCGACGTCGGGCAGCGGGCCCTCCGGGTCGTACGAGGACAGGTCCCGGTTCCAGACGAACTCCAGGTGCTTGAGGGCGGTCGCGCCGCTGACCTGCTGGCGCCGCACCTGGTGGGCGATCTCCTCCGCCTCCGCGTCGGTGTCGCCGAGGACGAAACTGGCGGCGGGCAGGATCAGCAGGTCCTCGGGGCGGCGGCCGTACTTGGCGAGGCGGGACTTCACGTCGGTGTAGAAGGCCTGGCCGGCGTCGAGGGTGGCGTACCGGCTGAAGATCGCGTCGGCACTGGAGGCGGCGAACTCGCGGCCCTCGTCGGACTCGCCGGCCTGGAAGACCACCGGGCGGCCCTGCGGGGAGCGCGGCACGTTGAACTGGCCGTGGATGTCGAACTGCGGGCCCTGGTGCACGAAGGAGCCGGCCCTGGCGTCGCTCAGGAAGGTGCCGGTGGCCTGGTCGGCGAGGATCTCGTCGCCGTGCCAGGAGTCGAAGAGCTCGTTCGCGGTGGCGAGGAACTCCTCGGCGCGGGAGTAGCGCTCGTCCTGCGGCAGGAAGCCGCCGCGGCGGAAGTTCTCGCCGGTGAAGGCGTCCCAGGAGGTGACCACGTTCCAGGCGGCCCGGCCGCCGGAGAGGTGGTCGAGGCTGGCGAACTGGCGGGCCACCTCGTAGGGCTCGTTGAAGGTGGAGTTGATGGTGCCGGTCAGCCCGAGGTGCTCGGTGACGGCGGCCAGCGCGGCCAGCACCGTGAAGGTGTCGGGGCGGCCGACGACGTCCAGGTCGTATATCTTCCCGCCCTGTTCGCGCAGCCGGAGACCCTCGGCCAGGAAGAGGAAGTCGAACTTGGCGCGTTCGGCGGTCTTCGCGAAGTGCGTGAAGGAGCTGAACTCGATGTGGCTGCCGGCGGCCGGGTCGCTCCACACGGTGGTGTTGTTGACGCCGGGGAAGTGTGCGGCCAGGTGGATCTGCTTCAGCGGCTTGCTCATGTCGGGTGCGGTCCTTCCGGCTCAGGCGGTGGCGGCGGCGTAGCGGTTGGCGGGGCGTGCGAGCCCGAGCAGGCCGCGCAGGGTGTCGGCCTCGTAGGCGGTACGGAAGCGGCCCCGGCGCTGGAGTTCGGGGACCAGGTCCGCGGTGATGCGCGGCAGGTCGTGGCCGAGCACGGCGGGCCGCAGCCGGAAGCCGGTGAGACCTTCTGCCGCGAACTCCTCCAGGAGATGGGCGAGTTCGGCGGCCGTTCCGGTGAAGATCCGGGCGTCGCTGGTCAGCGCGCCGCCGTCGAGGCTGTCGAGGCGGTCCTTGCGGGCCTCGGCCGCTGCCTGGTCGTCGTCGAGGAAGACCACGAGGTCGCCGAAGACGTGCACGGTGTCGGCGGCCCGGCCGGCGGCCTCCTGCTCGGCGCGGATCTCGGCGACGATGGCGCGGGCGTCCTCGCTGTCCCGGGGGGTGACATAACCGACGTCGGCCTGGCGGGCGATCAGCCGGTACGGGACGGTCTGGTGGCCGAGGGCGGTGACGAGCGGCTGGCCCTGCGGCGGGCGCGGGGTGATGGAGGGGCCCTTCACGCTGAAGTGCCGGCCCTCGAAGTCGATGTAGTGCAGCCTGTCCCGGTCGATGAAGCGGCCGGTGGCGGCGTCCCGGATCTCGGCGTCGTCCTCCCAGCTGTCCCAGAGCCTGCGGACGACCTCGACGTGGTCGGCGGCCTCGTCGAAGTGCTCGGTGAGCCGCTGCTGCCCGGCCGGTGACCGCAGTTGCGCGAGGTCGATCGGCGGGAAGGTACGGCGGCCGAAGTGGTCCGCCTCGTACGGGCGGGCGGAGATCTGCACCCGCAGTCCGGCGCGGCCGGTGCTGACGTAGTCGAGCGTGGCGATCGCCTTGGAGATGTGGAACGGCTCGGTGTGGGTGGCGATCACCGTCGGCACCAGGCCGATGTGGCTGGACAGGGGCGCGATCCGGGACGCGATCAGGACGGCGTCGAGGCGGCCGCGGACCTGGTCGGTGCGGCCGTCGAGCTCGCCGTAGTGCGAGGACTGCAGGCCGAGGCCGTCCTCGAAGGTGACGAAGTCGATCAGACCGCGCTCGGCCTCGGCGACGAGGTCGGCCCAGTAGCCGGCGGTGAACAGGTCGCGGGGGCGGGCGACCGGCTCGCGCCAGGACGCCGGGTGCCAGCCGGTGCCGTCCAGGGCGACGGCGAGGTGCAGGTGGGAAGCGGGAGATGAGGACACAGTGGTGCCTTCCTGAAGGTCCGTACGAGGGCGCGCCGGTAAGAGGGGCGCGGCGGGGACGACTGGTCAGGAACAACAGAGCGCGCCGGCCACGCGCTGGAGGTCGATGTGCGGCCGGGAGTGCAGGACGGTACGGCGGCTGGGGCTGAGGACACGTGTCACGTCCCGCACCTCCCGGCCTGCTCCGCGTGCATCTCGTCGTGACTCACAACAGACCGGTGTTCGTGGTTGTTCCCGGGCTGCGCACCAGCAGGGTCCGGCCGCGCAGCCGCTCGGTGAAGCCGATCGACTCGTAGAGCCGGATGGCGTTCGCGTTGCCGGGGGCCGCGTGCAGGAACGGGGTCTCCCCGCGCTCCCGGATCCCGGCGGCGACCGCGCGGACGAGGCGGGCGGCCAGGCCCCGGCCCCGGTGCTCCGGGTCGGTGCAGACGGCGCTGATCTCCGTCCAGCCGGCCAGCCGGAGCCGCTCCCCCGCCATGGCTATGAGCCGGCCGCGGTGCCGGATGCCGAGATAGGTGCCCATCTCGACAGTCCGGGTGCGGAACGGGCCGGGCTCGGTGCGGGCGACCAGATCCAGCATCTCGGGCACGTCGTCCGACCCGAGACGTACCGCCTCGGGGGCGGGCTCGGCCCGCAGTGCCGTGTCGACGAACTGGACGCCGGTCCCGCCGCCGACCACCTCCCAGCCGGGCGGTGCCGCCTCGACCGGCTTGATCTTCACGGTCGTTCCCGGGCCGACGAGTGCGAGCAGGTCGGCCCAGGCGGCCGGGTCGGTGGCGTCGGCGAGCGCCGCATAGGCGTAAACGTCGTCGGGATACCGGGCCGCCCGCCCGACCCTCTCCGCGAGGTGGGCGTGCGGGCCGGCGAGGGCCGACCAGACGGCGTTGTCGAGCGGGGACGGATCGGGTGCGAGCGGGACCCCGCCTCCGTGGAGGTCGGTCTGGACGGTCACGGGGGCGCGGTCCTTTCTCGCCTTGCGGGATTGCTTCTTGACGGGTGATCAGGAGTTGTCGAGCGGCAGTCCGGGCGGGTTCACCTCGGACTTGGCGACGGCCTCGTTGGAGAGGTTGTAGGCCTTGAGCCACTCGGCGTACTGACCGTTCTTGATCAGGTAGTTGATGGCGTCGGCGAGCGGCTTGGCGAGGCCGCTGTCCTTCTTGGCGGTGGCCGCGATGAGGCCCTGGAGGCTGGCGCCCGCGCCGGAGTAGGTGCCCGCGGTGCGGGTGGCGTTGGGCGTGTCGGCCACCTGGCGGTTGTGGTAGGCGAAGCCGGGGTTGGGGCCGAAGGAGGCGTCGATCTTGCCGCTGTTCAGGGCCAGGAAGGTGCTGGTGCTGTCCTGGAAGTACTTGACGGTGAGCTTCTTGCCCTCCTTGGCCAGCTTGTCCTTCCACTCCAGGAGGATCTTCTCCTGGTTGGTGCCGGAGCCGACGGCGACCGTCTTGCCGGCGAGGTTCTCGTAGTTGCCGTCGAAGTTCCAGGTGCTCTTCTTCGGCACGATGAAGGCGAGGTTGTCCTGCCGGTAGGAGGCGAACTCGTACTTCTTCTTGCGCTCCTCGGTGTCGGTGACGTTGGAGAAGGCCACGTCGACCTTGCCGCTGTCGATGCCGACGAAGAGGTTCTCCCAGGTGGAGTTCTTGACCTCGGCCTTGAGTCCGAAGACCGCGGCGACCAGCCGGCCGAGGTCGGGCTCGGAGCCGGTGAGGGTCTTCTGGTCGTCGCCGACGTACGCCAGCGGCGGGAACCCGGCGGGCAGGGCGCCGATGCCGATCTCCAGCGTGCCGCTCTTCTTGAGGGCGGCGGGCAGCTCGGCGCTGATGGACTTGACCTCGGAGACCTTGATGGTGGTCTGGGTGGCGGCGCCGTTGGAGACCCGGCCGACGACGACCGTGCCGGACTTGGCGCTGTCGGTGGTGGTGGCCGCGTCGCTGTTGCCCCCGCAGGCGGCGAGCCCGGTGGCGAGGGAGGCGACGGCGGTGGCCGCGGTGATGCCTCTGATCAGGCTGCGTCGGGTGATGTGGGTAGACATGGCCGTTCCTTGTCGCTGCAGGTGATGGAGGGTGGCGTGGGGGGAAGTCGAGGGGTGCGGTGGGAGGTCAGAGGACCTTGCTCAGAAAGTCCCTGGTCCGCTCGTTCTGCGGCTTGTCGAGAACCTCGGAGGGCGGGCCCTGTTCGACGATCCTGCCGCCGTCGATGAAGACCACCCGGTCGGCGATCTCGCGGGCGAAGCCAATCTCGTGGGTGACGATGACGAGCGTGGTGCCGCTGGTCGCCAGGTCCTTGATGACCGCGAGGACCTCGCCGACGAGTTCCGGGTCCAGGGCCGAGGTGGGCTCGTCGAAGAGGATCACACCGGGACGCAGGGCGAGCGCGCGGGCGATGGCGACGCGCTGCTGCTGGCCGCCGGACAGCTGCCGCGGATAGGCGCCGATCCGTTCGCCGAGGCCGACGCGTTCGAGGAGTTCCTTGGCCAGCGCCTGCGCCTCGGGCTTGGTCAGCTTTCCGGTGGCGACGGGGGCCGCCGCCACGTTGTCGAGGACGGTCAGATGCGGGAAGAGGTTGAAGTTCTGGAAGACGAAGCCGATCCGGCCGCGCTGGGCCAGGATGTCGCGCTCGCTCAGCTCCTTGAGCCGCTCGCCCTGCCGCTTCACCCCGATCAGCTCGCCGTTGACGCTGACGTGGCCGATCTCGGGCTTCTCCAGGTGGTTGATGACCCTGAGGAGAGTGGACTTGCCGGAGCCGGACGGGCCGAGGATGACGGTGACCTCGCCGGGCCGTACGGTCAGGTCGACGCCGTCGAGCACGCGGTGGGCGCCGTACCACTTGTGGACGTCGTGGATCTCCAGGGAGGCCGGGGCCGTCTCCAGGGTGTCGGTGGTGGTCATACGGCGGCCTCCCGGCGGATTCGGGCGCGCAGGTCACCGAGCCCGGCCCGCAGTTTCTGCAGGGGCGTCGGCGGCAGGGTGCGCGCGGCACCCCGGGCGTAGTACCGCTCGACGTAGAACTGGATCACGGAGACCACGCTCGTGAGGATCAGGTACCAGACGGTCACCACCAGCAGCAGCGGCACGATGTCGCCGGGGTAGGTGGAGCCCATGGTCTGTGCGGAGCCGAACAGGTCGAGCAGCGAGACGTAGAAGACCAGCGAGGTGCCCTTGATCAGGCCGATCAGCTGGTTGACGTAGTTCGGGATGATCGAGCGCAGCGCCTGCGGGAAGACGATCTTCCGGAACTGGTAGCCCTTCGGCAGGCCGAGTGCGGCGGCCGCCTCGTGCTGTCCCTGGTCCACGGAGAGGATGCCGCCGCGCACCACCTCGGCCGCGTAGGCCGCCTCGTTGAGACTGAGGCCGAGCACGGCGATCACCATGTCGGTGGCGAGCTTCGACTCGTCGAAGGAGAAGAAGGCCGGCCCGAAGGGGACGCCGAGACTCAGCGTCTTGTAGAGGGCGCTGAAGTTGTAGAGGAAGAGCAGGACCACGATGAGCGGGATGGAGCGCAGGGCCCACACGTAGGTCCAGCTGACGGCGCGCAGCACCGGGCTCTTCGACAGCCGGGCCAGGGCGAGCAGGATGCCGCCGAGGAGGCCCAGCACCGCGCTGTAGGCGGTGACTTCGAGGGTGATGAGCAGCCCGTCGAGGATGTTCGGCCGTAGGAACCAGTAGCCGAAACGGCCCCACTGGTAGAAGGGGTTGGACACCAGTCCGTGCACGAACTGGGCGGCCAGGACCAGGACGACGGCGGTGGCGATCCACCGTCCCGGCCTGCGCAGCGGCAGAACACGCTGTGCGGAGAGGGGTTTTGACGGCTCATCGGCAGCGGGCGGTGCCTCGGGGGCGGCGATCGTGGCGCCTGGGGGTTCACTCATGGCGGGCTCCGGCGGAGTCGGACACCCACGTGTCCCACGGCGGGGGCCGCGCACCGGGCCGTGTTCGGGCACGGTTCGGTGCGCGGGGGCGCGCGGGCACGAGGGCTGGGCGGACGGCGGCACACCGGACGGCCGGTGTTTCGACGGGGACGCTGGGGTGCGAAGCTGCGGGGAACCGGCGGAAAAGCCTGGTCAGACCCGACAGCGGGCACAGCCCGGGGCGGTACACGCGCTACACAGGGCGCTGTTGACACGGAGCAGGTCGACGGCGCGGTCGGCGACGAGGGGGCTCGGGTACGGGCGTACGCAGCCCTCGGCGCGGCGCTGGGCCGTCCTGGGAGCTGCGTACATGTCCGTCACCTGTCACTGTCGTGCCGGCCCCGAGGGGCACTCGCGCTTACCGAATCGTCGCTTGCCGAAACGTCGTCGGTCCGGTCGTCACCTGGGGCACCCCACCGCGGTGCGAGGGTTGCCGGTCAGCAAGCCAGGGCTTGACGCTGACGCTCATGACCGTTCTGGTCCGTAAGTAACGCAGTTGCCCGAACGAATGTCAACGCCTGTCCGACTGGCGAAACGGTTCGGGCCGCTCTCACCTGCGCGGACCGCGGGGTGCGTCCGCCGCGTGGCCCGCCCAGTCCAGGATCTGGACGGCCGCGCCGGCGGCTTCCAGGCCCTGGCAACGGCCGTGGTGGCGGCGGGCGATGCCGTCGAGGTCGAGGTGGGTGCCGAAGGCCGGGTGGGCGGCCAGCCGGCGGGCGTAGGCCCACAGCGCCGGGTGGCCTGCGATGGCGTGCACGGCGGCGGCGTCCAGGTGGTTGCGGTGCACGGTGTCGAGTTGCACCAGGGTCACCCACAACTCGATGTCGGCGGCGGTGAGTTGCCCGCCGACCAGGAACTCCACCCCGGTCAGCCGGCGCTCCAGCGCGTCCAGGGTGGCGAGCAGCAGTTCCAGCGCCTCCGGGTCACCGCCCTCGCGGCCGGCGCGCTGGGCGGCCTGTTCGATGTCCTCGGCGCACAGCCGCTCGACGGCCTCGATCTCGGCCTCGGCACCGCACGGGTAGAGCCGGGCGACGCCGTCGCCGAAGTGCTGGTCCAGGTCGCGCAGGATGTCCCGGCTGTGGGTGCTGACGATCCTTCCGGACCACCCGTCGCTGAACACCGGCGCGAGGGCCGGCCCCGAGTAGCGGTGCGCGCTGGCCTCGTACAGCGGGCGCAGCACCGCGTGGCTGCCGTCGGGACAGTCCGGGACGGCGGGCAGGAAGGTGACCGGACAACAGTCGTCCAGGGCCAGCAGGCTGTGCCCGACGGCGATCCGGAGGCCGTCGGGACAGGCGGTGGACAGGTGCAGCCGGTAGCGGCGCGGCACGGCGTAGTGGCCGCTGCGCGCGTCGCGGCCGATACGGCCCCGGAAGGCGGGGGCGGTGCGGACGGACGGCAGGGCGGCGAGTGGAGCGATGGACATGCGTCTCCCCGGGGGCGGGCGGGCGCGCGGACGTACGCGCGGCGGAAGCGTTCGTCGGTGGGTTGTCGGTGAGCCGTGGCGGGTCCCGGCGGACGGGCGCCCGGCTCGTACGGCCGGGACCGGGCGCTCAGCTTCTGCGGCCGGTGGCGCCGCACATCCGCAGCAGGTCGATGTGGCGGCGGGAGGTGAGCAGAGGGGCCGTCCAGGACGCGGGGCTCTCACGGCGCTGTCTGCCGGTGAGCGTGCGCAGGCGACCCATCTTTCCCTACCTTTTCACTAGGATTCCCACCTGGAGTGTCGATCGGCCTCCGTCCGGCGTCAAGGGGGCGTCCACGCCTGGGACACCCGGCCCCGACTTGCCGTCGGCCGGGAGGGGCGGTGCGCTGGTGGCGGAGGCCGAGTGACAGGAGCCGGAGCCGATGACCGAGCCCCCGGGTCCCGGGCCGGTGCCCGGCGCCGTGCCCGAGACCTTCGCGTTCCGCTGCGGGCGGTGCGGCCGGGCCTGGGAGGCCACCTTCCAGGCGGTGTTCTTCACCGACCCGGTCGCCGACCCGGAGCTGCAGAGCACCCTGGAGTACGTCGACGAGGCCGGCCGGGCCGTGCCGTCGCCGCTCACGGACGCGGTGTGCCCGCGCTGTGGCAGCCGGCGGGTGCGGATCACGGCGGCCTGATCACGACGCTCACCCGAATGGCACGTGCGGGTGGTCGGCGCACGCGGCCGGTGGTGGCGTGGAGGGACGCAGCGACGTCGTCCGGCGTCGTCCGGCGGAAGGGGCGCACCGGCGCCGTCCGCCCAGTGACGTACCGCGTCCCCGAGGAGGCAGTCGCGATGACCCGTCCGTCCCGACCCGCGCGTGTGCTCGCCACGGCCCTGGCGGCGGGGACCCTGCTCGCCACCGCGACGGCCTGTTCGGACGGCACCCCCGAGGCCGCGGCCGTCTCGCCCGCCGCCGAGCGCTCCCCGGCCCCGTCGCGCACCCCCACCCTCACCGGCCCCGGGGCGCAGGCCGCGCTGATCACACCGGCCGACATCGAGGACAACTGGCAGCTGGCCAACGACGCGGCCACCTGGCGCAACCAGATGCTGGTCGGGAAGGTCGACGTCGCCCAGTTCCTCAACGCCAAGTCGGACGCCGCCGACTGCCAGCGACTGCTGGACAGCCTCTACTCCGACACCCTGCTGGGCCGCGCCACCGGCGCCTCCGGGCTGCGCGGCTTCACCTCGGAGGACTCCCGGCTGCTGTACCAGGTCGGCGACTACGGCCAGGCCGCCATGGAGGCCACCATCAAGTGGCTGAGAAACCTCCCCACGGAGTGCAACCAGTTCTCGGCCACCGCATCGGACGGCAGCAAGCGGACCGTGCAGGTCGTCGAGTACAAGGAACCGCCCAAGGTGGGCGACGAGCTGGCCGCGCTCACGGTCACCGTCCAGGGCACCTCGAACGGGCAGCCCGCCACGACCACCCTCGACGTCGCGGCGCTGCGCGTCGGCGCCTCCGGAGCCGCGGTCACCAACGGCGGCCTCTCGGGCGTCGACCACGACAGCACCGCCCTCGCCCTGCAGAACGGCGCCGAGCGCCTCAAGGAAGTACTGTCCGGCAGGACCCCAGCACCGCTGCCGAGCCAGTTCGACTAGGTCAGAGGGGTTTGGGGTCTTCGGAGTTGCGCTGGGTGGTGCCCGGCTCCCCGTTGTCGCGGTGCCAGGCGACGACGAGTTCGTCACGGGTGCCGAAGCGGACCAGGTGCCGGCCGACGACGCCCTCCAGGACTTCGAGGTTCTCGGGGTCCGTCTCCACGGTGAGCAGCAGGGCGCCCTCGGTCGCGGTCAGGGTGCCGGTGCCGTTCTGGAAGACGATGCCGCCGGTGCCGGTCTCCTCGTCCCAGCTGGTCTGCGAGCGGCGGCCCAGGTGCGAGGCGAGCTGCTTGGCGTAGCGGGCGGGGCGGTCGGTGGGGACGCGGGCTTCGGAGCGGGCCATCTGGGACTCCCGGTGGTGCGGGGCGGACGTACGGCGACGGGTTCACGCTACGTCGGGGCGGGGGTTCGGGCGCCGTACCCGGGGCCGCAAGCTATGCATGCCGGCCGTGTCACCTGACGTCGTCGGGCGTCGCGGGCAGGTGCGTCAGTCGTTCACCGGCGTTCGGTCGCCTTGGCCTGTCCGTCCAGGTCAGACCAGACCACCACCCGTGACATCCGCCACAATGGTTCCGGATCTACGCGTGCCGGATAGTAGAGACCACTCAGTCGACAAATGGGATTTGTCCCGCTTAAGGCGCCCATGCGTCGCGCCCGGATTCACGACTCCTCCCCCAGCGAGCCACTGTCATCCGTCCTCCGCGCACATACCGATCCTGACGGGGCGACAGAACTCCACAGCGGCCATGAAAAGCAGACCAGTGCGCCTCGCTCCCCCGGCAAGGGCCGCAGGAACCTACGAGACGAGTTAGTACCGAGGCCCTTTGCGCTCCATGTGAAGACGTCCTAAGAATGACGACCCGCAGGACGCCGCCGCAGCTCAGGAGCGGGTTACACATGGCAAAGCATCGTAAGAACACGCATTACCGGCGGATAGTCGTCGCTGCCGTCGCAGTGGGCACCGTGGGCATACCGTCCGCCGCCATGGCCTGTACCGCCTGGCCCGGCAGCGGCGGACACCGGTCCGACAGCGCCGGGGTCAGCACGACGAAGGACTCGTGGAGCAAGAAGGGCTGGTGGAACGAGGCGAACCGGGGCCGGCCATGGGACGCCAACCAGGCCGGCGAGCCCTCGGGGACGGCATCGGCGGCGCCGAGCGCCACGAAGACTCCCCCTGCGAGTGCGAAGAAGACCACCGCGCCCAGGCCGAGGGCCACAGCGTCCTGGCACACCGCACGTACCACCGCTCCCAGGCCCAGCACCACCGCGTCGCCCAGCCCCCGGAAGACCACCACCGCTGCCGCTTCCGCGGCCCCCAAGCCGTCGAGCAGCCCGAAGGCCACCGCCACGGCGTCCGGAGTCGTGGCTCGCGTCCTGGAACTCGTCAATGCCGAGCGCGGCAAGGTCGGCTGTTCGGCCCTGACCCTGAACACGACCCTGACCAAGGTCGCGCAGGCACACAGTGAGGACATGGCTCTCCACCAGAACATGTCACACTCCGGGTCCGACGGCTCCTCCCCCGGAGACCGCATCACCGGTGCCGGGTACACCTGGAGCGCCTACGGCGAGAACGTGGCCTACGGCTACGCCTCTCCCGAGCAGGTCATGGCCGCGTGGATGGCCAGCCCCGGCCACAAGGCCAACATCCTCAACTGCGCGTTCAAGGAGATCGGCGTCGGTCTCGCACAGCCCGACAGCTACTGGACCCAGGACTTCGGCACCCCCCGCTGAGCGAATGCCGCCTGCCGGCGGCATGTTCGCCCCGAAGCCGGAAACACCCCACGCGAAAAAGGGCCCCCGCAGGCTTTCACCTGCGAAGACCCTTCGCACCGTCGGGACGACAGGATTTGAACCTGCGACCCCTTGACCCCCAGTCAAGTGCGCTACCAAGCTGCGCCACGTCCCGCTGCGGAGTCACGCGGTGGTTGCCGCGTGATCACGCAGGTCAACACTACCGCACGCGTACGGGTGCTGCCGCCGGCCGCTGCGTGACCGGGTCGGCGACGCGGCTCGCGCGGCGGACCGGGACGAGGAGGGCGGCGCCGGCCGCGGTCAGGCAGAACAGTGCGAGCAGGGCCCAGGCGTGGGTGTAGCCGGAGGCGTACGGCAGTCCGGAGGGCTGGAGCCGGCCGGTGACCAGGACGCTGGTGAGCGCGGCGCCGATCGAGCCGCCGATGGTGCGGATGTTGGCGTTCATGCCGGTCGCGGCGCCGGTCTGCTCGGGCGGCACGCTGCCGACGATGAGGTTGGCCATCGAGGCGAAGGCCAGGCCGATGCCGAGGCCGAACAGACCTGCGACGACGCCGATCTGCCACTGCGCGTCGTGCCAGAGGGTGAGGAAGCCGCAGGCCAGTGCGCCGAGCGCGGCCCCCGCGGTGAGCTGCGCCTTGGCGCCCACGCGGGGTTCGAGACGGCCGCCGACGACACCCGAGAGGAACATGGCGATGAGCATCGGCAGCATGAGCAGGCCGGACTCGGTGACGGTGGCGCCGAAGCCGTAGCCGGCCGCGGCGGGGGTCTGGACGAAGCCGGGCAGGAAGGACCAGATCGCGTACATGCCGGCGCCGAAGAGGAGGGCGGCCGTGTTGGTGGTCCAGACGGCCGGCAGCCGCATCACGCGCAGGTCGATGAGCGGGGTGACGGAGCGGGACTCGGTGAGCAGCCATACGGCGAACAGGACGACGGCCGCGCCGAACAGGCCGAGCACCCTGGCCGAGCCCCAGCCCCACTGACCGGCCTGGCTCAGCGGCAGCAGCAACGCCACCAGCCAGGCGGAGAGCAGTCCGGCACCGAGCCAGCTGACGCTGCCCTCGGCCCGCTTGGGCGACTCGGGGACGTAGCGGGCGGCGATCAGGACGGTGACCGCGACCACGCCGACGGGGATCCAGAACAGCCAGCGGTAGTCGAGCGCCGAGACGATCGGTCCCGCGGCCACGATGCCGACACCGCCGCCGGCCGCGATCACCGCGGAGAGGTTGCTGATGCTGCCGCTGACCTCGGCCGGGGTGAACTCGTCGCGGATGATGCCGAAGGAGAGCGGGAAGAGGGCGCCGCCGATGCCCTGGACGACCCGGGCGATGATCAGGACGCCGATGTTCGGCGCGAGGGCGGCGACCAGACAGCCGGCCAGGACGGCCAGCAGGACGGCGACGAGGGTGCGCTTCTTGCCGATCAGGTCGCCGGCCCGGCCGAGTATCGGGGTGAAGACCGAGGCGGACAGCAGATACGCCGTCATCACCCAGGTCGCGGTGGACTGGGAGGTGTGCAGGGCGTGCTGGACGGTCGGCAGGGCCGGTGCGACCAGCGACTGGAGCATGGAGAACACGCCGGCACCGGTCGCGAGGACCGCGAAGGTGAGGCGGGTGGACTTCCGGGGCATGAGGGCCTCTCCGAAATCGGAACGGAGGGAAGAGGGAAAGAGCGGAAAGAGGGAAGGACGAGGGAGGCACCGGGCCGCGTCCGGCCATGGCGGTACCGCTCCGCGCTGCTAAAGTGGAGGCACCCCTCCACTCTACTGGAGGCCAACCTCCGCTTCAACCGAAGTCGAGGAAACCCTCCGGTTCACCCTTGCCGCACGGGAGGCAGCAGTGTCGGACAGCCCGTTCCCCGTCAGTGAGATCGTCGCGTCCCGCAGACCGCACCGTAAGGACGCGGCCCGCAACTACGACGCGCTGGTCACGGCCGCCCGCGAGGCGTTCGCCGAGCGGGGCGCGGACGTCTCCCTGGAGGACGTCGCCCGTCGCGCGGGGGTCGGGATCGGCACCCTCTACCGGAACTTCCCGACCCGCCGCGACCTCTTCGAGAGCGTCTACGCGGACGAGGTCAACGCGCTGTGCCGGGCCGCCGTGGACCTGGCCGGGTTGGAGCCGTGGGCGGCCCTGACCTCGTGGCTGGACCGCTTCACCGGCTACATGGTCACCAAGCGGGCGGTGCGCGAGGCCCTCAACGACGAGTCGGAGATCTTCCAGGCCTGCCGTGACTCGATGTACGCGGCCGGCGGCCCGCTGCTGGAGCGGGCCCAGAAGGCGGGCGTGGTCCGCACCGACATGGAGATCGGCGACCTGCTCCGCATGGTCTCGGGCATCACGGCGACGGCCTTCGAGGACGACGCCCAGCGCGACCGCGTCCTCGGCATCGCCCTGGACGGGGTACGCGCCGGCCGCTAGGGGTTCCGGCCGCTCGGCGGCGGCGCGCGGCTCAGAGCCGTACGACGATGAGCGCGATGTCGTCCCTGCCGCCGCCGGCGACGCCCAGGCGGGCCAGCACGGTGTCGGCGAGCTGTTCGGTGCTCAGATGGATGAACTCGCCGAGGACGCGGGCCAGTTGCTCCAGCCCCTCGTCGATGTCCTGGTCCCGCCGCTCGATGAGCCCGTCGGTGTACAGGACGAGGGTGTCGCCCGGCTTGTACGGCAGGCTCGCCTGCGGGCGGGGGACGTGCTGCGGGCGGGCGCCGAGCGGTGGGTCGGTGGCCTGGTCCAGTAGTTCGCAGCTGCCCTCGGGGTGGATGAGCATCGGCGGCGGATGGCCGGCACTGCTGTAGGTGATCAGGCGGCTGCGCATGTCGACGACCGCATTGACCGCGGTGGTGCCCAGGGCCCCCTCGACGGACCTGGCGTACAGACCGAGCACCTCCAGCGCCTGGGCGGGGCGCTCCAGGGCCCGGGTGGCGGCGGACAGGGCGCTGCGCAGCATGCCCATGACGGCCGCCGCCTCCAGGCCGTGGCCGATGACGTCGCCCACCGCGACGGCGAGCCGGTCCGGCGCGATGTCGACGACGTCGTACCAGTCGCCGCAGACGTTGAGGGAGCCGGTGGCGGGCAGGTAGCGCACCGCGATGTCGCCGTGGTGGGCCAGGTCGGGGACGTGGAGCATGGCTTCCTGCAGGATGACGGCGACCTCGCGCTCGCGGGTGTGCGCCTGCCGCAGGTCCTCGTTCAGCCGTTGCAACTCCCGCGCCCGGGCGTACAGTTCCGCCTCCAGAGCCTGCGTCTCCTTCAGCCGCTGCCCCTCCAGGACGCCGTCGGGGTGGGTGGCACGGTACTCCATGACGAACGCGGTGACGTCCTCCACCCGGTGGATGATGTACGTCACCTCCCCGTCCGGGCCGAGCACGGGGGTGTTCACCGGGGACCACCACCGCTCCTCGAAGACCCCGGGACGGCCGGCCACGGGGATGTCGTACTTCTGCAGCGCCATCGTGTCGGGCCGGCCGGTGGCGAGGACCCGGCGCAGGGACGCGCCGAGGTTGCGGACCCCGTCGGCGTCCGGGTCGGCGGGGTTGTCCGGGAACGCGGTGAAGATGTGCCGCCCGAGCAGGTCCTCCCGGGTGCGTCCGGTGGCCGCGAGATAGGCCCGGTTCACATCGACGATGACCAGGTCGGGTCCGAGCACCAGATACGGGCTCGGCGTCGCGGCGAACAGCGCCGTGTGATCAACCCGCGATGCCACCGCTGACGCTCCTTCCCGCCTCAACGGCTCCCACCTCAATCTACGGTCCGCCCTGCTGCTCTGCCCGCCGTGCGGCCGCGGAGGACCGGCTCGGCCGGCCTGCCCGGGGCTCGTCCGCGCGCCCGACGCCGTGAACCGGCGCGTCGGCGCGGGCCGTGCCAGGCTGGGAATCCGGGCGGCCGGCCGCCACGGGTCGCCGGGCCCGTGCGACGGCGTACGGCCGCGCGGAGCGCTGCCCCCGCCGCCGGGGCCGTGTGTCGACGCGGAAAGCGGTGAGTACGGATGAGCGCGAGCCCTGCGGACGGCCCGGACCCCGGTCCCATCGGGGGCCGCAACGGGCCTGCCGTCTCCCGCCGGGATTTCGACACACTCTTCGAGGAGGTCCGCACCTGGGGCCGCTGGAACCCGGCCGACCGCGGCGCCTGGAACCGGGTGACCGCGCGGGGGGTACGACGGGCCGTGGCCGCCGTGCGGTCCGGCCGGGTCGTACCGCTGGCGCTGCCCTGGAACACCGTGCCCGGCCCCGACAACCCCAGGCCCGCCCTGCACCACATGACCGATCTCGGCGACGTGGAGAGCCCGGAGCCCGCCACCCACAAGGACTTCGTCGCCGCCGACTACCACGGCAAGGCCGTCACCCATCTCGACGCCCTGTGCCACGTCTCCTACCGCGGGCGGCTCTACGACGGCCGGACGGCGAAGGACGTCGTCGGCGCGGCGGGCGCCCGTTTCGGAGCGGTGTCGGCGCTCGGCCCCCTCGTCACCCGGGGCGTGCTCCTCGATCTCCCCGCCGTGCTCGGGGTCCGCTGGCTGGAGCCGGGAGTGGCGGTGCACGCGGCGGAGGTGCTCGCCGCGGAGCGGGCACTCGACGTGCGGATCGGCGAGGGCGACGCGGTGCTCCTGCGCTCGGGGCGGACCCGCCGTCGCGCGGATCTCGGCGCCTGGGACCCGGGCACGGCCTGCGCGGGCCTCCACGTGGACGCCGTACCGCTGCTGGCCGAGCGCGGCATCGCGCTGCTCGGGGGTGACGGCGACAGTGACGTACGGCCCTCCCCCGTGGACGGCGTGCACTCGCCCGTCCACGCCCTCGCCGTGGCCGCGATGGGGGTGCCGCTGCTGGACAACCTCGACCTGGAGGCCCTGTCGGCCGCGACGGCCCGGGCCGGGCGGTACGAGTTCCTGCTCGTGGTGGCGCCGCTGAACATCCCGGGCGGGACGGGCTCGCCGGTCAACCCGGTCGCCGTCCTGTGACGACGAGTGCGCAATGTCCGTAACCTCACGTATACCCTAATGTTGTAGTAAAGGTTGTTGTGGTGAAGTTGTAGCGAAACGGACTCTGCGGACGCGAGTGAGGCGAAGCGTGGTTCGGGGCGGCGGGAAAGCGGCAGCGACGGACGGCAAGGGGCCCGCCCGCTCGCGTGAGCGTTTCCTGCAGGGCGAGGCGGTCGAGGTCGGCGTACGCCCTCCCATCTCGCACTCGTGGCAGCGCTGCCGTGCCCTGGGGCTCTCCCCCGACCAGCCCGGACTCCCCTTCCGGGACGACTTCGAACGTGACGCCCGGATCATCCGTGCGGCCGTACCGGTGCTGGACCGGCTGCAGTCCCGGTTCGCCGGCAGCAGGATGAACATCTCCGTCGCGGACGCGAACGGGACGGTCCTGCTGCGTCGTTTCGGAGACGCGTCGCTGGCCAGAAGCCTCCCGGCGTTCCAGCGCGTCCCCGGGTTCGTGTTCGCGGAGCGGTACGCCGGCACCAACGGGATCGGGCTCGCCCTGGCGGAGCGGCAGCTCGTCCAGGTCTACGGCGCCGAGCACTTCGCCGAGCGCGCACAGGGCAACGCCTGCCGGGCGCTGCCCGTCCGCGACCCGATCAGCGGCCGCATCGAGGGCGTCCTGTGCCTCGGCTACCCGCGCAGCGCCGAGGACCCGGCACTGGCCACCGTGATACGCCGGGCGGCCCACGCCATCGAGAGGCGGCTGCTCGGACAGAGCTCCGAGCGCGAGCGGGCCCTGCTGCGGGCGTACCTGGACACCGGCGCCGAGACCGCCACCGGACCCCACCACCGCGTGGGTCTCAGCGAGCCGGCCCTCGGGGTGCGCCCCTGCGACCGGGCGATTCTCATGCAGAAGGCCGTCGAGCTGATCTCCTGGGCGCAGCGAGCCGCCGTCCACGTGACCCTGTCCGACGGCCGGCGGATCACGCTGGTCAGCCGTCCGACGACGACCGCCACCGGCGTGCAGGGCTTCGTCATCGAGGCCGTGCTGCCCGGGCCCGCACCGCACGAGCCGCTTCTCGTCCCGTGGCCGGCCGAGGAGGCGCGGCGCCCCGTCCTCGTCCCCGCCGACTTCGCCCACGACACCGCCGCGTCCGTCGAACCCGCCGCGTCCTCCGCGCCCGCCTCCGTCGTCCAGGCGACGTCCGTCGTTCTCGCCGTCCCGCCGTCCACGGCCGTCCCCGTCTCCGTGGCGCCCGCGACCGTACCCGGAACCGCGGCCCCCGGCCTCATACCCCTCCGGGCCGAGACACCCGGCACGGACGCGTCGGCGGGCGGTCCGGGCGGCACCGCGGACGGAGACCACGGGACGGCCGGTGGCCCCGGCTGGACGGCGGGCGGCTACGGCTCCGGAGGCCGCCCCGGCGTCGCGGCCGGCGGTCGTCGCGGCTCGCCGCCCCCCGCAGAGCCTCCGACAGAGCACTCGGCCAGGGGGCTCGTGCTGGTCGGAGAGCCGCATGTGGGGCGGTACGCCCTCGCCGCCCGTCGCCGCCTGGAGCTGCTGACCGAGGCCAGCACACGCATCGGGACCACCCTCGACGTGCGGCGCACCGCCGAGGAACTCGCCGAGACGGCGGTGCCACGGCTGGCCGACTACGTCACGATCGACCTGCCCGAGGCCGTGCTGCGGGGCGAGGAGGCCGCCGACCCCTTCACCGACCTGTACCGCACGGTGGTCCACGGCATCGCCGACGACTGTCCGTTCCACCCGGTCGGCAAGCGCGTCGACTACGGCCCGGCCACGCCGCACCTGCGCTGCCTGAGCGGCGGGCAGGCCGTGCTGGAACCGGACCTGAGGGCCGCCATGGGATGGCTCGCCCACGACCCGCCGCGCACCGAGGTGATGCTGGCGCACGTCCACTCGCTCATCGCCGTCCCCCTGGTGGCCCGCGGCGTCGTCCTCGGCGTGGCCGCGTTCTACCGCGGGCAGCACCCCGCGCCCTTCGACGACGACGACCGCTCCCTCGTCCAGGAACTCGCAGGCCGCGCCGCCCTGTCCATCGACAACGCCCGGCGCTACACGCGCGAGCGCACCATGGTGCTGACCCTGCAGCGCAGCCTCCTCCCGCAGGGTCTGCCCGACCAGGACGCCGTCGACGTGGCGCATCGCTACCTGCCCGCGGAGTCGGACGTGGGCGGGGACTGGTACGACGTCATCCCCCTCTCCGGCACCCGGGTCGGCCTCCTGGTCGGTGACGTCGTGGGCCACGGCATGCTCTCCGCCGCCACCATGGGGCGGCTGCGCACCGCCGCCCGCAGCTTCGCCGAACTCGACTTCTCCCCGGACGAGGTCCTCACCCACCTCGACAACCTGGTGGGACGCCTCGACCGGGAGGCCCCCGCCGCGGGCGACACGGGCATCTTCGGCGCGACCTGCCTGTACGCCGTCTACGACCCGACCACGCAGCAGTGCACCATGGCCCGCGCCGGGCACCCGCCTCCCGCGCTCGTCCGCCCCGACGGCACGGTCACCTTCCCGGACCTGCCCGCCGGGCCCCCGCTGGGCCTCGGCGGCCTGCCCTTCGAGGCCGTCGACATCGCTCTCCCCGAGGACAGCCGGCTGGTCCTCTACACCGACGGGCTCATCGAGGACCGCAACCGCGACGTGGACCTGGTCCTCGAACGGTTGCGGGGCGTCCTCGCCCACCCGGACCGCACGCCCGAGGAGATCTGCGAGACGCTTCTGGACACGGTGGCCCCGGTCCACCCCCGTGACGACATCGCCCTGCTCGTCGCCCGTACCCACGCACTGCCCGAACACCGGATCGCCACCTGGGACCTGCCCGCCGACCCCTCCCTCGTCAGCGAGGTCCGTTCCTCGGCGATGCGCCGGCTCGCCGACTGGGGACTCGAGGAGGCCGGGTTCGCCGCGGAACTGGTGCTGAGCGAACTGGTCACCAACGCCATCCGCCACGGCTCCGGCCCCGTCCGGGTACGGCTGCTGCACGGCCGTACCCTGATCTGCGAGGTCTCCGACCGCAGCAACACCGCCCCGCACCTGCGCCGGGCGGCCACCACCGACGAGGGCGGCCGCGGCCTGTTCCTGGTGGCCCAGCTGGCGCGGAGCTGGGGCACCCGCTACATCCGGCAGGGCAAGGTCATCTGGGCCGAGTGCGGGCTCGACGCCGCCTGAGGCCGTGGGAGCCGGGACCGTCGGCGGGGCCCGCGCGGCTGACCCGTCGGTGGCGTCACAGGCCCCGGATCCGGCATCCCGGCCGGCCTTCGGGCGTGAAATCCGCAATACGGCGATTTGCCCCACTAGTATCACCGGGGAGAGTCGGGAAGAAGAAGATGTCAGGCCGACCCCCGGAGCTGTCCGTGCACGAGCCTCCCGACCCCCTGGTACGGATCCGCGGGCTCGCCAAGCGGTTCGGCGGGACCCGCGCGCTGGACGGGGTCGATCTCGATGTCCGGGCCGGCAGCGTCCTCGCCCTGCTCGGCCCCAACGGCGCCGGGAAGTCCACGCTCATCAAGGTGCTCGCCGGGGTCCATCAGGCCGACGCGGGGTCGGTCGCGGTGGCCGGGCACCCGCTCGGAAGCCAGGCCGCCACCCGCAGCATGTCCTTCATCCACCAGGACCTCGGGCTCGTGGAGTGGATGACCGTCGCCGAGAACATCGCCCTGACGACCGGATACCCGCGCCGCGCCGGACTGATCTCCTGGCGACGGACCCGGGAGCGCTGCGCCGAGGCTCTGGAGACGGTCGCCGGGCACCTCGATCCGGACACGCCGGTCGCGCGGCTCGGTCCCGCGGAGCGTTCGCTGGTCGCCGTCGGCCGGGCACTGGCGGCCCGCGCGCGGCTCGTCGTGCTCGACGAGCCGACCGCCCGCCTGCCCACCCCGGACTGCGCCCGGCTCTTCCGTGTGCTGCACGCCCTGCGGGACCGGGGACACGGCATCCTCTACGTCACCCACCGCATGGACGAGGTGTACCAGGTGGCCGACGCCTTCGCCGTCCTGCGCGACGGCAGGCTGGTCAGCCACGGCCGGCTGGCGGGCCACGACCCGGCCCTGCTGGTCCGCGACATCGTCGGCACAGAACCGGCCCGCGGCATCACGGGCGGGGAACCGGGCCGCCCGCTCCCCGCCGCCGTCTCCGCGGGCGGCCCCGCCGTCCTGGTCCTCGACGGCGCCCGGACCGCGGGCACGGCGGCGGTCGCCCTGGAGCTGCGGGCCGGGGAGGCGCTGGGGCTGGTCGGCCTCTCGGGCGCCGGGCACCTGGAACTGGGCCGCGCGCTGGCCGGCGCGCGGCCCTTCCTCGGCGGCCGGGTGCTCCTGGACGGGCGGCCCTACCGGCCCCGTACGGTCGCGGACGCCGTCGCGGCCGGGGTCGGCCTCGTGCCCGGCGACAGACAGCGTGAGGGCTGTGCCATGGGGCTGACCGTGCGCGAGAACCTGCTGGCCAATCCCCGGGCGGGCGGGCTGCCGGCACCGCGCTGGGCCGCGCCGCGCCGCGAACGCGCCCGGGCCGCGGAGCTGATCGAACGGTTCGCGGTGCGGCCCAGCGACGGCGAGGCCCCCCTCGCCACCCTTTCCGGCGGCAACCAGCAGAAGGTCCTGATCGGCCGCTGGCTCGGCGTGGACCTGCGACTGCTGGTCCTGGAGGAGCCGACCGCGAGCGTGGACGTCGGGGCCAAGGCCGCGGTCCACCGCCTGCTCGACGAGGCGCTGGCCGGCGGTCTCGCGGTCCTGCTCGTCTCGACCGACTTCGAGGAGGTGGCCGGCGTGTGCCGGCGCGCCCTGGTGTTCGTCCGCGGCCGCGTGACCACCGAGCTGAGCGGCGCGGACCTCACGGTCACCGGGCTCGCCCGCGCGGCCTCGGCCCTGCCGGCCCCCGGAACCACCACGGACTCATGACCGCCGCGCCCCCGCCCTCCGCCCCGCGCTCCCGGCCGCTCCGCCGGGCTCCGGCCCGGCATTTCGCGGGCGCCTACGGTCTGCTGGTCCTCACCGCGCTGCTCGTCCTGGTCTTCTCCCTCGCGCTGCCGCGCACGTTCCCCACGCGGGACACCCTCGACTCGATCCTGTCCACCCAGTCGATCCCGGCCGTCCTCGCGCTCGCCGCCATGGTCCCCGTCGTGACCGGCTCCTTCGATCTCTCCCTCGGCTACGGTCTCGGCCTGGCCCACGTCATGGTGCTGCGGCTCGTCGTCGACGCCGCCTGGCCCTGGCCCTGGGCCTGCCTCGCGGTGATCGCCGGAGGCGGGGCGGTGGGGGTTCTCAACGGCGTGGTCGTCGAGTTCGGCCGGATCGACTCGTTCATCGCCACCCTCGGGACCGGCAGCATGCTGTACGCCGTGACCGGCTGGGTCACCGGCGGCGGCCGGATCGTCCCGGGCCCGGCCGGTCTGCCGTCCGCCTTCACCGACCTCTACGACTCCACGCTCCTCGGCCTGCCGCTGCCCGCGTTCTACGTCCTCGCCCTCGCCCTCGTCCTCTGGGTGGTACTGGAGCGGCTGCCGCTCGGCCGGTTCCTGTACGTCATCGGTGCCAATCCGCGCGCCGCGGAACTGGTCGGTATTCCGACCCGCAGGTACACCGTCTACGCGTTCGCCGCCTCGGGGCTGATCGTCGGCTTCGCCGGGGTGCTGCTGGCGGCCCAGCAGCAGATCGGCAATCCCAGCATCGGCCTCGACTACCTGCTGCCCGCGTTCGTCGGCGCCCTCCTCGGCTCCACCGCGATCAGACCCGGCCGTCCCAACGCCCTCGGCACGCTCGTCGCCGTCGCCGTGCTCGCCGTCGGCCTCACCGGCATCGGCCAGCTGGGCGCCGCGTTCTGGACGGTCCCCCTGTTCTACGGCGGCACGCTGCTGCTCGCCGTCGGCCTGGCCGGCTACTCCGCCCGCCGACTGCGCACCGGGGCCGACGCGGCCCGCGACGCACCGCCCTCCGCGCCGCGCCCGCCGACGGCGCCGTCCGGAGGCGGCACCGCCGGGACCACGCCATGACACCCACCGGTGCCTCCCGCACCCGCAAGGCCGCCGCTCCCCGGGGCGGCGCCGCCCGGGCCGCCGCCCTCGCGCTGCTGGCCGCGGCAGCCGCCCTGACCGGGTGCCAGCACGGCTCGTCGAACGGTCCCGTGGTCTCCACCACCGGCCCCGGGGGCTGTCCCGCCGCCGAGGCCTCGGCCGGGGCCGCCGTCGCCCAGGCGGAGCGGACCGACACCGCCTGGAACGGACCGACCACCGGCCCCAGGGCGGTGTCCGGCAGGACGGTCGTCTTCGTCGCGGAGACCATGACCAATCCCGGCGTCGCGGGCGTCGCGAACGGCCTGCGGGAAGCCGCGCACGTCATCGGCTGGAACGTCCGGGTGATCGACGGAGCCGGCAGCCCCGCCGGCATCCAGGCGGCCATGAGCGAGGCCGTGACCCTGCGGCCCTCGGGCATCGTCATCGGCGGCTTCGACCCCGGCTCGACCGCTCAGCAGGTCGCCGAGGCCGGCGCGGCCGGCATCCCGCTCGTCGGCTGGCACGCGGTCGTCGCCCCGGGCCCCAGCAGACGGCCCCCGCTCTTCACCAACGTCACCACACGGGTCGAGGACGTGGCCGGCATCAGCGCGCAGTGGATCATCGCGCACTCCGGCGGCCGGGCCGGGGTCGTCCTGTTCACCGACGCCTCGGTCCCGTTCGCGAGGACGAAATCCGACCTGATCAGGGCGGAACTCGCCACCTGCGCCGGGGTGGGGGGGGGGGGGGGGCCCCCCCCCCCCCCCCCAGCCCCGCGCCCCCCCCCCCCCCCCCCCCGCCACCCCCCCCCCCCCCGACGGCAACCCCCCCAAGAGGCCCAAC
>NZ_JBVHTI010000008.1:296607-356418 GCF_055565975.1 Streptomyces sp. NPDC028289 | reverse complement strand
CCCCGGCGGCCCGGTGCGCGAGGCCAAACCCCCCCCTTACCGGGCCGCCCCCCCCCCCCGGGGGGGGGGGGGGGCGGCCCGCGACCGCCCCCACCCCCCCCCCGCCCGCCCCCCCCCCCACCCCGCGCGAGATCGCCTCGCTGCTCTCCCGCTTCCCGGACACGTGGACGCACTCCGTCGCCATCAACGACCTGTACTTCGCCGACGCCGCCCCCGCCTTCCGCGCGGCCGGCCGCAAGGGGACGGAACCGCCCTTCAACATCGGGGCCGGGGACGGCGACCCGTCCGCCTTCCAGCGCATCAACGGCGGGCAGTACCAGGCCGCCACCGTTCCCGAGCCGCTGTCGCAGCAGGGCTGGCAGATCGTCGACGAGTTCAACCGCGCCTTCTCCGGCCGTCCCGCCAGCGGCTATGTCGCCCCCACCCACGTCTCGACGGCCGCCAACAGCGCCGGAGCCACGACCTGGGACCCACCCGGCTACCGGGAGGCCTACCGGAGGATCTGGGGCAGGTGAACCGCCCGGTCACGCCCGCCGTCCCCGGCGGAAGCAGGGCCGGCCGGGATCGTCACACCGGAGGCTGACGGCGGGTCCGCCGGTGCGGATCCGTGGGCGGGTCCGGGACACGGCCGGAGTCCGACGATGCCCCGGGCCGCTTCCACCAGCCGCCCGGTGGCCGGCCCGGCAGGCCGCGCGCCTGGACATCCTGGGCAGCATGCGGCGCGCCTGACGCCCCGGTGACCGCCGGGAGGCATCCGGACGCGTGGTGTTGAAGGCGGGTCCGCGGCCGCCGTCACGCGACACTTGGGGGAGACGGCCGGCGAGCGGGGCGGGGAGGCGAGCGTGGTGATCGCCGTCAATCCGACGGACAGCGGCTCGCTGCTGGCCGCCTTCGGCGCGCTGGGCGTCCTGGCGGTGATCTTCGCCGAGTCGGGGCTGCTGGTCGTCGGTTTCTTCCTGCCGGGTGACACGCTGCTGTTCCCGGCCGGTGTGCTGTGCGCGGCCACCACGGACCGGGGGCCCCGGCTGGAGCTGTGGCAGGTGCTGGTGTGCGCGGCCGTCGGCGCGGTGGCGGGCGGGCAGGTGGGCTATCTGATCGGCCGGCACGGCGGGCGGCCGCTGCTGGCCCGTGCCTCGCGGCCGCGGGTGCGGGAGGGTGCCGCCCGGGCGGAGCAGCTGCTCGCCCGCTACGGGTACGGCAAGGCGCTGGTCATCGGCCGTTTCGTGCCGATGCTCCGGTCGGTGCTGCACCCGGCGGCGGGGGCGCTCGGGGTGCCGGTACGGCCGTTCACCGTCTGGCAGGCGGTCGGCGGAGTCCTCTGGTCCCAGACCTTCGTCCTCGCCGGGTACGCGCTGGGCTCCTCGGTCTCCCACATCGACCGCTACCTGCTGCCGCTGGTCGGCGCGATCGTCGTGCTCTCCCTGCTGCCGCTGCTGCTGGAGGCCCGCCGGGCCCACCGCGACCGCTGACCGCGGTCATGGCTCCCCGTGGGCCAGGCGGTGCAGGGCCGCGGCCGTGTCGGTGAAGCCGCCGGCGCCGAGCAGGGCGCGCAGCCCTGCGTTGAAGCCGTCGATCTCCGGCCGGGCCGGGGCGAGCGTCCCGGGCGGACCCGCGCACGCGGTACTGCGGCGGCCGACCGGCCTGCTGATGCGCGGGGTACGGCGACCGCCCGCGTCGGTCGTGGCGGCGGAGGACGCCGAGGCCGCCGAGGCCGCCCAGGACACCGAAGACACAGCGGGCCGGGGATGCCGGAGATGCCGTCTAGAGGGACGTCGGCGGTACCAGTCGGCCCCGGGAGATGAGGGATGCCGCCTTCTTGAGGTGGCGGATGCTGATGCTGACGCCGTAGCCGTCGATGCCGGGGGTCGCGGCGATGCGGGTGGTCAGGAAGCGGTAGAAGTCCTCGGGGTCCCGGGTGATGACGCTGACCATCAGGTTGTGCTCCCCGCTGATGGCGCCGACGAAGGGGACCTCGTCGAGCCGGGCGGTCTCCGTGCCGACCCGCTCGAGGTGAGCGGGGGCGACCCGCAGCCAGAGGATGGCGTTGAGCCCGAACCCCAGCCGCTCCGGGAGCAGTTCGACCTCGTACTCCAGGGTTCCGGAGCCCTCCAGCGACTCCAGCCGGCGGGCCACCCGGGACAGCGACCAGTCGGTGAGTCCGGCGAGCCGGGTGTGGGTGGTACGGCCGTCCTGGGCGAGTGCGTCGAGCAGCGGGGCGTCCTCGGCGGCCGGCGGGGGCGGCGGCCCGGGGGCGGGCGGCGGCCGTTCCGAGGTCAGCTGCCGGACCTGCCCGGCATCGAGGCTGTCGCCGTAGCCGGTCCAGCCGGCGGTGCCGGGAGCGTCGTAGCTGTGGATGATCAGGTCGATGCTGACGTCCAGGACCGAGGCGGACCTGGGCAGCTGCCGGAGCAGTACGTCCTCGCGCGGCACGTCGAGCGGCGAGCGCATGACGCAGATGATCTCCGAGCCCCCCGAGGCCAGGTGGGCCCAGGAGATGTCGGGGCGCCGGGCGAGGGCGTCGGCGAGCGGGTCGACCCGGTCGGGGCGGCAGCGGATGCGGGTGACCCACTGCGCCGCGCCGTACACCCACGGGTTGACCAGCCCCACCACCCGCAACGCCCCGGCGCGGCGCAGCGCCTGGTAGCGGCGGGCCGCGGTCTGCTCGGAGACTCCGGCCACCTCGCCGATCCGCCGGAAGGGCAGCCGCGGCGCGCACTGGAGGGCGCGGAGGATCTTTCGGTCCACCTCGTCAAGCATGGTGGAAGTGTGCCATGAGTATCGATGATCTGGAGGATTCTACGGCAATGGACGCACCTGCTTGGCGGTTGCGCGCACGGGATCGGATGCTGTGGCGGCGGGTTTCTCCTCGGAAGCCCGTTCGACACAGGCCACCGGAGACGCCGGTGGCCTTCGACCGCGGCGCGGCGCGCCGCGAAGGAGAATCTCCGTGAACGTCACGACACCGGCCAGCGGGCCGGTCGAGCGACGGGCGGCCACGATCGTCATGGCCTGCCTGGGCGTCTTCGTCGCCTACCTTCCGGTCACCACGGTCGCGGTGAGCCTGCCCGCCCTGCAGGCCGCGCTGAACGCCTCGACCGCCCAGCTGTCCTGGGTGCAGGACGCGTTCGTGCTGCCGATGGCCGCGTTCATCCTGACCGCCGGCGTCTTCGGGGACGTCCACGGGCGCAAGAAGGTGTTCCAGGCGGGCCTGCTGTTCTCGGCGGCGGGCGCGGTCACCGCCCTGTGCGCGCAGTCGGTCGACATCGTCTGGGCCGGACAGGCCCTGGCCGGCGTCGGCGCGGCGGCACTGCTGCCCACGACGCTGGCGCTGATCAGCCACGCGGTGCCGGACCACCGGGAGCGCGGCAAGTTCATCGGCATCTGGGCCACCTGCCTGACGGCGGCCCTGGCGGTCGGTCCGCTGCTCGCCGGTGTGATCGTCCAGCACTTCTCCTGGCGCTGGATCTACCTGCCGACCGTTCCCGTCGCGCTCCTGACCGTCGCCGTCGCGGCGCGGCAGCTCGCCGACTCGCGGGCACCGCACGGGCGCCGTCTGGACTGGCCCGGCCAGCTCACCGCGACGCTCGCGGTCACCGCGCTGGTCTACGGCGTGATCGAGGGCGGTGCAAGCTCGTTCACCGACGTCAAGGTGATGGTCGCGCTGTTCACGGCCGTGGTCGCCGGCGCCGGTTTCGTGCTGGCGGAGCGGCGCAGCGACAGCCCGATGCTGGACCTGACCCTGTTCCGCAGCCCCGCCTTCACCGCCACCACGCTGGTCGCGACGACCAGTTTCCTGGCGCTCATCGGGTTCTTCTTCGTGCTCAGCCTCTACTTCGGCATGGTGCAGCAACTCGACACCATGCAGGCCGCGTGGCGGCTGCTGATGGTCACCGGGGCGGCGCTGCTGGTCGGCGGGCCGGCCGGGCGGCTGATGCACCGGATTTCGCCCCGGGTGATGATCACCGGCGGTCTGCTGGTGGTCACCGCCGCCCTGTTCGCCCTGACCGGTCTGGCCGCCGACACCTCGTTCGGCTCGGCCGCCTGGCGGCTCGCCCTGCTGGGCCTCGGCATGGGCTTCGTCATGACCGCGATGACCGCGACCGCGGTGGCCTCCGTGCCGTACCACCTGGCCGGCATGGCCGCCGCGGGCAACAACGCCTTCCGGCAGGTCGGCGGCGCCCTCGGCCCGGCCGTCCTGGGCGCGCTGCTCACCACCCGGGCCCTCGACGCGCTGCCCGGTCACCTCGCCGACGCCGGCGTCACCGGCGCGGCGCAGGAGCGCATCGTCACGACCGCACAGACGGACGGCCTCGGCGCGGTCGCCGATCTGGACCTGGGCGCCCGCACCGGCCAGACGATGGGCGCGCTCGGCGACTCCTTCCTGGACGGAATGCGCCTGTGCCTGATCACGGCGGGAAGCCTGACGCTGCTGGCCGCCCTGGTCGCGGTGGTCCTGCTGCGCGCACCCCGGCAGCAGAGCACGCTCAGGGCGGCCGGGCACACCGCGGCCGAGAAGTCCTCGGCCGCGCAGGGCGCCTGACGGCTCACCGCACCAAGCAGGGCCGTTTGGCGTCGAAGCTCCAGCCCGGCACGAGGTACTGCATCCCGGCCGCGTCGTCCCGGCCCGCCCCGAGGTTCAGCTCCTCGTGGCGGGCATGGGCCGCGAGCAGCCGGTCCATGTCGAGCCGGACGCCGAGCCCGGGGGCGTCGGTGACGGCTACCTGGCCGTCGGCGATCCTCGGCGGCTCGACGGTGAGCCGCTCCTGTCCTTCCTGCCAGATCCAGTGGGTGTCCAGGGCGTTGTACTCGCCGGGGGCCGCGGCACCGCAGTGCGCCATCATCGCGAGCGAGATGTCGAAGTGGTTGTTGGAGTGGCAGCCCCAGGTCAGTCCCGTCTCGTGGCAGAGCTGCGCCACCCGCACCGAGCCCTGCATGGTCCAGAAGTGCGGGTCCGCCAGCGGGATCGACACCGACTGCAGGGCGAGGGCGTGGGTGAGCTGCCGCCAGTCGGTGGCGATCATGTTGGTCGCGGTGGGCAGCCCTGTGGCCCGGCGGAACTCGGCGAGGATCTCGCGCCCGGAGTAGCCACCCTCGGCCCCGCAGGGGTCCTCGGCGTAGGCGAGGGTGCCGAGCAGCGGGCGGCACAGCTCCACGGCCTCGCGCAGGGACCAGGCGCCGTTGGGGTCGAGGGTGATCCGGGCCTCGGGGAAGCGGTCCTTGAGCGCCTGGACGGCCCTGACCTCCTCGGCCCCCTCCAGCACGCCGCCCTTGAGCTTGAAGTCCCGGAAGCCGTAGCGGTCGTAGGCCGCCTCCGCCTGCCGGACGACCGCCTCCGGGGTGAGGGCCTCCTCGCGGCGGATCCGGTACCAGGGGACGTCCGAGTCGGGTTCGCGCAGGTAGTCCAGGTCGGTGCGGTCCGGGTCGCCGACGTAGAAGAGGTAGCCGAGGACGCGTACCGAGTCACGCTGCTTGCCGTCGCCGAGCAGGGCGGCGACGGGTACCTCCAGGTGCTGGCCGAGCAGGTCGAGGAGCGCGGACTCCACGGCGGTGACGGCGTGCACGGTGGTGCGCAGGTCGAAGGTCTGCGCGCCGCGACCGCCGGCGTCCCGCCCTGCGAACTCCTCCCCCACGGCCCGCAGCACCCGCTTGTGGTCCCCCAGCCGGGAGCCGACGACCAGGGACGCGGCGTCCCGCAGGGTCCGGGTGATCGCCTCCCCACCGGGCACCTCACCGAGCCCGGTACGGCCCTCGGAGTCCTCGACGACCACGACGTTGCGGGTGAAGTACGGGGCGTGCGCGCCGGAGAGGTTGAGCAGCATCGAGTCCCGGCCTGCCACCGGATACACGGAGAAGCGGGTGACGACGGGCTGACTCATGGGAGAGCGTCCTTACTGCCGAAAACCATCTACATACGGAGATGGAGGCTATGGATGCGGACGCCTTCCGGTCAATGGGCGGACTCGGGGAACCGCACGACGGCCTCGGCCGGAGGCCTTCCGATTTATCCGATAGATCCCGGATGGCCTTCTCGTTCATGGGCACTCAGCAAGGCAGAGAACGTGGTTCTGGCATCGACGAGGAGTAGTCATGGCTGAGCAGAAGTCGTCCTCGGCCCTCACCGCGCCCCTGCGGAACGCTGCCTCGGCCGTGCGCAAGGTGCCCGGCGCCGGAATGGTGACGAAGGCCGCCGAGGAAACCCTGGACAGGATCGGGGCCGTCTCGCCCCGGGGCCGCCGGATGGCCGTGTACGCCGGAGCGGGAGTGCTCGGGGTGGCCGGACTGGTCGAGTGGCCGGTCGCCGTGACCGGTGCGGCGGTGGCCTGGCTCACGCAGCCCCGCCCGCACCACGACGGCGGCGGTGAGACCGCCCGCCCGGAGGCGGCCGGCGACATGACCGGCGGTGCGGGCCACGGCGCCTACGTGGCGATGGGCGACGCGGCGACCACGCCGCGGCACGGCCCGGCCACCGTCGCCCCTGGCCCGATGCTGGAGGACGAGCTGCCGGGCGGCGCCTGGACACGGCCGAGCGGGGCCGCATCACCGGCCACGGGCCCGTCAGCACCGGCCCCACCGACCGCCGGTCAGGATGCACCCACCACCCCACCGACCGCCGGCCCGGACGCTCCCACCACCCCACCGGCCACCCCACCGCCCGCCGCCCCGGACGCACCCGGCACCCCACCGTCCGCCGGTCCGGCCGCGCCGCCCACCGACCCGACGACGGCACCGCCCGCCGCCCCGGGAGCGTCCCCCGGGGACGAGGAGCCGCCGCTCGCCGATCAGCCCCCACCGCCCACCAGCTGACCGGGCCGGGGGTGACGTGCGATGGCGCTCGGGTTGCCGGCGGTCCTGTCCGAGGCGCCCCGACTGCTGGCCCGGGTGGCCGCGCCGGGAGTCGGTGCGGTCGCCGGAGCGGCGGCCGGCACCGCCCGGGCCGGCGTCAGGAGCCTGGACACGGCCGCCCGTATGACGCGGGCGGCACGCACCGCACTGCTCGGCGACCGGCGGCAGTGGCGGTCCGGCGCCCGGGCGCACCTCGCGCTGCGGGCGGCCGACCCCGGGCAGGCGCGGGCCGCGGGCGGCCTGCGGCGGATCGCCGGGCATGTCGCCGAGGCGCTGACGGAGCACCCCGACGTCCTGTTCGCCTACTGGGACGAGGGCCTCGGCCGCCTGGTGGTGGCCGCGGCCGAGGAGGCGGTCACCGACGACGTCGTACGGCACGCCGCCGACCTCGCCGCCCGGCACGGTCTCGTCGCGGACCCCGACGCCGCGGGGGAGGTCACGCATCCCGCCGACCCGGACGGCATCCGGGCCGCCCTCGCGACGCTCGCGGCCGACCTGGTCGGTACCGGCGTCGGCGTCGCCGCGTACGCCCTGCGGCTGCCGCCGTCCCCGCGTGCGGTGACCGCGGTGGTGACGGTGCTCCGGGAGAACCCCCGCGTCCGCGGCATGATCCGCGCCCGCCTGGGCGCCGACGCCATGGACCTGCTGCTGACCTGTGCCAACGCCGCGGCTCACGGGGCCGGACAGACGCCGCCGCGCTGCTGCTCGACGCGGGTCTGCGGGGCTGCCAGCTCGCCGACACCATGGCGCGGGCGGCCGCCTTCGAGCTCTTCCACGACGAACTGTGCACCCCGGACCGGCCGAGCGTCGGCGACGGCGGCCATCCCCGTCCGGCCCTGCGCACCACCCCGGCCCAGGAGTACGCCACGCACGCCTTCGCCGGCAGTGTGCTGGGCGCGGCCGCCACCCTGCTGGTCAAGCACGACGTCACCGAGGCGGCGGAGGCGGTGCTCGCAGGCTCCCCCAAGGCAGCCCGGTACGGGCCGACCGCCTTCGAGGCGGTGCTCGGCGCCGTACCGGCCCGGTCCGGGCTGCTGGTCCGGGATCCGGAGCGGCTGCGGGCGCTGGAGCTGACCGGCACGATCGTGCTGCATCCGAGCGCGGTGTGCACCACCGAGGGAGAGCCCGACCCCTGGACCGAGCCGGTGCTGGACGCGGCCCGGCGCGCCGGGCTGCGGGTGGTGCTGGTGGAGGACCCGGCGCTGGAGGACTTCACCGGCCTCGCCGACCAGGTGGTGGAGGTCCGGCGGCCGTTGGACGACGTCGTGTGCTCCCTGCCCGAGGACGCGGGCGCGGTGATCACGGTGGCCCGGCTGTGGTCGGGCAGGGACAACGGAGTGCTCGCCGGGCTGCTCGCCGGTGACATCGCGCTCGCGCTCACCGACGACGGCAGCGCGGTCGTCTGGAGCGCCGACGCCCTCGCCCTGCACGGGCTGCCCGACGTGTGGCGGCTGCTGACCGCGATACCGGCCGCGCGCCGGGTGGGCCGCCGCTCGCAGACCCTGGCCCGGTCGGGTGCCGCGCTCTCCGGACTGCTGGTGGCCGTCGGCGAGTCGAGGAGCGCGCGCGGCGGCGGACGGATCGCGCTGCCCGGCCTGCGGCACGCACCGGTGGACGGCGCCGCGGCGACCGCGCTGCTGTCCGGGACCGTGGCGGCCCTGCGGGTGGCGAAGGCCGAGGCCCCGCGGCCCAGGGCGCGGGTGCACTGGCACGAACTCGGACCGCGGGAAACCCTGGAGCGGCTGGAGCACGAGCGGGAGACCGAACCGCCCGGTGAGCGGGGGCAGTCCGCCGAACCGTCCCGGAACCCGCTGCTCGTGCCGGTGCGGTGGACGCGGCGGCTCGCCCAGGCCGTACGGAGCGAGCTGGACGACCCGCTGACCCCGGTGCTGGCGGTGGGCTCGGCCGCCTCCGCGATCGTCGGCTCGGCGGTGGACGCCCTGCTGGTGGTCGGCGCGCTCGACCTGAACGCGCTGATCGGCGGGGTCCAGCGGCTGCGGGCCGAACAGGCCGTGTCCGGACTGCTCGCCGAGCAGAAACGGCAGGCCCGGGTGGCCGATTCCACCGAGAAACCGGACACGCACACCGTGGACGCGGCACGCCTGGCGCCCGGCGACGTGATCGACCTGCACACCGACGACGTGGTAGCGGCCGATGCCCGCGTGCTCTCCGAGGACGGCCTGGAGGTCGACGAGTCCGCGCTGACCGGCGAGTCGGTGCCGACCGAGAAGCACACCGCCGCGACCCCGCACGTGCCGGTGGCCGACCGGCACTCCATGGTCTTCGAGGGCACGACGGTGGCCGCCGGTCACGCACGGGCGGTCGTGGTGGACACCGGCGAGCGCACCGAGGCGGCCCGCGCCGTGCACCTGGCCGCGCGGACGCCACCGGCCGCCGGTGTGCAGGCCCGGTTGCACGAACTCACCGCGCAGGCACTGCCGTTGACGCTCGGCGGCGGCGCCGCGATCACCGGCCTGGCCCTGCTGCGCGGGACCCCGATCCGGGAGGCGGTGAGCGGGGGTGTGGCCGTCGGCGTCGCCGCCGTGCCCGAGGGGCTGCCGCTGGTGGCCACGGTGGCCCAGCTCGCCGCCGCCCGGCGGCTGAGCCGGGGCGGGGTCCTGGTCCGGGCACCCCGTGCGCTGGAGGCGCTCGGCCGGATGGACACCGTCTGCTTCGACAAGACCGGCACCCTCACCGAGAACACGCTGCGCCTGGTGAAGGTGGCCGACGCCGACGGGGGGAGCCACGCCCCGGACGACGAGGCGGCGGCCGGCATCCTGCGGGCGGCGGCCCGGGCCTGCCCCCCGGGTCGTCGACGGTGACGGCCCGCCGGAGCACGCCACCGACGCGGCGGTCCTCGACGCGGCCGGACCCGGCTCCGAGTGGGAGCAGTCGGAGAGTCTCCCCTTCGAGGCCGCCCGCGGATACGCCGCGGCCGTCGGCCGGTCCGGCGACGAGCCGCCCCTGCTGGTGGTGAAGGGAGCGCCCGAGACCGTCCTGCCCGCGTGCTCCGGCACCGCCCAACCCGCCTCGGAGACGGCGCAGACCCTGGCCGCCGAGGGCCTGCGCGTCCTGGCCGTCGCCCGACGCCGCACGGACGACGACTCCCGGACGGCCCCCGACATCCTCGAAGCCCCCCTGGAGCAAGTGGAGTTCCTCGGGCTGCTCGGCTTCGCCGACACCCCGCGCGACACCTCCGAGGCGCTGGTGCGCGGCCTGTACGAGGAGGGCGTACGGCCGGTGATGCTCACCGGCGACCACCCGCAGACCGCACGGTCGATCGCAGCGGAGCTGGGCTGGCCCGACGACACCGTCGTGGTGACCGGCGACGACCTGGCCGACACCGACCGGACGGGCAGGGCCCGGGTGCTCCGCGACGCAGGTGTCGTGGCCCGGGTGGCGCCGGAACAGAAACTGCAGGTCGTCGAGGCGTTGCGGGACGCCGGCCGGGTGGTCGGCATGGTCGGCGACGACGCGGCGGCGATCCGCGCCGCCGACATCGGGGTGGGCATCAACGCCCGCGGCTCCGCCGCCGCCCGCAACGCCGCCGGCCTCGTCCTCACCGACGACGACCTGACGGTGCTGATCGACGCCGTCCGGGAGGGCCGCTCGCTGTGGCACAGCGTCGCGGACGCCGTCGCCGTCCTCATCGGCGGCAACGCGGGCGAGATCGGCTTCGGCATCCTCGGCACCCTGCTGTCCCGCAGCGCTCCGCTGTCCACCCGTCAGATGCTGCTGGTCAACCTCTTCACCGACCTGTTCCCGGCGATGGCGGTGGCGGTCACCCCGAAGGAGACGGCGGAGCGGTCGAACCCCGGGGCGCCGTCGGCCGTGCTCGGCGCGCCCCTCCTCCGGCAGATCCGGCACCGCGCGCTGACGACCAGCGCGGGCGCGCTCATGGCCTGGCTCATCGGCCGCGGTACCCCCGGCACGGCCCGCCCCAGCACGATGGCGCTGACCGCGGTGGTCGGCACCCAGCTCATCCAGACCCTGCTGGACCGCCGGGACAGCGCACTGGTCCGCCTCACCTCCCTCGGCTCGGCCGCCGTCCTGCTCACGGTGATCGAGACCCCGGGTGTCAGCCGCTTCTTCGGCTGCACCCCGCTGGGCCCGGTAGCCCTGACCGCGGTGGCCGCCTCGATCACCCTGGCCGTGTGGAGCCAGCGCGCCCTGCCCTTCCTGGAGCGGACCGTCGAGGGCCTGCTGCCGCGACCGTGAGCAAACGGTCGACGACGCACGCTGGACGCGCCTGTGACGCCGCGTGAGACTGAGGGGATCCGACGCCCCCGGCCCAGGACGGTGCCCATGGACGACGACAGGACCGCGCCCGCGCGCGTCGAACTCACCCCGCGCGCCGCCGAGCTGGTGCGCCGGCTGCGTGCCGAGCACGGGCCGCTGATGTTCCACCAGTCCGGCGGCTGCTGCGACGGAAGCGCGCCCATGTGCTATCCGGACGGCGAGTTCCGTACCGGCGGCTCGGACGTGCTGCTGGCCGAGCTGGCGGTGGACGGGGTCGAGGAGCCGGTCACCTTCTGGATGTCCCGCAGCCAGTACGAGGTGTGGAGCCACACCCGGCTGATCGTGGACGTGGTACCCGGACGGGGGAGCGGTTTCTCCCTGGAGGCACCCGAGGGGGTGCGTTTCCTCACCCGTTCTCGCGTAGTCGACGGCTAGCCGCCCCGCCGGTCACCCCGGTCTGCTGCACTTCCCTGAGTCCTGGAGAACTTGACGAGACATCAGGGGGTGCGGTGACGCATCGTCGGAGACGGTTTGCGGCGAAGACCCGAACTCTGTGCACGATTCTCACCACGTCCGGCGTGCTGGCCGGTGCGGCCCTCACGGGGGCGGCACCGGCCGGCGCCGCGTCGGGCGCCGGCCGGATCGCGTCCGGCATCACCTACCGGCAGTTCGACCTCCCGGCGGCCAAGGGCACGGTCCACGCCCATCTGCTGACCGTCGACCTGACCGACCCGCACGTCCGCGTGGACCTGCTCTCGCCGGGCGCGGTGGCCGCACGGTCGCCGGTGTCCGCGATGGCGGACGCGGCGGGGGCGGTCGCGGGCGTGAACGGCGACTTCTTCAACATCAACGAGACCCAGCACCCGGGCGTCGAGGCGACCGGCGCGAGCGTCGGCCCGGCGATCGCGCACGGCGGGGTGCTCAAGTCGGCGGTGCCGACGGCCCAGCGCTTCGGTCCGTCGCTGCCGCCCGGCACCGACACCACCGACGTCTTCGGCGTCGGCGTGGACCGCCGGGCCCGGCTCGACCGGCTGACGCTCGTCGGCACGGCCCGCACCCGGGACGCCACCCTCCCGCTGCGGGGGCTCAACCAGTACGCCCTGGCGCAGGGGTCCGTCGGCGTCTACACCGCCGCCTGGGGCTCGGCCTCCCGCAAGCGCGCCACCTGCGGCTCGGACACCAACCGGGCCGCCGGGTGCAGCACGGACACCTACGAGGTGCGGATCCGCGCCGGCAGGGTCGTCGCCATGTCCGACACCCCGGGCAGCGGTGCGATCGCCGCGGGTACGACCGTCCTGCTCGGCCGGGAGGCGGGCGCGGACAGGCTGCGCGCCCTCACCAAGGGCGAACGGGTCACGGTGCGCGAGTTCCTGATGCCGTCCGCCACCAGGATCCCGTACCGCTTCGCCGTCGGCGGCTACCCGGTGCTGCGCGGCGGCGAGCCGCTGGCCGGGCTGAACGACACCACCGCGGCCGTGCGCACGGCCGTGGGCTACGCGAGCGGCGGGCGTAGGCTGCTGCTGCTCGCGCTGGACGGCGCGGTGGCCTACCGCAGCGGCATGACCATCGCCGAAGTGGCCGACGAGATGCGGCAGTTGGGGGCGGTCGACGCGTTCAGCCTGGACGGTGGCGGCTCCACGACGATGGTGGCACGCGCCGCGGGGGCGAAGACGGTGAGCGTGCTCAACCACCCGACCGAGAGCCCGGAGCGCGCCGTGGCGAACGGGATCGGGGTCTTCTGGAGACCCTGAGCCGGCCGCTCAGGGTTTCAGACTGCTGACCAGATCGGCGGTCGCGGTGAGCCCGCTGGTGATGGTCGGCGCCATGCTGGTGCTGGCCAGGAAGAACCCGAACAGCATGCAGACCAGGGCGTGCGAGATCTTCAGCGCGCCCTGGCGCATGAAGATCACGGCCAGCAACAGGAGCAGCAGCACCACAGAGATGGAAACGGCCATCGCGAACCTCCTCCGCCACGCCCGTTTCGGGGCGTTCGGCCGCAAGTGTGGCGTAGCGGAGGGTGGGGCCGTGCGGTTGACACGGCCCCCGTTCGAGTGGTGTTACGACGACGCGTGGGTGTCCAGGAAGGCCTCCAGGCCTGCCAGGTCATCGGTGTTGAAGTAGTCGATGCCGGCGGCGAGCAGTTCGCCCCACAGCGCGTCGCGGTCGGGGCCGGCCACGTCGGGGGTGTTCCAGAAGCGCACCGTCTGACCGTGCGCGTGCGCCTGGCCGATGATGTCGCGCAGCTTCTGCCGCTCGGCGTCGGGGAACGCGCCCGCACCGAGCCAGGTGAAGTTGAGCTGCCAGTTGTCGCTGATCAGCGGTACGAAGGAGGCGGGCGCCGAGGTGCCGAGGTCGGTGAGCCGGCCGTCGTAGAAGGCCCGGCGCACGGTCTGCGCCTCCGTCGGCGTGCGGGCGGCACGGTCGCCGGAGATGACGTTGGTGACCGCACCGGGGATCACCCGGCCGTGGGCGTAGGTGGTGAACAGGTGCGGGTGGCGCCGCAGATGCCGGTCGAGCTCCAGGTAGGTCGAGGAGCCCTCGGTCTTGATGTCGATGAGCAGCTGCAGCGGCCTGCGCCACCCCCGGTACACGGAGCCGTGGTTGGCCTTGACGATCGCGGCCAGCGGGTCGAGGTAGAGGGATTCGAGGGTGCGGCTCGGGTCGAGGTCGTCCTCGGTGTGGCCGATGAGGAGCTGGTCGCCGACGAGGAAGATGTCGGCCTCGACGCTGCCGAAGCGGTGGCCGAGGGCGTCGTACAGGGGGTGGGTGTGCTCGTAGTCGTTGTGGGCGTGGGCACGCCACAGCGGCCGCCGGCCACGGCGGCCGTCGCCCGCCCAGGCCTGCGTGCCGGGCAGTACGACGGCGCCGGCGAGGGCGGCACCGAGGGTGGTGAGGGCTCTGCGACGGGTGGTGAGGGCCATGCTCTGCCTCCCTTGTAGGGCCATGAGTGACCCAAGGGAGTATGCGTTCGAACAGACCCCAATCGGTGTACCTGCGCAGGGAGTTGGCTGAACCGCCACCCCCGGTTCACTTCATACGAGCCGCCACGGCAGCGCCCCGTCAGGGGCGCTGGGGGTGCCCCCGGCCGAAGGCTGGGGGAGGAACTGCGCGACCAGCCCCCACGCACCCGCAGTCGACGACCGAAAATCACGGCGCCTGAAGATCGACCAGTGCGCCCAAGGCCTCCCGATGCGCCCCCGCCGTACCGAAGGCGATCGAATCGGACTTGGCCCGCTTCAGATACAGATGGATCGGATGTTCCCAGGTCATCCCGATCCCCGCATGCAACTGCAGCGCCTCCTCGGCGGCGTGCACGGCAACCGGCCCCGCATAAGCCTGCGCAACGGCCACCAACACGTCGGCATCACCGCCGGAGGCCAGCGCGTCGGCCGCACCGCGCGCCGCCGCGCGAAGGTTCACCACCTCCAGCCACAGCTGTGCCAGCCGGTGCTTGATCGCCTGGAACCCGCCCACCGGCCGGTTGAACTGCTTGCGCTCCTTGAGGTACCGCACGGTCTCCGTCAACGCCCACTCGGCGACGCCGAACTGCTCGGAGGCCAGCAGCCCGGCCCCGGCCCGCAGCGCACGCCGTACCGCCGGCTCCGCGTCGCCCACGCGCCGCCCCGCCGCTCCGTCCAGCGTCACCGTGGCGAGCGGCCGGGTCAGGTCGAAGGACACCTGCGGGGTGACGGTCACGGCGCCCGCCTCGACGGCGTACAGCCCGCCGTCGTCCCCGGGCACCAGCAGCACGTCCGCCGCGACCGCGTCCGCGATCCCGGTCAACTCGCCGTGCAGACGCCCGCCTTCGACGTGTACGGCCTTGAACCCGCCGCCCGGGGCGACATGCAGCCCCACGGCCAGCGCCCCGACGGTCCGCCCGGACGCCAGCTTTCCGAGCAGCTGCCCGTCGCCGCAGGCCAGCAGCGCCTCGGTCGCCACCACGGCACTGGTCAGATACGGCACGGGCGCGACCGCACGCCCCAGCTCCTCCAGGACGACGGCGACTTCGCGGTGCGAGGCGCCCTGGCCGCCCAGCTCCTCGGGGACCAGCAGCCCGGCGAGCCCCATGCCCTCGGTGAGGGCCTTCCAGGCGGCCGCGTCGTGCGCGGCGTCCGACTCGGTGCGGGCGATCACGCCCGGCGCGTCACAGTGGTCGGCGAGCAGATCCCGTACCGCGGCCCGCAGCGCCTCTTCCTCCTCCGAGTACAGCAGATCCGTCATCGGGCGAGGTCCTTCCAGGCGACGTCCTTGTCGGTGCGCGGTTCGGCCGGCAGGCCCAGGACGCGCTCGGCGACGATGTTCAGCAGGACCTCGCTGGTCCCGCCCTCGATGCTGTTGCCCTTGGCGCGGAGGTAGCGGTAGCCCGCGTCCCGGCCGGTGAAGTCCACGAGTTCGGGCCGGCGCATGGTCCAGTCGTCGTACAACAGGCCTTCCTCGCCGCGGAGTTCGACCTCCAGGCCGCTGATCTCCTGGTTGAGGCGGGCGAAGGCGAGCTTCATGCCGGCGCCCTCGGGGCCGGGCTGTCCGGCGACGAGCTGCTGGCGCAGGCGCTCCGCGGTGAGGCGGGCGACCTCGGACTCGACCCAGAGCTTCAGCAGCCGCTGGTGCAGGTCGTGGGTGCGCAGTTCGGGGCGTTCGCGCCAGGTCTTCGCGACCGGGCCGATCATGCCGCCCTCGCGGGGCAGCCGCATCCCGCCGATGGCGACGCGCTCGTTGTTGAGCGTGGTCTGGGCGACCCGCCAGCCGTCGCCGATCTCACCGAGGCGGTGGGCGTCGGGGATGCGGACGTCGGTGAGGAAGACCTCGTTGAACTCGGCCTCGCCGGTCACCTGCCGCAGCGGCCGCACGTCCACGCCGGGGTCGGTCATGTCGCAGACGAAGTAGGTGATGCCCGCATGCTTGGGCACATTCGGGTCGGTGCGGGCGATGAGGATGGCCCAGCGGGCGTTGTGCGCACCGGAGGTCCACACCTTCTGCCCGTTGACCACCCACTCTCCCCCACTCTCGGCTTCGCTCGAGCGGGAGGGACCCCCATCCTCACGCACGGCCCGGGTGCCGAGCGCGGCCAGGTCGGAGCCGGCACCCGGCTCGCTGAACAGCTGGCACCAGACCTCCTCGCCGATCCACAGCGGCCGCAGGAAGCGCTGCTTCTGCTCCTCCGTGCCGTACTTGAGGATGGTCGGCGCGGCCATGCCGAGCCCGATGCCGTTGCGGCGGGAGTCGTTGTCGGGGGCGCCGGCGGCCTCCAGCCCGGCGTCCACGACGGCCTGGAGGGAGCGGGGCGCGCCGAGGCCACCGAGGCCCTCCGGATAGTGCACCCAGGCGAGTCCCGCGTCGAAGCGGGCCTTGAGGAAGTCGAGCCGATCGGTGTCTTCCACCGGATACGCGGCCAGCAACTCGGCGGTGCGGCGCTGGAGTTCGGCGGCGTCGGTCATGCTGCGGCTCCGTTCGGTACGACGGTGACCCGGCCGGTGGTGACGCCGTCGCCCACCCGCTGCACGGCCGCCGCGGCCTCGGACAGCGGCACCCGCTCGCTCACCAGGGGCTTGATGGCGCCCTTGGCGGCCAGCTCGGTGAGCTGCTGGTGGCACTGAAGGATCAGCTTGGGGTTCTTGGTGGCGTACAGGCCCCAGTGCAGGCCCTGGATGGAGTAGTTCTTCACCAGGGCGTGGTTGAGCGCCGGGCTGGGGATGGTGCCGCTGGCGAAGCCGACGACCACGATCCGGCCCTCGAAGGCGACGACCTTGGTGGACTGGGTGTAGGCCTCGCCGCCGACCGGGTCGTAGATCACGTCGGCGCCCCGGCCGCCGGTGGCCTCCTTGACGGCGGCGACGACGTCCTCGGCGCGCCGGTCGACGACGACGTCACAGCCCTGCTCGCGGGCCACGGCGGCCTTGTCGGCGCCGCCGACCACGCCGATCACCCGCGCCCCGGCCGCCTTGCCGAGCTGGACGGCCGCGCTGCCGACCCCGCCGGCGGCGGCGTGCACCAGCAGGGTCTCGCCGGCCTGGAGGGCCGCCCGGCGGTGCAGGCCGAACCAGCCCGTCTGGTAGCCGATGTGCAGCGCGGCGGCCTCGGCGTCGTCCAGCGAGTCCGGCGCGGGCAGCAGCGCGGCGGCGTCCGCGACCGCGTACTCGGCGAAGCCGCCGTACGGCAGCGCGGGGTTGGCGATCACCCGGCGCCCGTCCTCGGTCTCGCCGCAGATCTCCACCCCGGGGGTGAACGGCAGCGGCGGGCGCACCTGGTAGTGGCCCCGGCACATCAGGACGTCCGGGAAGTTGATGTTGGCGGCACGCACCCTGAGCAGCACCTGGCCGTCGCCGGGCGTGGGCCGCTCCACCTCCTGGAGCCGCATCACCTCGCTCGGCTCGCCGTTCTCGTGCACTTGCCATGCCTGCATGCGGTGCCTCCACGGGACTGCGTCGACTGCGTCGTCTGACCGGGGTCCACCGCATACTAAGCGGTCGCTTGCCACCGAGGGAACAGCCTCCCGGCGGAACGCCGGATTCGTCACGTCCGCTTCGGCCGCGCCCGCACGTGCATCCGCTCCCCCTGCGGCCCGAACAGGCTGAGGAACTCCACCGGCCCCTCCCCCGTCGACCCGAACCAGTGCGGCACCCGGGTGTCGAACTCGGCCGCCTCCCCCGGCCCCAGCACGACGTCATGCTCACCGAGCACCAGCCGCAGCTTCCCGGACAGCACGTACAGCCATTCGTAGCCCTCGTGGGTACGCGGCTCGGGTTCGAGTCTCCGCTTCGGCTCGACCACCTTGAAGGCCTGCAGGCCGCCGGGCTGCCGGGTGAGCGGCAGGAAGGTCCGGCCGTGGCGCTCCATCGGCTTCGCACGCACCCGGGGGTCGCCGGCCGGCGGGGCACCGACCAGTTCGTCCAGGGGCACCTGGTGGGCCTGCGCGATCGGCAGCAGCAGCTCCAGGCTGGGCTTGCGCAGGCCCGATTCCAGCCGGGAGAGGGTGCTGACCGAGATGCCGGTGGTCTCGGAGAGGGCGGCGAGGGTGACCTCCCGCTCCTTGCGGAGCCGGCGCAGCCGGGGTCCCACGCCCGCGAGGACGTCGTCCGTAGTCATGCCTGCATTGCAGTTTCGGCAAAGACGTTTGTCAATCCGGCAGCGGCCGGTCCAGCCTCGGCCGCGGAGGTGGTCACCATGACCGATACGTACGAAGTGGTCGTCGTCGGAGGCGGCGCGGCCGGCCTGTCCGCCGCGCTGGTCCTGGGCCGGGCCCGGCGCCGCACCCTGGTCGTCGACTCGGGCGAGCCGCGCAACGCCCCGGCGGCGCACATGCAGGGCTTCCTGTCCCGGGACGGCATGCCGCCCGCGGAGTTCCTGGCGGTGGGCCGGGAGGAGATCGCCCGGTACGGCGTGGAGCTGGTCCGGGACCGGGCGGTGGGCGCGACGAAGGACGGCGCGGACGGTTTCGCGGTGGCACTGGCGGGCGGCCGCACGGTCCGGGCCCGGCAGTTGGTCGTCGCCACCGGCCTGAAGGACGAGTTGCCGCCCGTCCCCGGGGTGGCCGAACGGTTCGGCCGGGATGTGCTGCACTGCCCGTACTGCCACAGCTGGGAGGTACGCGACCAGGCGTTCGGGGTGCTGGCCACGACCCCGATGAGCGTGCACCAGGCGCTGATGGTCACCCAGTGGTCCAAGGACGTGACCCTCTTCCTGCACCAGGTCGAGGAGACGGAGCTGACCGACGACGACCTGCGGCGGCTGGCCGTGGCCGGGGTGCGGGTGGTGCCCGGTGCGGTGGCGGGTCTGCGGATCGAGGACGACCGGCTGACGGGCGTACGGCTCGCCGACAGCAGCGTGCACCCGCGGGAGGCGCTGTTCGCCGCCCCGCGCCCGGTCCCGCAGAACGACCTGTTCCTCGGGCTGGGCGCCGAGCTGACGGAGACCCCCTTCGGCGCCTACCCGGTGATCGACGAGCGGGGCCTGACCACCGTGCCCGGGCTGTGGGCGGCGGGCAACGCGAGCGGTTTCGCCGAGCAGGTGGTCAACGCGGCGAGCCGCGGCTACCGGGCCGGTGCGGCGATCAACGGCGAGCTGCTCTTCGCGGATCTGGACGCCGCCGTGCGGGTGTAGTCCGGCCCCGCCCGTTGCACCATGGCTGCATGCTGCTGACCCGGCTCGCCGAAGTGTCCCGGGAGGTCGCCGCCACCGCGGCCAGGTCCCGCAAGACCGCGCTGCTCGCCGGACTCTTCCGGGAGACGGCTCCCGACGACGTTCCGGTCGTCATCCCCTACCTGGCCGGCCGGCTCCCGCAGGGCCGCCTCGGCGTCGGCTGGAAGGTGCTGAGCCGGCCCGTCCCGCCGGCCGCCGAACCGTCCCTCACCGTGCGCGAGGTCGACGCCCGGCTCAGCGAGCTCGGCAAGGTCTCCGGGGCCGGTTCGCAGGCCGAACGGGCCCGGATCGTGGGCGAGTTGATGGGCGCGGCGACGGCGGACGAGCAGCGCTTCCTGCTGGGGCTGATCACCGGGGAGGTGCGGCAGGGCGCCCTGGACGCGGTCGCCGTCGAGGGGCTCGCGCAGGCGACCGGCGCGGACCCCGGCGCCGTCCGCCGGGCGGTGATGCTCGCCGGGTCCCTCCAGACGGTGGCCGCGGCGCTGCTGGCGGACGGCACTCCGGCCTTGGAGCGTTTCCGGCTCACCGTCGGCCGTCCGGTGCTGCCCATGCTGGCGCACACCGCCTCCTCGGTCGCCGAGGCGGTGGCGAAGCTGGGCGGCTCGGCGGTCGAGGAGAAGCTGGACGGCATCCGGGTCCAGGTCCACCGGGACGGCGACACGGTACGGGTCTTCACCCGCACCCTGGACGAGATCACCGACCGCCTTCCCGAGGTGACCTCCGCCGCACGCGGGTTGAACGGCGACCGGTTCGTCCTGGACGGCGAGGTGATCTCCTTCGACGCGGACGGCCGGCCCCGCTCCTTCCAGGAGACGGCGGGCCGGGTCGGCTCCCGGACGGACGTGGCGAAGGCGGCCCGGGAGGTCCCGGTCTCCCCGGTCTTCTTCGACGCGCTCTCTGTCGACGGCCACGACCTGCTCGACCTGCCCTTCGCCGAACGGCACGCGGAACTGGCCCGGCTGGTCCCCGAGCCGATGCGGGTGCGCCGGGCGCTGGTGTCCGGGCCGGACGACACGACGACCGCCGAGGAGTTCCTCGCGGCCGCCCTCGCCCGCGGTCACGAGGGCGTGGTCGTCAAAGCCCTGGACGGCCCCTACAGCGCCGGCCGCCGGGGCGCCTCCTGGCTGAAGGTGAAGCCCGTCCACACCCTGGACCTGGTCGTGCTGGCCGCCGAGTGGGGCCACGGCCGCCGTACCGGCAGGCTCTCCAACCTGCACCTCGGCGCCCGCAACCCGGACGGCACCTTCGCCATGCTCGGCAAGACGTTCAAGGGCATGACCGACGCGATGCTGGAGTGGCAGACCGCCCGGCTCAAGGAGCTGGAGGTCTCGGACACCGGCTGGGTGGTGACCGTACGCCCGGAACTCGTCGTCGAGATCGCCTACGACGGCCTGCAACGGTCCTCCCGCTACCCGGCCGGCGTCACCCTGCGCTTCGCGCGGGTCGTCCGCTACCGCGAGGACAAGCGGCCGGAGGAGGCCGATACGGTGGAGACCCTGCTGGCCGCCCATCCGGAGGTACGGCGTTGACGGAGCCGAAGCGAAGCGCCGGACTGCTGTTGTTCCGGCATACCGGCGCAGGCCTCGAGGTGTTGCTCGGCCATATGGGCGGGCCGTTCTTCGCGAAGAAGGACGCGGGCGCCTGGACCGTCCCCAAGGGCGAGTACGAGCCGGACGAGCCCGCCTGGGAGGCGGCCCGCCGCGAGTTCCGGGAGGAACTGGGCCTGGCGCCGCCGGACGGCGAGCCGATCGAGCTGGGCGAGGTCCGGCAGACCAACGGCAAGATCGTCACGGCGTGGGCGATCGAGGCGGACCTGGACCCGGCCGCCATCGCCCCCGGCACCTTCGTGATGGAGTGGCCGCCGCGGTCGGGCCGGATCCAGGAGTTCCCGGAGCTGGACCGGGTGGCCTGGCTGACCCCGGACCGGGCCCGCGAGGTGATCGTCAAGGCGCAGGCCGCGTTTCTCGACCGGCTGGCGGAGCACTCGGGCTGAACAGGGGCCCATACGTTGCGGTCGGCCGGGCCGCGCGGGAAGGTCATAGCAAGCCCGCTCCCAGGGAGGTCAGCCATGCCCATCGCGACGGTCAACCCGGCGAACGGCGAGACGCTCGAAACGTTCGAGGCCATGGACGAGGACGAGCTCGAACGCCGGCTCGAACTCGCCGAGGCGACGTTCCGCACGTACCGCACGAGCACCTTCGCCGAGCGCGCCCGGCTGCTGCACGCCGCCGCCGACCTGCTGGACGCGGACCGGGACGACATCGCGCGCACCATGACCACCGAGATGGGCAAGCCGCTGAAGCAGGCCCGCGCGGAGGCCGCCAAGTGCGCGAAGGCGATGCACTGGTACGCCGACCACGCGGAGGAACTGCTGGCCGACGAGGAGCCGGCGGAGACGGACGTGAAGGACTCGGGCGCCTCCCGGGTGCGGGTGCGGTACCGCCCCATCGGGCCGGTGCTCGCCGTGATGCCGTGGAACTTCCCGCTCTGGCAGGTGGTCCGCTTCGCCGCGCCCGCGCTGATGGCGGGCAACGTGGGCCTGCTCAAGCACGCGTCCAACGTCCCGCAGACGGCCCTGTACCTGGAGGACCTGTTCCACCGGGCCGGCTTCACCGAGGGCTGCTTCCAGACCCTGCTGATCGGCTCCGGCGCGGTCGACGACATCCTGCGCGACGAGCGGGTGCGGGCGGCGACGCTCACCGGCAGCGAGCCCGCGGGCCGCGCGGTCGCCGCCACCGCCGGCGAGATGATCAAGAAGACGGTCCTGGAGCTGGGCGGCAGCGACCCCTACGTGGTGATGCCCTCGGCGGACATCGACCGCGCGGCGAAGATCGCGGTGACGGCGCGGGTGCAGAACAACGGGCAGTCGTGCATCGCCGCGAAGCGGTTCATCGTGCACACCGACGTCTACGACGCCTTCGCCGAGAAGTTCGTGGCGGGCATGACGGCGCTGCGCACGGGCGACCCGATGGACGATGAGACGGACGTCGGGCCGCTCTCCAGCGAGCAGGGGCGCAAGGACCTGGAGGAGCTGGTCGAGGACGCGAAGCGGTCGGGTGCGGAGGTCCTGTGCGGCGGGCAGCGGCCGGACGGGCCCGGCTGGTTCTACCCGCCGACCGTCCTCGCCGGGATCCACCGCGACATGCGCATCCACCGCGAGGAGGCGTTCGGGCCGGTGGCCACGCTGTACCGGGCCGGAGACCTGGACGAGGCGATCCTCATCGCCAACGATTCGCCCTTCGGGCTGAGTTCGAACGTGTGGACGCGGGACGACGCCGAGGTGGACCGGTTCGTACGGGACCTGGAGGCCGGCGGCGTGTTCGTCAACGGCATGACCGCGTCGCACCCGGCGTTTCCGTTCGGCGGGGTGAAGCGGTCCGGGTACGGCCGTGAGCTGTCCGGGCACGGAATCCGGGAGTTCTGCAACATCACCACCGTTTGGCAGGGTGCGTGAGGGTTGCACGACTACGATCCCGACTGTGAACCGCGAAGTGACCCTGCCTCTGATCGTCGACGACCGCGGGACCTTGCAGGTGGCCGCGGCCGACGTGAGTAAGTTGTTGCGGACGTTGGGGGCACGGTGGCTGCGTCTGGTGGAGGCCGACGAGGGTGGGCTGGACGAGGACACGGTGGCTGCGCTGACCATCGAGCTGGCGAAACTCGCCGATCGGATCGACGTGGCTTGTATCGCCCATAGCAGTGGGGAGTGACGGTGGTTCGGCGGGTGCGGGTGGGTGGGGGTTGCTCGCGCAGTTCCCCGCGCCCCTAGGTGAGTGTCCTGAGCGACGTCCAGAACATCTCCTCGTATGCCTGGAGCAAGCGGCCGTAGGTGTACACGCGCTTCTCGTCCAGGCGCCCTGACTCCAGTCCCGCCTGTACCGCCGCCTCCGCCTGCTCGTCCAGGGCCGGAGCCGGTGCTGCGAAGAAGTCGAAGAAGGCGCAGGCCTCGTCGGTGAAGCCGTAGTGCTCGCGCAGGGCGTGCGCGATGGTCGCGCAATACGTCCCCCAGGTCGCGAAGTTGGCCGTGACGGCCAGGAGCGCGTCCGTCGGGTCGGCGTTGAGGGCGAGCCAGGAGATGTACGCCGGGTACGCCTGGCAGCCCGGTAGGGGCTCGTACGCTTGCCGGCGCTCGTCATCCACGTCGCACGCCTCGGTGAACGCGCCGAGCCGCTCTGCCGCCCGTTCCTCGCCCTCGGCCAGCGTGGTGAAGAACCCTGCGGCCGCCGGCTCCTCGACGGCGCGCTGCGCCAGATGCAGGAACGCGCGTCGGTCGGCGGGGATCACCCGGTGTTGTTCGAGGGCAAGCGCGGCGAGTGTCTCCCGACTCGCCCGGCCGCTGGCGACGAGGGGCACCAACGGATTGGCGTTCGCCTCCGGGGCAAGCTCTGACCTGGTCTTTTTCAGCACTTCCGCGGCCGTGCCGGGCATCGCGTCCTCCTCGTCGGGATACCTCTGTGCTGATCCGACCCTGACACGGGGTCACCGGTTCGGAGTAGTCCGGCGCGAGATCGTCGCCCTCACGGGTGATCGTGAGGGGACCACCTCCTGAGGTGAACCACCTCTCTGACCGGTCGGGCCAAACCCGCCGGAAGGCTGAAAGCAGGCACGGTTCATGGCGACTTTGTGCAAACCCTCAGTGTCGGTCCCGGAGTACGTGATCACGATGGAGGAGACGCTGGAACTGGCGCGCTCCCACCACGAGAACCACCCGCAGCTGCCGTTGGCGCTGAGACTGATCGAGAACACGGGCGTACGCACCCGGCACATCGTGCAGCCGATCGAGGAAACCCTGAAGCACCCCGGCTTCGAGGAGCGCAACAAGCTCTACGAGGTCGAGGCCAAGGCCCGGGTTCCCGCAGTGATCCAGCGGGCGCTCGACGACGCCGAACTGCTCACCAGCGACATCGACGTGATCATCTACGTCTCGTGCACGGGCTTCATGATGCCGTCGCTCACCGCGTGGCTGATCAACGAGATGGACTTCGACTCCACCACCCGCCAGATCCCCATCGCGCAGCTCGGCTGCGCGGCCGGCGGAGCGGCGATCAACCGGGCGCACGACTTCTGCTCGGCGTACCCGGACGCCAACGCCCTCATCGTGGCCTGCGAGTTCTGCTCGCTGTGCTACCAGCCGACCGACCTCGGCGTCGGCTCGCTGCTCTCCAACGGCCTCTTCGGTGACGGCATCGCCGCCGCCGTGGTCCGCGGCAAGGGCGGCACGGGCGTCGAACTCGAACGCAACGGCTCGTACCTGATCCCGAAGACCGAGGAGTGGATCATGTACGACGTGCGGGCCACCGGGTTCCACTTCCTGCTGGACAAGCGGGTCCCGGCGACCATGGAGCCGCTGGCGCCGGCTCTCCAGGACCTGGCAGGGCTGCACGGCTGGGACGCGTCCGACCTGGACTTCTACATAGTCCACGCGGGCGGGCCGCGCATCCTGGACGACCTGAGCAAGTTCCTCCAGGTCGACCCGCACGCCTTCCGGTTCAGCCGGTCCACGCTCACCGAGTACGGCAACATCGCCAGCGCCGTCGTCCTGGACGCACTGCGCCGGATGTTCGACGAGGGCGGTGCCGAGCACCAGGCGCGCGGCCTGCTGGCCGGGTTCGGTCCCGGCATCACCGCGGAAATGTCGCTGGGTCGCTGGCGGCGTTCGGACGGAGAGGCGGCTCGGTAGAGATGGCGCTCACCGAACCGCTCGACTCCGCCGACGAGGCGGCCGAGGAGGCGGCTACCGAAGCCGCCGCCGGAGCCGCCGGTGAGGCCGTCTGTCCGGTCCGGCGCTGGGAGGTGCCGGACCTGACGGGGGTGGACTTCGACCCCACCCTGGCCGAGCTGATGCGGGAGGGTCCGGTCACCCGGATCCAGCTCCCCAACGGCGAGGGCTGGGCGTGGCTGGTCACCCGGTACGACGACGTACGGATGGTGGCCAACGACCTCCGGTTCAGCCGTGAGGCGGTGCTGGAGCAGCCGGTCACCCGGCTCGCCCCGCACTTCATCCCGGACCGCGGCGCGGTCGGCTTCCTGGACCCGCCCGACCACACGCGGCTGCGCCGCTCGGTGGCCCCCGCGCTCACCTCCAAGGGCGTGGAGCGGGTCCGGGAGAAGGCCCGCCTGATGCTGGACGAGATCGTCGACGAGCTGGTCCAGGACGGCCCGCCCGCCGACCTCACGGCGACGGTGCTCAGCCCGTTCCCCATCGCGGTGATCTGCGAAGTGATGGGCGTACCGGCCGCCGACCGGCACACCATGCACATCTGGACCCAGCTGATCCTGTCCTCCCGCCACGGCAAGGAGGTCAGCGAGAAGGCCAAGCGCGAGATGGGCGCCTACTTCGCCGACCTGATCGGGCTGCGGGAGAACAGCACGGGCGAGGACGTGTGCTCGCTGCTGGGCGCCGCGGTGGGCCGCGGCGAGGTCGCCTTGGAGGAGGCCGTCGGTCTGGCCGTCCTCCTCCAGATCGGCGGCGAGGCGGTCACCAACAACAGCGGGCAGCTGTTCTACCTGCTGCTGACCCGCCCCGACCTCCTCGACCGGCTGCGCACCGAGCCGGAGATCCGCCCCCGGGCGATCGACGAGCTGCTGCGCTACATCCCGCACCGCAGCGCGGTCGGGCTGTGCCGGATCGCCACCCAGGACGTGGAGATCAAGGGCGTCCGGATCCGCGCGGGTGACGCGGTCTACGTCTCGTACCTGGCCGCCAACCGCGACCCGGCCGTCTTCACGGACCCCGAGACGATCGACCTCACCCGCAGTCCCAACCCGCATGTGTCCTTCGGGTTCGGCCCGCACTACTGTCCCGGCGGCCAGCTCGGCAGGCTGGAGGAGGAACTCCTCGTCGACGCCCTGCTCGACCGGCTGCCCGGGCTGCGGCTCGCCGTGCCTCCGGAACAGGTCCCTTTCAGAAAGGGCGCGTTGATCCGGGGACCCGAGACACTTCCAGTGACCTGGTGAGTGGCCCATGACCACGACCGAGGGACTCCTCGTGCCGCCGGGGCACGGGCGCGTCGTCCATACGCCGGCCCAGCGTGTCACCTTCAAGGTGACGGGAACGCACTCGCGGGCGGCCTCCACCTTCGAGGTGGAGGTCCCGCCGGGCTTCGACGTGGGCGCCCATGTGCACACCCGCAGCGAGGAGCTGTTCTACGTCCTCGAAGGCGAACTGGACGTCCTCGCCTTCGAGCCGCGCATCCGCACCCCCGACCACTGGCAGAAGTGGGAGTCGAGCTCGGGCACGAGGGTGGTGAGGGCGACCCCGGGCACGCTGATCGCCGTACCCCCCGGCTGCCCGCACGCCTTCGCCAACCCGACGGACACCCCGGCGCGGATGTTCTTCCAGTCCTCCCCGCCGCCCGACCACGAGCGCTACTTCGAGGAGCTCCTGGAGATCCTGGGCAGCGGCGGCCCTCCGGACCACGAGGCGATCGAGGCACTCCGCAAGCGCTACGACATCGAGCAACTCACACCTTTGAAGCACCGGTGACTGTGCCCACCTGTCAGGGGGCGCTGGGGGTACCCCCGGCCGAAGGCTGGGGGAGGAACTGCGCGACCAGCCACTGACGGCCGTCGGTCCGCGACGCACCGCACCCCCTACGGCGCTACCGGATCGGCACCCCCGACAAGGTACGGGCGATCACCAGACGCTGGATCTCACTCGTCCCCTCGAAGATCGTGTAGATCGCCGCGTCCCGGTGCATCCGCTCCACCGGATACTCCCGCGTGTACCCGTTCCCGCCCAGGATCTGGATCGCCTGGGCGGTCACCTTCTTCGCCGTCTCGCTCGCGAACAGCTTCGACATCGACCCCTCGGCCGCGGTGAACGGCTTCCCGTTCACCGCCATCCAGGACGCCCGCCACACCAGCAGCCGGGCCGCGTCGATGGACGTCCGCATGTCCGCGAGCTGGAACGCCACGCCCTGGTTGTCGATGATCGGGCGCCCGAACTGCTCACGGGTCACGGCGTAGTCGAGGGCGACCTCGTACGCGGCGCGTGCCGTACCGACGGCCATCGCGCCGACGGCGGGCCGCGAGGCCTCGAACGTGGCCATCGCCGCGTTCTTCACCCGCTCGCCGCCGGACCTGGCCCGCTCCCGGGCCCGGGCCAGCCGCTCGTCCAGCTTCTCCTTGCCGCCGAGCAGGCAGGACCCGGGCACCCGGGCGTTGTCCAGCACGACCTCGGCGGTGTGCGAGGCGCGGATCCCGTGCTTCTTGAACTTCTGGCCCTGGGACAGCCCGGGCGTCCCCGGCGGGACGATGAAGGAGGCGTGGCCCTTGGAGCCGAGCTCCGGGTCGACGACCGCGACGACGACGTGGACGTTGGCGATGCCGCCGTTGGTCGCCCAGGTCTTCGTGCCGTTGAGCACCCACTCGTCCTTGGCCTCGTCGTAGACGGCCCGGGTGCGCATGGAGGCCACGTCGGAGCCGGCGTCGGGCTCGGAGGAGCAGAACGCGGCGACCTTGACGTCGTTGGGGTCGCCGTACATCTGGGGGATCCAGGTGCCGATCTGTTCCTCGGTGCCGTTGGCGAGGACACCGACGGCGGCCAGGCCCGTGCCCACGATGGACAGAGCGATGCCCGCGTCGCCCCAGAACAGCTCCTCCATGGCCATCGGGATGCCGAGGCCGGTGGGGTCGAAGTACTGCTGGGCGTAGAAGTCGAGGGAGTAGATGCCGACCTTCGCGGCTTCCTGGATGACCGGCCAGGGAGTCTCCTCACGCTCGTCCCATTCGGCGGCCGCGGGGCGGATGACGTCGGCGGCGAAGCCGTGCAGCCAGTCCCGGACCTCCTTCTGTTCGTCGTTGAGTTCCATGGTGAACTCGGCCATGACCCCTCCAGCGGCGGCGCATAATGTGTTACTAGCGGTAACCCGAGTCTGTTACTCGTCGGTAGGAAAAGTCAACTCCCAAGGTCACCTCGGCAGCCAGTTCGAGTGCAGATGGCTGTCAGGTGTTAGTTTGCGCAGGCATCACCGAAAAGAGCACGGGGTGGGGAGAGCACATGGACACCACGCAGCGGACCGAACAGCAACGGTCCGCCGACCGCCGACGGCGCGAGCTGTTGGAGGCCGCCGACCGGGTGGTGCTGCGCGACGGCCCACAGGCTTCCATGAACGCCATCGCGGCGGAGGCGGGCATCACCAAACCCATCCTCTACCGCCACTTCGGCGACAAGAGCGGGCTGTACGCGGCGCTGGCCACCCGGCACACGGACGCCCTGCTGAACTCGCTGCGGGCCGCGCTGGACGCTCCCGCGGAGCGCCGTGAGCGGGTCGAGGCGACCTTGGACACGTACCTCGCGGCGATCGAGGCGCGGCCCCAGGTGTACCGGTTCCTGATGCATCCCGCGGAGGGCAGCACGGGGACCGACCAGGGGTTCGACGTGGGGAAGCACTCGGCTCCGCTGTTGCGGCGGATGGGCGAGGAGCTGGCGCAGGTCATCGAGGACCGGCTGGATCTGGGGCCGAACAGTCAGCAGTTGGCTCGGGTGTGGGGGCACGGGATCGTCGGGATGATGCACGCAGCCGGGGACTGGTGGCTGGGGGAACGGCCCTGTTCTCGTGCAGAACTGGTGAAGAGTCTGGCGGACCTTTTGTGGGGGCGGCTCGCTGCGGCGGGGGACAAGATCGGCGGTCCTGGGTTCTGAAGGTCGCGTGTCGTCGCACGGCCGGTGGGGGCTGGTCGCGCCCGCGCGGCGGTAGCCGCAAATCAGACACAGCCCCGCGCTCCTAGGGGGTTGCGCTCACCGGCGCCAAGAAGACTTGGCCACCTGGCGCATCAGCTTGCGCCTGCGCCAGCCCGTGACGTGGTCGGCGTAGACGCGGCCCTCCAGGTGGTCGGTCTCGTGCTGGAGACAGCGGGCGAAGAAGCCGGTTCCATGGATCGTGACCGGCTCCCCCGTCGCCGTGAAGCCCTCCACCACCGCATGGTCGTAGCGTTCCGTCCCCGCCTCCAGGCCCGGCAGGGACAGGCAGCCCTCGGGCCCGCGGAGGGTCACGCCGTCCGCCGTCACGAGGCGCGGGTTCACCACGTGGCCCAGGTGGCGGACCTCGTCGTCGTCGGGGCAGTCGAAGACGAACACCCGCAGCGGCTCCCCCACCTGGTTCGCGGCCAGTCCCACGCCCTCCGCGGCGTACATCGTCGCGAACAAGTCCTCCACGAGCCGGGAGAGTTCGGGGCCGAAGTCGGTGACCTCGGCGCAGCGGGCGTGCAGGACGGGGTCGCCGAGCAGGGTGAGGGGCCGGACCCGCCCGCGGGCGCCCGGAATGGAACCGTGTCGCATGGCCGCAAGGGTACGGTTCGGATGGGCCCCTGCTCGCCGCGCAGGCATGGGCCGGAATTCGGGTGTGCGAATGGATCTCGATAGGCTGAGGTGCACACCACGTTGCCGGATGGCTGAGGCGCGGCGCGTACGCAAGGAGGATCGAGAACTGATGGCAGGCAACTCGGACCCGCTCACGCCGCGGGCCAAGATCGCCGTGACCGCGGGCAAGGCGGTCGCGGCGGCGTCCCGTGCCGCGGGTCGCGGCAGCGGATCCGTGATCGGCGGCCGGGTGGCGCTCAAACTCGACCCCGATCTTCTCGCCCGGCTCGCCCAGAACCTGGACGTGACCCTCGTCTCGGCGACGAACGGCAAGACGACGACCACCAGGCTCATCGCCGAGGCCCTCAAGGCCGCGGGGCCGGTCGTCTCCAACGCGCTCGGCGCCAACATGCCGGCCGGGATCACCTCCGCCCTGGCGGGCGGCTCGGACTCCAAGTTCGGCGTGATCGAGGTCGACGAGAAGTACCTGGCCGGGGTGGCCCGGGACACCGACCCGAAGTGCATCGCGCTGCTCAACCTCTCCCGGGACCAGCTCGACCGCGCCGCCGAGACCCGCATGCTCGCCGAGAACTGGCGGGAGGGTCTGGCCGGGTCGAAGGCCGTCATCGTGGCGAACTGCGACGACCCGCTGGTGGTCTGGGCCGCGTCCTCCTCCCCCAACGTGGTGTGGGTCGCCGCGGGGCAGATGTGGAAGGACGACGCCTGGTCCTGCCCGTCCTGCGGTGGCGTGATGCAGCGGCCCGGCGACGACTGGTTCTGCGGTGAGTGCGGGTTCCGGCGGCCGACGCCGAGCTGGGTGCTCTCCGGGGACCACGTGCTCGACCCGCACGGGTCCGCCTGGCCGATCCACCTGCAGCTGCCGGGGCGTGCCAACAAGGCGAACGCCGCCTCGTCGGCCGCCGTCGCCGCCGTCTTCGGGGTGCCGCCGCAGGTCGCCCTGGAGCGGATGTACCAGGTGCAGGCCGTCGCGGGACGGTACGACGTCGTGCAGTTCCAGGGGCGCGACCTGCGTCTGCTGCTGGCCAAGAACCCGGCCGGCTGGCTGGAGACGTTCTCGCTGATCGACCCGCCGCCGGCCCCGGTGATCCTCTCCGTCAACGCCCGTGGCGCCGACGGCACCGACACCTCCTGGCTGTGGGACGTGGACTACACGCGCCTGACCGGCCACCCGATCTTCGTGCTCGGCGACCGCAAGCTGGACCTCGCGGTGCGGCTGGAGGTCGCGAACCAGCACTTCCAGGTCTGCGACTCCCTCGACCAGGCCGTCCAGATGTGCCCGCCGGGCCGGATCGAGGTCATCGCGAACTACACCGCGTTCCAGGACCTGCGCCGCCGCGTCGGCAACTGACCACGAAGGACGAACAGTTCATGAGCGACAACCAACTGCGGCTGGTGTGGATCTACCCGGACCTGCTCAGCACCTACGGCGACCAGGGCAACGCGCTCGTCGTGGAGCGCCGGGCCCGGCAGCGCGGTCTCGACGTGGCCCGGCTCGACGTGCGCAGCGACCAGCCGATCCCGACCTCCGGGGACATCTACCTGATCGGCGGCGGTGAGGACCGCCCGCAGCGGCTCGCCGCCGAGCGGCTGCGCCGCGACGGGCACCTGTACCGGGCGGTGGAGAACGGCGCGATCGTGTTCTCCGTGTGCGCCGGGTACCAGATCCTCGGCCACGAGTTCATCAACGACCTCGGGCAGCGCGAGCCGGGTCTCGGCCTGCTCGACGTGACGACCGTGCGCGGGACCGGCGAGCGGTGTGTCGGTGACGTCCTCGGCGACATCGACCCGCGGCTCGGCCTGCCCCCGCTGACCGGCTTCGAGAACCACCAGGGCGTCACGCAGCTCGGCCCCACCGCCCGCCCCTTCGCCCGGGTCAAGCTGGGCCGGGGCAACGGCACCGGGGACGGCACGGAGGGCGCGTACAACGAGACGGTCTTCGGTACGTACATGCACGGGCCGGTCCTGGCCCGCAACCCGCTCATCGCGGACCTGCTGCTGAAGCTGGCGCTCGACGTGAACGCGCTGCCGCCGATCGACGACCGCTGGTACGAGGCGCTCCGCAACGAGCGCATCGCGGCCGCCCAGCAGCCCGCCTGAGCTGCATCGCAACGGTCGGTTCCGGGCCCGCCTGACAGGGTGTCCGCTCACATGTGCGGGCACGTCCAGCAGGCGGACGCCCGGTGCGGAACGACCCCCTTGCGCGGGTAGGGTGACGGCGATGACAGCCGGACAGCGTGGTCCGGTCTCCGGCCCACGTGGAGAAGGTTGTTTCGGGCTATGCGCATTGGTGTCCTCACGTCCGGCGGCGACTGCCCCGGCCTGAACGCCGTCATCCGGTCCGTCGTGCACCGTGCCGTCGCCGACCACGGCGACGAGGTCATCGGCTTCCGGGACGGCTGGAAGGGCCTCCTGGAGTGCGACTACCTCAAGCTCGACCTCGACGCCGTGGCCGGCATCCTGGCCCGCGGCGGCACCATCCTCGGCTCCTCCCGGGTCCAGCCCTCGCACCTGCGGGACGGCGTGGAGCGGGCCAGGGGCCATGTCGCCGAGCTCGGCCTCGACGCGATCATCCCGATCGGCGGTGAGGGCACGCTGAAAGCGGCCCGCCTGATGTCGGACGCCGGTCTGCCGATCGTCGGCGTCCCGAAGACCATCGACAACGACATCGCTGTCACCGACGTGACCTTCGGTTTCGACACGGCCGTGGGGGTCGCCACCGAGGCCCTCGACCGGCTGAAGACGACCGCGGAGTCCCACCAGCGGGTGCTGGTGGTGGAGGTCATGGGCCGGCACACCGGCTGGATCGCCCTGCACTCCGGCATGGCGGCCGGCGCCCACGCCATCGTCGTACCGGAACGCCCCTTCGACATCGAGGAGTTGGCCCGCCGGGTCGGCGAGCGGTTCGAGGCGGGCAAGCGGTTCGCGATCGTCGTCGCGGCGGAGGGCGCCAAGCCGAAGGCGGGGACGATGGCCTTCGACGAGGGCGGCAAGGACATCTACGGCCACGAGCGGTTCGCCGGGATCGCCCGGCAGCTCTCCGTCGAGCTGGAGCAGCGGCTCGGCAAGGAGGCGCGGCCGGTCATCCTCGGGCACGTGCAGCGGGGTGGCACGCCGACGGCGTACGACCGCGTCCTGGCGACGCGGTTCGGGTGGCATGCGGTGGAGGCCGTGCACCGGGGGGAGTTCGGTCACATGACCGCGCTGCGGGGGACGGACATCGTGATGGTGCCGCTGGCGGAGGCGGTGGAGACGTTGAAGACGGTTCCCTCCGGGCGGTACGACGAGGCGGAGACGGTGCTTTAGGGGCAGCGCCGTAGGAGGTTCCGCTTCGTCGCCGGGAGCGGGTCGTGTGTGGTTGCTCGCGCAGTTCCTCCCCCGGCCTTCGGCCGGGGGTACCCCCAGCGCCCCTGACTCGGCTGTCCAGCCCCCGGTCGCAAGTGCGGTCGGGGGCGGTTCTAATCTGGGGTCGGCAGTAAACGTACAACCCCCCACGAATCAGGAGCCGCCGGATGGATCACAGCGGGCACGGCATGACGATGGATCTGCCGCCGTTCACGCTGGGGCGCGGGCTGGAGTGGTCGGCGGATCCCTTCTTTCTCGTCGCCACTCTCGCGGGGCTGGCGCTGTACGGGTGGGGCGTGGTGCGGCTGCGGCGGCGCGGGGACGCCTGGTCCGTGGGGCGGACCGTGTCGTTCGTCGTCGGTGTGCTGACGATCATGCTCGTCATGTGCACCAAGCTGAACGACTACGGGATGGTCATGTTCAGCGTGCACATGGTGCAGCACATGATCATCAGCATGCTGTCGCCGATCCTGATCCTGCTGGGCGCCCCGATGACGCTCGCGCTGCGCGCGCTGCCCGTCGCCGGGCGGGGCCGGAAGGGGCCGCGTGAGCTGCTGCTGGCGCTGCTGCACAGCCGGTACATGCGGATCATCACCCACCCCGCCTTCACGATCCCGCTGTTCATCGCGAGCCTGTACGCGCTCTACTTCACCCCGCTGTTCGACTTCCTGATGGGCTCGAAGGCCGGGCACATCGCGATGATGGTGCACTTCCTCGCCGTCGGTGTCGTCTTCTTCTGGCCGATCATCGGCGTCGACCCGGGCCCGCACCGGCCGGGGTATCTCATGCGCATGCTGGAACTGTTCGCGGGCATGCCGTTCCACGCGTTCTTCGGCATCGCGTTGATGATGGCGTCGGAACCGATGGTCGAGACCTTCAAGAACCCGCCCGCCTCGCTCGGCATCGACGCGCTCTCCGACCAGAACGCGGCCGGCGGGATCGCCTGGGCGTTCAGTGAGATCCCGTCCGTACTGGTGCTGATCGCCCTGCTGTTCCAGTGGTACGGCTCCGAGCAGCGCCAGGCCCGGCGCACGGACCGGGCCGCCGACCGGGACGGCGACAAGGAGCTCGAGGCGTACAACGCGTATTTGGCCTCACTGAACGCACGCAAGGGCTGACCGGGGCACCATGGAGGGAGTCGGACCATGAGGAGGGTGTCGCGATGCCCGGTTCTGCGAACGGCTCGAACGGTGCCACCAAGGCGATGGGGGTGCTCACCGTCGGCGGCCTGGTCGTGGTGACGGCCTACACGGTGGCCCTCGGCAGCAACGGCTGGCTCTGGTTCGGGTGGGTGGTACTGGGCCTGCTGACACTGGCGATGGTGGTAACCCAGAGCAATTGATTCCGGCCGGCGGAAGCGCGCCCCATAGGGGCGCTGGGGGTACCCCCGGCCGAAGGCTGGGGGAGGAACTGCGCGACCAGCCCCCACGGCGCCGCACCCGAACAACGGCGCCCCGCGGAGCGCTAGTGCACCCCGGGCTGGTACTTCGGCAACCGCGCGGTGATCTTCATCCCCGCACCGGGCGCCGTCTCGATGACCAGCCCGTGGTCGTCCCCGTACACCTGGCGGAGCCGGTCGTCGACGTTGGACAGACCGATACCCCCGGAGGGACTGGTCTCGCCCGCGAGGATGCTGCGCAGCAGGACCGGGTCCATGCCGGCGCCGTCGTCCTCGATGACGACCAGGGCCTCGGCGCCCTCGTCCTGCGCGGTGATCTGGATGTGGCAGGTGCCGGTCTTGCCCTCGAGGCCGTGTTTGACGGCGTTCTCGACCAGCGGCTGGAGGCAGAGGAAGGGCAGGGTGACCGGGAGCACCTCGGGGGCGATCTGGAGCGTGACCGTGAGGCGGTCGCCGAAGCGGGCCCGGACCAGTGCCAGGTAGTGGTCGATGGCGTGGAGCTCGTCGGCGAGGGTGGTGAAGTCGCCGTGCCTGCGGAACGAGTAGCGGGTGAAGTCGGCGAACTCCAGCAGCAGCTCGCGGGCCCGTTCGGGGTCGGTGCGGACGAATGAGGCGATCACCGCGAGCGAGTTGAAGATGAAGTGCGGGGAGATCTGGGCGCGCAGGGCGCGGATCTCGGCCTCGATGAGGCGGGTCCGGGAGCGGTCCAGGTCGGCCAGCTCCAGCTGGACGCTGACCCAGCGGGCGACCTCGCCGGCCGCCCGGACCAGGACGGCGGACTCGCGGGGGGCGCAGGCGACCAGGGTGCCGTGGACGCGGTCGTCGACAGTGAGCGGGGTGATCACGGCCCAGCGGACCGGGCAGTCGGGGGTCTCGCAGTGCAGCCGGAAGGCCTCGCCGCGGCCCGACTCCAGCGGCCCGGCGAGCCGCGCCATGATCTCGGTGCGGTGGTGGTCGCCGACGCCGTCCCAGACCAGCAGGTTCTCGTGGTCGGTGAGGCAGAGCGCGTCGGTGCCGAGCAGGGTGCGCAGCCGGCGGGCCGAGCGGCGGGCGGTCTCCTCGGTGAGGCCCGCGCGCAGCGGGGGCGCGGCGAGGGAGGCGGTGTGCAGGGTCTCGAAGGTGGCGTGCTCGACGGGGGTGCCGAGGCCGCCGAGGTTCTCGGGGCGTGCGGTGCGGCGGCCGAGCCAGAAGCCGGCGGCGAGGAGCGGGAGGACCGCCACGAGGAGGCCCGCCAGGAACCCGGTCACGCCTTGACCTCCGCGCGCAGCTCTTCCGGCAGGTGGAAGCGGGCCAGGATCGCGGCCGTGCCGGGCGGTACCCGGCCCGGGGTCGCCAGGGAGACCAGGATCATGGTGAGGAAGCCCAGCGGGACCGACCAGAGCGCGGGCCAGGCCAGCAGGGCGTGCAGGCTGCCGGTGCCGGGGAAGTCGGCCATCGTCGCGGCCACCGCGCCGAACGCCGAGCCGCCCCCGGCCAGCATCCCGGCGGCCGCGCCGGGCGGGGTGAGCCGGCGCCACCAGATGCCGAGGACCAGCAGCGGGCAGAAGGAGGAGGCGGACACGGCGAAGGCCAGTCCGACGGCGTCGGCGACCGGCAGGCCGCCGACCAGCACGCCGGCGGCGAGCGGTACGGCCATGGCGAGGACGGTCCCGAGTCTGAAGTGCCGTACGCCGCGGGACGGGAGGACGTCCTGGGTGAGGACTCCGGCGACGGCCATGGTGAGTCCGGAGGCGGTGGAGAGGAACGCGGCGAAGGCGCCGCCCGCCACCAGCGCGCCGAGCAGGTCGCCGCCGAGGCCGCCGACGACCCGGTCGGGCAGCAGCAGGACGGCGGCGTCCGTCTCGCCGGTGAGGGTGAGTTCGGGGGTGTAGAGGCGGCCGAGGGCGCCGTAGACGGGCGGCAACAGATAGAAGAGGCCGATCAGGGCCAGCACGGCGACCGTGGTGCGGCGGGCGGCGACGCCGTGCGGGCTGGTGTAGAAGCGGACGACGACGTGCGGCAGGCCCATGGTGCCGAGGAAGGTGGCGAGGATCAGACCGTACGTGGCGTACAGCGGGCGTTCCTCGCGGCTCTCGGCGAGCGAGGTGGACATGCCGCCGTTGGTGCCCCGGTCGGTGGCGGGGACGCGGGTGCCCTTGGCGAAGGTCAGGCGGGTGCCGGCGGTGATGCGGTGGGTGCCCTCGGGGAGGATGACCCGCGTGTCCCGGAGCGGGCGGCCGTCGACCGTACCGGAGACGGTGACCGTGAGCGGGCGGTCGAGCCGGAGGGAGAGGCTGTCCTGGACGTCCACGACGCGCTGGGTGCGGAAGGCGGCCGGTTCGTCGAAGGCGTGCACGGGGGCGCCGGCGCGCTGCCAGGCGAGGACGAGGAAGAGGGCGGGGACGAGCAGGGCGGTGAGCTTGAGCCAGTACTGGAAGGCCTGGACGAAGGTGATGCTGCGCATGCCGCCGGCGGCCACGGTGGCCACCACGACGACGGCGACGATGAGCCCGCCGAGGGCGTCGGGGGCGCCGGTGAGGACCGCCAGCGTCAGTCCGGCGCCCTGGAGCTGGGGCAGCAGGTAGAGCCAGCCGACGCCGACGACGAACGCCCCCGCCAGCCGCCGTACGGTCTGCGAGGCGAGCCGGGCCTCGGCGAAGTCGGGGAGGGTGTAGGCGCCGGAGCGGCGCAGCGGTGCGGCGACGAAGAGGAGGAGGACGAGGTAGCCGGCGGTGTAGCCGACCGGGTACCAGAGCATGTCGGGGCCCTGGACCAGAACCAGGCCCGCGATGCCCAGGAAGGAGGCGGCGGAGAGGTACTCGCCGCTGATCGCGGCCGCGTTGAGGCGGGGGCCGACGGTGCGTGAGGCGACGTAGAAGTCGGAGGTGGTCCGGGAGATGCGCAGGCCGAAGGCGCCGACGAGGACGGTCGCGACGACGACGAGGGCGACCGCCGGGACGGCGTAGCTGGAGTTCATCTGGCCTCGGCGGGGCTGGAGTTCATCGGTCCTACCGGTCCTCGACGAGGCGGACGAAGTCCTCCTCGTTGCGTTCGGCGCGGCGCACGTACCAGCGGGCGAGCAGGATCAGCGGGGCGTAGAGGCAGAAGCCGAGCACCAGCCACTCCAGGCGGCGGGCCTCGGGGGCGGCGGCGAAGACCAGCGGCAGCGGGCCGACGAGCAGCACCAGGACGGCGAACACGACGAGCGCGACGCGCAGTTGGCTGCGCATGAGGGAGCGCACGTAGGTGTGGCCGAGGGTGGTCTGCTCGTCGATCTCGGTGCGCGGCCGGTAGTAGCCGGAGGTACGGCGGCTGCGGCGGGGCGGGCCGGTGACGGTGACCCGGCGCTCGGTGGGGTCGGCGGGCATCGTCAGGCCCTCCTCATCAGCAGGTCCCGCAGCTCGCGGGCGTGCCGCCGGCTGACCTGGAGCTCCTCGGCGCCGACCAGGACACTCACCGTGCCCGCGTCCAGGCGGAGTTCGCCGACGTGGCGGAGGGCGACGAGGTGGCGGCGGTGGATGCGGACGAAGCCGCGGGAGCGCCAGCGGTCCTCCAGGGTGGACAGCGGGATGCGGACGAGGTGGCTGCCGCGCTCGGTGTGCAGGCGGGCGTAGTCGCCCTGGGCCTCGACGTGCGTGATGTCGTCCACCGCCACGAACCGTGTCACGCCGCCGAGTTCGACGGGTATGTGGTCGGGGTCGGGTTCGTGCACGGGTATCCGGGGTGCGGCGCCGCGCAGTTCGGCGGCCCGGCGTACCGCCTCCGCGAGGCGTTCCTTGCGTACCGGCTTCAGGACGTAGTCGACCGCCTTGAGATCGAAGGCCCTTACCGCGAAGTCCTCGTGGGCGGTGACGAAGACGACCAGCGGCGGCCGGGCGAAGCCGGTGAGCAGCCGGGCCAGGTCCAGGCCGTCCAGGCCGGGCATCTGGACGTCGAGGAAGACGACGTCGATGGCCTCGGGGCCCTCGGGGCCGGACTCCAGGGCGCGGGTGATGCGGCGCAGCGCCTCGGTGGCGTCCCCGGCCCCCTCGACGCTGCCGATGCGCGGATCGGCGTTGAGTAAGTAGAGCAGCTCCTCCAGCGAGGGGAGTTCGTCGTCGACGGCGAGGGCGCGCAGCATGAACGGAGTGTAGGCGGCGGAACGCGGCGCTGGACATGTGCCGGACGTGGACGTCGGCGCCGGATGACGTGGTGTTCCCGAAGTGTCTCCGCCCGTGGTTACAGTGCGGGCATGAACAGCGGCACCGCCCCTTTCGACGATCTCGACCGGAAGATCACCACCGCGTTGATGGCGAACGCGCGGACCAGTTTCGCCGAGATCGGCGCGGCCGTCGGGCTCTCCGCGACGGCCGTGAAGCGGCGGGTCGACCGGCTGCGCGAGACCGGTGTGATCACCGGGTTCACGGCCACCGTCACACCCGCGGCCCTCGGCTGGCGCACGGAGGCGTACGTCGAGGTGTACTGCGAGGGCGCGGCCCCGCCCCGGCGGCTCGCGGAGGTGGTCCGCAACCATCCGGAGATCACCGCGGCCATGACGGTGACCGGCGGCGCGGACGCGCTGCTGCATGTGCGGGCCCGGGACGTGGACCACTTCGAGGAGGTGCTGGAGCGGATCCGGGTGGAGCCGTTCATCCGGAAGACGATCAGCGTGATGGTGCTGTCCCATCTGCTGCCGGAGAGCCCGGAGGCCGGGGCCACGCACCCCGTGCCGGAGTAAACGCACCGATGCTGCGTTCGTATGACCGGAGACGCAGCGTTCCTGCGCAGACGCGCAACATTTGTTTCTTGTCGTCCGTATCCGACGCTTTCTACCTTGGTGTCAACCCCCAGTCGACACCGCGGGAAAGCGGAGGAACCCCTCTGTGTCCGAAAGCCGTGTGCCGCGCCTCAGGCGCTTCCTTGTCTGCGAACCCAGACATTTCGCCGTGCAGTACGCGATCAATCCCTGGATGAACCCCGACACCAGGGTCGACGTCGACCTGGCCCAGGAGCAGTGGACCGCGCTGATCGGCGCCTACCGCGCCCACGGCCACAGCATCGACCGGCTGGAGCCGGTCCCCGGCCTGCCCGACATGGTGTTCGCCGCGAACTCGGCGGTCGTCGTCGGCGGCCGCGTCTTCGGTTCGCTCTTCCACGCGCCCGAGCGGCGCCCCGAGTCCTCCCACTACGACCTCTGGTTCAAGACCGCGGGCTACGACGTGTACCGCCCGGGCTCGGTGGTCGAGGGCGAGGGCGACCTGGTCTGGACGGGCCGGTACCTGCTCGCCGGCACCGGGTTCCGCACCACCCGCGAGGCGCACCGGGAGGCCCAGGAGTTCTTCGGCCATCCGGTGATCAGCCTGACCCTGGTGGACCCGTACTTCTACCACCTGGACACCGCGCTGTTCGTCCTCGACGAGGAGAACATCGTCTACTACCCCGAGGCCTTCTCCGCCGGCAGCCGCGAGGTGCTCCGCCGGCTGTTCCCGGAGGCGGTGCTCGCGACCCGCGACGACGCGCTGGCGTGGGGCCTGAACTCGGTCTCCGACGGCCGCCACGTCTTCATCGCGCCGCAGGCCGAGGCGCTCGCCGCCCGACTCGCCGACCAGGGCTACGAGCCCGTCCCCGTCGACCTGTCGGAGTTCCACAAGGCAGGCGGCGGCATCAAGTGCTGCACCCAGGAAATCCGTTGACAGCCGCCGAGGACCAGGAGATCCCCCTGATGACCGCACCCGCACGCGCACGCGCACGCACCTCCGCCGAGCTGATCGAGGCGGAGGGACCGGTCCTCGCGCACAATTACCACCCGCTGCCCGTGGTCGTCGCCCGCGCCGAGGGCGCCTGGGTGGAGGACGTCGAGGGCCGCCGCTACCTCGACATGCTGGCCGGCTACTCGGCCCTCAACTTCGGCCACCGCCACCCGGCGCTGATCGAGGCCGCGCACCGCCAGCTGGACCGCCTCACCCTCACCTCGCGCGCCTTCCACAACGACCGGCTCGCCGAATTCGCCGAACGGCTCGCCGAGTTGACCGGCCTGGACATGGTGCTGCCGATGAACACGGGCGCCGAGGCGGTCGAGTCCGGCATCAAGGTGGCCCGCAAGTGGGCGTACGACGTGAAGGGCGTCCCGGCCGACCGGGCCACGATCGTCGTCGCCGCGGACAACTTCCACGGCCGTACGACCACGATCGTCAGCTTCTCCACGGACGAGACCGCCCGGGCGGGCTTCGGCCCGTTCACGCCGGGCTTCCGGATCGTGCCGTACAACGACCTGGCCGCGCTGGAGGCCGCGGTCGACGAGACCACGGCGGCCGTGCTGATCGAGCCCATCCAGGGCGAGGCCGGGGTACTCATCCCCGACGACGGCTATCTGACCGGGGTCCGCGAGCTGACCCGGCGCAAGAACTGCCTCTTCGTCGCGGACGAGATCCAGTCCGGCCTCGGCCGCACCGGCCGCACCCTCGCCGTCGACCACGAGGACGTGGTGCCGGACGTGGTGCTGCTCGGCAAGGCGCTGGGCGGCGGGATCGTGCCGGTGTCGGCGGTGGTGGCCCGGCGGGAGGTGCTCGGGGTCCTGCATCCCGGCGAGCACGGCTCGACGTTCGGCGGCAACCCGCTCGCGGCAGCGGTCGGCACGGCGGTGGTCGAGCTGCTGGAGAGCGGCGACTTCCAGCGCCGGGCCGCCGAGCTGGGCGTGGTCCTGCGGGACGGCCTGACGGAACTCGTCGGCAACGGCGTGGTCGGCTTCCGCTCACGCGGGCTGTGGGCGGGCGTCGACGTGGACCCGGCGCTCGGCACCGGGCGGGAGATCGGCGAGCGCCTGATGCGCGAGGGCGTCCTGGTCAAGGACACCCACGGCTCCACGATCCGGCTGGCCCCGCCGCTGACCGTCACGGCGGAGGAACTGCGGTCGGCGCTGGGGGCGCTGGAGAAGGTGCTGACGGCCTGAGCGGACGGCGGCCGCGCCGGTGGGCGCGGCCGCCGCCGTCTCTGCTCAGCCCTTGCCGAGGAGCTTGTTCATCTCCTTGATCTCGGCGTTCTGCGCGGTGACGATGGAGTCGGCCATGGTCGTGGCCGGGCCGTAGTCGCCCTTGGCCTTCTCGGTGCCGGCCATCTCCACGGCGCCCTGGTGGTGCTGGACCATCATGGTCAGGAACATCGTGTCGAAGTCCGTCCCCTTGGCCTGCTTCAGCATGGTCATGTCCTTGTCGGACATCATCCCAGTCATGCCGGCGTGGCCGCTGTGGTCCATGCCCGCCATGGGCACGTCCTCGCCCCAGGCCTTCAGCCAGCCGGTCATGGTCCTGATCTCCGGGTCCTGGGCCTTCTCGATCCGGGCGGCGAGGTCCCGCACCTGAGCGGAGGAGGCACGGTCGACGGCGAGCCCGGCCATCTCCAGGGCCTGCTGGTGGTGCGGGATCATGCTCTGGGCGAAGGACACGTCCTGCGCGTTGTGGGCACCGGCGGTGGCGGAGGCGGTGGCGCCGGCCGCCGCCGAGTGGGACGCGTGTGCGGTGTCGGCGCCGTCGTCGCCGCTGCCGCACGCGGTGAGGGCGAGGGCGGCGGTCGCGGTGAGCGCGACGAGGACGGCACGGGTACGCCTGCTGGTCATGCTGGAACTCCTGCTACTGGGTGTGAGTCGGGCACGCGGGAGCACGACCGTTGCGCTGAACGCGCACGGCCTGCTGGGGTGCCTCTAGATCCGCAGGAGCTGGAGTTCGGCCAGGTCGGGGGGTGCTCGCGCGCCGTCCGGTGCCGTGGCCGGGCGGAAGGCCGCCGGGCAGGCGGCCGGGCGGACGGGGACCGGGTCCGGGACCAGCGCGGGCAGCGCCGGTCCGCCGCTCACCGCGCCGGAGGCGCAGGTCGCGTCGGCGTGCTGCGCGTGGTCGCCGCCGCAGTGCCCGTCGTCGCCGGAGCAGCCGTCGTACGCGGTGGCCGTGACCGTCGCGTGGGAGACGGCCCGCTCGTGCCCGCCGTGCATTCCCATGAGACCGCCGGGTGCCAGCGCGTGCATGCCGAACAGCCCGGCCAGCAGGCCCAGCACGAGCACGGCACGCCACTGCCGGTACGGCGGTCGCGGGGCGGGCTGCTCGGTGGGGCGCATCGGGGCCATCCTATGCATTCCCTGAGTGCCCGCCGGCACGGACACGGCCCGAAACGGCCGCCGCGGAGTCATTCCCACCGCTGCGCGTTGCTGTCGTCGAGAATGCCCGAGGGGGGATGACGCAGGAGATCACGCTCACCGCGCTGCGGTCACCGGAGGACGAGTACGCCGCCTCGGTGCGGTCGCAGGTCTACACGCACGACACCGGTACCCGGAAGGAATCCGACCGGGGCACGGTGGGGGACACGGAACCCGCGCCCCTCGCCGTCAGTCTGCCGGTCACCCCGTCCATCGGCTGCTCCCAGCCGGTGCACCACGTGGTGAAGCAGGGCCGGGTGTACGCCGGTTGAGATCTGGCGTCGCAGCCCCAGAGCCCCTGCTACCTGTAAATGACAGCACGACAGCAGGGCCACCTCGGCGGGGGATGCGCGGCGGCGCTGCTGTCCACTCGTAGTGACTCACCCTCGTATCGCTGCGACACTGGGCCGAAGATCCAGGAAATCTCAGCCGCATCCGTCCCAGGTACATTGAAGCTTCCTTGAGCAGGCCCACACTCCGCACGGGCGCGCAGGCGCACGTGAGCCGAACGCTGGGCAAGCAGTAATGACCTGGGATGGCACCAGCTCGCAGGGGAGCTGGCAAAGTGAGGGGCGAGCCGTGTTCTACTACCTGCTCAAGTACGTACTGCTGGGGCCGCTGCTGAGAGTGGTGTTCCGGCCGCGGATCGAGGGCCTGGAGCATGTGCCGTCGTCGGGACCGGCGATCATCGCCGGCAACCATCTCTCCTTCTCCGACCACTTCCTGATGCCGGCCGTCCTCAAACGGCGCATCACCTTCCTCGCCAAGGCCGAGTACTTCACGGGGCCGGGGGTGCGGGGCCGGCTGACCGCCTTCTTCTTCCGCAGCGCCGGGCAGATCCCGGTGGACCGCTCCGGCAAGGAGGCGGGCCAGGCCGCGATCCGGGAGGGGCTCGGGGTGCTGGGCAAGGGCGAGCTGCTCGGCATCTATCCGGAGGGCACACGCTCGCACGACGGCCGCCTGTACAAGGGCAAGGTCGGGGTCGCCGTGATGGCGCTGCGGGCCGGTGTCCCGGTGATCCCCTGCGCGATGATCGGCACCTTCGAGGCGCAGCCGCCCGGCAAGGTCATCCCGAACGTCCACCCCGTCGTGATCCGCTTCGGCAAGCCCCTCGAGTTCTCCCGCTACGCCGGGATGGAGCACGAGAAGGCCGTCCTGCGCGCCATCACCGACGAGATCATGTACGCCATCCTGACCCTGTCCGAGCAGGAGTACGTCGACGAGTACGCGGCCGTCGTCAAGGCCGAACAGACGGCGGCGAAGGGCGCGAAGGAGCGCAGGTTCCCGCGGGCGCCGCTGAGCTGAGGCGGTGGACGGAGAAGTGAGGGGCGGCCGGAGTCTTCCGGCCGCCCCTCGTCGTCGTACGGGAGACGGTGGTTACGGCTGCGGAGTGGCGTGCGGGCCGCAGGTGACGTCGGCGCCGTCCAGCGTGCCGGTGAGCAGGTAGGTGTCGACGCGGTTGTTGATGCACGGGTTGACCAGGCCGGTCACGCCGTGCGAGCCGGCGCCCTGCTCGGTGATGAGGCGGGAGCCCTGGAAACGCTTGTGCAGTTCGACGGCCCCGGGGTACGGGGTGGCGGCGTCACGCGTGGACTGCACGATCAGCACCGGCGGCAGACCCTTGTGGGTCCTGACCTCCACCGGGGTCTGCTGCTCGACCGGCCACGTGGCACAGGGCAGGTTGAGCCAGGCGTTGGCCCAGGTCATGAAGGGGTACTGCTTGTTGAGCTCGGTGTTGTCGCGGTCCCACTTGTGCCAGCCGGTGGGCCACTTGGCGTCGGTGCACTCGACGGCCGTGTAGACGGCGTTGCCGTTCTCCGAGGTGATGTTGCCGGCGGTGTCGGTCAGGTCCGGGGCGGCCGCGTCGACCAGGGCCTGGGTGTCACCGGCGAAGTACTTGCTGAACACCGTGGCGACCGGGACCCACGAGGAGTCGTAGTACGGCGCGCTCTGGAAGAAGCCGATCAGCTCGGCCGGTCCGACGACCCCGCCGATCGGGTTCGCCTTGGCGGTGGCGCGCAGCTGGAGCCACTTGGCCTGGACGGCGTCCCGCGTGGTCCCCAGGTGGAAGGCGGCGTCGTGCGCGGCGACCCAGTCCTCCCAGTCCTTCCAGCGGCCCTCGAAGGCGACGTCCTGGTCCAGGTTGGCCTGGTACCAGATGTTCTTGCGCGACGGGTTGACGACACTGTCGACGATCATCCGGCGCACGTGCCCCGGGAACAGCGTCCCGTACACCGCGCCGAGGTAGGTGCCGTACGAGACACCGAGGTAGTTGAGCTTCTGCTCGCCGAGCGCGGCCCGGATGACGTCCAGGTCACGGGCGGTGTTCGCGGTGGTCATCTGCTGGAGCATCGCGCGGCCGGTGCGCTCGGCGCAGCCGTCCGCGTACTGCTTGGCGAGCTTGCGCTGTGCGGTCTTGTCGGCCTCGGTGTCGGGCACCGGGTCGGCCTTGGGGGCCTTCACGAACTCCTGCGGGTCCTCGCAGGAGATGGGTGCGGAGTGGCCGACGCCGCGCGGGTCGAAGCCCACGAAGTCGTACGCCTTCGAGGCGTTGACCCACAGGGGGTTCTTGTTGGTGACCCGGAGCGGGAAGCGCATGCCCGAGCCGCCCGGGCCGCCGGGGTTGTAGACGAGCGCGCCCTGGCGCTCCGCCGGCGTCCCCGTGTTGCCTATTCGGTCGACGGCGAGCCTGATCTGCTTGCCGTAGGGCTTGGTGTAGTCGAGCGGCACGCTGACCCAGCCGCACTGGACGGGCTTGGTCAGGGCCCAGTCGGCCGGGCAGTCGGCCCAGTCGATCCCGGCCTTCGCGGCCCGTTCGGCCGCGATCGCCGCGCCCTGCTGCGCGCGGTCCTGGCCGCCGTGCCGGGCCTCGGCGCCGGCGGCGGGTGCCGCCAGGGCACCGGTGATCAGGCTGGCCGTGACGAGTGCTCCGGCCGAACCGAGCGCCAGCGTCCGGCTCCTCGATCTGAAGTTGTCCTTCAAGTGGGCCCCTCCCCTACCTGGTGACGAATGGTCAGGGGAGATACTTCCGGCTGTGAGGCTGCTGAGAACAGGGCCCGACAGCCGTCTTTATCAATCCGATAACCGGACGTTCGGATCCCGCTCGACCCGCTGAGCGGATCACTCGTCCAGCCGGCCCAACGCCTCGTCCAGGACCCTGCGCAGCCGCAGCGCGTCGCCCGCCACCGCACTCACCAACACCGCGGGCCCGGCGAGCGGCGTGAGCGCGGCCCCTTCTCCCAGCATCCGTGCCTCCATCGGCCGCACCGCAAACTCCGGTCGTACGACGACGAGTTGCCCGACCGCGCGATGTCCCGCCAGCACGGCGGCCCCGTCCCAGCCACCGGGCGCCCCGGGCCCACAGGCGAGTTCCTGGTCCAGCACGGCCTTCCCGGCCACCCGCACGGTGAGCCGGCTGCTGAGCCGCCCGGGCTCCTCCCCCACCCGCCCGAGCACCTGCTCCTCCCGCAGCACGAGCCGGCCCCGCGCCCCGACCTCGACGCGAGTCGTCACACACAGATCACTCCCGTTGGCGGAGATCAACTGCTCGGGCAGCCACCGCAGTTCACTCCCGTCGGCGACATCGAGCCGGACGTCGTACCGAGCCTCCTCCTTCCCCTGCCCCGGCAGGGCGATGGTCGCGGCCGCCGACCCGACCCGCAGCCGGGCCCCTTCCTCGACCCTGGCCTCGATCCCGAACCGGTCCCCGCCGAGCGGCCCGCTCATCGCCCCGACGACCATCACCCGGGCCTCGGCCCCGCTCCCCCGGGTACGCCGCAGTGCGAGCGGCCCCTCGCCCTCCAGCACGGGAAGAGAGGTACCGCCCCGCCCGTCGTCCCGTGCGACGATCCGGGCGACGGCGCGCACCCCCGTCGCCGTCATACGGCCCACGCCACGAGCCGCTCCCGCACCCACGCGGCCACCTCCGCGACACCGGCCTCGCTGCGCAACGACTGGAAGACGACCGGCAGTTCGGCGCGCTGCGCCTTGGCGTCGGCGGCCATCCGCGCCAGATCCGACCCGACGTAGGGCGCCAGGTCCGTCTTGTTGACGACGAGCAGGTCGGCCGTGGTCACCCCCGGCCCGCCCTTCCGCGGGATGTCGTCCCCTCCCGCCACGTCGATCACGAAGATCTGCGCGTCCACGAGCCCCTTGGAGAAGGTGGCGGTGAGATTGTCCCCACCCGACTCGACGAGGATGAGATCCAGCGGCCCGACCGCGTCCTCCAGGTCCTCCACGGCTTCGAGATTGGCCGAGATGTCGTCCCGGATCGCGGTGTGCGGACACGCCCCCGTCTCGACGGCGGCGATCCGCTCCGGCGGCAACACGGCCTCCCGGAGCAGGAACTCGGCGTCCTCCCGGGTGTAGATGTCATTGGTGACGACGGCCAGGGACAACTCGTCCCGCAGCGCCCGGCACAGAGCGGCAACGGTAGCGGTCTTCCCGGACCCCACCGGCCCCCCGAGTCCGATCCGAAGCGCCCGCCGCGCCCCGTCGGGCCGATGGGCGTCGGCGCTGAGGGCAGCCGGGCCGTGGTGGTGGTCGTGGTCGAGATGCATGTACGGCTCCTTAGAATCACTTGGCCTTCCGATCGGCCTGTTCGACAACTCCCAGCCCTCCGGCGCCTGAGGACGACGACCGGCCGGCACTCCCTCTCAGCCCGTCCGAGCGTCCGACGAAGGGCGCCCGACACCCCCCTCAACCCGTCCGAGCGTCCGACGAAGGCCGCCCGACACCCCCTCTCAACCCGTCCGGCTTGAGGACGAGAGCCGGTCCGCACCCCCACCAGCCCGTCCGGCGTTTGAGGACGAGGCCGTTCAGGCCGAAGCGGGGGTCCGGGGGCGGCAGCCCCCGAAACCGGGCGGTCGAAGGGGGCCCACCCCCTGGAAGGACGGGACGGGTAGGGGCGGCGGGGGCGGCACCCCCCTACGACGCGAACAACCGCACCGCCCACCCCGCATGCCACTCCGCCCCGATCTCCATCAACGGCGCCGAAGCCGCAGGCAACCCCTCGACCCCCGCCCCCGCGACCACCCTCCGGGCCGCCTCCACCCCCCGGTCGACCACCAGCTCCATCTCCCCCGCCAACCGCGCCAGCACCCCCGTCGCCTCGAACGGATCCAGACTCAGCAACCGCACCACCGCCGTGACCGGCCCACTCACGCACTCGTACACCGCGCAGTACGCCGCGTCCTCCGCCGAAAGCCCCGCCGCCCTGGCCACCACCCCCAGCACCACCGGCTGATGAGCCCCCTTAGGGAACTCCCGTGCCAGGGCGTCGAGTTCAGCAGCCGGCCAGGCCACCCGCGCGGCCCGCAGCAGCTGCCGCCCGAGCCTGCGCGCTGCTCCCCGCAGCGCGGCCGACGGCGTCCGCGCGTCGGCCGCCGCGTCCAACTCCCCTACGTCCAGGCCTAGTACCGCGGCCGCGGCGAACGCCCCGGCCACCAGCCCGGCCGTGTGCAGCCGCCCCCGGCAGTACTCCTCCAGGCTCGCGGCCCCGGTGATCCGCCCGGCCTTGACGGCCGCCTCCGCTCCGCCGGAGTGCGCATGCCCTCCGGCGGGAAAGCGGCCGTCGGCCAGTACCAGCAACGCCGCCCGTGACACCACACCCACCAGCTCTCAGAAGAGGAAGTAACGCTGAGCCATGGGCAGTTCGGCGGCCGGTGTCGCCTCGACCAGCTCCCCGTCGATGTGCACGGCGAAGCTGTCGGGATCGACCCGGACCCGCGGACGCGCGTCGTTCTCCCGCATGTCCGCCTTGGTCACGCCACGGGTCGACTCGATGGCGACGAACCGCTTCCCGAGCTGCAGCCGCTCCGGCAAGCCGTCCTCGATCGCCAACGGGGCGACGAAGTTGAAGGAGTTGGCGGCCGGCGCCCGTCCGATCGCCCCGTACATCGGGCGCGGCAGGATCGGCTGGGGCGTCGGGATCGACGCGTTGGCGTCGCCCATCTGCGCGTAGGCGATCTGCCCGCCCTTGAGGACGAGCTGTGGCTTGACCCCGAAGAACGCGGGCTCCCAGAGCACGAGGTCGGCGAGCTTCCCGCTCTCGACCGAGCCGATCTCGCGGGCCAGCCCCTGGGCGAGGGCCGGGTTGATCGTGTACTTGGCGACGTACCGCCGTACCCGGTGGTTGTCGGCCCGTCCGTCACCCGGCAGCGCGCCCCGCCGTCGCTTCATCACGTGCGCGGTCTGCCAGGTCCGCAGGATCACCTCGCCCACGCGTCCCATGGCCTGCGCGTCGGACGAGATGATCGAGATCGCGCCGAGGTCGTGGAGTATGTCCTCCGCGCCGATCGTCGACGGCCGGATCCGCGACTCGGCGAAGGCCAGGTCCTCCGGCACCGCCGGGTTGAGGTGGTGGCACACCATCAGCATGTCGAGGTGTTCCTCGGCGGTGTTCACCGTGTACGGGCGGGTCGGGTTGGTCGAGCTGGGCAGCACGTGCGGTTCGGAGACGACGGTCATGATGTCGGGGGCGTGCCCGCCGCCCGCGCCCTCGGTGTGGTAGGCGTGGATCCCGCGGCCGCCGATCGCGGCGAGCGTGTCCGCCACGAATCCCGCTTCGTTGAGCGTGTCCGTGTGGATGGCCACCTGGATGCCCGTCCGGTCGGCGACGGTCAGGGCCGCGTCGATGACGGCCGGGGTCGACCCCCAGTCCTCGTGCAGCTTCAGTCCCAGTGCCCCGCCCCGGATCTGGGAGAGCATCGCCTCGTGCGAGACGGTGTTGCCCTTGCCGAGGAAGCCGATGTTGAGCGGGTACTGCTCCATCGCCTCCAGCATCCGGGCGAGGTGCCACGGCCCGGGGGTGACGGTGGTCGCCTTCGAGCCCTCGGCGGGGCCGGTGCCACCGCCCACCAGCGTCGTGATGCCCGCCGCCAGCGCCTCGTCGGCGATCTGCGGGCAGATGAAGTGGACGTGGGCGTCCACGCCGCCCGCGGTGAGGATGCGGCCGTTCCCGGCGATGACCTCGGTCTCGGGGCCGATCACCAGGTCGGGGTGGACGCCGTCCATGGTGTCGGGGTTGCCGGCCTTGCCGATGCCGGTGATCCGGCCGTCGCGGATGCCGATGTCGGCCTTGACGATGCCCCAGTGGTCGATGATCACGGCACCGGTGATGATCGTGTCGGGGGTGCCGTCTGCGCGCGTAGCACGCGACTGGCCCATGGACTCGCGGATGACCTTGCCGCCGCCGAAGACCGCCTCGTCCCCGGCGAGTCCGGGGCCGCCGGAGCGGTCCTCCTCGATCTCGACGAGCAGGTCGGTGTCGGCGAGCCGGATCCGGTCGCCGGTGGTCGGCCCGAACAGGTCGGCGTAGGCGGCGCGGGAGATCTCAGGCATCGAGGGCACCTCCGGTCTCGCCGCGAAGCCCGGGGACCACCCGGGCGCCGGTGAGCGGGACGAGTTCGACGTCGACGGGGATGCCGGGCTCGAAGCGGACGGCGGTGCCGGCGGCGACGTTGAGCCGCTTGCCGCGCGCCGCGTCCCGGTCGAACTCCAGACCGGGATTGGCCTCGGCGAAGTGGTAGTGGGAGCCGACCTGGACGGGCCGGTCGGCGGCGTTGAGGACGGTCATCCGGGTGACCTCACGGCCCGCATTGAATACGACAGGACCGTCGGCGAACAGCACCTCTCCGGGAATCATCGGCAGCCTGCCTCCTCAGACGATCGGGTCGTGGACGGTGACGAGCTTGGTGCCGTCCGGGAAGGTCGCCTCGACCTGGACGTCGTGGATCATCTCGGGGATGCCCTCCATGACGTCGTCCCTGGTGAGCAGCTTGCGCCCGGAGGCCATGAGTTCGGCGACGGTACGGCCGTCCCGCGCGCCTTCGAGGATGTGCGACGTGATGAGGGCGACCGCCTCGGGGTGGTTCAGCCGGAGCCCGCGGGCCCGGCGCTTCTCGGCCACGTCGGCCGCCACGTGGATCAGCAGCCTCTCTTGCTCGTGCGGGGTCAGTTGCACGTCCCACCTCACAGTCCTCGCTCCGGACCGTGCGGGGTCCGGTTGCCGCGGCCACCGCGACGGATTGGGCTCACGGACCCAATCCGGCTAGGAAAACCCCAGGTGGCGTGGATCGGCAGGCTAGTTCGCCGGAGTTTCGGCGACGTTAACCGGACCTTGATCACTTCATGACCGGCACATGAGCCTCACGGCGGGCGCGCGGGGGCGCATCTCACCGCGTCGAAAGCCGACCGCCGTCCCGCGACACCCGAACGGCCCTCACCCGAACGCTCCGGTGAGGCCCGACGGTCGTGGCGGCGACCCGGGGGCCGCTGGATCAGCTCCGCGACACGCGTCCTCACACGTGCCGGGCGCCCGGCTGAAAGTGCCACGATGCGCACTCGTTCGTTCGCAGCCCCGTCGTGGCTGGTCGCGCCGTTCCTCCCCCAACGCCCCTTCGGGGGCGTCGCTCGTTCAGGCGCCCGCGGCCCCCCTGTGCTCCGCCGCGATGCCGAAGCGGCCCCGCTCCGGGCGTACGGCGGCGGTCTCGCGGACCGGGGAGACGGAGCTGACCACGTGGTCCACGTGCTCCTCGGCGGGTTCCGGAAGCTCTTCGAGGCGTTCGAGGTCGGTGGCGGAGACGAGGGCGACCAGCGGCTTGCCGTGGCGCGTCACGACGACGCGCTCACCGCCGTACACCACCCTGTTGATCAGTTCGGCGAGCTCAGCCCTGGCTTGGGTCACCGGAATCTCGTAGGCCATGAACCCAGCTTACGGGGCACCCCGGACATCACATCTTGTTCGGCCACAGCGGAATCCTCACTCGATGATCTGTACGTCCTGTACATTTTCAACAGAGAGCCCGGCTCCGGGCCGCCTCAGTCACGAGGAGGGGTACGCCATGACCCGACCGTCCGCCCGCTATGTCCTGCCCGAGTTCACGGAACGCACGACCGCGGGGCATCGCACCATGGATCCGTACTCGAAGCTGCTGGAGGAGCGGATCGTCTTCCTCGGCACGCCCGTCGACGAGGTCTCGGCCAACGACGTGATGGCGCAGCTCATGTACCTGGAGTACGCGGCTCCGGAGCGGGACATCTCGCTGTACATCAACTCCCCGGGCGGGTCCTACAGCGCGATGGCCGCGATCTACGACACGGTCCAGTACGTGACCTGCGAGGTGGAGACGGTCTGCCTCGGGCAGGCCGGGGCGTCGGCCGCCGTACTGCTGGCGGCCGGCACGCCGGGCAAGCGGTCCGTGCTGCCCGGCGCGCGCATCGTCCTCCAGCAGCCGTCGCTGCCGGAACCGGTACAGGGCCAGCCGAGTGATCTGGCCATCCAGGCGGAGGAGTTGGACCGGGTCCGGGCGATGCTCGAACGGATGCTCGTCCGGCACACCGGGCGCACGGCGGAACAGGTGCACCGGGATCTGGAGCGGGACCTGGTCCTGGACGCACCGCAAGCGCTGGCGTACGGGCTGGTGGACCGGGTGATGCCCACCCGCCGTCCCTCGCTCGGCCTGCCGGACGCGGGGTGAGCCGCCGATGCTGCCGCCGGAGCTTCCTCCGCTGCCCGCGCTGACCCGCGCCGAGGGCGAGCTGATCGACCGTTACCTGGACGTGGTGGATTTGCTGGGCCGGATCAATCCGGCGCAGAACGAGGACACCTACCGCGGGCTGCGCGCCGCGCAGGCGCTGGTGCGCGCGGCGTCCGAGCTGCGTGACGCGCTGGCCCTGATGCATCAGCGGGGCGAGGCGGAGCTTCACGGGGACACGCTGGCACGGGCGTTGCGGGTGCTCGACGGCGAGCGCCGGACCGCTCGCGTCGTACTCCCGCCCGACTGCGTACGGTGACACCCGCCGGACTCCGGCCCCACGCGTCGACACGGCGAGTGGGCCGGAGTCGAAACGATCCAAAGGGGTTACCGCCGTCCGGCGGAGTGTGGCGTGGTTTTACCTGACCGCGAGGACCGCTCAAGTTGCCTGTGCGTGGGTGCCCGCGAGCGGCTTCCGCGCAGGTCCGGGGCTACGCAGGGCAGTTGACGGAGAATCGAACACAGGGCTGTCCACCCGAACGGGTGGGTGGTGAGTAACCCCACAAATCCCCGATTCCGTTGGGATTTTCGGACACGCGTGAGTGAAGATCCCTGTCTGACGACAAGCCCCCGCCACAGCGGCGGGGCGGTCCGGGCGGACGCCGAGTCCTGCCGCCGCCCGGATTGACCCGTCGACAGAAGTGCATCGGCAGGAGTGGAGGACCCAAGCACGACGGGTCGCCGGCAAGGTCGCGCCATGACCGGGCCGAGCAGCCCTTGGGGTGAAGCCGTGGCAACACGGCCGGGCAACTTCGCCAGCCCGAATCCGACAGGTCATCCTTCACAGGCGGCTGACGAAGGGTTGCGCATGACTGCGCTCAATCGTGTTCCGTCGCTGATGGCCCGGGCCGGTACGGCCTCGGCACTGACCATCGCCGCCGTGGGCGGCTCGATCGTGATCCCGGGTGTCGCTTCCGATGCCTCGGCCGCCACGATGGCGACGAAGGCACTTCAGGTCGCCGCCTCGAAGAAGGGCGCGCCCTACAGGTGGGGTGCCACCGGACCGAACAGGTTCGACTGCTCCGGGCTGACGCTGTACTCGTTCAAGAAGGCGGGCAAGACCCTGCCGCGAACGGCGGCCCAGCAGTACAACAAGACCCGTCACATCTCGGCCGGCAACCGCAAGGCCGGGGACCTGGTCTTCTTCCACTCGGGTTCCAGCGTGTACCACGTCGGCATCTACGCCGGGAAGGGAAAGATCTGGCACGCCCCGAAGACCGGGGACGTGGTGAAGCTCCAGAAGATCTGGACGCGCAGCGTCTGGTACGGCCGGGTCAGCTGACCCCACCGTGAGCGGGCCGGCAGGAGCTCAGGGCTACGGCTCCTGCTGGCCGGCCGCGGTGACGGTGCCGGCCGGGACCGTCCAGGGCAGTTCGATGGAGACGGTCTTGCCGCCCTCCCCGGTGGGGCGTACCCGGAGCTTGCCGCCGCACTCGGCGGTCAGCCAGCGGATGATGACCATGCCCCGCCCGTTGTCCTGCTGGACCGCGGCGGGGAGTCTCTTGGGGAAGCGCGGATGACTGTCCGTGACGCCGATGCGCAGCTGCTCGTCCCGGTCGAGCACGAGGTCCACCGTGAAGGTGGGTGACTGCCCGAAGGTGTGCTGCACGGCGTTGGTGGCGAGTTCGGAGACGATGAGGCGGACGGTGTCCGCGGTCTCCGTCTCCGGCGGCAGCCCCCACTCCGCGAGCGTGTCCAGCACATAGGAGCGGGCGGCGTAGACCGAGGCGGGATCGCTCGGCAGAGTGACGGATGCTTCCAGGTGGTCTGCCATGGCGACGTCGTCCCTTTCCTCGGGACCGGAGTCCGACACGGAGCGGATGGTTCGAGTACGGTCCCGGACTGGTGCTTCTTCGCCAGACTGCCATTACCGGGCCGGTCACGGGGAGCGATCCACCAAGATATGCATATATCTGTCGCTCGAAGCGGTGAACTCTGCGACCTCAGACCGTATTTGGGCGGCTCGGAAGGAGTAAGGAGTAGCCCATGCAGAACGGTCCCGCGGTGCGCCGCCGCAAACTGGGCGCCGAACTGCGCACTCTGCGCACCGGCGCCGGCCTCACGAGCGGTGAGGCCGCCCGTCTGGTGGGCTGGCATCAGTCGAAAGTGAGCCGGATCGAGACCGGCGCCAGCGGTGTGAAACCGGCCGATGTGCGGTTACTCCTGGACGCCTACGGCGTGGTCGAGGGGCAACTGCGCAAGTTGCTGCTGGTGTTGGCGGGGTCGGAGGACACGGCGGGACGGCACCACTGGTGGCACGCCTATCGGGGGGTCCTGCCGCCCGCCTACCGCGATTTCATCAGCCTGGAGTCACAGGCAGGCGCGATGCGCACGCTGGAGACCCTGGTCGTGCCGGGGTTGCTGCAGACCCCCGAGTACGCGCGTGCGGTGACCCGGGCGGCCATGGACGGGCCCGACGACGAGGCCCTGGACACCCTGGTGGAGGTGCGTCTGGCCAGGCAGGACGTGCTGCACAACGATCCGCCGCTGGAGCTGAACGCGGTGCTGGACGAAGCGGTGCTACGGCGCGAGGTGGGTGGCCCGGGCGTGATGACGCGGCAGTTGACCCGGCTGGTGGAGGCAGCCCGGTTGCCCCAGGTACGGCTCCAGGTGCTGCCGTTCGCGGCCGGGGCGCATATCGGCATCACCGGACCTTTCGTAATCTTCTCATTTCCGAGCACTTCTGATCTGGACGTGGTTGTTATCGACCAGTTGACGAGTAGCCTCTACCTGGAGCGGAAAGAAGACCTCCAGGCCTACACGGAGGCCTTCGACACGCTCCGGATCCACGCCCTTTCCCCCGAGGACTCGTTGGATTACATCGCCGCAATAGCTGACGGCGCGTAAGGAGGCACCATGACTGCACTGCCTCGGAACGTACCTTCAAGTGCTGATCTGCACGGACTGCGGTGGCTGCGCAGCAGCTACAGCACCGGAGCGAACAACTGCGTGGAGACGGCACGGCCGCGCTCCGGCCCCTCGGCCGGACTGCTCGCCGTGCGCGACTCCAAGGTTCCGGCCGGACCCGCGCTGCTCTTCTCCCCCGAGAGCTGGGCGGGTTTCACTTCGGCGTTCGCCGGCTGATCAGCCCCAGAAGAGTCTGATCAGACACGAACGAAACGGATCAGACTCGTACCCCATCCATCCCCGACTCCGTATCCGCTCGCGAGCCAGGCCCGGCCGTGTCACGCCGACTCATGGTCGTGTCTTGCCGATCACATGTACAGCGCGTTCGATCTCGGCCCCGGAGAGGTCCGCACGGGCGGTCAGCCTGAGCCGTGAGATGCCGTCCGGCACCGACGGCGGACGGAAACAGCCCACGGCCAGGCCTGCCGTCCGGCAGTCGGCCGCCCACTGCACGGCCTGCTCCGGGGACGGGGCCCGCACGGAGACCACCGCGGCGTCCGGACGTACCGCTTCCAGACCCGCGGCGGTCAACCGTGCGTGCAGTTCCGCGGCCACCTCGCGGGCCCGGGCCGCACGTCCGGGCTCGCGGCGCAGCAGCCGCAGGGCCGCCAGGGCCGCCCCCGCCGCGGCGGGGGCCAGGCCGGTGTCGAAGATGAAGGTCCGGGCCGCGTTGACGAGGTGGTCGATCACCCGGGCCGGGCCCAGCACGACCCCGCCCTGACTGCCCAGCGACTTCGACAGGGTCGCCGTGACCACCACGTCCTCGGCTCCGGAGAGCCCGGCCGCGTCCGGCGCGCCCCGGCCGCCGTCCCCGAGAACCCCGAGCCCGTGGGCGTCGTCGACGAGCAGCCCGGCACCGTGCTCCCGGCACGCCTCGGCCAGTGCGGCCAGCGGTGCCGCGTCCCCGTCCACGGAGAACACCGTGTCGGAGACGACCACGGCGGGGCCCTCGTGCGTCCCGAGGGCCTTGCGCACGCCGTCCGGGTCGGCGTGCCCGACGACCTGGGTGGCGCCCCGGGCCAGCCGGCAGCCGTCGATCAGGGAGGCGTGGTTGAGGGCGTCGGAGACGATCAGGGAGCCGTGCGGGCCGAGCGTGGTGACGGCGGCGAGGTTCGCGGCATAGCCGGAGGAGAAGACCAGGGCGGCCTCGAACCCGCAGAATCCGGCCAGCTCCTGCTCCAGTTCGGTGTGGAGCTCCGTCGTGCCGGTCACCAGCCGGGAGCCGGTCGAGCCACCGCCCCAGGTCCGCGCCGCCGCGGCCGCGCCCTCGGCGACCTCCGGGTGGTGGGCGAGGCCCAGGTAGTCGTTGCTCGCGAGGTCCAGCAGCGGCGAGTCGGCGGGGCGGGGGCGCAGGGTCCGTACGAGTCCGGCGCGGCGGCGCTGTTCCGCCTGTTCGTCGATCCAGCCGAACGCCATGGCCCCTCCGGTGAATTTGTAGGCAGTGGACAGACCCTAGCGGGATCATCAGGCGCCCACTGTGTGGCAATACCCACACGTCGAACTGACAGGGTTGTGCAAACTCTCCTTGGCCCGGAGCAGCCTCGTAGTACAGGATCGGCTCTCATGGACCTGCTGAACACGCTGGTGGACAAGGGGCTTCGGCGCGAGCTGCCGACCCGCGAGGAAGCGCTCGCCGTACTGGCGACCTCCGACGACGACGTGCTCGATGTGGTGGCCGCGGCCGGCAAGGTGCGCCGCCACTGGTTCGGCCGGCGCGTGAAACTCAACTACCTGGTCAACCTCAAGTCGGGCCTGTGCCCGGAGGACTGCTCCTACTGCTCGCAGCGGCTGGGCTCCTCCACCGGGATCCTGAAGTACAGCTGGCTGAAACCCGACGAGGCGTCCAAGGCGGCCGCCGCGGGTCTGGCCGGGGGTGCCAAGCGGGTCTGTCTGGTGGCGAGCGGGCGCGGTCCGACCGACCGGGACGTCGACCGGGTCGCGGGCACCATCAAGGCCATCAAGGAGCAGAACGAGGGCGTCGAGGTGTGCGCCTGTCTCGGTCTGCTCTCCGACGGCCAGGCGGAGCGGCTGCGCGAGGCGGGCGCGGACGCCTACAACCACAACCTCAACACGTCCGAGGGGACGTACGGGGACATCACGACCACGCACACGTACGCCGACCGGGTGGACACGGTCAACAAGGCGCACGCGGCGGGTCTGTCGGCCTGTTCCGGTCTGATCGCCGGTATGGGCGAGAGTGACAAGGACCTGGTCGACGTCGTCTTCTCGCTGCGCGAGCTGGACCCGGACTCGGTGCCGGTCAACTTCCTGATCCCGGTCGAGGGCACCCCGCTGGCCAAGGAGTGGAACCTCACCCCGCAGCGCTGCCTGCGCATCCTGGCGATGGTGCGGTTCGTCTGCCCCGACGTGGAGGTGCGCATCGCGGGCGGCCGCGAGGTCCATCTGCGCACCATGCAGCCGCTGGCGCTGCACCTGGCCAACTCGATCTTCCTCGGCGACTACCTGACCACCGAGGGCCAGGCCGGCCAGGCCGACCTGGAGATGATCGCGGACGCCGGGTTCGTGGTGGAGGGCTCGGACGAGGTGACGCTGCCGCAGCACCGGGCCGAGGTCCGGGGCGGTGGCTGCGGATCGCACGGGGCCGAGGGTGCCGAGGGTGCCGGGTGCGGGTCCCACCCGGAGGGCGGTTGCGGCTCGGTTTGCGGCTCCCACGAGGATGCGGCCGAGGCTGTGACCGTCCCCGCCGCCAACGAACCGCGCACCGACCTGGTCGCCGTCCGCCGCCGAGGGGCCGGAACGGATCTCGCGCCCAATGCCTGACCCCGGCCTGAGCGTCCCCGAGCTGCTGGAGCTCGACCGCCGGCACGTCTGGCACCCGTACGGTCCGATGCCCGGCCGGGCCGAACCGCTCGTCGTGGAGTCGGCGAGCGGGGTCCGGCTGCGGCTCGCGGACGGCTCGGGCGAGCTGGTCGACGGCATGTCGTCGTGGTGGTCGGCGATCCACGGCTACAACCACCCGGTGCTCAACGAGGCGGCGCGCGACCAGCTCGGCCGGATGAGCCATGTGATGTTCGGCGGGCTCACCCACGAGCCCGCCGTCCGCCTGGCCAAGCTCCTGGTCGACATTTCGCCCGCCGGCCTGGAGCACGTCTTCCTCGCCGACTCGGGGTCGGTGTCGGTCGAGGTCGCGGTGAAGATGTGCCTGCAGTACTGGCGCTCCCTCGGCCGCCCCGCGAAGCAGCGCCTGCTGACCTGGCGCGGCGGCTACCACGGCGACACCTGGCAGCCCATGTCCGTCTGCGACCCCGAGGGCGGCATGCACGAGCTCTGGTCCGGGGTGCTGCCCCGCCAGGTGTTCGCCGACGCGCCGCCGGCGGAGTACGACGAGTCGTACGCCGAGCACCTGCGGTCCGCGATCGAGCGGCACGCGCACGAGCTGGCCGCGGTGATCGTGGAGCCGGTGGTGCAGGGCGCCGGCGGGATGCGGTTCCACTCCCCCGCCTACCTGCGGGTGCTGCGCGAGGCGTGCGACGCGCACGACGTGCTGCTGGTGTTCGACGAGATCGCGACCGGCTTCGGGCGCACCGGCGCGCTGTTCGCCGCCGACCACGCGGCCGTCACCCCGGACGTGATGTGCGTCGGCAAGGCACTGACCGGCGGTTACCTGACGATGGCGGCGACGCTGTGCACGCCCGCGGTGGCCGAGGGGATCTCGCGGGGCGAGGTGCCGGTGCTGGCGCACGGGCCGACGTTCATGGGCAACCCGCTCGCGGCCTCGGTCGCCTGCGCCTCGCTGGGGCTGCTGCTCGCCCAGGACTGGCTCGCGGAGGTCAAGCGGATCGAGGCCGGGCTGCGGGAGGGCCTGGCACCGGCCCGGGAGCTCCCCGGGGTCCGGGACGTCCGGGTCCTCGGAGCCGTCGGGGTCGTCCAACTCGACCACGACGTCGACATGAAGGCCGCCACGGCCGCCGCCGTGCGCGAGGGCGTCTGGCTGCGGCCGTTCCGCGACCTCGTGTACACGATGCCGCCGTACGTCACGGGCGACGCGGACGTGGCACGGATCGCGCGCGCGGTGTGCGCCGCCGCGCGGGAGGGATGAGCATGCCGATCCTGGTGATCACGGGGACGGGCACGGAGGTCGGCAAGACGGTCACCACGGCCGCGGTCGCCGCCGCCGCGCTCGCGGCCGGCCGCTCGGTGGCGGTCCTGAAGGCCGCGCAGACGGGGGTACGACCCGACGAGCGCGGGGACGCCGACGAGGTAGCGCGCCTCGCGGGTGCCGTGACGGCGGCCGAAGTGGCCAGGTTCCCCGAGCCGTTGGCGCCGGGCACGGCGGCCCGCAGGGCGGGGATGCCCCCCGTGCGGCCGCAGGACGTGGCCGAGGCCGCCGCCAAGCTGGCCACCGAGCACGAACTGGTGCTGGTCGAGGGCGCGGGCGGCCTGCTCGTCCGGTTCGACGCGGCGGGCGGCACCCTGGCGGACGCGGCCCGGCTGCTGAACGCGCCGGTGCTGGTGGTGGCGTCGGCCGGGCTGGGCACGTTGAACACCACGGAGCTGACGGCCCGTGAACTACGTCGGAGTGAGCTGGAGTTGCTGGGTGTGGTGATCGGCAGCTGGCCAAGCTCCCCCGATCTGGCCTCGCGGTGCAACGTCGCGGACCTGCCGGAGGTGGCCGGGGCACCCCTGCTGGGCGCGCTGCCCGCCGGCGCCGGAGCCCTCGCACCCGCCGACTTCCGTGCGGCGGCGCCGAATTGGCTGTCGGCCCGGCTGGACGGCACCTGGGACGCGGAGGCGTTCCGGGGGCGGGAAGCGCCGTAGTGCCCCGGCAGGCCGTCGGCCGGGGGCGGCGCCATCGTGGCTGGTCGCGGGGGTGGCCCCCCCCCCCCCCCCCGCCGCGGGGGGGGGGGGGGGGCGGCCGCGCGGGGGAACGGGCCGCCCGCGCCCCCACCCCCCCCCCCCGACGGACCAACCCCCGGGAAGCTGA
>NZ_JBVHTI010000008.1:0-296597 GCF_055565975.1 Streptomyces sp. NPDC028289 | reverse complement strand
TGGGGGCCGGGGGGGGGCGCCCGGGGGGCCCCCCGCGGGGGGGGCGGGGGGGGGCGCCCCCCCGGGGGGGGGGGGGGGGGGGGGGGGGGGGCGCCCCGGGGGGGCCCCCCCCCCCCCCCCCCCCCCCGCCCCCACACAGCCGCACCCGATCGACGGCTAGGACGGCTCGCCGAGCAGCCGTACCAGTTCGATCCGGGATCGGATGCCCAAGCGGGCGAAGACGCCCCGCAGATGGTGGTCGATGGTGCGGGGGCTGAGGTTGAGACGGTCCGCGATCTCGCGGTTCGTGGCGCCCTCGGCCGCCATCCGGGCGACCATCAGCTGCTGGGCGGTGAGTACGGCGGCCGGGTCGGGCGCACCGGTGGCAGGTGTCAACGCCGTACCCAGGGCGCGGAGTTCGACGCGGGCCTGGGCGGCGCAGTGCGGAGCGCCGAAGGACTCGAAGGCCTCCAGGGCGCTGTGCAGCCGGTCCCTGGCCTCGGTGCGCTGCCGCAGCCGGCGCAGCGCACCGCCGAACAGCAGCTCGGTGCGGGCGCGTTCGAAGTCGCGGGTGCCCCGGGCGTGCAGGTCCAGTGCGGCCCGGTAGTGCTGGACCGCCTCGGCGCCGGGCGCCAGCAGGGCCCGGCAGCGGGCGCTGAGCGCGAGGTCGTCGGGGCTGCGGACGGCGGTGGCCCAGCGGTGGTAGTCGGCGTGCGCGACGCGGGCGACCCGGGTGTCACCGGTGCGGACGGCGGCCTCGACGTAGTGCGGGGTGGCCAGGTGCCGGATGGCCCGGTGGCCGTGTCCGGGCCCGAAGCCGGCGAGGGCGCGCAGCCGGGCGGCCGCCGCCGGGAAGCGGCCGCCCGCCAGGTCGAGAAAGGCGAGCGCCCATTGGGCGAGGGCTGCGGGCAGGCCCAGTCCGTGGGTCAGGGCGTGCGCGCGGGCGGCCGCCGCGCGCTCGCGGCAGAGCGCCTCGTCGCCGGTGACGGCGGCGAACATGGCGAGCGCGGCCTGGAGGTGGCAGGCCCCGTTGTCCTGCCCGGTGGCGTGGGCCTGGCGCAGCGCCTCCTGGGCGGCGGCCTCGGCGGCGCGGGGGCGGCCGGACCAGAAGTCGGCGTAGGCGCGGAACTCCATGGCCTGGGCGACCGTCCCGGGGATGCCGCGCGCCCGGGCGGAGGCGGCGGCCCGGAGGGTGGCGGTGACGGTGCGGGTGTGGTCGCCGAGCATCAGCGCGGCGATGCCGGAGTGGATCAACCGGTCGGGAGCGCCGCCGGGCCCGCAGCGGCCCGCGGCGCCCTTGAGGAGGACACGGGCGTCGGCGTAGCGCCCTTCGACGGCGCAGGCGAGCGCGGCGAGGACGCCGGACGGCGGGAGGTCCAGCCACTGGGCGAGGACGTGCGCCTCGCGGCAGCGTCTGAGGTCGCCGGTGTAGACGGCGGCCTCGGTGGCGAGGGCGAGGAGTTCGACGGCATCAGCGGAACGTTCCTGCCGGACGGCGGCGGTGAGCAGGGCGTCGAAGGCCTCGGCGGCGTTGCCGGCCCTGAGGGCGAGGACGCCGTTGAGGGCGGAGTCGTCCGTACGGGCGGCGAGCCGTCTCGCCCGGTCGGGCTCTCCGGAGCGCCAAGCGTCGGCGGCGGCCAGGGCGAGCAGCCGTGCCTCCTCGACCGGGTCGGGGCAGAGGTCGGCGGCGCGCTCGGCGAGGGCGCGGGCCAGGGCGGGGCGCCCTTCGGAGCGGGCCCGGTCGGCGGCCGTGCGCAGTTCCGCCGCGAGCCGGGCGCTCGGGCCGAGGGCGGCGGCGCCCCGGTGCCAGGAGCGGCGGGTCGTCTCGCCCTTGCCGCCGAGCACCCGGGCGAGCAGCAGGTGGGCTGCGCGCCGGTCGGCCGGTGAGCCGGTCTCGTAGGCCGCGATCCGGGTCCAGGCATCGCGGAAGAACACCCCACCGGCACTGGCGTGGGCGACCCCGGCAGCCTCTGCGGTCTCCAGTGGGCGGGTGTCGAGGCGGCCGGCGGTGACCGCCCGCAGGAAGGCGTGGGTGGCGACCGGGTACTGGTCGGCGGCGGCGAGCAGCAACAGCAGCCGGGTCTCGTCTGGCAGGGCGCGGATCTCCCGGCGCAGGGCGTGGAGCAACCCCGGTGCCAGTTCGGCCGGTTCGACCGGCAGCGGGTCGGCGCCGGCGGCCTGCCGTTCGGTGAGACGCGGCACGAGTTCGGCCACGGCGCGCTGGTCCTCGTATACGACTCGTGTCACCCGGACACGGACGCCCTCGGGAAGCCCCGAAGCCGGGCATGGCCCCGCGTCGGTCGGCTGCGGTGGCGAAGTGCGGTCAAGGTGTGGGGGATTCACCGGTATCACCACACCAACGACGTTACTGGCGAGTTAGTTGATTCGTAAAGACTGGCGACTTCACCGATGCGGCGCGCGTAGACCCGTCCCGACACTCCTGAACAACCCCACCCGTTTCAGGAGGCATCATGCAACGCGCCAAGCGTCGCATCGCAACCGCTCTGTCGGCGATAGCCGGTTCGCTCCTTCTGTCCCTCCCCCTGACCACCGGCACCGCGCAGGCGGCGAGCCACGTCCCGATCGTGTTCGTGCACGGTCTGAGCAGCGACTCCAGCAGCTGGAACGACTGGATCGCGGACTTCGAGGCGGACGGCTACTCGTCCTCCGAGCTGTACGCGATCTCGTACGACTGGACGAAGTCGAACGTCACCACGGCCTCGACGCTGTCGACGTACATCCAGTCCGTGCTCTCCAAGACCGGTGCCTCGAAGGTCGACCTGGTGGTGCACTCCATGGGTGCGCTCAACAGCCGCTACTACCTCAAGAACCTCGGCGGGACCTCGTACGTGGACCACTTCGTGTCGGTCGCCGGGGTGAACCACGGGACCAGCGTCGCCTCGCTGTGCGGGTGGCTGTACACCTCCTGCAAGGAGATGACGACCGGCAGCTCCTTCCTGACCGCCCTGAACTCCGGTGACGAGACGCCCGGCAGCGTCTCGTACGCGGCGTACTGGTCGGACTGCGACGCGGCGATCGACCCGGACACCTCGGCGGAGCTGAGCGGGGCTTCCAACGTCGACGTCGGCTGCATCTCGCACACCGACATGAACGACGACTACGGCGTCTACGAGCAGGTGCGCGACTTCATCGGCTGAGCCGTCCGCGGCAGCGGGGGTGCGACGGGCCGTAACGGGGGACAATCACCGTAGACCTGCTTCCGTCCGGAGGTCTGGAGACCTGAAGGTCTGGAGGTCGTCATGCGGCTGATGTCCGCCGGCGCCGGGACACCGGTGCGGGATCCCGTCCACCATCCGCTGTTCGCGCGTTTCTACGCCCGCTGCAGCGTCACCGCCGAGACCGGTCTCGGCATGGCGGCGATCCGGGAGCGGCTGCTCTCCGGACTGTCCGGGCGGGTGATCGAGGTCGGCGCGGGCAACGGGCTCAACTTCGCCCGGTACCCCGGTTCGGTCGCGGAGGTGGTGGCGATCGAACCGGAGCGCACCCTGCGGCAGTTGGCAGCGGAGGCCGCCGTGCGCGCCGACGTCCCGGTGGACGTGGTGCCGGGCGTGGCGGAGGCGCTGCCGGTGAAGAGCGAGGCCTTCGACGCGGCGGTGTTCTCGCTGGTGCTGTGCAGTGTCCGGGATGTGCAGCGGGCGCTCGCGGAGGTACGGCGGGTGCTGCGGCCGGGCGGTGAGCTGCGGTTCTTCGAGCACGGCGCGGGCGGTGGCCCGGCGATGCGGTTCACCCAGCGTGCCCTGGACCGGACGGTGTGGCCGCTGCTGAGCGGCGGCTGCCATCTGTCCCGGGAGCCGGTCGCCGAGCTGCGCGCGGCCGGGTTCGAACTCGGCCCGTACCGCCGGGTGTTCCTGCCGGAGCACGGTCCGCGGCTGCCCTCCTCGTACTGCGCGCTGGGCGTCGCCCGCAAGCCCCCGGAAGCCTGAGCGCGGGCTCCGCCGGACCGGTCACAGGCTCCAGCGGCGCAGCTCCTCGGCGATGTCGGCGACGTTCGCCTCGCCGTTCTTGACCAGCCGGGCCAGGTCGCGGACCTGCTCGGGCGAGGTGACGACCTTGAGGCCGCTGGCGACCAGGTAGGCGTAGGCGACCGAGGACGCGAACAGCGCGTTCGAGCGCTCCAGGGCCGGGACGTGGATCAGCAACTGGAGCAGGGCGGCGGCGCGGGCCTGCGGGGTGTCGTAGACGGGGACGTCGAATATCTCGGCCCGGTGCCTGGCGACGGCCGCGATCAGCGCACCCCAGTCGGTGACCTGCGGATCACCGGGGGTCTTCTGTTCGGCGAGCATGAGGAGCCAGGCGAGGTCGATCGTCAGGTCGCTCAAGGGATCAGTGACGGCCTTCGGTCTTGTCAGACGTGTCGGTAGCCGGCGTCTCGCCGAACTCCTCGGCGAAGACGGACTCGTACTGCTTCATGAAATCGGCGGCGGCCTCGACGAACGTACGGCCGGCCTCACCCGTGTCCTGCATGACCAGTTCCTCTATGTAGCGGTTGACGCTCACACCGCGTGCGAGAGCGCGTTCCCGGGCCGCCTTGGCGGTGCCCTCGTCCACTCGCACGTTCAGCTGGGTCTTCGCCATATGTCGAAGCTAGCGCGGATGCGCTAGCAATGCCAGCGCGCATCGGAATCGAAAAGTGATACCGGCTGTGGGACGGCTCACACTACGCTCGACCCGGACAAAGAGGCCGGAAGAAGAGGTCGGACGACCGTCGTGTGAAACGGGGAGGCAGTCTTGTCCACAGCAGCTGCGGAGGCGCCCGCTGCCGACGGGGTCGCGGCCCGGGCCCGCGGACTGACCAAGGCGTACGGCGCGGGTGAGACGGCGGTGCTCGCACTCGACTCGGTGGACGTGGACATCGCGCGTGGCCGCTTCACCGCGGTCATGGGGCCGTCGGGCTCCGGCAAGTCCACGTTGATGCACTGTCTGGCGGGGCTGGACACCGTGTCGGCCGGTCAGGTCTGGCTCGGCGGTACCGAGACAACGGGCCTCAGGGAGCGCGAGCTGACGCGGCTGCGCCGGGACCGGATCGGTTTCATGTTCCAGTCGTTCAACCTGATCCCGACCCTGAACGCCGCCGAGAACATCACCCTGCCCATGGACATCGCGGGCAAGAAGCCCGACGGGAAGTGGCTGGACCAGGTCATCGACACGCTCGGGCTGCGGGACCGCCTCAAGCACCGGCCCGCCCAGCTCTCCGGCGGCCAGCAGCAGCGCGTGGCCTGCGCGCGGGCGCTGGCCTCCCGCCCGGAGCTGATCTTCGCCGACGAGCCGACCGGGAACCTGGACTCACGGGCGGGTCTCGAGGTGCTGGGCTTCCTGCGGGAGGCGGTCGACCAGCTCGGCCAGACGGTCGTCATGGTGACGCACGACCCGGGCGCCGCCGCCCACTCCGACCTGGTCCTCTTCCTCGCGGACGGCCGGATCGTGGACCGGATGGAGGGGCCGACGGCGGACGCCGTACTGGAACGGATGAAGCGTTTCGACGTGGGACGCGGGTCTTCGGGGCCCGAGGAGGACTGACCCGGTGCTCAAGGCAACCCTGCGCAGCTTCCTCGCGCACAAGGGACGGCTGATGCTGTCCGCGCTGGCCATCGTCCTGTCCGTGGCGTTCGTCGCGGGCAGCCTGATCTTCTCCGACACCGTCACCCGCACCTTCGACCGGCTGTTCGCCTCCACCTCCGCCGACGTGACGGTGGAGCCGAAGCAGGACCTCAAGTCGTCGGTGCCGACCGGTGCCGTCCAGACCGTGCCGGCCGCGCTGGCGGGCGAGGTGGCGAAGGTCGCCGGGGTCGCGGGCACCCACGCGGACGTCTCCGTGCAGAACATCGTGGTGGTCGACAGCCACAACAAGTCGGTCGGCCCGACCACCGGAGCCCCGACCATCGCCACGGACTGGTACCTCACCCACCGCAGCCCCCTGAAGCTGACCTCGGGACACGCCCCGCAGGGCGCCGGCCAGGCCTTGCTCGACGCCGACACCGCCGCCAAGAAGCACGTGCGCATCGGCGACACGCTCACCGTTCAGGCCCAGCCCGGCACCTTCGAGGTCGAGGTCGTCGGCATCGCCACCTTCACCACCACCAACCCGGGCGCCGCCCTGGTCTTCCTCGCCCCGTCGGTCGCCGCCAAGGAACTGCTGGGCACCCCCGGCCGGGCCACCAGCATCTCGGTGGACGCGGCGCGGGGGGTGACGGACGCCCAGCTCAAGAGCCGTATCGGGGCGGCGATCGGGACCGGCGGGTACGACCTGAAGACCGCGGACGAGCAGGCGAAGTCCTCTGCCGCTGACCTCGGCAGCTTCCTCGACGTCATCAAGTACGTGATGCTGGGATTCGCGGGCATCGCGACCCTGGTCGGCATCTTCCTGATCGTCAACACCTTCTCCATGCTCGTCGCCCAGCGCACCCGCGAACTGGGCCTGCTGCGCGCGTTGGGTGCCGACCGGCGGCAGATACGGCGGTCCGTGCTCACCGAGGCGGTGCTGCTCGGGCTGGTCGGCTCCACGCTGGGCCTCGGCGCCGGTATCGGGCTGGCATTCGGGCTGATCGGGCTGATGAGCGCGTTCGGCATGCACCTCAAGGCCGCCGAGATGGTGATCGGCTGGGGAACGCCGGTCGCGGCGTACGTCGTGGGTGTCGGCGTCACCTTCGTCGCCGCGTATCTGCCCGCCCGGCGCGCGGCCGCCGTGTCGCCGATCGCGGCACTCGTGGACGCCGACATCGCCGGTGTGGGCAAGCCGCTCAAAGTACGGGCGATCGCCGGCTCGGCCGTCGGGGCGCTGGGGGTCGCGGCCCTTATGGGGTGCGCGACCGCGGCCAGAACGGCGTCGGCGGCCTCGCTGCTGGCTCTCGGGGTGATCCTGACCCTGATCGCGACCGTCATCGCCGGCCCGCTGCTCGTCCGGCCCGTCATCCGGGTCCTCGGCGCGGCCTTTCCCGCCCTGTTCGGCTCGGTCGGCCGGATGAGCCAGCGCAACGCCCTGCGCAACCCGCGCCGTACCGGCGCCACCGCCGCCGCGCTCATGGTGGGGCTCGCCCTGGTCGGGGGGATGTCGGTGGCCAGCGCCTCCATGTCCAAGTCCTTCGACCAGCAGATCGACAAGACGCTCGGCGCCGACTTCGTCGTCCAGAACGGCAACTTCCTGCCGTTCACCCAGGAGATCACCGACAAGGTCCGCGGCACTGACGGCGTGGGACTGGTCGTACGACAGCGGTTCGCGCCGGTGGCGGTGCGGCTGCCGGACGGAAAACGGGTCACCACTACCGCCGCGGGGTACGACCCGCAGGTCGACGAGGTCGCCCACGTCGCCTACCAGGGCGGCGACACCGCGGCCGCGCTGGCCGACGGCAGCCTCGGCATGGACGTCAACTTCGCGGAGGACCACAAGGTACGCCTCGGCACCGTGCTGCCGGTCGAGTTCCAGGGCGGCAGGACCGCCGAGATGAAGGTGGGCGCCCTCACCAACCAGGGCAGCGGTGGCGGATTCGGCACGCAGGGCGGGTTGTTCTTCGCCATCGCCACCGTGGAGAAGTACGTTCCCGGCGGCCAGGACTCGTCGTTGTACGTCAACCGGGCCCCGGGCACCAGCGCCGATCATCTGCGCTCACGGCTGGAGAAGACGCTGGCGCCGTATCCGCAGGTACAGGTGCGTGACCAGTCCGACTACAAGAAGCTGGTCCACGATCAGATCGCAGTCCTGCTCTACCTGGTGTACGCGCTGCTCGGGCTGGCGATCGTCATCGCGGTGCTCGGCGTGGTCAACACCCTCGCCCTGTCGGTCGTGGAACGCACCCGGGAGATCGGGCTGCTGCGCGCGATCGGGCTGGCCCGGCGGCAGTTGCGCCGGATGATCCGGCTGGAGTCGGTGGTGATCGCGGTGTTCGGCGCGGTGCTGGGCCTCGCACTCGGGCTCGTGTGGGGCGTGTGCACGCAGCAGGTCCTGGCGCTTCAGGGCATGAAGGCGCTGGCCGTCCCGTGGGGCACGATCGTCGCGGTGGTGATCGGCTCGGCGGTCGTCGGGGTCGTGGCCGCGCTGCTGCCGGCGCTGCGCGCATCGCGCATGAATGTGCTGGCCGCCATCGCGCACGAGTAAGAAACGTGCCGCCGTCCCTTCCGCTTCGGGGTCAACCTGCTCACCCCCGCGTCGGCCGGCTGGTGGCTCGCGAAGCGCCGGCGTGCCGAGGAACTCGGGTACGACGTGCGCCGCGCCCCCGACCGTCTCGGCGTGCCGGCGCCCTTCTCCGGCACTGATCGCGGCGACCGAGCGGCCCCGGCTCGGCACGTTCGTGCTCCATGTCGGCTCCCGGAACCCGGTGCCGTCGGCCCGCGAGGTGGCGACGACCGATGCGCTGACCGGCGGCCGTCCCGCCGGTTTCCAGGTGCTGGTGACATGGCCTGCGCCGTGCCGCACCTGCTGGCCATGCCGGTCCGGCCGCACCGCCGACCACGCTGTACCGCGTCCCCGCGGAGCAGCCGCTGCCGCCCGCCGGGGCCGATTCGCACTGATTCGGACCGGCGGGTCCGGTCCCGCGGGGCCGTTCAGCGCGGCCGTCCGCGGACGGCGGGTGTCCGCCCCCGTGCGGCCAGGGCCCTGAGGAGCGCGCTCCGCCCGCGGTCGGGCACCGTCCACAGCGTCTGGCCCCGCACCCCCCACCGCTCCAGCAGGGCGTTGGCCGCGAGGAAGCCGCTCGTGGCCGCCCGTTCCATGAGCGCCACGGGCAGGCCGGTGCGGACCAGGTCGCCGGCCACGAACAGTCGGGGGTGCGGGGTGCGGACGGTGGGGCGGTCGCCGTAGCCGCCGACCGGGAACAGGGGGCAGTCCTCGCGCCACTCGTGGCGGGCGTCGACCACCGTGGCCGTGGTGGTCTCCGGGTAGACGCGGTGCAGTTGGTCGAGGAGGCGCTTCTGTTCGACGTCCCGGGCGGCTCCGGGCGGTACGGCGTAGGCGTGCAGTTCGACGACGGAACCCCCGGTGCGCGCGCTCCAGCGTGCCGCCTCGTCCTCGTAGCGTTCCAGCACGCTGATGTTGTCGAGGGTGCCGAAGCCGCTGGTGCCGAGGAAGCCGGGCCGGCCGGGTGCGACGGGCCGGTCCAGCCACACCCGGCTCACCAGGAAGGGCGGGGCGGTACGCAGCCGTCCGATCCGCTCGCGCCAGGGCGCGTCGCCCAGTTGCCGGCTGCGCTCGACCAGCGAGCGCAGCCCCGCGCTGTCCAGGGCGAGGACGACCCCGTCGTAGCGGCGCTCGTCCCGTTCGGAGGCGACCACGAGACCGCCGTCCGGGGTGGGCGCGATGTGCTCGACGGCCGTGCCGGTGCGCACCTGCGCGTGGTACCGGGCCAGGTAGCCGACGAGAGGGTCCCACAGTGCGGCCGGAAAGGGGGCGCGGGGCACGTCGAACAGCAGCCCCTCGGCGGAGCCGAGGAAGTAGATGTGGAACATCAGCGCCATCTCGGCCGCCGACAGCTCACGCGGATCGGCGAAGAAGCTCCGGGAGAACACCTCGAAGGCCAGGTGCCGGGCGTCTTCGGGGAAGCCCACGACGTCCAGGAAGTCGTGGGCGCTGGTGCCGTCCAGCTGGTCGTACACCTCCGGCACGCGTACGTCGAGCAGGGGCAGGGCCGCACGCGGGGCCATGACGCGCAGGTCCGCGAGGCGGAAGGAGGGGCTGAGTACCGCGAAGCCGAGCGCGCTGAGCGGCGGGGTGCGCGGGACGTGCCGGAAACTGTCGCGCAGGCCGCCGGCGTGCAGCAGCGGGTAGTCCGGAAGGCCGGTGAGGCACTCCAGGCCGGGGTCGGCGCGGCACAGCAGTCCGCGCAGGTTGTAGTACTGACGGAAGAACGCGTGGAAGCCGCGGCTCATGGTCACCGTGCCGCCGTCGCGCAGCTCGGTCGGCCAGCCGCCGACCCGCCCGCCGAGGTACGGCCGCTTCTCGTACACGGCAACGGCCACCCCGCGCTCGGCGAGCGCGGTGGCGGCGGCCAGGCCGGCGATGCCCGCGCCGACCACCGCCACCGACGGCGGGCTTCCCTGCACCCGGGAGGCGCCGGGCCGGGCCGGTAGGATCCGGGCCCGGCGGTCGCGTCCCCGGCGCGCGGTGCCCTGGTGTGCGGTCCTCATGCGTCCTCCTGGTGGCCGCCCGCCCGGCGCGCGACGAAGGTGTGGGTGATGCCGGTCTGCCAGCCCGGCAGCGGCAGGGCGCGCACCTGGTCGAAGCCGGCCGCGCCGAGCCGCCGCGCGAAGCGCCCGGCGGTGTCGAACTCGACCACGCTGCGCCACAGGTGCCGGTAGAGCGGCCCGTCCCCCAGCAGGGTCGGCACGGGCTGCACGACACCCCGGCACACCAGCGTCCACACCGCGCGGTCGGCGCGCCGCCCGCGGAGGGTGTACTCGTGCACGGCGAGCCGCCCGCCGGGCCGCAGCAGCCCGTGCACGGCGGCGAGGACGGCGTCGGGATCGGTGACGTTGCGCAGGAGATAGGCCGCGAACACCGCGTCGAAGGGGCCGCGTACCCCGGCCTCGGACAGCCGCTCGGCGGGGGCGTGCACGAAGGTCACTCCGTCTGCCCACGATTTGGCCGCGGCCCGCCGGAGCATTCCGGCCGAGGCGTCCACGGCCGTGACGTCCGCGGCGGGCAGGACGCAGCGCAGCGCGGCGGTGGAGGCGCCGGTACCGCAGCCGAGGTCGAGCAGGCGCAGCCCCTGTCCCCGTCCGGGCAGGCCGAGTCGGCGCACCGAGCGGCGCAGGTGGGCGTGGTAGCCGGGGTTGACGGCCACGAGCGTGTCGTAGCTGCGGGAGGCGTGGTCGAAGGCGGCGGCGAGGTGTTCGTCGCGCAACAGTGTCATGCGATCTCCGTCGGGGGGAGGTGCGGGGCGGGGCGGGCGGGTCCGGCGCGGGAAGCGGGGGGGGCTGGCGGCGTCGGCGGATGCGGCTAGGCGGGCGGCGGATGCGGCTCGCTGGAGGAAGGCGCCGGCGGATGCGGCGCCGCGGGTGGGTCGAAGGGGCGGCGGGGCAGGCGGGGCAGCTCCAGGGCGGAGCGCAGCATCGGGCCGACGGGCGCGTGCAGGCCGATGCACAGGTCCTCGTGCAGGCGGGTACCTCCGTCGAGGAAGCGCAGCAGCCGTGCCATGGGCACGCGGGCGAACAGCCGGCCGAACAGTTCCGGGCCGTCGGCCCGGCCGCTGTCCAGGGCACGCAGCAGGACGGCGTCCATGGCGCGGGAACGCGCCGAGTGGGCGGCGGGCGGCACCGGGCGGCGCCCGCGGCGCAGGGCCTCGGCGACGGCAGTCGTCTGGCGCTGCAGTCCGGCGAAGGTGTAGCCGGTGGCGGGGCGGGTGGCTCCGCCGGCGGCGCCGATGCGGAAGACCGAGGCTCCGCTCTGCCGGGGGATCGGCGCGTCGGTCATCGGGATGACGCCGGTCTCGGTGGCCAGGACCTGCCGTTCGCCGAGCCGCAGCACCTCGTCGGCGTAGTGCCGTACGGCGGCCTCGTAGCGCTCCGGCGTGAGGACGTGCCGGGAGAACTCGGTGTACTCCACCAGCGCCTCGCACGGCCCGGTCGGCAGGACGTAGCCGAAGGACAGGCCGTGGTCGGGCTGCGGGGTGCGGAAGTCCATCAGCTCCACGACGGCCGGGTCGAAGGCGGGCCGGGCGGTGCGCACGAACCAGCCGTGGAAGTGCTGAAGCAAGGTGGTGCGCGCGGCCGGCAGGCTGCCCGGTGGGCGGGAGTCGAGGACCCAGCGGGCACTGAGCAGCCGCGCCCGGCCGTCGGCGTCCCTCAGGTGGAGGTGCGCGCCACCGGCCACGTCCTCCACCGCTTCGACGGTCGCTTCCAGGCGCCGGACGTTGGGGCTGCGGGCCAGGTCCCGGGAGACGAAGCGCTCGAAGTCGCCGGAGCGGATCATGCGGTACCGCAGCGGGGCGATCCCCCCTTCGACCGGGGCGCCGGTGCGCGGGCGCACCCGCAGCCGCTGCCACTCGGCCCGCACCGCCGCGTCGAACCGTCCGGGTCCCGCCGCCCAGTAGCACCAGGTCCGTGGTGGCGGCCGCAGCGGTCCGGGCGGCGCGTCGACCAGCACCACGGACGGTGTCCGCAGGCCTGGCACGCTGCCGGCGAGCCGGTGGGCCAGCGACAGCCCGGCGGCGCCCGCACCCACGACGGCCACGTCCGTCTCCGGCACGGCCTCTCCCTTCCACGGCTTCCTCGGTGTTCCGATCCGGTCCGCGCGCGACTCGCGGCGGCGGGTCCTGCGGCGGGGGTGCGCTCCGAACGGGCGGTTTGGGGAACACGGCGCCCGCCCTCGGAGGCCCCGGCCTGGTCTTCCGGATTGTGTACCCCGACGGATGCAGGCACCTCCCTGACGGCGAGCGGCCGAACGCCGGAGACGGCACGGTGGAGGAGGCGGCCCCGGTGGCCGCCGCGATCGCGTGACACATGCGCGCATCCGTCCGCGCCGCCCGCGCCGAAGCAGACGGGTGACGGGAACGACGGACACAGACACGACGGAGGGAACCGGGATGCGTCCCACGCACGCGAAGGACCACCCTGCGAGCGCGCCGCCGCGGCCGATCGCGACCGCGCCCGTGGCGTCACTTCCGCGCAGGCCGGTGGCCGACGACGGACAGGGACCCGGCAGGACCGAGGCATGCCCGATGGCGAGCGGACCGCTTCCCGCCGGGTCCGCCGAGGTGCGCGAGGTCGACGCGGATGTGCCCGGCGCTGTCGGCCGGATGCTCGACCATCTGCTGGCGGAGCGCCTGCGCCGCGCCCGGCTGACGGATCCCCTGTTCGCCGACGAACTGGCCGAACGGGTGACGCGCTTCACCCTGCAGGGTGGCAAGCGCACCCGCGCGCAACTGGTGTGGTGGGCCTCGCGGGCCTGCGCCGGCCGGGACCCGGCGGCCGCGGCGGCGGCCCTGCACATCGCGGCCGCCCTGGAACTGCTCCAGACGTGCGCGCTCGTCCACGACGACGTGATGGACCGGGCCTCGCTGCGGCGTGGCCGGCCCGCGCTGCACACGGACCTGACCGACAGGTACGCCGGCCGGGTGGGGCCCGAGCGGGCCGGGCGGTTCGGGCAGTCGGCGGCGGTCCTCGCCGGGGACCTGGCGCTGGCCTGGGCCGACGACCTGATGGCGGAGACGCCGCTGTCGCCCTGGACCGGGGTGATGGTGCGACGGCTGTGGAGCGACATGCGCACGGAGATGGTGGCGGGCCAGTACCTGGACGTACAGGGCCAGATCACCGCGGCGCGGTCCCTGCCGCGCGCGCTGCGCGCCGCCTGTCTGAAGAGCGCCCTGTACTCGGCGGAGCGGCCCCTCGCCCTGGGGGCCACCGCGGCGGGCGCGGACGATCTGACGCTACGTCGGCTGTGCGACGCCGGACGCTGCGTCGGCATGGCGTTCCAGCTGCGCGACGACCTGGACGACGTCTTCGGCGACCCGCTGGAGACCGGCAAGGCGTGCGGCGGCGACATCCGGGAGGGCAAACCCACCTATCTGGTCGCGGTCGCACGCACGCGGGCCGAGGCGGCCGGCGACGCCGCCGCACTGGGCGTCCTGGAGCGGTGGCTCGGTGATGTGACCCTCACCGGGCGCGGTCTGGACGAGGTACGGGACGTGCTGGTCGCGACAGGGGCGCGGGCCACCGTGGAGAGCAAGATCGACCGGCTCACCGCGCAGGGGCTGCGGCACTTCGACGGCGCCCTGCTCGACCCGGAAGGCGCCGAGCCGCTGCGCGATCTGCTGGTCGCGGCGGCCGGGGCACGGCCGGGAGGAGCCGGACCGGGAGGGGCGCGGCCGCGAGGAGCCGGACCAGGAGAAGGTGGGCCGGGAGGAGCGCGGCCGCGTGGGGATGCCGTCGTACCTCTGCGGCCCGCGCACGGTCCGCACACGTCCGGCGCCCGCGGCGGTGCGGGGAGTGGCCGGTGACCCGCACCCTGCCCGGTCCCACGGACCACGTGGTGGTCGTCGGCGCCGGACTCGCCGGGCTGTCGGCGGCGTTGCACCTGCTGGGTGCCGGACGCCGGGTCACCGTCGTCGAGCGCGAGAAGCTGCCCGGCGGCCGGGCCGGGCGCCTCGACCTGGCCGGCTACCGGATCGACACCGGACCCACCGTGCTGACCATGCCGGAGCTGGCCGACGAGGCGTTCGCCGCCGTCGGCGACAGCCTGTACGAGCGGGTCGAGCTGATCCCCCTGCACCCGGCCTACCGGGCCGCCTTCGCGGACGGCAGCAGCCTCGACGTGCACACCGGCGCGGACGCGATGGCCGCGGAGGTGGAACGGTTCGCCGGAGCGGCGGAGGCGGCGGGCTACCGGCGGTTGCGCGACTGGCTTCAGCGGCTGTACCGGGCCCAGATGCGCCGGTTCATCGACGCCAACTTCGACTCACCGCTCGGCCTGCTCAACGGCGACCTCGCCCGGCTGGCGGCGCTGGGCGGCTTCGGCCGCCTGGACGCCCGGATCGGCCGTTTCCTGAGCGACGAGCGGCTGCGCCGGGTGTTCTCCTTCCAGGCCCTGTACGCGGGTGTGCCTCCGGAGCGGGCGCTGGCCGCCTACGCGGTCATCGCCTACATGGACACCGTCGCCGGCGTGTACTTCCCCCGGGGCGGCATGCACGCCCTGCCGCGGGCGATGGCGGAGGCGGCCGCCGCGGCGGGCGCCGATCTGCGATTCGGGCAACGGGTGACCCGCCTGGAGCGGTCGGGCGAGCGCATCACGGCCGTCGTCAGCGACACCGGCCGCATCCCGTGCGACGCGGTCGTCCTCACTCCGGACCTGCCGGTCACCTACGGCCTGCTCGGCCGCCGGCCGCGCAGACCGCTCGGACTGCGCCACTCCCCCTCCGCGGTCGTGCTGCACGCCGGCACGGACCGCACCTGGCCCCACCTCGCCCACCACACGATCTCGTTCGGCGCGGCGTGGCACACCACGTTCGACGAACTCACCCGCGCCGGACGGCTGATGAGCGATCCGTCGCTGCTCGTCACCCGCCCCACCACCACCGATCCCGGCCTCGCGCCGCCGGGCCACCACCTGCACTACATCCTCGCCCCCTGCCCCAACACGGACATCGGCCCGGACGCGGCGGCCTGGTCCGACCTCGGCCCGCGCTACCGGGACACGCTGCTGCGGGAGCTGGAGCGGCGCGGACTGGACGGCATCGAAGCCGCCGTCGAGGCGGAGTGCCTGATCACCCCGGCCGACTGGCACGCCCAGGGCCACGCCGCCGGTACCCCCTTCTCGGCCGCCCACACCTTCCCGCAGACCGGGCCGTTCCGGCCGCGCAACCTGGTGCGCGGCACCGAGAACGCGGTCCTGGCCGGCTGCGGGACCACGCCCGGCGTGGGGGTGCCGACCGTGCTGCTGTCGGGGAAGCTGGCCGCGGCCCGTGTCACGGGCGTACCCGGCCGCCGAAGCACCCGCGCGCGCCCCTCCGCGACCGGCCGGACCGGCGCCCCGGCCCCCGCGGGCTCCCCGGTCCCGTCCCTGTTCCGGGCCGCCGGGCGGCAGTCCGCGGACTGCCGCCCGGCGGCCAAGGCACCTCGCGACGGCCTCGCCGCACCGCTGAAGTCGCCGCCCTCCCCACCGGACTCCCCGGCCTCCTCGCCGGAATCCGCGGCCGACTCCTCGGCCGCCGCACGGCGGTCTCCGCTGCCGGAAAAGCCCTCCGGCCGACCCGACGGCCCCCGCGACCGAAGGCAGGACACGATGACCGACCGAGAGCTGGACGCGGCGGGAATCGGTGATGGGGTGCTGCGCGCGGCCTACCGCCACTGCCGTGCCCTCAACGCCCGGCACGGCAGGACCTATTTCCTCGCCACCCGGCTGCTGCCCGTCGAGCGGCGGCCCGCCGTGCACGCCCTGTACGGCTTCGCCCGCTGGGCCGACGACATCGTCGACTCCCTCGACCCCGGCGCCGGACCCGACGTGCGGGTGCGGGCGCTGGCCCGGCTCCAGGAGGAACTGGAGGAGGGGCTGCGGCAGGGCGGCGGCGACGAGCCGGTGGTGCGCGCGCTCGCCGACACCGCCCGCCGCTACGCCATCGACCACACCCACTTCCGGGACTTCATGACCGCGATGCGCTCCGACCTGGTCGTGACGGCCTACCCCACCTACGCCGACCTGCGCGCCTACATGCACGGCTCGGCCGCGGTGATCGGGCTGCAGATGCTGCCCGTCCTGGGCACGGTGGTGCCGCGGGAGGAGGCAGCGCCGTACGCCGCGGCGCTCGGTGTCGCCTTCCAGCTGAGCAACTTCCTGCGGGACGTCGGCGAGGACCTGGACCGTGGGCGCGTCTACCTGCCCGCCGACCTGCTCGCCGGTCACGGCGTGAACCGGGAACTGCTGGCCTGGAGCCGCGCGACGGGCCGCCCGGACGGCCGGATCACCGCCGCGCTCAGGGAGTTCGAGGCGCTGACCCGCGGCGTGTACCGGGCGGCGATGCCCGGTGTCGAACTGCTCGATCCGGTGGCGCGGCCCTGCATCCGCACCGCGGCCATCCTGTACGGCGGCATCCTGGACGCCGTCGCCCGCGACGGCTACGCGGTGCTGCACCGGCGGTCGGTGGTGCCGCGACGGCGCAGGGCGGTGGTCGCCGCCGACGGGCTGGTCCGGGTGGCGGCGGCCCGGCTGCGCGCACGGACGGTTCCCGGACACCGGCCGCCCCCTGCTCCCCGCTCCCTGCCCGCGGCCGCGCCCTCGCCGACGGCGGCCGTCCGCTCCACCGAGGAGGTCGCGTGAACCGCCGCCTGCCGCTGTCGCTGCGCCGGCACGCCGTGTCCTGGGAGCGTCAGCGGCCCACCTGGCAGGAGGCGCGGCCCGGGCTGATCGCCGGGGCGCTGAAACGGGCGCAGGCCCGCCCGTCCGGGAACTGGTACGTGGTCGGCGCCTCCCGTGCCCTGCGGGGCGACGGCAAGCTGGCGCGGACGGTGGCTGGGCAGGAGGTCGTGGTGTGGCGGGGTCCCGACGGGCGCCTCGTCGGCGGACCGGGGATCTGCCCGCACCTGGGAGCACCGCTGCGGGACAGTCCGGTGCGCTGCGGCACGCTGGTGTGCCACTGGCACGGACTGGCCCTGGACGGCGGTCCGTACGCGGGCTGGTCGCCGCTGCCGGTGCACGACGACGGGGTGCTGGTGTGGACACGGCTGGACGCGGTGGGCGGCGAGGAACCTCTGGACGCACCGGTCGTACCGCGGCGGCCCGAACCCGCGCGCGCCCTGACGGCCGTGTACACCGCAGTGGGTGTCTGCGAGCCCGAGGACGTGGTGGCCAACCGGCTCGATCCGTGGCACGGTGCGTGGTTCCACCCCTACTCGTTCGTCGACCTGACCGTGGTGGACGCACCCGGCGGCCCGGCCGGCGCGGTGGACGACGGCCGGGCCGCACTGACCGTCGACGTATCCTTCAAGGTGGCGGGCCGGCTGGTGGTGCCGGTCCGCGCCGTCTTCACCGCGCCGGAGCCCCGCACGGTCGTCATGCACATCACCGAGGGCGAGGGCGCGGGCTCCGTCGTGGAGACGCATGCCACGCCGCTCGGCGCGGACGGGACGGGCCGGCCGCGCACCGCCGTCGTCGAGGCGGTGCTCGCCGCCTCGCACCGTCCGGGCTTCGCGGCCGCCCGCCGGGCCGCGCCGCTGCTGCGTCCCCTGGTGCGCGCCGCGGCCGGGCGGCTGTGGCGGGACGACCTGGCCTACGCCGAGCGCCGCTGGCAGCTGCGGTCGACGGGCCGCTTCCCGGGCTGAGCGCCGACGGGGGCGGCGAACCCCTCACGAGGAGGGCGGACATGGGTGAGTCCCGTTCGGCGCACCGGACACCGCGGCGATGGCCCATGCCGTCGAAGCCCTCACTCCCGTGCCCCCACGCCGCCTGCGGCGCGTGGTGTTCCGGCAGTTCTGGCGTGATCTGGCGTTCCTGCACGGGAACCTCGCCTCGACCCTCAACATGTGCGTCGGCAGTCATCCTGGTCAGCGGCTTCGCCCACCTGTTCGTCCTGGACCGGCCCGCGAACATCCTGGACTTCGGGATGTCCAACGTCCTGTTCTCGTTCGCATGGGTCTGCTGATCCTGACCTTCGCCATGTACGGCCGTGTCTCGGGCGGTCTGGCGCACGACAACCCGTACTGGCGCCGCCGGCACCCGCGCGAGGCGGCCCGAAAGGCGCTGGCCGCACGCCGCGGCGCCCAGCAGGCGGCTCTCGTCACGTCCGTGTCCGCCGACCGGACCGACCCGCTCTGCTCCCGGCCCCCGGCCTGACCGCACCCGCCCGGGCGCGAGGTGGCGTTCCCGCGCGGCCGGGAGAGGGCCGTACGCTGCGGCCGCGAGACGCCTGGCGCTCAGCCTCGGCCCGGGAGGTCCTCCAGCACCTCCCGGGCCGCTCGCGCGCCACGGGCCAGCGCGCCTGGACGGAACCCGTGCCGCGGTGACCCCCGCAGACGTACCGGCCGGGCCCGGTGCGGCAGGGCCGGGTCGACGGCCAGGGCGCCGGCATGGCGGGCAGCGCGTCCCCGACGGTGCGCGCGACCAGCGTGAGGTGAGGCACCGGATTCCGCACGGCCCGTCCTCAGGTGAGGAGGCCGCATCTCGCCAGGTACCTGACGTTTTCCCGATGTACTTCCCCGCCGGCCGCCGCCGCGGATGCGCCGGCACCCGAACGGGGGACTTCCGGCGGCCCGCGCATCCGGCACCGGCCGACGGGGCGAAACCATCCGAGAGTGCCCCCACCGGAAGCGGAAGTGAGCCCCCATGCAGACCTCGGTCGTCGTGTTCACCTGCGATCTGCGCCTGTCGGACCACCCGCCGCTGCGCGCGGCCCTGCACGGCGGAGGCAGGGTGGTACCGCTGTTCGTGCGTGACCCGGCCGTCGACGGAGCGGGCTTCGCCGCGCCGAACCGGCTCGCGTTCCTCGCCGACTGCCTGCGGGACCTGGACGCGCGGCTGCGGGAGCGGGGCGGCCGGCTGGTGCTGCGCGAGGGCGACACGGTCACCGAGGTGTGCCGGGTGGCCGCCGAGGCGGACGCCGACGAGGTGCACATGGCGGGTGACGTGAGCGCCTTCGCACACACACGCGAACGGCGGCTGCGCCGGGCGCTGGAGGCCGACGGGCGACGCCTGTACGTGCACGACACGGTGGGCACCGCCGTGGCGCCGGGCGCGGTGACCCCGGCCTCCTCCGACCACTTCGCGGTGTTCACGCCGTACTACCGGCGCTGGTCCGCGCAGGGTCTGCGGGACGCACTGGACGCGCCGGGCGCGGTCACCGTGCCGGAGGAGGTGGGTTCCGCCCCGCTGCCGGAGCGCGGCGACGTGACCGGGGTGTCGCCCGGGCTGTGCGCGGGCGGTGAGACGGAGGGACGGCGCAGGCTCATGGCGTGGCTGCGCTCCGGCGTGGCCGGGTACGAGGAACGCCACGACGACCTGGCGGGCGACGCCACCTCCCGGCTCTCCCCCCACCTGCACTTCGGCACCCTGTCACCGGTCGAGGTGGTGCACGGGGCCCGCAGGGCCGGCGGCGCGGGCGCGGAGGCGTTCGTACGGCAGGTCGCCTGGCGCGACTTCAACCGCCAGGTGCTGGCCGCGCGCCCCGACGCGGCCGCACGCGACTACCGCACCCACCGAGACCGCTGGCGCGGCGGGAGGGACGCGGAGGCGGACGCGGAGGCGTGGCGGGAGGGCCGCACCGGCTACCCGATCGTCGACGCGGCGATGCGCCAGCTGCGCCACGAGGGCTGGATGCACAACCGGGGCCGGCTGCTGGCCGCGAGCTTCCTCACCAAGACGCTGTACGTCGACTGGCGGGCGGGGGCCCGGCACTTCCTGGACCTGCTGGTCGACGGCGACATGGCGAACAACCAGCTGAACTGGCAGTGGATGGCCGGCACCGGCACCGACACCCGGCCCAACCGGGTGCTCAACCCCGTCACCCAGGGCAAGCGGTACGACCCGGACGGAGCCTATGTGCGGCGCTGGGTGGCGGAACTGGCGGACGTGAAGACGGCCGACGTGCACGAGCCGTGGAAGCGTCCGGCGCAGGAGCGCGCGAGCACCGGTTACCCCGAGCCGGTGGTGTCCCTGGCGGAGGGCCTGGACCGCTTCAAGCGGGCCCGGGGGCGCGCCTGAGGGCCGGCCGGAGGACGCCCGCCGGGGCCGTCGGCCACCGCACGTGCCCCCTCGCGCGTGCGAACCACACCCCGTTTCGCACGGAAGGTGCCTTTCCCATGACCCCACCGCACTGGATCTTCGGCGATCAGCTCGGCCCGCACTTCCTCACGCCGGCCGGCGCGAACGGGCCCGACCGCGGGGCGCCCGTGGTGATGATCGAAGCCAGGTCGGTCTTCCGGCGGCGCCACTTCCACCGGGCCAAGGCGCACCTGGTGCTCTCCGCGATGCGGCACCGCGCGGCGGAACTGGGCGGCCGGGTGACGTACGTCCGGGCCGAGACCTACCGTGAGGGCCTGCGCCGCGCCGTGGGCGGCGCGCCGGTCACGGTCTGCCACCCCACCTCCTACGCGGCGCTCCGGCTGGTGCGCTCCCTGCCCGGGGTACGGGTGCTGCCCGCCCGGGGCTTCCTGGTGGCGCGCGAGGAGTTCGCCGGCTGGGCCGAGGGGCGCGGTGGGCGGCGGCTGCTCCAGGAGGACTTCTACCGATGGGTGCGCCGGAAGCACGACCTGCTGATGGAGGGCGGCCAACCGGCCGGCGGCCGGTTCAACCACGACCACGCCAACCGCGAGCCCCCGCCGAAGGGGGACCGCGAGCTCGACGTGCCGGGCCCGTACCGGCCGCGGGAGGACGATATCGACGCCGGGGTGCGCGAGGACCTCGACCGGTGGGAACGCGAGGACGGCGTGCGGTTCGTCGGCCGGGACGGACCCCGCCGCTTCCCCGCCACCCGGCGGGAGGCGCTGTCGGCCCTGCGCCGTTTCACGGAACACCGGCTGGCGTCATTCGGACCGTACGAGGACGCGATGCTCGCCGGTGATCCGGTGATGAGCCACAGCCTGCTGTCGTCCTCGCTGAACCTGGGGCTGCTGCACCCGGCGGAGTGCGTGGAGCGAGCCGAGCGGGCCTGGCGGGAGGGCGCCGTCCCAGTGAACAGTGCGGAGGGCTTCGTTCGCCAGGTCGCGGGCTGGCGGGAGTACGTCTGGCACCTGTACTGGCACTTCGGCGAGGACTACCGGCACGGCAACGCGCTCGGGCACACGGAGAGGCTGCCGGAGTACTTCACGGAGCTGGACGCGGACGCGCTCACCGCGAACTGCCTGGCCACCGTGCTCGCCCAGGTGCGCGACACCGGGTGGACGCACCACATCCCCCGGCTGATGGTGCTGGGCAGCCACGCCCTGCAGCGCGGCTGGGACCCGTCCGCGGTGACCGACTGGTTCCACCGCTGCTTCGTCGACGGCTACGACTGGGTGATGGTGCCGAACGTGGTGGGCATGTCCCAGTACGCGGACGGCGGCCGGATGACCACCAAGCCGTACACGTCGGGCGGCGCCTACATCCACCGCATGAGCGACCTGTGCGACGGCTGCGCCTACCGGCCCACCGAGCGCACCGGTCCGCGCGCCTGCCCCTTCACCGCCGGGTACTGGGACTTCCTGCACCGGCACCGGCGGCCGCTGTCCGGCAACGCCCGCATGCGACACGCGGTGCGGGGCCTGGACCGGCTCGGCGACCTCGACGAGGTGCTGCGGCAGGAGCGGCGGCGCGCGGGCGAGGCACCGTGACGGGGCGGCCACCCGACGGCTCGGGCATCGCGGGACGGCACGGCAGCCCGCGGTGGAGTGAGCGGGGACGTGTCCGTGGGCTCACCCCGCGGTGCACAAGGCGCGCAGCGTCTCCACCGCCTGTGCCAGTCCGGCCGGCATGAGCACACCGGCGGGCTGGGACCGGCTCCAGCCCGGGCCGCCCAGCAGCACCGCCGGACCGCGCCGCGTCCCCTTCATGCCCCAGCGCTGCCCGGCGATGTGCCGGGCCAGGGCCGGAGCCGCCCGCGCGCTCTCCTGGGCCCACAGCACGACCGCGACCGGGCCGAGCCGGCGCACCGCCGCGTCCAGCGCCTCGACGGGCACCGCGGCTCCCAGCATGCGTACTGGCAGACCCTCGCGACCGAGCGCCGCGTGCAGCGCCTCCAGGGGCAGGGTGTGCTGTTCCCCCGGCGCGCAGGCCAGCAGGACGCAGCCGGCCGCGGGCGGGACCACGGGAACGGCGGGCGCCGCGCTGCGGCGCAGCACGGTGGAGACGTGCCAGGCGAGCAGGTGCTCCACTTCCACGTACTGGTCCTCGGAAGACGCCCAGCGGCGTCCTACGGCGTGCAGGGTGGGAACCATCACCTCCTGCCAGGCGACCACGACGCCGTAGCGCTCGACAGCGGCGGTGAGCTGCTTTTCGAGCGCGGGAGCGTCCAGTCGTACGGCGGCGCGGGCCAGGCCGCGGCATTCCTGACGCACGTCACCGAGAGGCAGCGCGCCGGCCGCCCGCGACCGCCCCACGGGCGGCGGTGGCGTCGGAACGGCGGCGGTGGAGGGCGGGCCGGCGGCGACCGTACGGGCGGCGCGGGCCGCGTCGGCCGGCGGGATACCGGTCGCCGTCAGCCGGCACATTTCCTCGATCGTGGCCACGTCCGCCGCCGTCCAGCGACGGTGCCCGCCCTCGGTGCGCGCGGTCGGTCCGATGCCGTAGCGGCGGTCCCACGAGCGCAGGGTCATGGGCGACACGCCTAGCCGGCGGGCCAGCACACCGGTGGTCAGACCGGCGCCGCCCGGTACGGCGGGCGGCTCGGACGGAGGCTGCTCAGTGGCGTTCACTCTGGTCATGTGTTTCTCTCCCCGGCCTGGTTCCGGCGCACCGGAGCAGGGTCCGCCCACTCGGTCGCCGGTGCGCGAACCGTCCGGTCAGCGTGCTCGCTCCGTGGCCTCGGCGTCCAGGCTCAGGCCCAGGCGCAGCAGACCGCGCCGGGCGTGACTCTTGACCGTACCCAGCGGCCAGCCGGTGACGTGGGCGATCTGCGTCTGCGTCAGGTCACCGTAGAACGCCAGGCACAGCACCCGCCGCTGGGCCTCGGGAAGGCGGCGCAGCTCCCGGGTGACGTCCACCCGGTTCAGGACCGCGTCCTGCGTGTACGACGGATCCGGCGAGCGGGTCGACCTGTGCGCTGCCGCCGCCGCGGTGACGACATCCGTGCGCCGGGTGCGGGCGGACAGCGCGTCGGCGATCTTGCGCCGGGCGATGCCCACGAGCCAGGCGGGCAGCGGCCCACGGCCCGGACGGTAGCCGTGGCGGCCGCTCCAGGCGGCGAGGAAGACCGTCTGGGTGACGTCCTCGGCCTCCGCGCCGTCGCCCAGCGACTGCCGCGCCAGGGACAGGACGAGGGGCGCCCAGCGACGGTAGACCGCCTCCAGGCCGCCCTCGTCCCCGGCCGCGAAACGCAGGGCCAGATCGTCGTCCGGGTCCGCCGTGGGCCTGGGTGGGGCTTCGGTCACAGCCAATGCGGTCATGCGGTTGCTCCTTGTGCGGGATGGCTCCCTGCCTCGTCGCCACGGTCCGTCCGGCACCCCAGCGACGGCAACTCGCATCGAGTCTGCATCGAGTCGGTCCGGGCGGCCCACCGAGCCGCCCGTGCCGCGGCCGTCAGGCGCCGTCCTGTCGCCGGAGGACGGCTCGAGGTCGCCGCTCCGGTACCGCTGAGCGGCCGTCCCGCTCCCCGCGTCCGTCCGGCTCCCCGGCGCCGGGCCGGGTGGGCCACCACACGCGGTCCCCGGCGTCCCGCACGAGCGCCGGGACCAGCAGGGAACGCACCACCAGGGTGTCCAGCAGCACGCCGAAGGCGACGATGAAGGCGATCTGCACCAGGAAGGCGAGCGGAATCACGCCGAGCGCCGCGAAGGTGGCGGCGAGCACCACACCGGCGGAGGTGATGACCCCGCCGGTGGTGACGAGCCCGCGCCGGACGCCTTCGACGGTGCCGTGGCGCAGGGTCTCCTCGCGGACCCGGGACATCAGGAAGATGTTGTAGTCGACGCCGAGGGCGACCAGGAAGACGAACCCGTACAGCGGCACGGACGGATCGGTGCCGCTGAAGCCGAACAGGTCACGGAAGACCAGCGCTGCCACGCCGAGGGTCGCGGTGAAGTTGAGGGCGACCGTCAGCACCAGCAGGACGGGCACGGCGAGGGAGCGCAGCAGCAGCACGAGGATGGCCAGGATGACGGCGAGCACCACCGGGACGATGACGGTGCGGTCGCGTTCGGCCGCGCGCAGGGTGTCGTACTGCTGCGCGGTGTAGCCGCCGACGAGGGCGTCCGCGCCGGGCAGCGCGTGCAGCGCGGCGCGCAGCCGGGCCACGGTGTCGCGGGCGGCCTGCGTGTCGGGAGCCGCGTTCGCGGTCGCCTCGAATCGGACCCGGCCGTCCACCCCGCGCGGACCGGCCGCCGGGCGACCCTGGGCGCCGGTCGCGGTCACCGCCGCGATGCCGGCGGTGCCGCGCAGGGTGCGCTCCACGCGGTCGGCGGAGGCGGCGTCGGCGAGGACCACCACTGGGGTGCCCGCGCCGGCCGGGAAGTGCCGGGCCAGGGTCTGCTGGGCGGTGACGGACGGCACGTGCCGGACGAACGTCTCGTCCAGCGGCACGCCCCGCGAGTCCAGGGTGAGCGCGCCCCCGGAGCAGACGAGCAGTCCGGTCAGGGCGAGGGCCCACACCCGCCGCGGCGCCCGGTCGACCAGGCGCGCGACGCGCTGCCACAGTCCGGTGGCGCCGGTCCCGCCCGCGGGCCTGGCCGGCCAGTAGGCGCGACGGCCGAGGACGGCCAGGACGGCCGGCAGGAAGGTGAGCGCGCTCAGGGCGGCGCAGGCGATCCCGACGGCGCCGACCGGCCCGAGGGCCCGGTTGTTGGTGAGGTCGCTCAGCAGCAGGGCGATCAGACCGAGGGCGACGGTGCCGGCGCTGGCCAGGACGGCCGGGGCGGAGCGGCGCAGGGCGGCGCGGGCGGCGGTGCGACGGTCCCGCCCCGCGGCCAGTTCCTCCCGGCAGCGGGCGGTGACCAGCAGCGCGTAGTCCGTCGCGGCGCCGATGACGAGGATGGACAGGATGCCCTGCACCTGCCCGTCGACGCGCACCAGACCGTGGTCGGCCAGGGCGTAGACGACGGCGCACGCCAGCCCGAGGGCGAACACCGCGCCGGTGATGACGACGAGCGGCAGCAGCAGGGACCGGTAGACCAGCAGCAGGATGACCAGGACGGCGGCCAGGGCGACCGCGAGCAGCACCCCGTCGATGCCGGAGAAGGCGTCCGCCAGGTCGGCCTGGGTGGCCGCCGGTCCTCCCAGCTGCACCCGGGTGCCGGGCACCGTCTCGGCTGCCGCCCGCACCCGTTGCAGCGTGGGTGCCAGCCGGTCGCCCAGATCGGGGCTCAGCGGCACGACGGCCTGGAGGGCGGCGCGGTCCTTCGAGGGCAGGGCCGGGGAGGGCGATCCGGCCGTCCCGGGCGTGCCGGCGAGCGCGGCCATCGCCGCGGTGGCCGACCGCTGCTGCCCGCTCACGGCGCCCCCGCCGTCGGCGGTCCACACCACGATGACCGGCAGGGACTCGCGCTGCTGGAAGGCGGCCTGCTCGCGCAGGACGCGGGTGGACTCGGCGCTGCGGGGCAGGAAGGCTGCCTGGTCGTTGGTGGCGACTTCACCGAGGCGTCCGGCGAAGGGCCCCAGGAGCGCCCCGACCACCAGCCAAACGGCGATCAGGGCGCACGGGGCGAGTTTGCGGGTCCGGCGGTGCGGGGGCGTCATGGGGCTCCTCGGGGCGAACAGCGGGAGAAAACTCGACCATAAACAATCTCAATGGTTGAGTAATCACAGGAGGCGATTCCTCCGTCGCAGCTTCTTGCCGCGCCGGTGATTCGGATGCGGGTGCCGCCGCCCCTGGGCGCGGACGGCGCCTCAGCGGCCGGCGGGCTCCCCGGGCACCTGGGCCAGGGCGTCGTTCAGCGCGGTCAGGAACCGCAGGGCCACGGTCATTTCGTCTGCGTCGAAGTCCGCGCCGGCCCGGCGCAGGGCGTCGGCGAGGGGACGGAAGTGGGTACGGGCGGCGGCGCGGGCGTCGTCGGCGTAGTGGAGGTGGACCACGCGGCGGTCGGCGTCCTCGCGCACCCGGCGGACGTGACCGGCGCGCTCCAGCCGGTCGACGCAGGCGGTGACCGCGCCGGAGGTGAGGCCGAGCACGGCACGCAGCCCGGTGGGGGTCATCGGCTCGGGAGCGTCGAGGATGGCGGCCAGCGCCTGCACGTCGGTGGCGTGCAGGTTCTGCCGGGCCGCGTACTGCTGGACGACCCGGCCGATCTCGCCGTGCATGCGGCGCAGCTGCACCGCGAAGGCGGACAGGTCGCCCGGGAAGGCGGGGAGACCCCCGGGCCCGGCGGCCACGGTGCGCCGTTCACCGGCGGCAGGGGACGCTTCCTCGGCGGCCCCGCCGCGCCGCCGCGGCGGGTGCCCTCCGCTCGTCACCGTGTTCACCGGCGCATCGTACCCGGGTGATCGCGAGTCACGGCCGGGTCGCGGGCGTATCGGGTGCCATGGCGAGACCCGGGCAAGGAGAAGCCGTGGCGACGACGGCGGACCGGCCTCCTGTGCCTGGTGGCCGGGGCCAGCGGCTACGTCGGCGAACGGCTCGTGCCCGAACCGCTCGCCTCCGGGTACCGGGAGCGCCGCCTGGCCCGCTCCCCCGGCGAACTGCGCGACCGCCCCGGGGCCGGGGAGGTGCAGGTGGTCCGCGGGGACGTCACCGGCCCGGTCGCCGTCGGTGCCGCGATGCGGGGCGGCGCCGTGGCCTGCCACCTGGTGCACCCGCTCGGCACCGGACGCGGCTTCGAGGACGCCGACCGCGCCGGCGCCCGCGTCTTCGGCGCACGGGCCGCCCACGCCGGCGGGCGCCGCATCGCCCGCCTGGGCGGGCTGACCCCGGCCGGGGTGCCCGAGCGCGAACTGTCGCCTGATCCGCGCTGCCGGTCGGAGGCCCCCTCCCGGACAGGGCGTGCGCCGCCGCGACGGTTCCCCGCCTTCCCCGGCAAACCCGTTCGCCGGACGAGCGGGCACTCTGCTTGGCTCACCCCATGAGCGACCTCCACATCCGCCACGCCACCCTCTCGGACATCGACACCGTGCTGGGGTTCTGGCGTGACGCCGCAGAAGGAACGAGCATCAGCGACGACCACGACGGAGTGGCCGGGCTCGTCGCACGAGACCCAGAAGCCCTGCTCCTCGCCATGCGCGGCGACCTCCTCGCGGGAACCGTCATAGCCGGCTTCGACGGATGGCGATGCTCCGTCTACCGACTGGCCGTCCACCCTGGCCACCGCAGGCAGGGCATCGCCACCGCCCTGCTGCAGGCCGCGGAAGAACGCTTCGCCGCCCTGGGCGGGCGACGCGTCGACGCCATGGTCCTGGAAGCCAACGAACGGGCCCATCACACATGGGCCGCGCGTGGCTACCTCCGCGAGGACCACTGGCGACGCTGGGTGAAGCCCCTCTGGGCCCGGGGCGGCGCAGCATGCTCGTGAGCATCCGGGATCGGACGGCCGAAGGCCTGCCGGGGAGCGGTTCGCACGGCAGGGCGGGCGGCGCGGAGACGCGATGGTGCCGACGCGCCACGAGACCGGCCACCATGCCCGGCGGGGTACCTGCCGCGGGGAAGGTGGCGGCGGGTGAGGCCACCGGCAGGAGGGCACCGAGTACACGCTTTGCCGATCCTTTACCATTGAGGGAATCGTCCCGTCACTCCCTGAAAGGTGTGTGAGCGCCCCCCATGGGCGAGCCTCCCAGTCCTGTCCGTCGGCAATGCCGCGCGGTCCCGACCGCCCTGTCCGACCATGGGACGGAGGTGACCCGATGACCGAAGTGCTCCTCCTGCTGGTGGCGATCCTGCTGTCGCTCGCCTGCGGTGCCTTCGTCGCGGCCGAGTTCTCGCTGACCACGGTCGAGCGCGGCGAGCTGGAGCGTGCCGTGCAGCGCGGAGAGCGCGGGGCGGCAGGTGCCCTCAAGGCCGTACGGAACCTGACGTTCCAGCTGTCGGGGGCACAGCTCGGCATCACGGTCACCAACCTGGTGGTCGGCATGCTCGCCGAACCCTCGATCGCCAAGCTGCTGGCCGGCCCGCTGGAGGCGGTCGGCATCGGGGCGTCGGCGGCGAGCTCGCTCGCGCTGGTGATCGGCACCGCGCTGTCCACGGTGTTCCTGATGGTCGTCGGCGAGCTGGTGCCCAAGAACTGGGCGATCTCCTCGCCGCTGGCCGTGGCCAAGCGGGTGGGCAACGCCCAGCGCTGGTTCAGCGGGGCCTTCCGGCCGTTCATCACGCATCTGAACAACACGGCGAACCGCCTGGTACGGCGGCTGGGCATCGAGCCCGCCGAGGAGCTGGCCTCCGCCCGCGGGCCCCAGGAGCTGGCCGCGCTGGCCCGGCACTCCGCCAAGCAGGGCGCGCTGGAGCCGGACACCGCCGAGCTGTTCGTGCGCACGCTCAACCTCGCCGATCTCACCGCCGAGAACGTGATGACCCCGCGCGTCCAGGTCGTCGCCCTGGAGGTCCGGGCGACCTGCGAGGACGTGGCGAACGCGACCCGGGCGACCGGCCTGTCCCGCTTCCCGGTCTACCGGGACAGCCTGGACTCGGTGGTCGGCACCGCCCACATCAAGGACGTCCTGGCCATGCCCGCCGAGGAGCGGGCCCGGGTCCGGGTCGCCCAGATGATGCGCGAGCCGCTGCTGGTCCCCGAGTCCCTCACCGTCGACCGTCTCCTGGACCGCCTCGGCGGCCGGCGCACCATGGCCGTCGTCATCGACGAGTACGGCGGTACGGCCGGGGTCGCCACCCTGGAGGACATCGTCGAGGAGGTCGTCGGCGAGGTTCGCGACGAGCACGACCCGCACGAGACGCCCGACCTGGCCCCCGCAGGCGCCGACACGGCGGGCCGCGCGCTCTACTCGGCGGACGGCGCGGCCCGCATGGACCAGCTCGCGCGCGTGGGGCTCCGGGTGCCCGAGGGGCCGTACGAGACGCTGGCCGGGCTGGTCGCGGCCGAGCTGGGCCGGATACCGGAGACCGGGGACAGCGTCGAGGTCGCCGGGTGGCGGCTCGACGTGGTGGACGCGTCGGGGAGGCGGGCGGCCCGGGTGCTGCTGCACGCGCCGCTCGACGACGAGACGGGGCAGGAGGGGCAGCGGTGACCGCCGTACAGCTGCTGATCGGTTTCGCGACGCTGGTCGTGAACGCCTTCTTCGTGGGCGCCGAGTTCGCGCTGATCTCCGTGCGCCGCTCCCAGATCGAGCCGCACGCGGAGGCGGGCGACCGGCGGGCCAGGAGCGTGCTGTGGGGCTTGGAGCACGTGTCCGCACTCCTGGCCGCCGCCCAGCTCGGCATCACGCTGTGCACGCTGGTGCTGGGCGTGGTCGCGGAGCCGGCGATCGCGCATCTCCTGGAGCCGGTGTTCCACGCGGTCGGCGTGCCCACGAGCGCGGGCCATGTCGTGTCCTTCGTGATCGCTCTGTCCCTCGCGACCTACCTGCACATGCTGCTGGGCGAGATGGTGCCGAAGAACGTGGCGCTGGCCGAGCCGGTGCGCAGCGCGCTGCTCCTCGGCCCTCCCCTGGTCGCCCTGTCCCGGGCGCTGCGCCCGGTGATCTTCACGATCAACGCCTTCGCGAACGGCCTGCTCAAGCTGCTCCGGGTGGAGACCAGGGACGAGGTCTCGGCGACCTTCACGGACACCGAGCTCGCCGAGATCGTCAAGGACGCCAGCGAGGCGGGCCTGATCGACGACCGGGCGCAGGAGCGGCTGCACGACGCCCTGGAGCTGGGCCGCAGGCCGGTGCGGGACGTGGTGGTGCCGCTGGAACGCGTCGTCTACGCGCGCGTGGGCGTCACCCCGGAGGAGCTGGAGCGGCTGTCGGCGGAGTCGGGCTTCTCCCGGTTCCCGGTGGTGGACGAGGGGCGGCGGATCGTCGGCTATCTGCACGTCAAGGACGCGCTGGACGCGTCGCCCCACGACGAGGCGTTCCGGCTGCGGGACATGCGGCCGATCGCGCGGGTGCGGGAGAGCACACCGCTGGACGACGTGCTCACCGCGATGCGCGGCACCCGCACCCACCTGGCGGGCGTCCTCGGCGACGACGGACGGATGGCCGGGCTGGTGACCATGGAGGACGTGCTGCGGGAGCTGTTCGGGCAGCACGCGTAGGCCTCACCGGAGCAGGAGTCCTCGTCGGAGGGAGTGACCGACCGACGGGTATGCGCCCCGGGATACCATTTCTGTCGCCATGCAGAAGAACCCGGTGCTTCCCGCACACTCCAGTCTGGTCGCGATCGGCGACTCCTTCACCGAGGGCATGTCGGACCTGCGGTCCGACGGCTCCTACCGGGGCTGGGCGGACGTCCTCGCCGCCCGGATGGCCGCCCGCACCCCCGGCTTCCGCTACGCCAACCTCGCGGTGCGCGGCAAGCTGATCGGGCAGATCGTCGAGGAGCAGGTGGACAGGGCGGTCGCGATGCGGCCCGACGTGATCACCCTGGTCGGCGGCCTCAACGACACACTGCGCCCCAAGTGCGACATGGTCCGGGTCCGGGACCTGCTCACCGAGGCGGTGGAGCGGCTGGCGCCGGCCTGCGACCAGCTGGTGCTGATGCGCAGCCCCGGCCGCCAGGGCCCGGTCCTGGAGCGGTTCCGGCCGCGCATGGAGGAGCTGTTCGGCGTCGTCGACGCACTGGCCGAGCGGCACGGTGCCCTGGTCGTCGACCTGTACGGCGCGCCCTCGCTGGCCGACCCCCGGATGTGGGACGTGGACCGGCTGCACCTGACGGCCGAGGGGCACCGCAGGGTCGCCGAGGCGGTCTGGCAGACCCTCGGCTACGACCCCGAGGACACCGAGTGGCGCACGCCGATCCCGGCCACGGCGCCGCCCGGCTGGGTCGCGCGCCGGGTCGCGGACGCCCGCTTCACCAGGCAGCACCTGCTGCCGTGGATAGGCCGCCGGCTGACCGGCCGCTCCTCGGGCGACGGCCGCGCGCCGAAGCGGCCGGAACTGCTGCCGTACGAGGCGTGAGGCCGCTCCCGTGCCCACCCGGGTGATCAATGTCAGGGGCCGGATCCACGAGTTCGGCCCCCGGCTGGAACGCGCCCCCGCGGACGTCGTCTACGTGGGCCGCCGCTGGACCATGGGCGGCTGGGACCTGCCCCGGCATCCCCTGTACAACCCCTTCGCGTACGACACCCCGAAGAAGAAGCGGGACGGCACCCGGGCCGAGGTGATGGCGATGTACCGGGCGTACCTGCTGGAGCGGCCCGAGCTGCTGGAGCTGGTGGCCGGACTGCGCGGGAAGACCCTGGCCTGCTGGTGCGCGCCGGAGCCGTGCCACGCGGACGTGCTGGCGGAGCTGGCCGGCGTCCCGGAGCGGTGACGCGGCTCTCGTATGTTCACACGAGCGAGCCCGCGACGCTGGCCTGCAGGAATCGCCAGTAGAATCCGTACACTGTTCTACGTCGAGTGCGTAATTCCCAGGTCAAAGGCACTTTCTAGCGATCAACAAGTGATCGTTTCTCACAAACTCTCACACGACGCTTTCTGCATCCGTGCTGTGGAATGCATCCCAGGCTGTCGCAGCTGGGCGCAGATCGTCAACATTCGGGTGAACGTACTTGGCCTTGGTGAAGGCCGCGTTGGCGTGTCCGGCCCACGCGGCGAGGACGACGTCGGGGACTCCGTTCACCGCCAGGTAGGTCAGGCACGAGTGGCGGGCGTCGTACAACCGCACTCTGCGCAGCTCCAGCTCCCGCATGAGGCGATACGCCTTTTCTCGCAGGTGGCGGGTGTTCATCGGCCTGCCGAGGGCGTCGACCGCGGCGTACTCCGAGTCGGTGTACCCCTCGCCTGCGGCGAGCTTCTCGCGGGCCTGCCGCGCCTTGAACTTCTTCAGGGCATCCAGCGCTTTGGACGGCAGAGGCAGGACGCGTTCACCGGCCTCCGTCTTGGTGTCTTTCTCCAGCACCTGAACGTTGCCGATCATCGTCCGGGTGTTCGCCGTCTCCAGCGTGCCAAGCTTCAGGTCGATGTCCGACCACCGCAGGCCGCAAACTTCGGCGGGCCGCAGACCCATAAGGCTGAGCAGCATCGGCGCGTACAGCCGGTCCCGCTCGATGCCCCGGATGAACCGCTGCACCTCCTCGACGTTCCAGGGCTTCTCCCGCCTGCGCTCCCGCTTGTCGGCCTTCTTGTCCTGAAGCGCGACACGCACGTACTGGGCAGGGCTGACCGGGATCAGCTTGCGAACAACGGCACGCCCGAGAGCCTCGCGGAGGCGAGTCAGAACGCCCTCAACAGTCGACACTGCTAGCCGACCGCCGGCCACTCCACCCTTGCGCCGTCCGCTGGATACGAGACCGTCGATGAAGTCCTGAATGTGGTCCTCCGTCAGCTCCTGTAGACGGATGTGCCCGAGCTTGTCGTAGACATGCACCAGGGCAAGCCGGTACGTACGGATCGTCGTTTCCTCGACGTCGCGCCGCTTGTGCTCCAGCCACTCGTCGAGCCACTCCCCCAGGGTCATCTTGATCGGCGCGATGAACGTGCCGGCGTTCCGCTGGTGCTTGATCCGCGCATACTCGTCGCGCGCTTCTTTTACCGTGTCGTATGTGCAGGTCAGCTGCTTGCGCTTGCCGTTCTCATCGCGGCCGACGTCGATAACGAAGCGGTACCGGACAGCGCCGTTGCGCAACGCGATCTTCTTGATCGGGTCAGCCATCACTCTCCCTTCTAGGTGCTTCGCCCTGTTCATCGCGCAGGGCTGCGTTCGTCCGCTGAAGCCAACGCGCAGCTACCAGCGGTTGCCGTGACTTCGGCATCCATTGCAAAGCGCGTGCCATGTCGGCCACGTCCGTCGACGGCAGGAAGCCCACTCCGCCGATCCAGTCACGGGCCGCCCCCGCTGTCGCGCGCACTCCGGGAGCGATGCTGTATGGGGCATCATCGTCAAGCTCCGGCGCCACAAGTAGGTCCACCGGCTGTACGCCGAGCACGTATGCGAGGGCAAGCAGTTCTTCCGCATCGACGCGACGCTCACCGCGTTCGATGCGCCGCAGGCCGAGAATAGGAATCGGACGCCCGATCTCAGCGAGATCTTCGGACAGCTTCACGAAGGTGAGCCGCTGACCTTCGCGAATTCGCTTGATGTTGTGCATCAGCGTCTCGCCGACAGGACCGATGAGCGTCTTCTGCTTCTCCGCCATGGCCACAGTCTGGCATCAAAATGATCGGAACACAAGGTGCACTTGATGCACTTGCGGATCGCAGGCGCACCGGTAATCATGGTGCCATGACACATCAGAATGAGCGTTTGCACGCTCAGATTGACGTCAACCTGGTGCAGATTCCGGACCCCAAGAAGTCGCCCACGATCTCCGTACCTGCCGCCGCCCACCTCGCGGGCGTTGCCCGCCGGACCGGCTACGCCGCAGCCGAACGCGGCGAATGGCCCGTCATCCGCACCGGCCGCGCCGTACGCGTACGGACCCGCGACTTCCTGACGCAGTGCGGCTACCTGGCGGACGCCTCGTGAACACCGCACCGACCCTCGCCGAGATCCGTGAATGGCCCGCCACGGTGTCCATGGCCCAGGCGGCGACCGCACTCGGCTGCTCGCGCTCGTGGCTGTACGCGCGGGTCAAGAGAGGCGACGCACCCGTGCGGACGCTGGCCCACGGGCGCCGGGTGGTCGTCGTGACCGCCAGCCTCGTGCGCGTCCTGGAAACCCCCTGAAATGGCGAAGCCCCGGGCTCTCCCGCCCGGGGCCCTCTCGCCTCCATTCACCGCCCGATGAAAGGAGCTGGCACAAATAATGGTACAGAATTCCGCCTTGCTTGACAGCAGCTTCGACGATGCCGAGCCGCCGTTCCCCACGGTCCGCGTGTACGCGCTGCTTGACGACGCCGGGCGCCCCGTATACGTGGGCGTCACCACCCTCAACGAAGAAAACCGCGCGTACCGGCACTGGGTCCGCCGACACGATACGGACATACGGCGCTGGAATCCCCGCCTCGCCGAGTGGCTGAGCAGCCTCGACGGCCCGCCGAGCGTCTCGCTCATCTACTCGGCGCCGTACGACCAGCGTCATACCGCAGAGGGTGCGGCGGAGCTCGCGTACCGGCAAGCCGGGTACCTCCTGCCGCTGAACATCCGGATCGGCCAGCACTGGCCGGACGAGGCGCGCGCCCGGATCTCGGAGGGGATGCGGCGGCATCACGCGCAGCGGCGCGAACTCGCCTCGGCATGAAATTGCCCCCCGTGCACGCGCCGGTGTTACGAGCACCGGCGAAGCGCGGGGGGCTCAACGCCACCAACGACAGCCCCCGGATCTTTGCGGGACACCAGGGCGGTCGTCGTAAGAGAAAGGCGCGGTGCCCAGGATGGCACAGGCCGCAGGCGTCGAGTCAACCTCGTCGTCAACCCCTCACGAAGCGGAGGGGACGCTGCCCGGAGCGACGTTGCCGGGCCCCGACGATATGCCGGACGGCGCGTACGGGCAGACCGCACGAGCGTATTGGGAAGCCGGCTGGCAGCCGCTGCCCCTCCCGGCGGGGAAGAAGTTCCCACCGCCGAAAGGGTTCACCGGCAAGACCGCGTTCCACGAGACCCTCACCACTGAGCACGTAGCCGCGTGGAGCAGCAGCCGTCGGCTCAGCAACATCGCTCTGCGTATGCCGAACGGCGCGGTCGCCATCGACGTGGACGCTTACCTCAAGGGCGGCAAGGTCAAGGACGGCGAGACCACCCTTCGCCAGATCGTCGAGAAGTATGGGCCGCTGCCCAAGACCGTCATGTCGACGGCCCGCCCGGACAGCGTCGGCCAGCTGCTGTACCGGCTGCCCACCATCGACCACCCCGACTTCCCCGCCGAGATGGGCGGCATGCCGATCGTGCTGCCCGGCGTCCTCGGCCCCGGTATCGAAGCGATCCAGCACCACCACCGGTACACCGTCGCGTGGCCGTCCACGAACCCCGATGCCGGCGGCGCCGTCTACCGCTGGTATCTGCCCGACGAGGACTACACCGGCCAGGACTTCTGGGAACACCGACGCCTCGCCCTCGAAGGGTTTATCCCCCGCGTGGACGAGCTGCCGGAGCTGCCCGAGGCTTGGTGCCACGTCGTCACGATCGGCAGCAAGCCGGGCGTCGCACGCGGTGAGAGCGCTGCTCCGCTCGGCACCTACGAGGTACAGCACCTCCTGGAACAGATGGCGACGGAGCGCGACCTCGATCCCAAGCTCGCCAACACCATCCTCTCGTCGTACCAGAGCGGCGTCACCGCTGGAAAGGCCCGGCACGACAGCTGCCTCAGCGCACTGACCTGGGCGTTCAAGGCTGGTGCCGCCGGGCTGATCGACCCGTCGCCCGTCGTCAACACCCTCGACGCGATGTTCGTCTCGGACACCCACGACCGGCATGTCCCGGGGGAGTTCGCCTCCATGGCCGGGTGGGCAGCCGCCAACGGGACCGCGGACGCGGACGCCTACCGCAGGAAGTGGGACGAGAAGAACGCCTGGAGGGCGGGTGCTCCGGTCGCCTCCTCCATCCCGGCTCAGGCGGGTGCTCCTGCCGAAGACGCAGGGGTGACGCCCTCGATGTCGACCGTCCACGCGTCCGACTACAAGGTCATCACGGACGAGAACGGTACCCGGCGCGTCCTCACCGAGGCGGCCAAGGCTCGCATCATCGCCCAGACGAACGGCGAGGCTACTTCTCCGGCGGAGGAAGCACCCACCGAAGAAGTAGTAACCGTCATCCCGGGCCGCATCCCGCCCGAGTTCTGGGACCGCCGCCCGGTCCTGAGGCACGTCCGCCAGGCGGCGCACTCCCAGTGCTGCTCCTCCGACGTCTTCCTCTACGCCTACATGGCCCGCATATCCGCCATGCTCGACCACCGCATCCGAGTCAACACGGGGGCCAAGCAGCCCGTGTGCCCCAACATCTACGTCGGCATCTGCGCCAAGTCCGGCACGAACAAGTCTTCCTCGGTCGCCGGGTCGCGCGACCTCACCTACGCCCCCGAGCACCGCGACGTCCTCGACGGTGTCCCGATCGGTACTGGCGAAGGCATGGCCGAGGGGCTCATGGGGACCGTCCAGGAGGACGACCCCGACGGGAAGACCGCCAAGGACGGAACCGTCAAGCAGGTGGCCGTTCGTAAGCAGGTACGCCACAACATCTTCTTCGAGGTGGACGAGGGCGAGACGCTGATCCGCCTGGGCAGCCGCGACGGATCGTCCCTGTGGCCCTCGATCCGCTCGGCGTGGACCGGCGGACCTCTCGGCCAGCTCAACGCCACCGCCGAGCGCAACCGCGTCATCCCGCCGCGGTCGTACACCATCAGCATGGTCGTCGGCTTCCAGTTCTCCAACGCCCTGAAGGTGATCCAGGACGACGAGACGGGCACCGCGCAGCGGTTCGTCTGGTGCAACGCCGTCGACCCGGACATCCCGATGGACCCGGTCGACTGGCCCGGTGAACTCCCGCACTGCCCGCAGGAGATGACTCTCACGCTCGCCCAGGCTGCGCAGGGGCCGAAGGCCGAGCGTCTCATCGAGATGCCGCTGGAGCTGAAGCGCACGATCCGCCAGGACATCGTCCTCCGTGGACGCGGTGACGGAAGCGTGGACGCCGACAAGCTCAACGCCCACGCCAACCTCTCCAAGGTCAAGCTGGCGGCTCTCCTGGCCCTCATGGAGGGCCGCGACGCCATCAACATGGAGGACTGGGAGCTGGCGGAGATCCTCTGGGACGCGTCTTGCGAGCTTCGCAGCCACCTCATCGCCGAGGCGCGCCGAGAGGCCGAGGAGAAGCTGAGGGAGAAGAACGAGGCCGACCTGAACAAGGCCATCACCATCCACACGTCCAAGGCTGCCGCGGACCGCTCGATCGAGATCCGCGCTAGGTGGGTCTGGGAGAAGGTCTCGGACGGAACGCGGACCCTCGGAGAGCTGAACAAGAAGCTTGGATCCGGGGTCCGGCACACCCTGCGTCCGGGTGTCGAACTCGCTGTCGTCCGCGACTGGGTGCGCATCGACGACAACGGTGAGCTGTCCGTCGGTCCGTCTCAGCCGGGTGGTGGTACCTGATCGGGTAGGTACCACCCTCAAGGCCCCCAGCACTCGCTGGGGGCCTTTCTTGTGCCGGTTTGGTGCGGTGGTACCCACTATGTCTGGTGGTACTTCGAGGTGCCACCTTCGGACATAACAGACATTGATATGTCCTATATGTCGGGAGGTGGTACGTGGTAGTACCACCTCGGGGTCGGCCCGTGTGTTCTGCCTACGCAAAAGTGGATTCTTATATCTATCTTAAATGGAGAGCAAAAAGAGCAGGTCGGGTACTGCTTACTGAAGGCGATGAACGTCACGGAGAGTGAGTGGCACTTCTCCCCCCACCATACGAGCGGAGGTGCCACCAGGTACCACCTACCACCTCCCGGCATTTCGGACATCGTCGACCGGGGAGGTGTATCCGGGCGGGGTCCCCGGGGTGCAGGCGGCCGACTGTCGGAACGCCCGCCGTGGCGAAGCCTGGAGGGGCAGAATGCGCCCGTGGATGAACTCTGGGTCGCACTCATAGCGGCGGGCTCGGCGGTGGCAGGTGCCGCAGTCGGAGGCTGGTTCGCCAGGAGCGCCGGCATACGACAGGCCGAGGCCGCGAAGCACGCCGGAGACCGTCAGGCCGACGCGATGCTGGCGACCGTTCGGGCCACCCTGGACGAGCAGAGGCGTGCCCGTCTTGAGGAGAGCCGCCGGGACACCTATGTCGAGTTCCTCAAGGCCGCTCACGAGGTGGCGGTGAACCCTCACGACGATGACCTGGCCAGGGACATGTACAAGTGCCTCACCCAGGTGCAGGTCGCGGGTCGCTATCCCGTGGTCATGGTGGCTCTCGGATACTGGGATCGAGTCAGGGAGTGGAGGGCCGGCCGCACGGAAGACCAGGTGGAGGCCATGGCCCGAGCGCACAGCGATTTCATCATCGCCGTACATCGAGCTTTGGGCATCGAGAGCGGCTATCCCATTCCCCGGCCGCAGTCTCCCGCGCCATAAGCGGGCGAACCCCTTCTCCGAGATGGAGGAGGGGCTTAGGCGCGCGCCTCTGTGGGACCGTCAGACGGCTTGCTTCGCTAGGTGGTGTAAATGGTCGGCCTGCTCACGCCAAGCTCGTCAGCGATCTGCTGGACCGTGTGGAGACGCTTCCCGTCGGCGCCCACCTCGTCGTACATCTGCTGGGCCAAGGCGATCTGACGGGCCTTGAGTTTCGGCTTCTGGCCGCCGGTGCGTCCGCGGGCGCGAGCGGCCTCCAGGCCCTGCTTGGTGCGCTCGACCATCAGGGAGTGCTCGAACTCGGCGATGGCGCCGATGATGTTGAAGAAGAGGCGACCGGCCGGGGTGCTCGTGTCGATGCCCTGATCGAGGACAACGAGACCGACGCCCTTCTCCTGGAGCTGGTCCGAGAGGTCCATCAGGTTGCGCAGGGATCGACCCAGACGGTCCAGCTTGGTGATGACGAGGTGGTCGCCCGCGCGGAGGACCAGGAGGGCCTTGTCGAGTTCCGGTCGGGATGCCAGCTTGCCGCTGAGCTTGTCGATGAAGATCTCGTCGCAGCCCGCGGTCTTGAGGGCGTCGTGCTGGGACAGGCGCGGTCAGGGCATGCGGAAGCCCCGGCACGGTGGCAGGGGCTTTGTGGTGGATCAGCGGGTGGCGAACAAGTCCTCGTGATCATCACCGTCGGGGCGCTGGTGCCAAAGAATTTCCTCGGCTTCGGTGAGGACCCTCTCGCCGTTCAGGTCGACAAGCGGCACGCGCCTGTCCATGCCTGCTGACGTCAACTCCTCGGGTGTCGTCAGGCGGAGCCCGCAGACGCGACAACCGAACCGGAGCGGGAGAGCCTCTGCGGGCGTTTCCTGCCTGATCAGGACGGGAGGACCGGTGAGCAACGCCCCAAAGCTGCGGCAGGCGGGACACTCGCGTGGCAGTCGTACTGACCGGAATTCGGGCCTGGCGTCGGCAGTCCGCATCGAGTGTGCCTCCACATACGCCTCCCGGGCGGCAGGAAAAAGGTCCTTGGTGCGTTCCGCGAGCCGATAGCGCGCCTGTTCCACAAGTCGGCCGAAGTGAAGGGCCGCCTTCTCCACCGCCTCGTTCAACGTCAGCTCGACCAGTCCGTAGTGGGGTCCCCAAAACCGTGCAGCGCCGTAGTCGCCCCAAGCCGCCAGCAACGTCTTGGTGGTTTTGACGAATACGGTCAGAGCGTCGAACGACCCGTCATGCGCTGCCAGTAGGTGGGCGACGCCGTTCCGCAGCTCGATCAGGTCGTCCAGGTCGGAGTCCTTGGCCTGGGGAAGGACGCCAAGCCGCCTCAGGCGGGTGATGGCTTGCGCTGCTCCGATGGTGCGGATCTTCTTGGCCTGTTCTAGGCCGGCGATCTGGAAGAGGGCGTCATCGTTCCCCTTCATCTCCAGCAGGAGGAAGGGGCTCTTCTTCGCCAGTACTGCCTTCGCCAACCGTTCGATGCTCACGCCTGCATGGAGGAGGAAGACCTCCTCGTCATCGTTCGCGTGAGCATCCATGGCGGAGTGCGCGAACCTCTTCGCACCCGAGATCAGGCCGGTGAAGGTCTCTTCGACGTTCATGAGAGGACGGTAGCGGCGCTTGTACTACAGGGCGATCGGTTTGATGGGGAGGCCAGGGGAAGAGGGCCTGGAGTCACTCCCAGTCGTCGACGTCGGAGTGGAGGAATTGCGCCACCTTCCGCCGGAACGCGACGTCTGAGATCTCGGATTCGCCGATGAAGCGTGCAGTTCTAGCCGCAAGTCGCGCGTCAACTGCTCCGATGTCCATCCCGGCGGCTGCAAGTTCGTCTCGCGTGACGAGCCGTAGGTGACACATGGAGCAGTGCAGGGCGAACACGCTGAGGGGCGACGCCTCCTCGGCGCGCTGGCCCACCGCTCGTATGGCGGCTGCGCTATCGCAGGCGGGGCAGATATTCTCACCTTCGACGTGGATACCAGTCTCCGTCTCGATCACCGAGACGTTCTCCAGACTGAACTGCTCGATCACGAGGCGTCGATGAAGGTGATCAGGTAGATCTGAGAACCGATCGTCGTAGCGATGCTTTGCCTGCGCAATCCGGACCTGTACGTTTCGTTCGATCTCGCTCTTTCGCCGATCAACAGCCGCGCTTACCGTGCTCTCCCAGCGCCCCCAAAATCGGCCGATGGGAACGTTAACCTCCGCCAGCAGAATGGTGACGTTCTCGGCGAGCGGTGGAATCAGCGACTTGGCCCCGTCGCCGCTGCTGGCGTGAGCCGTGCCATTGCGCAATTCGATCAGTTTGTCGAGCTTCTCACCCGGAGGTAGCACTCCGAGCTTGCGAAGCCGCAGGATCGCCTCCCTTGCCCCCACCGTACGGATCTTGTCGGCATCCATGTCGAGGTGGCCACCGAAGTAGAGGAGTAGGTCGGCACTCCCCTTGTTCATGTCCAAGAGGTACACCGGGTTCTTCGACACCAGCACGGCCTTGGCGAGCTTCTCGACGGCAACGCCGCCCTGAAGGGCGAAGTCGTCGTACTCACCACGTCCGTGGGCTTCCATGGCTTTGTGAGCCGCCTTGCTGGCACCTTCGAAGAAGCTCTCGAATGAGAGGTTACCGTCCATGGATGGACGGTAACCGCCCCTGTACTACAGGTGCGATCGAATTGTCGGATCCGTGTCCACTGTGGCCGCAGCAGGAGTCACAGCCGGGGAAACGACCGCTTGACCTCGCTAAGCGGGTCGGCGAAGCCGTCGAACTCACTGCTCCTCTTGAGGGCGAGTGGAGGCCAGGAGAACGTTTGATGCGGAACCGTCCCCGCTCGCGACGGAGTTCCGATCAACATCCAATTCTTCAAGATCACTTATCCTGACACGTGCAATAGTCCTTTATGCCCGTTAATCCCGAGCGAGGTGTCATGCTGATCCGTCCCGCCCCGAGTTACCCCGCCTACATCCCGATGCCCGGCGACGAGGTGTGGGCTCGCTGCTCACCGGTCGCCGCCTTCACCCGCGCCGTCGTCACGGCGGTTGCCCCGTGTCGGGATCCCCGTCTTGTGCGCGTCGGATTCCGCTGGGTCGAGAGCAATGCGCAGCTCGACACCCCTGCCCGGGTGGGTGTCCGGCCTTCGGTGAAGATCTGGCGGGACGGCGGCGGGGCCGTGATGGTCCGCCCTCACCCCTGCGAGTGATCTCTGAATCTTCGTGACCTTTCGGCGTCCCACATGATCACGTCTTATCCGACTTCGTGATCCAGCCACCCTGCCAGACTCGGGTTGACCAGCGGCTTCGGGAGGGAAGGCACGATGTTCGCCAGGGGTGACATGCGGTGGGCCGAGTGGGCGGATGGCGCAGAGCACGAGATCGTCGAGGGTCGCGACTTCAGTACCCAACGCGCACTCCGCGCCGGTGCCTCGGCCTGGGCCAGGCGACGTAACATGACGGCCTCCGTACGCCGCATCCCGCCGGGCCCCGGCGAGACGGCCGGCGCTTCTCCGAAGTGCTTCCGGATCCGCTTCGAGGGCCCTGGTCTCGACCGCATCACCAGACGCCCCCGGTGGGAGCAACTCGCCTTGTTCCCGCTGCGCCTCGTCTGTCGCCCGAGAAGGTCTCTTCCGGGCTCCTGAGTGTCACTCTGATAGCCGTTCGGGGTGATGGTGAGTGACGCCTCCGAAGGGTGCCCTCCGCCTCGCTCGGGCCCGCCAGGCGTCCCGCTCCGCCCGGTCGTCCTCGGTGAGTTCGTCCTGCTCCGACAGGCGTACGGTGGTCCGGTCGCCGTGGTCGCGGGGTCCTTCTGGGTGCTGGACGATCTCGTCCGCCCAGATGCCGGTCGACCCGACAGCGGCGAACTCGATCCGGCCGCCGAGGGCTCGAACGTACGCCTCGACCACCGAGAAGCGCACGTTCGGGAAGTCTCGCTCGATCTGGCCTGGGCGTGCCTTCGAAACGCCCATGCGTCGGGCAAGTTCTAGTTGCGACAGTCCCGACAGCCGACGAAGGTCGGCCAGGGTTAGGCCTTGTGCAGTGTTTTCGTCCGTCATACGCGTCACAATCTCAGCTGATCGTCGACCGGTGGCAGCCACAGTCACAGCGCCGCATGAGCAGTAGCCCGGAGCACGGGGTAGCGGTACATGCTGTCCATCTGACGGCGCTGGGCGTGGAGATCTGCGTATCCCGGCCGACTAGCCAATGCGCACTCCGCCGACCTAGTACGGTCGTCCGCCGCGGCGGCGTGCGCGGTCACGGCCGGGGCCTGGAGCCCGCCCGCCCCTACTGCATGGGGTGCTCGGGCCAAGCGGGAGCGGGACTCAGGCGCGAGCCTGGACGATGAGCGTGCCGATATGCCCGGCCTTCGGAGCCTCCACCACCGTCGCCTCGGCCGTGGCGAACCCCGCCCGGAGCAGATGCCGCTCCCACACCGCGGGCTTGTAGCTGTACCGGTAGGTGAACATGGCCTTCCCCGCGAACCCGCCCTTGTACATGCCCTGCGGCCCGTAGGCGCCCGGGATGGCCGGCGGCTGAGAGAACACGAACACGCCCCCCGGGACCAGGTGCTCGCGGACGAGCGGGAAGAGGCCGGACGGGTCGGTGAACCAGGCCGCCCCGAAGATCGAGTACACGGCGTCGTACCGGCCCTCGTCGGCGGCGAGCCAGTCCAGGACCTCGCCCTGCTCGATCCGGACACCGAGCGGCGACCACTTCTCGCCCGCGCGCTGTACCATCCGCGGCGACAGGTCGACACCGGTCGCCTTGACGCCCTGCTGCGCGAGGCTGGCCAGCGCGCGGCCGGTGCCGCAGCCGACCTCGAGGACGGACTCCGGGGCGCCCAGGAGTTCCGGGCCGGGGCCGTGGCCCGCGTACTGGGTCCAGCAGAACGAGGGCTCGGCGTCGTCCTTGAACGCCGACTCGGCGAAGGCGTCCCACAGTTCGGTCTCGGCGGCGATGTCGTGCGGTACGGGCACAGGTGATCCTCTGGTTTGTCGGGAGGCGGGAGCCCCCGCCCTCGGGGTGCTGTGAGGACGGGGGCGACTGTAGCCGGGTCAGTGGCTGTCGGGGACCTTGTCGTCGCACGGGGAGCAGTCGGTGCCGTCGATGGCCCACAGCTCCTCGTCGATCGCCCACCCCTGGGAGCGGAGGAAGTCGCCCGTGCGCAGGCACAGGCCGTCGCGGCGGCGCTCGATGAACGGAGCGTGGTGCTTGAACCGGCCGCCGTTGTAGAGGCGGCAGATGCCCCACCAGACGGGTGTGTCGAGGATGAGCTGGTGGACGCCGATGTCGACGAGCTTGCCGACGCCGAGGTGGACGTCGGAGTTCTCGATGGAGCCCATGACGTACATGACGGCGTTGCCGAGGATCCGTTCGGCCATGTCGCGGACCATGGTGTGATCGCGCAGGAGCAGGGCGACCTCGCGGTCCCACAGGCTCATGCCGGAGTCGAACACGTTGACAGTCAGCTCGGTGATGTGCGGAGCGACCGCGTTGAGGAGTTCCTGCGGGTCCCGCGTGAGAGTCCCGGCGGGCTGTTCGAGTGTGACGGTCATTGACCTGCCCTTCTGGGGTGTCGTTGCCGTGCCGTGTGGTGCAACCCGCCCCGACTGCTCGACCCGTCCAGGGTTGGGGAGCCAGGCGCGGGAGTTCAGGGGATGGGCGGGTTACCGGCCGCCGAGGTTCTCGAAGTGATCGCACAGGGCCATCACGGACCGGGCAAGCTTCATCGCCACGGACATGCGCACGGGACGGTTGCCGCCGACGCCGAGGCGGAGTCGCATGCTGGCCTCCCGCGCGCCGGCGAGCACGCACTCGCGCGGGATGTCGCCCTTCGGGAAGCGGGCGGCCAGGGCCTCGACGGTGGGAATCAGCAGTTCGATCTGCCCACGCATCGCGATCCGCAGCGTCTCCAGGTCCTCGGCGCTGATGGGTTTCGCGTCGAAGGCGAGGATCCGGGCCGCAGTGGATCGCATGGTGGCGATATCCAGTGGAGCCTGATCCTGCTCTTCGGCCGTGAGCGGATGGGCTGTAGCTTGCCTCATGTCGGCGCTCCTCAGCAGCGTTGGCCGTGCCCCGGGAGGCTCCGCCGCCTCGCCGGGGTTTCGTCGTACCTCCCGACGCTAGGAGTTCGCGCAGAGCAGCAACCAGCAGTGTGCAGAACTGTGCAGCAGCTTCGATATGTAGTGCAGCCTTGGCGAATTCGCTCTCTTGACCGCGATCTCCGAGAGAGTGATCGTGTTGCAGAAAAATGCACATCACGTCGAGGGAGGCAGTCGTGTCACTACAGTTCATCGGGATCGACCCGCACACCGGCGACGATGAGAGCCCCACCGTCTGGGTCGACCAGGACAAGCGGGAACTCGTATTCCAGGGCTGGAAGCCCGACCCGGCACTCGAAGCCGAATGTGCCGCGTTCACGGTCCCCGGCCACGCCGTGGGTATCCCGGAGCACGAGGCTGTGATCAGGATCCCCGCCCGGATGGTGCCGATGATCAGGGAGGCGTGCGATGCCGTCGAGCGTTCCACCGATCGCTGAACTGATCGCAGGCTGCACCCACTCGGCGGTCCACCTCGAAATGCGTGACGGCTACGCGGTCGACAAGGAGCGGGACCAGTTCGAGGCGTGGCGGCAGGGCTTCCGCCATGACCCGGCCGACCGCGTCTCGTGGTGGCGGCCGTGGCTCGACCTGATGCAGGAGACCGTCGGCCGCGGTGTCGTCGTGCGCCGGGCCCGGATCGTGTCCGAACCCGTCAGCGAGTACATCCGGTTCGAGTACTCGGGGACCTTCACGAACGTCGCGGCCGGCGAGTTGGTGCGGTGGCTGCCTCGCCGCCGTGCATCCGACATCGCCCTTCCCGGCAACGACTTCTGGCTCTTCGACGGCCGCCTGGTCCGGTGGAACCACTTCACCGGCGACGGGCACTCCGCTGGCCAGGAACTCTCCGACGACCCGGCCGCCGCCAAGCTGTGCGCCACCGCATTCGATGAGGTGTGGGCGAGAGCCATCCCCCACGACCAGTACGAGATCAACTAGTAGAAAGCGCCGGTACGCCAGCTCATGCCCGTCTCCCCGTCCTCGTCCGCCCAGGCCGCGCGGAAGGCCGTCGCCGAGCGGTTGCGCGGTCTCCGCAAAGAGACAGGGCTGACCATCACCGAGCTGGCGGACCGGTGCGGCTGGCATCACTCCAAGACGTCCCGCATCGAGAACGCCGTCACCGCGCCCACGGCCAACGACATCCGGCAGTGGTGCGCGGCCACCGGTGCGAGGTCCCAGGCGCAGGACATCGTCGTGCAGTCGGTGAACGCCGAGTCGCTGTACAGGGAGTGGCGCCACCAGACTCGACGTGGACTGACCCGTCTACAGGAAGAGACCGGCAAGCTCTTCCGGACCACCGACCTCTTCCGCGTGTACTCGTCCACGCTGGTTCCCGGTCTCCTCCAGACCGAGGGCTATGCGGCGGGTATCCTCTCCGCGTCGGCGCGGTTCCGTCAGCTCGCCGACGACGACAGTGCCCAGGCCGCGCGGGCTCGGATCGAACGCTCGCGGATCATCCACGACCCCGGGCGCCGCTTCGTCCTGGTCGTCGAAGAGTCCGTCTTGCGCTGTCAGATGACCGACGTCGACTCCATGGCCGCGCAACTCGGCTACCTGCTCACGGCTGGTGCGATCCCTACCGTGTCCCTCGGAATCATCCCGTCGGCCGTGCGCATGCGCTCCCAGTGGCCTCGGGAGACGTTCCACGTGTACGACGACAAGCTCGTCTCGGTCGAGCTGGTGTCTGCCCGGATGCGGATCAACCAGCCTTCCGAGATCGACCTGTATGTCAGAGCGTTCGAGGAACTCCGCGGAATGGCCGTGTATGGCACCGAGGCACGAGGCCTGATCGTGAAGGCAATCGAGGCACTGCGCTGACGGAAGTGCCGGGTCTACCCTCCCCGGCGTGACCGTCGCCGCAGTGACCCTCAACGTTGTCGCCGCCCTTCTCGAACTCGGCGGACTCGTATGGACCGTTCACGACATCCGTGGTGCCCGCCGACGCCTGTCGGACTACCTCCGCCGGCCCGGCAACGTATACGCATCACTGGGTGTCGCCACCGAGGCGTCCGTCGCGCTCACCTTGCGCCGGGCGAACCAGACACTTGAGGAGCGCGTCGACGATCTGGAGGCACAGCAGCGAAACCTCCCTGACGAGTTAAAAGCGCTGGAGAAGCGGATCACCGACCACCTGACAGGGGATTTCAGGGGCGCGCTAAAGGCCACGGAACGGACCATCGATGACAAGCTCGCCGGGCTGAGGGACTACATCGCGGGTGCCGAGGAACGCTGGTGGATCTCGTACCGGGGGCCGGTCGTTCTGGCGGTGGGTGTCGTGGTCGGCCTGGCGGGCAACATCGTCTCCAGCCTCTGACCGCCGATCTGCCGGGACACGGTTCGGATTCGGAACCTGAAGAACGCCTGCCACCAGCAGTAACGGGGGTTACGCTGCCATCCCTGATCCAGGAGGGGACCCATGGCGGATGACGCCGAACGCAAAGTGGAACGAGTGCAAGCAATCCTGGACCGGGCAATGCTCGCCCGAGCAAAGGAAACAGAAGCAGCGCAATACGCCCTTATCATGAGGGTAATGAAGCGTACAGCGTCGGGAGGGCTCGGCTTCATCGTTCTCGCCGGAACCCTGCTGACTGTATTTAAACCCTCTTTTATTGATCAGTCGAAGACGGATCCAGGAGTCGCGCTCACTGTGGCGGTCGGCGTCCTTTTGGGAATTGGTATCTTCGCAATCCCGTGGTTCATCACGCAGCGCGCATACATGAAGAACCAGAATAAAACGTTCGATCAACGCATGGCGGACGAGCGTGAACTTCACGCGAAAGCCATGGAGAAGCTGAGACTCGCCAGCGAGCTGACCACACTCATGGAGCTGAACCAGGACCAGATCAAGACCTACCACGACATCGTCACCGAGCAAGCGGACAAGTCCTTCAAGTCTTCCCGCATTGCGATGGGCGTCGGCATGGTTCTTTTGGTCGCCGCAGCTGTCGGAGGGGCCTGGGTACCCCTGGAACAGGTCCGCTGGTTCATCGGTGCTCTCGCCGCGTTCAGCACACTGCTGTCCGGCTACCTCAGCAAGACCTACCTCACCCTGTACAAGGAAGCGATCGGTCAGCTGAACCGGTACTTCGACCAGCCGGTCCTTAACAGCTACTACCTGGCTGCTGAACGGCTTGTCGGGCAGCTCGGACAAGATCACCAGGATGAGATCCGGAAGCAGGTCATCGGGGAGATCCTCGGAAACAGTGCCCGCATGAGCGGCAGGGCTATTTCACAGAAGAAGCAGTCCGAGAAACCCGCACCGAAGAAGCGTGCGCCGAAGCAACAGGCCACCATGAACGGGACTCCACAGACTTAACAGCTCGTGCGCTCCAGTTGGGAAGCTAGCGGTGTGAAATTTGTCTGAAATGTCGGAATCGCTATTGCGTCTTCAGGTGTATGGACTTTTTGCGACCCTGCGCCCGTAGTGTCAAAACTTTTCGAGGTAACTTTGTCAACCCCTTGGGGGCGTTGAGTTCTACGCACCCCATTGTCTGAAGCGTCGGCAATGCTAGAATTTCCGTGGCGAAAGCATCTTGCCTCGGACATTCGCCATCCCCTCCGTAGGCCCGTCGGAAGCGAGGCGAATGTGACGGCTATGGGTCCTCAGTCGGCGACGCTGGCAAACGTGGCCGCGTCGGCGAGCAGCGTGACGCTGATCAATGCAGCCGGTCAAGCCAAGGGGTGGACGGTCTATAACGATTCGACTGCTGTGCTCTACCTGAAGTACGGAGGTGGCGCCAGCAGTACGAGCCACACAATTCAGTTGGCAGCGGGTGCGTACTACGAATTCCCGCAGCCCGTGTACTCCGGAATCGTGACCGGTGTGTGGGCATCGGCAACGGGCAACGCCCGTGTGACGGAGTGGTGACCCATGCCCCTCTGCAACGCGCCTGGTTACCTACCCGCCGGTGCCACGGTCGGCGGCAACCTCGTCGCCAGGATCCTGGATATCCAGACCTTCACGGCTTCCGGAACCTGGAACAGGCCGACCGGCGCTGTGGCGGTCACCGTCCTGATGATGGGTGGTGGTGGCGGGTCCGGTCGTCGTGGCGCTGCAGGCTCTGTTCGGTGCGGCGGAGGCGGAGGTGCTGGCGGTAACTACTTCCACAAGACGTTCCCGGCCAGCGTCTTGACGTCCTCGGTCAGCGTCACCATCGGCGCGGGCGGTACCGGCGGCGCGGCGGTCACCGCCAACGACACGAACGGAAGCGCCGGAGTCGCGGGCGGTGTCTCGAGGTTCGGTGCGTTCGCCCGTGTCGGAACGGCCGGTGCGGGGTCCGGCGGTACGACCTCCACGGGTACGGGTGGCGCGGCAGGTGTGGCCACCTCGGCGGGCGGCACCGGCGGCGCCGCCTCGACGACCGGCGGTGTCGGCAACACCGGTAACCCTGGCGTAGCGGGAGCTGCCGGCGGCGGATCTGGTGGCGGCATCACCAGTGCCGACGTCCCGGGCAACGGCGGTACCGGCGGCGGTAACCAGGCCAATCAGAACGGCAACGCGGGTGTCGTCGATACCACGAACCCCACCACCCCGACCAACCAAGCCGTGAACTCTGGTCTCCCGGGTGGAGGCGGCGGAGGTCGCGCCGCCTCCGTTGCGACTGCAGCTCAGGCTGGCGCCAACGGGGCTTCGTACGGAGCAGCCGGTGGTGGGGGAGGCGCGTCGCTGAACGGCAATAACTCCGGTGCCGGGGGCACCGGCGGCGACGGTATCGCGATCGTCATCTCGTACTTCTGAGGAGCGCCATGGCAGTTGAACGATGGGTCGTCGTGCCGAACGACCCGGGCAACAAGACGATTGTTGGCGGAGCGTATCTGTGGGACGGCGAGTCCGTGTGGGCTCCGCCGGTGTCTGGCGAGCTGCTACGCGAAGCGGACTCCCTTACGGCTGGGTACGCCTATCCGCCGCCCGAGGGAACGGAGGAATGACCGTGAACGAGTCGAGCGTCAGCCCGGACTTCCGCGCACAGTACGAGACGTCGCCTCATGCTCTTGCTCTCGGGGCTTCCCGCGCCTACCTCCGTGTCCTCACGGAGCACCAGGACGCTGCACTTGCCGGCGACCCTGTCGCCCGCCGTGCCATCGCCGAGGCAGGCTCACTGCTCGCTCTCGCAGCCCCTGGGCTGGCGGAGCAACTGCACGCCGACCCGGCAGCCCGGCAGGAGTTCTCTCGCCGGTCCATCGCCTGAAGGAGCACACGTGATCACCAATCAGGACATCGAGCAGGCCGAGGCCCGCGTGGCCGGGATGCGGGAGCGGGGCGACCGCTTGAAGATGGCCAACCGCGAGGAGACCGCCGACGCCATCCGGCTGGAGGTCGGACGCCTCACCGAGCTGAAGGAACGCAAGGCGGCGCAGGCCGAAGCACTCAAGGCCCGCAAGGCTGCCGAGCGTTCGCACCTACCGGAGCTGAAGAAGCTGAGCGGTGAACTGGCCGACTCTGCGGAGATGGTGGGTAGGGCGTGCCAGGATGCCGCCGAGGCGCTGTCTAGGCTGATCTCCGCAGTGCGTCGCCACAACGGCTCCATCGGCGCGGTGTACGCCCGTATGGAGGAGTTGGGCCTGCCCGCCGGGGACGAGGTGGTCGACCTCTATGACTCCGGCTACGGGAGTGCCGGCGTACTGCGGATCAGTGGCACCGCGTGGACGCCGCTCCCGGCGGACACTCTCACGATGTACGCCGTGACCCAGGTCATGGCGAACGCCTTCGGCCCCAAGCACCCCGAGGCGCGGGTGCGGGACGCCCGGGTTCACACCCTGCTGCGCTCGGGCTTCGACCCTCTCAAGGCCGCCTGATGCAGGAGAGCGGCCCGTCCGGGGGCCGCTCCTCCTGTACCTACCGATCGAGATGCCCGACGGGCTCGGTGTAGTCAGGACTTCGGCGGGTTCCCCTCTCGCCCCCACCGAGTGGCCCAGTACAGATCCCGTACCGGCACGTACTCCTGAAACGCCTTCATTGCCTCGGTCTGTGCGTCACGATGCGCCTTCGTCAGGACCGGAGGCTCTTCTCCAGGAGCAAGCGGCTTGGGGTCCCCCATCGCCTCATGCAACACCTGATAGGCCTTGCTCATCCGGTTCAGCGCGGTCCTGTACCGGTCTTCCAGTTCCTCGAACGATTCGCTCATCCCCGCTCCCTTTCCGTGCGATTGGACGGCGTGGAGCGGGAATGTACGACCGTGGCCGGAGGTCGGCAAGCAGTAGTGAGACTGCGAAGGGGACGGTGCCGCACCGGCTTCCCGGTTCCACAGGACCTGTGTCGGCTGCTGGTTGGTCCGCGACTTCCCGAATCCGCCTGCACCGCCAGCATGTGCTGACAGGCTTCGTCGATGGTGCTGCGCAGCTATGGACGCGTCGATACGATCCGGACATTCATTTCAGGAGGGGGGACGTCATGGCGACGTTCAATGTTCGGCCGGACATCGATGCGGCTGCTGCGAAGCTGAGCAGCACCTTGGGGTCGAAGCGAGAGATCCAGAGGCTGCCCGAGGTGCTGTGGGAGGGCGAGACGGTCGAGATGCTCGCGACCGGGCAGTACGGCGGGGGCGCCGGTCTGGTCGCGATGACCAACCTGCGGCTGATCTTCTACAAGAACGGGATCATGTCGCAGAAGGTCGAGGACTTCCCGTACGGCAAGGTGTCCTCGGTGCAGTGGCAGGGCGGCATCATGATGGGCACGCTCACGGTGTACACCTCGGGCAACCGGGCGGACATCAAGAACATGCCCAAGGACCAGGGCAAGGCACTGGCCGACGATCTCCGCCGCCACATCGCACAGGGCACAGCCCCCGGCGCACCGGCCGCGGCCCCGGCAGTATCCCCGGCCCCGGCGGCCGGCCAGGATGTGGCGAGCCGTCTGGCGACGCTCGACCAGCTGCGCGGCCAAGGGCTCGTCTCCGAGCAGGAGTACGCGCAGCGCCGCGCGCAGATCCTCGACAGCCTGTAGACCGGCGCTGCGGCGTCGAAGCCTCGGGCTAGCGGTGCTCCGGGGCTTTGCGCAGGCGGAGGGAGACGAACCGATGCCAGACGAGACGCTGGCCAAGCGTTGGAAGCTCGCGCTCGACCACCCCGGCAAGTCCGCGTCAGCGTGCACGGTGGGTGCGGCCAGCGAGGACCAAGCGTCGTTCGACCTGATGTCCGCGGAGATGTCCATCGGCAACGATCACCTGGACACTGTGGTGAAGGGGATTAACGAGATCACCGGGAACTAGCCAGCGTCTGATGCAATGCCAGACGCAACCGAGACCAGCACGGCCCGCTGACAGGGGCTGCTGGCCTCCCGAGGCACCATGTACTGTCCTGCTGAAACAGTCGCTGATCAGGTACGACGTGAGAATCAGAGGACAGCATGAGTCAGTGCACGGTCACGACGAAGAAGGGAACCCGCTGCCGCCACCCGCTCATGGTCTGGCACGGCATCGGCCCGCACCCGGAAGTCTGCGCGCGCCACGCCACCCCTGAGCAAAAGGCCGCATCCGCAGCGGCCCTGGACATTCCCGTCAACATCGCCACCGCGGACCCCGCCACGGTGTTTCCCATGGTGTCGATCACGCCGCAACGAGTTTTCAGCGACAGTCCGATCGGTTGGGTCGCCAAGATCCGAGGAACGAACAAGAAGTACGTGTACGCGCGCACCTTCCTCGACCGCAGCGGCCCCCCTTATGGATGGGCGCTCGCCGGAAACGGCCTCTACGAGTGTCGGGAGATCGGAGCACAAGGAAAGTTCTCTGGCTTCTTCGTCGTCAAGGGCGCCTTCCGTCGCAAGGTGGAGTTGGTGTCCCCGGAGACGGCCGCCCGACTCGCCCACAAGATGGGGCCGCAGCCCGCTGAAACGTGAGTCGTCAGCGCACCTGGCCGGATCGAGAGGGCCCCGCCCACGACACGCTGAGAAAAGTTGGGGCAGTCTCCTGTCCAGGCGCCCTGTGCTGGCCTATGGGACGAGAGCAAGCTTAACTAGGAAGGCAGAGATCATGGTCAAGGAGCCCGACGGCGTCACCTTCTGCAAGGACTGCGGCCTCCCCGTAAGCCTCGGCGCTGCGAACGCGAGTGGCGAGAGCGTCGCCCCTCGCCACATCACCGTGCCGGGCCAGCCGACGGAGTGTCCCGAGCAGAAGTAGGCAGTCGCGAAAGGCCCCCGCCTCGGCAAGGCGGGGGCCGTGTGACTTCGGGCTGGGCAGGTACGGCGAGGCCGCCATAGGGCAGGGTTTCCGCCCTATAGGGATGCCTACGAAACCCGAAACTTCCCAGCTCAGGCCCGATATCGAGGGCGAAACCAGCTTCGGGCCGGGGTGAAACCTCAACCCCTCCCCGAAACCGGCTGGAGGGGCCCTACTCAACGTCCTCGGTGTCCGGGAGGTCGGTGTAGCGGAGGCCCTTGGCGCCACCGCAGCACTCCCTGATGGTGATCTGCTTGGTGGAGATCTTGAAGGGCTTCAGGGCGGCGCTGAGTGCGGTAGACGAGGCGACGGTGTCCAGATCCGTCCACGGTCCGTACAGGTCGTGCCGAAGGCGGGCGAGGGCTTCGACGAGGCGGTGGGAGTGGACCGTCTCGACTCCGTCCGGCCACACGGCGCGCAGGTGATCGACGACCGTCTCGACGTCCAGTGTCTCGATCTGCTGGCCGACGGACTGCCCGGACAGGGTGCCGGTCGCCGTACGCAGCGCGAGGGCGCGCTTGGCGATGTCCTCGGCCTCGGTCTGCTTGATGAACGCGGCGCGCACGGTGATGCCTTCGCGGCCACGGGCGAGGATGCCGGTGCCCTGCTCGTCGACGCTGATGTCTGTGGCGCGCAGGCCCCGCTCATAGGCGCTGGTGCCCAGGACGTTGTTGTTGGCCCGCCAGTCCATGACCGCCAGGCACAGGCGGGTGCCGACCGACGAAGAGACCGAGGTGGGCAGGGACGGTGCGTCGGGGTTCTGGGTGAGCAGGATGAGGATGATCCCGTAGGCGCGGGCCTTCTTGATGAGGCGGGTGGCCAGGGCGGCGGCTTCCTCCTTGTACTCGGCGTGGGTGAACAGTTCCTGCACCTCGTCGATGACGATGACACGCGGTCCGAGGTTCTGCTCGGGGTACTTCTCGGCGAGCGCGCGGGTGACCTTGCGGCCTTCGGGGACCTCGGAAGCGGGCAGGGAGCGGATGAACGCGGCGCGCCGCTGGTACTCGGCGATCCCCGAGCGCATCCCGTTGAGCGCGGCCTCCAGGTCTTCGTCTTCGTCGCCAGATACGTAGCAGTGGCAGATGGGCTTGACGGAGTCGAGGTCTCCGGACCCCTTGAGCTCGTAGATCCAGAGTTCCGCGGTGAGGTCGAGGGCGACGCCGAGGACGATCGCCAAGGCGCACGAGGTCTTACCGGAGCCGGGGATGCCTCCGACCAGCAGGTTGGAGTACATCAGGGTGATGGTGATGAGGTTGCCGCGAGGGTCGAACCCAAAGGGCAGCGGCTCGTACACGTCAGCCTGGCCGGACTTCATGAGCGGCCACAGCTTGCGGCCCGTCTTCGCCGGGTCCCGCTGGGCAACCCACAGGACGAGGCGGCCGGGGTGGGCGGTGCGGTCGGCTTCGGGCCACACCGTGCTGATGGGGCGGCGCATGGCGGCGGCGAGCGCGGCCCGCTTCTCCAGGACGGCGGTGGCCTCGACGCCGGGCGGGAGGTCGATCTCGGCGCGCCAGCCGGGGCCGTCGCGCATGACCTCGGAGACGAACTCCACACCCTTGCGGCCCTTCTTGCCCTCGATACCGATCGCGGCGAGCGCGTCGAACACCTCGGTGGAGTCGAGGCGGCGCATCACGTTCTTGGCGACGTAGCGGGTGACCAGGGGCTTGTCGCCGCCCTTCTTCCCGTTCAGCCCGGCGAGTGCTGCGGCGGCGACGGCTGCCGTGAGGGTCCAGCCGGGCACCAGGAACGCGGCGGTCAGGGTGGTGATGCTGGTGGTGGCGGCGACGGCCAGGGAGGCGATGCGCCTGGGCCGGACCCGGCGGGAGTGCTCCCGGGACAGGGCCATCCACGCCTCGATGTCCGCCATGGCGGCGGCCTTGGCCTCGACGGGCCGGGCTTCGGTGTCGGCGACCCACTTTCCCCAGCGGACGATCAGCCGGCCAGCACCGCGGGGGGAGCGCAGCAGCAGGCGGGCGAGGTAGGCGGGCGCCCTGACGGTGTGGAAGGCGCTGACGTGGGCGTAGTAGGAGACGGTCCAGCGGGTGGCGTCCTTGAAGGTGTCCCAGCGGCGGAAGGCGGCGGGTACGACGGGCGGGGCGTCGGCAAGGTAGGCCTTCCGTTCGGCGAGCCAGCTACCAGGTTCAGGAGCCGGGCTGGGCGGGTCGACAGGCTGTGGCTCGGCGTCGTGGATGACGTCGATGACCGTCTCGGTGAGGGTGTCCGTGGACATGCCGGGCGGCGGGGTCTTGTGGAGCTGGGTCACGTTCTCGGTCATGCTGAGGGCTCCCTGCCTCTTGCTGGGGGTTGGGAGGCCCGGGTCGGCCGACGTCCGGCCAAGGTGACGGCCGACCCGGGGTGTAGCTACATGCGGGTCTTCTTACGACGGCGGGCGCCGTCCTCGATCCGCTCGATGCGGCGCTGCAAATCGCTGATGTCGACGTTGCCGGTGCCGTCGTCGGCCAGGCCGCGCTTCGCCATCCGCGCCGTGAGGGCGCCGATACGGAGCTGTTCGCCCACCGTGAAGTCGGAGAAGCTCAGGTCGTCGTCGGCCATCAGCGGCGGCGACCGGAGGGGCCGAGGGCCCTGATGAGGGCGCTGACCTTGTCGGTGACGTCGGTGACCCGGCCGGACTCCAATTCGTCAGCCCGGTCCTCCAACTGCTTGGCCCGCTGCTCGTTGCCGTGGGCGCGGGCCCAGACGGCGGCCTCCCGGTTGGCGTCGGCCTGGCGGCGCATCCGGTCGGTGATCTCGGCCATGTGGTTCCTCTCGGGTGGCGGGCCGGGCTGTCCGGCCCCTCCGCACCTGCACGGTCATGGAGGCCGTGCAGGACAGGAGGGCCGGACGTCAGCGGCCCGCGAGGTGGTCGCGCCACATCGAGCGCAGCACCAGGACGCAGATGGTCAGGGCGACGACGGCGATGGCCAGCACCACCAAGGCGATGGACAGGCCGATGAGGATGGCGATGATGACCGCGCCGACGATCGCCAGGGCGACGACGCCGAGGCAGCCGAGCCCGACGTACGTACCGACCGGGTACGCCTTGATCGGGGGCAGAGGTACCGGCGCCGGGGTGGTCGGCCACGGGTAGATCGGCTGGCCGGTGCTGGTCATACCGATCGGCCGGAGGCGGTCACGCGACGGCGTGTAGTCGGGGGTGTTCATGACCGCTTCCCCTCGACGATCTCGCGCCGCAGTTCGGCCGCTTCACGGCGAGACAGGTCGAACTCCGAACGCAGGCGATCGATGGTCACCTTCCGTCCGGTCGCGGTGACCACTTCCCGGTTCAGCTTGAGTGCCCTTTTCCGCAGCTCAGCGGGGGTGAGGGTGACCACCTCGGTGACCACCCTCCGGGGGGTGGCGGCGGGGAGGGAAGTGGTCACCTTGCTGGTCGTCTGAGTGGCAGTGACGTCGGCCCAGGCGAACGGCAGCGGGTCGGGCAGAGCGGACGGCGGAGTGACCACCTGCGCGGGCCTGCGCGGCGCTTCGGGCGTGGTCACCTCGGACTCGCTCCGGGCGAGGGCATGGGTACGCCACAGCGCCACGGGGACGAGCAGCGAGACGACCACCACGAGACGGAAGGTGACCGTGATGACGCCCGCCTCCAGGGCGTGTGCCGCGACCTGCGCGGCGCACATCAGCCCGAGCGACAGGGTGACGTCGAGTGCGCGGAACCATCGCAGGGCGGCGACCACGTACGCGTCGATGGCGACGGGCAGCATGGCGGCGATGACCGGGTGCGCGCCGAGGGTACGGGCGAGGTCGTATTCGGCGGTGGCGGTGAAGGCGATCCCGGCGGCGAGGGACAGTCTGCGCAGCCACGTGCGCGTGAGGTCGTGATCCTGGTCGGTCACTGGTCGCCGCCTTCGACGGTGAGGATCAGCATGGCGACGACGACCTCCAGTCGGCCGACGAGACGACACAGGTCCTGCGCGCTGAGTTCGGTGTAGTCGAGCCCATCCGTCTCGACGAGCAGCTGACGGGCAATGGCGACGTGGCGGCGGGCGGTCTCGTCGAGTTCCTGGCGCGGGGTGGGTACGTTTTCCATGGGTCTGGCTCCTTGATCAGAAGGGTCTGGATCAAGGCCCAGGCTGGTGATGGGTTCACCAGTCCGGGGCCGCCGCCGTCTCACGCTTGTCTCACGGACTGTGCGAGGGTCGACGGACTCGGAGCCCCTGACCTGGACGTTCTCACCCTGTGTAGACGGTGACGGAGCACCGCGGACGGTGGGTAAACTCCGTACACGTGACTTCAGCCGCGCCCGCCAAGCCCCGCATTCCGAACGTCCTCGCCGGACGCTACGCCTCCGCCGAGCTCGCCACGCTCTGGTCGCCCGAGCAGAAGGTGAAGCTGGAGCGGCAGCTCTGGCTCGCCGTGCTGCGGGCCCAGAAGGACCTCGGGATCGAGGTGCCGGACGCCGCGATCGCCGACTACGAGCGGGTTCTCGACACCGTCGACCTGGCCTCCATCGCCGAGCGCGAGAAGGTCACCCGGCACGACGTGAAGGCGCGGATCGAGGAGTTCAACGCCCTCGCCGGGCACGAGCACGTGCACAAGGGCATGACGTCCCGGGACCTGACGGAGAACGTCGAGCAGCTCCAGATCCGGCTCTCGCTCGAGCTGATGCGGGACCGTACGACGGCCGTCCTGGCCCGCCTGGGCAGGCTGGCCGGCGAGTACGCCGAGCTGGTCATGGCCGGCCGCTCGCACAACGTGGCCGCACAGGCCACCACCCTCGGCAAGCGTTTCGCGACCGCCGCCGACGAGCTGCTGGTGGCGTACGGCCGCGTCGAGGAGCTCCTCGGCCGTTACCCGCTGCGCGGCATCAAGGGCCCGGTGGGCACGGCCCAGGACATGCTGGACCTGCTGGGCGGCGACGCGGCCAAGCTGGCCGAGCTGGAGGACCGGATCGCGGGGCACCTCGGCTTCTCGCAGGCGTTCACATCGGTCGGCCAGGTGTACCCGCGCTCGCTGGACTACGAGGTCGTGACCGCGCTCGTCCAGCTGGCCGCCGCCCCGTCCTCCCTCGCCAAGACGATCCGGCTGATGGCCGGGCACGAGCTGGTCACCGAGGGCTTCAAGCCCGGCCAGGTCGGGTCCTCGGCGATGCCGCACAAGATGAACACGCGGTCCTGCGAGCGCGTCAACGGCCTCATGGTCATCCTGCGGGGCTACGCCTCGATGACCGGCGAGCTGGCGGGCGACCAGTGGAACGAGGGCGACGTGTCCTGCTCGGTGGTGCGCCGGGTGGCCCTGCCGGACGCCTTCTTCGCGCTCGACGGTCTGCTGGAGACGTTCCTGACGGTCCTCGACGAGTTCGGCGCCTTCCCGGCCGTCATCGCCCGGGAACTGGACCGCTACCTCCCCTTCCTGGCCACCACCAAGGTGCTGATGGGCGCGGTGCGCGCGGGTGTCGGCCGTGAGGTCGCCCACGAGGCGATCAAGGAGAACGCCGTCGCCACCGCGCTCGCGATGCGTGAGCAGGGTGCCGAGCGCAACGACCTGCTCGACAAGCTCACCGCCGACGAACGGCTGCCGCTGGACCGTGGGCAGCTCGCCGCCCTGATGGCCGACAAGCTGTCCTTCACGGGCGCGGCCGCCGCCCAGGTCGGTGTCGTCGTCGGCCGGATCGAGGAGATCGTCAAGCAGCACCCCGAGGCCGCCGGATACACCCCCGGAGCGATCCTCTGACCGGCCGTTCCCCCCGCTTCACCGCGGCGGAACTGGAGGCCGCCCGCGACCGTCTCGTCCCCGACGTGCTCGCGGACGGCCTCCACGTCCTGTTCTGCGGGATCAACCCCGGCCTGATGACGGCGGCCACCGGTCACCACTTCGCCCGACCCGGCAACCGCTTCTGGCCGGTCCTGCACCTGTCCGGCTTCACCCCGAGGCTGCTGAAGCCCGCGGAACAGGGCGAGTTGCTGTCGTACGGGCTGGGCATCACGAACGTGGTGGCGCGGGCGACCGCGCGGGCCGACGAGCTGACGGCCGAGGAGTACGCCGAGGGCGGGCGCCTGCTGACGGCCAAGGTGACGCGGGTCCGGCCGAGGTGGCTGGCGGTGGTGGGCGTCACGGCCTACCGGGCCGCCTTCGCCGACCGCGGGGCCCAAGTCGGTCCGCAGGAGCGGACGATCGGGGACACGCGCGTGTGGGTGCTGCCGAACCCCAGCGGGCTGAACGCGCACTGGACGGCGGCGACGATGGCGGAGGAGTTCGGGCGGCTGCGGGTGGCGGCGGAGGACTAAGGGCTGTCCCGTAATCCCTGGTGGATCAGCGCGCGGCGTCAGATGCGGTGCATCGCAAGGCGGAGGGTCGTCCTCATACTGGGCGTATTCGGGCGAGCCCGACAACGCTGCGAGGTGCCGTAGCTGTCGTCGTGCGCCCGCCGGGGATTACGGGACAGCCCTTAGCCTCAAGGCCGCGAAGTTACTCACCGGGGCGCCGGTCGGCTTACCGGTAGCCACGCCGACGGCGAGCGCGCCGGCCGAGCCGCCCTGGCCGAGCCGACGACGCCGGTGGCGTGTGCGGTGACGGATGGTGAAGAGGTACGGGTCGTACCTCTTCACCATCCGTCACCCGAGTCCGCCTTCGGTCAGACCGCGTGCGTCTCGCTGCCGTCGAGCAGGCCGCGGCCGCCAGGGGCTGTGCTGAGGGCCGTGCCCTCGTCGATGATCTCGTTGCGCTCGTTGACGAAGACGACCCTGGGCTCGACCTTCGCCGCGTCGGCGGCCGGTACCGCCGCGTAGGCGATGATGATCACGAGGTCGCCGTTCTGGACGAGGCGGGCCGCGGCGCCGTTGACGCCGATGATGCCGCTGCCCCGGGGGCCCTCGATCACGTAGGTCTCGAACCGGCTGCCGTTGTTGATGTCCACGAGGTGGATCAGCTCGCCGGGGAGCAGGTCGGCGGCGTCCATGAGGTCGGCGTCGAGGGTCAGGGATCCGACGTAGTTCAGATCGCACTGGGTGATCGTGGCCCGGTGGATCTTCGACTTGAGCATGGTTCGGAACATGGCTGTCGCCTTTCGGGGTGGGCGCCTTCTGCTGTCGCGGCTTTCCCGCGGCTCGCCGGGCGAGCGCACGAGAAATTCGATACCGGCCGTGGGAATCGGCCCGTGCATGACCGACGTGAGCCCGTTCCAGAGGATCCTGGGCGGCGGTGAACGAGCATTCCAGCAGAAATTCAGTTTCGGTAGAGGCGGATTTCCGTGACAACTCCGGGAAGATCTCCACCTGGCCGAGCAAGCACCCTCACGCCCTTTTGTCGCTGGTCAGGGTGTCTCCCACCGGCTCCTCGGGTGCCGTATGTCGCCCACTCACTTTCATGCCGTGCAGGTTGATGAGCGGGGGCGGGGCTGGAGCCGGCGTCCGTATCGCGGTCACAGTGAGGAAGCGTCGAGGGCACGGAAATGGCCTCGGTCGCAATACCGCGGAATCGCGGAATCACCGCATCGCAGAATCACGGAATCCCGAATGATTCGGCCTTGAAGGGAGCAGAGGGTGACGGTGGAAATCACGACACAGGAGGCCCAGGAGATCGCCGGGAAGATCGCCGTGGTCTTCCAGGAGGTGCTGGGCGCGACGGAGGTGCCCGACACCGGCAGTGGGTTCCTGGACATCGGTGGTGACTCGCTGACGGCCGCCCGCGCGGTGTCCCTCATCAGCTCGCGGCTGGGTGTGCGGATCACGGTCCGCGACCTGTTCCGGGAGCGGAACGCCGACGCGCTCGCCCTCGTGGCGGTGCGCCGCCTGGCTTCGTAGCGCCCCGGGCGGTCGGCCGCTCCGGCTCGACCAGCCCGTTCTGCAACGCGGACCCGCCCGGCCGATCCGGTACGGCGGGCTCCGGGCCGGCCCGTGACGATGCCGGTCGTCCGATCGTACGTCCGCAATGACTTTTCGAGAGGTGAGGACATGGTGGCTCAGACGTATCGCGTGGTGGTGAACGGCGAGGAGCAGTATTCGATCTGGCCCGAGGGACGGGACCTGCCCGACGGGTGGTTCGACGAGGGCACCTCCGGCACCAAGGAGGACTGCCTCGACCACGTCGAGCGGGTCTGGACCGACATGCGGCCGCTCAGCCTCCGCCAGGCGCGGTGACCGAACTGCCATGACGACGTGGACCGGAGAAGCCGCCGGGGTGGAAGAGCCGGCTGCGATGAAGAGGGAACTGACCGCCGAGAAGCGTGAGTTGCTCAAGCAGCGGCTGCTCGGGAGGTCTCGAACCGCTGCGGCGCCCGTGGGTGCCCCGAGCGCCGTACCGCGCCGTCCTGGCACCGAGGGCGCCCCGTTGGCGCCCGTCCAGCACAACCTGTGGGTCGCGGACCGCCTGTTGTCCGACAACTCCACCTTCAGCGTCCACCGCGTCCTGCGCCTGACCGGGGCGCTGGACCGCGACGCGGTCCGCCGGGCGCTTGACGCCCTGGTGGAGCGGCACGAGACGCTGCGCATGGTGTTCCGGGACGACAGCCCGCCCCGTCAGGTCCCGCTGCCGCCCGCCCCGGCCGCGCTGCGCACGGTCGACCTGTCGCATCTTCCCCCGGTCGCGCGGTCGGCGGCGGCCGTGCGGGTGGCCGAGGAGGAGATCGCGGGGCCCTTCGACCTGGAACGCGGCCCCGTCTTCCGGGCCGTCCTGGTCACCTGCGACGACAGCACTCACGTCCTGGTGCTGAACATGCACCACTGCGTCGCCGACGAATGGTCGTGCGGTGTGCTGGGCCGCGAGTTCGGCGCCCTGTACGCGGCGTCCGCGCGGGGGGTCACCGACCTCGCGAAGGTGTTGCCGGAGCTTCCGGTGTCGTACCGGGACTACGCGCACTGGCAGTCGGAGCGGCTCTCCGGTGACCTGCTGGAGCGGCAGCTCGCCTACTGGCGTGCGGCGCTGGACGGGGTGCCGCCGGTCCTGGAACTGCCCACCGACCATGTGCGTCCCCCCACCCCGTCGTTCTGGGGGCACGGCGCCCGCCGGCTGCTGTCCCCCGAGGTCAGTGCGGCGCTGCGGGACTTCGCCCGGCGGCACAACGTCACCCTCTTCACCGCCCTGCTGTCGGTCTTCGCGGGCTATCTGCACCGCTGGAGCGGTGGACAGGACCGCTTCTCGGTGCTGACGCCGGTCTCGGGCCGGGTCGTCGGTGACACCGAACCGCTCATCGGCATGATGGCGAACACCCTGCCGCTGGCCGTGGACGTCAGCGACGACCCCGGCTTCGCCACGCTGGTGCGGCGCATGAACGCGGTGGTTCTCGGGGCCCTGGAACACCAGGACGTCACCTTCGAGCAGTTGGTCGCGGACTCCGGGCATCCCCGGGACGCCTCCCGCAATCCGCTGTCGCAGGTCATGTACCAGTGCATCGAGTCGCGTGAGCACGTGTGGGACCTGCCCGGTGTCACGGTCGAGCGCGAGCGCATCGGCATGGCGTCCGCGAAGGTGGACCTGTCGTTGGTCGCGGCGAACCTCGACGAGGGGGTCCGGCTCGACCTGGTGGGTGAGAGCACGCTGTTCGAGCCGGCGACGGTGGAACGGATGCTGGACTCGCTGGTCGAGGTGCTGAGCCGCGCGGTGGCCGCGCCCGACACCACCGTCGGCCAGGTGGAGCTGCTCGCCGACGATGAGCTCGCCCGTGTGGTCGAGGACTCCCTGGGCTCCGGAGCCGCGACGCCCGACGGCACCGTGCTGGACCTCTTCGCGGCCGTCGCCGCCGCCACGCCCGACGCCACCGCGGTCACCGCGGGCGGAACCCGCCTCACCTACCGGGAACTGGACGAGCTGTCGGACCGTACCGCTGCACGGCTCCGCGCGGCCGTGCCGGGACCCGGCGCGCTGGTGGGGATCCATCTGCCCCGCTCCGAGCGGCTGGTGGCCACGCTGCTCGGGGTGTGGAAGGCCGGCTGCGCCTTCCTGCCCCTGCCTCTGGATCACCCCGAGGAACGCCTGCGGACCATGGTGGAGGACGCGGGGGCCACGCTCGTGGTCACCGAACCGGGGCGGGGCGCGCTGTTCGGCGCGGTTCCGTCGCTGCACGTCGGCCCCGGCTCCGAGGACCTCGCCACCGGCACCGTGCCCGCGCCGCGGGACCACGACGCGCCGCGCGCCGACGACCTCGCCTATCTGATGTACACCTCGGGCTCCACCGGCCGCCCCAAGGCCGTGGCGATCGAGCACCGGGGGCTCGTCAACTTCCTCCGCGGCACCGCGCGTCGGCTCGATGCCGGCGCGGACGACGTGTGGCTCGGCCTGACCGGCATCGGGTTCGACATCGCGCTGGTCGAGATGTTCCTGCCGCTCACCACCGGCGGCCGGGTGGTCCTGGCTCCGGAGGGGGCCGCGCAGGACGGTGACGCCGCGGTCGCCACGGCCCGGGAGCACGGGATCACCCATGTGCAGGCGACCCCGTCGGGCTGGCGGGTCCTGCTCGCCTCGACCCAGCGGCTGCCGCGGCTGGCGGTCGCCATGACCGGCGGTGAGTCGCTGCCGCCCGCGCTCGCCGCGGAACTCCGCCTGGCGGCCGGACGCGTCCTCAACTGCTACGGGCCCACCGAGTCCACGGTGTGGGCCACGTACGACGACGTCACCGACCCGGCCGCGGACATCACCGTCGGCACCGGCGTCGACCAGGTCGCCGTCCATGTCCTCGACGCCGCGATGCGCCCGGTGCCCGTCGGCGTCCCGGGTGAGCTGTACGTGGGCGGGCCCGGGGTCGGACGCGGTTACCACGCGCGGCCGGGGCTGACGGCGGGCGCCTTCGTGCCGGACCCGTTCGGACCGCCCGGGGCGCGCCTGTACCGCTCGGGCGACGTGGGCGCGCGACGCCCCGACGGCCGTATCCGCTTCTTCGGCCGCGACGACCACCAGGTCAAGATCCGCGGCCACCGCATCGAACTCGGCGAGATCGAGGCCCGGTTGACCGCGCACCCGGACGTGGCGCACGCCGTGGTCGTGGTGGACCGCAGTCCCGCCGGGGACCGGCTCGTCGGTTACGTCGTCGGGGACGTCACGGAGGACGCGCTGAAGCGCCACCTCACGGCCGCCCTGCCCGTGGCGATGGTGCCCGCCGTCTTCGTGCCGCTGGAGAGCCTGCCGCTGTCGCCGAACGGCAAGGTCGACCGCCGTCGTCTGCCCGCCCCGCGCAACGAGGCTCCCGCGGAGCGCAGGCCGCCCGCCGCCGGGGCCGAGCGGGTCCTGGCCGGCATCTGGAGCCGGCTGCTCGACGTCCCGTCGGTGGCGGCGCAGGACAACTTCTTCACCCTGGGCGGCGACTCGGTGACCGCCGTGTTCCTCGTGTCGCGGGCCCGGGAGGCGGGGTACGTGTTCACCGCGCGCCAGGTCTTCGCCCATCAGACCCTGTCCGAACTGGCGGCCGTCGCCGTCGCGTCGGACGACGGGGCGGCGGCCGGCGGCGTGGACCCGGGCGACTTCCCGCTGGCCGGTCTCGACCGGGAGGGACTGGAGCGGGTCCTGTCCGGGCTCTCCGCCGAGGACGTCCAGGACATCTATCCCTGCACCCCGCTCCAGGCGGGCATGCTGTTCCACAGCCTCCACGACGGCGGCGGGGACTCCTACTTCACCCAGTACCGCTGGGAGATCGAGGGCGACCTCGACCAGGACGGCCTGATCGCCGCCTGGCAGCACGTCCTGGACCGGCACGACGCGCTGCGCTGCTCCTTCCGCTGGGAGGGCCTGGAGCGCCCGCTCCAGATCGTGCACCGCCAGGTGCGGGCCGACTTCACCGTCCTGGACTGGTCCCAGCTCCCGGCGGACGAGATCCCGGGGCGCCTGGAGGCACTGCTCGCCGAGGAACGCGACGCGGGTTTCGACCTGTTCCGGGTTCCGCCCCAGCGGTTCCATCTCATCCGCACCGGACCCGACCGCCACCACCTCGTGTGGCACAACCATCACATCCTGGCCGACGGCTGGAGCGTCGGTCCGCTTCTCAACGAGGTCTTCGCGACCGCCACCGCGCGCCGCACGGCGGGGCGCCCCGCACGCGAGCTGCCCGCACCGGTGTCCCATCGCGCCTACGTGGAGTGGCTGGCGGAACAGGACCCGCGTGCCGTCGAGCGGTACTGGCGCGACGCCCTGGCCGGTTTCGTCGAGCCCACCTCGCTCCCGGTGGTGCGACCGGCGTCCCCGGACACACCCGCCGGAGCGGCCCGCACGGTCGAACTCCCCCTGACCCCGGAGCTGACGGAGGCGCTGTCGCGGCTCGCCCGTGAGCGGGGGTGCACCCTCGGGACCGTGTTCCAGGGTGCCTGGGCCCTGCTGTTGGGCCGCTGGAGCCGGAGCCGTGACGTGCTCTTCGGACTGACCGTCTCCGGGCGTTCGGTCGACCTTCCGCAGGTGGAGCAGATCGTGGGGCTGCTCTCCAACACCCTTCCGGTGCGCGTGCGCTGGGAGGACGACGACCGGCTCGACGACTGGCTGGGCCGCCTGGCCGGGCAGTCGGCCGGGCTGCGCGACGTCGAGCACACCGCGCTGACCGACATCCACGACTGGTCGGACGTGCCGGGCGACAAGAAGCTGTTCGACAGCATCCTGGTCCTGCAGAACCTGGCGGTGGCCGAGCGCGCCGATATGGGCGGGCTGTCGCTGCGCATGGGCCCCGTGCACCAGAGCAGCGGCTATCCGCTGATGCTGACCATCCGTACCGGCCCGGCGGGGGCCGTCCTCCAGCTCCTCCACGACGACCTCCGGGTCGACTCCGGTGACGCGGAGCGTCTGCTGGCGTCGTTCGGCCGCCTGCTCGACGCCTTCGTGGAGCGACCGGGCACCCGGGTCGGCGAGTTGGCGATCCTTCCGGACGCCGCCCACGACACCGTCGTACGCCGCTGGAACGACACCACGCACGCGTTCCCCGCCGCCACGACCGTGCCCGCGATGATCGAGGAGCAGCGCACGCGCACGCCGCACGCGGCGGCGGTGGTGTACGACGCGCGGGAGTGGACGTACACCCGCCTGGACGAGGAGGCCACGCGGCTGGCGCGGCGACTGCGGGCCGCCGGGGTACGGCCGGGTGACCGGGTGGGCCTGCGGCTGGACCGCTCGGCGACGATGATCGCCGCGGTGCTCGCGGTGTGGCGGGCCGGCGGCGCCTACGTCCCGCTGGACCCCGAGTACCCCGACGCCCGGGCCGCCTTCGTGCTGTCGGACTCCGGGGTACGGGTCCTCCTCGCGAGCGAGGAACCCCCCGCGCCGTCCGTCCCGGACGGGGTGACCGTCGTCCGCGTCGGTACCGCTGACGACCCGGCACATCCGGAGCCCTCGTCCGCGGAAGCGGCGGGGAGCACCGGCGACGGTCCCGGCCGCGACGACGTGGCCTACGTCCTGTACACCTCCGGCTCCACCGGCCGTCCCAAGGGCGTCGAGGTCACCCATGCGGCGCTGGCCCACCTGACGGCCGCCATGACGCACGTGCTGGAGCCCACCGGCCCGCAGACGTGGCTGGGACTGACCGCCCTGTCCTTCGACATCTCCACCGTGGAGATGTTCGTGCCGCTCACCACGGGCGGCCGGGTCGTGGTGGTCCCGGAGGAGGGACGCTGGGACGCCGCCGCCCAGCGGGCCCTGATCCACACGCACCGGGTCAGCCATGTGCAGGCCACCCCGTCCGGGTGGCGGCTGCTGCTGGCCGCCGGGTTCGGCGCGGCGGACGGCGTCGAGGTCGGCCTCGTCGGCGGCGAGGCGCTGCCGCACGCCCTGGCCGGCGAGCTGCGTACGGGCCTGCCCCGGCTGGTCAACGTCTACGGCCCGACCGAGGCCACCGTCTGGTCCACCTGGGACGACGTCGACCCCGCCCAGGACGAGGTGACCATCGGGCTCCCCCTGCCCAACACCTCCGCCCACGTCCTCGACGAGGCCATGCGCCCGGTGCCGATCGGCGTGCCGGGCGAGCTCTACCTCGGGGGCGCGGGCGTGGCCCGCGGATATCTGGGGCGCGCCGGGCTGACCGCGCGGCAGTTCGTGCCCGACCCGTTCGGCGCCCCCGGCACCCGGCTGTACCGCACCGGTGACCTGGCCGCGCGGCGGGCGGACGGCCGTATCCGCTTCCTGGGCCGGGACGACCACCAGGTCAAGATCCGCGGCCACCGCATCGAACTGGGCGAGATCGAGGAGGCGTTGACCCGCCACCCGGACGTGCGGCTGGCCGCCGTCACCGTCCACCGGGACGCGGCGGGCGAGGAGTTCCTCGTCGGCCATGTCGCCGGCGACGCGCCCGACCCCGCCGAGGTTCGGACGTTCCTGCGGGGCGAGGTGTCCCGGGCGATGGTGCCCGACCGGCTCGTCGTCCTGGAGAGGATGCCGCTCAGCCCGGCGGGCAAGATCGACCGTGCCGCGCTTCCCGCCCCGGAGGCGGCCCCGGAGGCCCCGTCCGCGCGGACCGCGCCCCGCGGACCCGTCGAACGGGCCCTCGCCGACATCTGGGCCCGGGTGCTGGGCACCGGCGACATCGGGGTGGACGACGACTTCTTCGCACTGGGCGGCAACTCCCTCAAGGCGGTCACGGTCTCGGCACTCGCCCGGGAGGCTGGACTCACCGTCACCACCCGGCAGATCTTCGCCCACCCCACGGTGGCGGAACTCGCGGCCCTCGGCGGCGAGGCACCGGCTTCGACGCCGCCCGCGGAGACCCGGCCGTTCGCGTTCACCGGGCTCGACGCCGAGACCCTGGACGGGCTCCTGCACACCGTGGGCAGGGAGGGCACCGAGGACGTGCTGCCCCTGTCGCCCCTGCAGACCGGGCTGTTCCTCGACACGCTGGCGGAGACCGGCGACTACGTGCGTGTGTTCGCCGTCGACATCGAGGGCGACTTCGACCAGGCCGCCTTCGAGGACGCCTGGGCCCATCTGGTCGACCGCCACGCGATCCTGCGGTCCACCTTCCACTGGGCCCACCTGCCCCGCCCGGTCCAGGTCGTCCGCGGCGCCGCGCCGCCGCGCTTCCGCTACGCCGACCTCACCGCTCTCCCGGAGGACCGGCGTGCCGGGCGGCTCGCCGAGCTGATCGCGGCGGAGGAGAAGACCGTCTTCGACCTCGGCGCCGCTCCGCCCTCCCGCTTGCTGCTGGTCCGGGTCGCCGAGGGCCGGCACCGCTTCGTGTGGACCACCCACCATGTCGTCTTCGACGGCTGGAGCCTGCACGCCCTGCTCTCCGAGGCGTTCGCCGTCTACCGCAGCCGTCACGAGACGGGCCGGCTGCCCGTCCTCGCGGACCCGCCGCCGTACCGGGAGTACCTGCGCCGGGTCGCCGAGCACGACACCCCCGAGGAGGCCGAGCGCGAGAGCGCCCACTGGCGGTCCCGCCTGGCGGGTTTCACCCGGCCCACTCCCCTGCCCGGCAGCCGTCCCACCGGGGCCGCCACGGGGCTGTGGCACGCCCGGCGCACCCTGCCGGCGGCGCTCTGCGACGAGCTGGAGCGGGCCGCCCGCCACCACCACGTCACCGTCGGCACCCTGGTCCACACCGCGTGGTCCCTGCTGCTGAGCCGGACGAGCGGGGAGCGGGACGTCGTCTTCGGCACGACCGTCTCCGGCCGCTTCGGCGACGTGGAGGGGATCGAGCGGATGGTGGGTCTGCTGATGAACACCCTGCCGCTGCGCGTCGACGTGGACCCCGGGGCACCCCTCACCGAGCTGCTGCGCGACGTCCAGCAGCGGGTCACCGAGGTCGCGGGGCGCGCCCATGTCGCGCTGCCGGCCGTGCAGCGGGCGAGCGAGGTGGCGCCGGGACGGCGGCTGTTCGACAGCCTGCTCGTCTACACCGACACCGGCCCCGGCGGTCTGCCGCAGGGCGTCGTCCCGGTCGCCGAGGGCGAGGCCCGCGACACCGGCTACCCGCTGGTCCTGGAGGCCACCCGCGCCGACCGGCTGACCCTCAGCCTGAGCTGCGAGAGGTCCCACTACGACGAGGTCACCGCCGACCGGCTGCTCGCCCAGGTCGTGCAGCTGCTGACCGGCCTCACCGAAGACAGCCCCGGCCCGGACGAGCAGGACGGCCCCGGCGTCGCCGAGGGACCGACGCTGGTCGCCGAGGTCCCGATGCTGTCGGCGGAGGAGCGCGAGCGGATCGTCCACACCTGGAACGACACCGCCGTCCCCTTCCCGGACGACCGCACCCTGCACTCCCTGGTCGCGGCGCAGACCGCCGACACCCCGGACGCCGTCGCCGTCAGGCTCGGCTCCGACACCTGGACCTACGCCGAACTCGGGGCGCGGGCCGACCGGGTGGCCGCACGGCTGTACCGGGAGGGTGTCCGTCCCGGCGACCTGGTCGCCCTGTGCACCGAACGCTCCTTCGAGCACGTGGTGGGCCTGCTCGGCATCCTGAAGGCGGGTGCCGCCTTCGTGCCCGTCGACCCCGACCACCCCGCCCGGCGCCAGGCGTACCTGCTCGCCGACTCCGGGGCCCGGGTGGTGCTCACCCAGACCCGGCTGCTCCCGGCACTGCCCGAGGACACGGCCGCCCTCGTCCTGGCGCTGGACGACCCCACGGCCTGGCCGGAGGAACCCGGTTCCGGTCCCCGGCCGGACGCGCTGCCCGCCGATCTGTGCTCGCTGTACTACACCTCGGGATCGACCGGCGCGCCCAAGGCGGTGGCCTCGCACCACGCGGGCTGGGTCAACCGCATGACGTGGATGCAGCGCCGGCACGGGCTGCGGCCCGGCGAGGGCGTCCTGCACAAGACCACCCTCGGTTTCGACGACGCGGCGGTGGAGATCCTGTGGCCGCTGATCACCGGGGGCCAGGTCGTGCTGCTGCCGCCGGGGGCGCACCGTGACGCCCACGCGATCGCCGAGTCCGTCGCCCGGCACGACGTGGTGCACGTGCAGTTCGTGCCCAGTGTGCTGGAGGTGTTCCTGGACATCCTCACCCCGGAGCGGGCCCGGTCGATGTCCCGGCTGCGATCCGTCCTCACCAGTGGTGAGGCACTGCGACCCGCCCTGGTGCGCCGGTTCCTGGAGGTGTTCGGGGAGCGGGTGAGCCTCGACAACACCTGGGGTGCCACCGAGGTGTCCATCGACTCGACCTGCCGTGTGTGCACCGCCGAGGACGCCGTCCCCGACACGGGCGCGGTGGCCCTGGGACTGCCCATCGACAACAACACCGTCCACGTCCTCGACGCGGCGATGGAACCCCTGCCGACCGGCGCCACCGGCGAACTCTTCATCGGCGGCCCCGGGCTGGCCCGCGGCTACCACGGCCGGTTCCGGCTGACCGCCGAACGGTTCGTGCCGGACCCCTTCGGGCCGCCCGGCTCCCGGCTCTACCGCACCGGCGACCTGGGACGCCGACGGGCCGACGGCGTCCTGGAGTTCGCCGGCCGCGCCGACCACCAGGTCAAGCTGGGCGGAGTGCGCGTCGAACTCGGCGAGATCGAGGACGCGTTGCGCCGGGCGCCGGGCGTCCGGGACGCGGTCGCCGACGTACGGACCGTGGCCGGTTCCAAAACGCTCGTCGGGTACACCGTCGGCGGCGACGACCCGGACCGTACGCTCGCCGCCCTGCGCGCGGAGCTGCCCGACGTCATGGTGCCGAGGTTCCTCGTCGCCGTGGACTCCGTCCCGCTCAACGCCAACGGCAAGGTGGAGCGGGCCGCCCTGCCCGATCCGGACCCCGCCGCCCGCGAGGTGGCACCGGAGTCCCAGGTGGCTCCGCGCACCGCGACCGAGGAGGCCGTCGCCCGGATCTGGTGCCGGGTCCTCGGGGTGCCGCGCGTCGGGGTGCACGACAACTTCCGCGCGCTGGGCGGGGATTCCATCCTGCTGATCCACACCGTCGCCAAGGCGCGTGAGGCGGGCCTGTCCATCACCCCGAAGATGGTCTTCGAGCACCCGACGGTCGCCTCCCTCGCCGCGGCCTCGGACGAGGCGGCCGCCCAGGGCCGCTCCACCAGCGTCCACGCCGAGCAGGTCCCGGTCACCGGCGAGGTCCCCTTCGGACCGATCCAGCACCAGTACGCCGCCGTCGGGCCCCGCGACCGCTTCAACCAGAGCCGGCTCCTGCACGCCGCTCCGGAGATCGGCCCCGACGTCCTGCGGGCCGCGCTGCGGACCCTGATCGACCACCACGACGCGCTCCGGCTGCGCTGGAGCCGCGGGGAGGACCGCTGGCACCAGGACCTGGCGCCGGCGGGCGGCCACGACGACCCGCTCACGGTCGTGGACACCCCACACGAGGCCGACGCCGCGGTGGAGGCCGCGCACAGCGGACTCGACCTGGCCAGGGGGCCGTTGCTGCGTGCCGTGCTGCTGCGGCACACCGGGCAGCTCCTGCTGGTGGTCCACCACGTGGCCGTCGACACCGTGTCCTGGCACATCCTGGTCGAGGACCTCGCCACCCTGTGCGCCGGGGGTGAACTGCCCGCCAAGACGACCTCCGTCCAGCACTGGGCGCGGCGGCTGGGCGAGCACGCGCACAGCGCGGAGTTCGCACCCGAGGCCGCCTACTGGGCGCTGCCGCGTCCGTCCGTCACGCCGCTGCCCGCGGACCGGGAGGCCGGTGACAACACCGAGGGCCGGGCCCGCTCCACGAGCGTCGTCCTCGCGGCCGGGGCCACGGCGGGCCTGCTGCGCCAGGCCGCCGCGCGGCGCGGCGCCGAGCCGGAGCACCTGATGCTGGCGGCACTGGCCCGCACGCTCACCGAGGCCACCGGCGGTGACACCTGCGCGATCGACGTGGAACGGCACGGCCGTGAGCCGCTGTTCGACGACGTCGACCTCACCCGCACGGTCGGCTGGTTCACCAGTGTGCAGCCGCTGCTGCTCACCCGGCCGGAGTCCGGCGCCATGGACGCCTGGATCGACGTGGTCGCCGAGCACACCCGCACGCCCGCCGGGCGCGGCATCGGCCATGGACTCGCCCGGTACCTGCGCGGGGACGACGGCACCGCACCGGCGGCACAGCTCTCGTTCAACTACCACGGCCGCCGGGACACCGCTCCCGCCGGGGACGCGCCGCTGCGGCCCCTTCCCCGGTCGCTCGGCGAGCACGTCGACCCGGAGCAGCGGCGCTCCCACCTCGTGGAGATCGAAGCGGCGGTCCTCGACGGCGAGCTGCACCTCGAATGGCGTTACGCGGCCGACCACTTCGACGCCGGCACCGTACGCGAACTGGCCGAACGGCACCTGGAACACCTCACCGACCTGGCCGCCGCCCCGCCCGAGGAGACACGTGTGCCGGCGGAGCCTTTCGTGCGGCGGCTGTTCGCGGGGGCTCCGGCCCCGAGGCTGCCGATGCTGCGGCACCGGGTACCGGGCGTGGCGATCGCCCTGATCGACGACGGTGACCTGCGCGGGGCCTGGGGCTTCGGGGTCCTCGGGGCCGACGACCCGGTCGAGGTCGACGAGCGCACCGTCTTCCAGGTCGGCTCGATCAGCAAGCACGTCACCGCGCTGGGCGTGATGGCCCTGGTCCAGGACGGGCGGCTCGATCTCGACACCGACGTCAACCGGATGCTCACCTCCTGGCGGCTGCCCGGTGACGGGGTCACCCTGCGCCATCTGCTCACCCACACCGCGGGACTCGGCGCGCAGTCCTACGACGGCTACCGCGCGGGCCTGCCGATGCCCAGCCCGGCGCAGGTCCTCGCCGGCGGTCCGCCCTCGCTGACCCCGCCGGTCAGGCCCGTGGGCCCGCCCGGATCGCCGTACCTGTACTCGAGCAGCAACTTCACCGTGGTGCAGCAGGTGCTCCAGGACGTCACGGGGCAGGAGTTCGCGCCGCTGATGCGCGCGCTCGTCCTGGACCCGCTGGGCATGCGGGACAGCGACTTCGCGCCGCGCGTGCCGGATCTGCCCGGCACCACGCTGGCCCGCAACCACCAGGCGTCGGGCGCGCCCTACCCGGAGGGCTGGCACCTGTACCCGGAGTCCGCCGCGGGCGGCCTGTGGTCCACCCCCAGGGACCTGGCCCGGGTCGCCGTCGAGATCCAGCGGGCGGTCACCGGTGGCCCGGCGGTCCTGCTGGGTGCGGAGGCGGCGGCCGAGATGCTGCGCCCCCACCCCGGCACCCCGGGGGGCCTGGGCACCGCGGGCAAGCCGTACGGCGGCCGCCGGTGGTTCGGACACACCGGGGGCGTCCCCGGCTTCCGTTCGCTGACCTGGGCCGACCCGGACCGCGGTCTGGGCCTCGTCGTCACCGCCAACTCCGACGCCGGTGAGGACTTCCTTCGAGAACTGCTGCACGACCTCGGGGTCGGATTGGAGGACGCACGATGGTGACGATCGACGCCGCGTTCCGCCGGTGGGCGGTGCGCGACCCGGACGCCGTGGCGCTGCGCGCGCCCGGCACCCGGATGACCTACGGCGAGCTGGACCGGGCCGCGACCCGGATCGCCCGCGGTCTGCTCCGGCTCGGGGTGCGGCCCGGGGAGCTGGTCGGGGTGGCCGCCACCCCGTCACCGGGCTTCGTGGTGTCGGCCCTGGCGGTGCTCCGCGCGGGCTGCGCCTATCTGCCGATGGACCTGACGTACCCGCAGGAGCGGCTGACGCACATGCGCCGGGACAGCGGCATCCGCGTCCTGGTGTCCTCCGGCGACGGCGGCGACCTGCCGCCCGCCCTCGCGGACTGCGTGATCCTCGACCCGGCCGCCGACTCCGGTGACGACGGCGACGACCCCTTCGCGCCCGGTGCGGCGGAGCTGTCCGCGCCCACGGACCTGGCGTACGCGATGTACACCTCGGGATCGACCGGCCTGCCCAAGGCGGTGCTGGTCGAGCAGCGCAACGTCACCGCCTTCGCGCTGCGGCAGGACTTCGCGGCGCTCGGGCCCGGCCGGACCATGCTCCAGAGCAGTTCGTTCTCCTTCGACGCGTCGGTGCTGGAGATCTGGGGGGTGCTGCTGCGCGGCGCCTGCCTGGCCTTCCCGCCGGACGGCCTGCTGACCTCCGCGGAGCTGGGCGAGGTGCTGGCCCGCGAGGAGGTGACCGACCTGTGGCTGTCGTCGGGCCTCTTCCACCGGATCGCCGACGACGTGCCCGAGGCGCTGGCGCCGCTGCGCACCGTGATCACCGGCGGTGACGTGGTGTCCCCGGCCCGGGTGCGGCGGGTGCTGGAGACCAACCCCGGGCTGACGGTGGCGCACATCTACGGGCCGACCGAGACCACCGTGGCCATCTGCCGCCGGCTGCTCACCCACCCGGACCAGGTGGAGTCCCCGCTGCCACTGGGCACCCCGATCCCCGGCGCGAGCCTGCACGTCATGGACGAGCGCGGACGCCCCCTCCCGGCGGGCGCGACCGGCGAGCTGTGGATCGCCGGGGAGACCGTCTCCCGCGGCTACCACGACCGCGCCGAGCTCACCGCGGAGCGTTACGTCACCGACCCCGAGACGGGACGGCGCGCGTACCGCAGCGGCGACCTCGGCCGCAAACGCCCCGACGGCACCGTGGAGTTCGTCGGCCGTGCCGACAGCCAGGTCAAGATCCGGGGCTTCCGCATCGAGCCCGGCGAGATCGAGGCGACGCTCGGCGAGGCACCCGAGGTGCGCTCCTGCCTGGTCACCGCACGCGTCGCGCCGCCCGGCGACAAACGTGTCGTCGCCTATGTCGTGCCGCGTGACACGGGGCCGCTGCGCGCCGCCGACGTGCACCGTTTCCTCGCCGGGCGGCTGCCGCGCCACATGCTGCCCTCCGAGTACGTGGCGCTGGACGCGCTGCCCCTGGACGCCAACGGCAAGGAGGACCGGCGCCGGCTGCCCGAGCCCGCCTGGGGGCGCGGCAGCCTCGCCGTGCTCGACGTCGTCCCCGTTCCCGCCGCCCCGGCCGCCCTGCCCGAGAGGATCTGATCGCCCATGTCTGCCACCCCCGGACACACCGGGGTCCAGGTGCCGCTCAGCCGCGACCAGGAACGGACCTGGTTCGTCGACCAGATGAGCAGTTCGTCGTCCGACTACCTCATCCCGCTCCGTCTGCACTTCGCCGGCCCGCTCGACCGTGACGCCCTGCGCCGTGCGCTCGAGGCCCTGGTGGCCCGTCACGAGGTGCTGCGCACCGGCGTGCTGGCCGCGGAGGCGGGACCGGTGGGCGTGGTCCGCCCCGTCGGCCTGTTCCGGCTGCGGGAGACGGAGGTCGGCGACGCCGGGGCGCTGGAGGCCGCCCTCGCCGCGGAGGCGGCGACCCCGATGGACCTGGCCGCCGAACTCCCCGTGCGCGCCCTGCTGATCCGGCACGGCGCCCGCGAGCACACCCTCGTCCTCACGCTCCACCACGTCGCCGCCGACGACTGGTCGTGCGCCCTCGTCTACGACGAACTGGCCGCCGACTACACGGCCTTCACCACCGGCGCCCCCTCCCCCGTCCCCCCGCCCGCGGAGCCGTACCGCGTCGTGGCGGCCGGCCTCGACGCCCGCGCCGCCGAGGCCGGGCGGCCCGGGAGCCCCGGGCTCGAACACTGGCGCGAGACGCTGGCCGACCTCACCGCGTTCGAACTGCCCGCCGACCGTCCGCGCCCCGCCGTACGGGCGGGCCGGGGGGCGACACGGACCGCGTTCGTGCTGCCGCCGAAGGTCGCCGAGCCGCTGACCGCGCTGGCCCGCTCCGCGGGAGCCACACCCGCGATGCTGCTGAGCGCCGCCGTCCAGGCCGTCCTGTACCGCAGCACCGGGCGGCAGGACGTGACCACCGGCACCACCTACGCGCGGCGCGACGACCCGGCGACCGAGCGGCTGCTGGGCCTGCTCATCAACATGCTGCCGCTGCGCGGCCGGCCGGGCCCGCGGCTGACGTTCCGCCGGTTCGTCGAGGAGTTCCGGGACGTGGCGCTCGACGCGTTCGAGCACGCGGAGGTGCCCTTCGACCGGCTGGTGGAGGAGAGCGCCCCCGAACGTGACCCGTCCCGCACCCCGCTGTTCCAGATCCTCGTCAACTTCCGCACCGGCCGCCGCCGTTCGCCCCGGATGCCGGGCCTGACCGTGACCGACCTCCCGATGCCGTACCACGGCGCCAAGTACGACCTGTGCGTCAGCTTCGAGCAGGGCGCCGCCGGGCTGTGGTGCGGGGTGAACTGGGACGTCGACCTGTACGACGACGCCACCGTGGAGCGGCTCGGCACCTGGCTGGAGCGGCTGTTGCGGCACGTCGCCGAGGCTCCCGACACGCTCCTGGACGACATCCCGCTGCTGTCCGGGCCCGAACAGGACGCCCTGCGCGCGCTGGTGCTGCGTCCGGCCGTCGACACGCCCGCGCAGACCCTGCACGAGCTGGTGGCCCTCAGTGCCGCCGCCCGGCCCCACGCGGTCGCCCTGGTCGACGCCGACGGCGCCACGACGAGCTACGCGGCCCTGGAGGCGGCGGCGAACGCCGTCGCCCGTCGGCTGACCGCCCACGGGGTCGGCCCGGACGTACCGGTGGGCCTGCTGATCGACCGGTCGGTGGCGATGGTCGTCGGCCTGCTCGGCATCCTCAAGGCCGGCGGCGCCTATCTGCCGATCGAGACGGCCACGCCCGCCGCCCGGATCGTCACCCTGCTCACCGACGCCGGCGCGCCGGTCTGCCTGATCGGCGGCGAGCACGCCGACCCGGTCACCGCCGCGGGTGCCGTCCCGCTCCGCGTCGACCCCCGGGAGGCGGCGGCGCCCCCGTCCGTGACCGTCCACCCCGACCACCTGTGCGCGGTCTACTACACCTCCGGCTCGACCGGCCGCCCCAAGGGCGTGGCCTGCACCCACCGCGGCTGGGTCAACCGCATGGCGTGGATGCAGCACAGGCACGGCCTGCGCCCCGGCGAGACGGTCCTGCACAAGACGACCCTGCCGTTCGACGACGCCGCCGTCGAGATCCTCTGGCCGCTGATCACCGGCGGCACGGTCGCGCTGCTGCCGCCCGGGCTGCACCGCGACCCGCGCGCCCTGGTCGACGCGACCGTGCGCCACCGCGCCGTCCACGTGCAGTTCGTCCCCAGCGTCCTGGACCTCTTCCTGGAGGAACTCACCCCCGCCGACACCGCCGCGCTCCGCCGGAACCTGCGCAGCGTCCTCTCCAGCGGCGAGGCCCTGCGCCCGGCCCTCGTGGAACGCTTCCGCGCCGCGTTCGGCGACGCGGTCAGCCTGGACAACACCTGGGGCGCCACCGAGGTGTCCATCGACTCCACCTTCCACGTCTGCGGCCCCCGGGACACCCACGGGAGCGGCGCGGTCAGCCTCGGACGGCCCATGGACAACAACGAGGTCATGGTCCTCGACCACCGTCTCGCCCCGCTGCCGCCCGGCGTCCCCGGCGAGCTGTGCATCGCCGGGACCGGTCTGGCCCGCGGCTACCTGGGCGATCCCGCCAAGACCGCCGGCGCCTTCGTCCCGCACCCCTACCGGCCCGGCGAGCGGGTGTACCGGACCGGGGACCGCGGCCGGATGCACCCGGACGGCTCCTTCACCTATCTGGAGCGGATGGACCGCCAGGTGAAGGTGCGCGGTGTCCGGGTGGAGCTGGGCGAGGTGGAGGCCGCGCTGCGCGAGCACCCCTCGGTGACGGACGCCGCGGTGGTGACCCGCCGCGCCGCCTCCGGCGACCTGCGCCTGGCCGCCTACGCCGTCCTCGACGGCGGCACGACCTCCGTGCGCGAGCTGCGCGAGCACCTGTCCACGCGGCTGCCCGGATACGCCGTGCCCACCACGCTCACCGTGCTGCCCGCGCTGCCCCGTTCGGCCAGCGGCAAGCTCAGCCCCTCGCTGCTGCCCGATCCCGACCCCGCGGACCACGAGACGGACGAGTACGTCGCGCCCCGCGACGAGACCGAGAGGACCGTCGCCGACATCTGGGCCGAGGTGCTGTCGGTGCCCCGGATCGGCGTCCTCGACGACTTCTTCTCCTTCGGCGGCCACTCGCTGATCGCCACCCGGGCCGTCAACCGGATGCGGCAGGTGTTCGACGTCCCGCTCCCGCTGAGCGTGATCTTCGAGCGGCCGACCGTCGCCGGAACGGCGGAGTACATCCACGACATGATCCTGGCCGAGATCGAGGCGCTGTCCGACGACGAGGCGCACCGGCTCCTCGCAGACCTCTCCCCGGCCACCAGCCCCGCGGACAACGAACGAGGTACGACGCGATGAAGACTCCTCTGCTGTACGAGGCGTTCCTTGAGCACGCCCTGCGTACCCCCGACGAGCCGGCGCTGCTGTGGGCGGACGGCACCCTGACCTACGGCGAACTGGAGCGCCGCTCGGCCCTGCTGGCCCACCGGCTGGTGGCCGCCGGTGGCGGACACGGGTCGCTCGTCGGGGTCTGCGTCAGCCGCGGCCCCGCGCTGCCCACCGCCCTGCTCGCCGTGATGCGGGCCGGAGCCGCCTGGGTGCCGCTGGACCCGTCCTACCCGCAGGACCGGCTGGAGTACATGCTGCGCGACTCCGGTGTCTCCCTGGTGATCGCCGACGAGAGCGCGGCACGCCGGCTGCCGGGGGACGTCCGCGTGCTGGACCCGGACGCCGCCGGCTCCCCCGCCCCGGTCCCCCTGGACGCCGCGGGCCCCGGCGATCTCGCCTACGTCATCTACACCTCCGGCTCCACCGGAAAGCCCAAGGGCGTCCTGGTCGAGCACGGCAGCGTCGCCGCCACGATCGCCGGGATGCGGACCGAGTGGGGGGTGGGGACGGGCGACCGCGTCCTGCAGTTCGCGCCCTCCAGCTTCGACGCGTCCGTGCTGGAGACCGGTGTCGCCCTGACCGGCGGCGCGACGCTGGTCCTGGCCGATTCCGAGAGCGTGGTGCCGGGCCCCGGTCTGGTGGACCTGATGGACCGCCTCGGAGTGACCTTCACCCTGCTGCCGCCGTCGGTGGTCGCCGCGCTCCCCGACGCCGAACTCCCCGCGCTGCGCACCCTGGTGTGCGGCGGGGAGGCGCTGCCCGCGGAGATCGTGGCCCGCTGGAGTCCGGGCCGGCGCGTCTTCAACGCCTACGGGCCGACCGAGATCTCCATCGTGGCCACCACGGGCGAGGTGACCGGTTCCGCGACACCCGACATCGGGCGACCGCTGCCGGGTGTGCGCATCGACCTGCTCGACAAGGCGGGGCTGCCGGTGGGGCCCGGCGAGATCGGTGAACTCGTCGTCTCCGGCGCCGGGGTGACGCGCGGCTACCTCGGCCGGCCCGCCCTGACCGCGGAGCGCTACGTCCCCGTCGCCGACGGCCGCGCCTACCGCACCGGCGACCTCGCCCGCCGTCTGCCCGACGGCCGCTACCTCTACGCCGGGCGCGCCGACCACCAGGTCAAGATCCGGGGCTTCCGCGTCGAGCCGGGCGAGATCGCCGAGGTGCTGCGCGCGCACCCGGCGGTCTCCGACGCCGTCGTCGTCGCGCGGGGCACCGTCCTGGTCGGCTACGTGGCCACCCCGGTCGACGAGGCGCACCCCGCCGACCTGCGGGCCTGGTGCGCGCGCACCCTGCCCGCGCACATGGTGCCGTCCACCATGGTCGCGCTGCCCGCGCTGCCCCTGACGCCGAGCGGCAAGGTGGACCGGGAGGCGCTGCCGTCGCCGTACAAGTCCGAGGTGAGTCAGGGCGACGAGCCGGCCACGCCCACCGAGGCCGCGGTCGCCGCCCTGATGTCGGAACTGCTCGGCGGCACCCCGGCCGGCGCCACCGACGACTTCTTCCAACTGGGCGGCCACTCCCTGCTCGTCGGGCGTCTCGCCGCCCGCATCCGCACCGACCTCGGCACCGACATCCCGCTCTCCCACCTCTTCCGCCTCGCCACCCCCCGCGAGATCGCCGCGCTCGTCGACAGCGGCGCTCCCCTCGACGAGGCGGCGACCGTGCCCGCACCGCCGCCGATGCGGCACGCGGACCGTTCCCGGCCCATCCCGCTGTCCTTCCCGCAGGAGCGGGTCTGGTTCCTCGAACAACTCTCGCCCAGCAACCAGGCGTACCGGATGCAGGCCACGCTGACCCTGCGCGGCGTCCTGGACATGACCGCGCTGCGGGCCGCCCTCACCGAGCTGGTGCGCCGGCACGAGATCCTGCGCACCGCGTTCCGCGAGGTCGACGGGGTGCCCGTGCAGTGCCCGGTCGAGATGGACGCGATCGACATCGAGGTGCCGCTGGTGGACCTCTCCGGCCTGTCCGAGGAGGAACGGGAGCGCGCATGGCAGGAGTTGTCGGCGCGAGAGCAGGCCCAGCCGTTCGACATGGAGAAGCCTCCGCTGGCCCGCTGGGTCGTGACCAAGGACGCGCCCGAGGCGTACCGGCTGATCCACGTGGAGCACCATCTGGTGCACGACGGCTGGTCGTTCGCGGTCTTCGTCGGTGAACTGACCCGTCTGTACTCCGTGTTCGCCGAGGGCACGGAGGCTCCGCCGGAGCCGCGGTTCCAGTTCGCCGACCTCGCCGCCTGGCAGCGGTCCTGGCTGGACGGCCCCGTCATGGACCGCTACCTCGGTCACTGGGCGCGGGTTCTGGACGGGGCCCCGCCCGCCCTCGAACTGCCCACCGACCGGCCCCGCCCGCCGGAGTTCACCTTCCGCGGCGACGTCGTACGGGTGACCCTGGAACCGGACGAGTACAAGCGGCTGCGCGAAGGGGCCAGGAAGTTCGGCGTCACCCTCTACTCGACGATGCTGACCGCGTTCGCCGCCCTGCTGTCGCGGTACGCGGACCAGACCGACTTCGTGCTGGGCGTCGGGGTGGCCAACCGCAGGCTCGCCGAGGCCGAGCGGCTGATCGGGATGATGGTCAACACGGTGCCGCTGAGGGTCCGTCTGGAGGACGACCCGACGTTCCGGCAGCTCCTCGCGCGGGTCCACGACACGGCGGTGGAGGGGTACGCGTGGCAGGACGTGCCGCTGCAGAAGCTCGTCAAGGCCGTCGCCCCGGCGCGTGACCTCTCGCGCAACCCGCTGTTCTCGGCGATGTTCAGCTTCCACGACTCCGCCGTCCCCGACCTGGACTTCGCCGGGCTGCGCGGCGAGGTGCGCATGGAGCACAACGGGTCGGCGAAGGCGGACCTGAACATCGTCGCGATCCCGCGCGCCGAGCAGCGGGTGGGCAAGCGCCCCAGCAGCGAGGACGACGCGCTGACGATCATCTGGGAGTACGCCACCGACCTCTTCGACGCGGACACGATGCGCAGCATGGTCCGCGCCTACCTCGACCTGCTGCGCGCCGCGCTCGACGAGCCCGACCTGCCGGTGTCCCGGTTCCCGCTGACCGGGGCGGCCACGGCGAGCACCGCCGGGGCCGGGTCCGCCGAGGCCACGGTCGTGGACCTGGCGGAGCGGTGCGTCACGGAGCACCCGGACGCGCCGGCCGTCAGGACGCACTCCGGCTCCGTGACCTACCGCGAACTGGGTCTGCGCGCCGGCCGTCTGGCGGAGGCGCTGTCCCGGCAGGGGGCCGGCCCCGGGCATCCCGTCGCGCTGCGGCTGGACCCCGGCGCCGACCTCGTCGCCGCGCTGCTGGCCGCCGCCCGTACCGGCGCCCCGGCGCGGGTGCTGGCGCCCGGCGCCGAACCGGCGGCCACGGAGACCCTCTTCACCGGGACGCCGGCGACGGGCCCGGCGGTCGTGCCGGACGGCCCGGAGACGCGCTTCCGGCCGTCCGGAGACGACGTCCTGGCCCTGGTCGGCGAGGCGGGGATCACCCGCAGTGCGCTCACCGGCGCCCTCGGCGCCCTCGACGACCTCGGCTTCGGTGCGGGGCAGGTCCTCCAGAGCGCCGCGACCGACAGCGCGCTCTTCCTGCTCCAGGTGTGGACCACACTGGCCCGCGGCGGCACGCTCGTCGTCCCGGAGACAGCGCCGCACTCCCCCGCCGCGCTGGCCGGGCTCCTGGCCGGCCGTCAGGAACCGTTCTCCGCGCTGCTCCTGCCCGACACCACCGTCACCACGCTGTTCGCCCACCACCGTGACGCCCTGGCCCGGGGCGCCGAGGCGGTCCTCGCCCTCGGTCCCGACCTGGACCCCACCGCGCTGCGGGAGCCCGTCGGTGTCCGCCTCGCGGCCGGGTTCGGGACCGCCGAGGTGCCGCTGGCGCTGTACCGGCCGCTCGGCCCGGCCCCGGAACCCGCCGCGGTCGTCGTACCGGTCGGTCACCCGGTGCCCGGTGTCACGGCCGCCGTGCTCGACTCCCGCGGGGAGCCGCTGCCCGCCGGGGTCCCCGGTGAACTCCACCTCGCCCACGGCGACGCCTCCGGGCTCGTGCCCACCGGCCACCGGGCCCGGCACACCGTCCACGACGGCTTCGAGATCCTGGGCACGGCCGGGTCCTGGCCGACCGTCTCGGGCTTCCGCGTCGCGCCCTACGAGACCCGCACCCGCCTCACCGCCCACCGCCAGATCGCCGAGGCGGCCGTCGTCACGGCCGACGGCGAACTCCACGCCTACCTCGTGCCGCGCACCGGCTCCGCCGTCCCCGACGGCGACGAACTGATCGATTTCCTCTCCGAGTCCCTGCCCGACTACCAGATCCCCGCCCGCTTCACGGCGGTGCCCACCCTGCCCGTACGGCCGGACCGCCCTCTCGCGCCGCAGCCCACCGGCCGCGCGTGACCCGCACCGGCGCCCCCATCCACCAACCCTGAGGGAAGCCATGCTGCACGACATGTCCACAGGCCCGGCCGGGACGGCGGTCCGTGTCCGCGGAGCCCACCACAGCGTGGGCCACCACGGAGAGATCCTCCAGGGCGTCTTCGAGTCCGACGGACGCCTGCGCCGCGCCCTGATCACCCTGCCCTGCCCCCTCTACGAGTCCCACGCCGTCTTCGAGCCGTCCGACACCGCGACCGGGATCGTCATGCGTGACCCGTGGCGGACCAAGGCGCGCCGGGCCGCCGAGCTGACCCTGCGCTCGCTGGGCGGCGTGCCCGCCGGCGGAACCCTCAGTCTGACCAGCAACATCCCGCCCAGCCGTGGTTTCGGCTCGTCCACCGCGGACGTCGTGGCGACCATCGGCGCCGTCTACGAGGCCGCCGGTCGCCGCCCCAGCCCCGCGCAGTACGCCGCCCTGGCCGTCGCGGCCGAGACCGCGTCCGACGCGCTCATGTACCCGCACCGGACCGTCCTGTTCGCGCACCGCGAGGGCGAGGTCATCGAGGACATGGGCGGGCCGCTGATGCCGCTGGCCGTGCTGGGCTTCGGCACCAGCGCGGACAGCCTGGGCACCGACACCCTGACCCTGCCGCCCGCGCGCTACTCGGTGTGGGAGATCGAGGCGTTCCGCCCCCTGCTGGGCACGGTCCGCCGTGCCATCCGCACCGGTGACGTCGCCCTGCTCGGCAGGGTGGCCACCGCCAGCGCCAGGATCAACCAGCGCCATCTTCCGGTCCCCGGGCTCACCGACCTCCTGCGGGTCAGCGAGGCGGTGGGCGCGGCCGGGCTCCAGGTCGCGCACAGCGGTGACGTGGCCGGGCTCCTCTTCGACCCCGCCCTGCCCGACCTCGCCGCCCGCACCGACGGCGCCCGCAAGCGCCTGGCCGCCCTGGGCATCGACGACACCTGGCACTTCACGACGACATGATGAGAACGGAGAGCATGCGATCATCCACTCTGCCCGCGGCCAGTGCGTCGGTCGTCGAGGCGACCGTCCTGCCGCGGCTCATACGGATCGGCCCCAACCTCTGCGTGGCCGCGTTCACCCTGATGAAACTGCTCCCGGCCCGCTTCATGATCGACCGGGCCGAGCAGCGCGGCGAACTCGCCCCCGGCACCACGGTCCTGGAGACGTCCTCGGGCACCTTCGCCCTGGGGCTCGCGATGGTGTGCCGGCTGCGCGGCTACCCCCTGGTCATCGTCGGCGACCCGGCCATCGACCCGGCCCTGCGCCGCAGGCTGGGCGAACTGGGCGCCCAGGTCGAGATCTGCGCCGAGCCCAGCCCCAACGGCGGCTTCCAGCAGGCCCGCCTCGACCGGCTGGAGGAACTGCGGGCCCTGTACCCCGACCACTACGTCCCCGGCCAGTACCACAACCCCGACAACCCCAACGCCTACGCCGCCGTGGCCGAGCAGATCGCGGAGACCGTCGGTGCCGTGGACTGCCTGGTCGGACCGGTCGGTTCCGGCGGGTCGACCGGAGGCACCGCGGCCTTCCTGCGGCTGCTCCAGCCGCAGATGCGCCTGATCGGCGTGGACACCTCGCCCAGCGCCATCTTCGGCCAGGTCGACGGGCCGCGCGTGGTGCGCGGCCTCGGCAACAGCCTGGTCCCGCCCAACGTCAGCCACGACGCCTACGACGAGGTGCACTGGGCGGGCCCCGCGGAGGTCTTCCGGGCCACCCGTGAACTGCACGCCCTGCACGCCCTCTACATGGGCCCCACCAGCGGCGCGTCCTTCCTGGTCGCCCGCTGGTACGCCGAACGCAACCCCGACGCGCAGGTGGTCGCGTTCCTGCCGGACGAGGGACACCGGTACCAGGAGACGGTCTACCAGGACGAGTGGCTGGCGGAGCGGGGGCTGCTCGACGCGCCGGCCGCCCCCGCTCCCCGCACCGTCACCGATCCGCACGACGCCGTCGGAGGGTGGGCGCGCATGCACTGGCGCCGCCGCTCCCTCGACGACGCCACCCGCGACGGCGCCGGCCGCTCCGGCCCCGCACCCGTGGAGGACCTGTGACCGATCCCTTCCTGGTCCTGGTGGAGTCCAACACCTCCGGCACCGGCCCCCTGTTCGCACGGCGCGCCCGGGATCTCGGTGTCCGGCCGGTGCTGCTCGCCGAGGATCCGGCCCGCTACGGCTACGCCCGCGCCGAGGAGATCGCCGTGGTCGAGGCCGACACGTCGAGCGCCGACTCGGTCCTCGACGCGATCGCCTCGCTCGACGCGGGTCCCCCGGCCGGGGTGACCACCAGTTCTGACTACTTCGTCCCCGTCGCCGCCGAGGCCGCGCGCGCTCTCGGCCTGCCGGGACCCGACCCGCAGGCGGTGATCCGCTGCCGGCACAAGGGCCGTCAGCGGGCCGCGCTCGCCGCGCGGGGCGTGCCGGTGGCCGCCCAGACCCTGGTGACCGACGCCGACGCGGCCCTCTCCGCCGTACGGCACACCGGACTGCCGGCGGTCCTCAAGCCCGCCGACGGGTCCGGCAGCACCGGGGTGCGGCTGTGCGGCAGTCTCGCGGAGGCCGCCGAGCACGCCGCCCTGCTGCTGGCCCGCACCCACAACGAGCGCGGCATCCCGACCGTGCCCGGTCTCCTCGTCGAGGAGTACGTGGACGGTCCGGAGTTCTCGGTCGAGGTGTTCGGGCGCACCCCCGTCACCGTCGTGGGCAAACACCTCGGCGCCGCCCCCTACTTCGTCGAGACCGGGCACGACGTCCCCGCTCCGGTGCCGGACGCCACGGCACGGTCGCTGGCCGACACGGCCGTGGCCGCGGTCGAGGCGCTCGGCCTCGGGCACGGCGCGGCCCACGTCGAACTGCGCCTGGCCGCCCGGGGCCCCGTGGTCATCGAGGTCAACCCGCGGCTCGCGGGCGGCATGATCCCCGAGCTGGTGCGGACCGCCCTCGGCATCGACCTGGTCGGCGCCCAGGTCGGGGCGGCCCTCGGCCACCGCCCCGACCTGGCGGCCCGCTCCGCGCACCACTCCAGTCTCCGCTTCCTCGTGGTCGACGAACCCTCCGTGCTCGGCGAGCCGTCCGCTGCCCTCGACGATCCGCCGCCCCACGTCACGGCCACGGTCCTCACCGGGACCAGGGACGTGCCGCTCGCACCGCGGCACGACCACCGCGACCGGGTCGGCCACGCCCTCGCCACCGCCCCCGACGCGTCGGCCGCCGCACGGGCCGCCGACGCGGCCCTGACCCTGCTGCGCACCTCCCTGCGCGCCCGAACCGCCCCGGAGGACACCGCATGACCGTCTCCGTCACCGGACGTCTGTCCTCCGCCGTGACACCGGCGGCGGCGGACATCCTCTTCGACCGGCACCTCCGGGTCCCTCCGGACCCGGTGGCCGCCGAACTGAGGCCCACCAGCGAGGTGGACCGCGCCCACGTGGTCATGCTCACCGAGCGGGGGGTCATCGAGCGCGCGACCGCCGCCCGGCTGCTCTCCGGCATCGAGGAACTCCGCGCCGCCGACTTCGCCCCCCTGCGCCATCTGCCCGCGCCCCGGGGCCGCTACCTCGCCTACGAGGGCTACCTCGTGGACACCCTGGGCGAGGAGACCGGCGGCGTCCTGCACAGCGGCCGGTCCCGCAACGACCTCAACGCCACCGTCGTCAGGCTCCAGTTGCGGCGCCCCTACGACCGGCTGCTGACCGAGACCGACACGCTGGGCCGGGTCCTCGTGGAGCGGGGCCGCCGCTGGAGCACCACCGTCATGCCCGCGTACACCCACCACCAGCCCGCCGTCCCCATCACCTACGGCCACTACCTCGCCGGGGTGGCCGCCGCTCTCGTACGGGACATGGACCACTTGGAGCACGCCGGACGCGAACTGGGCGAGAACCCCCTCGGCGCGGGCGCCACCGGGGGGACCACCCTGCCCGTCGACCCGGCGCGCACCACCGAACTGCTCGGGTTCACCGCGCCCCTGACCAACTCCCTGCACGCGGTGGCCTCGCGGGACGTGGTGCTACGGCTGCTCGCCGCCTGCACCGTCCTCGGTGTGCTCCTGACCCGGACCGCGCACGACCTGCAGTCCTGGACCAGCGCCGAGAACCCCCTGCTCCTGCTGCCCGACGACCTGGTCGGCAGCAGCTCGATGATGCCGCAGAAACGCAACCCGTTCCTGCTGGAGAACGTCCAGGGCAAGGCGGCCGCCGCGCTCGGCGCGCTCACCGCGGCGACCGCGGCGATGTCGACGGCGCGCTACACCAACGCCATCGCCGTCGGCACCGAGGCGGTCGGTCATCTGTGGCCGGCTCTGGAGGCCACCACCGACGCCGTGGTGCTGCTGCGGCTCATGTTCGAGGGCGCGGAGCCCGACCCCGGCCTCATGCTGCGGCGCGCGACGGACGGGCACACGGCGGCCACCGCGCTGGCCGAGCGCCTGGTCGTGGCGGGGGTGCCGTTCCGCACGGCGCACCACACGGTGGGCGAGATCAGCACCATGGCCCTCGCGACCGGCCGCACCTTCGAGGACACCGCCGCCGCGCACCTCGGCGACCGGCCCCGGGCCCTGCTCGACGCCCTGGACCCGGCGTCGATCGCCGCCGCGGCGGGCGCCGGAGGCGGCCCCGCCCCGGCGTCCGTGACCGCGGCCCTCGACGACTCCGACGCCGAGCTCGACCGGCTCGCCGCCGCCGCGGAGGCCCGCCGCGCCCACTGGGCGACCGCCGAACGCAGCCTCGGCGACGCCGTGTCCGCCCTGATCCGCCGACCGTGAGGGAGCCCCACCCATGAGCCACGTCGTTGAACTGCGCAGTGACACCTTCACCCTGCCCACCCCCCACATGCTCGACGCCGCCAGGGCGGCCCGCCTCGGCGACGACGTCTACGGCGAGGACCCGACCGTACGGGAACTGGAGGAGATGTCGGCGAAGCTGCTGGGCAAGGCGGCCGGTGTGCTGATGCCCAGCGGCACGATGGCGAACCTCGCCGCGCTGCTCACCCACGGCCCGCGCGGCGGCAAGGCCGTCGTCGGCGCCGAGTCCGACATCTACGTCTACGAGGCGGGCGGCGCCTCGGTGTTCGGCGGCCTCGTCTACGAACCCGTCCCCGCCGCCGCGGACGGCACCCTGCCGCTGGCCGCGGTGGCGGACGCCTTCGACGTCGACCGGGAGGACCCGCAGTTCGCGCTGCCCGCGGTGCTCTGCCTGGAGACGCCGAACAACCGTCTCGGCGGAATCCCCCTCGACACCGGCTACCTCGCGGCGGCCGGCTCCCTGGCCCGCGCGCACGGCGTCGCCCTGCACCTGGACGGGGCCCGCGTGTTCAACGCGGCCCTCGCCCTCGGTGTGCCGGCCGCCGACATCGCAGCCCCGGCGGACACCGTCCAGTTCTGCCTGTCCAAGGGGCTGTCCGCCCCGATCGGGTCGATGCTCGTCGGGGACGAGGAGTCCATCGCCGACGCCCGCCGGTACCGCAAGATGCTCGGCGGGGGGATGCGTCAGGCCGGCATGATCGCGGCGTGCGGGATCGTCGCCCTGACCGAGATGATCGACCGGCTCGCCGACGACCACGCCCACGCACGCCGGCTCGCCGACGGTCTCGCCGGGATCCCCGGACTGCGCCTGGACGCCGAACCCCCGCGCACCAACATGGTGTTCTTCACCGTGGACACCGACCGCACCGCCCACACCACCGACTCCCTCATCGAGGGCGCGCGCGCCCACGGCGTGCACCTCGCGGAACTGGGGCGGGGCCGCATCCGCGCGGTCACCCACTCCGGGGTCACCGCCGCCGACGTCGACCGGGCCGTGACGGTGCTCGCGGACGTCATGGCCACCGCGCCCGGGGCCCGGTGGTGAGCGAGCAGGTCACCGCGCCCGCGCCGCCGTCGGCCGCGCTCCGCGATCACCACGCGTTCCGGTTGTTCTGGGCGGCGGAGACGGTCAGTCAGTTCGGCACGTACGTCGGCAACGCGCTGCTGCCGCTGCTGGCCGCCACCACTCTGGCGGCGACCCCGCTGGAAATGGGCCTGCTGAGCGCCGCGGAGACGACCGGCTACCTGCTGATCGGGCTCCCGGCGGGGGTGTGGGTGGCCCGGGCCCGGCAGCGGTTGCTGATGCGGCGCGCCAACACCGGCCGGGCGCTGCTGCTCTGCACGATCCCGGTGGCCTGGTGGGCCGGCCTGCTCACGGTCGGCCAGCTGATCGCCGTGGCCCTGGTGTGCGGTGTCCTCGCCGTCCTGTTCGACGTCGCCTACCAGTCCCACCTCCCCGCCCTGGTCGGCCGCGACCGTCTGCTCCAGGGCAACGCCCGTCTCCAGTCCAGCCAGTCCCTCGCCCAGATCACCGGGCCCGGCGTGGGCGGCGCGTTCGCCCAGCTCGCCGGGCCCGCCCTGCCGGTGCTGGCCACGGCCCTCGGCTATCTGGCGTCGACCCTGCTGCTGCGCCGGGTCCGTGAGGCGGACCCGGCGCACCCCGCCGAAGGCACCGACCGGCGGCTGCCCGCCGAGATACGGGCCGGACTGCGGTTCCTGGTCCGCAGCCGCCCGCTGCTGGCCATCACCGCCTGCACGGCGACCGCGAACCTCTTCGCCGGGGTGCTCAGCGCCGTGCAGGTCCTCTTCCTGACCGGGGTGCTCGGCCTCCCCGGCTCCGCCGTCGGGGCCGTCCTGAGCGTGCTGGGCCTGGGCGGGGTGCTCGGGGCGCTCTCGGCGTACCGCGTCGTGCGCCGCGTCGGCCAGGCCCGCGCGGTGTGGCTGGTACCGCTGGTCACCTTCCCGGCCCTGCTCCTGGTGCCGCTCGCGGGGCGCGGGGTGCTGCTCGTCCCGGCCCTGGCCGGGTTCCTCGTCACCGGGTACGGCGTCGTCGTGTACAACGTCGCCCAGGTCAGCTACCGGCAGGTGGTGTGCCCCGAGACGATGCTGGCCCGGGTGAACGCCTCGGTGCGCTTCGTCGGTTTCGGCGCGATGACCGTGGGCGCGCTGGCCGGGGGCGTGCTCGGCGGGTCGGCGGCGGGGATCAGGGGCACCCTGTGGATCGCGGCCTGCGGCACCTGCCTGGCCGCGGTGTGGGTGGTGTGCTCACCGCTGCGCGGGATGCGCGACTTCGCCGGCCCGGGGGTGGATGGGGCCGGTGGTGCCGCCGAGCGGGGTGCCTGACCGGCCGCGGGTGCGGGCGAGGATCTCGGCGACGATGGACACCGCCGTCTCCTGCGGGGTCGTGGCGCCGAGGTCGAGCCCGATCGGCGCGTTCAGCCGGGCGAGGGCGTCGGGCCCGACCCCTTCCGCACGCAGGAGTTCGAGGCGGCGGGCGTGGGTGCGGCGCGACCCCATGGCGCCGACGTAGCCGAGCGGGCGCCGGAGCGCGTCGCGCAGCAGCGGGATGTCGAACCGGGGGTCGTGGGTGAGCACGCACACCACGGTGCGTTCGTCGGTGGCGGTGGCGGCGAGGAACCGGTGCGGCCAGTCGGTGACGACGCGGTGCGCGTGGGGGAACCGCTCGGCCGTGGCGAAGACCGGGCGGGCGTCGCACAACGTGACGTGGTAGCCGAGGAAGCGGCCCGCCTGGGTGAGGGCGTCGGCGAACTCCACCGCTCCGAAGACGAGCATCCGCGGGGCGGGTCTGCGGGTGTGCACCAGCGCTTCGGCACCGGAGCAGTCGGCGCCCTCGGGGGTCCGCACGAGCCCGGTGACGCCGGTGCGGTGGACGCCGGAGGCGAGCGCGGCCAGACGCGGCGGCACCGGCCCGGCGAGAGCGGAGGTCCCGTCGTCGGACAGCGGCAGGACGCGGCCCGCCAGCGTCGGGTCGGCGCTCCGGGTGATCTGCAGCAGGCCCACGGTCCGCCCCTCGGCCGCCGCGGTGAGCGTGGCCGCCAGGTGGTGCCGGTCGGCCGGGTGGACGCGCTGGACGTGGACGCGGATGCCGCCGCCGCACATCAGGCCGGCCGCCCAGGCGTCGGTGTCGGAGGAGTCGAAGTGCGCCTCCTCCGGGGTTCCGTCCTCCTCCAGTTGCTGTCGGCACAGCTCGTGGACGGCCGCGTCCACGCACCCGCCGGAGACACTCCCCGCCACCCGCCTGTCGGCGTCTACGGCCATGGACGTGCCCACCGGCAGCGGTGTGCTGCCGGTGGCATCGATCACCGTGGCCACGGCGAAGGGGCGGTCGGCGCGGCACCAGGCGGCGAGGGCGGGGGCGATGTTCAGCACGGGGGGCTCTTCTCGTACGCGGTGCTCGTGGGGCGGGCGGGCGGGCCGGATCGGCGGGCCGCGGTCACGGCCGGGGCCCCGCGCCCGGCCGGTACCGGCGGTGGACGCGGGGGGTGGTCACCCGGCGGGCCGCGGGCGCAGCAGACCCAACCGGGGTACGGCGGTGGGGTCCTGGCAGTCGAGGCGGGCCGTGCCGCCGACCGGGAGGGTGAGCATCGGGTCGGCGTGGCCCAGCGGGAGGCCCGCGGCCACGGGCAGGCCGTCCGGCAGGATCCGCAGCAGGGTCTCGTCGTGCCCGGCGAATCCGGAGGACGTCGGCCGCGGACCGCTGATCCGGCTCAGGATCACACCGGCCGCCCGGTCGAGGACACCGGCCAGGCGGAACTGCTCCAGGCGCGCCCAGAACTCGTCCGGGGCCATCCCGTCGGCCTCCAGGAACAGGATCGAGCCGGGAGCGGGTTCGGGCCAGAGGGAGGTGCCGAGCAGCAGGCCGAGCACCAGGAGGGACCCTCCCCACAGGGGCCCCTCGGCCGTACCCGTCCGCAGGGTGCGGGGCGGCTGGGCGCCGCTGTTGCCGTGGCGGCGGCGGTCGTCCTCACGGTCCCAGAAGAGGTTCTCGTCCGACCAGTCGCCCGCCGTCGGCACAGTCCGCTCGGTCCAGGGGTGCCGCGCGCCGAGCAACTGGTCGAACTCGGTCTCGGTGGCTTCCCAGGGGCCGTCCGCCTCGCCCCATTCGGAGACGACCATGGGGCCGTGGAAGGCGATCAGTCCGGACCGGTGGGGCACCAGGTTGACCAGGGAGGTCAGGTCGCTGTAGCCGACGAGCGGCTTGCCCGCGCGGCCGATGCGGTCGAAGTCCAGGTACGGGAGGACGGGGGTGAGCGTCCAGCCTCCGACGGCCGCGATCACGCCGTCGGTCTCCTCCAGGAGTGTGTGCAGCTCCTCGGCGAGCGCGGCCGGCGGCAGGGTGCCCGGGCCCTGTGCGGACCGGCAGGAGTCGCCGACGACGACGGCGTGTCCGCGTCGGCGCAGCGCGGCGAGGCCCCGGGCGAAGCGGCGCGGGAAGAGGACCGGGGCCGGGGAACTCGGGGCCCACACGCCCAGCGTGGCGTTCGCGGGCAGCGCGGCGGGCCAGCGCGCCGGCGTGGCGCCGCCGGGCGCGGCCGGGGTCGTGCTCGGTTCGGTGGCCGTGCTCGGTTCGGTGGCCGTGCTCGGTTCGGTGGCCGTGCTCGGTTCGGTGGCCGTGCTCGGTTCGGTGGTCGTGGTCATGCGGTCGCTCCGATCTCCTCGTCGCGGCGGTCGGGGCCGGCGGTCCACTCCTCGTGGCCGCGCAGGGCCAGGTGGTCGAGGAGGCCGTCGACGGTCAGGGTTCGTTCCGGTTCACCCGTGCCGCGCGCGCCGCGCAGGCGGACGGTCCCGTTCCCGGCGGCGTCGCGGCCCACGACCACCCGCCAGGGCACGCCCACCGCGTCGGCGAAGCGCATCCGGCTGCCCATGGACGCGCCGTGCCGGTCGTCGAGGACGACGCTGACGTCGGCGTCGAGGAGGGTCCGGTAGACCCGCTCGGCCGCTTCCGTCGTGCCGGGGTCGCGGCCCTGGACGGTCACCGTGACGTCGAAGGGCCGCACTGCGGCGGGCAGGGCGATGCCCTCGGCGACGCGGTGCTGTTCCAGCAGGGCCAGCACGCAGCGTTGGACGCCGATGCCGTAGGTGCCCATCACCGGGGTCCGCACCTGGTTGTCCTCGTCGCGGAAGCGGACGTCGAAGGCGGGGGTGTGGGTGTAGCCGTAGCCCATGGCGACTCCGCCCTGAGGGATGTCGTCCTCGGCGGTCCTGGGGCGCGCGGCGTCGCGGTGGTAGGGGATGGTGCGGCTGCGGGGACGGTCGCCGCGGGCGTAGGGGAAGATGAACTCGAAGCCGCCGGTGGCCTCGTCGCGGACCAGTTCGGCGCGCAGCCGCAGGCGGTCCAGGACCGCGCGGACGGTGCGCTGGGCGTGCGCCGCGCTGGCGAGGTACGCAGTGTGGTCGGTGTCCAGGCTGGCGAACAGACAGCACTGGAACTGGCGGGAGTTGTAAATACTCTGCGGCCGGTCGCGGAACCGGAAGATCTCCCGGAACTCGAACAGCCGCATGGGGAGCTGCCGGTGGGAGGCGAGGCCCGCCGAGCCGATCCAGCTCAGCAGGGGTTCCTCGCTGGTGGCGGCGAGGGTGTACTGCTCGAACGGGGCGCTGAAGCCGATCAGTTCGCCGCCGAACCGCTCCAGCCACCCGGCCGGCGCGAGGGTCTCGACGCGGTGGACGGCGGGTCCGCGGAACTCGGCGTACCCGGCGCGTTCCATCTCTCTGCGGACGACCTGCCGGATGTGGGTGACCAGGCGCTGGCCGATCGGGGCGAACCAGGGGAATCCGGCGTCGGTGAAGCGGGCCAGTCCGAGGTGGTGCGCGAGGTCGGCCTCGGTGTCGTCGGGATCGGGAAGAGGAGCGCCCAGCAGTTCGCTGTGCGGGATCCTGCTCAGTCTCATCGGTACTCCGGTACGGGCGTAGGGATCCGGTGGGCCGCCAGCAGGTCCAGGACGCGCCAGGGCGGCAGATGGCGCTCGGTGAGGCGGACGCCGAGGTGCGCGAGCGCGTCCTCCACGGCGCCCACCACGGCCGAGGGGGCCAGGACCGCGCCGCCCTCACCGAGGCCGCGGAAGGGCACGTCGCCGGTCCGCCGGGACTCCAGGTGGACGACGTCGATCGCCGGAGCGGTGCGGGTGGTGGGCAGCAGGTACTCGGTGAGGTCGCGGGAGAGCTGGGCGCCGTCGGGTCCGTACCCCGACCGTTCCTGGAGCACGGTGCCGATGCCCTGCACGGCGCCGCCGCGCAGTTGTCCGTCCGCGATCGCCGGGTTGATGATGCGTCCGCTGTCCGCGACGACGAGGTAGCGGTCGACGGCGACCGTGCCCAGTTCGGGGTCCACCTCGACCCAGCAGCAGTGGGTGGCCTCCGCCCAGCCGGTCTCCTCGCTGTCGAAGACCTCGCTCACGTCGAGCCGCGCCCGTTCCCCTTCCGCGGCGACGCACGCGGCGGCCAGGTCGGCGACCGTGCCCACGGTGCGGCCGTCGCGTCGGTCGACGACCTTCCCGGCGACGACGTCCAGGTCCAGGGGGGCGAGTCCGGTGCGGCGCCCGACGGCCGTCAGAAGGTTGGCCCGCAAGGTGCGGGAGGCGCGCAGCACCCCCCCGCCCGCGAGGGCCGCCGCCCGGCTCGCGCCGGTCCCGGCCAGGCTGTAGGGCACGAGGTCGGTGTCCCCGTGCACGACGTCGACCGCGTCCAGCGGCAGGCCCAGGATGGTCGCGGCGATCTGCCCGAGCGTGGTGACATGGCCCTGGCCGTGCGGGATCTGTCCGGTCCTGATCTGCGCGCGGCCGTCGGGGCCGAAGAGGACCCGGACGGGTTCGGGACCCATGTGGGCGCCCATCGCCTCGTGCAGACTCCACGGGCCGGGCGCGGGTTCCAGCAGGGTCGCGACGCCCAGTCCGAGCAGCCGCCCCTCCGCGCGGGCCGCCGCCTGCCGCGTGCGGAACTCCGCGACGGCGGCCTCGTGCCGGGCCCGCCGCAGGGTCGAGCCGAGTGCGGGGACGTCGGTGAGCCGGGCGCCGGTGATCATGCGCGGATCGGGGCCGTCCACCGGCGCGAGGTGCCGCAGCCGGTAGTCGGCGGGTTCTTCGCCCACCGCGCGGGCGATCAGGTCCATGGTGCGTTCGGCGGCGAACGTCGCCATCTCCCAGGGGCCGCGGTAGGCGACGTACGGGGTGCGGTTGGTCAGGGTGAGGCGGCCGGTGAACTCGTAGGCGGGCACGCGGTAGGCGTTCGGGATCAGGCAGCCGACGATGGCGACGAAGACGGCGCTGGCGACCGGGGGCACGGGGTAGGCGCCCTGGTCGACGACGAGATCGGCGCGCAGGGCGAGCAGTTCGCCGTCGGCCCCCAGGGCCGCCTCGACGTCGATCTCCTCGCCCCGGGCCTGTCCGGCGGCGATCAGGTGTTCGCGGCGGTCCTCGATCCAGCGGACGGGGCGGCCCAGGTGACGGCTCGCCCAGCACACGGCGATGTCCTCGCGGAACACCCCGCCCTTGATGCCGAAGGAACCGCCCATGTTCGCGGGGACGCGGACCCTGACCAGGTCGAGGTCCAGGCCGAGGACGTCGGACAGGTACTGCCGGTGGGAGGTCGGCGACTGGGACGCCACGTCGTAGGTGAGCCGACCGCTGCCGGGATCGTAGGAGGCGAGGCCGCCCCGGGGTTCGAGGGGCGCGTTCTGCACCCGCTCCTGGCTCAGCCGGTGGCGCACCACGCGGGCGGCCCGCGCGAAGGCGCCGGTCACGTCGCCGTGGACGCGGTGCTCGGTGTAGAGGACGTTGCCGTCCAGGTCGGGGAAGAGGGGCTGGTGCGCGCCGTCGGCGCCGGCTCGCGCGTCCAGGACGGGCGGCAGGTCGTCGTAGCCGACGACGACGAGCGAGGCGGCGTGCTCCGCCTCCGCCTGGCCGGTGGCGACGACCAGGGCGACGGGGTCGCCCTCGAAGCGGACGCGGTCCTCGGCGAGCGGGGTGAAGTCGGGGGCGGTGTAGCCCTTCAGGGGGCAGGCGATGGTGATCGGGTTGAGGCTGCCGCGCAGGTCGGCGGCGGTGAGGACGGCGACCGTCCCGGGCGCGGTACGGGCCGCCCCGATGTCGAGACCGGTGATACGGGCGTGCGGGCGCGTGCTGCGGACGAAGCGCGCGTGCAGGATGCCCGGACGGTCGAGGTCGGCGATGAAGCGGGCGCGGCCGTCGAGGACGGTGCGGTCCTCGGCGCGCAGGGCGCTGGTGCCGATGGCGGGGTCGGTGGTCGCAGCGGGAACGGACGGCGTGGGCGCGCCGCCCGGCGGAGCGGGTGTCCAGGTGCGGGCCGCGGTGAGGGTGGCGCGGACGATGCTCTCGTAGCCGGTGCACCGGCACAGGTTGCCCGCGAGCCGGTGCCGGACCTGTTCCTCGGTGGGGTCGGGGTGCTCGGTGAGCAGGGCGTGGATCTCCATGAGGAATCCGGCGGCGCAGAATCCGCACTGGAAGGCGTGTTCGGCCCAGAGCACCTCGCGCAGGTGCCGCATCAGCGGGTCCCCCGGGTCCTCGGCGGTGCGGACGGGCAGCCCCTCGGCCTGCGCGGCGAGGACCGTACAGGCGCGGGCCGTACGGCCGTCGAGGAGCACCGTGCAGGAGCCGCAGACGCCGTCCTCGCAGCCGAGCCGGACGGATTTGCGTCCGAGGCAGTCGCGCAGGTGGTCGGCGAGGGTCCCGCACCGGTGCGGCGCGCCCGGGGGTGGTTCGGGGGCGGTGCCGGGTGTGCAGGTCATGGTGTCTCCCGCGTCGGTACGGGCGGTGCGTCGTGGCCGGAGCCGCTCGGTACGGGTGGTGCGCCCGCGCCGGGACGGCGTGCCTTGGTGATCGCCTGGGTCAGCACGCGGTCCGCGAGGACCCGTGCGGCGTGCCGGCAGTACGCGGCGGGAGGTCCGGTGGGAGGTCCCTGCCGCTGCGGCTGTCCCGGACCGGTGGGCACGGTCTCCGCGGCGGCGGCGCCGGCGTCCCGGAGCCGGTGGGTGACGTCCACCGCGGTGGGCGGGGAGACCCGGGTGCCGACGGTGACTTCGGCCCGCAGCACGGTGCCGTCCGGTGCGGTGTCGACGACCGCGGCGACCGAGGCGACCGGCCGGCCGCCGACCGGATGGGCGACCTGGCCGAACGCGTGGCCGCTGGCCGGCCCGCGCAGGGGCAGCTCGACGGCGGTGAGGATCTCGTCGTGCCGCAGTCCCGGGCCGGCGAAGAGGGACCGCAGAGCGGTCGTGCGCGCGCCGCCGGGACCGCTGACGAGGAGGCGCGCGTCGAGGGCGTACGCGGCGACGACGAGCTGGGCGGGGTGGGCCGCGTGGGCGAGGGTGCCCCCGAAGGTGCCGCGGTGCCGGACGGACGCGTGGCCCGTGCGGGCCGCGGCCTCGGCGACCAGGGGGGCGGCGGCACCGATGCGGGCGTGGGTGGCGAGGGTGTGCTGGCGGGTCATGGCTCCGATCCGCAGGAAGCCGTCGTGCTCGCCGACCCCGGTCAGCTCCCCCAGGTCGCGGAGGTCCACCAGCAGGCGGGGCGTACGGTCCCGGGACGCCAGCAGCGGGACGAGGCTCTGGCCGCCCGCCAGCGGCAGGGCCTGGCCCTGCGGGGCGTCGGCCAGGCGGGACACCGCCTCACCGAGGCGCCGGGGCGCCACATGGGCGATCGGGGGGAGCTTCACGGACGACGACGCCCTCTCTCGGGACGGGGCCCGCACCGGAGCCCGGGGGATCCGGTGCGGGGCGGGGGTCAGGGCCGCGGGAGGACCGGGCTGGAGTCGAACAGCTCCGGCTCGCCGAGCTCGTCCGCCTCGCAGCGCACCAGGAGCTCGGTGTAGCCCATCTGGGCGAGGTTGTCGCGGAAGAGCCGCATGTAGACGGCGTACTGCTCGGCCAGGACCTCCCGGGCCTCGGCGCTCAGCTCGTCGAGGTGCGGACGGGCGAGGATGTCCTGGATGAAGGACTCCACGACCTCGTCGGAGATCCAGTCGAAGGTGTACTGCTCGCGGGAGAACGGGATGCGGCCGTCACCGAGGAAGAAGTCCAGCCAGTAGGACTCCTCCAGGGGCTCCACCGTGACCTGGATGGCGGCGGTGACGTCGGCGAGCAGCTGCTCGGAGGGCTGCTTGACGTAGTACATCGGGATGGCGGCGATGAACCCGCCCGGCTTGACCACCCGGGAGTACTCGGCGAGCGCCTTGGCGCGGTCCGGGATGAGGGAGGTGACGTTGCCGCAGAAGACCAGGTCGAAGGTGTCGTCGGGGTAGCCGGTCGCGGTGGCGTCGTTGACCTCGAAGGTGATCAGGTGGTCCACGCCGAGGCTCTCGGCGCGGCGCCTGGCCTCGGCGATGCTGCGCTCGTTGATGTCGATGGCGGTGACCCGGCAGCCCACCAGACGGGCCAGCTCGATGGCGGTGATGCCGGTGCTGGTGCCGATCTCCAGGACGTGGCTGTCCTTGTCGAGGTGGGCTCCGACGGCCAGGTGGGAGATGGTCTTCACACCGCCGGGCGGGCGGTTGGTCTCGCGCACGACGGAGATCAGCTCGTTGTAGTTCATCGCGCGGATCTGCTGGGCGGTCAGGTCGCCGAGGTTCATGAGGTGCTCCTTGTGAGAGGGGTGGGAGATGTCCGGGCCGAGAGGTGGAGCCGGAGGGGTCAGGGGGTGGCGGGGAGGCCGTTGGCGCGCTCCAGGAGCTGCAGGTCGCGTACGTCGGAATGGCGCAGGACCCACATGAAGAAGCGCTCCACGCCCATGCCGAAGCCGCTGGTGTGCAGGGGCTTCTCCTGCTTCATCCGCAGGTACCAGTCGTAGTCGTCGGGCGAGACGCCGTGTGCGGCGAGCGCGCCGAGGGCGTGGGCGGCGTCGGTGTGCCGTTCGCCGCAGCCGACGACCTCACCGGGTCCGATGAGCAGGTCGGCGTTGAGGGCCTTGGCGCCGGTGGCGTCGGTGGCCTGGTAGAAGGGGACGGAGAGGTGGTCGAAGTGGGTGAGCCACACGGCGGGACCGTGCAGTTCCATGAGCCGGCGCTCCCCCGCCCTGGTGATGGTGCGCCACTGGTCGTGGAACTCGAAGTACTCCGGGTCGCCGTCGAGGGCGGTCACGGCCTCGTCGAAGGTGATCCGGGCGGCCGGCTTGGCGAGGAAGTCGGTGAGGTGCTCGACGCCGCCGGCGATCCGGGCGACGGGGCCCTCCAGCTCTCGCAGGACCGCCTCCGTGAGGTGGCGCAGGTAGGCGTCGGCCACCGCGATCACGTCGTCGAGGCCGCCGGGGATCTCGGCCTCGCTGTGGAAGAACTGGCTGAGGTGGGTGGCGTCGGTCTCCTCGCCGCGGAAGCTCGGCATGAGGTAGTAGCAGCCCTGGTCGGCGATGCGGCAGCCGTACTCCAGGAGGAACTGCATGGAGTCGGCGAGGTAGGTGGGGACGCCGAAGAGGTCCACCTGGACCGGCAGCGAGTCGCTGCCCAGGCCCATCGGCGAGGAGATGGAGGAGGTGGTGACGGGGAGGTGGAGCGCCTTGACCTGCCGGGCCCGCCAGAACGCGGCGGTCTCGTAGTTCACCAGGTCCTGGAGGTCGACCAGGGAGGTGTACAGCGGGTCGTCCAGGATCCGCAGGAAGCGCGGCAGAGCCTCGGCGAGCGGCCCCTGCGGCGGGCGTGAATCGACTTTCGACATACCGTGGACCTCCAGTTTTTCGCGCACGCCCGTCAGGGACGGGATCGGGGAAGGGGGGTCGCCGGCGACCGGGCGGCTGGTCCTCGCTCCGGCGGCCGTTCGACTGATCGCAGCCTGGCACCCGGCGATTCCCGTTCCGTTGCCGTTCGTTCCGTGGCCACCGCCCGGTGCGCGGGACGCAGGGAAAGCGATGGGTACGGCGTGGGGCGCGGCCCTCCCGCACCGGGCCACCGGGAGCGCACCGCGTGGGCTCCTGATCCCGGCTCAGCCCAGGGCGGCGAGCCAGGTCTCCACGAGGGAACGGTCCAGGAGGCGCTTGCGGAACACGCCGCTGCAGCGGAGTTCGTCGCCGGTGTCCGAGATCCACAGGCTGAGGTCGAACATGGCGTCGGACAGCGTCGGGACGCTCAACTGCCCGCGCACGCCTTCCAGTTCCAGGCGCATGACGGGGTTGCCCGAGATGAAGACCGACCGGCGTTGGTAGGCGAACTCCCCGTTCCCGGCGTCGCCGTTGCCGACCGCGTCCCGGATCACGTCGAAGGGGACGCCCTGGTGGCGCAGGGTCCACAGCACGCTCTCGCGGACCGCCTCGGCCATGGCGGTCAGGTCGGCGGACCGCGGTTCCCGCACCGTGACGGGCAGGACGCTGACGAAGTTGCCGAGCACGTCCCGGGCGGCGGGCACGAAGCGTCCGGGCAGCGGGGAGAAGAAGGAGAGGCCGGGACCCAGCACACTGGGGCGCATCGCGTGCAGCAGCTTGGCGGTGGCCAGCATGAAGCTGGACACCGACAGTTCGGCGGCCTGCCGGACGTGTCGTGCGTAGGCGGCGCCGGTGAGGACGGTGGCGGCCTGCTCGCCCTCCCGGGTGCACTCGGTCCAGGACAGGGGCCGGGCCAGCACCATGTCGGGGATGCCGTCGGGCAGGCGTCGGCGCCACGCGTCGCAGAGTTCGTCGCGGGCCGCGCCGGCCAGGGCACGGCGTTCGGCGGCGGCGACCCGGGCCAGCGAGGCACGGGGCCGGGCGCGGTCGGTTCCGGTCGTGTCACCGTCGCGGTACGCGGCGGACAGGTCGTCGAGGAAGCGGGCGTAGGAGATCCCGTCGCAGACCGTGTGATCGGCCGTGACGACCAGGACGCAGCCCTCCCCGCCCGGGTGCCGCACCAGGGTGACCCGCAGCAGGCGCCCGTCGCGCAGGTCGAAGGGCCTGGTCATCTCGGCGTCCGCGAGACGGCGGGCGGTCGCCCGGGTGGACTCCCAGTCGGCGGCGACCGGCTCGACGAGGTCCACCCGCGGACGCCAGGCCGTCTCGCGGTACTGGGGTCCGTGGTCGGGGTCGACCCGGTAGCGGTGCGCGAGCGCGGGATTGAGGACCACGGCACGCGCCAGCGCCCGTTCGAGGCGGGGCACGTCGATGTCGACGCCGGGGAACGCGAAGAGGAAGCAGGTCAGGTTCTCCGACGGCAGGGAACCGTCGTCACGGAGCTGGTGGCGCAGGCCGATGCTCATCCGGTGCGGGACGCCGCGCCAGAGGTCGGGCGAGGCGTCGGCGGGGGCGCCGGTCGGGACTTCGGTCAGCGCTTCGGCCGGGACTTCGGCAGAGGATTCGGTCGCGACTTCGGTCAGCGCTTCGGCCGGGACTTCGGCAGAGGATTCGGTCGCGACTTCGGCGGGTCGGGCGGTCAACGGAACTCCTCAGGAATCGCGGGGCTGCGCGGGCGGTGCGCCGTCACGGGCCGCGAGCGCCGTCCGGCCCGGCGCCTGCCCGGGAAGCGGTGGCCCGGGGTTCGCGATCGGGGCGGCGCCGTCGTGGTCGGGCGCCGGGCCCGGAGCACGCGTCCGCGGTCCCGCACCGGTGGAACGGCGGTCCGCGGCGAAGCCCGCGAGGTGCAGGAACGCCGCCGTCACCTGGGCCAGGGCCAGCACGACGAAGAGCGTTCGGGTTCCCTCCGCCCGGATCGTCGTGCTGCTGACAAGCAGTCCGCAGGTGCCCCCGGCCAGGGCGACGGCGGTGGCCACGGTGAGCGCCTCGGGCCGGACGGCGCCCGGCAGGCGCAGCGCGCGCACCGCGGCGACCGGCGCGCTGGAGACGCCGTTGAAGAGTCCGGCGAGGACCAGGCAGCCGAACACGGCGGTGATCCCGAGCGGCAGCGGCAGGACCAGGAAGCAGAGAGCGAGGAGCACCCGGCCGCCGACCGCGAGCACCGGTGCGGACAGGCGCCGCAGCAGGGGGCCGACGAGCAGGGTTCCGGTGAGGGCGGCGGCGCCGAAGGCACCGGACAGCGCTCCGGCGACCGTGGGCCCGCGTTCGCCGAACTCCAGGGCGACGACCGGCAGGGCCGCGAACAGGCCCTGCCAGGCGAACTCGGAACAGACGAGGGCGAGCGACCAGGTGGCGGTGAGGGGATCGGCGAGCAGCGCGCGTACGCCCGCCGTGCCCAGCCGCGAGGGAGGGGGCGGCGACGGGACGGCCGGGGGGAGGAAGCGGCGGAGCACCAGCAGCGACAGGGCGAAGCTGGCGGCGTCGGCGAGGATCACGGGGACCGAGCCGAACAGGGCGACGAGGACGCCGGCGAGGGGCGGTCCGAGCATCATGCTGAGCCGCATGGCGCCCTGGAGCGCGGCGGTGGCCCGGCTCAGGAGTGTCCCGTCCTCGCCGACGACGTCCGAGAGCGTGGCCTGCTGAGCTGCGGAGTAGGGCGCCATCACGGCACCGAAGACGAACATCGCCGCGGCGGTCAGGGGCACCGCGAGGGTTCCCGCCGAGGCCAGGAGCGGGACGAGCGCGATCAGTACCCCGCGGCAGGCATCGCCCAGGAGCATCACGCGGCGGGGTCCCGCGCGACCGGTCCAGGAGGCGCCCAGGGTGCCGATCAGGGTGGTCCCGGCCATCTGAGCGGCCATCACCACGCCCATGGCACCGGCCGATCCGGTCCGGGTGAGCATCAGCCACGGCACGGCGACGACGCTCAGCGAGCTGCCGAGCATCGACACGCACTCCGCGGCGAGCACGGCCCGCAGCGCCGGGTGGCGCCACAGGCCGGTGCCGCGGGCGGCGCCGGTGTCGGGGGCGGCGCGGGTGTCGCTCACGGGCGCGGTCCGACGACGTGTTCGGTGAACTCCGCCAGGCGCGGCAGGCTGAACAGGACGCTCAGGTCCACCTCGCGGCCGAACCGGCGGGAGACCTCGATGATCAGGCTCTCGGCGAGGAGCGAGTGGCCGCCCAGTTCGAAGAAGCTGTCCTGGGGCCGGACGTCGTCGATGCCGAGGACGTCCTGCCACAGTCCGATCATGGTGGCGAGGGCGTCGTCGTCAGTGTGTGCGGGGTCCGCCGGGCCGGTGCCGGACACGGCACCGGAGGCCGGGTTCGAGAGGATCTCGGCCACAGGGGTGTCGGGGTCGTCGGCGACGGTCCAGAGGATGTCCTGGTAGTCGGTGGCCAGGGACTTGAGCAGGGGCTCTCCCAGCGCTCCGACGGGGTCCTTCCACAGCACATGGGTGCCGGCGCTGTCCTCGCGGACCATGACGGCCAGGGTGAAACCGGCGGTGCTCTCGATGTCCTGAAGGCTGAGCACCGCGTGGGAGCCGGGCGCGTCCAGCCGCAGGTCCATGACGTCCAGGCCGTCGCGCAGGCCCGCGTGCCAGTACTGGAAGATGCTGCGGTGGGTCAGTTCGCGGGCCTGCGGGCCCACCAGTCCGGCGCTGCGCATGATCGTCGGCAGCGGCAGGTCGCCGTGGGCGAGGGCGCTCTTGACCCGTCCGCGGAGCCGGCGCATCACGTCGGTGTAGGTGTCGGTCGCGCTCACGCGGGCGCGTACCGGAAGCAGGTTGACGAAATAGCCGACCTGCTGCCGGGTCTCCTCCAGGGTACGGCCGTGGAAGGGCAGGAAGGACAGGACGTCCGAGGTACCGGTGTGACGGCGCAGCAGGGCGTAGTAGCCCGCCATCAGGGTGGTGACGTAGGAGACGCCGGAGGTCTCGGCGCGGTGGCGCAGTCCGGAGACCAGGTCGTCGGGCAGGACGTCGCTGAGCATGGTGGGGCGGGGCGGGTCGGCGGGGGTGGCCGGGAGGGTGAGAGGGGTGATCCCGGTGCCCAACTCGGCGGCCCAGTAGGCCCGGTGGCGTTCGCCGTCGGTGTCCTCCGCGAGCCGGACCGAGCGCAGGGCGTGCGCCTGGAGGGCGCGGGGGTCGTCGGGCACGTCGACCGGCTCCCCAGCGTACGCCCGGCGCAGGGCCTCCAGCAGGAGCAGCACGGACGCGCCGTCGGCCACGATGTGGTGGAGCGTCAGCAGCAGGACCTTCCAGTCGGGGCCGGTGAGGAGCTGGACCCGGGCCAGCGGGCCGGCGCCCAGGTCGAACGGGGTCTGCCAGGCCAGGCGTACGGCCTCGTCGCGGGCGAGGTGCGAGGTGATCTCGGTGACGGGGATCGGCGGGGCGTCGCCCCAGTCCAGCCGGTGGCTGCCGGGGCTGCCCGTCACACGGCCCCTGAGCTGCGGGAACGCCGTGCCCAGGCGGTCGACCGCGTGGCGTAGTCGGCCGGGATCGAGGTCGCCGTCGACGGCGAGCGGGACGGGGATGATGTTGGTCCACTGCCGCGGATCGATCTGCCAGGCCACCTTCATGGCCTCCTGCCCCACGGAAAGGGGCACGCTGTGCGGGGTGGTGTGTGGGGTGGTGTTCGGGGTGGTGTTCATCGAAGGTCGTCTCCCGGGTTCCACGCGTGGTGGTGTCGTGATGAGTGGCGCCGGACGCGTGGGGCGTCCTCGCCGGCGGAGGGGCGGCCGGGTCAGATCCGCAGCCGTACCTGGTGGCGGCGCAGCCAGGCGTCGAGTTGGAGGAGCATCTCCACGTCCGCGCGCCCGAACCACCCGCCCCGGTCGAGGAGTCGGGGGTCGTCGGCCACCCGGGCGGCGGCGTCGAGGTCCGTGACGGCGTGCACGGGTGCCGACGGGTCGTCGAGCAGGTCGCGCAGGCGGCGGGTGACGAAGGCCTTGTACCGGTCGTCGTAGAGGGCGGGGAAGGTGGACTTCCGGCGTTCCAGGACGGAGGGCGGCACGAGGTCGCGGGCCAGGTCGCGCAGAATGCTCTTGGTGCGTCCGCCGGTGAACTTCATCGCGACCGGGACGTTGTACATGAACGTGTAGAGCGCGTGGTCGGCGAACGGGAACCGCATCTGGACCCCGGCGGCGGCACCGAGGCGTTCGGTGTGCAGCATCGTCTGTTCCAGCAGCCGGGTGACGGTCAGATGGTCGATCTGCCGTACGGTGCGGCGGCCCGGTGAGTCGTCCGGGAGGACGGGGACGCGATCGAGCGCGGTGCGGAACACGCGTTCCAGGTATCCGTCGACGTCGAGGACGCGCAGCAGGTCGGGGTGGAACAGACCGGTGCCGATGCCGTGGGCGACGCCGAACCGGCGGGCCTGTTCCAGCCACGGGAAGGTGGTCAGTTCGGGCACGCCGTCGAGGTCGCCGTAGAGGCCGCCGAACATGGTGTCGGCGGCCTCGCCGGAGAGCCCGACGGCGGAGTGCACGGCGAGGGAGCGGCTGAGCAGGTACGGGGTGACGTTCTTGTCGCCCCAGGGGGTCGGGTAGTCCTTCGCGGCGAGCACCTCTTCGCGGGTCGCGGGGTCGAGGACATGGTCGATGTCGACGACGACGTCCTCGTGGTCGCAGTCCCAGAAGCGGACGACGTCCTCGATGAAGGGGCGGTCGGGGATGCGGGAGGTGGTGCGGGCGAAGGACACGGTGCCCGTGACCGGCCGGCGCCCGGTCCCGGTGGCGACCAGTCCGGCGAGCACGCTGGAGTCCAGCCCGCCGGAGAGAAGCACGGCCGTGTCGTCGTCCTCGATGTCCGCGGCGACCGAGGCCCGCAGCAGCCGGTCGGCCTCCTTGGCGGTGGCGTCCGCGTCGAGGACGTGTTCGTGGGCCTCCAGGGACCAGTAGGCGCGGGCGCGGATCGCGCCGTCCGGGGTGAAGCGGAGCACGGTGGCGGGCGGGACCTCGTTGACACCGCTCAGGGCGCCGCGGCCGTCCTCGCGCATCAGGGTGAGCAGGGCGCACAGGGCGTCGGCGTCGGCCTCGGGGCTGACCATGGGGTGCGCGGTCACGACGGCGACATCGGAGGCGAAGACCACGCCGCCGGGCGTGCGGATCCAGCTCAGGGGACGGACGCCGAACCGGTCCCGGCCCAGCACGAGGTCACCGGACCGGGTGTCCCAGACGGCGAACGAGCAGAGTCCTTCGAGCCGTTCGGCCAGTCCCGTGCCCCAGCGCAGGTAGGCCCGCGCGATCACCTCCGAGGCGGAGGGCGGGTGCGGACCGGGGTGGCGGCCGGCGCCGAGCGCGTCCCACAGGGCCGCGGCGTTGCGCAGATGGCCGTCGCACACGGCGACCGCGACGGTCCGGCCGTCCTCGCGGACGGTGGCCGGGGCGGCGGGCCCGCGCCGGACGGGGTCGCCGCGCTGGACGAGCGCGGCACGCGGCTCGCTCCAGGTGCCGCCGTCGTGTGGGGCCCGGACCCGCAGGCCGGTGAGCATCCCGGTCACCTCAGCGTCCGCGCGTGTCAGATCACGCTGTCCGTCGGTCCATCCCGCGATGCCGCCCACTCGGTCCCACCTCGCCCACGGCCGTCTGCTGCGCGCCACGCGGTGCCCCCGGACCCGCTGGCCCGGACCGGCTGGTCCGCGTCGCCTTGACGCCGTCACGCTAGGTGGGGGCGGTACCGGGCGACCCTCCGTCGGGATTCCACCGGGGGGCTCCGCCGAGCGGGCCCCGGAACGCGGAGGGCACGGTGCGGGAACGCTGCCGCTCGACGCCGCGCCCGGTCCCCCGCCCCCACGCTCGGCGGTCGCCGCGGCGCCGACCCGCGCTCCCTGGACGGTCGGAGTCACCCCGGCCCACGGCCTCTGGACGGTCCCCATCACTCCGGCCCACGGCCTCTGGACGGTCCCCATCACTCCGGCCCACGGCCTCTGGACGGTCCCCATCACTCCGGCCCACGGCCTCTGGACGGTCCCCATCACACCGGCCCACGGCCTCTGGGCAATCACCGCCACCACTCCCCCGCACCCCCTGGCCAGTCACTCCCCCGCACTTCCCTTCAACAGCCCTGCGCCCCTGCACCGTTCACCTCCCGGCGTCGCCGCCACCCCGCGCAGGCGGGCATGACCGGAAACGGCCGGACACCGGGCCGGAACCCGCTCGGCCCGGAACCCGGAACACCGCTCTGGTGCACTGCTGGCGCAGCGGGGGTCCTGACCCCGCCGGGCTCCGGCAGCGGCCCGAGGTGTCCTGTCCTGGAGGAGACGCAGGTGAAATCACGCGTTCTTGAGCTGGTGGAGGAGCGGGCACGGTCCCGTCCCGAGTCCCCCGCGGTGGAGTCGGCGGACGGCGTCCTGACCCGCGGTGCGCTGTGGGAGCGGGCGGGACGGCTGGCCGCCCGCATGACGTCGCGGGGACTGCGGCCCGGCGAGGTCGTGGTCGTCGGTACGGGCCGCACCGCGGAGCTGCTCGTCGCCGTCCTGGCGACACTGCGGGCGGGCGGCGCCTTCTGTGTCGTGGACCCCGGCTACCCCCCGTCCCGGATCCGGCGGATCCACCGCGACAGCGGGGCCCGGTTCGTGGTGGCCCCGGGTCTTGAACTGCGTCCCGGACGCCCCGGCCCGCCCCTGGAGGGGCTGGCGTACGTGGTGTTCACCTCCGGCTCCACGGGACGGCCGAAGGCGGTGGGGATGCCCCACCGGGCCGTCGACGCGCTGATCGACTGGACCCTGGCGAGCACCTCGCGCAGGCCGCTGCGCACCCTTCAGTTCGCCCCGCTGGGCTTCGACGTGTTCGTGCAGGAGGTGTTCACGGCGCTGTGCAGCGGCGGGGTACTGCGGCTGCCCGCCGAGGAGGAACGCCGGGACCTGGTGCGGCTGGCGGAACTGCTGGAGGCGTGGCGGATCGAGCGGCTGTTCGTACCACCGGTCGTGCTGGACCGGCTCGCCGCGCTCGCGCCGTACACCGGTACGGTCCCGCGCTCGCTGCGGCAGGTGGCGGTGGCGGGCGAGGCACTCCGGATCACGCCGGGGCTCAGGCGCTTCTTCGAGGAGCTGCCCGGATGCCGGCTGCACCACCACTACGGTCCGTCGGAGACCCATGTGGCCGTCGCACACACCTTGACGGGCCCGCCCGCGTCCTGGCCGGACCTGCCGCCGATCGGCACCCCGCTGCCGGGATTCGGGGCGCGGATCGTCGACGGGGAGCTGTGGCTGACGGGGCCGGGTGTGGGCTACGGCTACCTCAACGACCCTGCGGAGACGGCACGCCGCTTCGTCCCCGCCGACGGCTCCGCGCGGACCGCGGACGACTCGGCGGGCACCGAAGACAGCCCGTCGGGGACCGCGGACAACTCGGCGCGGACCGCGGACGACTCGGCGCGGACCGCGGACGACTCGGCGCGGACCGCGGACGACTCGGCGCGGACCGCGGACGGAGGCCGGACCGCCACCGCCTACCGCACCGGCGACCTCGTCGCACGGGATCCGGACGGACTGCTGCGCTTCCTCGGGCGGGTCGACCACCAGGTCAAGATCCGCGGCCATCTGGTCGACCCGGCGGAGGTGGAGGCGGTCCTCGGCGGCCTGCCCGGAGTGCGCGAGTGCGCGGTGACGGCCGAACAGGTCGCCGGGGAGACGCAGTTGGCGGCTCATGTCGCCGGTGACACGGCGGGACTGCGGGCCCGGCTCGCCGCGGCGCTTCCCGCCCATCTGGTGCCCGCGCGGATCCAGGCCGTGGACCGGCTCCCGCTCACCGCGCACGGGAAGGTCGACCGCGCGCGGCTGCCCGCCCCGGCCTGCCCCGGCGCGGCGGGCGACCCGCCGACCGGGACCGTGGAGCGGGACGTCGCGTCGGTGTGGTCGGCGGTCCTGGGCCACACGGACATCCGACGGGACCAGCCGTTCCAGTCGCTGGGCGGCACGTCCCTGTCGGCCGCGCTGGTCCTGGCCAGGCTGCGCACCCGCTACCCGGCCCGGGTCGACCTGCACAGCTTCCTGTCCGCGCCCACCGTGCGCGAGCTGGCCCGACGACTGACCGAGACGCCCGACCCGGTGGGGGACGCATGAGCCCGCGGACGCTGGACCTGTATCTGGACCTCATGAAGGAGGTGCTGTCCAACACCATCTACGAGGATCCGCCGATCCCCGCAGGCTGGGCGCCCTCCACCGTCTACGAACCGCTCAACCGCAGACTGGGCGTCGACTGGCCCAGCCAGGCCCACACGATGATCGGCCGACGGCGGCTGGACAACCTCCAGTTCTGCGTGGAGCGGGTGCTGGCGGACGGCGTGCCGGGCGATCTGATCGAGACGGGCGTCTGGCGAGGCGGCGCGTGCATCCTCATGCGGGCGGTGCTGCGCGCCCACGGCGTGACGGACCGCCGGGTGTGGGTCGCCGACTCCTTCCAGGGCATGCCGCTGCCCGACGCGGACACCCACCCGGCCGACCGCGCGCTGGCCGCGCACACCCACAACGACGTCATCGCCGTGGACCTGGACACCGTGCGGGGGAACTTCGAACGGTACGGCCTGCTCGACGACCAGGTCGTCTTCCTGCCGGGCTGGTTCCACGAGACGCTCCCCGCCGCGCCGATCGGGAAGCTGGCGGTGCTCCGGCTCGACAGCGACCTGTACACCTCCACGGTCGAGACCCTCGACCTCCTCCACCCGAAGGTGTCCCCGGGCGGATTCGTGATCGTCGACGACTACCACATCCCGGCCTGTCGGGACGCCGTGCACGACTGGCGCGAGCGCCACGGGGTGACCGAGGAGATCGAGGACATCGACGGACTGGGTGCCTTCTGGCGCCTGACGCCCCCGGAAGGAACCACCCCGTGAACGCAACGCTCCCCGCCGTGCGCGCCCTCGTCGCCGAGGTGTTCGGGCTGCCGGTGGACTCCGTCGACCCGGACCGGCCGCTGATCGCGCTGGGGGCGGACTCGCTGGTGCTGCTCGCCCTGACCCGGAAGGTCCACGACCGGTTCGGGGTGCGGCTGCCGGTCCGCGTGCTCTTCGAGGACGAGCTGTCCGTCCGCTCGGTGACCGCCCGGCTCGCCCCGGACACGGACGTCTCCGGCGGTTCGCCGGCCGCCGGGTCCGTCGACTTCAGCCTGTACTTCTTCGGCGACTACCCGCACGGGGACGGACCCGCGCGGTACGAGGCGCTGCTGGCCGCCGCCGAGTTCGGCGACCGCAACGGCTTCCACTCCCTGTGGGTGCCCGAGCGTCACTTCCACTCCTTCGGCGGGCTGTTCCCCAACCCGGCGGTGCTGGCCGCCGCGCTCGCGGTGCGCACCCGTTCCATCCGGCTGCACGCGGGCTCGGTGGTGCTGCCCCTGCACCATCCCGTCCGGGTGGCCGAGGAGTGGGCGATGGTCGACAACCTCTCCGGTGGCCGGGCCGGGCTGTGCGTGGCGTCCGGCTGGCACTCCGGCGACTTCGTCCTGGCGCCGGAGCACTTCGAGGACCGGCGCGAGCTGATGTACGAACGCCTGGACACCGTGCGCCGGCTGTGGTCGGGCGCGCCGCACACCGGTGTCTCCGGCGACGGCGACACCGTGGAGGTGACCCTCTTCCCGGCGCCCGTGCAGTCTCGGCCGCCGCTGTCCGTGGCCGTCCTGTCCAGCCCCGCGAGCTGGGAACGGGCGGCGCGCGAGGACGTGGGCGTGGTGACCAACCTGATGCAGCAGGACGTCGACGACCTGGCGCGCAACATCGCGCTGTACCGGAGCACGCGTGCCCGGTGCGGGCTGGACCCGCGGGAAGGCCGGGTCACCGTCCTCGTCCACACCTATCTGCGCGGCGACGCCGAGCGGGCACGGCAGGAGGCGTACGGGCCGTTCCGCGCCTATCTGATGTCCTCGCTCTCCCTGTTCGACAACGCGGTGCGCAGCCTCGGGGTCGAGGTGGACCTCGCCCGGACCCCGGCCGACGACGTCGAGTTCCTGCTGGAACGCGCCTACGACCGCTACTGCGCGACCCGCGCCCTCATCGGCTCCCCGCACGGTGTGCGGCCGGTGCTGGACGCGCTGGTGCGGGCGGGTGTGGACGAGGTGGGCGCGTTCGTGGACTTCGGCCTTCCGGCCGCGGACATGCTGGCGGGTCTCCCCCACCTGGCCGTACTCAAGGACGAACCGTCGCCTGCCGTCGCACCTGACGAACCGTCCCCCGCCGTCGCCGCGGACGAGCCGTCCCCGGCCGTGGCCGCGCCCGCCTCCCCGCAGCAGCGGCGGATGTGGCTGATGGACCGGATGGATCCGGGACGCGCCGTCCACAACGAGCCGAAGGCCGTGGAGCTGGAGGGTCCGCTCGACCGGGACGCGCTGCTCGACGCGCTCCGCGCGGTGGTGGACCGCCAGGAGGCGTTGCGCACCGCTTTCCGGGAGGAGGACGGTGTCCTGCGGCAGATCGTCGGGCCGCCGTTCACCCCGGACTGCCCCGTCACCGATCTCACCGGGCGCACGCGCGAGGAGGCGGTGGCCGCGCTGCACGCGGCGCACGGCTCAGCACCCTTCGATCTGACGACCGGTCCGCTGTGGCGGGTGGCGCTGGGCGTGCTCGGTCCCGACCGCCATCTGCTGTATCTGGTGGCGCACCACAGCGTCTTCGACGCGCAGTCGACCATGGTCTTCCTCCGCGATCTCGCGGCGTGCCATCGGGGCGAGGCCGCTCTGCTGCCCCCGCTCTCCCCGGCACCGGTCCCGGACACGCCCCCGGCCGGCGACGGTCTGGAGTTCTGGAAGAGGCTGCTGGACGGTGCCCCGGTGCTGCGGCTGCCCGTCGACCGGCCGCGCGGCGTCTCGGGCCCCGCGCTCGGCGCGACCCTCTCGCACGAGTTCGACGGCGCGCTCGCCCGGCGCGTCCGCGCCTTCGGCCGCTCGGTCGGCGCCACGACGTTCACCACGCTGCTGAGCGCGGTCGCCTCCGTGCTCGGCCGGTTCGGCGACACCGACGACGTCGTGCTGGGCACCGCGGTCTCCCACCGCCCGCCGGGCGCCGAGGACCGGATCGGGATGTACGTGGAGACCCTGGCCCTGCGTCTGGACCTGTCGGGCGACCCGTCCTTCGCCGGTCTCGTGCGGCGGGTGCGCGGCGCGGTCATGGACGCGCTGGAGCACCGGGACGTGCCCCTCGACGCCGTGGTGGAGGCGGTCAACCCGGAGCGGGTCCCGGGTACCAACCCGCTGTTCGACGTGCTGGTGGAGTACGAGCAGGCGGCCGACGCGGACCTGGGCGGCGGGGGTCTGTCCGCCCGGATTCTGCACGTGCCGCGCGCGCAGGCGCCGTTCGCCCTGACCTTCTACTTCACGGCGCGCCCGGACGGCCTGGGGTGCACGGTGGAGTACGACGAGCGCCTCTTCGACCCGGAGACGGTCGCCCGGTTGCTGCGCTACGTCGAGGAGCTGCTCGGCCGGGGACTCGCCGACTCGGCGGGCGCCCTGTCCGCGCTGGCCGGACTGACCGAGGCGGACGCGCGGTTCGTGGCGTCCCACGACGGGTCCGGGGACGCGGAGCGCGAGCGGGCCGAAGACGGTTCCTCGGCCCGGGCCGTCGGGGCCGACGAGCCGGCCTGTCTGCACGAACTGTTCGAGCGGGCGGCGTCCGCCACGCCCGACGCGGTCGCGCTGTCGGGCCCGCACGGCACGACCCGGTACGGCGAGCTGGACGCCGCCGCCAACCGCCTCGCCCACCGTCTGATCGGCGAAGGGGTGTCCCCCGGCAGCACCGTGGCCGTCCTGCTGCCCCGGGGAGCCGGACTGATCACCGCCGTGCTGGCGGTCCTCAAGTGCGGGGCGGCGTACGTCCCCATCGATCCGGCGCTGCCCGAGGCCCGGCGCACCGCCATGGTGCGCGACAGCGGAGCCGTGCTCGTCCTGACCGACCCGCAGGCGGACCCCGGCTTCCCGGCGACCTCGCCGGGCCTGCGCACCGACCCCGGCTCGACGGCCTACCTGATCTTCACCTCGGGGACCACGGGCGGCGCCCGGGCGGTCGCGGTGCCGCACCGGGGTCCGGTCGCGCTGGTGCGCTGGCAGTCGCGGGCGCACCCCGCGCTGCGCACGCTCCAGTGGACCTCCCCCGGCTTCGACGTGAGCGTGCAGGAGATCTTCGGGACGCTCGCCGTCGGGGCCGAACTGGTCCTCCTGGACGATGCCGACCGCCTCGACCCGGCGACCGTGGGCGAGATCGTGCGGCGTCACGAGGTGGCACGCCTCTGCCTGCCCGGCACACCGCTGGCGGCGCTCCTGCGAGGCGCCGGGCCGATGCCCTCGCTGCGGGAGATCTTCTGCGCGGGTGAACCCCTGCGCATGCTGCCCCCGCTCAGCGGGTTCCTGGCGGCCCAGCCGCAGACACGTCTGTTCAACCAGTACGGTCCGACCGAGACCTCGATCATCGTCACCGAACACCTGGTGACCCCGGACGACGGGCCGAGTCCGCCGATCGGACGCCCCGTCACCGGCGTGCTGCTGCGCGTCGAGGACCGCGACGGCCGTCCGGTCCCACCCGGGGTGCCCGGAGAGCTGCTGGTCGGCGGGGAGCAGGTGACCGACGGCTACCCGGGCGACGAGGCCCTCACCGCGCGCCGCTTCGTGGACGACGGGACCCGGCGCTGGTTCCGTACCGGGGATGTCGTCCGCTGGAACCGCGACGGCACCCTCGACCATCTCGGCCGTACCGACGACCAGGTCAAGATCCGCGGGTTCCGGGTCGAGCCGGGCGAGGCGGAGGCGGCGCTCAACGCGCTGCCCCAGGTGGCCGGGGCGGCGGTGCTCGCGGAGCACGAGCCGGAACCGCGGCTCGTCGCGCACGTGGTGCTGCGGGAGCCGCTGGAGGACTGGGTGTCCGTCCTGCGGGCGGGGCTGGCGGAATCGCTGCCCGGTCATCTCGTCCCGGCGGCCTGGTTCGCCGTGGACCGGCTCCCGGTGGGCGCCAACGGGAAGCTGGACCGGGACCTGCTGCGGAGTTCGGGCGTCGCCGAGACGCTGCCGGCCGGCGGTCCGCCCGCCACGTCCGAGGAGGAACGGGTGCACCGGCTGTGGTGCCTGGAACTGGGGGCGGAGAGCCTTCCCGCGGAGGTGTCCTTCTTCCAGGTGGGCGGCAACTCGCTGAACGCCGTGCGGATGCTGGAGCGGATCCGCACCGAGACGGGCGACCGGGTGCCGATGGCCGAGTTCCTGAGAGCGCCGACGATCCGCGCCCTCGCCCGGCGTTTCGAGGGTGTCCGATGACCGGCACCAGGACGCGCGGCGATGCGTTGACCGCCGCCGACAAGCGGGACGATGCGTTGACCGCCGCCGAGATACGCGGCGATGCGTTGACCGCCGCCGACAAGCCGGGCGTTGGGTCGACCGCCGCCGAGGCGCGCGGCGGCGCGGCACACGGCACCGAGGAGCGGAGCGCCGCGGAGAGGGGCACCGAGGAGCGCATCGCCGCAGCCCTCTCCGGTCTGCTCGGTGGCGACCCGGTCGACCGGAACGTCCCCTTCCGCGCGCTGGGCCTGACCTCTCTCCTCGGCACCCGGCTGCGGGTGCGCCTGGAGAGGGAGTTCGCCCGGCCCGTGCCCGCCGCCGCGCTGACCGAGCACTACACGGTGACCGCCCTGGCCAGGCATCTCGACGGCACCGACCGGACCGAGCCGCGGCCCCCGGCCCGGATCGGCGCGCCGGCGGCCGTGGACCGGCGGGTGGCCGTCATCGGCATGGCCGCCCGGTTCCCCGGCGCGCCGGACATCGACGCGTTCTGGCGGAACCTGCGGGCCGGGGTCTGCTCGGTCGGTGAGCCGCTGTCCGACGTGGATTCTTTCGACGCCGCGTTCTTCGGAGTGAGTCCGCGCGAGGCGGAACGGACGGATCCGGCGCACCGGTTGCTCCTGGAGACCTGCTATCACGCGTTGGAGGACGGTGGCTGTCCGGACCCGGACGACGGGACGCGGATCGGTGTCTTCGCGGGGTCCGGCATGAACCTCTACGGTCCGCAGCCTCCGTACTTCCTGCGGGCCGACGCCACCGGCGACCCCCTTGACGCGGTCGCGGAACTCATCGGCGGCCAGGGGGACTTCCTGGCCACCCGGGTCGCCTACCACCTCGGTCTCACCGGCCCGGCCGTGACCGTGCAGAGCGCCTGCTCCACCTCGCTGGTCGCGGTGCACCTGGCGGTCCAGGCCCTGTTGACGGGCGACGCGGACCTGGCGCTCGCGGGTGCCGCGGCCGTCCGTCGCACGCCCGTGCCCGACGGGCCGCCGGACCCGGAGTACATCCTGTCCCCCAGCGGGGTCGTGCGCGCCTTCGACGCCGCCGCGGACGGCACCGTGGGCGGGGACGGCGTCGCCGCGGTCCTCCTCAAGCCGCTGGAGCGGGCGCTGGCCGACGGCGACACCGTGCACGCGGTGATCCTGGGGTCGGCGGTCACCAACGACGGACGGGCCAAAGCGGGTTTCACGGCCCCGTCCGTCGGCGGGCACGCGGCGGCGGCCCGGCACGCCCTGGAGCGCGCCGGCGCCGAGCCGCACACCATCGGCTATCTGGAGGCCCATGGCACCGGTACCGCCGTCGGCGACCCGATCGAGTTCCGGGCCCTCACCGAGGCGCTGACCGCCGGGCCGGGTCCCACCGGACGTACCGGCCTCGGCTCGGTCAAGCCGTCGGTCGGGCACCTCGACACGTGCGCGGGCATGGCCGGTCTGATCAAGACCGTGCTGATGCTGCGCCACGGCGAACTGGTGCCCACGGTGAACACGACCGTCCCCGATCCCCGGCTGGCGTGGGCCGACAGCCCGTTCTTCCCCGTCACCGAACAGGCACCGTGGCCGGCCGGGCCGGGACCGCGCCGGGCGGGCGTCAGCTCCCTGGGGTTCGGCGGCACCAACGCGCACGTCGTCCTGGAGCAACCGCCCGCCCCCGCCGTCGCGGGCGCCTCGGGGCGGGAGGTGCTCGTGCCGCTCGCCGCACCGGACCAGGCGTCGCTGCGGCGCCGCGCCGAGCAGCTCCGCGACTGGCTGCGCGGGCACGACGACGTCCCGGCGGGCGACGTGGCCAGGCGGCTGCACGCCGGGCCGCCCCGCTCGGCCGCGCGTCTGGCGGTGTCGGGGCGGACGTCCCGCGAGGTGGCCGACGCCCTGGACGCCGCGCTCGCCGCGCCGCAGCGGGACGAGCCACAGCCCGGCGAAGGTCCGGTCGCGTTCGGTCCGGCGGCGTTCGCGTTCCGCGGCCAGGGCGCCGGTGCGGTGGACTTCGAAGCCCTCCGGGACGAGCCGGTCTTCCGGTCCGTCGTGGAACCGTTCGGCGAGGTCCTGGACCGGCCCCAGGCGGCCCAGGTCGTGTTCCAGGTCGCGCTCGCCCGGCTGTGGGAGTCCGCCGGGGTACGGCCCGGTTCCGTCGTCGGGCACAGCCTCGGCGAGCTGGCGGCACTGTGCACGGCGGGTGCCCTCCCGCTCGCCGAGGCGGTCCGGTTCGCGCTGGTGCGCGAGGAGTTGACCCGGTCCACCGGAACCGGGCGGATGCTGGCGATCAGTGCTCCCGTGGACGTGGCGCTCGACGCGGCGGCGGCGACGGGGGCGGACCTCGCGGCCCACAACGCGCCCACCTCGCACACCCTGTCAGGCCCGGAGGCCCTGATGGACCGGGCGGAGTCCTGGCTCGACCAGCACAGGGTGCCCCACCGGCGGCTGCCGATGACGACCGCGTACCACTCCCACCTCATGGAACCGGTCCTGGACCGGCTGGCCGAGCACGCCCGGGACCTCGACTGGCATCCGTTGCGCATGCCGTGGGCCTCCGCGGCCGACGGAGAGTGCCTGCCCGCGGGGACGGTCCCCGAGGCGGACTGTCTGGTGCGTCAGGTCCGGTACCCGGTGCTCTTCGACCCCGCGCTGCGGACCCTGCGCGCCGCCGGCACCCGGGACTTCGTGGAGATCGCACCGACGCCCGTGCTGCGGGACTTCGGCCGCCGGGTGCTGCCCGACAGCGCCTGGTACCTCTGGGGACCCTCCGGGCTCGCCGCGCTGTACCGGCGCGGCGCCCCGCTCGACTGGGCCGCGCTGAACGGCCCCGGCCCACGGGCCCCGCTGCCCGGCCACCCCTTCGCCCGCCGGAGGTTCCCGTGGTGAGCCCGGCGGGCTCCAGGCATGACGGGCCCCTGCTGGTGCTCGACTACCCGGGGGAGCGTCCGGAGGCCCGCGTGTCCGAGCTGGGCCTGCCCGGACCGCGCGACCTGCTCGCCGTGCCGCCGCCGCCCCTCCCGCCCGGCCGGTACCTGGCCGCGCTGTCCGCCGGGAGGCCACCGGGATCGGCCGGAGCGGTGCTGGCCTACTGCGCTTCGGCTCCGCTGGCCGCCGTACTCGCCGCCGGAGCCGGGCGCGGAGGCCGTGCGGCGCCGTTGGTGCTCTTCGACGCCGAACCCGTGACCGCCGCGACCGTCCTGGCCGCCTACGGCGCCACCCTGGCCCAGCTCGGTGTCCGGCCGGACCCCCGGGAGGTGCGGCACCTGGCCGCGCAGGTCCCGGATCCCGGGGCCTTCCTCAGCGCGGCGCGGGCCCGGCTGTCGGACCATGTCGGCGCGGCCCTGCGCGCCGACGGGGCCACCACCGAGGAGGTCGACGACCTCGCCTCGGCAGTGACGGACTCCGCACTGCGGTGGCTGGCCCATCTGCTGGCCGCCCACCACGCACCGCCGCCCGACCGCACGGGCCCGACCCTGCGGATCCTGTCGGCGCACACGCCGGGCGACGGCCTGCGGCTCAGGTGCGACCGCACGGACCTGCTGCGCGATCCGCGCACGGCCGAAGCCGTCGTCTCCTTCCTGACCGCGCACGGCGCCCTCACCGGCCACGAGCGGGCCCCGGCGTAGTCCCGCACCCTCACAGGCACCGCACACGACCTTCTGGCTCGACTTCCCCAGCGGAGACCACCATGGAACTTCCGGCGTCCAGCGCCCAGCAACGGATGTACTACCTGGAGGCCGCGGCCGGTCCCTCGGCCGTCCACCACCTGCCGGTGGCCCGCCTGATCAGCGGTGACCTGCGGCCGGACGAACTGGCCGCCGCCGCGCAGCGCCTGGTGGACCGTCACGAGGCGCTGCGGACCCGGTTCGCCCTCCGGGACGGACGGCTCACCCAGGTCGTGGACGAGGGCGCGGCCGTCGACTGGCGGTACGACGAACCGCCGGGGACCGCGCGGGAGTCCCTCCCGGACGACGCGGTGCGCCGGTGGACGGAGACCGAGCGCGACCGCCCCTTCGACCTGGCGGCCGGTCCCCTGTTCCGGGTCCGGCTGCTGCGCACGGGCCCCCGGCGGTGGCGGCTCCTGCTGTGCATGCACCACATCATCAGCGACGGCTGGTCGGTGGGTCTGCTGCTGGAGGAACTGTTCGCCGCGCAGGCGCCGCCCGCGGTGCCGTACCGCGTGTTCACCGCCGACCAGGACATGTTCCTGACGGGAGCGGAGGCCGATCGGGAACGGGCGTACTGGCGGGACAGACTGGGCGACGGGCCGCCGCCGCTCGCCTTTCCGCCGCCCCTGACGCGGGGCGCGCCGAGCGGCAGCCACGTGTTCGCTCCGCCCGCCGAGGTGATCGAGCGGCTGCGCGTGCTCGCCGCCGCGTCGGACACCACCCTGTTCGGGGTGCTGCTGACCGCCTACGCGATCCTGCTCGGCCGGTACACCGGGGTCGACGACGTGGTGATCGGCACGGTCGTGGCCGGACGGACCGACGCGCGCTTCGACCGGACGGTGGGGCTGCTGGCCAACACCGTCGCCCTGCGGGCCGACGTCGGCACGGACCGCGATTTCCGCGCCCTGAGCGTCGCGGTGCGCGACGAGCTGTTCGCCGCGCTGGAGCACCAGCGGCTGCCGTTCGACGAGGTCGTGGCGGCCGTCCGCCCGGAGCGGGGCGTGGACGGTGCCCCGCTGGTGCGGGCCGCGTTCACCCTGCGCTACCACGAGCCGCCCCGGACCCCGCGGCCCGGACTGCGCGTCGAGGAGGTCGACGTACCCGTCACGGAGGCCAAGTTCCCGCTGCTCCTGGACGTCCTGGACGAGGGACGAGGGGTGCGCTGCACCCTGGAGTATCGGGGCGACACCCTGGACGAGGCGACGGCACGGCAGTTCGCCGAGCACTACGCGCGGGTGCTGCGGGAGGTCGCGGAGCACCCCGACGTCCCCCTGTCCCGGGTGGAGGTCGTCCCGGCGCCCGCCGCGCCCGCCCGGGACGAGCCCGTGGTGACGCGGTGCGCCCACGAGGTGTTCGCCGAGCAGGCCGCCCGGCGTCCGGAGGCGGTCGCCGTCGTCGCGGGCGACCGCGCCCTGACGTACGGCGAGTTGGAGAGGCGGGCGAACCGGCTGGCGCATCGGCTGCGCGCGCACGGGGTGGGTCCGGGGACGCCGGTGGGTCTGCACGTGTCGCGGTCCGTCGAACTGGTCGTGGGACTGCTGGGGGTGCTCAAGGCGGGCGGTGCGTACCTGCCGCTGGACCCGGCCCACCCGCCGGCCCGCCTGCGACACCTGGCGGCCGACGCGGGCCTCCGCGTCCTCGTCGCCGACAGCGCTCTGCCCGGATTCGCCGGACAGAGCGTCGACGTGACCGACCCCTCGCTCGCCCGGCACCCGGACACCGCGCCGGACACCGGGGTGACCCCGGACGATCTCGCCTACGTCATCCACACGTCCGGGTCGACGGGCACCCCCAAGGGCACCCTGGTGCCGCACCGCAACATCGTGCGGCTGTTCTCCGCGACCGACCGGTGGTTCGGCTTCGGCGAGGACGACGTGTGGTCGCTGTTCCACAGCCACGCCTTCGACTACTCGGTGTGGGAGCTGTGGGGTGCGCTGCTGCACGGCGGGCGGCTGGTCGTCGTGGACCCGGACATCACCCGGTCGCCCGAACGCCTCCACGCGCTGCTCCGCCGCGAGCGGGTCACCGTGTTCAGCCAGACGCCGTCCGCGTTCGCGCAGTTCATCCGGTACGACGCGGACGCGCCGCACGGACTGGCGCTGCGCCGTGTGGTCCTGGGCGGGGAGGCGCTCGACCCGGCCGTGCTGCGCGGCTGGTTCGCCCGGCACGGCGACGACAGCCCCCAGGTGATGAACATGTACGGCATCACGGAGACCACCGTGCACGCCACGTGCCGCCGGATGACCGCAGCCGACCTGACCCGTCCCGGCAGCCCCATCGGGGTCACCCTGCCGGACCTGCGCGCCCATGTCCTGGACCACCGGGGCCGCCCGGTGCCGCGCGGCGTCGTGGGCGAACTGTGGCTGGAGGGCGCCGGACTGGCCGACGGCTACCTCGGTCTGCCGGGGCCGACCGCGGAGCGGTTCGTGGTGGGGCCGGGGGGCCGCAGGTACCGCACCGGCGACCTGGTGCGGACGCTGCCCGACGGGGAGCTGGAGTACCACGGGCGGATCGACGACCAGGTCAAGATCCGCGGGTTCCGGGTCGAACCGGGCGAGGTGCGGGCGGCGCTCGCGGCACTGGACGGGGTACGGGAGGCGTACGTCGCGCACCGCCACGGCCGGCTCGTCGGGTACGTCGTGCCAGGCTCCTCCGCCGACGCCCGCGCCCGGGTCCGCTCCGACGTCCTGCGGCGCCGACTGCGCGAGCGGCTCCCCGACCATCTCGTCCCGGCCCATCTGGTGGTGCTCGACCGGTTGCCGCTGAACGCCAACGGGAAGGTCGACCGGTCCGCGCTGCCCAGTCCCGTGGAGCAGGCCGTGGGCCCCCACGTGGAACCCGCGACCGAGGCCGAGGCGACGCTCGCCGCGATCTGGCGCGACGTGCTGGAGCGGCCCGTGGTCGGCGTGGACGACAACTACTTCGCGCTGGGCGGGGATTCCCTGCGCACCGTCCGGATCGTCTCCCGCGCCCGGGACACGGGGCTGCACATCGACGTGGCCGACCTGCTGCGGCATCAGACGGTCCGCGAGCTGGCGGCCGTCGCCGTCTGCGCGCCACCGACCGGACCGGACCCGCACGAGCCGTTCGCCCTGCTCCCCGCCGAGGACCGGGCCCGGGTCGGCGCCGGGATCACGGACGCCTATCCGATGACCCGGCTCCAGGCCGGGATGTTCTTCCACAGCGAGCGCTCGGGGCTCTACCACAACGTCAAGGCGTACACCCTGCGCGGCGGGTTCGACGCGGACGCCTGGCGGGAGGCCGTCGCGGGCCTGACGGAGAGCCACGAACTGCTGCGCACCTCGTTCGAGCCGACCGGGTTCACCGAGCCCGTCCAACTCGTCCACGCGCGCGTGCCGGTGCCGTTGACCGTGGAGGACCTGCGCGGCCTGCCCGACCGGCAGGAGCGCACGGCGACGCGGTTCGAGGCCGAACGCACCACCCCGTTCGCCCCGTCGAGGCCGCCCCTGATCCGCTTCCACCTCCAGCGGCTCACCGACGACCTGACCCGGCTGTTCGTCACCGAGCACCACGCCGTCATGGACGGCTGGAGCGAACGCTCCCTCCTCGTGGAACTCCTCGCCCGGTACGCCCGGACCGGCGTACGCCCGCCGCCCACCGCCCGGTTCCGCTCCTACGTCGCCCTGGAGCGGGCCGCGCTCGACGACCCGGCGCCGCGGGACTTCTGGAGCCGGGAGCTGGCGGGCATGACGCTGACGGAACTGCCCGGCCGGCGTTCCGCCCGCGGCGGGACCACGATGCGCTACCTGGAACGGCCCGTGACCGCGGACCTCTCCCAAGGGGTCACCCGCCTCGCGCGCGGCCTCGGCGTGCCGGTGCGCACCGTGCTCCTCGCGGCCCATCTGCGGGTCATGGCCCTGCTGTCGGGCACGGACGACGTGGTCAGCGGCACGGTCTGCCCGGGCCGGGTTCCGGAGCCCGACGGCGACCGGGCCATCGGACTGTTCGTCAACACCCTCCCGCTGCGCCTGGCCATGACCGGCGGGAGCTGGGCGGATCTCGTCCGGGCCACCGCCGAGGCCGATCTGCGGATCCAGCGGCACGTCCACTACCCGATGGCAGAGATCATGCGGGTGACCGGGCGGCCGGCCCTGTTCACCACGTTCTTCAACTTCACCCACTTCCACGTCGAGCGTGAACTGCCGCCCGGGGCGCCCGAGATCGTGGCGGAGGAGGGGTCCGCCGACGCGGACATACCGTTCGGCGCGGAGTTCTCGCTCGACAGCGCCGACGACGCACTGCGCCTGGGGCTCCGGTGGGACGCGGACCGCTTCGCCGAGGACCGGATCGCCCTCGCCCACGGCTACTACACGGCGGCCCTGCGCGCCATGACCGCGCGGCCGGACTCCCCGTACGCCGACGCCGTCCTGCTGTCGCAGCCGGAACGCTCCCCCGGCCGGCGACAGGACGAGGCGGGCGCGCGGCGGAGCGGCCCCGCCCTGCTGCACGCGCTCTTCACGGACCAGGCCCGGCGCACCCCCGACCTGGCCGCGTTGCGGCATGACGGGCACGTCCTGACCTACCGGGAGCTCGCAGCCCGTTCGGACCGGCTGGCCGCCGCGCTGGTGCGCCGGGGCTGTGGCCCGGGGCGGTTCGTGGGGCTGGTGCTCCAGCCGTCCGCGCTCCAGGCGGTCGCCTTCCTCGCCGTGCTCAAGGCGGGCGCCGCCCATGTCCCGCTGGATCCGCGCGACCCGCCCCTGCGACGGGCCGCGCTCGCCGAACGAGCGGGTCTGCACCTGACGTTGACGGAGGCGGACGTTCGCGCCCTGGAGGCGGAGGCGGACGTTCGGACCCCGGAGGCGGAGGCCGAGGTGCACCGGGAGGCCGGGCCCGGCGGTACGCCGGTGACGTTGCCGGCGGTGTCCGCGGACGATCCCGCCTACCTCATCCACACCTCCGGCTCGACCGGCGAGCCCAAGGGGGTCGTCGTGCCCCACCGAGCCGTGTGCAACCTGCTGCTGTGGCTGCGGAAGACCTTTGCGCTGTCGCCCGGGGAACGGGTGCTGCACCAGACGTCGTGCACGTTCGACGTCGCGGTGATGGAGCTGTTCTGGCCGCTGACCTCGGGCGGCACGGTGGTCGTGGCCGGACCGGAGGCGCCCCGCACCCCCGGCGCCCTGTCCCGGCTCGTGCGCGCGGAACGGATCGCCGCCGCGGTCTTCGTGCCGTCCGCGCTCGACGCGTTCCTCGATGACCCCGACACGGCCGACGCGGCCGTCGGCACGGGCCTCACCCGCGTGCTGTGCACCGGGGAAGTCCTCCCGCGCCCGCTCCAGGACCGTTTCCTGGCCGCCCTGCCGGACACCGCGCTGTTCAACCTCTACGGTCCGACCGAGGCCGCGGTCGAGGTCACCTGGTGGCGCTGTGTCCCCGGCGGCGGGGACGGCGTGCCCATCGGCCACCCGGTCGACGGCGTCGATCTGCACGTCCTGGACCGGCACGGCCGGGATGTGCCCTTCGGGGTACCGGGTGAACTCCTCATCGCGGGCCCCCAGCTCGCGCTCGGCTATCACCGCGACGCCGAGGCGACCGCGCGCTCCTTCCCGCGGGTCGTACTGCCCGACGGCACCACGCGCCGGGTCTACCGGACCGGGGACCTGGTACGCCGACTGCCCGGCGGTGAACTGGAGTTCGTGGGCCGCGCCGACCGGCAGGTCAAGATCCGAGGTTTCCGGGTGGAGCCGGGCGAGACGGAGGTGGCCCTGACCCGGCACCCCGCGGTGCGCCACTGCGCGGTCACGGCCGACGGTGACCGCCTGGTCGCGTACGTGACCTGGTCGTCCGGCGACGGGCCACGGCCGGCGGACGCCGTGGCCGGAGGGGCACCCGTGACCGAAGGGGCGCCGGTCGAGCCCGGCGAGCTGATCCGCTTCGCCCGGACGCTGCTGCCCGAGCACCAGGTTCCCTCGGTGGTCGTCCCGCTGGACCGGATGCCCCTGACCCGGCACGGCAAGCTGGACCACGCCGCGCTGCCCCGGCCCGACGCTGACCGCGCCACGTGGACGGCGCCCAGGACTCCCACGGAGGCACGGGTGGCCGCCGTCTGGGAGCGGGCCCTGCGCCGTGGCCCGATCGGGGCGCACGACGACTTCCTCATGGCGGGCGGGCACTCGCTGGCGGCCCTGCGGCTGATCGGCCTGCTCCAGGAGGAGTTCGGTGAGCGCCTGCCGGTCGGCGCGGTCCTGAACCACTCGACCCCGGCTCTCCAGGCCGCGCTGCTGGACGGCCGGACCGGTGAGCGCGATCCCCTGTTCATGGTGCATCCGGTCGGTGGGACCATCCTGTGCTACCGCGAACTGGCCACCTCGGGAGTCCCGGTCCACGCGCTCGGCATGTCCCGCGCGCTGGGGTCCGTGGAGGAGGTGGCGCAGGTCCACCTTGCGGAGATCCTGCAGGTCCGTCCCAACGGCCCGTACCGGCTGGGCGGCTGGTCCTTCGGGGGTGTGGTCGCCTTCGAACTGGCGGCCCGACTGCGCGCCAGGGGCGAGAAGGTGTCGCTGCTGGCGGTCCTCGACAGCGCCTACCCGGGCGCGCGCCCGCCCTCGGAGGACGAGCTGCGCGAACGCCATCTGCGCGAGGCGCCCGACGCCGACTTCGCGGTCTTCCGGGCACACCTGCGGGCGCTGAGCCGGTACCGGCCGCCCCGGTACGACGGCGCGCTGCTCTTCCACCGCAGCCGGGACGTCTCCGACGCGGACGTACGGCGCTGGCGGGACCGGGTGGCGGGCGACTTCGACCTGCGGGAGGTCGACACCGACCACCAGGGCCTGGTCCGGCATCCGCGAGTCCTCGCGGACCTGGGTGAGGAGACGAGCCGCTCATGAACCCGCCCCTGCGCCGTTCCGCCTTCGGACACCTGTGGGCCGCGCAGACAGCCTCTCAGTTCGGCGCGAACGTCACCGTCGTGGCGCTCCCCCTCGTCGGGGCGGTGACCCTGCGCGCCGACGCGCTGGAGCTGGGGCTGCTGAGCGCGGCCGGGACCCTGCCGCACCTTCTGGTCAGTCCGTTCGCGGGGGTCTGGGTGGACCGCCACTCCCGGCGGCGCCTGCTCATCGGCGCCGATCTCGTCCGTGCCGCGCTGCTGCTCGTGGTGCCCGTCGCGGCGGTGTGCCAGATGCTCTCGCTGCCCCTGCTGGCGGTGCTGGCCCTGCTGATCGGCGCTCAGGGGGCGGTGTCCGACGTCGGGTACAGCGCCTGCCTGCCCACCCTGGTCGCCCCCGAGGACCTGGCCCGCGCCAACGCCCGGTTCGAGCTGACGGCGTCGGGGGCGACCATCGTGGGAAGTTCGGTCGGTGGCGTGGCGGTCCAGATGCTCACCGGCCCGTGGGCGCTGCTGTGCAACGCGGCGGCATACGTGGTGTCCGCGCTGTTCACCCGCCGACTTCCCGAAACGGAGCGTGCGCGACGGCCGGAGGCGCCACGGCAGGAGAACGGTGCGGCACGGGAACCGGACGGGGCTCGGACGGCCCTGCGGGAGGAGATGCGGATCGGCGCGGCCTTCGTCCTGCGCAGCCGCCCGCTGCGAGCCGTGACCCTCGCGACCACCGTCTTCAACCTGTTCCTGTTCGTGAGCGAACCGCCGCTGCTCGTGTTCCTCACCCACGACCTGACTCTCCCGGCGTCCTGGATCGGCACGGTGTACGCGGCCTCCGGCGCCGGTGCCTGCGCGGGCGCGCTGGTCGCGGGCGGCGTGGCGCGACGGCTGGGGACGACGAGGACACTGTTCGCGACGCTGGCCCTCGCCGGGGCCGCCGGCCTCGCGGTACCGGCCGCGGTCCTCGCGCCCGGCCCGGCGGTGCCCGCTCTGGTGGCGGGCTCCCACTTCGTGACGAGCGCCCTCGTCATCGTCTTCAACGTCACGCAGCGCACCCTGCGCACCACGTTGACCCCGGAGGAGCTGTACGGCCGGGTCAATGCCTCGATCCGCACGGTCGTCCTGGGCGTGGCACCGCTGGGCGGACTGGCCGGCGGCTGGCTCGGCCACCGCGCCGGGGCCCCGACCGCACTGCTCGTCGGGGCCGTCGGGATGGCGGGGGCCTGTCTCCTTCTGCTGCCGCTGCGCACCGCGCTGCCAAGGCACACCGCAGTCCAGACGGCCGGGGCCGCCAGACCGTGAACCAGGCGTCGCGCCACGGGCCGGGTCCGGCGGAGTCCGCGGCGATCACCTCCGTTCCCGGGGCCGTGGCACATCCCTCACCCTCACCGAGGGCTCAGGCGGCGGACCGCCGGGCGGCGGGGCCGCGGCGTCGGGCGCCGTCGGGCCTGGGCCGGTTGCCGGGCGGGGTCGCGCGGCCCTCGGTCGGCCGGGGCCCGGTCCGGGGCGGGAGCTGCGTCTGCGCGGGGGTCGGCCCGGGGCGGGACGTGGCGGACTCCTGGACCGCGAAGCTGCGGACCAGTTCGGGCAGGGCGTAGCCGCCGGGCTGCGGAAGGGACTGCAACAGGCAGGCGTCGACGAGTCCTTCCAGGGCGTCCTCCGCCTCGGCGGCGCTGACGCCCGCCAGCCGGGCGGCGGTCCGTTCGTCGATGCTGCCGGACGGTGCCGCGCGCAGGGCGAGCAGCATGCGTTGCTGGGCGGGGCTCAGTCCGCGGTAGCACTGGCCGATCCCGGTGGCCACACTGCGGTCGGCGAGGGTGAGTTCGCGCAGCCTCAGGTCGTGACGGCGCAGCCGCCGGACGGCCTGGGCGAGGCTCCAGGCGCGGCGGCTGTTGAGCCGGGCGCCCATGATCCGCAGCGCGAGCGGGAGCCGCCCGCAGACGGCCGCCAGGTCGCGGGCCTCGCCGGCGTCGCCGATCCGGTGCGTGCCGATGATGCTGCCGAGAAGGCCGACGGCTTCCTCCTCGGACAGCGGGCCCAGATGGATCGGGACGGCACCGTCGAGATTGCCGATGACGGTACGGCTGGTCACCACGACGAGACAGCCTCCGGTGCCGGGCAGCAGCGGGCGCACGGTCGCGGTGTCCACCACTCCGTCGAGGATCATCAGCACCCGCCGTCCGGCCACGGCCCGCCGCCAGGCGATCAACCGTGCGTCGAGGTCGTCGGGAACGTCCCCAGCGGGCGTGCCCAGGGTGAGCAGCAGATGCCGCAGTGCCTCCGCCAGGGTCGGGGGACCGCTGTGCGGGGTGAGGCCCTGGAGGTCCAGGTGGAGCCGTCCGTCGGGAAAGGCGGCGGACAGGCGGTGGGCGGCGTGCACGGCGAGGGCGGTCTTGCCGACACCGGGCATGCCGGTGAGGGTCACGATGGTGGGGGCCCGGTCGGTGACGGCGGCGCCGAGGGCGAGGAGTGCGTCCAGTTCCCGGCGGCGTCCGGTGAAGTCCTTGAGGTCGTAGGGCAGGCTGCCGTGATCCCGTCCCCGGTCGGCGGCTGTCGCCACGGTCGCCTCTGCGGCTGGTGAGACGTTTCCCGTGGTGCCGTCCACGGTCCACGCGGAGGCGGGGACGGGGGCGGGATCGCAGTCGGGCTCGTCCCCGGACTGGGGCGCGGTTCCGGGTACAGGGCCAGGGCCGGCTTCGGGCTCGGGTCCAGGTCCAGGTCCAGGTCCAGGTCCAGGTCCAGCTACAGGTTCGGGTTCGCGTTCGCGTTCGCGTTCGCGTTCGCGTTCGCGTTCGGGAAGCATGAGGCCCGGATCGTCCCTGAGGATGCGCTCCTGGAGGCGGCTGAGCCCGGTGCCGGGCTCGATGCCCAGCTCCACCAGTTCCGCCCGGCCCTGGGCCATCACCTGCAGAGCATCCGCGCGTCGGCCGATCCGGTAGAGGGCCAGCATGAGCCGCTCCCGCAGCCCCTCGTGCAGAGGGTGGGCGTTGACCAGGGAATACAGGTCGGGCACCAGCGCCCGCGCCTCCCCGTTCAGCAGCCGCAGGTCGACCAGTCGCTCGGTGGCGATGAGGCGTCGTTCGTCGAGGTCCCGGCCGCCCGAGCCGACGACGGCGCCGCTCAGTCCGCTCAGCGCACGGCCGCGCCACAGTTTCAGGGCGCGGGAGAGATGCTCGACGGCCTCCTCGGCGCGGCCCTCGGTGACGGCGGTACCGGCGCGGCCCAGCAGGGTCTCGAAGGTACGGGCGTCGAGCTGGCCCTCGCTCAGCACGAGCCGGTAGCCCGGCGCTTCGGTGAGGATGCGCACCGAGCCGGGCAGCCTGCGGCGCAGGTTCCAGATCATCTTGCGCACCTGGTTGCCCGCCGTGTCCGGCGCTTCCTCGTCCCAGACCGCGCGGATCAGCCGGTTCACGGGAACGACCCTGTCCGCGTAGATCAGCAGCGTCGCGAGGACGTGACGCTGTCTCACGCCGCCCGGGTTGACCCGTCGATCCCCGTCCCACACCTCCAAGGGGCCGAGCACCTTGAACACCGGTCCGTGCGCGGCCTCGTGGTCTGGCTTCGGGAGTTCGTGCTGGGGCATGGGCGTCTCCGGATTCTGGTACGTCCCCGGCGTGCGTTGCCGTGGTGTGTACGGCTGTGCTGGCCCTCCACGATCACCGGGCCCGGACGGCGCGGGCCATGCCGCACCCGCCTCACCGACCTGCACGGCAGCAAGCTAACGGGGGCACGAAAAGCCTCGCTCCGCCACAAATAACGCTTCACGGACAGGGTTTCGGCGTACGGAACCCTCCCCCCTTGCCCCTCCGTCCGGGGTGCGATGACAGGGCGTCAGGATCCACCCCAGGTTCTCTTCCGGTTCCGGCGACTCCCCCGCCCCAGGCTGCCCGCGCGGCCCGCCGCCGACCCCATCACCCCCTTCCCGGCCGATCCCCCAGCTCCCGGCGCCGGCACGCCTCCCCCTTGCCGCCCGTCCACGCCGGGCACCGATCCGGAACGGTCACGGAACGTGTTGACCTGCATCCGTTCAGTGGCTAGCGTCCCGCCGACGGTGCCTGGCGCACCACGAATGGCACACAGCGGAAGGGTGGTTCGGCGTCATGGGCGACCGGGTCGACGTCTGGGTCGAGAAGAGCATCGCCGACCATCCCGAGAGGATCGCCGTCACCGACTCCTCCCGGGATGTCACGTACGGCGAACTGGGAGCGGCTGCCGAAACGGTACGGCGGATGCTGGTGGACGCGGGCGTCCGGCCCGGCGAGCTCGTGGGGATGCGCATGCCTCGCGGATGGCGGGTCTACGCCGCGGTGCTGGGCATCTGGCGGCACGGCTGCGGCTATGTGCCGGTGGACCCCGCCTATCCGCGACCGCGCCAGGACTTCGTACTCGCCGACGCCGGGGCCCGCACGGTGGTCGAGCACGGTCCCGACGAGGGATTCACCTTGAGCACCCCTCCGGCGGCGGACTCGCCGGCATCGCCCGCGCCGGACGGTACCGCCTACGTCATCCACACCTCGGGCTCCACGGGCCGCCCGAAGGGTGTGGTGATGTCCCACAGGAGTCTGGCGGCCTTCCTCCTCGGCTTCGTGTCGTCCCTCGGTCTCGGCGCCGACGAGGTCTGGGCCCAGTCCACGTCCCCCTGTTTCGACGTGAGTCTGGCCGAGTCATGGGCTCCGCTGGTGACCGGCGCCCGGCTGCTGGCGGTGCCGGAGCAGGCGCTGCGGGACCCACGTCGTCTCGCCTCCCTGCTGACCGAGGCGGGCGCGACGGTCCTGAGCCAGGTGCCGACCGTCTTCCGCTATCTGCTCGACGCCGCCGAGCGGACCGGCACCTCCTTCCCCGCACTGCGCCGCGTTCTGCTCGCGGGCGAGCCGGTGGAACTGACGGTGGTCTCCCGCTGGGCCGATCTGGGGCTCTCCCCCGACGCGACCTACCACAATCTGTACGGCCCGACGGAGGGCACGGTGTACGCGACCTGGCAGGAGCTGACCCCGCGCACGCTGGCCCGGCGGGACGCCCCGGGCACCCCGATCGGCAGCGCCCTCCCGCACGTCGACGTCGAACTGAGGGCCGACGGGCGCCCGGTGGCCGACGGGGAGACCGGGGAGATCCTTCTCGCCGGGGGGATCGCGGACGGCTATCTGGGGCGCCCCGAGCTGACCGAGCGGGCGTTCGTCCGCGATGCCGACGGCCGGACCTGGTACCGGACCGGTGATCTCGCCGTCCGGGACGACGACGGCACCCTGCGCTGCCTCGGCCGGGCCGACGGCCAGGTCAAGGTGCGCGGTATGCGGGTCGAGCTGGGAGAGATCGAGAGCCGTCTCCTCGCATGCCCCGGGGTGGCCTCCGGCGCCGTGGTCGTGGTGCCCAGTCCGCGCGGGGAACCCATGCTGGTCGCGTGCTTCGTCCCCCGCGACGAAGCCGACGACACGCTGACGGAGCGGTTGCCCGCCGAGCTGGCGGCGTTCCTGCCGACCCACATGGTGCCCGCCAGGTTCCTGCCGCTGCCCACGCTGCCTCTCACCCTCAGCGGCAAGCTGGACCGCGGCGAGCTGGAGAAGACCGCCGGCGCACGCCGCCCCCGCACCCGGTGACGTCGGGTCCTGACCCGGTCCCGCCCGAGGTCACGCCCGCGAGCAGTGACGCCTCGGGCCGGACGCGCTCGACACCCTCGCCGGTCGCCCATCAACACTGCCGCGACGCCCTGGGTCCACGTCTCCCGGCTCGAATCCTTTCGAACTGCGCCTCTGTGCACAGGCTGTTCACACCCGTTTCTTCCACTTCGCTCTTTTCGCTACCCGTTCGTCTTTGCTGCCGGACAGTTTGGTGAGCACCTTCCCCCATGGTCAGCGAGTCGCGCACTGGAGAACCTTGAAGCAGCGGGGATCACAACCGGAAAACTCCGCACTTATCGCTGCAAATCGCTACAAAACAGGAGCAACCGTGATAGTCAGCCGTCCCGTCATCACAGTGATCGCAGCCGTGCTGCTCGCCCTCGGCGTCATATCCGGCGCGCAGAGCTCAACCGTTCAGTCCGTGGTCGGCGTAGTAGTCGCCGGCGACAGCGGCTGGGGCAGTGTGAAACCCCCCGTCGCGCTGGACCACCTGCCCACGGCGAACCCGACGGACGACAGCGGCTGGGGCTGAGCCGGGCACGTGGGGCGCTCCACGCGCCCGGCAGGACCTTCCGCACGGAGGTTCCCCGCACCACCCGAGAACGGACCAGTCCGCCCTTCCGCCGGGGGCGGACCGGCCCACGTCAGGGTTCTCCTGCGACGAGGAAAACGGAATGGACACACGTCGACCGCCGATGGCTGCCGAAGCTCAGGCCTCACTGAGCGTCCGCGAGCGTGAGGTCCTGCGACATCTCGCCGACGGCCTCACCTACACGTCCATCGCCCGCCGAATGGACCTGAGCCCGCACACCGTGGACACCTATCTGCGCAGGATCCGGGAGAAGTCGGGGGCCCGGAGCCGGGTCGGTCTGCTGCGTCTCGCCATCGCCGTGGCCGAGGACCAGGACAGGGGCCGGGGCCAGGACCCGGACTAGACGACAACCCCTCAGGCGTGGGGCGCAACCGCCCGGTGGGGCCGACGGTCACGGACAGAGACCGGCCGTCGGCCCCACCGGGCGGTCGTGTGACGCCGTCCCCTTCTCCCGTTCAGCCCCCTGTGTGGCGGGAACACGTGACTACATGTTTCGCGGCACGAACGCCACGATGCCTCTCACACCGCCGTCGGACGGCAGCGGGACATCTGGGTCCCGGAGGAAGCGAACGAAGACGAAGCCGACTCGACGGTGCCCACAAGCCCCTCACCAGGGATCGGGCCGACGCGAGATCGGAGAGTCAGAGCTGTGCCTGAGCCCAGACGGCTGGTGAAGCCGCTCGAGTCCTTTGTCCAGGAGTTGGCGCTGTGCGTCGCGACGAACGGGGACAGGGGACCGGCACTGCTGTGGCCCGAGGACTCCGAGACGCTACCGGAGCTGCTGCGCATCGCGCGGCTCGCCTATCACCAGGAGCGCTGGCCGTACGCCTCCGACGCGGCGCCGCCTCGGACCGACGAGGGTCCGCAGGAGCCCGGGGCCCCGGGAGAGGAGGCGGAGCCGCTGCTGCTGGCCTCGGCGCTCGGCGCGCTGCTGGAGCTCCGGGTCCGCCCGTCCTTCCGGTTCATGCACTCCATGTCGGTCGGCGAACAACAGGCGTCGAGCACGGTCGAGTACATCGTGACCGTGCTCGAAGGCGCGTGCCGATGCAGGCTCACCCGCACGGACGGCATTCCGGGGAGCACCGTGGATCTGCGCCTTCGCGCGGGCGGGACACTCTTCGTGCCCCGCGACCACGCCTACGCTCTGCTGGACGTCCACACGCCGACGGTCCTGCTGGAACTCCTCCTGGGCGAGGCGGACTGACGGGCTGACGGGCCATCAAGCCGCCCCTGTCGTCGGCCTGTTCGCGGGACCGGACTACTCGTCCTGCGGGACGTCGGCGCTCTCGTCGTCCGGGTCGTCGCCCAGCAGCCCCCTGGTGGCTACCGCGAAACCGGCCTGGAAGCGGCTCTCCGCCCCGAGGGTCTGCATGATGTCCGCGATGTGTTTCCGTGTGGTGCGCAGCGACATGCCGAGGCGCCGGGCGATCGTCTCGTCCTTCCGCCCGGTTGCGAGAAGCCTCAGGATGGTGCGGTCAAGGTCCTTGGCAACGGCTTCCAGTCCATCGGTGGCCGCGTCGGAGAACGGCTGGGCCTCCGTCCACGCATGCTCGAACAGCTCGCACAGGAAGTGCACGACCGACGGTTCACGGATGACGACCGCGCCCCACGTCCCCTTGTGGTCGGGCAGGAAGGCCAGTTCACGGTCGAACACGATCATCCGGCCGAAGAGCTGGTGGGCGGTGCGGTACTCGGCTCCGAGGGCGGTGGCCATGGCGACGTACGCCTGGCTGGGGCTGTTGAACCGCGCGGTGTGGTGGTAGAGGGTCCGGATCCGCACCCCGCGGGCGAGCATCTCGCCGTCCCTGGCCAGCGCGTCCTTGAGCACTTCGGGTGCCCGCGTGCCGCCCGGCTGGACGGTGATCATCTCCTCGCGGCACAGCTCGGCCGCCCGGTCCAGGGCGACCCGTACCTCGGTCAGAGCAGGGATGGTGTCGAGGGGCGCGGGGGTGGCACGCTGCGCCTCCTCGTAGTGCGAGGAGAGCTGGGCGAACTGGTCGCGGAAGGCGCGCAGCGAGATCTGCTGCTCGCGTATGGCCCTCTCCAGCGGGGCGGTGGCCACGGCGGCGGCCAGATGCGGGTCGACCGCCCGCATCACCTGGTCGTCCTCCGCGTGCCGCTGGAGCAGGCCCACTTGGAGGAGAGCGTCGACGGCGCGCGTCACCGTGGCTTCGTCGAGCGCGAGTTCCGCGGCCATCCGGGAGAGGTCGAACTGCCGGCGCAGGGCGAGCCACCGGTAGACGGCCACCTCCTCGGCACCGAGTCGGTCGCCCACACCGAAAGGCTGGCTCTTGGCCTCCTGCCTCAAAGTCATCCCCTCTCCGTGACAAGTAACGCGGGAACGCAGGACACGCCGCCGAACGTCCCCCGGGCCGGTACGTGGCGCGGCGATGACGTGGTGAAGGGGAGATGACTCGGGCAGCCCTCGGGGAATCGATTCGCCCGGGCCCGACCGGCGCGTTCCGGTACCGCGTGACCTCCGCGGCCTCTGCCTGAGCAGGAGGCATCTCGCGCCGAGCCGAACCGGCCGGCGACGGTCGTGGGTGGCAAGGCGTCTCCTCCGCCGGGGTCGAGAAGGTGTCGTGTGTTCATCGCATCCGTTCCCCAGGTCGGCCCGCATGCACCAGACGGGCCGATAATCCGACGAGTGTTCACCGCGACGTCGGCGAGGACCGTCAGGCCCGGCACCGCACAATACGGCCAGCCGCATTGGAGACATATGGGACGCTCCCCCAACGCAGCCCGGCCGGCCTCACAAGTCGCCAAACCCACCCCCGGACGACACACCGCCACCGGTCCTCACCGGCGGTCCTCGTGCCGCAACCAGTCCCTCGCTGGGCAGAGACAACCATAGCGTCCTGGTAGGCAAGGTGACATGACAATCGGAGCCGCTCGGCGCGCCGCGGCACGTGCGCGCCACCGCGCCCCGCCCTGCCGGGTCGACGACCGACCGAAGTCAGCCGATCCGGGCGAGGCGGACGTGGCGCGTCGGGGGATTCCACGAGCCGTGCACGCGGTGCGTCCGGAGCTGGGCCGGCCGGTCACCGGTCGGTCCGGCCGCGACCGGTCGCGGTCACGCCCCGCTGATCGCGGATCTCCGGCAGATCGAAGGCATCCGGCACTCGCCTGGGTCGCCGGCGCCGAAGTACGATCCGGCCAACGTGCGGGGCAAGCTGGGAGGACGGACCTTGGCGGGATTGACCGGCGGTGATCCGTCTCTGCTGCGAAGGATCAATTCCGCGGTGGTGCTGCACGCGCTGCGGGCCACGGACTGTGCGACGCTCACCGAGATCACCCGGGTCACCGGGCTGTCCCGGCCGACCGTCGAGGGCGTCGTGGAGGGGCTCATCGAAGCCGGACTGGTCGTCGAGACAGCCGCCGAGGAGGGCGCCACCCGGCGGCAGGGGCGGCCGGCGCGGCGGTTCCGGTTCCGGGCCGAGGCCGGGCACCTGCTGGGACTGGAGATCGGCCCGCACCGCGTCGCCGCGCTCCTGGCCGACCTCGACGGCCGGGTGCTGGGGGCACAGGCCAAGGATGTCGACGAGACCGCCGACGCGGACGAGCGGCTGGAGCGGCTGCGCACCGCCGTGGCCGAGCTGCTGCGCCGGGCCGGGGTGGCGCGCAGTTCGCTGCGGGCCGTCGGGGTCGGCACCCCCGGCATAGTCGAGGCGGACGGCCGGGTGCGGCTGGGCACCGCGCTGCCCGAGTGGACGGGGCTGCGCCTCGGCGAGCGGCTGAGCCGGTCCTTCAAGTGCCCGGTCCTGGTGGAGAACGACGCCAACGCAGCGGCGGTGGCCGAGCACTGGAAGGGCGCCGCCACCGAGTCCGACGACGTGGTGATGGTGCTGGCCGGGCTGAGTCCGGGCGCCGGATCGCTGATCGGCGGGCGGCTGCACCGGGGGTACGGCGGGGCGGCCGGGGAGATCGGCGCGCTGCATCTGCTGGGCCGGGAGGTGACCCCGGAGACACTGCTGTCCACCACCGACGAGCCGCTGCATCCGCTGGACGAACCGGCGGTCGCCGAGGTGTTCGCGCTGGCCCGCAAGGGGGATGCGCGGGCGCGGGCGGCCGTCGACCGGTTCATACAGCGGCTGGTCCACGACGTGGCCGCACTGGTGCTGGCACTGGACCCGGAGCTGGTGGTGATCGGCGGCTGGGCGGCCGGCCTGGACGGCGTCCTGGAGCCGCTGCGCCGGGAGCTCGCGCGTTACTGTCTGCGGCCGCCCCGGGTGGCGCTCTCCCTGCTCGGTGAGGCGGCGGTGGCGACGGGCGCGCTGCGGCTCGCCCTCGACCATGTGGAGGAGCAGTTGTTCGCGGTGGACGGGACGGTCACCGCGCGCCACTGAGCGCAGGCGCCGGGAAACGCGTCGCGCCCCGGCGGAGAACCGGGGCGCGACCTGGGGTCAGGGGCGGTGGCTAGGAGGCCTGCCGCTCGGGGCCGTGGTGGATCTCCACGCCGCCGGTGTCGCCGAAGGTCAGCCGGCAGGTGTCCGCGCGGTAGGTGGCGACGGAGAGCGCGGCGGCGCGGCCGGCGGCGAGGAACCGGGTGGTGACGACCAGCACCGGGGCGCCGGGGAGCCGGTCGAGTTCCTTGGCGTCGTCCGCGCGGGCCGAGCCGAGCTCCACGGCGCGGTCCTGGCCCTCCAGCTCCAGGCGCTGCAGCTCCCGCAGCACCGCACGCGCGCGGGGCGCTCCGGACGGCGCGTCGATCGCCGTCAGCTCCGGGACCGAGGCCGCCGGGATGTAGATCAGCTCGGCGGCGACGGGCTGGCCGTGCGTGACGCGGGAGCGGCGCACGATATGCACGGGCTCCTCCGCGCCGGTCTCCAGGGCGGTCGCGACGGCGGCGGGCGGCACCGCGAGGGTGCAGTCGGCGGGCTGCCAGGCGTCCCCGGGGGCGCCCGGCCAGGCGTGCTGGTCGGTGCCGACCGCCACGCCCATGCGCGGGGGCGCGACCGTCGTACCGACACCGCGGCGGCGCTGCAGCCGGCCCTCCAGCTCGAGCTGTTCGAGGGCCTGACGGAGGGTGGCTCGGGCCACGCCGAAGCGGGCGGCGAGGTCGCGCTCGTTGGGCAGGATCTCACCGACCGAGAACTCCGAGTCCAGTGCCTCACTGAGCACGGTCTTGAGATGCCAGTACTTCGGCTCCGGCACCGATTCCAGCTGCGTGGTCCCCACCCTGTCCTCCGCAATCGCCGTGGTCCGGCGGCGTTTTAGCGCCCTTGTTTATTAAAGGTTGTTTTACTTATCTGCGACCATAGGACGGCGCAGACCCTTGGTCAAGACCAATCCTCGATCCCTTGGCCAACGCATAGAAAGCGGTGCCACAGAGCGTTCACGGGGCGTTCGCGCGGGTGCGTTTTCGTGACGTGGCGGCAAAGCTCCCGTCGCAGGACCGTACCCCCGGCCCAGAATGATCCGGAGACCGGCGGCCGGGGCGCGACACGCCCCACCGGGGACTACCCGCGAGTAGCAATTGCTGACAAGCTGTCTACGGCGTCCGCCGAAGTCGCCAGACGAGGAGCCCCCCATGTCCGCCACCGTCTCGTTCAAAGCCCCGGCCGCGCACGGCCGGCAGGATGTGACCGTCTCGTACGCGCGCGTGGGCCGCGGCGAACCGCTGGTCCTCATCCACGGCATAGGGCATCACCGGCAGGCCTGGGACCCCGTGGTGGACATCCTCGCGACCGAGCGGGACGTGATCGCCGTGGACCTGCCCGGCTTCGGCGCCTCCCCGGCCCTGCCCGACGGTCTCGCCTACGACCTGCCGACCACCAACGCCCTGCTCGGCGCCCTGTTCGAGGCCCTGGAGCTGGACCGGCCGCACGTGGCGGGCAACTCGCTCGGCGGGCTGCTGGCGCTGGAGCTGGGCCGCGAGAAGCTCGTACGCTCCGTCACCGCCCTCTCCCCCGCCGGGTTCTGGTCACAGGCCGAACGTCGCTACGCCTTCGGTGTGCTCATCGCCATGCGGCGGATCGCGGAGCGGCTGCCGCTCCCGATGATCGAGCGGCTGTCCCGGTCGGCCGCCGGACGGACCGCCCTGACGAGCACCATCTACGCCCGCCCGGCGCGCCGTTCACCCGAGGCCGTGGTCGCCGAGACGCTCGCTCTCGCGCAGGCCAGCGGATTCGCCGAGACCCTGCGGGCGGGTTCCGCCGTCCAGTTCACCGACGACGTCCCCGGCATCCCGGTCACCGTGGGCTGGGGCACCCGGGACATGCTGCTGGTACGCCGCCAGGGGGTGCGGGCCAAGCAGATCATCCCCAAGGCCCGGCTGGTCCGGCTGCCCGGCTGCGGACACTGCCCGATGAACGACGACCCTGCGCTGGTCGCCCGCGTCATCCTCGACGGCAGCCGCTGACGGACGGCCGGGCGCCGACGCCGTGTCCGCAGCGGCCGGCCGGTGCCTGTCGGCCGGCGACACGGTGCGGTGCGGGGCCCGGTCGACCGGTGGCCGGCGGCGGCCGACACGAGTCAGAGCCCTGGCCACCGGCGACCGGTCCCCGGCACGGCAGTCCGGAACACGTCCGGCCGCCGGCCGGACGCCGACGCCGGAGCGCCCCCTGCCGTGCTGAGGGGTGGCCGTCGGCGACCGGTGGCCGAGCCGTGGCAGGGCGCCGGAGCCCAGGGCGACCCCGGCTCCCACCAAGGCCCCGCCGACGGCCTGGGCGGGTCCGTAGGAGCCCGTCCCGACGAGCGGGGCGGTGCAGACGGCGGTCAGCGGGACGAGGCCGGTGAACAGCGTCGCGCGCTCCGTGCCGATCCGCTGTACGCCCATGTACCAGCACACGAACCCGATGACGGTGACGACGGCCGCCTGCCACAGCAGCGCGGCCGTCTCCGCGGCACCGGGCCGGCGCAGCCACGCCCCGCCGTCGAGCACGGCCCCGGTCCCGGCCGCCTCGACCGCGGCGAGGGCGCACACGGCGGCGGTCAGCAGCCGGGGACCGAGCGCGCGCAGCACCGGTCCCGCGAGCACCGCGAACCCGACCTCACCGGCCAGGGCGCACACCGAGAAGGCGAGACCGCTCGCGTCCGTCCGCCCCCAGCCCTGGACCGCGAAGGCGCCGACCGCTACCAGCAACGCCCCGCGGAGTACCTGCCGTTGAGGCCGACGGCGGTCCAGGAGCGAGACCAGGACCGCGACCGCCACCGGGGCGCAGCCGACGAAGACGCCCGGCACCGCCGGTTCCGCGGTGCGCTCGGCCGCGAGGACGGCCAGGTTGAAGCCGACCATCCCGACGGCGGCGAGCAGGGCCAGCCGCAGCCACGCGCGCGCCCCGAGTCCGCGCAGCCGCTCGGCCGCGCCCGGCCCGACGAACGGCACGAGCAGCAGGCAGGCCAGTCCGTAGCGGAGGAACTGGCCGCCCGCGTAGGGGTAGTGGCCCAGCACGCTGTTGGCCGTGAAGGAGGCGCCGACGAGCACGTAGGCGAGCGTGGTCAGCAGGGAGCCGCGCGTGGTGGTCGCGTTCATGAGGACGACGCTAGGAACCCGGGCGGTCCGGATTAAGGTCCACTTCCATGACGTCATCGGGGACCAATCCGGGCGACCTGCCGGGCTCCGCCGCGTGGGAGCTGCTGCTGCCGGCCGCCACGGCACCGGCACGCGCGCGTGGGCGTTTCCTCCAGGCCGCGCTGCGGGAGGCGATCCGGGCAGGGCGGCTCGCGCCCGGCACCCGGCTGCCGTCCAGCCGGGAGCTGGCCAAGGACCTCGGGGTGTCGCGGGGGCTGGTCACGGAGGCGTACGAGCAGCTGGCGGCGGAGGGCTACCTGCGCAGCGGCCGGGGGGCGGGGACCTGGGTGAGCGGTGCCGTGCGGGCGGCGGCGCCACGCGCGCGTGACCTCGCGCCGGGCCCGCACGGCGTACGGGTGGACTTCGTGCCGGGGTCGCCGGACCTGTCACTGTTCCCGCGGGCCGCCTGGGGCGCCGCCCAGCGCGAGGTGCTGGCGGAGCTGCCGCACCGCGACCTCGGCTACCCGGACCCACGCGGACTGCCCCGGCTGCGCTCGGCTCTCGCCGAACTGCTGGCCCGGCGCCGGGGGGTGGTCGCCGACCCGGAGCGGATCGTGGTCGTCTCCGGAGTGGCGCAGGCGGCGGCGCTGCTCGGTTCCGTGCTGCACGCGCGCGGGGTGCGCGAGATCGGCGTGGAGGATCCCGGCAGCCCGCAGCACGACGCCCTGTACGCGGCGGCCGGACTGCGCACGGTACCGCTGCCCCTGGACACCGAGGGCCTGGCGCCGGGTCCGCTGCACGCGTCCGGCGTCCGCGCGGCGGTGACGACACCCGCCCACCAGTACCCGACCGGGATCGCCTGCTCCCCCGGGCGCCGTGCCCGGCTGCTGGACTGGGCCCGCTCGGTGGACGGGCTGCTCCTGGAGGACGACTACGACGGCGACTTCCGCTACGACCGGGCCCCGGTCGGCGCCCTCCAGGGCCTCGACCCGGAACGCGTGGCGTACACCGGGTCGGTCAGCAAGTCCCTCGCCCCGGGACTGCGGCTGGGCTGGCTGCTGGTGCCGGAGTTCCTGGCGGACGCCGTCGTCGAGCGCAAGCGGACCACGGACCTGGGTCATCCCTCCGTCGACCAGGCGGTGTTCGCCCGGTTCCTGGAGCGCGGCGACTACGACCGGCAGCTGCGCCGCTGCCAGCGCGCCTACCGGGAGCGGCGGAACGTCCTGGTCGCCGCCCTGGCCGAGCACTTCCCGCACGCGCGCGTGTCGGGGATCGCGGCAGGGCTGCACGCCATCGCCGAACTCCCCGACCGGTACGGGCCGGAGAGCCGTTTCGTGCGGCGGGCGGCGGCGGCCGGGGTCGCGGTGCGTCCGCTGAGCGCGTGCACGCACGCGCCGGGCGACGAGTCCGGCGTACGGCTGGTGCTGGGGTACGCGCATCTGCCGGCGGCCCGGATCCGGGAGGGCGTGCGGGTGATGGCGGAGGCAGTGGACGGGTGACGGCGACGCGGCCTGCCCCGGAACGACGACGTGACGGCCGGGCCTGAAGGGCCACGACCCGGCCGCCCTCCGGAGGGACAGCGCTTGCGGGGGCGGGTCAGTTGTTCACTCGCGGTTTGCGTGTGCGCTGCGGCGCCCCAGTAGTTGTGGCTGTGCACAACTGGCCGGATCCCGTTCTGGAGGCCCTTCCATGTCCCTTTCGCTCCCTGGCCGCCGCAGTGTGCTGCGCGGCTCGCTCGCCGCGTCGGCGGCCCTGACCCTGCCCACGGCGCTCGGTTCCGCGCCGGCGTTCGCACTGTCCGGGCGCCCCCGGGCGGACTGGGGCGTGCAGGCGGGCGACGTGACCGCCGACTCCGGCCTGGTCTGGGTCCGTTCGGACCGGCCGGCCCGGATGATCGTGGAGACCTCGGCCACCGAGTCGTTCCGGGGCGCCCGCAGGTGGCGCGGCCCGATGCTCGGCGCCGACAGCGACTTCACCGGCACCACGCGGCTGCACGGGCTGCCGTCCGGCGAGCAGATCCACTACCGCGTGCTGCTCGCCGACCCGGACGACCCGCGCCGCACGGGCGAGCCGGTCACCGGCACCTTCCGCACCGCGTCCGCGCGCCGCCGCCAGGACGTGAGGTTCGTCTGGTCCGGCGACCTGGCCGGGCAGGGCTGGGGCATCAACGAGTCCATCGGCGGCTACCGCATCTTCGACGCGATGGCGAAGCTGGACCCGGACTTCTTCCTGTGCAGCGGTGACAACATCTACGCCGACGGCGTCATCTCGACGACCCAGGCGCTGCCCGACGGCAGCCTGTACCGCAACGTCACCTCCGAGGCGAAGTCGCACGTCGCGGTCACGCTGGACGACTTCCGCGGCAACTTCCGCTACAACCTGCTGGACGAGGCGCTGCGCCGGTTCAACGCCCAGGTGCCGAACGTCATCCAGTGGGACGACCACGAGGTCCGCAACAACTGGTACCCGGGCGAGGTCATCGGCACCGGCACCGCCTATCCCGCCGGTACGAAGCTGGACGACATGGCGCTGCGGTCCCGGCAGGCGTTCTCCGAGTACTTCCCCATCTCGACGATCAGCGGCCGCCCGGACGGCCGGATCTACCGCGTCCACCACCACGGCCCGCTCCTCGACGTGTTCGTCCTCGACATGCGGACCTACCGCAACGCCAACTCGCCCGACGACCAGACGACCGACCCGCAGGGCATCCTCGGCGCCGAGCAGCTGACGTGGCTGAAGCGCGAGCTGTCGCGGTCGCGTGCGGTGTGGAAGGTGATCGCCGCGGACATGCCGCTCGGTCTTGTCGTGCCCGACCCGGTCGAGGGCAAGGCGAACTTCGAGGCCGTCGCCCAGGGCGACCCGGGCGCGCCGCTCGGCCGCGAGCTGCAGATCGCGGAGCTGCTGCGGTACATCAAGCACCGGAAGATCACCGGCACGGTGTGGCTGACGGCCGACGTCCACCACACCTCGGCCCAGCACTACGACCCGTCCCGGGCCGCGTTCAAGGACTTCGCGCCGTTCTGGGAGTTCGTCTCCGGCCCGCTGAACGCCGGTGCCTTCCCGGCCAACGCGCTGGACGGCACGTTCGGCCCCGACCGGGTGTTCGTCAAGGCGCCGACCGCCTCGAACGTGTCACCCGCCGAGGGCTACCAGTTCTTCGGCGAGGTCGACATCGACGGTGCCAGCGGCGAGCTGACGGTGCGGCTGCGCGAGTACGACGGCACCGTGCTGTTCACGCAGACCCTGCAGCCGGGCCGGGTCGGCCAGTAACTCCCGTACGCTTTCACAGGGCCGCGCACCGGCGTCATCCCCCGGCGCGCGGCCCTGCCGCATTCTCCGAACTCGCCCGCCCACGGCGCGTCTTCGTGTTGTTCTCGCAGGTCGGAGCCGATTGTCAGTGGTCGCCTCTACGGTTTTTCCCATGACGCGATCTTCACAGGCCGTGGCCTATCGTCAACTCTCCGTGCTGCGCTCCGGCGCCGACGGCCGCCATCTCGGGCTCGAGACCTCCCGGGGTGCGACACCCACCGGGGTCGAGGACCATCCGCGGTTCTTCGCGGGCTTCCTGACCTCCCCTCAGGTGGCCGCGGCCGGGCTGCTCGCGGTGGCGGACGTGGCGGCGGCGCGGTACTACCAGCCGCAGCTGCGCGCCTCGCTGGACCCGGTGGTGACGGGCAACGGCGACCGGCTGCGCTTCGAGTCCTTCTCCGGCTGCGGCGGCGTGTACGCCCGGCTGGACGTCCTCGGCCCGGGACTGGACGGCGGCGAGGTGGGCCAGGGCACGACGAACGTCGACGTCAACAACCCGCTGCGGGAAGCGCTCTCCCGGCTCGGCTCGGACGACCCGCTGCATCTGCGGGTCGGCCCGGAGGAGATGGCGGTCACCACGCTGGACGGGCCGGTGGTGGAGAAGAAGGTCCCGCTGCCGGACCGCTGGCTGCGCGGCTTCGCGGAGGCGCAGGTCATAGCCGCCGGGTTCGATCTGCGGGCCGAGCTGCCGGCGGACGAGGCGGTACGGTTCCTGCGCTCGCTCCCCCGCGGCGGCACCGCCCGCCGGGGTCCGGCGGGTCCCGGCTGGGTGGTGCCGGTGGGCCGGGGGCTGCGGCCGACGACCCGGCCGGTGCCGGGTGCGGTGTGCCTGCCGGGACCGGAGCGGCTGGCCGCGCTGCAGCGGGTGCTGCGCCATGCGACGGCCCTGCGCGTCTACGGCCCGCAGGGCGCCCTCGCCGCCCCCGGTACGGCCGCCGCCTGGGAGGTCGTGCTCCAGGGCATGCGGCTCACGCTGACGCTGTCGCCGGACCCGGCCCGGGGGTTCTCCGGTGAGGGCGGCGTGCTGGACGCCCTTGCCACCGACGAGGCCGCCGAGGACGCGGAGCTGATCGCGGTCCTGCTGGCCTGGGAGCCCCGCGTCGACATCGCCGACCTGGCCGCTTCCTCCGGGCTCACCCCGGAGCGGGTCCGCGCGGCCCTGGTCCGGCTCGGCACCTCGGGACGCGTCGGCTACGACACGGCGGAGGCCGCCTACTTCCACCGCGAACTGCCGTACGACGCGGGGCGCGTGGAGCGGCACAACCCCCGGCTGCGGTCGGCCCGGGCGCTGCTGGCCGCGGGCGCGGTGGCGCTGGAGGGCGAGTTGGGCACGGTGACCGCCGAGGACGGTCATGTGCACCGGGTGCGGGATACGGCGGGGGTGCTGAGCTGCAGTTGTCTGTGGTGGGCGAAGTACCGCGGCGGACGCGGGCCGTGCAAGCACGCGCTGGCGGTACGGATGGCGCGGCGGGGGGCCGCGGTGGCGCAGGACGAGAAGCAGAACGTGGCTCAGGACATGACGGCGATCGGCGGGGGTGCGTGATGAGCGCGGTGCTGGAGGCGGTACGGGCGGGGCGCGTCGGGGAGACGGCCCTCCTCGTGGGAAAGCTGGCGGATGCCGAACGACGCGCGCTGCTGCCCGGGTTGCAGGCCCTGCGCAAGGAGCTGCGGGCCGCGCCCTGGGAGAGCCGGTCCGAGCGCACGTATCCGGCGCTCCAGGTGGCCGGGGCCATGTGCCACTCGGGGGCCGCCGCGGCCGCGACCTGGATCGCGGGGGCCGACATGCGCTGGCGCCAGGCACCGGCGGACGCGCTGCTGAAGGCGCTGGCGGACCGGGACACCGGCTGGCAGGCCGACGTGGCCCGGCGGCTGGCCGCGCGGCCGGTCTCCGCGGACGTGCCGTTCCTGCTGATGGCCGGGCTGGTGCGCCGCTCGGGGTGCGAGGTCCCGGTGACGGACGCCTATGTGGTCGGCTGGGTCCGGTACATCGGCCACAGCTGGGGGCGCGTGCCCCTCGTCGACCGGCTGCGCGCCGAACCCGACCTCGCGCCGCTGGTGAACGGCCTGTTCGAGCTCTCCGATCTCGGCGAGGTCCGCTGGCTGTTCGGTGAGGGTCCCGGTTCCTGGCAGAGCGCCCTCGCGGAGCTGACCGGCACGGGCGTGCTGGAGCGCAAGGCGGTGGTCGACGCCTGTGTGGCCCGGCTGCTGCGCGGCGGCGGCCCGACCGACCACCGGGTCTTCCTGCCGCTGCTGGGCAAGCTCGCCCTCACCCGGGAGGAGGAGCGCGAGCGGGTCGCCGACTGGACGGCGCTGGCCCGGGACGCCGCCTCCCCGGTCGCCGCCCACGCCCAGTCGGTCCTCGCCGCCCTGGCGCTGGACGGCGACCTCACCCCGCGTCGGCTGGCCGAGGCCTCCGAAGGCCTGCTGTTCCGCGCCGAGAAGAAGCTGGTGCGCGCCCAGCTGGTGCTGCTCGGCAAGGTGCTGGCTCGCGACCCGTCCGCGGCCGCGGAGCTGCTGCCGACGGTGGCCCAGGCGTTCGGTCACGAGGACACCCAGGTGCAGGAGCGGGCGCTGAAGCTGGTGGAGCGGCATGCGAAGCGGCTCGACGGCGAGCCCGCGGTCCGGTCCGGGATCGCCGTCGCGGCCGAGCGGCTGAGCCCGGCTCTGCGCGTCCGGGCGGCCGATGCGCTCGGTATCGCGGCGACGCCGGTGCCCGAGGCGTACGAGGAGGTGCTGCCGCCGGCCCCGGAGCCGCTCCGGCTCGCGCCGGCCCCGGACTCGGCGGTGGAACTCGCCGAGGAGATCGGCGCCCTGCTGGCGTCCGAGGGGGACGTGGCCGCGTTCGAGCGGGCGCTGGACGGTCTGGCACGCCACGCCCACCGTGATCAGGACGCGTTGCGGGAGGCGCTCGAACCGGTCGCGGCCACCCGCTGGTGGAAACAGTCCGAGTCGAGTCGCGGGTGGCACACCGAGGAGTACTTCGGCAACGCCCGCTACGGTCTCCTCGCCGCCCGGGACGGCCTCGAACTGCTTCTGGCCTCGCTGTACGGCGCTGTGAGCTCCGACGTCCTGCTGGCCGCCCTCCGTCGTGGTCCGGTCGGCCACGAGTGCGCCCACACCGGGTTCTCCCGGGTGCTCGACCTGCGCCTGCGCGAACTCGCCCACCGGATACGGACGGATCCGCAGCCGCTGCTGCTGGCCACGCCGACCTGGAGCACCGGGCTGCTCGAACCGGGCGAACTGGTCGACCGGCTCGACGCCTACCGCCGTCTGGGTGCCCGGGTCGGTGCCGCCGACTTCGCGCAGGCCCTGTTCCGGGTGCGCCGCGAGGACCGTGCGGCCGCCCTGGCGGCGGCCGAGCGCGCCGTCGCGCTCGGCACACCGGAAGGCGAGCGGCTCGCGCGGCTGCTGTCGGCCGAGGAGGTCGCCGTGCCGCCGTCCCGCCGCCGGACCTCGGGGCCGCGGATCCTGGTCGAGTCGGGTGAAGTCCCGGAATTCCAGGCGGACTTCCCCGAGGAGTTCCGGCGGCTCGGCCGGCCGGTCACCGCCTTCGGCGAGAGCCGGTACTGCTACCACTGGGGCCAGGAGAACCATCCGCACTGGCTGGCCGCGCTCCCGGAGCGGCGTGAGCTGGTGGCCGTACGGCTGGTGCACGACCTGTCCTGGACCGCCGTGGGCGACCAGCGGGGCGCGACCGCGGCCCTCCCGCTGCTCGCCGAGTCCGGCGGCCCGGCGGGCGAGAGCACGCACCTGTGCGTGGCGTACGGGCTGGGCGCCCGGCATCCGGAGGACCGACTGGCCGCGGTGGACGCGCTGCTGGTGCTCGCCGCACGCGGGCAGCTCGACACGGAGCGGCTCGGTGCCGACCTCGGCCAGCTGGTCCGGCGCGGTGCGGTGAAGCCGCTGCGGCTGGCCGAATCGGCCCGGACGGCGGCGGCCACGGGGGCGAACGCGACAATATGGGAGATGCTCCGGCACACCCTGCCCGTGCTCCTCGCCGACCTCGCGACCAGGGGGACCGCCGGCGCCCCGGTCGCGGCCCGTGGGCTCGGGGAGCTGCTCTCGGTCGCAGCCGACTGCGCCGAGCGGTCCGGGTCCCGGGGCGAGCTGCCCCATCTCTCCGGGGCGGCGGCCCGTCGCGGCTCGTCCAGGCTGGTGGTCCAGGCCCGTCGGCTGCGGGACGCCCTGGCCGTGACGGCGGCAGCCTGACAGGGGAAGGAATCGGTCATTTCGCGGACCCCGGCAAGCGTAAAAACCATCACAAAAAGAACGTAAGCATGCTTTACCCATCGGTCACAGAGCGTTCGTGATCACGCAACACCGTTGCTTCACAGTGGCTGCATGAATCGAGACATGACTGATGTGACACGCACGAGGAACGGACGGCCCGTGCACCACTGGCGACGGGACGTCGTCGAGCTCGCCGCCCTGTTCACGGCCGTCGCGGTGGCCGACGCGGTGGCGAACCTGGTCGGGCACGGACCCGACGGTCCGGCACTGCTGGTGATCTCGGCGCTCATGCTGGCGGCGACGGCGGGCTTCCACGTCTGGTGGGCGAGGCGCCCAGGTCACGCACCGCCGGTGACGGATACCGATACCGGCGTCCGGCCGGCCGTTCCCGAGGCACGGCAGGCCGGACCCGGAGCGGACGCCGCGGGAACCGGCGACCGGGCGAGCACGCTGTGGCGGCTGCGGACGACGGTGCGGGACGAACCCGGTTCGCTGGCGGCGCTGTGCAGCGCGCTCGCCGGGCAGCGCGTGGACATCCTGAGCCTGCAGACGCATCCGCTGGGCGACGGCACCGTGGACGAGTTCCTGCTGCGGGCCCCGGGCGGACTGATCGCCGGCGAGATCACGCGGGCGGTCGCGCTGGCCGGGGGCACGGACACCTGGATCGAGCGGGCCGACGCCCACGATCTGGTGGACGCCCCGACCCGGGTCCTGGGCCTGGCCACCCGAACCGCCCTGGACGCGGCGGAACTTCCGCTGGCCCTCCGGCAGTTGTTGGGGAGGTGCACGATCCGCTCACTCCCCGCCCACCCGGTCGGCGGGGCCCGGAGCCCCGAGGCGGTTCCCGTCGAGGGGGCGCTGGAGGACACCGTGATGCGGCTGCGTGCGCCGGAGGGGGGAGTGATCACCGTGGAACGGCCGTATCTCCCGTTCACGCCGACCGAGTTCGCGCGGGCGCGGGCGCTGGTGGAGCTGGACGCCCGGCTCGGGCCGCGCATCCCGCGCAGCCAGGACGTGATCTCGTTGCCCGCGGGCAACGAGATCACCGTGCGCCGGGCCGACACCGGTGACCTGCGCGCGGCGAAGGCGATGCACGAGCGCTGCTCGACGCGGACGCTCGGGCTGCGCTACCACGGGCCGGTCGGGGACGCGGACCGTTACCTGAACCACCTGCTCAGCCCCCGCTTCGGCCGGACGCTGGCGGTGCAGACCGCGTCGGGCCGGATCGTCGGCCTCGGGCATCTGCTGTGGGACGGGGACGAGACCGAGGTGGCGCTGCTCGTCGAGGACGACTGGCAGCGGCGCGGCATCGGCAGCGAGTTGCTCGGCCGGCTGGTGAGGATGGCCGTCGAGGCGGGCTGCGAGAGCGTGTACGCGGTGACGCAGGCGTCCAACACGGGGATGGTGGCGGCGATGCGGGGGCTGGGGTTGCCGCTCGATTACCAGATCGAGGAGGGGACGTTGGTCATCACGGCCCGGCTGGAGGCGGTGCCGGGGGACGCCGTGACTGCCGCGGGGTGGCTTTCCGGCGCCGGTGAGCTGGGGAACGCCGAAGCCCCGTAGCGCACGGCCGGTCGGCGGCTGCGGGTGCGTGGGGGCTGGCCGCGCCCACGCGGCGGACCCGCACATGAATACGGCCCCGCAGCCGACGGGTCGCCACAGCCTCGCAGCCCCGCCTCGGGGGACGTCAGTCAGCGCCCGGGCAGCCGCTCCGTGACCTCCTGCAGGATCCAGCCGTTGCCGTCGGGGTCGCTGAAGGAGGCGTACGTGGCGTACGTGCGGCCGTCCGGGTCGGGGCCGTCGACCCGGACCTGGCTGCCCGTGTCGTAGACGTTGTGGTAGACCTCGCTCACCTCGACGCCTCTGCCGAGAAGATCGGCACGGGCCGCCTGGATGTCGCTGACCACGAGGTACAGGCCCTGGGCGGAGCCGGGTGCCGCCGGGGTGATTCCGCGGCCGAAGTGGATCGAGCACGCCGAACCGGGAGGCGTCAGCTGGATGATCCGGAAATCCGGGCCCGCCTCGTAGTCCGCGTCGAGCCGCCATCCCAGGTTCCGATAGAACCCGAGGGCACGGTCGACGTCCGCGACCGGGATCGCGGCCACCTCGAACCTCATGTCCATCGTCGGCTCCAGATCTTCGATCGGTGACGATCCCGGCTCCGTTCGCCCCGGACAGGAATCATTGTGGCGCAGGGGACGGAAGCCCCGCATGTGCTGGGCTTCCGTCCCCTGCGAAGGGGTCTAGCGGAGGGTGCGGAAGCCGCTGCGGAGTTCGCCGACGAGGAGCTCGGGCTGTTCCCAGGCGGCGAAGTGCCCGCCCTTGGGGAGCCGGTTGAAGTGGACGAGGTTCGGATAGGCCTCCCTGGCCCAGCTCTCCGGCGCCTGGTAGAGCTCGTCGGGGAAGACACTGACGGCCACGGGGAGCTGCACGCCCTTCGCGCCGAAGAAGGGAGTGGTGTTCTCGGCGTAGAGGCGGGCGGCCGAGACGGCCGTGTTCGTCAGCCAGAAGAGCGTGACGTTGTCCAGGACGTCGTCCCGCGTCAGCCCTTCCCGTACGCCGTCGAAGGCGCGCGTGATCAGCGCCAGGCTCTTCGCGTCGTGATCGAGCAGGAACGCCGCCAGGCCGACGGGCGAGTCCGCGAGGCCGGTCAGGGACTGCGGACGCGAGCCCATCATGTAGGCGTAGTAGACGTGCCGGTACACGAAGTCCAGCTGCTCGACGGCGCGCTTCTGCTCGTCGTCGGCGAGGACGACGTCGTCCGGAAGCGGGTTTCCGGCGACGATCGCCAGTTCGATGCCCGGCGGGATGACCTTGGGCATGTTGGTGTGGATACCGACCAGCCCCGCCGGCTCCTGCACACCCATGAGGTCGGTGACGACGGCGCCCCAGTCGCCACCCTGCGCCACGTACTTCGTGTAGCCGAGGCGCTTCATCAGCTCACCCCAGGCCCGGGCGATGCGCTCCGGGCCCCAGCCCTTGGCCGTGGGCTTGCCCGAGAAGCCGTAGCCGGGCATCGAGGGGATGACCACGTGGAACGCGTCCTCGGCGGAGCCGCCGTGCGCCGTGGGATCGGTGAGCGGCTCGATGATCTTCAGCTGCTCGATGACCGAGCCAGGCCAGCCGTGCGTGACGATCACCGGCAGCGCGTTCTCGTGCTTCGAGCGGACGTGGAGGAAGTGGATGTCCAGTCCGTCGATCTCGGTGATGAACTGCGGATAGGAGTTCAGCCGTGCCTCGACCTTGCGCCAGTCGTACTCCGTGGCCCAGTAGCGCGCCAGTTCCTTGACGGTGGCGAGCTGGGTGCCCTGCGACTGGTCGGCGACGGTCTCCTTCTCGGGGAAGCGCGTCGCGGCGACGCGCGCACGCAGGTCCTGGAGCTCCGACTCGGGGAACTCGCAGGTGAACGGGCGGATGGCCGCCGCTGCTGAGGTGTCAGACATGTGGGGGTGCGTCTTCCATGTTCGATCGGCGGCCCGGTGCCGCCGGCTCGTCCACAGTGCTGCAGATCTACGCGCGTCACCCCAGGGAGAACCCCGGGGTGTCCCCCGTGGCCGGATCCCGGGTACGACAAAGCACAGAAACCCGCCCGAAGGACTCGAAAGGAATACCTTTGACATGACGTGCCGAAGTGGCGTTCCGGGTGTTCCAGGAAGATCAACCCATGGATGCACAGACCATCGATCCGCGGGTCGCCCTGCGGGGCCGGCGGCGTGAGCTGGCCGCACTGGACCAGGTACTGGCGACCGTGCGGGCGGGCCACAGCGCGGTCCTGGTGCTGCGCGGCGAGGCCGGGATCGGCAAGACCGCGCTGCTGGACTGCGCGGCCGGCCGGGCCGCCGGGTTCCGCGTGCTCCGTGTCGCGGGCGTGGAGACGGAGATGGAGCTTCCCTTCGCGAGCCTCCACCAGCTCTGTGCGCCCTTGCTGGGCGGGGCTCACCGGCTGCCCGGTCCGCAGCGCGCCGCACTGTCCGTGGCCTTCGGACTGCAGGACGGCAAGGTACCGAACCGGTTCCTGGTGGGGCTGGCCGTGCTCGGACTGCTCGCCGACACCGCCAAGGAGCGCCGGCTGGCCTGCCTCGTCGACGATGCGCAGTGGCTGGACGAGGAATCCCTGCACGTGCTCGGATTCGTGGCCAGACGGCTGGCAGCCGAGTCGGTGGCCTTGGTCTTCGCCCTGCGGGACGCCGACGGCGGCCGTGAGGTGGCCGGCCTGCCGGAACTGACGGTCGAGGGCCTCGGCGAGTCCGACGCGCGTGCCCTGCTCGCTTCGGCGGTGCACGTGCCGCTCGACCCTCTGGTACGGGACCGGATGGTCGCCGAGACGCGCGGCAATCCGATGGCCCTCCTGCAACTGCCGCGCGCGCTGACGCCCGCCGAGCTGGCAGGCGGCTTCTGGCTGCCCGGCAGACGTCCTTTGGCAAGCCATATCGAAAGCGCCGTTCACCGGCGGTTCCGATCGCTTCCGGCGGACACCCGACGGCTTCTGCTGACAGCCGCGGCCGAGCCCACCGGAGACCTGGACCTGCTGTGGCGCGCGGCCGGTCTGCAAGGGATACCGGCGCACGCCGCAGCACCCGCCGAGGACGCGGGACTGGTCGAGTTCGGCACCAGGGTGCGATTCCACCACCCCCTGGTGCGCTCGGCCGTCTACCGGCGGGCCGCCGCGCCGGAACGCCGGGCGGCGCACCGGGCACTCGCGGAGGCGACGGATGCTCCCCTGGATCCTGATCGCAGGGCCTGGCATCGTGCTCATGCCGCGCCACGGCCCGACGAGGACATCGCCGTCGACCTGGAGCGCTGTGCCGACCGGGCCCAGGGCAGGGGCGGCATCGCCGCGGCGGCCGCGTTCCTGCGCCAGGCGGCGGAGCTCACTCCCGATCCCGCGCGGCGGGTGGCCCGCGCGCTGGTCGCTGCCCAGGCCCACATCGACGCCGGAGCAACCGACCAGGCGTACACCCTGCTGGCCGACGCGGAGACCGGTCCCCTCGACGACCTCGGGCGTGCCCGCCTCGAGCGGCTGCGAGCCCGGCTGACCTTCTCCCGGGTGCGGGGCGGCGCCGCGCCCCGGCTCCTGCTCGACGCCGCGAACCGGCTGGCACCTCTCGACGCGGCCCTTGCCCGCGACACCCTCCTGGAGACGTTCGGCGCGGTGATCTTCGCCGGTCGTCTCGGTGACGGGCCCGGGCTGCGAGAAGTGGCCGAGGCAGCCCGCTCCGGCCCACCGCCGCGGACGCCGCCGCGGATGGTCGACGTGCTGGTGGACGGCATCGCCGGCCGGATCCTCGACGGCCACGAGAGGGGCACAGCCGCTCTCAGGCAAGCACTGCGCATCGTCCGGCAGGAGCTGAGAGCCGGCGCGACGGATGCTGACCGGCACAGGTTGTGGCTCGCGTTCCGGGTGACACCCGAGCCACTCGCACCCGAGCTGTGGGACGACGGCGCATGGCATGAGGTGGCGGTGACCGCCGTCGCTCTCGCCCGTCAGGCTGGGGCGCTCGCCGTCCTGCCCATGGCGCTGACCTATCAGGCGTGCTCCCACGTCGAGGCCGGTGAATTCGACACCGCGGCGGATCTGATCGACGAGGCCACCGCGATCTCGGACGCGGTGGGCGGCGTACCCATGATGCACACGTCGCTGATGCTCGCCGCCTGGCGGGGACAGACGCAGCCGGCCATGGCACTGATCGGGACCACCGTCGACGAAGTGCGTCCCAGGGGTGAGGGGCGCGTGCTCGGCATGGCCGAGTACGCCACCGCGCTGCTGTACAACGGACTCGGCCGCTACGACGACGCGCTGGCAGCCGCGACGCGCGCATGCCGGTACGAGGACCTGGGCCTGTTCGGGTGGGCGCTGGCCGAACTGGTCGAGGCGGCCGCCCGCAGCGGGCGCACGGAGGCGGGCGCGGCGGCGCTGGAGGATCTCACCGAGCGCACCCGTGCGAGCGGTACCGAGTGGGCCCTGGGCACAGGGGCCTGCTCGCAAGCGTTGCTGAGCGACGACCGGACCGCGGAAGCGCTCTACCAGGAGGCGATCGAGCGTCTCGGACACTCCCGCGTGGCGGTCCAGCTGGCCCGCACCCGTCTTCTGTACGGCGAGTGGCTACGGCGCCGGAACCGCCGTCAGGAAGGCCGCGTCCAACTACGCTCCGCCTACGAGGCGTTCAGCCGGTTCGGAGCCGACGCCTTCGCCGACCGCGCCCGCCGGGAACTGCTGGCGACCGGCGAGACCGTTCGCAGGCGAACGGCCGGGGCGGGCGTCGGACTCACCAGCCAGGAGGCCCAGATCGCCAGGCTCGCCGGGGACCACACCAACTCCGAGATCGCCGCCCAGCTGTTCATCAGCCCCCGCACGGTGGAGTGGCACCTCGGCAACGTCTTCGCCAAGCTCGGTGTGAGCTCCCGCCGACACCTTCGCTCGGCGCTGTCCCCTCCGGGGACGGGCACGCCCTGAGTCCGATCGTGTCAGGGGCGCAACTCGCCCAGGGCCGTGTCCAGGTCGCGCCACAGGTCGTCCACGTCCTCCAGCCCGACCGACAGGCGCAGCAGCCGGTCGCTCACCCCGGCGCCGCGGCGGTCTCTCTCGTCGACGACGCGGTGGCTGATGGAGGCCGGGTGCTGGATGAGGGTGTCGACGCTGCCGAGGCTGACGGCGGGGGTGATCAGGCGGACCCGGGCGACGACCTCGTGCGGGTCGTCGTAGACCTCGAAGGCGATCATCGCGCCGCCCAGCCGTGGGTAGTGGACGCGGGCGACGCGCGGGTCGGCGGTGAGGCGGTGGGCCAGTTCGGCGGCGGTGGCGGAGGCGGCGCGGACCCGGACCGGGAGGGTGGACAGGCCGCGCAGCAGCAGGTAGCCCGCGAGCGGGTGCAGGACGCCGCCGGTGGCGAATCGTATCTTCCGGAGCTGCCCGGCGAACTCCTCGTCGCAGGCGACCACTCCGCCGAGCACGTCGCCGTGGCCGCCGAGGTACTTGGTGGCGCTGTGCAGCACCAGCCGGGCGCCGAGTTCGGCGGGGCGTTGCAGCACGGGCGTGGCGAAGGTGTTGTCGGCGAGCAGCGGCACCGTGCCGCAGGCGTGGGCGACGGCCCGCAGGTCGAGTTCGGCGAGGGTCGGGTTGGCCGGGGACTCGACCAGCACAAGGCCGGTGTCGGGGCGCAGCGCGTCGGTGATCCCGGCCGGGTCGGTCCAGGTGACCTCGGTGCCGAGGAGGCCGGCGGTGAGCAGGTGGTCGCTGCAGCCGTACAGGGGCCGTACCGCGACGACATGGCGCAGGCCGGCGGCCGCGCGGGCGAGGAGGACGGCGGTCAGGGCGGCCATGCCGCTGGCGAAGGCGACCGCGGCCCCGGTGCCCTCCAGGCGGGCCAGGGCGGTCTCGAAGCGGGCGACCGTCGGGTTGCCGAGGCGTCCGTAGACCGGCGGTCCCGCCGGGTCCGCGCCGTCGGCGGCGAAGGCGTCGATCCGGGCCGCCTCGGCTCTGCTGTCGTACGACGGGTAGGTGGTGGACAGGTCGATGGGCGCGGCGTGCAGGCCCTGCCGGGCGAGGTCGTCGCGGCCGGCGTGCACGGCCTCGGTGGCGAGGGCGCGCGGTGTGCGGGAGACGCGGCCGCGGACGGGCACCGGGTCGTCGTAGGTGCTTGCTGTGTCCATGACGGCAGGGTGAACAACCGACGGGGTGCGCGCGGTGAACCCCGTGTTACGTTCGGGTCATGGCCGATTCTGTCGTACTGGATCCGGTCGATCTGCATCTGCTGCGGCTGCTGCAGAACGACGCCCGGACCACCTACCGCGATCTCGCCGCCCAGGTGGGCGTGGCGCCGTCGACCTGTCTGGACCGGGTGACCCGGCTGCGCCGCTCCGGGGTGATCCTCGGGCACCGCCTCGAACTGGATCCGGCCAAGCTCGGGCGCGGCCTGGAGGCGCTGCTGTCGGTGCAGGTCAGGCCGCATCGGCGGGAGTTGGTGGGACCGTTCGTGGAGCGGATCCGGGCACTGCCGGAGTCGCGGACGGTGTTCCACCTCACCGGTCCCGACGACTATCTCGTCCACGTGGCCGTGGCGGACATGACGGATCTGCAACGGCTCGTCCTGGACGAGTTCACGGCCCGTCGGGAAGTGGCCCGGGTGGAGACCCGGCTGATCTTCCAGCAATGGGAGTGCGGGCCGCTGCTTCCGCCGGTGCCGTCGGTTCAATCCCCGTGACGGGCGGCGGTCCGTCGTACGAGGATGGACCGCATGTCACAGACCAGCAACCCGCTGCCCCGTCAGGTCGCCGACGCCTTCGTCGACGCACTCATCGCCCTCGATCCGATCACCGGTACCTTCCTCGGCGACAAGGGAAGTTCGGGCCGGCTGCCCGACACCTCGCCGGCCGGCGCGGAGGCGCTCGCCCGGCTCCAGCGCGACACGCTCGCCAGGCTCGACGAGGCCGAACGGCAGCCCGGTGCCGACAGTGACATCGAGCGTCGCTGCGCCCGTCTGCTGCGCGAGCGGCTCAGCGCCTCCCTCGCCGTGCACGAGGCCGACGAGAGCCTGCGCTCGGTCAGCAACCTGAGCTCGGCCGCGCACGCGGTGCGCCAGGTGTTCACGGTGACGCCCACCGCCACCGAGGAGGACTGGACGGCGGTCGCCGAGCGGCTGCGTGCGGTGCCGGCCGCGTTGGAGGGCTACCGGCAGTCCCTCGAACTCGGCCTGGAGCGGAAGCTGTACGCCGGTCCACGCGCCACCGCGACCTTCGTCGGGCAACTCGGCGAGTGGGCAGACACGGGTGCCGGCAAGGGCTGGTTCGAGCAGTTCGCGGCGCCCGGGCCCGAGGCGCTGCGCACCGAGCTGGACGAGGCGGCGCGCTCCGCCACCGAGGCCGTGGTGGCGCTGCGCGACTGGATGCGGGACGTGTACGCGCCGGCCGTCGAGGGCGCCCCGGACGTGGCGGGCCGGGAGCGGTACGCCCGCTGGGTGCGCTACTTCAACGGCACCGACCTCGATCTGGACGAGGCGTACGCGTACGGCTGGTCCGAGTACCACCGGCTGCTCGGCGAGATGAAGGTCGAGGCCGAGAAGATCCTGCCCGGCGCGGCCACACCGTGGGTGGCGCTGGCGCACCTGGACGAGCAGGGCACCCACATCGAGGGCGTCGACGAGGTACGCGGCTGGCTGCAGTCCGTGATGGACGAGGCCATCGAGAAGCTGGACGGCACCCATTTCGACCTGGCCGAGCGGGTGCGCCGGGTGGAGTCCCGGATCGCTCCGCCCGGCAGCGCGGCGGCGCCGTACTACACACCGCCGTCGGACGACTTCTCGCGCCCGGGCATCACCTGGCTGCCGACCATGGGCCAGACCCGGTTCCCGGTCTACGACCTCGTCTCGACCTGGTACCACGAGGGCGTGCCCGGCCACCACCTGCAGCTGGCGCAGTGGAAGCACGTCGCCGAGAACCTCTCCCGCTACCAGGCCAGCGTGGGCATGGTCAGCGCCAACGCCGAGGGCTGGGCGCTGTACGCGGAGCGGCTGATGGACGAACTGGGCTTCCTCACCGACCCGGAGCGCCGCCTCGGCTACCTGGACGCGCAGATGATGCGGGCCGCGCGGGTCATCATCGACATCGGCATGCACCTGGAGCTGACGATCCCGGACGACTCCCCCTTCCACTCCGGGGAGCGCTGGACGCCCGCGCTGGCGCAGGAGTTCTTCGGCGCGCACAGCAGCCGGCCCGCGGACTTCGTGGAGAGCGAGCTGACCCGCTACCTGTCCATGCCGGGGCAGGCCATCGGCTACAAGCTGGGCGAGCGGGCCTGGCTGCTGGGCCGGGAGCAGGCCCGGGAGCGGCAGGGCACCGGCTTCGACCTCAAGTCCTGGCACATGGCGGCCCTCTCCCAGGGCTCGCTGGGCCTGGACGACCTGGTGGACGAGCTGTCCCAGCTCTGACGGGTCGGGCCCGCGCCTGACGGAGCGGCGGCACCGAGCGGGCGCCCACTGCCGGTGGGCGCCCGCCGGCAGCCGTGACCGGGTCGACGCGGTCTGCCGTTCGGAGGTGCTCCGGTGGCGGCGGCCGGAGGCAGCGGGCTTGCTGGTGCCGGGGCCACCGGACCAGGAAGCGAGCCGCGGATGCAGACCTCCACGCACCCGAGGGAGCCGTTGCAGACCCCCCGTGCAGCCGGTGCGGCCGGGATCGTGTTCGCACTGCTGCTCGCCGCGGCCATCGTGCTGATCCGGCTGGGCATCCCGCAGGGCGCGACAGCGGTCACCGCCCAGCAGCCGGATCCCGCCCGGCGCAGCGCCGTCCAGGCGGCCCTCGCCCTGGTGCCGTTCGCGGGCATCTTCTTCCTGTGGTTCATCGGCGCCGTCCGCGCGCACATCGGCGACGCCGAGGACCGGTTCATGGCCACCGTGTTCCTCGGCAGCGGCCTGCTCTTCACGGCCATGATGTTCGGCGGCGCCGCGGCGGCCGCGGCCGTGCTCGCCACCGCGCATCCGGCGGGTACGTCGCCCTCCCGGCCCGCCTGGGACTTCGGCCAGCACCTGGCGTACACGCTGATGATCGGGTACGCGATGCGGATGGCGGCCGTGTTCACCTGCTCCGCGTCGGTGATCGGGCACCGCCTGGGCATCATGCCCCGCCCGCTCACGGTGCTGGGCCTGCTCGTCACCCTGGTGCTGCTGTTCGTCTCGCCCAATGTGCCCTGGTCCGAGCTGGTGTTCCCGGCCTGGTCGCTGCTGCTCGGCCTGCACATCATCGTGGCGGGCTTCCGTCGCCCCCCCCGCGGCCCCGGCGGCCTGACGGCTCGCTCACCCGATCGGCGGCCCCGGCGGGCGACGGCGGGACCGGGCTCCCATGCTGGCGTACGGGGAGTTCTCCGCCGTCCGGGGCTGGATCGACGGACCGCGGTACGCACCGGACCTGGCCACCGGAAGGGCGGAGCCATGATGCGCCTTGTCGTCGACCTCAACAGATGTCAGGGATACGCGCAGTGCGCGTTCCTCGCTCCGGACGTCTTCGCCATGCACGGCGAGGAATCCCTCGTCTACAACCCGCAGGCCGAGCAGGAGCACCGGGAGCGGGTGGCGCGGGCCGTCGCCGCCTGCCCGGTGCAGGCGATCACCGCCGACGGCCTGGACGGATTCGCGGGAGGGGCATCCGATGCCGCCCACTGACTATCTCGACTGGTTGCGGCGCGAGGGCCGGATCGTCGTCGTGGGCGCCTCGCTGGCCGGGCTGCGGGGTGCCGAGACGCTGCGAGCCGAGGGGTTCACCGGCGAACTCACCATGATCGGCGACGAGCCGTACGAGCCCTACGACCGGCCGCCGCTGTCCAAGGCGGTGCTGCTCGGCAGGGCGGTCCCGCACCACACCGCGCTGCCGCACCGCGGGGAGATCGACGCGAAGTGGCGGCTGGGCGTCGCGGCGACGGGTCTCGACGTCGAGGCCAAACGGGTCCGGCTGGCCGACGGCGACGAGGTCGAGTACGACCGCCTGCTGATCGCGACCGGGGTGCGGGCCCGGCCCTGGCCCAAGGAGGACGAGGCCCGGCTGGAGGGCGTGTTCACGCTGCGCACCCGGGACGACGCGGCGGCGCTGCTGCGGCGTCTGAAGGCCGGCCCGCGCCGGGTGTTCGTGATCGGCGCCGGGTTCACCGGGTCGGAGATCGCCTCGGCCTGCCGGGAGCAGGGGATCGCGGTCACCGTCGCGGAACGCGCGGGCGCACCGCTGGTGGGCGCCCTTGGCGGGGTGATCGGCGCGGTGGCGGCCGAGATGCACCGCGAGAACGGCGTGGACCTGCGCACCGGCGTCCAGGTCACCGCCTTGGAGGGCGACCCGGCCGGGCGGGTGCGGGCGGTCCATCTGTCCGACGAGTCCGTCGTCGAGGCGGACGTGGTGATCGTGTCGCTCGGCGCGGTCCGCAACACCGACTGGCTGGCCGGTTCCGGTCTCGGCGCGGGCCCGCGGGGCATCGCCTGCGACGCGGGCTGCCGTGCCTTCGACTTCCGGGGCATCGTCACCGACGACATCTTCGTCGCCGGTGATGTCGCCCGGTCGCCGCACGCGCTGTTCGGCTACCAGTTCCTGTCGCTGGAGCACTGGGGCAACGCGGTCGCCCAGGCCGAGACCGCCGCCCACAACATGATCAGCCCGAGTGCCGAGCGGCGACCGCACCTGTGGGTGCCGGCGTTCTGGTCGTCGCAGTTCGGGGTGAACATCAAGTCGGTCGGGGTGCCGCCGATGGGCGAGCAGATCATGATCACCCAGGGTTCGCTGGCCGAGCGCCGGTTCGTCGGGGTGTACGGCTACCAGGGCCGGACGATCGCCGCGGTGAGTTTCGACAACACGCGGTGGCTGGAGTTCTACCAGCGGCAGATCGAGAGGGCCGCGCCGTTCCCGGTGGAGTTCCCGACCGTGGACCGCCGTCCCGAGGGACGGGTGCCGGTCGACGCGGACTTCCCGGACCCGGCCCTGCCCACGCACGCCCCCATGGTGACCCTCAGCGGCTACTCGCCGACCGACACGCAGCTGGTCTTCCACCCCGCCCGCCACTGACCGCGACCCGGCCCCGACGCTCCAAGGAACTGTCATGACGCAGACCTCGATGTTGCGCCAGATCACCGACTTCGCGAACCGAGCCAACCCGTACCCGCTGTACGAGGAACTCCGCAAGACGCCGGTGCTGCACGAGGAGGAGGACGGCCCCTACCTCATCAGCACCTACCACGACATCGAGGCCCTGCTGCACGATCCGCGGATCAGCTCCGACGAGTCCAACGTGACCGCGGGCGGGGACGACGAGCTGTCCGGCCCGGAGGCGACGGGCCTGCCCCCGAGTTTCATCCGGCTCGACCCGCCGGAGCACGACCGGCTGCGCCGGATCGCCAACAGTTCCTTCGGGCCGCCGCACCAGCCGCGCCGGATCGACGGCATGCGGGGCCAGCTGGAGGAGATCGTCACCGAGCTGATCGACGGACTCGGGGACGCCCGGGAGATCGACCTGGTCGACCAGGTCGCCTACCCGTTCCCGGTCACCGTCATCTGCCGGCTGCTGGGCGTGCCGCGGGAGGACGAGCCGCGGTTCCGGGCCTGGGTCGACCCGATCGTGGCCGGCCTGGACCCCGACAGCCGCACGGCCGACGAGTCCGCGAAGACCGCACAGGAGGCCCGGCTCCAGCTCGGCATGTACCTGAACGGGCTGGTGGAGCAGCGCGCCAAGGAGCCGCGCGAGGACATGCTGTCCGACCTGGTGCACAGTCACGGCCCGGACGGCGCGATGACGACGATGGAGGTGCTCAGCACCTCCGTGCTGCTGCTCATCGCCGGCCACGAGACGACGGTCAACCTCATCACCAACGGCATGCTGACACTGCTGCGGTACCCGCAGTACCTCGAGCGGCTGCGCGACGACCCGGGGCTGTCGGTGCGGATCGTGGAGGAGCTGCTGCGCTACGAGCCGCCGGTGCAGCTGCTCCCGCAGCGCACCTGCATCGCCGATCTCGAGGTGCACGGGGTGACCATCCCCAAGGGGTCGCGCATCTGGCTGATGCTGGGCGCCGGAAACCGGGACCCGCACCGCTTCACGGACCCCGACCGCTTCGACCCGGACCGCCAGGACATCCAGCACCTCGGCTTCGGCAGCGGCATCCACAGCTGCTTCGGCGCCCCGCTGGCCCGCCTGGAGGCCCAGATCGCGCTGTCCCAGCTGGCCCGCCGGCTCGACAACCCGCGCCTCGTCGAGGACCCGCCGCCCTACCGCCCCAACGCAGTACTGCGCGGCCCGCGCCACCTCGCCATCGCCGTCGACGGCATCAAGTGACGGTTCGTCAGGACGGGAGTCGTCGCAACTGCACGAGGCCCAGCCAGGTTTCCGGGCCGGGTCTGGTGTAGGCGGCGCGCACCGCGTAGGTGCCCGGCTCCAGCGGGACCCGCAGATGGTCCCCGCCTTCGGCCTCGCCGCCGGGCCAGGCGGAGTCGAACAGGACGACGGGGCCGGGGACCTGCCAGCGGATCTCGTTCTCCCATGCGGCTCCGTCGAGGGCGGCGGGCACCTGTGCCAGGAGTTCCTCCTCCGAGTTGGCGGCGGACCACCGTACGAAGGTGCCGTGGTCCGGCAGGAAGGACGTCGAGGCGGGTTCGTCGCCGAGGACCAGGGCGGTGCTGTCCCCGACCGGGAGCAGTCCGACGTAGCCGTCGACCTCGCAGGCCCGGTCGTAGTCGGTGGCCAGGTCCTCGCTGTCGGCGCCGGCCCAGAACGGCAGGACCGTCTCCGGGACCGCCACGAGCGGGCCGCCGCCCGACTCCACCCACTCCACCGCGCCTGGATCCGCATATCGAGTCATGGGGTGAACCTACACGGACAGCGAGGGCACAGGTTCGCCTCCGGGAATCAGCAACCGCAGTCGCCCGCGACGGGTGCGGTCAGCGGGTCCGGAGCGCGGCGCTCGCGGCCCTGCCAGGTCTCGAACTCGAAGCCCTCACGCACCCAGTACTCGAATCCGCCGAGCATCTCCTTGACCTGATAGCCGAGTTCGGCGAGCGCGAGAGCGGCGCGGGTGGCACCGTTGCAGCCGGGACCCCAGCAGTACGTCACCACCGGCACGGCCTTGTCGAGGAGTTCGGCCGCCTGCCCGGGGATGAGCGCGGTGGGCAGGTGGACGGCGCCGGGGATGTGGCCCTGGTCCCAGGATTCGGTGGAGCGGGAGTCCAGGACGACGAAGCCGGGGTGACCGTCGGCGGCCAGGGCCGCGGCCACGTCGGAGACGTCGGCGTGGAAGGCGAGGCTCGCCCGGAAGTGGGCGGCGGCCTCGGCGGGTGCGGCGGGGGCGACGCGCAGGACGGGGTTGAGGGTGGTGCCGGTCATGTGGGCCCCTTTCGCTCCGGCCGCCGTCGGTGCGGCGGATCTCCATGGCCGTAAATCTACGAGGGTGACGGGGCGCCCTGAAGGTGTGATCCCCGGCCTCACCCTTGCCCGGCCGGGGATTCCCTGTTATCCATCCCGCATGACCGAGTTTTCCCCGGACGCCACCGACCGGCGCATCCTCGACGTCCTCCAGCGCGAGGGCCGGGCCAGCTTCGCCGAGCTGGCACGGGCCGTCGCGATGTCCCCGAGCGCGGTGACCGAGCGGGTGCGCCGGCTGGAAGAGGCGGGCGTGATCCAGGGGTACGCGGCGGTGGTCGACCCGGAGCGCCTCGGCCTGCCCATCCTCGCCTTCGTCCGGCTGCGCTACCCGAACGGCAACTACAAGCCCTTCCACGACCTGGTCGCCGCCACCCCCGAGATCCTGGAGGCGCACCACGTCACGGGCGACGACTGCTTCGTCCTCAAGGTCACCGCCCGCTCGATGCGCCACCTGGAGGAGGTCTCCGGCCGGATCGGCACGCTGGGCTCGGTGACGACGAGCGTCGTCTACTCGTCGCCGCTCCCCCGCCGGGCCGTCGGAACCTAGGCCGGGGCCCCGTAAGGGGCGCTGGGGGTGCCCCCGGCCGAAGGCTGGGGGAGGGACTGCGCGACCAGCCACGACGGCGCCGCAGTCGCCAGACGGCATATCGCGGCACTTCCGGCGGCGCGCTCAGACCCCGCGCTGCCGCAGAGCCGAGCCCGATCTCCCCTTCACCACCTCCAGTTGGGCGTGGATGCGGCGGCGCAGATCGGCGACGTGGCTGACGATGCCGACGCTGCGGTCGCGTTCACGGAGGGAGTCGAGGACGTCGAGGACCTCGTCCAGGGTCTGGTCGTCGAGGCTGCCGAAGCCCTCGTCGATGAAGAGGGTGTCGAGGCGGACGCCGCCCGCCTCGTCGGTGACGACGTCCGCGAGGCCGAGGGCGAGCGCGAGGGAGGCGAAGAAGGTCTCGCCGCCGGAGAGGGTGGCGGTGTCCCGCTCACGTCCGGTCCAGGCGTCGACGACGTGCAGTCCGAGGCCGCTGCGGCCGCGTCCGGTGCGGTCGTCGGAGTGGACCAGGGTGTAGCGGCCGGAGGACATGCGCTGCAGGCGTACGGTCGCGGCGGCGGCGACCTGTTCCAGGCGGGCGGCGAGGACGTACGACTCCAGACGCATCCTGCGTTCGTTGTCGGCGGAGGTGCCGGCGGTGAGTCCGGCCAGGCGGGCCACCCGGTCGTACTCCTCGCGCAGCGGGGCGAGTTGCCGTACGCCCTCGGTGGCGCGGGCGGAGAGCCGGTCGAGTTCGGCGCAGCTGCGGGCGGCCCGGTCGCGGGCGGAGGCGGCGTCGCGCACCCGCCGGGCGGCCAGGGCGGCGGTGTGCTCCGCAGTGTCGAGGTCGGCGGCCGGCTGCCGGGCGGCGGCCGCGGTGTCGGTCTCCGCGAGGACCGCACGCGCTGCCGCCTCCTCGGACTGCCGTGCGTCCAGGCGCCGTTGCAGTTCGCGGTGGGCGGTGTCGTCGAGGAGGGCGGCGGCCGCGGACTGCGGGGTGTCGAATCCGGCCCGGTAGGCGGCGTCGGCGAGCCGCGCGTCGGTGTCCTTCAGGTGCCGGGCGGTGTCCTCGGCGGCACGCGCCGTCTCGGCGGCGTCGGTGAGCAGCGCCACCTGCCGCTCCAGCTGCGCGGCCCGCGCGGACACGCTGGCGGCGCTCCCCCGGGCCTGGGCGAGCTCCTCTTCGAGGGCCGCCAGTTCCGCGTCGAGGCCCTCACGGCGGGTCAGCCGTGCGGCGGCCCGGAGTTCGGCCTGCTGGCGCCCGGCCAGCCGGTGCTCGCGCTCCTGCTCGGCCAGCCGCAGCTCCTCGTGCGCCGCGTGCAGGGTGGAGCCCAGTCGTCGGGCCTGGGCGTACTCCCGCTCCAACCCGTCTGCCAGGGAGGCCAGTTGCGCGGTCGGGGTGTCGCCCGCCTCGGCGGTGGCGGCGGCCAGGGCCTCGCGTACGGTGCCGAGCCGCCGTTCGTCCCGGGCACGCTGCTCGTCGGCGCGCTGCAGGGCGGCGAGCGCGCGTTCCTCGGCCTCGCGGTCGACATGGCCCGCGAACTTCTCGGCCGGCGCCGGGTGTTCGGTCGCCCCGCAGACCGCGCACGGCTCCCCCTCGGTGAGCTCCGCGGCCAGCTCGGCGGCGATGCCGTTCAGCCGCTGTTCCTTGAGGTCGAGCCAGTACGTCCGTGCCTCCACGGCCCGTTGCGCGGAGGCGAGGGCGGTGCGCTGGGCCTCGTCGGTGTCCCGGCCCAGCTCGTCCCGCAGCCGCGCCGCCTCCAGCCGCCGACGGGCGGGGTCGCGCTGTACGGCGAGCTGCTCGGCGCGGGTCGCGGCCTCCTGTGCGGAGTCGACACGGGACTGGAGCCCCGCGCGCCTGGCGTCCCAGCCGGCGAGCCAGGCCGCGGCCTCGCGCAGGGCGTCCTCGTCGTCCCGCTCCTGCCGGTCGAGCCGGCCCCGCTCGTCGACGGCCTCGGCGAGCCGTCGCTCGGCCCGGCGCGCGGACTCCAGCCCGCCCAGCTCCTCGGCGGCCCGGCGGGCAGCGCCGGCGAGCCCTGCCGCACCGGCTCCCGCGAGGGTCTCCGGCAGCAGCGCCCGCGCGCGCACCTCGGCGGCGGCCGCTCTGCGGTGCTCCTCCTCGGCGGCGTCCCGCAGCTCCAGCGCCGGCGCCACCGCTTCCGCCTTCCGGGCCCGCTCCATGCGCGCCTGCGCCGCCCGGTGCTCCCCGGCCCGTTCCTCCAGCCGTACGGCCCGCTGCCGGGCCTCCTCGAACCGGGCCTGCAACCGCGCCAGTTCGCGTTCGCCGGTCAGTGCGCGGTCGGCGGCGAACTGGGCGGACTCGGCGGCGGTGAGCCGGCAGTGGGCGACGGTCAGGCGCTCCCGCGCGGTGCTGCGGGCCACGGCGGCGGCGGCGAGAACGGCCGAGGCCAGGCCGGGCTCGCCCGGGGCCAGCTCCGGCAGCTCCATCGCGTCGGCGGCCTCCTGCTGCATGCGGTGCGCGTCGGCCAGCAGGGCGGAGTCGCCGTCCCGGACCCGGGCCTCGGTCGTCTTCCGGCGCTCGGCGAGGCGCTTCTCGACGTCGGCGAAGCGCTGGGTGTCGAAGAGCCGGCCGAGCAGCTGGCCGCGCGCGCCGGCGTCGGCGCGCAGGAAGCGGGCGAAGTCGCCCTGCGGCAGCAGCACGACCTGGCAGAACTGCTCGCGGCTCATGCCGAGCAGCTGGGTGATCTCCTCGCCGATCTCCTGGTGGGAGCGGCTGAGGTCCTGCCAGCCGCGGGCCGTCGCGTCGTACTCGCGCAGCCAGGTCTGTGCCTTGTCCAGGGTGGTGCCCGCGCCGCGCTTCTTGGGCCGCTCCCAGGGCGGCTGCCGGGTGATCTCCAACCGGCGTCCGGCGACGGTGAGTTCGAGGCGTACCTCGGTACGGGTGGCCGGGTCGGCGTGGTCGCTGCGCAGGGTGAGGCCCTGGCCGGTCTGCCGGGCGCCGGGGACGGTGCCGTAGAGGGCGTAGCAGACGGCGTCCAGGACGGAGGTCTTTCCAGCGCCGGTCGGGCCGTGCAGGAGGAAGAGCCCGGCGGCGGAGAGGGCGTCGAAGTCGACGCTCTGGGAGCCGCCGAAGGGCCCGAAGGCGGTGATGTCGAGCCGGTGGAGCCTCATGCGGCCGCCTCCGTGCAGGGGCTCGGGTGCGGGTGTGCTGTCACCGGGCCACCTCGCGTACCGCGCCGTCCGCGCGCACCGCGTCGAACGCCTCACCCAGGACGGCCAGTTCGCGTTCGTCGGGGCCCGCGCCGCGCACGTGGGCGACGAAGTCCTCGGCGATCTGCCGGTCGGTGCGGCCGGCCAGGCGGCGGGCGTAGGAGACGTCGGGGTCGTCCGGGGCGCGGTCCGGGTCGAAGACCAGGCTGAGGGTGTGCGGGAAGCGGTCGGTGAGACGGGCCATGGGGTCGGCGGGGCGGACCGGGTCGGTGAGGGTGGCCTCGACCCAGGCGTCCTCGTGGGCGGTGAGGGCGGGGTCGGCGAGGAGGTCCTCCAGGGCGCCGCGGATGCGGGCCAGCGGGCGCGGGACCGGGCAGTCGAGGCGCTCGGCGGTGACCGTGCCGTCGGCGGCGAGGTCGACGAGCCACATGCTCTTGCGGTGGCCGGCCTCGGAGAAGGAGTACGCCAGCGGGGAGCCCGAGTAGCGGACGCGTCCGGTGAGGGTCTGGCAGCCGTGCAGGTGGCCGAGGGCCACGTAGTCGACGCCGTCGAAGACGCCGGCCGGGACGGCGGCCACACCGCCCACCGTGATGTCCCGTTCGCTGTCGCTTGGCTCGCCGCCGGTGACGAAGGCGTGCGCGAGGACGACGGAGCGGGTGCCGGGCGGGCGGGCGGCGAGGTCGGCGCGGACCCGGTCCATGGCGGCGGCCAGCACCGTCTCGTGTCCGGCCCGCTCGACCGCGAACTCGTCCTTCACCAGGGCGGGTTCGAGATACGGCAGGCCGTAGAACGCGACGTCCCCGAAGGCGTCGGCGAGCACCACCGGGGTGCCGCAGGCCGACGGCTCGGTGCGCAGGTGGATCCCGGCCCGGTCGATGAGACCGGCGCCGACACCGAGGCGGCGGGCGGAGTCGTGGTTGCCGGAGATCATCACCGTGGGCACGCCGAGGCCGGCGAGCCGGTGCAGAGCGTCGTCGAACAGCTCGACCGCGGCGAGCGGCGGCACCGCGCGGTCGTAGACGTCTCCCGCCACCACCACGGCGTCGACGGCGTGCTCGCGCACGGTCGCGACGAGGTGGCCGATGAACTCGGACTGGGCGCCCAGCATGTTGACGCGGTGAAACGCTCGGCCCAGATGCCAGTCGGAAGTGTGCAGGATTCTCATGAAACCACCCCGACCCGCACCCTTACCCCTATTGCACCTGTGTGACCCGTATGAACCAGCACGGGGACTCCCCGGCAACGCCAGCCACGCTAACGCATATCACCCCCTGACCCACCACACACCTCACATTCCCTGACCTTCCGAGGGCATCGGCCGGTCGTCGGCGTCCCGCGTGCCACAGCCCGACGGCCGTGAGCGCCGGGGGGAACCTCTGCTATTCGCCGCCGTACGGAAGCGTCGTCCCCGGCAGGTTGTACTCGTCACGGCGTCCGCACATCCCGAAGCCGCCGAGCCGGGTGGGTGCGGTCTCGTACGCGGTCGCCTCGCCGAGGTAGGACGGCGCACCGGCCAGCAGCGCGTCCAGCTGGGCGCCCGTGCGCTCGGCGGCGGCCAGCGCACCGGCCCGCCACAGCTCGCGCCAGCGCGGCACCTTCTCGCGCACCAGCCGGGCGGCGGCCCGCTGGAACTCCGCGTACGGGCCGTCGTCCCCGGCGACCAGCGCCTCGCGCAGACCGAGGTAGCCCTCGACGGCGAGGTCCCGGCGCCTGCGGGCGGCCTGCTCCGCCTCGGCTCCCGTGCCCGGCGGCAACGTCGCCACGGCCGCGTACCGTTCGGGATCGGCGAGCACCTCGGGCGGGAAGGTGAAGACGGCGTCCCCGGCCTCCGGCAGTCCGCTGTTCTGCATCAGCACGATGATGCGCAGGTCACCGCCCTGCACCATGCGGTGCACGGTGCCCGGGGTGAACCAGGCGACGGATCCGGCCTCCAGCGGGATGTCCCGGTAGCCGTCCGGGCTGAGCGTCTGCACGGCGCCCCGGCCGCCCGTGACGACGTATGCCTCCGTGCACACCAGGTGCAGATGCGGGCTGCCGCCGCAGACGCCGTCGGCGGCCTCCCAGTCGTAGGCGCTCAGGTGGGAAAGTCCGACGGCACCGGGCAGCGGGTGCGGGAGCGTCGGCTCGGGTTCGTTCACCACGGCAGGCCCGCCAGGTGTGCGGCGACGCGGTCGGCGTCCCAGGCGCCGTCGGCGAAGACGATCCGGTAGCGGTAGGCGAAGGACTCCCCCGGCGGCAGGGCGAACTCCTCGAAGAACGCCCAGGAGAACGCGGCCGTGGGGATCGGTTCCGCGCGCACGAACCAGTGCGACTCGTGGATCGCCGTCCGGGCGTCGAGGTTCTCGGGCGCGTGGGCGAAGACGATGGTGGAGTGCCCGTCCGCCTCGTCGTGCTCGGCGGTGTAGGCGAGCCAGGGGCCCTGGGTGCCCATCAGCTTCTCGGCGCCGGTGACGGAGTCCGGGCCGAACGCGGTGCCGCCGGTGAAGTCACGGGGGCCGCGCCACTGGAGCCCGGTGTACCCGGCCGCCTCGCGGCCTTCGGTGGTGGGGGAACCGAAGGTCAGGGGCTCGTCGCGGACGTTGGTGAGGTGGATGGTCCAGTCGAGCGCCCAGGCGCCGGCCTGCTCGTCGACGGAGTGGACGGTGAGCCCGCGCGCCTCCCGCGCCCACTCGGCGCCGCCGTTCTCCACCCAGGTCAGCCGCTCGGTGCAGGCGAACCGGTCGTCCGCGACGGCGAACTCGGTGAAGCCGTCGTGCCGCATCGAGCCGACCCGCTCGGGCAGCGCCTGGTAACCCTGCCCGCGGACATAGGAGTTGCCTCCCCAGAAGTTCTGCCCGGACAGATGACTGGCCGTCATCTGGAGGCCCTTGTGCCAGCGGTGGTCGCTCGGCCGGTAGCCGGTGACGGTGCGGCCCGCGAGGGTGCGCACCGGGTGGGCGTACGGCTTGCGCGCCTCGTACGCCTCGGGGTCGGGGCGGTAGACGTACCGCAGGATCTCGGTGCCGTCGGCTGCCGCGACCGCGACGTGCTCGCCGTGGACGTGGCTGACGCGGATGCTCATGCGCGCTCCTCGGTGGGGGCCCAGTGGGGGTGCTCGCCGTGCATGGCTGCGGAGCAGAGGTCGCCGGGGCCGGTCTCGCCCGCGTGCACGGGGCGGCCCGTGATCACGTGGTCGGACGGGCGGTCGAGCCGTGGGGGCATGCGGTCCTCCTGGAGGTGACGGAGGCCAAGACGCGGAGAAAGCGCTTGCCCTCGCAGGGACCCTAGATCCGGAGGAATGTCAGGACAACCCCCCGCGCGGGTCACGCATCCCCGTACGCCTCCCCGCCCAGTTCGAGGGTGGCCGTGCCCGCCGTAGCGTCGGCGAGCCAGGCGCGGAAGGTGTCCACCTCGGCGTCCGGCAGGCCGATCTCGATGGTGACGGCCTCGCCGTAGCGGACGTCGCGGACCTCCCGGCCGGTGGCGCGCAGGTCGTTCTGGACCTTGCCGGCCCGCTGGTGGTCGACGGTCACCGTGGCCAGCCGGAAGCGGCGGCGGGTGAGCGTGCCGAGGGTGTCGAGGGCTTCGCCGACCGCGCCGCCGTAGGCGCGGATGAGGCCGCCGGCGCCGAGCTTGACGCCACCGTAGTAGCGGGTGACGACGGCGACGACGTACCGCATGTCGCGGCGCAGCAGCATCTGGAGCATGGGGACGCCCGCGGTGCCGCCCGGCTCGCCGTCGTCACTGGCCTTCTGGGTGGCGGCGTCGGCGCCGATGACGTAGGCCCAGCAGTTGTGGGTGGCGTCGGCGTGCTCCTTGCGGACCGCGGCGACGAATTCCTGGGCCTCCCGCTCGGTGGCCGCCGGGGCGAGGGCGCACAGGAAGCGGGAGCGGTTGACCTCGGTCTCGTGCGTGCCCGCGCGGGCAACTGTGCGGTACTCGTCCTGCATCCGCCCAGCCTATGCGGACACGCGTACCGCCCCTTCCCCTACTCCTTGCGCCCGCGGGCCACCGTCACCTCCGTCAGCAGGGCCGTTCCCGGGGCGAGGGCCGCCCACGTCGTGCCGTGCCACGCCAGCACGGCGATCGCGGACGTCGGGAACTTCTCGCGCACCTGCTCCAGGGTGTCGTCGAGGCCGTCGCCCGCGAGGTCGAGGACGAGTTCCTCCAGGCCGGGGTTGTGCCCCACCAGCAGCAGCGTCTCCACCTCGGCGGGCACCTCGTGCACGACCGCGAGCAGGTCGGGCACGTCGGCGGCGTACACCCGCCCGTCGTAGCGGACCGGCGGCGGTGTGCCCCACTGGCCGGAGGCCAGCTCCCAGGTCTGCCGGGCGCGTACCGCGGTGGAGCACACCGCGAGGTCGGGCAGGGAGTCGGACTCGGCGAGGGCACGCCCGGCGGCGGGGGCGTCGCGGCGGCCGCGGTCCGCGAGCGGGCGCAGGCGGTCCGGGACGCCCTCGGGCCAGGCCGACTTGGCATGCCGCAGCACGACCAGGCGGCGCAGCGGGCCCGCGCCCGCCCGGGTGATCACGCCGCCCGCCCGAGGTCACGGGTGAGGTCGAGGGCGAGCAGCCGGTCGGCGTAGGCGCAGGTCTCGAAGCGGGCCCCGTCCGGGATCTCGGGCTGGCACTCCATCCAGCGCAGCACGCCGAGCACCCCGGGCACGTCGAGGTCGTCCTCCCAGGCGTCCCGAAGCCGTCCCCGGACCTTCTCGGGCACCGGCCGCGAGGGGCTGCGCGCCCAGTGCGCCACCGATTGCCGCAGCCTGCCGAGCCGCCGCCCGGCCGCGTCGAGGGCGCCGGCGCCGAGGTGGACGGCCGTGCCGCGCGGGGCGTCGAGGAGGGCGAGCCGCAGTGCGGCGGGGTCGTCGAGCGTGTTGAGGACACCGGCCTCAGGGCCGCCTGCGGAGGCGACGGCGACGGTCACGCCGGACCCGGGCACGGTGCCGCCCGTGGCCGTCACGTGGACGACCTGGGCCTCGCCCAGTCCCGGCGACAGGTCGCGGCCGTCCTCGAAGGGGCGGATACCGAGGGTGGTGGCGGCGGCGTGCAACTCGGCCTGGTGGTGGTCGGCGGTGAGCAGGGGCAGGACCGGGGTGCCGCCGAGTTCCAGCGCGCGCAGGAGGAGGTCGGTGGTGAGCAGGACCCGCAGCGCCGTCAGGTCGTACCCGGAGGCGTGTGCCTCCACTCGGGTCAGGGCACGGCGGGCGGAGACGGCGGGGACGGTCTCACCGGACTTGGCGTCGAGGATGCGCAGCACGGGCTGAGCGTAGGCGGGCGGCGGGCCGCACGCAGGCACCTTGCGACGATTCAGGTCACCGTGGCGGGACATGCGGGACATGCGACACCCCCTGCCGCGCGGACTGTCCCGACGGTACTGCGGGGACCCGCTGCGGGCCAGGGAATCAGGGTCCGGCGGCCGCTGTTGGCCACGGCGAATGTTCCCCGAGCCGAGGAGGCCGACGGTGTACGGCGACGAAGCGACGATCCGCAGGATTCTGACCGGGACGGGTGACACCTGGGCGGTGGTCGGTCTGTCATCCAACCGGGGACGGGCGGCGTACGGGGTGGCCCAGGTGCTGCAGCGGTTCGGCAAGCGGATCGTGCCGGTCCACCCCAAGGCGGAGACGGTGCACGGCGAGCAGGGCTACGCGTCCCTCTCGGAGATCCCCTTCGAGGTCGACGTCGTCGACGTCTTCGTCAACAGCGAGCTGGCCGGTGCCGTCGCGGACGAGGCGCTGGCGAAGGGCGCGAAGGCGGTCTGGTTCCAGCTCGGGGTGGTCGACGAGGCGGCGTACGAGCGGGTACGGGCCGCGGGTCTGGACATGGTCATGGACCACTGCCCGGCCATCGAAATACCTCGCCTGGGCCAGAACTGAACCGGATTTGAGGAAGATCTGAGCTTGGGCCTGTCTTACCCTCTTCTCACTGAGCACAACTGAATACGGACATTCCGTGACCCTCACTGACCTGTGCAAAAGCTTTGGCCAAGACAGGAAAGATCGAGGGTCAAATCTTTGGCAACACTCTTCTGTCCGCACGGAACGGACCCTTACGTTGTGGCCTCTTGCTCGTTAAATCTGCGTTCAGAAACTGAGAGGCCACTTGACATGGTGAGTGTCGAGAAAGCCGCCACGGAGGACATCACACCTTCGGGCGGTCTGAGGCGGGACGTCGGCCTGATCGGCCTGATGTGGGCCTCTGTGGGCTCGATCATCGGCTCCGGATGGCTGTACGGCGCCGAGAAGGCGGTCGGCGTGGCCGGCCCCGCGGCGATCATCTCGTGGGTGATCGGCGCGATCGCGATCGTGCTCCTGGCACTGGTGCACGCCGAGCTCGGCGGCATGTTCCCGGTGGCGGGCGGCACGGCCCGCTACCCGCACTACGCGTTCGGCGGCCTGGCCGGCATGTCCTTCGGCTGGTTCTCCTGGCTGCAGGCCGCGACCGTGGCCCCGATCGAGGTCGAAGCCATGATCGGCTACGCCGGTCACTGGAAGTGGGCCCAGCACCTCCAGCACGCCGACGGCACCCTGACCGCGAGCGGCCTGCTGGCGGCGGTCGTGCTCATGGCCCTGTTCGTCGGCGTCAACTTCTTCGGCGTCCGGGTGCTCGCGCACACCAACAGCGCCGCGACCTGGTGGAAGATCGCCGTGCCACTGGCCGCGATCTTCATCATCGCGATCGGCAACTTCCACCCGGGCAACTTCCACTCGGAGGGCTTCGCGCCCTTCGGCGCCAAGGGTGTCCTGACCGCGATCAGCACCAGCGGCATCATCTTCGCGCTGCTCGGCTTCGAGCAGGCCATCCAGTTGGCCGGCGAGAGCCGCAACCCGAAGAAGGACCTGCCCCGCGCCACGCTCGGCTCGGTCGCGATCGGTGCCGTGATCTACGTCCTGCTCCAGGTCGTGTTCATCGCCGCGCTGCCGCACAGCACCTTCGCGCACGGCTGGGGCCACCTCGCGTACGCGGGCATCAGCGGCCCGTGGGCCGGCCTCGCCACCCTGGTGGGCCTCGGCTGGCTGGCCTGGGTCCTCTATCTGGACGCGATCATCTCCCCCGGCGGCACCGGCCTCATCTACACCACCGCCACCTCCCGCGTCTCCTACGGCCTGGCGAAGAACGGCTACGCGCCGAAGCTCTTCACCCGGACCGACTCCCGCGGTGTGCCGTGGTTCGGCCTCATCATGTCCTTCGTGACCGGTGTGATCTGCTTCCTGCCGTTCCCGAGCTGGCAGCAGCTGGTCGGCTTCATCACCTCGGCGAGCGTGCTGATGTACGCCGGTGCCCCGCTGGCGTACGGCGTCTTCACCGACAAGCTGCCGCAGCGCGAGCGCCCGTACCGGCTGCCGTTCGGCAAGCTGATCTCCCCGCTGTCGTTCGTGGTCGCCAACCTGATCATCTACTGGTCCGGCTGGGACATCCTGTGGCGGCTCGGCCTCGCGATCATCCTCGGCTACCTGCTGCTCGGCGGCTACGCCTTCTACGCCCACAGCAGGAACCTGCCGGACGCGCCCCGGCTGGACTTCCGGGCCGCGCAGTGGCTGCCGGTCTACCTGATCGGCATGGGCCTGATCTCCTGGCAGGGCAGCTTCGGCGGCCAGAACAACATCGCGCTGTGGTGGGACATCCTGGTCATCGCCGCCTTCTCGATCGGCATCTACTACTGGGCCAAGGCGACCGCCTCCACGGCCGAGGACATCGAGCGCAGCATCGACGAGGTCGTGGTCACGGACGCCCCCGCGCACTGACCCCCCTCCTCGCCTATGTCCCGTCAGCCACGGCGGCAGCACTGCCGTGGCTGACGGGACACCGTCATAATGCGGGGGTGACTCACCCCTCCCCCCACCACAACTCCCCCTCCGAAGAACGCCGTACGGTCGTCGTCGTGGGCGCCGGGCCCGCCGGGCTGACCGTCGGGAACATCCTGCGGGCCGCCGACGTCGACTGCGTGGTCCTGGAGACCGGGAGCAGACAGTTCATCGAGACCCGGCCGCGGGCCGGGGTCATCGAGGAATGGGCGGTGCACGGGCTCCGGCAACGCGGCCTGGGCGACGGCCTGGCGGCCCGGGCGCAGGTGCACAGCGAGTGCGAGTTCCGGTTCGGCGGCGACCGGTTCCGGTTCGACTACGGCGAACTGACGGACCACCATCACTACGTCTATCCGCAGCCGCTGCTGGTGACGGACCTGGTCCGGGAGTACGCCGACGTGCGCGGCGGGGACATCAGGTTCGGGGTGCGCGACGTCGCGCCGCACGACCTGGAGTCGGACCGGCCCGCCGTGTCGTACCTCGACCCGGCGACCGGCGAACGGCACCTTCTGCGCTGCGAGTTCGTGGCGGGCTGCGACGGGGCGCGCGGGGTGACCCGGGACGCGATACCGCAGGGGCGGGTGCGGGTCGCCCGGCAGGACTACGGCATAGCCTGGCTGGCGCTGCTCGCCGAGGCGCCGCCGTCCTCGGACTGCGTGGTGTTCGGCGTCCATCCGAACGGTTTCGCCGGGCACATGGCGCGCAGCCCCGAGGTCACCCGCTACTACCTGCAGTGCCCGCCGGGCGACGATCCGGAGAACTGGTCGCACGACCGGGTCTGGGACGAACTGCGCGAACGGCTCGGGGCGGCCGGGGCGCCGCCGCTCACCGAGGGGCCGCTGATCGAGAAGCGTGTGCTGGACATGCACGACTACGTGGTGGAACCGATGGCGTTCGGCCGCCTCTTCCTGGCCGGTGACGCCGGGCACCTCACCGCGCCGATCGCCGCCAAGGGCATGAACCTCGCCCTGCACGACGCCTTCCTGCTGGGCGACGCGCTCGCCGCACAGGTCACCAAGGGCGACGACAGTGGTCTGGAGGGCTACTCCCACGCCTGCCTGCGCCGGGTCTGGGACTACCAGGAGTTCTCGCAGTTCCTGTCCGGCATCTACCACGGCACGGCCTCCGGCGATCCGTTCCTCGCGGGCACCAGCCTGGCCCGGCTGCGCAGGCTGTTCACCTCGCGTGCGGCGGCGACGGCCTTCGCCGAGCAGTACCTCGGTTCGGCAGCCTCCTTCTGAGCACTACGCGGGGACGGCCGCCGGGTTCCCGGTGCGGGTCGTGAACAGCGCCGTACCGGCGAGGGCGAGCAGGACGACCGCGAGGGCCATGGCCAGGTGGACGCCGGCCAGGGGCGTGGCCCCCGCGGCCATCAGGGCGGTGGCGGCGGCCGAGCCCAGGACCGAACCGAGCTGCCGGGCCGTGTTGTTGACCCCGGAGGCGGCTCCGGCCAGCGGCGCGGGCACGTGCCGCATCGCCTCGGTGGAGAGCGGGGCGATCATGCAGCCGGTGCCGAGCCCCATGAACATCAGCGGCACGGCGAAGACCACTGCGGTGGCCGAGCCCTGCGCGAGCAGGATCACCGCGGACAGCCCCGCGCAGAAGGACACCAGTCCGGCGAGCAGCACCCGGCGGCCGCCGATCCGGTCGCTGAGGCGTCCGGCGAACGGGGAGACGAGGAGGGAGACCAGCGGGGAGGGCGCCAGGGCGAGCCCGGCGTGCACCGCGCTGAGGCCGAGCTGCTGCTGGAAGTAGAGGCCGAGCGGCAGCACGGCGGCGATCAGGGCGGCGCCGATCGCGCCGACCAGCGCGGTCATCACGGTGAAGCCGCGGTCGGCGAAGAGCCGGAAGGGCACCAGCGGTTCGGCCCCCTGACGGCGCGCCTGCTGGCGCAGGAACAGCGCGGCGAGGGCGAGGCCGGCGGCGCCGAGCGCGAGGATCCCGGCATTCCAGGAGTACCGGTCGCCTTCCATCAGGGCGAAGGTCACGCAGGTCAGCGCGGCGGTGGAGAGCAGGGCACCGGGCAGGTCGAGCCGGTGGGTGCGGCCGGTGCGCAGGTCGGGCACGAGGAGGAAGGTCAGGGCGAGGACCAGCAGGCCGATCGGGACGTTGACGAAGAAGACCCAGCGCCAGCCGACGGTGCTGACCAGCAGCCCGCCGAGCGTCGGCCCGGACAGCGTCGCCACCCCGGCGACCGAGCCCCAGACGCCGAGCGCGGTGCCGCGCCGCCCGGCCGGGAACACGGCCATGACCAGCGCCATGGTCTGCGGGGTGAGCAGCGCCGCCCCCAGCCCCTGCACGAGCCGGGCGACGACGAGGACGCCGGCCCCGCCGGCGAGCCCGCACACCGCGCTGGCCGCCGTGAACACCGCGACCCCGGCCGCGAACAGCGTCCGCTGCCCCCGCATGTCACCGAGCCGTGCGGCCGTCACCAGCAGGGCGGCCAGCACGAGCGTGTAACCGCTGACGGTCCACATCACCTGGTCGAGCCCGGCGTGCAGGTCGCTCATCACGTTCGGTAACGCGATGTTGACGATCGTCATGTCGAGCAGGGTCATGAAGAACCCGAGGGACAGGGTGGCCAGCACGGCCCAGGGGTTGCCGCGGAGCTTCGTCGTCTTCAGCATGGGCAGAAGCATATCCATCAGATGGAGATGCATCAAGATAAGATGCATCCGCCCCGGATGTATCCTGGCGGCGTGAACGTCACCGACCTCTACCTGCTGGGCCACCGCCTCCAGAAGCTCGCAGAGTCCGCCGTCCCCACCGACGGCATCGGCGAACACCCCACCAGCACGGGCACGGTGCTGATCGTCGCCGCCGACCTGCGGGACCACCCCCGGACCACGGTCACCGAGATCGCCAAGCGCACCGGCCTGGCCCAGAGCCAGGTCTCCAACTGCGTGGCCCGGCTGCGCAGCGCCGAGGCGGTCACGACAGAACCCGACCCGCGCGACGGCCGGCGTACGCTGCTGAGCCCGGCCGCCGAGCCGTCCGCCCGCGTGAAGGCGGTACAGGAAGCGCCCGTCGGCCCGGCACTGGCGGCCGCGACCAGCGATCCGGAGACCGTGCTCGCCCTGCTGGAGAAGCTCAACCGTCTGGTGCGGTAGCGGTCTCGGTCAGGCGGTGGTCCGCCACCTTCAGCGCCTCCTCGACCAGCCGCCGCAGATGACCGTGGCGCAACGAGTACACCACCCGCCGCCCCTCCTTGCGCGTGCCCACCAGACCGGCGAGCCGCAGCCGGGCCAGATGCTGACTGACGGCGGGACGGGCGGCGCCGCAGACCTCGGTGAGCGTGCTGACATCGGCCTCTCCGGCGGTCAGGGCGTGCAGCAGGGTGAGCCGGGTGCGGTCGCCGAGCAGCGCGAGGAGTTCGGCGGCCAGTGCGAACTGCTCCTCGCCCGGGGTGCGCGGGTGCGCATGATGCGCAGGTGATAGGTGCAAGCGTGCGCTCATACGCACATAATGGCGTCGTGGACGTCCCGTGTCCACGTCCCGCGCACCGGAGAGGGGAGCCGCATGAGCGACCGGCACCATCACGAGCACGCACACGCACACGCGGACGAGCGCCACCACCCCCACGACCACGCGCACGGCCGGCACGGCGAACCCGCCCACAGCCATGACCACGACCGCGGCCACGACCACGGCCACCAGCACGGCCACTCCCACTCCCGCCGCTCCCCTTCCGGCGGCCTCCGGCACCGCCTCACCCATCTCCTTACGCCGCACTCCCACGAGACGGCCGACAAACTCGACCCCGCATTGGAGTCCTCGGCGCGTGGCATGCGCGCGCTCTGGGTCTCGCTGGCCGTGCTCGGCGCGACCGCGCTCGCGCAGGCGGTCGTCGTGGTCCTGTCCGGCTCCGTCGCCCTGCTCGGGGACACGGTGCACAACGCGGCGGACGCGCTGACCGCCGTACCGCTGGGCATCGCCTTCGTGCTCGGGCGCCGGGCGGCGAACCGCCGCTTCACCTACGGCTACGGACGGGCCGAGGACCTCGCGGGGATCGCGATCGTGCTGACGATCACCGGGTCGGCCGTTTTCGCCGCGTGGACGGCCGTCGAACGGCTGCTGGATCCGCGTCCGGTCACGCACCTGACGGCCGTCGCGGTGGCCGCCCTCGTCGGGTTCGCCGGGAACGAGTGGGTGGCCCGGTACCGGATCCGGGTGGGCCGGGAGATCGGCTCGGCCGCGCTGGTGGCCGACGGGCTGCACGCCCGAACCGACGGCTTCACCTCACTGGCCGTGCTGCTGGGGGCAGGCGGCGCCGCCCTCGGCTGGCAACTCGCCGATCCGCTGGTGGGGTTGGCGATCACCGCGGCGATCGCGCTGGTCTTGCGGGACGCGGCGCGCGAGGTGTTCCGGCGTGTGATGGACGCGGTGGACCCGGAGCTGACCGACCGGGCCGAGCGGGCGCTGCGGGAGGTGCCCGGGGTGCGGGCGGTGGGTGAGCTGCGGCTGCGGTGGATCGGGCACCGGCTGCGCGCCGAGGTGGCCGTCGTGGTCGACGGCGAGGCGACGGTACGCCAGGCGCACGCGATCGCCGTCGCGGCGGAACACGCGCTGCTGCACGCCGTACCGCGGCTGACGGCGGCCCTGGTGCACGCGGATCCGGCACCGGCGCCGGGCCAGGCGGACCCTCACCTGGCGCTGGCGCACCACGCGCACGCCGCCTCCTAGACGCCCAGCCCCGCCAGCACCACCGCACCCGGCAGCTCTGCGAACGCCTTGCCGGGGACGAGGAGTTTGCCGCGCCGGCGTCCGCTGCCGACCAGGACATAGGGCAGGTCGACCACGGCCGGGTCCACCAGCAGAGGCCAGTCGCGCGGGAGTCCGATCGGGGTGATACCGCCGTACTCCATGCCGGTCGCGCCGGTCGCGGTGTCCGTCGAGGCGAACGAAGCCTTGCGGGCGCCGAGTTGGCGGCGCACCACGCCGTTGACGTCCACCTTGGTCGTGGACAGCACCAGACAGGCCGCCAGCGTGGTCTCGCCGCCGCGCCTGCCCGCCACCACCACACAGTTGGCCGACGTGCCCAGCAGATCGCGCCCGTAGTGCTCGACGAAGACCGCGGTGTCCGCCCACTGCGGGTCGGTCTCGACGTAGACGATCTGGTCGGCGGGCACGGCACCGGTCCAGTGGCGTACGGCGTCGGCGACCGGCGCGGTCAGCTCGTCGAGGCAGTCGGGGGCGGGGACGGCGGTGTCGAAGTCTCCGATGGGTGCGCGCATGTCCGCACGCTAACAGCCCGGCCCGCCGGGCTCAGGGCACGGGCGGCACCGAGACCGTCATCACCATCTCCATCGGCACGTCCCCGGTGTTGCCGTACACATGGGCCGTGTTGGCCTCGAAGGAGGCGCTGGCGCCGGTCGGTACGCGGTAGTCGACCCCGTCGACGGTGAGGGTCAGTTCACCGGCGGTGACATGGACGATCTCCACCGTGCCGGACGGATGCGGCTCCGACGGGCTGCTCTCGCCGGGCATCAGACGCCAGTCCCACATCTCCAGCGGGCCGGGCGCCTCGGTCCCGGCGAGCAGCCGGTTGAAGCTGCCGGCCTCGGTGTGCCACAGCCGAACGGCCTTCTCGACGGGGACGATCTGGACCTTCGGGCCCTGCTCGTAGTCGAGCAGCGTGGTGATGCTGATGCCGAGCGCGTCGCCGATCTTGACGACGGTGCCGATGCTCGGGTTGGTGCGGGCCTGCTCGATCTGGATGAGCATGCCCCGGCTGACCCCGGCCCGGGCCGCGAGCACGTCCAGGGTGAAGCCGCGCACCGCCCGCCAGTGCTTCACGTTGCGGGCCAGGGACTGGGTCAGCAGGTCGAGGTCCGACACGTTCCGTCCGTCGTCGAGAGCATGGGGGTGGGCATGATGGTCCAATATTTTGAATGACGCAGTTCATCTGACAGAACTACGATGGGGTGTACCTGATCGTTCACCGAACTGTACTGCGAGGCGGGCCGTGACAGCATTCTTCGCCCTGACCACCAGTCTCCTGTGGGGGCTGGCCGACTTCGGCGGCGGGCTGCTCACGCGACGCGCCCCGGCGCTCACGGTGGTCGTCGTGTCACAGGGCCTGGCTGCGGTCGTCCTGGGTGTGATCGTGGTCGCCACGGGCGGCTGGAGCGAGGCCGGGCCCCGGCTCTGGTTCGCGTTCGCGGCCGGCCTGGTCGGACCCGTCGCGCTCTTCTCCTTCTACGAGGCCCTCGCCCTCGGCCCGATGGGAGTGGTCTCCCCGCTGGCCACCCTGAGCGTCGCCGTCCCGGTCGGGGTCGGGCTGTTCCTCGGCGAGCGGCCGGGGCTGCTCCAGGTCGCGGGCATCGCGGTCGCCGTCACCGGGGTCGTCCTGGCCGGCGGTCCGCAGCTGCGCGGCGCGCCCGTGCAGCGCCGGACGATCCTGCTCACCCTTGTCGCCGCCGGTGGCTTCGGCACGGTCTTCGCGCTGATCACGGAGGCGTCCACCACGGTCACCGGCCTCTTCCTGGCCCTCTTCGTACAGCGGGTGACCAGCGTCGCGACGGGCGGCGCCGCCCTGTGGCTGTCCCTGCGGCGGGGCGCACCCGCGCTGCCGGAGGGCGGCTTCGCCTGGTCCACGCTCCCGGCGCTGGGCTTCGTCGGACTCGCGGACGTCGCGGCCAACGGCACGTACTCGGTCGCCGCCCAGCACGGCCCGGTCACCGTCGCCGCGGTGCTCGCCTCGCTCTACCCGGTGGTCACCGCGCTCGCGGCCCGCGGCTTCCTCAGCGAACGGCTGCGCGCGATCCAGGCGGCGGGCGCCGGGCTGGCACTGGTGGGGACGCTGCTGCTGGCCACCGGCTGAACCGGCGGCCGGCACCCCGGCCGGGCGCCGGGCGCCGTTCAGCTCTCGGGCTCCAGCTCGGCGAGCCGCGCCACGTCCTCCTCGTCCAGCCCCGCCAGCGCGCGCAGCTGCTCCGGCGTGGTGCCCGCCGGGATCGGCACCGGCGCGGGTGTGCGCAGCGGCGGCTGCCAGCCGGTCTCGGGCGTCCAGCGGCGTACGACCCGGGCGGGCGCGCCGGCCACCACGGCGTGGTCGGGCACCGTGCCCCGGACCACCGCACCGGCGGCCACCACCACGTTCCGGCCGATCCGCGCGCCCGGCAGGATCACCGCACCGGTGCCGATCCAGCAGCCCGGACCGATCTCCACAGGCTCCATGCGGGGCCACTGGCGGCCGATGGGCTCGTGCGGGTCGTCGTAGGAGTGGTTGGTGGAGGTGACGTAGACGTACGGGCCGAAGTAGCAGTCGCTGCCGATGGTGACCGTCGTGTCCGCGATGACGTGACTGCCGCGGCCGAGGACGACGCCGTCGCCGATGCGGAGGATCGGGTCGGGGCCGAGGTCGAGGTCGGGCATCAGGCCGGCGGTGAGGGTGACCTGTTCGCCGACGATGCAGTGCGAACCGAGGTGGATCCACGGTTCGCCGAAGACCGTGCCGAGCGGAAAGGCGAGGCGGGTGGCTTCGCCGAGGGCGCCGAACCGGAAGCGGCCCGGGTGGTCGGCGCTGACGGATCCCGTGCGCTGCACCCAGGCCCAGGCCGCGTGCACTGCGCGTTGGGCGAGGCGACGGCGCCAGGACGAGAACGTGTTCTTGGTCTTCGGCACGCAGTCACGCTACTCAGCGGGCGCCGACTTATAGAGGGCGGGCTGCTGTGATCTTCGCCCCAGGTGGTGGGCTAGGTTGCCGAGGACGTCGATGACGATGGGAGACGGTGATGACGCAGCGGGCGCTGATCGTGGGGATCGGGGGGCGCGAGCCGAGGATCGAGGCCGACGTGTTCGTGGCGCCGACCGCCTCGGTGATCGGGGACGTGACGCTCGAGGCCGGGGCGAGTGTCTGGTACGGGGCGGTGGTGCGGGGGGACGTGGAGAAGATCACCGTGGGGGCGCGGGCGAACGTCCAGGACAATGTGACCTTGCACGCGGACCCGGGGTTTCCGGTGCGTGTCGGGGAGCGGGTGTCGATCGGACACAACGCGGTCGTCCATGGGGCGACCGTGGAGGACGACTGCCTGATCGGGATGGGGGCGACCGTGCTGAACGGGGCCGTGATCGGGGCGGGGTCGCTGGTCGCGGCACAGGCTCTGGTGCCGCAGGGGATGGTGGTGCCGCCTGGGTCGTTGGTGGCGGGGGTGCCCGCGAAGGTGCGGCGCGAGCTGACTGCGGAGGAGCGGGAGGGGGTGACCCTCAACGGGACCTTCTATGCGGAGTTGGCTGTGGCGCATCGCGGGGTGCATGAGTAGGTGGTTCGGCGGGTGCGGGTGGGCGGGGGCTGGTCGCGCAGTTCCCCGCGCCCCTGTCGGGGCGCTTCAGTCGCCGGCGCTCACAGGTTCGGCTTCCTTCTCAGTGGCCTGGACCTTCTTTGCCCGGCGCTGCACGATCAGCATCGATGCCAGGCCGAAGAGGACCGCCGCTGCCAGGCCCACGTACGAGAACCTCTTCAGCCAGTCCTCCGCGACGATGCCGACGTAGTAGACGACCGCCGTCGTGCCGCCCGCCCAGCAGATGCCGCCGAGGAGGTTGGCGGTGAGGAACTTCCAGTACGGCATCTGCAGGACGCCGGCCAGGGGGCCCGCGAAGATGCGGAGGAGGGCGATGAAGCGGCCGACGAAGACGGCCCACATGCCCCACTTCTCGAAGGAGCGCTCGGCGGTGGCGACATGGCCCTCGCTGAAGTGTCTCGGGAACTTCTTCCCCAGCCAGGCCAGCAGCGGGCGGCCGCCCTTGCGGCCGATCGCGTAGCCGATGGAGTCGCCGATCACCGCGCCCGCGGTCGCGCAGGCGCCGAGGACGAACGGGTTGACGCCGGAGTGCTGGGAGGAGAGCAGTGCGGCGGAGACCAGGACGATCTCGCCGGGCAGCGGGATGCCCAGGCTCTCCAGTCCGATCACCAGCGCCACCATGGCGTAGACGGCGACCGCAGGCACCGAGTCGAGCCATTCCTGGACGTGCACCGCCGGATCCTCCCCTGTCGCGTGCTCCTTCCCCAGGAAGGCTACCGGGTCGGCCGGGTACCACCGTGCCCGCGGCACCGGCCCGCCCCCCTGCCTTCGGTTTTCGGACATCCGGGTGTCATACGGGACGGGAAGGCTCCCCGGCGTCTGCTCGCCTGCGGCTCCCCACCGCCGGCCCGCCGTGGAAGGACAACGTCCCCGTGTCCTCACCGTCCTCACTGTCGTCACTGTCGTCATCCCGCCCCGACGCGCCCGTGCGTCCGCTGCCGGCGCCCTCCTCGATGGCGGGCCGGCCGCTCCGGCTCGCCCTGTGTCTGTCCCCGCTGCTCATCGCGGCGGTCTGGGGGCTGACCAACCGGTCACTGCTGTACGAGGGCGTCACCCGGCTCGCCCGCGCCGAACCGGCGTGGCTGCTGGCCGCGGGCGGTTTCACCTGCCTGACCTGGGTGGTGGCCGCCTGCATGCGGCAGGGCGCCGTGCCCGACCGGCTGCCGCCGGGGCTGCTGCTGGCCTCGCAGTTCGCCGCCGGCGCCGCCAACCACGCGCTGCCCGCCGGGCTCGGCGCGCACGCCGTCACCGTGCGTTTCCTGCGCACCCGGGGCGTTCCCGTGGAGCGGGCCACCTCCTCGATCGCGCTGTACTCGGTGGCCAAGTCGGGCGCGAAGACGGTCGTGCTGATCGTGTTCCTGCTCTCCTCGTCCGCCTGGCGGCGGCTGGGCGAGCTGCTCCCGGACGGCGTGGTGCTGATCCCGGTGGCCGCGGTGCTCACCCTGGTGGGCGTGGCGACGGCCGTCGTACGACCGCTGCGGCGGCCGGTCACCGGTCTGGTGCGCTCGGCGCTCACCGATGCCCGGACGGTCCATGCGCAGCCCTCCCGGGTGCTGGCCCTGTGGGGCGGGGCCACCGTGATGCCGCTGGTGCAGGCGTGCGTGCTGGCCTGCACCGGGGAGGCGCTCGGGCTGGGGCTGTCGTGGGGCACCGTGATCTTCGCGTACCTGGCGGCGGGCACGGCGGGGGGTGCCGTTCCGGTGCCCGGCGGGGTGGCGGTGGACGCGGCGCTCGTGATCACGCTGGTCGCGCTCGACTCCCCGGTCGCGGTGGCCACCGCGACCGTGATCGGCTACCGCGTCCTCACCGACTGGATCCCGCTGCTGCCGGGTGCCCTGGTGCTGTCGGCGATGATCCGCGCGAAGGTGCTGTGAGGCGAGGCGTCAGTCGCGTCGGGCGACGATGCGGTAGGCGTTGGAGACCCGGAGACGGTGCGAGACCGGCCGTACGGCGAAGCGGTCCAGGAGGGTGCCGGCGATCAGGGCCGGGATGCCCGCGATGAGCAGGGCGGCGCGGAGGGTCTTCTGGAGGGCGCCGGGCGGGGTCGGCAGCCAGGGGGCGTCCTCGCGCGGGGCGGTGTGGTCCAGGGCGAGCCAGACGGCGGCCAGCAGGTCGACGGGGTCGTGGGCCTCGGCGTGCTCTTCGGCGACGACCGTGAAGCCCAGGGCGGTGAGCCGCTCGCGGAGGTTGGCGACCGGGACGAAGTGCAGGTGCTGCGGCTGGAGCCAGGGCAGCCACCAGCGGCCGAGGAGGCGGGCGTAGCGGCTCTCCGGGTCGGGGACCTCGATGAGGAGGTGGCCGCCGGGGCGTACCGCCTCGTGGGCGGCGCGCAGTTCGCGGTCGGGGTCGGTGCTGTGCTCCAGGTAGTGGAACATGCTCACCACGTCGTAGCGGGCCGCGAGTTCGGGGGCCAGGTCGGGGAAGGCGCCGCGGTAGGCGTGCTCCACGCGGCCCTCGCGGGCGGCGAGTTCGACGCCGTCGGTGAAGTCGAGTCCGTCGAAGGCGGTGCCGGGCAGCACCTCGCGGGCGGCCTCGCAGAAGTGGCCGTGGCCGGTGCCGACGTCGAGCCAGTTCTTCGGGGTCGCGTCGTGCGGGACCATGGACCGGGCGCGGCCCTGGTACATCTTGGTGCGGCCGCCGAAGGTGCCGCTCATCTTCTGCTCGCCGAGGCCGTCGTAGAAGTCGCGGTAGTAGAACTCCAGGCCCGTCTCGTTGAGGCACGGGTTCTGGAAGGTGTGGCCGCACTCCGCGCAGCGGTCGAGGACGAAGGCGCCGGGCTTGTGCTGGAGCAGGTCGGTGGTGCGCAGCCGGGTGGTCAGCCGGTCGGAGGCGCACCAGGGACAGGTGGTGCGCCGGGGCTCGAAGAAGCGGTCCGTGCCCTCGGCGAGGTCCCGCTCGTAGGCGGAGCGCAGCGCCTCGACGTCACTCTGCTTGCTCATCGGCTCTCCTTGCGTGCGGGTCGGCTGCGAGGGCTTCCAGGTGGGTCGCGGCGGCCGGCGCTCCGCCCGCCGCGCGGAACGCGGTGCGGATCCTGGCCGCCGCCGTGCGCGGGCCGGGCTCGTACAGGACGGTGTCGAGGGCCTCGCCGAGGCGCGGGGCGGTGACCCGGCCGAACCGGACCCGGAGGCCCGCGCCGGCGTCGACGACCTGCCCGGCGATCACCGGCTGGTCGTCGCGGATGGGTGCGACGACCAGCGGGACGCCGTGCCACAGGGCCTCGCAGACGGTGTTGTGCCCGGCGTGGCAGACGACCGCGTCGACCCGTTCCAGGAGCGGGAGCTGGGGCAGCGAGGGCAGGATCAGGATGTCCTTGTCGTCGGCCGCGGGGGGCAGGGTGCCGCCGGGGTCGGCGACCAGCGCCTGCACCCGGTCGGCCCGTTCGCGTACGGCGGCCACGCACTCGGCCAGGAACCGTCCGCCCACGTCCGCGTTGGCGGTGCCGAGGGAGACGAGGACCCGCTCCCGGCTCGGGTCCAGCCAGTCCCAGGGGAACCCGTCGGCGACCGGCCGCTCGGAGATCGACGGGCCCACGTAACGGACCGCCGGCCGGTCGGTGGGGCCCGCCAGTTCGGGTGTGGTGAAGGCCAGGGTGAGATACGGCGAGAAGCGCGGGTCGGCCGTGCCCGCCGGGTCGCCGAAGCGGGCACGCAGCTCTGCGAGCCGGTCCCGGAGCCACTCGGCGACCTTGGGGATGCCGTCGTAGGCGTCACCGAACTCGGCCGAGGTGGTCGCGGAGGTCGCCCACGGCAGCCCGAGCCGCTCGGCCACCAGGGCCCCGGCGAAAGCCTGTTGGTCGGCGACCACCACATCGGGGCGGAACTCGTCGACGGCCGCCCGCACGCCGGGCGCCATGGCGTCCGCCAGCGGCACCAGGAACCACTCCCAGAGGAACTTCAGCGCCTCCGCGCCCCGCAGGTCGGCGGGCCGCTCCCCCTCCGCGGTCCCCGCGCACGGGAACACCCGCGCCTGCGGCCCCGCCAGCCGGTGCACCAGCCCGGCGTCCGCACAGACCCAGGCCACCCGGTGCCCGCGCTCGGCGAGTTCGGCCGCGACGCCGACGGCCGGGTTGATGTGGCCGACCAGTGGCGGTACGACGATCAGGAAGCCGCTCACCGGACCCCGGCGCGTACGCCGCCGCTGACCGAGTGGATCAGCTCCAGGATGTGTCCGCCGACCGTGCCGGCCGCCTCGACCAGCACGGAGTGCTCGTGCCCGGGCAGCACCACCGACCGGTAGTCCGCCAGCAGCGCCTCCTTCAGCGGGACCACCTCCACCAGGTCGGAGTCACCGCCGTACACCCCGAGCACCGGGCAGCGTACGGCGCTGATCTGATCCTCTGTCAGGACGCGGCTGGCCGGGATGTCCCGGCCGAGGCTGGTCTCGCGGGCGAGCCGGGCCGCGCCCTTGGCCAGCCGGGCGGTGTTGTGGCTGCGGTTGGCGGTGATCCAGGCGATCGCGTCCGGCTCGTTGTGGGCGAGTTCGGTGACGACCCGGTGCAGGATGCCGCCGAGTTTCGCGGCCCAGGCGGCGGTCGCCGGTTCGGACTCGATGAGGGTCAGGCTGGCCGCGCGCTCCGGGTGGCGGGCCGCGTAGCCGAAGGCGATGGTGCCGCCGTAGGAGTTGCCGACGAGGTGGACCGGGCCGGTGATCGACAGGTGGTCGAGCAGGGCCTCCAGGTCGTCGATGTTGTGGTCGAGGGTGTAACCGCCCGACGGGCGGCCGCTGCGGCCGTGGCCGCGCAGGTCGTACATGACCACGTCGAGGCCGGAGACGGCGAAGGCGGGGGCCACGGTGAAGTAGTAACTGGCCAGACTGTCGGTGAGCAGCCCGTGGACGAGGACCACGGTGGCGACCGGGATCCGGCCCTCCCCCGGGCCCATTCTCTGTACGTGCAGCCGGATGTCCCCGGTGTCGACGATCGCCATGGCTCAGCCCGCCTCCGTGGCCTTCAGGCTCCACACCACGTACTCGACGAGCCGGCCGACGGTCAGCTCGATGATCTCGTCGAACTCCATCCCGGCCAGGAACTCGGCGAAGTTGACCCGCTTCCCGTACCGCTCCTCCAGGAGCCCGGCCAGGGTGACCAGGTCGATGCTCTCCAGCTCCAGGTCGCGGTTGAAGGTGGTGCTCATGCCGATCTCGGCGTCGTCGTCGCCGTACTCCTCCAGGAGGGTGCGGAGCATCCGCGCGAGGTCGGCGAGCACGGCCTCCTCGTCGGCGCGGATCTCGGGCTCGGTGGGATTCATCGCGGGTCCTCCTCGGGGTCTGCGGCTGCCGGTCCGGGGGTCCAGGCCACGACGTAGTCGCGGTCCGGCAGTGCGGGGGGATTGCGGACCGGCGCGCAGTGCACCGGGTAGGCGCGTTCCAGCCGGCCCGAGACCAGCAGCAGGCTGCCGTCCGGGGCCGCCTCCAGGACGGTGAAGTCCCTCGGCCTGCCGTCGAATCCGGTGCCCTCCGCCTTGGCGACGGCCTCCTTGGCGGCCCAGAACCGCGTGAACCACAGAGCCGTCGAGTCGCCTGCGGAAAGGGTCTGCAGCAGCCGGAGTTCGTCCGCGCCGAGCGCGACCTCCATGGCCGCCGGATCGCGTTCGGTGACCTCTTCGAGGTCGATGCCCGGACCGGGTCCGGGGGTGTGCGGGCGTACGATCGCCACCGCCGCCTCGGCCCGGTGGGCGAGCGAGACGTCCAGCGCGGGCAGGGTGCGGCCGTGCACGCCCACCACGTACGGGCGGCCCAACGCATCGTTGCGGACCCGGAGTTCGGCCGGGAAGACCGGGCCCTCGCCGTGCTGCCAGAGCCACTGCCGTACCGCGTCCTTGGCGGCGATCCGGCCCAGCAGCCACTGCCGGCGGCCGCGGGGCGGGTGCGCGGCGTACTCCGAACGCTCCGTCCCGCCGAGGGAGTTGCGCATGATCAGCTCGCGGGAGGCCAGGTCCGGCCAGCGCTCGTGAAGTAAGGTCCAGCCGCCGGGCCGGGCCTCGGAGAGGGTGTTGCGTTCCGGGAAGCGCTCGACGGGGCGGGTGTGCGGGTCGTTGTCGAAGCGCCGGTCCTGCCAGCCGTCGATCCGGGCCCAGACCCGGTCGCCGACGGTGAGCTCCACGTCCGCCTCCAGGACGGTGTCGGTGAGCGAGGTGATCCGCACCAGGCAGCCGACCTCGGTGCCGGGGGCGGGGTGCGGGCCGTGGAAGCGCGTCTCCCGCAGCTGCACCGGGAAGACGACGGTCCGCTCGGTGCGGGTGGCCATGATCCAGTAGCCGAGGATCTGGCCGACGTTGTCGAGCAGGGCGCCCGGGGCGGTGGGCGTGGTGATCACCCCGCGGACGTGCCGGTCACCGATCGCGGTGAGCGCGGTGACGCCCTGGAACGCCGGGCCGTGGAACATCCAGCGCTCGGCGTACAGTTCGGCGGCGGTGTGGTCGGGGGTGCGCTCGGCGGCCGGGGGCCAGGCGGGACCGGCGGGCGGCGGGACATAATCCGGGGCCACCTCCACGACCGCGCGGGCGGTGGGGCCGAAGGTGACCGCGACGCGGCCGGGCCCCTCGGGGGTGACGGTGACCGGGACGTCGACGGCGGGTGTGGCGGTGAGCCAGCGGTCGAAGCGGGCTCCGTGCACGGCGACCGCCCGCAGTCCGGTGGCCTCCTCGGCCGCGTCCGTCATGTGCCGGACGATCGTGGTGGCGGGGACCACCGGCCAGCGGTCCTCGGTGTCGGGCCAGTCGGGGCGTTGCGGGAAGAAGCAGTGGTCGAGGAGGTGGGGCATCGCCTCGGGGGACACCCGGAGGGTGGTGGTGCGGGAGGTGGGGGGCGGCTGAGGTCCGGTGGGCGGAGGCACTGCGGGGACCGGGACGCGAGGCAGGGCACGGGCGGCCGTGGGGGCCGCGGTGGCGGACGAGGCGCCGATCGTGGTGAGGACGACCGCTGCCGTGTCGGCCGTCTCCCGCAGCAACGCGTCGAGTTCGGCGGCGGCCGGGATACGGGTGGCGAGGTCGTCCAGCGGGGACGGTCCGGCGGGGGTCCGTCGGCTGCCCAGCGCCGTGCGGAGTTCGTGCAGTTCCGGGCCGTCCAGGGACACCAGCGCGCCGCCCAGGTCGAGCCGGACGGGCGGCCGCTGCCGTGACGGCGTGACCGCGCTGCCCGTCTTCGGGACCGCCGGTGCGACGACGGCGCCCGCGGTCCACAACGCCGTTGCCACGCGCCGGAGTTGCGCCAGGCCGGAGCGGTGCGGCGAGTTGGCGGCGACGGCGAGGTGGTCGCGGTCGCCGAGGGTGTCGCCGATCAGGGAGGCCAGCTGACCCGGGCCGGTCTGGACGAAGACCCGGTGCCCGGCGGCGTACAGGGCCTCGACCAGTTGCCGGAACCGGACCGGCTCCAGCAGGTGCCGGACGAAGAGTTCGCGTACCTCCGCCTCGGCCGCCGGGAAGGGGGCCGCGGTGGTGCCGGACCAGACCGGCACCGTCGGCCGGTGCAGCCTGAAGCGCTCGGCGGCCTCCCTGATGGGGGTCAGGTACGGCTCCAGCATCGGGGTGTGGAAGCCGGACCGGAACGGCAGCACCTGGCACAGCACGCCGTCGGCCCGGAAGGCGCGGACGAAGTCCGCCACGGCCCGGTCCGGGCCGCAGACCATCGACTGGTTCGGCGCGTTGTCGTGGGAGAGGACGATCCCGGCGTCCGTCCAGTCCGCGTGGAGTGCGGCGAGGACGCGGTCGGCAGGGGCGCCGACGGCGGCGAAGGCGAGGCCCGGGACGGTGACCGCGTCGGGGTCGAACTCGGCCATGAAGGCATCCACTTGGTCACCCGCGTAGAGCCCGGCGGCCACCATCGCCGTCCACTCGCCGACGCTGTGCCCGGCGACCGCGTCCGGCACCACGCCCATCCGGCGCAGCGCCGAGTCCAGCAGCCGCCCCACGCCGACGACACCGAACCCATGACGGCCTACGTCCCCGACCCGCACGGCGTCCGTGGCAGGGCCGGTGACGGTGGGGAGGCCGAAATGCGCGGCGATGTCGTCGACGCGGGGAGCGAACTCGCCTTCCAGCCCCGGGAAGACGAAGGCCAGTCCACCGTGGGTCTCGCCGCCGAGCAGCCGGGCGGGCCGGAACCACACGTCGTTGCGGCCCTGCCAGGCACGGCCCTTGCCGACCGCGCGCCGGGCGAGTGCGAGCCGTCTGGCGGTGGGGTCGACGATGCCCAGGCGGACCGGGCCCGCCTGGGGATGGGTCTCTTCCGGGGCGAGACCGGCGGCGAGGACGGCGGAGTCGTCGGCGGCGAGGATCGCGGTCAGCCGGTCGGGGGTGTCGGCCGCGAGCAGGAGGATGCGCTCGGGTTCGGTGACCTCTGCGACGCGGGGCTCGGTGGCCTCGGTGCTGCGGGGTTCGGTGACTTCCCCGACGCGGGGCCCCGTGCCTCCCGTGCCGCGGACGACGGCGGCCGCGCGGCGGCCGGGAGCCTCCTCCAGCACCACGTGGGCGTTGATCCCGCCGAACCCGAAGGCGTTCACCGCGGCTCTGCGGACCGGCTGTCCGGGACCGGTCTCCCAGGGCCGGGCCCGGTCCAGCGTGCGGAAGCGGGTGGCGGCGAGGGCCGGGTGCGGGTCCTCGCAGTGCAGGGTGGGCAGCAGGGTGGCGTGGTGGAGCGCGAGGGCGGCCTTGACCAGCCCGGCGACCCCGGCGGCCGGCATGGTGTGGCCGATCATCGACTTCACCGAGCCCAGCACGGCCCGTTCGCCCTCGGCACCCGGCCCGAACACCTCGGCCAGCGTGGTCAGTTCGGCCGTGTCACCGGCCGGGGTGGCGGTGCCGTGCGCCTCCAGGAGGCCGAGCGAGTGCGGGGCGGTGGGGTCGAGGCCCGCGGCCCGCCAGGCCTGGCGTACGGCGTGGGTCTGGCCACCGGGGTCGGGGTTGACGAGTCCGGCGGTACGGCCGTCGCTGGCCACCCCGGTGCCGCGGATCACCGCGTAGACGCGGTCGCCGTCGCGTTCGGCGTCGGCGAGGCGCTTGAGGACGACGACCCCGGTGCCCTCGCCGATGAGGATGCCGTCGGCGTCGCGGTGGAAGGGGCGGATGCGCTGGCTCGGGGAGAGCGCGCGCAGCTGGGAGAAGACGCTCCACAGGGTGATGTCGTGGCAGTGGTGCACTCCCCCGGCGAGCATCACGTCGCAGCGCCCCGCGGTGAGTTCGGTGACGGCCTGGTCGACGGCGACCAGCGAGGAGGCGCAGGCCGCGTCCACGGTGTAGGCGGGGCCGCGCAGGTCGAGGCGGTTGGCGATCCGGGAGGCGGCGAGGTTGGGCACCAGGCCGATCGCGGACTCGGGGCTGGCGGGGCCGAGCCGCTCGGTGAACGCCTCGCGCACCCGGGCCAGTTGGCCGGGCGTGAGGTCGGGCACCAACTCGCCCAGGGTGCGAACGAGTTGCCCCGCCGTCCGGACCCTCTGGTCGAGCCGGACCAGGCCGGGGGTGAGATAGCCGCCCCGGCCCAGCACCACGCCGATCCGGTGCCGGTCGGGCAGCCGGTCCGCGCCGCCCGCGTCGGCGATCGCCGCTGCGGCCACGTCCAGGGCGATCAGCTGGTCGGGTTCGGTGCCGGGGACGGAGTTCGGCATGATCCCGTACCGGGTGACCTCCACCTCGGCCAGCCCGTCCACGAAGCCGCCGCGCCGGCAGTACACCTGGTCGGGGACGGCGGGCCCGGTCGCCGAGCCGGGCCGGTAGTACTCCGCGTCCCAGCGCCCGTCCGGCACGTCTGTTATGGCATCCGTGCCGTTCAGCAGGTTCTGCCAATACGCGTCGAGGCCTGCGGCGCCGGGCAGCAGCACCGCCATGCCCACGATCGCGACCGGTGTCCGGCGGTCGTCGGTCATGTCACCAGCCCGAGGCGGTGTAGACGACGGCCCGTACGGACTCCTCGCCCCAGGCGAGCTCCCGCAGCAGCGCGGCGGTGCCCTCGTCGGGGTCGATCAGCCTGATGCCGCGGCGCGCGTACTCGCGTCCGAGTTCCGGGCTGACCATGCCGGTGTGTCCGCCGACGGGCGCCCACGGCCCCCAGTGCACGGTCAGCGCGCGGTTGCCGGTGCGCTCCGCCCAGCCGGCGCCGAGGCTCTCCAGGGCGTCGTTGGCGGCGGCGTAGTCGGCCTGCCCGCGGTTGCCGAGGACGGCCGAGATGCTGCCGAACAGGACGGCGAAACCGGGGCGGTCGGGCAGTTCTTCCAGGGCGGCGAGCAGGGTGGCCGCGCCGGTCGTCTTCGTGCCGTAGACCCGCTGGAAGGACTCCGGGGTCTTCTCGGCGATCAGCCGGTCCTCGATCACCCCGGCCGCGAAGACGACCCCGTCCAGGCGGCCGTGGTCGGCGTGGATCTCCTTGACGGCCTGGAGGGCGGCGTCGCGGTCGCGGAAGTCGACGGCACGGTAGCGGGCCTCGCTGCCGAGCGCGGCGAGTTCGCCGAGGGTGGCGGTGATCTCCCGCTGGGCCAGGATCAGTTCGGCCTCGCGGTTGATCTCGGCGGGCTTCAGGCCACCGCGGGCGGCGAGGACGGCGCGGAGTTCGGCGGGGGTGCGGACGGCGGCGGTGTCCGGGGTCTCGGGACCGCTCGGCGCGGGTGTCCGGCCGAGCAGTTCGATCCGGCAGCGGCAGGCGGCGGCGAGGGTGGCCGCGAACTTCGCGGTGATGCCCCGGGCGCCGCCGACCAGCAGGACCACCGAGTCCCGGTCGAGGCCGAGCGCGGCGGCCTCGGCGGCCCCGGCCCCGGCGGGACCCGCCCCGGTGCCGCCGAGCGTGCCAGGCGCGACCTCGACCAGTTCGAGGCCCTGCCGGCCGGTGGCCGTGCGCAGCACGACGGGTGCGGGTTCCGGTGCGAGCAGTTCGTCGAGCAGCGCGTCGGCGACCGCCTCCGGTGCGGTGTCCCCCAGGGTCACGACCCGGGCGACGGTGTCGGGGTACTCCCGGGCCACGGTGCGGAAGAGCCCGTGCAGTCCGGCCGAGCGCGCCGCGTCCGTGCCGCCGGCGGGGCGGGCGGCCAGCAGCCAGCGCGGGCTCCTGGCCAGGGCCGCCCGCAGGACCGGGTAGGCGTCGGGCAGCACCGGGGTGTCGCTGCCGGGCAGCGCGCCCAGGTACAGCACTCCGTCCACGGCTCCGTCCGCCTCCCCCAGCAGGTGGCCGGCGTCCACGGTCACGGCCTCGGCGCCGTACCCGGCGAGCCGTGCCGCCACCTGCGCGCCGCCCCCGAGGACGAAGAACCGCCTGCCGGACAGCACGGCGGCCGGGTCGGCCACGGCATCCGGCTGCGCCAGGGCCACGGGCCGCATCTCGAACCGCTTCGGCGCCTCGCCCGCGGGGACCTCGGCGGCCGCGGCGGGGTGGGGCTCCGGTGCCGGTGCGCCCGGACCGGACCCGGCGGCAGCCCTCACCGGCTCGGGCGCGGCGGCCGTCCCGACGGTGGTGGCCGGGGCCGGTCCGGTCGCAGCCGTGGCCGTCGCCTCCGCACCGGTGCCGACCCGTGCCCTCAGCCACCCGGTGACGGCCGCCGCCGTGCGTGCCTTGGCCAGCTCCTCCAGTTCGGCGTCGTCGAGGGTCTCCGCACCGCCCGCGATGCCCAGCCGCTTGGCCAGCTCACCGGCGATCTCGGCACGCTTGATCGAGTCGATGCTCAGGTCGGCTTCCAGATCGAGGTCGGGCTCGATCATGTCCACGGGGTAGCCGGTGCGCTCGCTGATGATCTCCAGGACGACCCGCTCGACGTCGGCCGTCGCCTCGGGCTCGACCGCGGGGGCGGGGGCGGGTGCGAGGGCGGGTACGGGCTCCGTCGACGGTGGCTGCGCTACGGCCGCTTCGGCCGGCGGCAGCTGCTGGAGCACCGGCGCGGCCGGCACCTGCACCTGGGCCGCGCCGAAGTAGGTGAGCAGGACGTCGCGCTGGGCGGCGATCATCTCCCGGCTGGTGCGCAGGAACTCGGAGATCAGCGCGTCCCGGTCGGCGGGGGCGCCGTGCGGCTGGTTCGTCGTCACAGTCGTCGTCTCCACGACTCGTCGGGCCGGTGCGAGGGCACCGGGCAGGAGGTCTCCGGCGGCGGTGCGCACGAGCTGTCCGTCGACCGTCCAGCCGGGCCGTTTCGGCGCCGGGGCCCGGACCGCGTCCACGGCGTCCCGGCCGCGCAGCAGCCGGGCGGTGCGTACCGGCGCGCCGGCCGCGGCCAGCTGGGCCAGTGCGTCGAGCCAGCCGCGCAGTCCGCCGCCGGCACGGGGTTCGCAGGCCACGGTGGTGTGCGGACGGTCGCCGAGGATCTGTCCGACGAGCCGGGTGAGGACGGTGCCGGGCCCGGCCTCCACGAAGACGCGGGCCCCGGCCTCGTACATCGCCTCGATCTGGGCGGCGAAGGCGACGGGTGAGCCGATCTGGGCGGCGAGTTCGGCGCGTACGGCGTCGGCGTCGGGCCGGTAGGGGGCCGCGGTGCGGTTGGACCACACCGGGAACTCGGGCGGTCGTACGGCCGTGTCCGCGAGGACTTCCGCGAACCGGTCGCCCGCCCCGGCGACGACCGGGCTGTGGAAGGCGCAGGCCACCGGGATCCGCTTGGCGCCGAGACCGGCCGCGCGCAACAGCCGTACGGCTTCGATCACTTCGTCGGTCGGGCCGGAGATGACGGTCTGCCGGGGCGAGTTGTGGTTGGCGACGACCACGGAGGCCGGGGCGCCGACCGTGCGCAGCGCGCGCTCGACGTCGTCCGCCGCGCCGGACACGGCGGCCATGGTGCCGGGTTCGTCGCCCGCGGCGGCCAGGATCGCGGCCGCGCGTTCGGCGCTCAGGTCCAGGAGGGTCTCGGGGGTGAGGGCGCCGGCCGCGCTGAGGGCGACGAGTTCGCCGTAGCTGTGTCCGGCGGCCATGTCGGGGCGGACGCCGGCCGCCGTCAGGAAGGCGTGGGCCGCGAGGCCGGTGATGCCGAGGGCGGGCTGGGCGGCCCGGGTGTCGGTGAGGGCGGCCCGGCGGCGCTCGCGGGTGTCGTCGTCGAAGGCGGCGGGCGGGTAGAGGGTGTCGGCGTGGGCGCGGCCGAGCTGGAGGTAGTGCTGCAGCTCGGGGAAGGCGATGAGGACGTCGGCGAGCATGCCGGGGCGCTGGCTGCCCTGACCGGGGAAGAGGAAGGCGACCTTGGCGTCGGCGGCCGCGTCGGGCTGCGGGTCCGTCAGGTGGATGCCGGCGGCCGGGTCGTGCTCCCCCGCGAGGACGCGGCGCAGTTGCCCGGCCAGCCCGGGCACGTCGGTCGCGACCACCGCGGCCCGTACCGGCTCGTGGGAGGCGTCCGCGCGGCGGGCCGCGGCGAGCGCCAGGTCACGCAGCCGCCAGGAGCCGGTAGAGGCCGCCCGCAGGATCTCCTCGACGCCCCGGTGGGCGGCCTTGTCGTCCCGCCCCCGGAACACGAGGAGCTCGGCGGGCCAGGCGTCCATCCCCTGCTCGGGTGGTACGGCGCTGTCGTAGGCGCCCAGCACCACGTGGAAGTTGGTGCCGCCGAACCCGAACGCGCTGACCCCGGCGACCCGTTCGGCGGGCGGTGCCGCCCAGGGCTGGGCCTCGGTGTGGAAGGCGAACGGGCTGTCCGCTTCCTTCCAGGCCGGGTTGGGGCGGTCGAGGTGCAGGGTGGGCGGCTTCACGCCGGTGTGCAGGGCGAGGGTGGTCTTGATCAGCCCGGCGAGGCCTGCGGCACACTTGGTGTGCCCGATCTGGGACTTGACCGACCCGAGCCCGCAACCTCCGTTAGCCGCGCCCGCTTCCGTGAACACCTCACTGAGGATGGTGAGTTCGGTGCGGTCACCGACGACGGTCCCGGTGCCGTGCGCCTCGACCAGGCCGACCTGGGCCGGGGAGATCCCGGCATTGCGGTAGGCGCGCAGCAGTGCGGCCCGCTGGCCTTCGGGCCGGGGCGCGGTCAGGCCCAGGGAGCGGCCGTCGCTGGACGAGCCCAGCCCCTTGACCACGCCGTAGATCCGGTCGCCGTCGCGCTCGGCGTCGGCCAGTCGCTTGAGGACGACGCAGGCCACGCCCTCGCCCAGTGCGATGCCGTCGGCGGAGCCGTCGAAGGCGCGGGAGCGGCCGGTCGGGGAGAGGGCGTGCACCGAGGAGAAGAGGACGTAGTCGTTGATGCCGTTGTGCAGGTCGGCGCCGCCGCAGAGCACGACGTCGCTGGTGCCGGCGGTGAGTTCCTTGCAGGCGACGTCGACGGCGGCCAGCGAGGAGGCGCAGGCCGCGTCCACGGTGTAGTTGGCGCCGCCCAGGTCGAGGCGGTTCGCGATCCGCCCCGAGATGACGTTGGCCAGCATGCCCGGGAAGGAGTCCTCGGTGAACCGGGGCAGCTGCTCGTCGAGGCCGTCGGGGACCTTGCCGTAGTACGAGGGCAGTACGGCACGCAGGGTGGCCGCGTTGGAGAGGTCGCTGCCGGCCTCGGCGCCGAAGACGACGGAGGTGCGCGACCGGTCGAACTCCCGTCCCTGTGTGCCGTATCCGGCGTCGTCCAGGGCGCGCCGGGCGGCCTCCAGGGCGAGCAGCTGGACGGGCTCGATGTGGCCGAGCGAGGCGGGCGGGATGCCGTAGCCCAGCGGGTCGAAGGGGATGGGTGGCAGGAAGCCGCCCCACTTCGAGGTGGTGGAGCCGTCGGCGTGGTGCACGGCCGGGTCCCAGCGTTCCACCGGCACCTCGGTCACCGCGTCGTGTCCGGCGACCACGTTCGCCCAGAAGGTGGCGAGGTCGGGGGCCTCGGGGAACATGCAGGCCATGCCGACGATCGCGATGTCGAGCGGGGCGGGGGCGGGAGGCTGGGCCGGCCGTGCCACCGCCGTCGTCCGCCGCGCCAGGAGGTCGGCGGCTGCGTCGGTCACGGCGTGGTGCAGGGCAGCCACGGTGGTGGTCGCCGAGCGCAGCACGGCGACCTCTCCGGCCATGAACATTCCGTCGGAGAACTGGCGTTGCTCGTCCACCGGCGTCAACTCGCCGTCCGCCGACCGGTCGACACCCTTGCTGGCGATGCGCAGCCGGCCGACGTTGAGCCGTTCCAGCTCCTCCCACACCCGCCTGTCGGACACCCCGCTGTCCCGCAACTCCGCTTCGCGCTCGCGGTAGTTGAAGGTGAACGGGCTGGGCACACAGCGGGTGGCGTGGCCGGGCGCGGTCTCCAGGAGGGCGGTCGTGGCGGCCGTCATGACCTGGCGCTGGAACAGGGGCTGGATCGCGCCCCGGTCCACGGCCTCCTCGGTGAAGAGGTAGGCGGTGCCCATGAGCAGGCCGACGGCCGCGCCCCGGGCCGTGAGCGGCGCGGCGAGCGCGGCGACCATCGCCGCCGAGCGTTCGTCGTGGATGCCGCCCGCGAAGAACACCTCCAGGCCCTCGGCGTCCGCGAAGTCCTCCAGGACGGCGAGCTGGGCCTCCCAGAGCGGGAAGCTCGCGCGCGGTCCGACGTGGCCGCCGCACTCGGAGCCTTCGAACACGAACTTCCGGGCCCCGGCCTCCAGGAACTGCCGCAGCAGCCCGGGCGAGGGCACGTGCAGGAAGGTGCTGATCCCGGCCCGCTCCAGCGCCTCGGCCTGCGCGGGCCGGCCGCCGGCGACGATGGCGTGGCTGGGCCGCAGCTCGCGTACCGCTTCGAGCTGGGCGTTCCTCAGTTCCTCGGGCGCGAAGCCCAGGACGCCGACGCCCCAGGGCCGTCCGTCGAGCGCGGCCTTGGCCTCGGTCAGCATCTCCCGGGTGCGGGTGCCGTCGGCGAGGGCCAGCGCCAGGAAGGGCAGCGCCCCGTCGTCGGCGACGGCGGATGCGAAAGCGGCCCGGTCGCTCACCCGGGTCATCGGGCCTTGCGCGACGGGCAACCGGGTGCCGAGGGCACGGCTCATGGCGGAGGTTCCGGGACGCAGTGCCTCGCAGGCGTCCGCGTCCGCGCGTATCGCCGCCGTCAACTCCCTTACGGTCCGCCGCACATCGCCCCATCGCTCGGCGAACCGTGCGGCGAGGAAGCCGTCCTGGCCCACCGGGAGCAGTTGACTGCGCAGGTCCTCGGCACCGAGCAGCGCGGCGACCGCGGCCGGATCGTCGGCGGGCGGGCGCACGGCGTCCGGGCCGCGGCGGTGCAGGACCCGGTGACCGGCCACGACGGCCGTCTCGGAGCCGTCCAGGGAGCGCAGTGCGGCCGCCGTCGCCTCGGGGAGCCGGGACTCGGCGAGCAGGGCCAGTTGGCTGTCGAGGACCACCCCGGCCGCGCCGCCGGCCACCGCGGCCGCCGCCGTGTGCGGTCCGATGCCGCCGGCGGCCCAGACGGGCACGTCCAGCTCGGTGGTGCCGAGCAGCTGTTGAAGGAGGACGAAGGTGCTCAGCTCGCCGACCCGGCCGCCGCTCTCGGCGCCCCGGGCGATCAGTCCGTGCGCTCCGGCCGCGACCGCCGCGCGTGCTTCGGCCAGGTCGGTCACCTCGGCCAGCACGCGTGCGTGCGGGGCGAGTTCGGCGACGGTCCAGGGTGCGTCGGCGGCCCGGACCACGGTGTCGGGCGCCGGGCCGAGCTCGTCCGGGGTGAGGGTACAGCCGGCGGCGACCCGCACGCCGTACGGTCCCGGTGCCGCCCGTCTCAGGCGGGCCAGTGCCTCCCGGGCTCTTCGGTCGCCGCGTCCCAGGTCGAGGACGCCGAGTCCGCCGGCGGCACAGACCGCTGTCGCGAGCCTGGCATCGGGTTCTCCGAAAGGGGTGATGCACATGATCAGGTCGACGGCACGCACAGGGGACGTCATGACACTCCGAATAATCGGGAGGACAGCACGGTGGGGGATGTGTGCGGCGGAAAACTCGTGGTGAGGCCACCGGAAACTAGCGAGTTCATTACTCGCGGGTCAATAACGGAGGGGGCCCGTCACGTCCGGTAGTATTGATTCGGCCAGCGGGAGGAATTCACCGCAAGAGCCGAAAATCCGAGCAATCCACTGCGGATCGGCGGCCGTTCGGCACCCGGATCACTGGCGGCACACCGCCACAAGCCCGTCAAAGCGCACTGGCCATTCACCCGCCACTCACCACACCGCAACGCGCCGTGCGGCCGCGCCGAGCTCTGTAAATTCGGGATGACTTCGGCCCGCTGGCTCGATCCTGGCACACCGGAAACCCGAACGGAGCGCTCCTGCGCCGGCCCTCACCCAATCCTGACAAAAACCTGCCGTCAACCACGTCACTTCAAATGAAACACACGGCGGGGAAAATTCTTGTAAACCCTTGAAGTAAACGGCCGGAGAGCCTCTGCTCTCCGGCCGTTCATTGACAGGAATTCAGCGGTGCCCGCCACCCACCCGCACGCCGGTGCGCAGCCTCAGGTCGCCCGACGAGGCGCCGACCCAGACGGTCCGCCGCCCGGTGCCGAGCGTCCAGCGATGGTGCCGCGCGTCCCAGGACGACAGGGTGCGCGCGGCGACCCGCACGGTCACCCGCCGCCGCTCCCCGGCCCCCAGCTCCAGTCGCCGGTAGCCGCCCAACACCCGTACCGCCTGGTCGAGTCGGAGATCCGGGGAGGGCCCGACGTACACCTGCGGCACCGCGATCCCGGCGCGGCGCCCGGTGTTGCGCACGGTGAACGTGACCTCCAGTCCGCCGCGCGCCCACCGCGCCTGCGGGTCGGAGTAGGCGAAGGAGGTGTACGACAGCCCGTGCCCGAAGGGGAACAGGGGCCGCACGCCCTGCGCGTCGTACCAGCGGTAGCCGGCGTGGATGCCCTCCGAGTACTCCTCCACCCCGTCGACGCCGGGGTAGCGGCGTGGGTCGCCGGCGACGGGATGGTGGTCGTCGTCGGCCGGGAAGGACTGGGTGAGACGTCCGCCCGGGTCGCTGTCGCCGAAGAGGACGGCGGCGGTGGCGGCCGCGCCCTCCTGGCCGGGGTAGTACATCTGGAGCACGGCTCCGGTCCCCGCCAGCCACGGCATCGAGGTGCACGACGAGGTGTTGAGGACGACGGTGGTGCGCGGGTTGGCCGCCGTCACCGCGCGGATCAGCTGTTCCTGGTGGCCGGGGAGGGCGACGGTGGTGCGGTCGAGGCCCTCGGTGGCGTCCTCGTAGGCGAACAGCACGACATGGCGGGCCGCTCGGGCGGCGCCGACCGCGTCGGCGAGGTCCTGGGCGCGGGTCGCGCCGGTGATGCGGCGCAGCCGGAACAGCAGACCCGAGTCGCCGCCGTCCGCGGTGATCTTCAACGTGTGGGTGCCGCGGGCCAGTTGAAGTGTCCTGCGGCGGACGCCCAGGCCGTCGGGGGCCGCGGCGACCAGGCCGCCGGAGAAGTACTCGCCGTATCCGGCCGCGAGGGGGAAGAGCTCCTCGCCGTCGAGCAGGACCTTGGGGCGGGCGGTGGCCGCGGAGGAGAAGTGGAGCACGATGGTCCACTCGTCGTCCTCGGCGACGGTGAGCGTGCCGTCGTACGTCCACTGCTCTCCGGCGCCCACCCGCTGTCCCTCGCCGGTGAAGCCGGGGCTGAGGGCGTCGGCCGGCAGGGCCTTGCCGAACAGGTCCTCGCCGAGGGCGTAGGTGACCGGGCCGCGGGTCCGGGCCTTGACGGCGTCGAGGGGGCTGTCGGCGTGGTCGGGGACGACATGGGCGCTGCCGCCGCCGCTGACGAAGGGCAGCGAGCCGGTCGGTCCGATCACCGCGACACTGCCGTCGTCCAGGGGCAGGGTGCCGTGCTCGTTGCGCAGCAGGGTGGCGCCCGCCTTGGCGACCGCCAGGGCCACGGCGGCGCCCGCCGTGGCGTCGCGGCCGGGGCGGGGCGGGGCGCTGCCGTCGAGGAGGCCGAAGCGGTCCATCACCGAGAGGATCCGCCGTACCGCCCGGTCGACGTACCGCTCGGGCACGCTGCCGTTCCGCACCGCCGACTTGAGGGCCGTCCCGAAGTACGTGCCGTCGGGCATCTCCATGTCGAGGCCGGCGGTGATCGCGGCGACGGTGCTGTGGGCGGCGAACCAGTCGGTCATCACCCAGCCCGCGAAGCCCCACCGGTCGCGGAGGATGTCGGTGAGGAGGGTCCTGTTCTCGCAGGCGAAGGTGGAGTTGACCCGGTTGTAGGAGCCCATCACCGCACCGGTGCCGGCGTCCACCGCTGCCTCGAAGCCGCGCAGTTCGAGTTCGTGCATGGTCTGTTCACCGGCGCGCACGTCGATCGTGTTGCGGTCCCGCTCCTGGTTGTTGAGGGCGAAGTGCTTGACGGTCGCGATCAGGCCCTCGCCCTGGATGCCCCGGATCTCGGCGGCGACCAGGTCGGAGGCGAGCAGCGGGTCCTCGCTGAACGTCTCGAAATTGCGGCCCGCGTAGGGGGTGCGGATGAGGTTGACCATCGGGGAGAGCAGCACGTCCTGGCCGAGGGCGCGGCCCTCCCGGCCAATCACCTGGCCGTAGCGGCGGGCCAGTTCGGGATCGAAGGCGGAGGCGAGCAGCACCGGGGCGGGCAGTGCGGTGGCGTGTTCGGTGATGCGGACGCCGGCTGGCCCGTCGGCGAGCCTGAGGGGCGGGATGTTCAGCCGGGGGACGCCGGGCACGTAGCCGGCCTGACCGAGCGAGTCGGGGTCGTCGGCCCCGTGCAGCAGGGAGATCTTCTCGTCGAGTGTGAGTCTGGCGAGCAGCCTCTCCACGCGGGGGCCTGCCCCGGTCTCGGGTCTGTCCGCCGCGGCGGGCGTGAGCGGTATGAGTCCGCCGGTGGCCGCGGCGGCGACGGCGACGGCACCGGCCGTGAGGCGCAGGGCGGATCGTCGGGAGACGGTTTCGGACATGAGCCGTCACTCCTTCGGTGTGCGGGCACGACGATGTGGACCGCGAGGACGCCGAAGGCAACCCCCGAGCGCGTTCGGCCTGTGAACGCATCAACCCCCACAGGACCTTGACGAACCGTCAGTCGCACCACCGGCGCGTCGGAAACCTAGATCCGGTGGTGACTCGTGTCAACGATCTGAACAAGAAAAGAGCCCGACGCCGACAAGAACCGAAAACGGAGGGCCGGCCCTCCGGGACCGGGACGGCCGGCGGTCCGCCGGGGCGGGCCGGGGCCCGCCTCCCGTCAGACCCGGTCCGCGCCCGCCCGCTTGCGCGCACGGTAGTTGCGCAGGTTGGCCGCGTTGCCGCAGACGTGGACGTCGTGCCAGACGCCGCTGTTGTTGCGGGAGCGGTCGTAGAAGGCGGTCAGACAGCGGGGGTTGCGGCAGGACTTCAGGCGGCGCAGCGTGTCGGTGCACTGCGCTTGGTAGAGCTCCGTCAGGGCGAGCGAAGCCACCTGCCGCCAGCCCGTGCCGCGGGGCTCGGCGTGGACGACCCCGCGCTCGTCGAGCCGCAGTGCGGTGGGCAGGGTCAGCACCGAAGCCGCCGGGCCGGACTCCGTCGCCGGGGCAGTAAGAGATTGCCGCCGGGGCCGTCCCGGCCGGAGTCAGGCGCCCACGGGACGGGATGCGGGCCTGCGCAGCAGCCACTGCGCGAGCGTCCGGCGCGGGGGCCGCACCACCACGCGACCGTGGGCCTTCTGGCCGACCAGTTCTACTCGCAGAGTGACCGGCGTTGCCGGACTCGTCGGCGACTGGCGGTACTTGACCTTGGTGTGCACCAGTTGCAGACCGTCGGCATCGACCACGATGCCCGGCCTCGTGATCAGCGTCAGCGCCTTCCCCGTCATGGCCACGTCGATCCGCAGGGTGTCGTGCGTGATCACCGCATCCGTGAAGTCGAGCGTGACCTCGCAGTAGGTCACCGCGAGCTCCAGCCTGCGCGGTACCACCCAGCGCCCCACGCGCTTGACCGCGCCGCTGTGGACCTGCTCGATCCGCACCACGTCCTTGACTTCCGCCCCGAGTACCCCGACCTCAGCCGATATGGGCGGCAAGTCGGCAGTGAGCGTGGCCAGTTCGCTCAGAGTCCGCGCCGACAGGGCGGCTTCCAGGCGCTCGTCCAACTCCTCCGCGGTCAGCAGGCCGTCCCCGGCCGCGACACGCAACACGTCCACCACCCGGTCCCGGTCGGCGTGCGACGCCCGCAGCTCGGGCGGCGAGCCGGGGCCGGATTGCTTCCCGGTGGGCGACATCTCTCCCGGCATGGTTCCGTCCTGGTCCTGTCCTGGTCCTGTCGAACGTGTCCACGCGGCGCAGGCAGCGACGCAAGTAGCAGACTAGGGCCTGTCCGGCGGATCTCGTGACCGTCTCGGTCCTGGTTCGTTGGCATGCGCATGGGGCGGGGAGATCGCACAAGAGACGATGGGTCCGGCTGAAGCCGCATCTGCCGAAGTCCGGCCTCCGTGTTGGACGGCGGGCGTCCACGGACTCGGCCTGACCATCTCGGCTGAGACAAGGCGTACTCCTCCCGCCGATCAACGCGCTCAAGAAGTCCCGGGCCGTGGCCACGAGATTCGACATGCGGGCCTGTGTCTTCCACGGCACCGTCACCGTGGCTTCGATCCGCCTTTGGCTCACGCCGTGATCACCTGGCCTTCGTGACAAGATCCCGGCGTGACGACGTTGTTCCTGACGGTTGGCCTGCCCGGGGCCGGAAAGACCACGAGAGCTCGACAGGTGGCCGAGGAGCACAACGGGCTGCGGCTGACGCCGGATGAGTGGATGCTCCCGCTGTTCGGCGATCCACAGCCGGCCGGGAAGCGCGATGTGCTGGAAGGACGCCTGCTCTGGCTGGGTCTGGAGGCGCTGAAGCTGGGAACGAACGTGGTCCTGGATTTCGGATGCTGGTCTCGTGACGAGAGGTCCGCGATCCACTGGTTGGTGATGTCTGCGGGTGCGTCCTGTCAACTCGTGTACGTGCCGGTGGACCATGAGACCCAACGTGCTCGGATCGCCCATCGCCAGTCGACCACCCCTGACCAGACCTTCGTGATGAGCGAGGCGGACCTCTTGCACTGGAGGACGGTGTTCGAGGAGCCCGACGCCACGGAGCTCGACGGACATGAGCTAGGAGGTCCGCCTCCTGGGTGGTCAGGATGGCCGGAGTGGGCCGCCGACCGGTGGCCATCGCTCGCGTGACTGTCCGGCCGACCTTGGTGCCGGCCGGTCACGCAGCCGTGCCAGGAGTGTCCTGTGTCATGGGAGGTTGATCTTTGCCATCGACGACTGAGCGGCTCCGCAACGGGGGGATGCGAAAATATGGGCTTGGATGCTTCCGCTTTCGCTTCCGGCGCTTCTCGGATTGCCGAGCAGTTGACCGATACCGAGGTCGCGCGCCTGACCGGACTGGTCGGCGAGTCGAAAGTGACTCTCTGCGAGCCCACACCCCCGCTCAGAGCCACCGCTGACCAAGCACCCCCGGTGCCGATGTCGCCCTCGGCCCTCGGCCGCATCTGGCGAATGAACTTCGGGACCCTGGCTGGGGGCCCCACGACGAAGGGGTGCTGCAGTACGCCCCCTCGGCGCCGGGTTCGGGTGGATGGCCTGCCCGCCGCGCGCCTGCCCGCCGCGCGCCTGCCCGCGGTCGTCGACCGCCTGCGGCAGGCAGTCGCCGCCGACCGGGCGGTCGAACGGCTGTGCCGCAACCGACCGCCGGCGCTCCGCGGCGCTCGACCGACCGGCCCCATCCGGCATCAGCCGAGCAGGCGGCCCGCTACGTTCGCGACGTCGGGAACGGAGTCCAGGACGTCCGTCACGGTGGCCGGCACAGAGTCCAGGGCCTCGTCGGCCGGACCCGGGCCCGGGCTCTCGGGCTCGTGGGGCACGGTCGGTTTGACGGCGGCGGGAGGGTGTCGGTCCCCGGCCTGGGCGACCCGGGTGCCGTAGGGCTCCTGCGGCTCGGCGGACTGCTCCTCCGGAACGGGCGGGGGCACAAGGATCCCCGTCGGCCCGGTCCTGCCCGGCACGGATGGTGCGGGAGGCGTGGTCTTCGGCGTCACCGACACACCGCCGCTCGCGGACACCATCTCCCACCGCTGCCGCACCGACCCGTTCCGCCCGGCCACGACCACCCGCGTGCCGTCCGCTGCCAGCACGAGGCCCTTGTCCCAGCGGAGCACGAGCTCGCCCCGCACCGTCAGGTCGTACGACACCTCCCCCGCGTGCACCAGGCAGCCGGCGACCACGACGCTGTGCGCACCGGGGTCGGCGACGAGGCAGAGGGTGGGGTCGAGCGCGCTGCGCAGCATGCCGTCGTCCTGGTACGACCACTGCTGCGACCCGGCGTCCGAACACGGGCCGAGCCGCAGTTCGGCCCCGGTCCGCACCCTGCCCCCGCGCACGTCGACGCAGCGCCCGGCGTCGAGGCTGCGCAGCCTGCCGTGGGCGATCTCGACGGGCTCGCCCGCCGAGGCCGGGGACGGGGAAGTCGAGGAGGGCGGGTTCACGGCGGGGCCGGACCGGGTGGTGCCGCCGCCGGGGGCTCCCCAGGAGGTGGTGCCGGGGCGCGGGACACCGCCGTCGTCGGACCAGCCCTTGGCCACGAGTACGGTGGCGAGGAGTGCCAGGGAGACCAGGCCGGCACCGGCCAGCACGGCCTTGCGCCGTCCGCTCCCGGTCACGATGCGGTGCCGTCCGCCGGGCACCACTGCCTCGCGCGCGGCCTCGCCTCCGGCGGGCCAGGCCTCGACGACCGCGCCGGGTCCGGGCCGCGAGTCGAGATAGCGGCGGGCGCCCCAGCCGAGCACGGTCTCGGCGAGCAGCACCCCCAGGCCGCCGTCGAAATGGCTGAGTTGTTCGGCGGCGTGCCGGCAGTACCGGCAGTCGGTGAGATGCCGTTGCACATCCGGGAGCAGAGCGCCGCCCCGGCGAATGGGGAGGTCGAGGAGCCGGTTGTAGAAGCGGCATTCCTTCGAGGGCGCGAGTTCCCGGTGGGCGCGCACCAATCCCGTCCTGAATTGTTCGCGGGCCTCGTCGAGTGCGGCGGTCGCGGTAGCGGTGTCGACGCCCAGCAGACCAGCGGGTATGTTTATGGGTTCGGCTTCGACCTCGGTGTGCCAGAGGAGGCATTGCGAGGCTCCCGGAAGAGCCTGGAAAGCACGTTCGGCGAGTTGCCGTCTTTCGGGGGTGCCGGGTCTCGCGGCGCTGAGTCCGCGGCCGCCGGTGGTCTTGCGCAGTTCCGGCGCGACCACCGATACGGCTTCGTCGGCGGCCCACGCGCGGACGGTCTCCCGTACCGCCACGAGGAGCTGCGGACGCAGGGCGCCGCCCACCGCACCGCCGGCCAGCCTGCCGAGGACCCGCTCGAAGGCGGCACTGGCGACGAGTTGTGCGGTGGGCGTGGCGGCGGCGAGGCAGACCACGGCGTAGTCGCAGGTGGCACGCCAGTGCCGGGCCAGCAGCAGGGCGACGGCATGATGCCTGGCCGCGGGGGCGCCGGTGAGCTGGGCGATGAGATTGCGGTCGGACTCCCCCGGGGTCGAACCGGGGCGAGGCGGGTAGGGCGGGCGTGGGGGGTAGGGGGATTGCACTGAACCATTTCCTTCCGAGCCGCAGGACGGCATGCGAAATGGCGCCCTGACGGAATGCAGTGCTGATTGGTGCGTACCTTTTGGGGTCCATAACGGCCGGTCTGACGGCCGTACCGTTCTGTGGGCCCTCCCGCGGGGTGGCTCACCTTTGCACACAGGTCTCGCAGGAAACAAGAAGTTGAGGTGACTCAGGTTCAAAAAACCGCGTATTCAGATAAGTTACCGGCGGTATCCGCATCCGGTCCGGATTCAGCGGTCGCACAGGTTCAACTTGTGTGCGCCGGGGACCCGGTGGCACACGAAATCTTCAACTCACGGACGGCCGGGGTCACCCGCGGCGGAACGCCGGGTTCCACAGCCGCCTCCCACGTTTCTCCCGGCCCCCTCTCATCCCGGTGGGCCAGCATGTGCCGCATGATCGCCCCCCACCCCTCCCCCGCCCCCTCGTCCCCCCGGTCGGTCCGCAAGGCGGTCGTCCCGGCCGCCGGGCTCGGCACCCGGTTCCTGCCCGCCACCAAGGCGACGCCGAAGGAGATGCTGCCGGTCGTCGACAAGCCGGCCATCCAGTACGTCGTCGAGGAGGCCGCCAAGGCCGGGCTCGACGACATCCTCATGGTCACCGGCCGGCACAAGCGGGCCATCGAGGACCACTTCGACCACGCCTTCGAGCTGGAACAGGCGCTGGCCGCCAAGGGCGACACCGTGCGCCTGGACGCCGTACGCGATCCCGCGCGGCTCGCCGACATCCACCACATCCGCCAGGGCGACCCGCTGGGCCTCGGCCACGCGGTCCTGTGCGCCAGGCACCACGTGGGCGACCAGCCCTTCGCGGTGCTCCTCGGCGACGACCTGATCGACGCCCGCGAGACCCTGCTCAGCCAGATGCTGGACGTCCGCGACCGCCACCAGGGCAGTGTCGTCGCACTGATGGAGGTCGACCCGTCACAGGTCCACCTCTACGGCTGTGCCGCCGTCGAGCCGACCGGCGAGGACGGCGTGGTCCGGGTGACCGGCCTGGTGGAGAAGCCGTCCCCGGAGAAGGCACCCAGCAACTACGCGGTCATCGGCCGCTATGTCCTCGACCCCGAGGTGTTCGACGTCCTGGAGCGGACCGCGCCCGGCCGCGGCGGCGAGATCCAGCTGACGGACGCACTGCAGGACCTGGCAGCGGCCGGCACGGTGCACGGGGTGGTCTTCGACGGGCTGCGCTACGACACCGGCGACAAGGCCGACTACCTGCGCACGGTGGTCCGGCTCGCCTGCGAACGTCCGGACCTGGGGCCGGAGTTCACGGCCTGGCTCAGGGAGTTCGTGGCAGGCCTGGAGGAGACGGGGACCGGGCGCGAGGAGAGCCGCGCCGCCTGAGCGCCCCTCGACGGCCGACGGGGTGAGGGTCCGACGACGCTCACCCCGTCCGGCATCCGACACCGCCGTTGAGCCCCGGCTGCCGGGGTCGAACACCAGGTGTCGAATGCCGGGTGCCGACTGCCGTCGGCGCAGGGCCGGCCGGTCAGCCGTTGGGACGCAGCGTCCAGACGACGGTCATCTCACCGGTGACCGCGCCGTCCTCGCGCGTGATGGCGACGGCGACCGGGAACTCGGGGCGCTTGCCCTCGTCCAGCTCCGCGACGACGTCGGCGATCGGGCGGCCCAGGGTCGCGGTGGCCTTGACCGGGCCGAGGGCGACCTTCTTGTAGGCGATCTCGGCGCTGACGGCGAGCGGCACGGCCCGGGAGAGCTGGTCGCCGAAGGCGGCCAGCACGATCGCGCCGCTCGCGGACTCGGCGAGGGTGAACATCGCGCCCGCGTGCGGGCCGCCGATGTGGTTGTGGAAGTCGCCCTGGTCCGGAAGGGACAGCACCGCCCGCTCCGGAGTGGTTTCCAGGTACTCCAGGTTGAGGGTCCGGACCATCGGGACCGTGGCGGCGAGCATCTCGCCGATCGACATCTGGTCAGTGCTCATGACGGGCATGTTACTAGCGAGTAGCAGAGCCTGACCAGAAGCGGTGTTATGACCGTTGTCATAGGCCAGGCCCCCGCCCGCGCCTTCGGCCGGACCGGCCGGCACTAGGGTTACGAGCCATGTGGCCAGAACAGCAGCCGCCAGGGGGCGAGCAGTACCCGCAGAACAACCCGTATCAGCAACCGGGTTACCAGCAGCCGAATCCGTACCAGCAGCCCGGCTACCAGCAGTATCCGCCGCAGGGCGGGTACGGGCAGCAGCCGCAGTGGGGCCCGCCCGGGCCCGTCGGCGCTCCGCAGCCGCCGCAGGGCGGGGGCGGTGGCGGCGACCGCACGAAGCTGGTCGCGATCATCGCGGCGACGGCCGTCGTGGTGGCGGCCGGCGTGACCGGTTTCCTGGTCCTCGGCGGCAAGAAGGACGACAAGGCGGACTCCGGCAAGAACCAGCAGGTGAGCCATTCGCCCACCGTCACCGCCTCCGCCTCGGCCTCCACGTCGGCCGACGACGATCCGCGCGGGGGCGACGAGACCGAGAAGCCGACGATCGCGGGCTGGAAGACCGTCGTGAACCCCAAGTGGGGCACGGCCTTCGACGTGCCGGCCGACTGGGAGGTCCTCACCCCGGGGACGTCCGTCGGCTTCGAGGACAGGGACGGCAAGCCGATCATCACGATGTCGGCGCCCGCCCAGTACAAGTCGAAGTGGTGCACGAGCGACGACGACAAGGACGGCAGGACCGAGGACACGTCCCTGGCGGGGGTGGGCACCAAGGGCGAGAGCGGCGCGAAGACCCCGGGCGACGCGGCCGTCCGGGAGGTCCCCTGGTGGGTGTACGGCGGTTACACGTACCCGGACAAGAAGACCATCACCCACGACAAGAAGGCCACCGCGTACACCACCGCGTCGGGTCTCAAGGGCGCCTACGCCTGGGCGCGTTCGACGAACAGCCCGCAGAAGGGCAAGTGCGCGAGCGACGGCAAGGCGATCACCTTCGGCTTCGAGAACTCGGCCGGCGACCTGGTGTCGTGGGACTTCTACGGCGCCGAGGGAGTGAACGGCGAGGTCCCGACGGCGACGATCATGAAGATCCTCAGCACGGTCCGGCTGCACGGCACCCCGACCGGGAGCTGACCACGGCCGGGGCCCGGACACTGGAAGGGCGGATGCCGGAGGCCCGGATGCCGGAGGCCCGGATGCCGGAGGCCCGGACACCGGAGGCCCGGATGCCGGAGGCCCGGATGCCGGAGGCCCGGACACCGGAGGCCCGGATGCCGGAGGCCCGGATGCCGGAGGACGGGATGCCCGGGAATCGGGTTGGCAGGGCGGGCTCCCGGCGGGGATAGTCGGGCGGTGACCTCCGCCTCCGACTTCCCCGGCCCCTCCAGCACCCCCGGCACCGCCTCCCGCCTGCGCAGACCCGCCTGGGCGGGCCGCAACTACAGCCTGCTGACCGCGGCGACGATCGTGACGAGCCTGGGTGCCAACGGCTCCCTGATCGCCGCCGCGTTCGCGGTGCTGGACGCGGGCGGCGACGCCGGGGACGTCGGTCTGGTGGCCGCCGCCCGCACCTTCCCGCTGGTGCTGTTCCTGCTCGTCGGCGGCGCCGTGGCGGATCGTTTCCCCCGCCACCGCGTGATGGTCGCGGCCAACGCCCTCAACTTCCTCTCGCAGGGCGCCTTCGCCGTCCTCGTACTCACCGGCGACCCCCGCCTGTGGCAGATGATGCTGCTCACCGCGCTGGGCGGCACCGGCCAGGCGTTCTTCAGCCCGGCGGCGGAGGGCATGCTGCTGTCCTCGGTGAGCGGCGAACAGGCGAGCCGTGCCTTCGCCGTGTTCCGGATGGCGATGCAGAGCGCCGCCCTCGGGGGCGCGGCCCTGGGCGGCGCGCTGGTGGCGGCGGTGGGCCCCGGCTGGGTGCTGGCGGTGGACGCGGCGGCGTTCGCGGTCGCCGGTGTGCTGCGTTCGTTCCTCGACGTCAGCCACATCGCGCCGCGAGAACCGGGCGACGGGATGCTGGCCGATCTCCGGGACGGCTGGCGGGAGTTCACGGTCCGTCCCTGGCTGTGGGGGATCGTCGTGCAGTTCTCGATCGCGAACGCGGTGGTGGGCGCCGCCGACGCGGTCTACGGCCCGCTGGTGGCTCGCGACAGCCTGGGCGGAGCCGGCCCCTGGGGCCTGGCCTTGGCCGCGTTCGGCGCGGGTACGGTGGCCGGCGCCCTCCTGATGACCCGCTGGAAACCCCGCCGGCTCCTGTTCGTCGGCACCCTCTGCGTCTTCCCGCTCGCGCTCCCCTCCGCGGCGCTCGCGGTGCCGGCCCCCGTGGGAGTCCTCTGTGCGGTGATGTTCGTGGCGGGCACGACGGTCGAGGTCTTCGGCGTCTCCTGGATGACCGCGCTGCACCAGGAGATCCCCGAGGAGAAGCTCTCCCGGGTCTCGGCGTACGACTGGTTCGGCTCCGTCTCCCTGCTGCCCCTGGCGATGGCGCTGGCCGGCCCCGCCGAGCAGGCCTTCGGCCGGGGCCCGGCCCTGTGGGGCTGCGCCGGCCTGGTCGTCGCCGTCACGGCCGCGGTGCTCCTCGTCCCGGACGTCCGCGACCTCACCCGCCGCACGGTCCCCGTCACCACCCGGCCGTCGGCCGCCTCACCCGATCCCGAACGCTCCGCCGGGGGGCTCGGGTGACGGTACGGCGTCCGCGTCCCCGACCGGCCGGGCAGCGCCGACGAACTCCCGCAGCGCGGGCCCGTGTTCGACCCGCGCCGGGAAGGCGTCGGCAGCCGTACGACGGGCCAGCGCACCCGCGTCGACCGGCCGGTGCGAGGCGATGAGCACCGCGTTCCCGAACCGCCGCCCGCGCAGCACGCCGGGCTCGGCGATGAGCGCCAGCTCCTCGAAGACGGCGGCGAACGTCGCGAGTTGGGAGCGCAGGAAGCCGAAGGGGGCCGAGTCCGCGAGGTTGGCCAGGTAGACCCCGTCGCCCCGCAGCACCCGCTCCGCCTGCCTCGCGTACCCCAGCGAGGTCAGATGCGCGGGGATCCGGGACCCGCCGAAGACGTCGGCGACGATCACGTCGGCCGAGTCCCCGGGCGCCGCCTCCAGCCAGCCCCGCGCATCGGCGGCGTGCAGGGCGATCCCGGTGCCGTCCACCAGCGGCAGATGCTCGGTGACCAGGTCCAGCAGCTCCCGGTCGGCGTCCACGACATCCTGCCGGGACCCGGGCCGGGTAGCCGCCACGTACCGGGGAAGCGTGCAGGCACCGCCGCCGAGATGCAGCACGTCCAGAGGCACACCGGCCTCCGCCACGGCGTCCAGCACATACCCGAGCCGCCGGGCGTACTCGAACTCGAGATGCGTCGGCTCGTCGAGATCCACGTACGACTGCGGCGCCCCGTCGACGGTCAGCAACCAGGCCCGCTCCCGATCGACATCGGGCATCAGCTTGGCGGTCCCGTGCTCGGTGACCCGGACGACGGGTATGGATTCGTTCACTTCTCCATTGTGCGACGCCGATGCCTCCGCAGGGGCGCGGGGAACTGCGCGACCGGCCCCCACCGGCCCGCAGTCCCCCACACACAGCGACCTCCCACCACGGAGGTCACGGCCCCCTCACTCCACGGAGGTCACGGTCCCCGCCCCCACGGTCCGGCCGCCCTCACGGATGGCGAACCCCAGCCCCGCCTCCAGCGGCACGTCCCGCCCCAGCTCCACGGTCATCTCCACCGTGTCCCCGGGCCGGGCGACCGCCGTCTCGCCGAGGTCGACGTCCCCGACCACATCCGCCGTACGGATGTAGAACTGCGGCCGGTACCCCGTCGAGACGGGAGTCGTACGACCCCCTTCACGCCCCGACAGGACGTACACCCGCGCCGAGAACCGCCGGGCCGGCACCACGCTCCCCGGCGCCGCGACCACATGCCCCCGCCGCACCGCGTCCCGGGGCACGCCCCGCAACAGCAGCGCCACGTTGTCCCCGGCCTGCGCCTCGTCCATCGGCTTCCCGAAGGTCTCCAGGCCGGTGACGACCGTCTCGACGTCCGCGCCGAGCACCTCGACCCGGTCCCCGACCCGCACGGTCCCCCTCTCGATCGCACCGGTCACGACGGTCCCGCGCCCGGTGATGGTGAGCACGTTCTCCACCGGCAGCAGGAACGGCGCGTCCAGATACCGCTCGGGCATCGGCACGTAGGTGTCCACCGCGTCGAGCAGCGCCTCGATCGACGCCGTCCAACGCGGGTCCCCCTCCAGCGCCTTGAGCCCGGAGACCCGTACGACGGGCAGGGAGTCACCGCCGTAGCCGTGCGAACTGAGCAGCTCGCGGACCTCCAGCTCGACGAGTTCGACCAGTTCCTCGTCGGCCGAGTCCGCCTTGTTCAGCGCGACCACCACGTGGTCGACGCCCACCTGCCGGGCGAGCAGCACGTGTTCGGCGGTCTGCGGCATGATCCCGTCGAGCGCGGAGACGACGAGGATCGCGCCGTCCAGCTGCGCGGCCCCGGTGACCATGTTCTTGACGTAGTCCGCATGGCCCGGCATGTCCACATGGGCGTAATGCCGGGTGTCGGTCTCGTACTCGACGTGCGCGATGTTGATGGTGATGCCGCGGGCGGCCTCCTCGGGGGCCCGGTCGATGCGGTCGAACGGCACGAACGTGCCGGTGCCGCGCTCGGCGAGGACCTTGGTGATGGCGGCGGTCAGGGTGGTCTTGCCGTGGTCGACATGGCCCATCGTGCCGATGTTGAGATGCGGTTTGGTGCGGACGTATGCCGTCTTGGGCATGGCTGTACCTCGAAGCTTGTCCGAAGGAAGAGCGGGGACCCCGAGGAACTGGCCGACCCTCCCCCTGCGGGGTCCGCCGGACTTTCCGGGGAGGGTCAGCTTCGGGCGCCGTCGACAGCGGCCGCGAGAACGGGAACGGCAGCCTTCGGCGCATCCGCGACTGCGGATGCTGCGACGAGGAAGGCGAACCGGAACATGACACAGATCATGACCGACGCGTCACCCCACGTCGAACGGTTTTCCGCGGCTCCGGTTCACCCGAGGGACAGGATCCATACGGCGATCACACATCGGCTTCGGTTAGTGTCACCGAATGCTCGATGCCAACCGCTCTGGCACCGCCACGGCCTCTCCCCGGGCCGCCGCCAAGGAGCTGACCATCGCCGTGCCCGCTCCGATCAGCTTCGGCGCACGCTGCACACGCGTGCTGCTGTCGCCGTGGTCCCGGCTGTCCCTGCTCGTCGCGCTGCTGGCGGCGGCCGGGGCGTCGGTCCTGCTCTTCGAGCCCCAGAAGCTGATGACGCAGGGCTGGCCGCCCCATGTGGCGGGCACCACCGCGGTGGTGGTCTTCGCGGTGGCATACGGCCTGATCACGGTGGCGTTCGTGCCCCGGCCGATCCTGAACCTGGCGGCCGGCGCGCTGTTCGGCTCGGCACTGGGCATGGGCGCGGCCATGGCCGGCACCGTGCTCGGGGCGTGGATCTCCTTCGTGCTCGGCCGGATGCTCGGCCAGGAGGCCCTGCGCCCGCTGCTGCGCGGCCGGCTCCTGAAGGCGGCGGACAACCAGTTCAGCAGGCACGGCTTCCGCTCGATGCTGGCGGTACGCCTGTTCCCAGGCGTCCCGTTCTGGGCCGCGAACTACGCGGCAGCCGTCTCCCGCATGCGCTGCACACCGTTCCTGGTGGCCACGGCCCTGGGCTCGATCCCGAACGTCGCCGCCTACGTAGTGGCAGGCGCCCGCGCCTCGACCCCGACGTCCCCGGTGTTCCTGATCTCGGTGGCGGCGATCGTCGTCCCGGCGGTGGCCGGAGCAGTCGTGGCCTGGAGAAAACGCCACCACCTACGCCCCAGGCGATAACGCCCCACAGCTACAGCGCCCCGCAACTGCAGCGCCCCGTAAGGGGCGCGGGGAACTGCGCGCCCAGCCCCGACGGCGCGGCAGCCGTCCACCGACACCACGCGGCACCCCATTGGGCACCCGCCCCCCTACCTCACAGCCTCCAGAATCATCGCGTTGGCCAACCCGCCCGCCTCACACATCGTCTGAAGCCCGAAGCGAGCGCCGCGTTCCCGCATCGCATGCACCAGCGTCGTGGTCAGCCGAGTCCCACTGGCCCCCAGCGGATGCCCCAGAGCAATGGCCCCGCCGTTCACGTTCACCTTCGCCAGATCGGCCCCGGTCTCCTGCCGCCAGGCCAGCACCACGCTGGAGAACGCCTCGTTGACCTCGAACAGGTCGATGTCCCCGATGCCGAGCCCGGCCCGCCGCAGCACCTTCTCCGTCGCGGGGATCACGCCGGTCAGCATCAGCAACGGGTCGGAGCCGGTGACGGCGAACTCGTGCAGGCGGGCCAGTGGCCGCAGCCCGAGCCTCGCCGCGGTCTCCGCGGAGGTGATGAGCACCGCGGACGCGCCGTCGTTGACCGGGCTCGCGTTGCCCGCGGTGACGTTCCACTCGATCTGCGGGAACCGCTCGGCGAAGCCGGGGTCGTAGTAGGCGGGCTTGAGCCCGGCGAGGACCTCGGCGGTGGTGCCGGGCCGTACCGACTCGTCGCGGGCGACACCGTCCAGCGGAGCCACCTGCGCGTCGAACAGTCCCGCCGCCCACGCGGCCGCCGCCTTCTGGTGCGAGGAGACCGCGAAGGCGTCCATCTCCGCGCGGCTGATCGACCACTTCGCGGCGATGAGCTCGGCGCTGATGCCCTGCGGGACCAGGCCCTCCGGGTAGCGCGCGGCGACTCCGGGGCCGAAGGGGTCCTTGCCGGCCGGCACGTTGGACCACATCGGCACCCGGCTCATCGACTCGACGCCGCAGGCGATCACGATGTCGTAGGCACCGGACATGACGCCCTGCGCGGCGAAGTGCACGGCCTGCTGGGAGGAGCCGCACTGGCGGTCCACGGTGGTCGCCGGGACGGTCTCGGGGAAACCGGCGGACAGAAGGGCGTACCGGGTGGTGTTCATGGCCTGCTCGCCGACCTGGTCGACGGTGCCGCCGATCACGTCGTCGACGAGGGCGGGGTCGACGCCGGAGCGCTCGACGAGGGTGCGCAGGGTGTGGGCGAGGAGTTCGACGGGGTGGACGTGCGCCAGGGACCCGTTCGGCTTGCCCTTGCCGACGGGGGTGCGCACGGCTTCGACGATGACTGCGTCACGCATCTCGGGGACCTCGATTGCCAGTCTCGATTACCGGTGAGTAGGAAAACCGAACCCACCATAACCCCGAGGGTTTGGAAATCCAACCCTCCACTAGACTGGCCTCATGGCCGCCCCCAAGGACCCCCGCCCGTGTTCGATCGCCGACGCCCTGGCACTCGTCGGCGAGAAGTACTCCCTGCTGGTCCTGCGGGAGGTGTGCCTGGGCAACGGCCGCTTCGACCAGCTGGTGCGCAACATCGGCGCACCCCGCGACATCCTGGCCACCCGGCTGCGCCGGCTCGTCGACGCGGGGATCCTCACCAAACGCGTCTACAGCGAGCGGCCGCAGCGCTTCGAGTACCTGGCCACGCAGGCGGGGCTCGAACTGGAGCCGGTCCTGCTGACCCTGATGGCCTGGGGCGACCGCCACCTCCACCCGCACGGCGACCGCCCCATGGTGATCGAGCACGGCTGCGGGAAGACCCTCACCCCGGTCGTCACCTGCGCGGCCTGCGGCGATCCGGTGCGGCACGGGGACTCGACGGCCCACCCGCAGGCACCGGGCTGGACCGTCACCGGACCGGAAGCCGCCTGAGCGGTACTACTCCCCGGCCCTCACCAGGGATGCGCCTCCAGGTACTTGGCGATCTCCGCGCGCTCCCAGGCGCCGTCGGCGACGACGACCCGGTAGCGGCGCCGGAGGGTGTCGCCCGGGGCCAGTTCCAGCTCGTCGTGGAAGGCCCAGGAAGGGGCGATGCCGGCGAACGGGTCGTTGCGCACGAACCAGTGGGCGGGGTGGCTGCCGTGGACGCCCGAGTGGTCGTTCTCCGGGGCGTGTTCGAAGACGACGGTGGCATGGCCGTCGGCGCCGTCGTGCTCGCCGGACAGGGCAAGCCAGGGGGACTGGGAGCCCATGGACTCCGGCCCCTCCCCCTGCGGGCCGACGATCCGGCCGTCCCGGAAGGCGCGCGGGCCGCGCCAGAACAGGCCGGTGTAGCCCGCCTGTTCACGCCCGGCCGTGGTCGGGCTGCCGAACAGCAGCGGTTCGGCACGGCGGTTGGTGATCGCGCTGGTCCAGGTGAGCGCCCAGGAACGCGCATCGGGGTCCACGTCGTGGACCTCGATGCGGCGCCGCTCCTCCGCCCACAGCGTCCCGTCGTACGGATGCCAGGTCAGCCGTTCCGCCACGACCAGTCGGCCGTCGGCCGACGACAGCTCGTCGAAGCCCGCGTGCCGCATCGAGCCGACGCGCTCCGGGATGGCCACGTAACCCTGGCCGTGGACATAGGAGTTGCCGCCCCACAGGTTCGCGCCCGACAGGTGCGAGGCGGTCAGGGAGATGCCCTTGTGCCAGCGGTGGTCGTTGGGGCGGTAGTCGGTGACGACGTCCCCGGCGAGGGTGCGCACCGGGTGGAGGTAGGGCCGCGGCGCCTCCCAGGCCGCCTCGGGCCGGTAGACGTACGAGAAGAGCTGCACCCCGGTGACCGGCTCGGTCACGGTGACCCGGTCGCCGTGGGTGTGCGTGATCCGCAGGTCGCCGCTCACGCGGACACCTCCTCGCGCGCGGCCGGCGCCCAGCCCGGGGCGTTCCCGTGCAGGGCCGTGTAATAAGGATCACCCGGACCGATCTCGCCCGCGCGGACCGTCACGTCGGTGAACGCCGCCTTGTACAGGGCGGTGATCAGCTCCAGGCTGGTACGCCCGTCCGCGCCGCTGCTGCGCGGCCGCTCCCCCGCCCGCATGCTGGCGATCAGTTCGCGCAGCTGGGCCAGGTGCGAGCTGGGCACGTCCGGGCCGAAGTCCCGCCAGGCCGCCGCCTCGTCGGCGGGGACGTCCGGGGCCGGGGTGATGCGCCAGTTGTCGTTGGCGTGCCCGTACAGGTGGGTCAGTTCGACCGTCGCGCGCTCGCAGTCGATGCGGATGCGGCTCACCTCGTCGGGGCTGAGCACGCTGTTCACGACGGTGGCCAGGGCGCCGTTCGCGAACCGGACCAGGGCGGTGGAGACATCCTCGGTCTCCACCTCGTGCACCAGCCGGCCGGCCATCGCCCGCACCTCGCTCCACGGCCCGAGCAGGTCGAGGAGCAGATCCATCTGGTGGATGCCGTGGCCCATCGCCGGGCCGCCGCCCTCGGTCGCCCAGCGGCCCCGCCAGGGCACCGCGTAGTAAGCGGTGTCCCGGTACCAGGTGGTCTGGCAGTGGGCGACCAGCGGGCGGCCCAGCGCCCCCTCGGCGAGCAGCCGCCGTACATGGGTGGACGCGGAGCCGAAGCGGTGCTGGAAGACGATCGAGGCGTACGGCCCGCCGTCCGCCCCCTCCTCCGCCTCGACCGCGTCGAAGTCGGCGAGGCTCGGCACGGGCGGCTTCTCGCACCACACCCAGGCGCCGGCCCGCAGCGCGGCCACCGTCTGGTCCCGGTGCAGGGTCGGCGGGGTGCCGATGGTGACCAGGTCGGGCCGCTGTTCGGCGAGCATCCGGTCCAGGTCGGTGTAGCCGTGAGGGATGCCGGCCTCGGCGCACATCGCCTCGACGGCGGTGGCATCGATGTCGACGGCGGCGACGACCTCGGTCTCGCCCTCCGCGGCCAGCTGAGCGAGGGCGGGCAGATGGGAGCCGCGCCCGATGGCGCCGGCGCCGACGACGGCGGCCCGGATGCGGCGGCCGGCGAAGGGGGCCGTGGAGCGGGGGGAGCGGGGCATGGACGTGATCAGCACTCCTCGGGCGTGAACCGACGATGGGCGAACCCGCCCGGAGTGCGCCGCACCCGCACCCCGATGTGCGGAGCAAGCGCTTTCTCCTGCAGAAACGTAAGCGGCGGCACCTTGGCCGGTCAACACCCCGTGGCCGCGGGTCCGCCTGCCGAACCCCTGTGTCCCCCCTGTCACCCCGGCCCGCTACGCTGCGGTTGCACGCGAATGATCACCTGCGCCCTCGCGACCGCCAGCCCCTTCCTCACCCCTGGGACGCCGTACCTTCATGTCTTGGTTTGAATCGCTGGTCCTCGGACTCGTCCAGGGGCTGACCGAGTTCCTGCCCGTCTCCTCCAGCGCGCATCTGCGGCTGACCGCGGCCTTCTCCGGCTGGAAGGACCCGGGGGCCGCCTTCACGGCGATCACCCAGATCGGCACGGAGACCGCGGTGCTGATCTACTTCCGCAGGGACATCGGGCGGATCGTCTCGGCCTGGTTCCGGTCGCTGTTCGACAAGGCGATGCGGCGGAACCACGACGCCCAGATGGGCTGGCTGGTGATCGTGGGCTCGATCCCCATCGGTCTGCTGGGCGTGACGTTGAAGGACCAGATCGAGGGCCCGTTCCGCGACCTGCGCATCACCGCGACCATGCTCATCGTCGTCGGCGTCGTCATCGGCATCGCCGACCGGCTCGCCGCCCGCGACGAGACGGGCGGCAGGCACCGCGCCCCCAAGCAGCGCAAGACGCTGGAGAACCTCGGCGTCAAGGACGGCCTGATCTACGGCCTCTGCCAGGCCTGCGCCCTGATCCCCGGCGTCTCCCGCTCCGGTGCCACCATCAGCGGCGGCCTGTTCATGGGCTACAAGCGCGAGGCGGCGGCCCGCTACTCCTTCCTCCTCGCCATCCCGGCGGTGCTGGCCTCCGGCGCCTTCGAGGTCAAGGACTCGGTGAGCGAGGGCCATGTGGCCTGGGGCCCGACCCTGTTCGCCACGGTGATCGCGTTCGCGTCCGGCTACGCGGTGATCGCCTGGTTCATGAAGTGGATCTCCAACAAGAGCTTCATGCCGTTCGTCTGGTACCGCATCGCCCTGGGCATCGTCATCATCGCCCTGGTCTCGGCGGACGTCCTGAGCCCACACGCGGCGGAGTCGGCAAGCTAGCCGACAACGCCCCGAAAGGGGCGCTGGGGGTACCCCCGACCGAAGGCTGGGGGTAGGAACTGCGCGACCAGCCACAACACTGCCGCGGACGACCGACGACCCGGCGCGACGGCTTCAGCCGGGCTCAGTCGTGGGCGGCGGCCAGGGTGCCCTGGTGGTAGTACACGCGCCAGCCCGTCTCCGTCAGCCGCCACAGGGAGCTGCGCCACGCCCGGCGGCCCTGGTTGTCCGCGAAGTACGTGAGGTGCACGATGCCCGGGGCCAGGACGGTCCCGGACATCTCGCTCACCTCGACCGGTGACTCCGCGGACACCGACCCGCCGCTGGTCACCGTCAGGATCGACGTCGCGTCCCAGCGCCGCCCGGAGACCCCCACCTCGGTGAACTCCGGGTCGAGCAGCTCCAGGACGAGGTCCGGGCGGGCACGCACCTCGGGATCGAGGAGCCGCAATTCCGCGTGGACGGCCGCCAGTACGGCCCGCTGGTTCTCGTCGTCCGTCATACGCCGACCCTACGGACACGCCGCTGCCGGGCCCAGCGAATATCCGCTCGCAATCACCCCAGCTTGAGCAGGAGGTCGGCGAGTTCGGCCGGCATGGTGATCATGCAGTCGTGGCCGGTGGGCAGTTCCCACACCTGCTCGGTCGCGGGCACCGGACGGCGGACGATGCCCTGCGGAACGTTCGCCACGCAGTGGATGTGCGTCCGGGGGATCGTGCGGACGGCGGGATCGTCCAACCGCACCGGCTCCTGCATGCTGCGCACCGCCTGGTCGGACAGCATGCCGCGCAGCCACGCCACGTCCGCCGCCTCGGTCACCCCGAACAGGCCGTAGGGCGGCGGCAGTTCGGGCAGCGGCGGAACCCGCCACCCGCTGCCGGACGCAAGAGCCCTCTCGATCAGGCCCAGGGTCGCGGGCTGGACGTCGGCCGCGGTCTCGCCGTGCTCCGGGACCATCGCGTCGAGATAGACCAGGTGCCCGACGCGATCCGGGACTTCGTTGGCCGCGGAGGAGATGACCAGCCCCGCGTAGCTGTGTCCGACGAGGACGACGTCGGTGAGGTCCTCGTCCCTGATCAGCCCGACGACGTCGGCCACGTGGGTGTCGAGGCCGACGTCCGGGCCGAGCAGAGAGGCCTTCTCGCCATGGCCGGTCAGGGAGGGCGCGTACACCCGGTGCCCCGCCGCCGCCAGCAGGGGGACCACCCGCTCCCAGCACTCGCCGCTGTGCCAGGCGCCGTGTACCAGCAGATACGTCGACATGATCGTGCTCCTCGGTTTGCTCGTCGCCGTCACCCACCACGCTTGCGGCCCGGCCCCGGAGCGGGCAGAGCCCTGGTGGTCCTGGGGGTGACAGGACCAGGCACGAGCGCGGTAGCCGCATTACGGTGGCGGGATGACCGACGAACCGAACCTGCTGGGCTCGTACGTGCGCGCCCGCCGCGAGCTGGTCACGCCGGAGCAGGTCGGCATCCCCGTACAGGGGGTACGGCGGGTGCCGGGCCTGCGCCGGGAGGAGGTCGCGATGCTGGCGGGCATCAGCGCCGACTACTACCTGCGCCTGGAACAGGGCCGCGACCGCAACCCCTCCGTGCAGGTCCTCGAGTCCCTCGCGCGCGTGCTGCGGCTCGACGAGGACGCGACGGCGTATCTGCTCCGCCTCGGCGCCGAGCGGCCCCGCCGGCGCCGGCGCCACGCCCGGAAGGAGACCGTCCCGCCCGGCGTCGCCCAGCTCCTCGCCGCTCTCCCGCTCCCCGCTCTGGTCGAGGGCCGCTACTTCGACGTCCTCGCCGTCAACGCCCTGGCGACCGCGCTGTCCCCGCGTTTCTCGGTCGGCGCCAACCGGCTCCGGGACATGTTCCTCGACCCCGCCGAGCAGGCCCTCCACCCCGGCTGGGAGGAGGCCGGTGCCGGCATGGTCGCCGGTTTCCGGCGCTCCGTCGGGACCGACACGGACGACCCGCGCGTCATCGAGCTCGTCGGCGAACTCTCCCTCGCCAGCCCGCACTTCAGCCGTCTCTGGGCCCGTCACGACGTGGCGTCCTGCGAGGGCGCGGCCAAGGTCGTCGACCACCCCCAGGTCGGCCGGCTACGACTGAACCGGGAGCGGCTGAACGTCAGCGGCGCGGCGGGCCAGACGCTCGTCGTCTACCACCCGGACCCGGGGAGCGGCAGCGCCGAGAAGCTCGCACTGCTCGCCTCGGCGCTGCCGACGGGGTGACGACGGGCTTGGCGTCGGTGGACCGCAAAGGGACGACGAAGGGACGACCGGGCAACGATCAGGCGACGACGGCCGGGCGCCGCATCTCGGCCAACCCCCGGCATCCGCTGCTTTCCTGGGGTTTCGGGCCGCCGCACCCGCTCCGGCAAGGGCGAAGTCCCGCACAGGGGCACAAGGGCCGGCCGAAGCCCCGACGACCCGCCTGGCGAAAGCCAAGGCGCGGCCACCCGCCCGCCGTATCGCCCGTGACCAACCCCATACGGTCTGCGTAGTGGCCCGGTAGCGCACGGTCAGTTCCTGCCCCTACGCTGTTTCGTATGTCCCCCGATTCCCGAACCCCTGGTTCCGTGCGGTCTGCTGCCGAGGTCAACGAGCACATCCGGGCGCTGTGGCTGCGTGCGGGCGGAACGCTGTCGGCCCAGGAGCGGACGGAGTACGAGCTGCTGGTGGTCGAGTGGGCCGCGGCGATCCGCGAGCAGATCATCGAGGCGGCCTGACCGGCTGAGGGGTCAGCGGCCGCCGGAGACGCGCAGCACCGTGCCGGTCGTGTAGGAGGCCTCGGGGGACAGCAGCCAGGCGATCGCGGCGGCGATCTCCTCGGGCCGGCCGGCGCGGCCCAACGGCGTGGTGTGACCGACCCGTTCGGCTCGGCCGGGGTCGCCCATCGCCGCGTGGATCTCCGTGTCGATCACACCGGGTGCCACCGCGTTGACCCGCACGCCGTCGGGGCCGAGTTCCTTCGCGAGGCCCACGGTGAGGGCGTCGACGGCCGCCTTGGTCGCCGCGTAGTGGACGTATTCGCCGGGGCTGCCGAGGGTGGCCGCCGCCGAGGACACGTTCACGATCGCGCCGCTCCCCCGGGCCGCCATCAACCGGGCCGCACGGCGCGAACACAGCAGCGTGCCCAGCAGGTTGACCTCGACCACCCGGCGGAGATCCGAGGTCTCCGCGTCGGCCAGCCGCCCGAACGGCCCGGTCACGGCGGCGTTGTTCACCAGCCCGGTGACGGCCCCCAGTTCCCGCTCCGCCGTGTCGAACAGCCCCTCCACATCGGCCTCCACGGACGTGTCCACCCGGACGACGGCACAGCGCGCCCCGCCCTTGCGTACCCCCTCCGCGACCGCCTCGGCGGCGTCCTCGTCCCGGACGTAACCGATCACCACATCGTGCCCGTCGGCCGCGAGCCGCAGACAGGTCGCGGCGCCGATACCCCGGCTGCCACCGGTGACCACCGTGACGGGACGCACCATCGAAAACCTCCTCGGACCGACCGGACGACGATCTTATGACGGCGGCGCGCGGGAGTTGGTCGCCCCCGGACAGTGCTCGCCGACTTCTTCGGGCGCATGCGCGAGGTCGAATGCGCCCGCCCCGGTCCTCCTCGGTGACGTGGAGTCCGCGTGCCGGGCACGGATACGGAACCCGGATTCCCGTTCGATGCCCCGGCCGTTCCCGGGCCGGGGCCGGAGGGCGGTCCGGTTCGAACATCACCGAATATCGCCCGGGCCCCTTGGCTCCGCCCGCCCCGTGCCCAACACTGAGCCGATGACGCAGCGTGTGGAGCTCGCGACCGTGATGGACCGGCTGGCCGTGGACGAGATGGTCACCGAGTACGCGGTGGCCGTCGACGACGGGGACTGGGCGGCGTACCGGAGGCTGTTCACGGCGGACGGGCGGGCAGACTACCGCTCCGCCGGCGGGATAGAGGGCGATGCCGGGCAGGTGGCCGGGTGGCTCGCGGAGAACCTGACCCTCTTCTCGATGCGGCAGCATCTGATCGTCAACCGCCGGGTGCGGTTCGGGATCCTGGACCACGACACCGGCGACACCGCGCGTCTGCAGGCCGACTACGTCAACCCCATGCGCTTCGCCGGCGGCGACGGCGCCTCCACCGCCCCGGACTTCGTGTGCGGCGGCCGCTACTCCTTCGCGTTCCTGCGCACCCCGGACGGCTGGCGGCTGCGTCAGGTGGTCGTCGAGGAGAAGTGGCGCAGGCTGCCCGACCCGCGTGCGGTGGCCGTGTCCGACTGACCCCGCGCCCATGCCCCCTGTCGGAGATCCCGGCGGGTCCCGCACACTGGAAGGACCCGCAGGCAGGAGGCGATGGATGAGGACCGTCGAGCGCTGGCTCACCTCCCCGTGGCGGCGTTCCTGCGTCGGGGCGCTCGCGGGCGCGCTGCCGGTCCTGGCCTTTCCGGCGCCGTCGCTGTGGTGGTTCGCGTACGTCGCGCTGGTTCCGTGGCTGCTGCTGGCGCGCTCGGCGCCGACCGGGCGGCGGGCGGCGTACGACGGCTGGTGCGGCGGGTTCGGGTTCATGGTCGCCGTGCACCACTGGCTGCTGCCGAGCCTGCACGTCTTCATCTTCCTGATCGCCGGTCTGCTGAGCGTGTTCTGGGCGCCCTGGGGCTGGGTGACGCGCCGGCTGCTGGGCGGGGTGCCGTCGCCGGGGCGGGCCGCGGCCGCGGTGCTGGTGCTGCCGTCGGGCTGGCTGATGGTGGAGCTGGTGCGGTCCTGGCAGGGGCTCGGCGGACCGTGGGGCATGCTCGGCGCGACCCAGTGGCAGGTGTCGCCGGCGCTGCGGCTGGCCTCGGTCGGCGGGGTCTGGCTGCTGAGCTTCCTGGTGGTGGCAGTCAATGTCGCGGTCGCCGTCCTGGTATCCGTGCGGGAGGCCCGCTTGCCGGCGGTGGCCTCGCTGGTGGCCACGGCCGCCGCGACCTCGGCCGCCTGGGCGTGGTCACCGCGCCCGGATGTCGACGGGCACGTCCGGATCGCCGTCGTACAGCCCGGCATCGTCGACGGCACCGACAGCGGCGTCCGGCGGTTCGACCGGGAGGAGCAGCTGACCCGGCAGCTGGCCGGGCAGCATCCCGATCTGATCGTCTGGGGCGAGAGCAGCGTCGGGTACGACCTCGGGGACCGGCCCGACCTCGCTCGGCGGATCGCCGCGCTGTCCCGCGAGACCGGCGCGGACATCCTGGTCAACGTGGATGCCCGGCGTTCCGACCGGCCCGGTATCTACAAGAGCTCCCTGCTGGTCGGCGCCGACGGCCCGACCGGGGACCGGTACGACAAGATGCGGCTTGTTCCGTTCGGCGAGTACATACCGGCCCGCTCCCTGCTCGGCTGGGCCACCTCGGTCGGCAAGGCGGCCGGCGAGGACCGGCGGCGTGGCACCGAGCAGGTGGTGATGGACGTCGGCCACGGGCTGCGGATCGGCCCGATGATCTGCTTCGAGACCGCGTTCCCCGACATGAGCCGGCATCTCGCCCAGGACGGCGCGCAGGTGCTGGTCGGCCAGACGTCGACCTCCTCCTTCCAGGACAGCTGGGCCCCCGAGCAGCACGCGTCGCTGGCCGCGCTCCGGGCCGCCGAGACCGGCCGCACCATGGTCCACGCCACGCTGACCGGGGTCTCCGCCGTCTACGGCCCGGGCGGCGAGCGGATCGGCCCGTGGCTCGGCACCGACGCGAGCACCGCCAGGGTCTACGAGGTGCCGGTCGCCCGCGGGGTCACCCCGTTCGTGCGGTACGGCGACTGGCCGGTGGACGGCGCGCTGCTGGTGCTGGCCGCGTACTGCCTGGCCGAGGGGGTGCGGACGGTCAGGCTGCGCCGGAGCGCCGCCGAACCTCTCGTACCACCTGCTCGCACAGCTCATGAGTCGCCAGTGCGTCCCGGGCGCTGAGCACCTTCCCGGCGCGGACGGCGTCCAGGAAGGCGAGCACGGCCTGTTCTATGCCGCGCTGCCGGGCGACCGGCACCCAGTCGCCGCGCCGCCGGACCGTCGGCTGGCCCTTGTGGTCGACCACCTCGGCGAGGTTGAGGACCTGGCGCTTGGTGTCCTGGCCGGACACCTCCAGGATCTCCTCCGCCGAGCCGCTGAGCCTGTTCATCACGCCGAGCGCCGTGAAGCCGTCGCCGGCGAGCTGGAGGACGACGTGGTGCAGCAGGCCGTCGGCGACCCGGGCCCGGACGGTCACGTCCGCGACCGGGCCGGGGGCGAGGAAGCGCAGGGTGTCGACGACGTGGATGAAGTCGTCGAGGATCATCGTCCGCGGTTCCTCGGGCAGCCCGACGCGGTTCTTCTGCATCAGGATCAGCTCGCGCGGATGGTCGGCGCACTGCACGTAGCCGGGGGCGTGGCGGCGGTTGAAGCCGACGGCCAGCGACACGTTCCGCGCCTCGGCGAGCGCCACGAGCCGTTCGGAGTCGGCGAGCCGGTAGGCGAGGGGCTTGTCGACGTACGTCGGTACGCCCGCCTCCAGCAGCCGGGTGACGATCTCGGGGTGGGCGACGGTGGCCGCGTGCACGAACGCGGCGTCGAGGTCCTGGGCGAGGAGGTCGTCCAGGGTCGCGTGCCGGCGGCCGGCGGGCAGGTGGAGGCTGTCGCCGACCCGGTCGAGGGTGGCGGGGGTGCGGGTCTGGACGTGGAGTTCGAGCCCCGGCTGCACGGCCAGCACCGGCAGGTACGCCTTCTGCGCGATGTCGCCGAGTCCGATGCAGCCGACCTTCACTGACGCTCCCCACGTGGTTGCCCGCGGTTGCCCGCGCCTGCCTGAAGGGAAGCATACGGGCCGATAATCCGTGGTGGGAGGGGCCCGCGGTGGGCCAGGATGCCGGGCATGACGACCGAACGCCGTATGCCCGCCGTGGACGCCGACGACCGCACCATGCTGGAGGGCTGGCTGGAGTTCCACCGGCAGACCCTCGCGGTGAAGTGCGAGGGCCTGACCGACGCCCAGCTCCGGACCGCCTCCGCGGAGCCGTCCCCGCTGTCCCTGATGGGGCTGGTGCGGCACATGGCCGACGTGGAGCGGTCCTGGTACCGCAGGGTCCTCGCCGGGGAGGAGGCGCCGCCGCTGTACTTCAGCGACGAGGACCCCGACGCCGAGTTCCACCTCACCGAGGCGGACACCTGGCAGGAGGCGTACGCGACCTGGCAGGCCGAGATCGGGGCCGCCCGGCAGGCCGCGGCCGGCTTCGATCTGGACGACCTCTCAAAGGGCCGCCACCGCCGCACCGGGCAGCAGATCAGCCTGCGCTGGATCCACACCCACATGATCGAGGAGTACGCCCGGCACAACGGCCATGCCGACCTGATCCGGGAGCGGATCGACGGCGTGACCGGCGACTGACGTCAGTCTGGCACCCGTCCGTCCCCCGTACGGGGCGCGAGATCACCCGTGCGGGGCACCAAAGTCTTGTCGACGGTGTCAACCTCCGCGCCGACCCAGCAGAGTTGCGCGGGTGCATCGAACGACGACCACCGCAGCGCTCCTGGTCACCGTAGCCTTCTCGGCCCTCTCCGGCTGTGTGACGGTCCAGCACCCGGCGGCACCCGGCCCGCCTCCGGGTACGGCGCCCTCGCTGCCGTCGGTGCCCCGCCCGGACGGCAGTGCCGAGCCGAGGGTGGTGCAGGCGCCGGTCAAGGAGGCCCTGGAGATGGTCGGCCCGTCCCGCCCGGCCCGCCGCGTCACACCGGCCGCCTCGCACGCCCCCGCGCCCGCTCCCCCGACCCCCCACCGCGCCCCGGCGGCCCCGCGCGCCGCCACTGCGCACCCCCACGGCGCGCCCCGGTCGCACAGCCCGCAGGCCGACCTCCCCGGCCTCTCCCCCTCCGTCCCGAAGGCGCCCGACGTGTGTGCCCTCGGCAAGCAGTACGGCGGCTGGGACGCGGACAGTCCGCAGGCACGGATCTGCGAGCAGACGTACGGACGTTGAGACGCCGGCGCGACCCTACTTCGGCCGCTGCCGCGGTGGGCCCCAGGAGTCGGCGCCCGGGTCGCCGTCATCCGCGAGCCGTAGTTCCAGGCGGCTGATCGCGGCCCGGACCCCGTTGCCGTACCCATCGTCGCCGAGTGCGGCGGCCGTGCCGCGGGCCCGGTCCAGGTGGCTGCGGGCGGCGTCGGTACGGCCGAGCTTCACATAGTCGGCGGCGAGGTTCAGGTGCAGGGAGGGGTAGAAGCCGCGCAGCCCCGCGGCTCCCTCCGCCTCGTCCGCCTCCTCCGCCTCCTCCGCCGCCGACAACGCCCTGAGGTCCCAGGCGAGTTCGTCGGACGGGTCGTCCTGGGTGTCGGCCAGGTAGTGGGCCAGGGTGCAGCGGTGCACCGGCTCGCCGTGCTCGCCGAGCTCCGCCCACAGGTCGAGCAGGCGCCGGCGGGCCTCCTCACGGTCCCCGGCGTGGTGCAGTATCACGACCTGCCCGATCCGCGTCAGCACGGCGTCGGCTGCCGTACGCTCCTGTCGCTCCGCCACGGGGCCCTCCGGGCTGTAAGCCGTTGTGTGCTGCCGACGCTAGACGGCGCCGCCGGATTTCCTCGTCAGGCGGCGCCGTGGGACCGCGGGCCGGCGGTGGACCGCAGGCCGGCGGTGGCTGATCGCGCAGTTCCTCCCCCAGCCTCCGGCTGGGGGTACCCCCAGCGCCCCTGGCGGGGCGCGTTGCTCCCGGTCGGCTTCGAGGCGCCCTCTGTGGGTGCTCAGCCCAGGTCCGGGATCCGCCAGTCGATCGCCTCGTGGCCCTGGGCCGCCACCGCCTCGTTGATGTGGGTGAAGGGACGGGAGCCGAAGAACTTCTTCGCGGAGAGCGGGGACGGGTGCGCACCCTGGATCACCACGTGCCGGGTCTCGTCGATCAGCCGGAGCTTCTTCTGCGCGTAGCCGCCCCAGAGGACGAAGACGGCCGGGTCGGGCCGCTCGGCGACCGCTCGGATCACCGCGTCGGTGAACTTCTCCCAGCCCTTGTTCTTGTGCGAGTTGGCCTCACCGGCGCGGACCGTGAGGACCGCGTTGAGCAGCAGCACGCCCTGCTGGGCCCACGGCATCAGATAGCCGTTGTCCGGCACGGACTCCCAGCCCAGCTCCTCCCGCATCTCCTTGTAGATGTTCCGCAGGGACGGCGGGATCCGCACCCCGGGGCGGACGGAGAAGCACAGGCCGTGCCCCTGGCCCTCGCCGTGGTAGGGGTCCTGCCCGAGGACGAAGACCTTGACCTGGTCGAACGGCGTCGCCTCCAGCGCGGCGAAGACCTCCTCGCGCGGCGGGTAGACGGGACCCTTCGCCCGCTCCTCCTCGACGAACTCGGTCAGCTCCTTGAAGTAGGGCTGCTGCAGCTCGTCACCCAGAACCCCGCGCCAGGACTCGGGCAGCATGGCGATGTCGGTCACGTCAACGTCCTCACGAATTGCGGTCACTTGCAGATCCTGCCGGTACCGAAAAACCTACAGGCGACCACTGACAACCGGGGCCGGACGGCCGTTTCACCAGCTGGTCTTGCGGTGCAGCTCCCACATCATCATGATCGTCGACGGGTCGAGCGCCTTTTCGCCGCCGGAGATGTCGTCGCTGGCCGCGACGTACTGCCGCCCCTGCCACAGCGGGATCAGCCGCGCGTCGTTGACGAGGATCTGCTGGGCCTCCTCGAAGTCCTTGACGACCTCGGCGCGGTCGCTCTCGCTGCGGGACTGCGGCAGCAGCTTGCCGGTGATCACGGGGGACGGGTAGGGCGTGCCGAGGGCATTCTGCTCACCGACGAAGGGCGCGATGAAGTTGTCGGCGTCGGGGAAGTCCGGGAACCAGCCGCGGCCGAACACCGGGTACTCGCCCTTCTGGTAGCCGACGACGTAGGTCTTCCAGGGCCGGCTCTTCAGGGTGATGGTGAACAGCCCGGAGTCGTCGAGCTGCTGCTTGAGCTCCTGGAACATCTGTCCGGTCTCGGAGCCGTAGCGGTCGGTGGTGTACCAGAAGGTGAGCGGGACGCGCTGGGTGATGCCGGCGTCGGCGAGGATCTTGCGGGCCTTGGAGGTGCTGGGGTCGCCGAAGTCGTCGAAGAAGCCGGTGGTGTGGCCGGTCAGGCCCGCCGGGACCATGGAGTACAGCGGGTCGACGGTGTCCTTGTAGACGGTGTGGGCGATCGCGGCGCGGTCGACGAGCTGGGCGACGGCCTTGCGCACGGCGGGCAGCTTGGCCCACGGGTCCGCGGGGTTGAACACCAGGTAGCTGATGTCCGTGCCGCTGCCGTCGATCAGCTGCAGGTCGGTGCTGCCGTGCGCCTCCAGGGCCACGATGTCGGAGGCGGCGAGACCGCGGTAGGTGACGTCGATGTCCCCGGACCTGAGGGCCTTGACCATGGTGGCCGAGTCCTGGAAGTAGCGGATGGTCACGGCGTCGTTCTGCCGGTCGGCGAAGCCCTGGTAGTTGTCGTTGCGGACCAGTTCGGCCCGCTTGCCGTCCTCGTAGGACTTGAGGGCGTACGGCCCGGAGCCGTGCACGGAGGCGTCCTTGCGCAGCGAGTGGGCCGGATAGTCGTCGGGATCGACGATCGACATGGCCGGGGTGGCGAGCACGAACGGGAAGGTGGCGTCGGGCTTGTTGAGGTGGAAGACCACCTCGCGGTCGCCGGTCGCCTGCACCCGGTCGAGGCTGCCGAGCAGTCCGGCCGGGCCGCTGGGCGCGTTGATGCTCCGGATCCGGTCTATGGAGTACTTGACGCTCTCGGCGTCGAGCTTGTCGCCGTCGGCGAACTTCAGGCCGGAGCGCAGTTCGCAGCGGTAGGTGCGGGAGCCGGAGTCCGTGAAGGCGCACTTCTGCGCGGCGTCGGGCTGCGGGGTGGTGGCGCCGTCGGGGTAGGCGAGCAGTGTCTGGTAGACGTTCCGGAACAGCTCCCAGGAGCCGTCCCACGATCCCGCCGGGTCAAGGGTGCTGGGGGCGCTGGTCGTGCCGACGACGATGGGCCCGCTGTTGTCCGCACTGCTGCCGGAGAGCACCCCGCACCCGGCCACCAGGGTCAGGGACGCGAGCGCGGCGACTCTTCGCAGACCTCGGTTCCGGTTGAACACGCGCACGCTCCTCGATCCGCCGTACCAGGGGTCGGCGGCAGACCATACCGCAGCGTTGCGCGCCTTGAAGCACCCCGGAAACACGGGCGTTGATCGAGTGTGCTATGACGACGTTGTCATCCGGCCGTGCGGATCTTGTACGACGGCGTGGGCGCCGTTTTCCTCACACATGCGGCAAATATCTGTGATGAAAACGACGCCCGGCGATCCGTCAGGCCACGCCGGCGTTGAGGAAGATGCCGCCGTCGACGACGAGCGTCTGGCCGGTGACCCAGTCGGACTGCTCCGAGGTGAGGAACGCGGCGGCGCCGCCGATGTCGGAGGGCACGCCGAGCCGCTTGAGCGGGTAGCCCGCGGCGGCCTCCGCCTCGCGGCCCTCGTACAGCGCTTCCGCGAACTTGGTCTTGACGACCGCGGGGGCGATCGCGTTGACCCGGACGCCGGGGGCGTACTCGTGCGCCAGCTGCTGGGTCAGGTTGATCATCGCGGCCTTGCTGATGCCGTACACGCCGATGAACGGCGAGGCCGAGAGGCCGGCGACGGAGGCGATGTTGACGATGGCGCCGCCGTTCTCCTTCTGCCAGGCGTGCCAGGTCTTCTGGGCGAAGCCGAGGGCGGAGACCACGTTGGTCTCGAACACCTTGCGGGCCACGTCCAGGTCGACGTCGGCGATCGGGCCGAACACCGGGTTGGTTCCCGCGTTGTTGACCAGGTAGTCGACGCGGCCGAAGGCCGCCATGGTGCGCTCGACGACCTCGCTCTGGTGGGCCAGGTCGTGCGCCTTGCCGGCGATGCCGATGACGCGCTCGGAGCCGAGGCTCTCGACGGCCTCCTTGAGGGCGTCCTCGTTGCGGCCGGTGATGGCGACGCGGTCGCCGCGGGCGATCAGCGCTTCGGCGACGCCGTAGCCGATGCCGCGGCTCGCGCCGGTGATGATGGCGACCTTGCCGGACAGCTCGGGCAGTTCAGTCATGTCAGTGTTCCCCAGGTTCCCCGGTGTACTTCTAGTCGAGCGGTCCGCCGGCCACGTACAGCACCTGGCCGGAGACGAAGCCGGCGGCCTCGTTCGTGAAGAAGGCGATGGCGTTGGCGATGTCCTCGGGCTCGCCGACGCGCTGCACGGGGATCTGGGTGGCCGCGGCGGCCTTGAACTCCTCGAAGCCCATCTTCACGCGCTCGGCGGTGGCCTTGGTCATCTCGGTGGCGATGAAGCCGGGGGCGACGGCGTTGGCGGTGATGCCGAACTTGCCGAGCTCGATGGCGAGGGTCTTCGTGAAGCCCTGCAGACCGGCCTTGGCGGCGGAGTAGTTGGCCTGGCCGCGGTTGCCGAGCGCCGAGGAGGAGGACAGGTTGACGACCCGGCCCCAGCCGGCCTCGACCATGTGCTGCTGGACGGCCTTGGTCATCAGGAAGGAGCCGCGCAGGTGCACGTTGAGGACCGTGTCCCAGTCGGACGCGGACATCTTGAACAGCAGGTTGTCGCGGAGCACGCCGGCGTTGTTGACCAGGATGGTCGGGGCGCCCAGCTCCTCGACGACGCGCGCGATCGCGGCGGCGACCTGGGCCTCGTCGGAGACGTCGGCGCCGACCGCGATCGCCTTGCCGCCGGCCGCGGTGATCTTCTCGACGGTGTCCTTGCAGGCGGCTTCGTCGAGGTCGATCACGGCGACCGCGCGGCCCTCGGCGGCCAGTCGTACGGCGGTGGCGGCGCCGATGCCACGTGCTGCACCGGTGACGACGGCCACCCGCTGCTCAGTGCTGGACATTGCTGTTTCTCCTCGCCCTTGAGAACACCTGATCGAGAACCCGGCCGGATGGTGAGCGACCGCTTAGTACCTTCGACAGACGTGACGCTAGAAGCCCTGGCACGCGGTGTCAACGTCACGCCGCGCAGTGTGATCCATTACCTCACCAGGAGGTCCAGCAACCGCTCCGTCTCGGCCGCCGGGTCACGGGTGAGCCCGGTGTGCACGGGTCCCGGCTGGACGACGGTGGAGCGGGGCGCGACCAGCCAGCGGAAGCGCCGCCCCGGGTCGTCGCCGGCCGCGTGCCCCGCCGCCGCGCCGCCCGCGCAGACACCCTCCACCGCCCCGAGCGCGGCCCGCACCCCGGCGACGTCCGCGTCCGGGTCCAGGGCCAGCAGCCGGGCCTCGTCCAGATGGGTACGGGCGCCGACGTAGCCCTTGGCCCGGCAGTACACGAGCACGCCGGCGTTGATGCACTCGCCGCGCTCCACGCGGGGTACGACGCGCAGCAGGGCGTACTCGAAGACGTCCCGGTCGCCGCCCTGGCCGGTGCGGGTGATGTGGCGCTCGGTCATATGTCCGGCCACGTTGATGTGGGTCTCGCTCACTTGGCCCCCTCCATGCCGGTGATGCGCTCGTGGATGACGGCGGCCCGGGCGAGCAGCGGCCGCGCGTAGGTGCGCCGCAGGTCGTCGGGGGTGTCGAAGCCGGGCTCGGCGGCGAGCCAGACGTCGGGGATCTCGGCGGTGACCTCGGCGAGCAGGTCCTCGGTGACCCGGGGCGCCAAGTCCGCGGCGGCCGCCCGGACATCCGGGCCGAACCCGCTCAGCGCGTGGTCGGCGGCATCGTACGGGCGGGCGGCGGAGGCCTCGGCCGACGGCCAGTTGTGCTGCCAGATCATGGTGGCGCCGTGGTCGATGAGCCACAGGTCGCCCTGGTGGACCAGCAGGTTGGGGTTGCGCCAGGAGCGGTCGACGTTGTTGACCAGCGCGTCGAACCATACGATCCGCCCGGCCTCCTCGGGGCTCACCGCGAAGGCGAGCGGGTCGAAGCCGAGGGCACCGGACAGGAAGTCCATGCCGAGATTGGTGCCGCCGCTGCCCCGCAGCAGGTCCTGCACCTGCTGCTCGGGTTCGCCGAGTCCCAGCACCGGATCCAGTTCGACCGTGACCAGCCGGGGCATCCGGAACCCGAGCCGGCGCGCGAGTTCACCGCAGACGACCTCGGCGACCAGCGTCTTGCGGCCCTGCCCCGCGCCGGTGAACTTCATGACGTACGTCCCGAAGTCGTCGCCCTCGACGAGCCCGGGCAGCGAGCCGCCCTCCCGCAGGGGCGTGATGTAGCGGGTCGCGGTGACTTGTCGCAGCATTTTCCCTGGCCATCCAGCTTCTCAACCATGCAGTCGACGACCGGGGTGACCTCCGGCGCGAAGTGAGCATAGTAACCGAGCGTGACAGCGGACGCGCGGGGGGCGGTGGCGTTCACCTGAGATCCATGACTTCAGCGCATACCACATGTTCCCAAGTCTCGTTGGCGTCATGGTCACGGAGACTCCTACGGTGAGGGGCGGAGCCACCGTCCAAGAGGAGTTCGGTCCATGACAGACCTGGTCCGGCGCGACGAACTCGGCGCCTTTCTCCGCGCCCGGCGGGAGGCGACCGACCCGGCGGCGGCAGGCTTCCGGTCCGGGCCGCGGCGCCGCACCCCGGGGCTGCGCCGCGAGGAACTTGCGCAGCTCGCCGGGGTCAGCGTCACCTGGTACACGTGGCTCGAACAGGGCCGCGACATCAGCGTGAACCGGCAGGTCGTCGAAAGCCTGGCCCGCGCGCTGCGGCTCTCCGGGCCGCAGCGCGCGCACCTGTTCACCCTGGCCGCCCTGGTACCGCCGCCCGCGGGTCCGGGGCCGGTGAAGGTCGACCCCCTGCTGGCACGGCTGGTGCGGGAGCTCTCCCCCAACCCCGCTTACGTGATGAACCCGTGGTGGGACCCGCTGGCGTACAACGACGCGTACGCCGAACTGCTCGGTGGTCTCGACCGGCGCTCGGCGGACGAGCGCAACATCCTCTGGATCGTCTTCACGGAGTCGCGGGGTCCGGGACTGTTCGTCGACTGGCCTGGCGAGGCACGCTCCCTCGCCGGCCAGTTGCGCGTGGCCCTCGCCCGGTATCCCGACGATCCGCGCGGCCCCGCGCTGCTGGAATCGCTGCTCTACTCCTCCGAGACGTTCCGCGCGCTGTGGGACGAGCGGAACGTCAGCGGGTTCACCTCCGCCCGGAAGGAGCTACGGCACCCACGGCTCGGACGTGTCGACCTGGACTGTCTGGAACTGGCGGACGCCCATGACGAAAAGCTGTCACTCATGGTCTTCCTGCCCGCCCGGGAGAACGGCTGCGACTAGCGGAATCCCGCCCGCGTCCTCGCCCGGTCAAGACCGACAGCGTACCGACAGCGCTGTTTTACCGAAGCCTCATGTCCAGGTGGTCACTATCTGGATGCCGTCTGAACAGGTGGTGCCCGAAGACCGTACCCCTGGACGGATCAACGAGAAGCTCCGCGGAAGGGAACCCCTCACATGACCAGCGCACCGCTCAACCCCTCGGCCACCCCGGCTCGCCGCACCGTGATGGTGGCGGCCGGAGCCGCAGGGCTCGCCGCCGCGCTGACCGCCTGCGGGTCGTCGGACGACGACTCGTCGAGCTCTACCACCACGAACGGCAACGCGGGCGGTGGCTCCACCACCCAGGACAGCAACGGCTCGGCCGGCGGCTCCACGGCTGCGGCCGGTGGCACCGCGCTCGCCAAGACCACGGACATCCCCGAGGGCGGCGGCACGATCTACAAGGACCAGGCCGTGGTCGTCACGCAGCCGACGTCGGGCACGTACAAGGCGTTCTCGACGAAGTGCCCGCACGCCGGCTGCGCGGTGACCAGCATCGCCAACGGCGAGATCGTCTGCCCCTGTCACGGCAGCAAGTTCGCCATAGCCGACGGCAGCGTGAAGCAGGGCCCGGCGACCACGGGTCTGACGGCGGCCAACATCACGGTCTCCGGCGACCAGATCTCGCTGGCCTGACCCTCAGGACCGCCGGCGCGGTTGTTTGAGGCAGCCGAGCACCTCGTCCGTGGTCGCGACCGTGGCGACCAACGCGAGGGTGTTGCGGACCATCGCGGGGGTGTAGTCGGAGGGCACTCCCGCGACGGCGTCGGCCGGGACGACGACCGTGTAGCCCCGGTTGACCGCGTCGAACACGGCGTTCGGAACGGCCACGTTGGCCGAGACACCGGTGACGATCAGGGTGCGGCAGCCGAGGTTGCGCAGCAGCGGGTCGACGTCGGTGCCCTGGATCGGCGACAGGCCGTGCAGCCGTCGTACGACGAGGTCCTCCTCCGAGACCTCGATGGGGGGCGCGACGCGGACCGCCGTGGTGCCGGAGAGCTGCTGGACGGGCAGCCGTTCGGCGGCGCGGAACAGGCGGGCGTTGCGGTTCGCGCCGCGGCCGTCCGGGCGGCGTTCGGCGATCGCGTGAATCACCTGGACACCGGTGTCGTGCGCGGCGGCGACCAGGCGGGCGATGTTGTTGAGAGCCCCCGACGTCCGTGCCTCACGGGCGAGTTCGGGCAGCGCGCTGTCCGGGCCCAGCACGCCCTGCTGGCACTCGACGGTGAGCAGCACGGTGCTCACCGGGTCGAGGAGTTCCGCGAGCCGTTCGTACGACGACGGCATGACGCCCCCTTCCACCTTGGTGCGGGGCGGGTGACACTAACCGCCATCGCGCGGGAACGGAAGAAGAGACGAGGGGGCCGCATGACCGTCACTCAGCGCCGGGGCCGGAAGATCATGATGACGCCCGGTGAGCTGGACGATTTCCTCACCACGCAGCGCACCTGCCGGGTCGCGACCGTCTCGGCGTCCGGCGCCCCGCACGTCAGCGCCCTGTGGTTCGCCTGGGACGGCACGTCCCTGTGGCTCTACTCGGTGGTGCGCAGCCAGCGCTGGAAGGACCTCAGCCGCGATCCGCGGGTGGCGGTCGTCGTCGACTCCGGGGAGGAGTACGACCAGCTGCGCGGCGTCGAGCTGAGAGGGACCGTCGAGTTCGTGGGCGAGGTCCCGCGCACCGGCGAGCTGGTCGCCGAACTCGACTACATCGAGACGGTGTTCGCCCGCAAGAACTTCGGCCTGGACGAGATGCCGCACGACGGCCGGCACGCCTGGGCGCGGCTCACCCCGACGAAGACCGCCTCTTGGGACTTCCGCAAGCTGGGCTCTGCGTAAGGAAGTTCACGGGCAGGGAAGCCCCACAGGCGGGCAGCGGGCTCAGGCGATCGCCTCGGCCGCGCCGCGCAGCGCCTGCACCGCCGCCCGGATCGAGGGGCGGCGGTCGGCGTCGGCCCGCCAGACGACGTACACATGGCGGCGCACCCGCTGCTTCAGCGGCACCATGAGGACGCCCTCCGGTACCGGGTGACGGCCCAGCAGCGGGGCGATGCAGACGCCCAACCCGGCGGCCACCAGGTTGAGTTGCGTGTGGGTCTCGGCCGCGCGGTGCCCGACGATGGGCTCGATGCCGCGCGAGCGCAGCGTGAACATCAGCCATTCGTGGCAGAACTCGCCCTCGCCCCAGGTGATCCACTCGTCCTCGGCGAACTCCCCCAGGTCCACCTCCTCGCGGTCGGCGAGCCGGTGCCCCACCGGCAGGGCCACCTCGGCGGGGTCGTCCAGCAGGGGCGCCTTGACCAGGCCGTCGGGCAGCGGCATCGGCTTGTTGTACCAGTCCAGGACGACCGCGAGGTCGAGGTCGCCGCGGACGACCCCGGCGATGCCGGCCTCCGGTTCCAGTTCGCTGGAGCGGACGCGCAGCGCGGGGTGCCGGGCGCGCAGGGCGGCCAGTGCGCCCGGGAACAGGCCGCGGGCGGCCGTCGGGAACGCGGACAGCCGGAGCTCGCCGACGACCTGGCCCCGGTGCGCCTCCAGGTCGGACTGGGCCAGCTCGACCTGGGAGAGGATCCGGGCCGCGTGCTCGGCGAGCAGCCGCCCGGCGTCGGTGAGCCGGATGCCCCGGCCGTTCTTCGCGAGGAGCTGCTGGTCCACCTCGCGCTCCAGCTTGCCCATCTGCTGCGACACCGCCGACGTCGTGACGTGCAGGGCCTCGGCGGCGCCGCTGACGGAGCCGTGCCGGGCGAGGGCGTCCAGGGTGCGCAGGCGCTCCACGTTCAACATGTAAGCGATTCTAAGAGGTACCCGGTGAGAAGTCTCGATTGTGCTACGAGGTTGCTTTCCGCATCGTGGAGGCCATGAGCACCGTGACCACCGCCGTGACCAGCGAGCCCGCGCTTGCCGCCGGTCCCTCCCGCCCCCGCCTCGACTGGCGTCTGCGCTTCGGCGCCCTGTCGCTGATCTGGGGCTTCAGCTTCCTCTTCATCAAGGTGGGGACGGAGGGCTACGCACCCTTCCAGGTCACCCTCGGCAGGCTGGTGTTCGGTACGGCGGTCCTTGCGGCGGCGATGGCGGTGAAGCGGCAGCGGCTGCCCCGCGGGGCCCGTACCTGGGGACATCTGGCGGTCGCCGCGTTCCTGCTCAACGCGCTGCCGTTCTCCCTCTTCGCCTACGCGGAGCTGACGATCCCGTCCACGCTGGCCGGGATCTGCAACGCGACCTCGCCGCTGTGGGGGATGGTGCTGTCGCTGGTGGCCCTGTCGGAGGACCGGCCGACGAGGGTCCGGTTCGCCGGACTCGGCCTGGGTTTCGTCGGCGTGCTGACGGTGCTGGGGGCCTGGGAGGGCTTCCACGGCCTGGACGTCACGGGGACCGTCATGGCGCTTCTGGCGTCGCTGAGCTATCCGATCGGGTGGATCCACGTCCGGCGGACGCTGGCCGGGAGGGGCGACTCGCATCTGGCGATGACCGGAGCGCAGCTGCTGGTGGCGACGGTGCAACTGGCCGTGGTGACACCGTTGTTCACGTCCTTCCCGGCGCACTTCGCCCTGGCCCCGCTGCTGGCGATCGCCGCGCTCGGCGCGCTGGGGACGGGACTGGCGGTGCTCGTCCAGTACGGGCTGGTGGCGGAGGTGGGGCCGACCACCGCCCAGATGGTCACCTACTTCATCCCGGTCATCGCCGCCGCGGCGGGGGTCGCGGTGCTGGGCGAGTCGCTGCGGTGGAGCACGCCGGTGGGTGCCGTGATCGTCATCGCGGGGGCCGCGCTCACACAGATGAGGCCCAAGGGGAGTGCCTCCTGAGGCTTTCAGGGGTGTCGGACCAGGCGCCCCTTCAGGGGCGCTGGGGGTTACCCCCAGCCGAAGGCTGGGGGAGGAACTGCGCGACCAGCCACGACGGCGCCGCAGACGGAACATCGCGGCACCTCCAGCGAAGCGCTCAGGCCTGGATCCGGCCCCCCTTCGCCGGTGTCACCGCTCTCGCCACCGCCGCCGCAAGCGAACCAGCCTCCTCGGGTGCCAACGTCGAGACGGTGATGCGGACACCCGGCGGGGTCGACAACCGATAGCGTGCCCCCGGCGCCACCGCCCATCCCTCGTGCAGCAGGCGGGAGACCGCGGCCGTCTCGTCCGGAACCGGGACCCAGACGTTCATGCCGCTGCGGCCGTGTGCCTCGACGCCGTGGTCCGCCAGCGCGCCGATCAGGAGTTCACGACGGGCCCGATAGGCGGCCGCCACCTCCGGGCCGTTCACCGCGCCGTCGGCCCACATCCGGACCACCGTGCGCTGCAGCAGACGGCTCACCCAGCCCGGGCCCAGGCGCTGGCGACCCCGCACCCGGTCGACGGTCACCTCGTCGCCGGTCAGGGTGGCCAGCCGCAGGTCGGGGCCGTAGGCCTTGGCGACCGAGCGGATGAAGGCCCAGTGGTGGGTGGCGCCCGCCAGGGGGTGCAGGGGGAGGTCGACGATGCCGTGGCCGTGGTCGTCCTCGATCAGCAGGGTGTGCGGATGTACGCCCAGGACGGCCCGCAGGGCACGCGCGCGTGCGGCGCTCACCGCGGCGCCGGTGGGGTTGTGCGCCCGGGCGGTGACGATCAGGGCGCGCGCCCCGGACTCCAGGGCCCGGCGCAGGGCGTCGGCACGCGGCCCCTCGTCGTCGACGGCCACCGGGACGGTGCGCAGCCCCAGCGCGGGGATCAGGTCGAGGGTGCGGCCCCAGCCGGGGTCCTCGACGGCGACCGGGTCGCCGGGCCTGAGGTGCGCCAGCAGGACGCGTTCGGCGGCGTCCAGGGAGCCCGAGGTGACGGTGAGCGGCCCGTCGGGCACGCCGTCCGCGGCCAGCTCGGTGCGCGCCATCCGCTCCAGCTCGGGCTCGACGGGGTCGACGCCGTAGAGGACCGGGGCGCGGTCGCACTCGGCCGCCACCGCCGCCAGGACCGGCGCGAGGGCGGGGAGCAGTGCGGGATCGGGGTTGCCGGAGGACAGGTCGCGCACCCCGGCCGGGACGTCGGGGAGCTGGTCCCGTCCGGTGGTGGCCGGCTTCGGCCGGACCCGGCTGCCCCGCCGGCCGGCGGTCTCGATCACCCCGCGCTCGCGCAGGGTCCGGTACGCGGCCGCGACCGTATTGGGATTCACCCCGAGCCTGCTCGCCAACTCCCGCATCGGAGGCAGCAGTTGACCCGGCTCCAGCTCCCCGGAGCCCACCGCGCTCTCGACGCTGGCCGCAATCTCTGCTGCGCCGCGCCCTTCGATCCGATATTCTCCTAGCACAAAGTAGATTATGCACTAGTGCAATGGAGATGCGCAATGGAGACAGCCGCGCCGGGGACCGTACCGGCCCAGCCCGCCGCCTACCCGAAGACCGACCGCACCGTTCCCACCCGTTCCGCCGAGCGGGCGTCGTACGACAGGGAGCTGGTGCACGCGATCCTCGACGAGGGCTCGCTCTGCCACCTCGGCTTCGTGCGGGACGGCGCACCGGTGGTGCTGCCGACGCTGTACGGCCGGGTGGGCGAGGTCCTGTACCTGCACGGCTCGACGGGCTCGCGTCCGCTGCGGATGACCGGACAGGCCGACCCCGGACTCGCGGTGTGCGTGACGGTCACCCATGTCGACGGCCTCGTGCTGGCCCGCTCGGCCTTCCACCACTCGGTCAACTACCGGTCCGTGGTGGTGCACGGCATCGCCCGGCAGGTCACCGACCCCGAGGAGAAGAGCCGTGCGCTGGACGCCCTGGTCGACCACGTGCTGCCGGGCCGGGCCGCCGACTCCCGCCCCGCCAACAAGAAGGAACTGGCCGCGACCGCGGTGATCCGCCTCGACCTGAACGCGGTCTCCGCCAAGACCCGCACGGGCGGCGCGAACGACGAGCCCGAGGACATGGGCCTCCCGTACTGGGCGGGCGTACTGCCACTGCGGAGGGGGTACGAGCCCCCGGTCGCGAACGACGACCTGGCGGCGGACGTTGTGCTGCCTCCGTACCTGAAGAGCGTCTGATCCGACGTTCCGGCAGGGGAGGCGCCCCGAAAGGGGGGCGCGGGGGGAGGCGCCGGGCGACCAGTCCCCACGCACCCGCACCGATCACCCGCGAGACGCCGAGGTGACCTTCTCCCCCACCGTGCTCCGACCCACCACCGACTCCTTCACCGGAGTCGAGGACTGCGCGATGAACGCCCCGGCCAGCACGACCGCCCCGCCCACCATCTGCGGTGCCGACAGATGCTCCCCCAGCAGCACCCAGGCCAGCACCGTCGCCACCACCGCCTCCAGGCAGGCCACCACCCCCGCCACCTGCGGAGACAACCGGCGTACCGACAGCACACCGGTGATGTAGGCGATGACGGTTGCCACCAGCACGATCCAGGCCAGCAACGCCGCCGCCGGCACCGCGCCCCCGTTCATCCGCGCGGAGCCGCCCAGCACCGACCAGTCCATCTCCCACGGCCGGGCCACCACGGTGAGCAGGCCCGCCCCGACCAGCAGCCCGTAGGCGATCACCCCCAGTGGATCCGCCCCCTCGCCCGCGCCGTGGTCGGCGAGCACGAAGTACCCCACCTGACAGCATGCCGCCGCCAGCGCCAGCACCAGCCCCAGCGCGTCGAACCGCAGCCCCGACCACACCTCCACCACACACGCGAGGCCGCCCGCCGCCAGGACGACACCGAGCGCGGCGGCGCGGGTGACCGGCCGTCGCTGCACGAACCGGACCCAGCCGAGCACCAGCGCGGGAGCGAGGTACTCCACGAGCAGCGCGACTCCCACCGGTATCCGGGAGATCGCGGCGAAGTAGCAGGCCTGGACGCCGGCCACGGCGAGCAGACCGAACCCGGCGAGCAGCGCGGGCCTGCGCCGCGGCAGGTCGCGGTGGCGGACGGCGAGCGGAAGCATCACCAGGGCGGCGCCCGCCACCCGCAGCCACACCACGTGCAGCGGCGCGAGTCCGGCCTCGATCAGGGGCTTGGCCGCGACGCCGGAGCCGCCGAAGGCGAGCGCCGACCCGACGGCGAGGGAGAGCCCGAGGCCCTTTCCATGGCTGCTGTCAGTGGTGTGCACCGGCACATGATGCCAGCGGGCGACATGAGCGTCATCCCCCATGACACCTGTCTCAACGGCCGGACGTACGGCGCTCCGCCTCGGCGTCCCGGACCGCGCCGGCGGCACCGGCCGCCCCGACCGCCCCGTCACCGTCTATCCGCACGGCCAGCCCACGGACGGCCACCCCGGCCCGCGCCAGCACCTCCACGGCCCTGGACTCCGGGTCGAGGACCAGGCCCGCGAGCAGGTCGATGCCGTCGGAATGGGCCGCGCCGCGGCGCCGGGCGCGGCTGCGGGCGTACTCCAGGGCGGCCGCGGCCACCGGCGACCAGGCGCCGTCGCCCTTGCCCTCGGCCCTTCCCCCGGCGTGCGGAAGGGCGGGCAGCACGCCGGAGTCCTCGACCCCGCTCTGCCAGCGCAGGCCGTAGCCGATGCTGCGCTGCACGAGGTAGCCGAGCAGGCGGGCGAGTTGCGGGGCGTCGCCGACGGCGGCGCGCGCCTCGGTGTCGTACTCGATCAGCGAGTGCAGCAGATGGGCGGTGTCGACCTGGCGGTCCCCGTCCCGCACGGCCCGGCGGCGGGCACCGGCGACCACCGCTGCCAGCTCGGCACCGAGCCCGGCATCGTCGTCCGCGTGGATACCGCCCTGGTCCTGGGCGGGCTGGCGGGGAATACGGGGTTGCACACCCCTTACCTCATCAATCCCGGGGGTCTGAGTCATCGGCGGGGGGAAGCATCTTCGCGTCCCACGCAGAGTGGACGCGGAGGGCAGGAATCTCCTCCTTGCGGATGAGATCAGGCTGATTCCGGCCACCGGGGCGCGCGCCGCCTTGCCGCGCGCGCCCCGTAGGCAACCGTCGCGCACCCGCCGTACGTCTCCCCCTGACATGGAGAGCGGGTGCTGTTGCTGGCTGGTCGCCCTGCCGGCGGTCGACGGCAGGCAGTACGTGTACCGGGTCTACGCCCCGGCGGACGCGCTGCTCGCGGACCTGTTCTGGGACGCCTGGCACTGCCACGACGAGAGCGCGCTGCCGCGCGCGTGGGACGTGTTCGACGCGGCGCTGATACGGCGGGTCGGCTGAGCGGCCGGGCGGGACCGGCCGCCGAGGGGGCGGCTCCCGGATCCGCACATTTCCTGACGGTTCATCAGTATTGAATGTTCGAGGCCCTGCGGCTACGTTCCGCGACACCGTAGCCCGACACGAAGGGGTGGCCCGATGGCCGAAGTCAGCGCGGAGGCACGCATCCAGGCACCGGCCGAGAAGGTGTGGGCACAGCTCACCGACTGGTCGGCGTACGGCGAGTGGAACGCGACCCACACCAACTTTCCCAAGGGCGGCCCCGAGACCCTGGCGGTGGGCGGCACCTTCCAGGAGAACATGAAGCTGATGGGCTTCCCGGCAGAGGTCGAGTGGACCATCGAGGAACTGGAGCCGGCGCGGGTACTGGCGATCCGCGGCAAGGGCCCGATGGCGGTGACCGTGGCCACGCGCTACACGCTGACCCCGGACGGGGACGCGACGGCGGTGCGGATCGACGGGGAGTTCACGGGCGCGGCCGTGTCGCTGATGGCGGGCAAGCTCAAGGACTCGGCGACGGCGGCCCTCAACGAGTCGCTGCGCAAGCTGGGCGGGCTGGTGGCCTGAGCCTGTTCCTCCGCACGCGGAAAGGCGCCCCCCGGAGTGATCCGAGGGGCGCCCTGCGCGCCGTGGGTCAGTCCTCGTCGGCGAGGATGAGGTACAGCTTCTTGCGGGTCTCGTTGATGACGGCCAGCGCCTTCTCGCGCTGTTCCTTGCTGCCGGTCTTCCAGACCTGCCCGAAGGCCTCCATCAGACCGAAGCCGGCCTGGCGGATCTCGCTCAGGGCCTCGAAGTCGACCCCGCGGGAAGCCTCTTCCCAAGGAGCGTCCGGACCCTCGTCGGCGGCGGTGCGGCCGCTGCCGGTGAGGGAGAACAGCTTCTTGCCGCCCTCGCTCTCGCTGGTGATCAGACCCTCGTCCTCCAGCAGCTGGAGGGTGGGGTACACCGAGCCGGGGCTGGGCTTCCACGCGCCGCCGCTGCGCTCGGCGATCTCCTGGATCATCTCGTAACCATGCATCGGGCGGTCCTTCAGCAGGGCCAGGATCGAGGCCCGCACGTCACCACGGCGCGCCCTCCCCCTGGGACCACCGCGCCCTCGCGGCCCCCAGGGGCCCGGTCCGAAACCGGGGCCGCCGGGCCCGAAGCCGGGGCCACCCGGACCGAAGGGCCCGAACGCCGCACGGCGACCGTCACGTCCGCCGAAACCACCGCGGCCACCCTTCGCCCGGGGGCCGTCCTGTCCATGTCCACGCTCGAATCCGTGGGAACGCATGGGAATCACTCCATTCCATCGTTGATCTGTCGCGTACCATTCGCGATGGCTCAACGATATATCGGAAGTGTTCGCATGGCAAGCCTCGTCCTTCTCCGGGCGGGTGAGCAGCACCGCGAAGGCGCTCGTGCGGTACGAGGCCGAGCGCACCGCCCGCCTCCAGGAGGTCAGCGCGCACGCGGACGCGGTCGAGCGGGCCGCCGACGCCGAGGAGTTCGCGGAGCGGTACGCGGCCTTCAGTCGCTGGATCCTTACCACGGCACCCGTCGGCCGAGCCGGACTGCGACGGTCCCAACAGGGGCGTTGCATGACCATGCGGTCTCATGCATAATCTTCCTATGTCCAAGGTCCTCACCTCCCTTCCCGCCGGCGAGCGCGTCGGCATCGCCTTCTCCGGCGGGCTCGACACCTCGGTCGCGGTCGCGTGGATGCGCGACAAGGGCGCCGTCCCGTGCACCTACACCGCCGACATCGGCCAGTACGACGAGCCCGACATCGCCTCGGTGCCCGGCCGTGCGCACACCTACGGCGCCGAGATCGCGCGCCTGGTCGACTGCCGGGCCGCGCTGGTCGAGGAGGGCCTCGCGGCGCTCACCTGCGGTGCGTTCCACATCCGCTCGGGCGGGCGGGCGTACTTCAACACCACCCCGCTCGGCCGTGCCGTCACCGGCACGCTGCTGGTGCGGGCCATGCTGGAGGACGACGTCCAGATCTGGGGCGACGGGTCGACCTTCAAGGGCAACGACATCGAGCGGTTCTACCGGTACGGGCTGCTCGCCAACCCGCACCTGCGGATCTACAAGCCCTGGCTGGACGCGGACTTCGTGACCGAGCTCGGCGGCCGCAAGGAGATGTCCGAGTGGCTGGTGGCCCACGGCCTCCCGTACCGGGACAGCACCGAGAAGGCGTACTCCACCGACGCCAACATCTGGGGCGCCACGCACGAGGCGAAGACCCTGGAGCACCTGGACAACGGCATCGAGACCGTCGAGCCGATCATGGGCGTGCGGTTCTGGGACCCCGAGGTCGAGATCCTTCCCGAGGACGTGACGATCGGCTTCGACCAGGGCCGGCCGGTGACCGTCAACGGCAAGGAGTTCGGTACCGCCGTCGAGCTGGTCATGGAGGCCAACGCGATCGGCGGCCGGCACGGGCTCGGCATGTCCGACCAGATCGAGAACCGGATCATCGAGGCGAAGAGCCGGGGCATCTACGAGGCGCCGGGCATGGCGCTGCTGCACGCCGCGTACGAGCGGCTGGTCAACGCGATCCACAACGAGGACACGGTCGCGCAGTACCACAACGAGGGGCGGCGGCTCGGCCGGCTCATGTACGAGGGCCGGTGGCTGGACCCGCAGGCGCTGATGATCCGGGAGTCGCTGCAGCGGTGGGTCGGCGCGGCGGTCACCGGTGAGGTGACGCTGCGGCTGCGGCGCGGCGAGGACTACTCGATCCTCGACACGACGGGGCCTGCCTTCAGCTACCACCCCGACAAGCTGTCGATGGAGCGCACCGAGGACGCGGCGTTCGGTCCGGTGGACCGGATCGGCCAGCTCACGATGCGCAACCTCGACATCGCCGACTCCCGCGCGAAGCTGGAGCAGTACGCCGGGCTGGGCCTCATCGGCTCCGCCAACCCGGCGATCGGGGCGGCGCAGGCGGCGGCGACCGGTCTGATCGGCAGCATGCCGGAGGGCGGCGCCGAGGCGATCGCGTCCCGCGGGGAGGCCGCGCCGGACGCGGACGAGCTGCTGGACCGGGCGGCGATGGAACTCGGCACGGACTGAGCGTTCCGCTCAGGAGGGCCGACCTGGTGACGGGTCGGCCCTTTCGTCTTGCCGGGGGGCGGTTGGGCGTCGGCGCCGTGGGACGACCGGCCGAGTGGCCGGTGCGGCGCCGTCGTGCGTATTCGCGCAGTTCCCCGCGCCCTGAGGGGCGCGCGGTGGCGGGCCGCTTCGGTTGCCGGTGCGGCGCCGTCGTTGGTTGCTCGCGCAGTCCCCCGCGCCCCCTGACGGGGCGCTGCAAGTCGCGTCAGCTACCTAGCTGCGGGCAGGCGTGCCGCAGGGCGGCACGGGTGGGCACACCGGCCTGGTGGAAATGGGGCCAGGGTCTCGGGATTGGCCTTGGTCGGCCCTGTTGCGGAAGCCCTAGCGTCTGGTTCATGCGGATTCGAATCGTCGATGCCTTTACCGAGCGGGCGTTCTCCGGGAACCCGGCCGGGGTCGTGCTGCTTGATTCCTTTCCTGGTGACGCGTGGATGCAGAGCGTGGCCATGGAGGTGAACCACGCCGAGACCGCGTTCGCGCACCCTCTGCCCGAGGGCGGGGACGCGGACTGGGCGCTGCGGTGGTTCACGCCCGTCACGGAGGTCGCGCTGTGCGGGCACGCCACGCTGGCCACCGCGCATGTACTGCACACCACGGGGGCGCACACCGGGCCCGTGCGGTTCGCCGGCCGGAGCGGGGTGCTGGTCGCGACGCCGGGCGGGGACGGGTCGGTCACCCTCGACTTTCCCACCGCCCCGCTCACCCGGGTCGACGTGCCCGACGGAGTCGCCGGCGCGCTCGGCGCCGAACCCGTCGCCGCCTTCGACACCGGGCCGAACGTCGGCGACCTGCTCCTCGAACTCGCCGACGAGAAGACCGTGCTCGGCCTCTCCCCCGACCACAAGGCCCTCGCCGCCTACTCCACGCGCGGGATCATCGCCACCGCCCGCGCCGCGGACCCGGCCAAGGGGTACGACTACGTCTCCCGCTGCTTCTTCCCGAACGTCGGGATCGACGAGGACCCGGTGACCGGGAGTGCCCACACCGCTCTCGCGCCGCACTGGACCGGGCGGCTCGGCAGGGACGACCTGACGGGGCTGCAGGCCTCCCGGCGCACCGGGCTCGTCCGTACCTCGCTGCGCGGTGACCGCACCCTGCTGACCGGGCGCGCGGTCACCGTCATCGACGGCGAACTGCTCACGCCGTAGGCAGCCAGCCCACCTTGCCGGCGAGCAGCGCGTAGCCGACGAACGCGCCGATGTCGAGGAGGCTGTGCGCCACCACCAGGGGACCCACCCGGCCCCACCGCCGGTACAGGCAGACGAAGACCACGCCCATCACCATGTTGCCGACGAAGCCGCCGATCCCCTGGTAGAGGTGGTAGGAGCCGCGCAGGACGGAGCTGGCCACCAGCGCCGTGCCGGCGGTCCAGCCCAACTGGTCGAGGCGGCGCAGCAGATAGCCGACGACGATGACCTCTTCGAGGATCGCGTTCTGCATCGCGGAGAGGATCAGTACGGGGTACTTCCACCACACGCCGGGCAGCGCCTCGGGGACCACCGTGAGGTTGAAGCCGAGGCCGCGCGCGGCCAGGTAGAAGGCGATCCCGGTGCTGCCGATCACCGCGGCGACCGCCGCGCCGCGCCCGAGGTCGGGCCACGGACGGGTGCGGTCGAAGCCGAGCGTGCGCAGGCTCGCGCCCTCGCGCAGGAGGAGGTGGGCGACGAGGAGTACGGGGACGAGTGCGGTCGCGATGCCGAAGAGCTGCCAGGCGAGATCGAGCCAGGGGCGGCCCGGCGCGGCCGACGCGTTGAGGGTCGCGGCCTGGTCCTTGAGGCCGCCCGGTTTGGTGACCGATCCGATGAAGCTGATCAGGGCGGACACTCCGCTCGCCCCGAGCGAAAGCCCCAGCACGAGCAGCGTCTCGTCCCGGAACATCCGCTGCGAGGGCCGCTCCGGTGGGTAACCCCCGGCCATCTGATCCGCCTCCACCTGCACCCCTGCCTCCAGCCGAGCAGACCCACGCCCCACGGTCGTCTTCACCACGGGACATCACAGCTTGCCCGATCAACCTGAAGCAGACGCGACCGACCCCCGCCGCGACCCCGACGACCGGACGACGAAGGCCGACCGAAGCGCCCCGAAAGGGGCGCTGGGGGTACCCCCGGCCGAAGGCTGGGGGAGGAACTGCGCGACCAGCCCCCCCTCCCCCCACGGCGCGGCACCCGGCAACCCACCGCGCGCCTCACGGCGCGACCCCCGTCGGCCTCACCCCAACGGCACCGGCTCCAATAACCCCACCGGCCAGGTGTGCACCGGATCCCCCTCATTCATGAGCTCCGCATAGCGCCGCGTCATCGCCGCCAGCGCCGCATCCCTCGGCAGCCCCCGCTCCAGTGCCCGGTGGAACGTCGCCGCCTGCCAGGACGCCCCGTTGACCCGCCTGCGGCACCGCTCCTCGATCACGCCGAGATAGAGGTCCCGGTCGGCGGGCTCCACCCCCCACGCGTCCAGCCCCGCGTGAGCCAGCGGCAGCAGCTCGTCGCGGACCAGGGTGACCGCGTCCACTTCCGCCGTACCGCCGCCGTACCGCGCCCGCCTCGGCCAGACCAGACGCGCGTCGATGCCGTCGCGGCACGCCGCGTCGAAGTTCGCCTCGGCCGCGGCGAACGGCAGCCGTGTCCACACCGGGCGGGACTCCTCCGCGAGGGCGCGCACCAGGCCGTAGTAGAACGCCGCGTTGGCGACGACGTCGGTGACGGTGGGCCCGGCCGGCAGCACCCGGTTCTCGACGCGCAGGTGGGGCACGCCGTCGGCGATGCCGTAGACCGGCCGGTTCCAGCGGTACACCGTGCCGTTGTGCAGGACGAGTTCCGCGAGCTTCGGCACCCCGCCCGCGTCGAGGACGGCCAGCGGGTCCTCCTCGTCGCAGATCGGGAGGAGGGCCGGGAAGAAGCGCAGGTTCTCCTCGAACAGCTCGTACGCCGAGCTGATCCAGCGTTCGCCGAACCAGGTGCGCGGCCGGACGCCCTGTGCCTGGAGCTCGGGCGGGCGGGTGTCGGTGGCCTGGAGGAACAGCGGGGGGCGGGACTCGCGCCACAGTTCGCGGCCGAAGAGGAACGGGGAGTTCGCGCCCACGGCGATCTGCGCGGCGACCGCCGCCTGCGCCGCGTTCCACACGTCGGCGAAGCGGGCCGGGGTCACCTGGAGGTGCAGCTGCACGGAGGTGCAGGCGGCCTCCGGGACGATCGACTTCGACGTGCACACGAGGTGCTCGACGCCCTTGATGTCGAGCAGGAAGTCCTCGCCCCGGGCGGCCACGATCTGGTCGTTGAGCAGGGTGTACCGGTCCACCTCGGAGAGGTTCGCGGAGACCAGGTCGTCGCGCTCCAGGGTGGGCAGGATCCCGGTCATCACGATCCCGGCGTCCACCTCGCCCGCCTTGCGGTCGGCGTACGCCAGCGAGGTGCGGAGTTCCTCCGCGAGCCGGTCGAAAACCCGGCCTTCGAGCCGGTGTGGAGCTATGTTCACTTCCAGATTGAACATGGCGAGTTCTGTTTGGAAATCACGGCTCGCGATACGTTCCAGGACCTGTCCGTTCAACATTCTCGGCATGCCGTCGGAGCCCGCCAGATTCAATTCGATCTCGACTCCCATGAGGTTCTTGGGGCGGTCGAACCGCTTCTCCACCAGCAGCCGCTCCAGCCCCGTCAGACAGTCCTGGAGCTTTTCGCGGTAGTGCCGGCGATCGGACAGGTCGAACCGGCCCGCCACGACCTTCTCCCCCATCGAAGCGTCCCTCCTCGAATGGGCGGGCCGGGCTTCCGGCCGCCGGTGTCCCGAGTCCAGGTGGGATGATGCCCAGCGGAGGCGATCGATAACGTCGCGCGCCGCACCTGCACCCGCTACTCTGTTGGAATGTGTCCCGCGGCACATTCACGAGGCATGACGCCGCATGCAACTTCGGGTTCCCCGTTCCCCTCGTGAAAAACGCCGACGACATCCGGCCGACCGCGACAGCCTCATAATCCGAGGTCAGCGGGGTTCCGACGGGCCGGAAATCGGGAGGATTCCGCACCAATCATCGGCCGAATTGCGCCTTGCTGTCTTCTGTGAAACATCCCGGTGAAACACCACCTGAACAGGCGTCGTATAAACTCCGCGAACAAGGCAGAAGGCTGGCGCCCACGGTCTGGTTCCTGCCGCCTGAGTGACGTGCGGCAGGCAACGCCCGCACCTCTCGTCACCGAACCGGGTCCCCGCCTCTCTGACTTCCTGTGAGCTGACAGCGCCGTCCGCCCCTGCCCTCGCGCCGCCGCGCCTGTCGAATGAGAGGCGACCCACCATGCCGCTGCAAGTCCCTCCTGCCCCCGCGCCCGCACTGCGTTCCGTCCTCACCGCCCTCGGTTCCCCCACCGCGGTCCGCGAGGCCCGGACCCCCTCCCTGCGCACCGCCCAGGGACCCGCGATCCCCGAACTCCCCCTTCCCGTGCACGTGATGGACCGGATCACCCCGGAGGGCGTGTCCGCCACCCGGCTGGCCGGCTGGCGCTTCCTGATCCGCTGCGGCGACCGGGCGGTGGCCGCGGCCGACACGATGCTCACCCCGGACGGCTGGGCCTTCTCGCACTTCTTCGAGGGCCCTTACATCACCTCCACCGAGCGCGCCCTGCACCAGGCCGAAGCCCTGCAACAGACGTACCAGCCACGCCTGTTGTCCCTTCCGGGGCTCTACATGCTCACCCTGTGGCTGCACGGCGACTGCACGGCGGACGGCGCCGAGGGGCACCCGGCCGCCACCGACCTGCTCGTGCCGCTGGCCCCCGCCCCACCCGGTATCGCGGCCCACCGGCCGCACCTGGTCGCCGAACTCCTCCCGGTGCTGACCCATCGGATCACCTCGGCGCCCCTGCTCATCACGCCCGCCTGAGCCCGCCGCCGCCCTGCCCCGCCGCTCCCGCACGAGTGGCGGGGTATCGCCGCTTCCCTTTCCCTTCCGCTCGTACGAGCAATTCGCCGCTCCTAAGAGCCGTAATGGCCCTCACCCTGTTCCGGCCCACCGTCCGGACTAGCCCCATCCGGCCATGCGAAACCATCCGAATTGGCAACCCTGTGTAGATGAACCGTCCGCGCGGGTGACGCGTCTCCAACCTGTGAGAAGCGGTGCAGCGAAATCCCTGCGGAGCAACGCCAGGAAGGCAACACTGGTTTCCGACCGACACATCACCACGGGGGGACGACATGACCACGACCGAGCGAGAGACCCTATCCATGTGCCAGCACCAGCCGCCGTGTCCGACAGCCGAATCCGCCGACCGGGAGTCCGCCCGCCTCATGGCGCACCACCCGGAGCAGGGGTGGAGCCTGCTGTGCAACGGCGTCCTGCTCTTCGAGGACACCGGTGAGCTCCTGCCCGACGGCCAGATCATCGCGCCGCACCGCCCGCTCGGTGCCGGCCGCGTGGTGACCGCCGCCTGACAGACCCACCGCACTACCCGGGCGGCCCCGCCGCTCCGCCCGGTGACCAGCAGGGGCCGGACGCACACACATGACGCGCACCGGCCCCGACGTGTATCCGGGGGCGGTTACCCGGTGTAGCCGAGTGCTGTGCGCAGCGCGAAGTAGGCCGGTTTGGGAGCGAGCTGCTCGTCCCAGGGCAGGGCCGCGCCCTCGCCCGGGAAGAACGCCGGGATCCACGAATACCTGTCCGTGTAGTCCCAGACAGTGATCCCCACGCACCTGCGCACGGCGAGACACGCCTTGGTCAGATCCGCGTACCAGGCCGCCTGCTCGGCCAGCTTCTCGTCGGTGGCCGGCAGCTGCATCCGTACGTCCACCTCGGTGAGCGCGGTGTCCAGGCCGAGGCGGGAGAAGCGGCGGAGGTTGTCCTCCAGGGTGGCCGGATAGCCGTACTGGAGGGCGAGGTGGGCCTGGAAGCCGATGCCGTCCAGCGGCACGTGCTGCGCCTGCAGCTGCTGGGCGAGCGCGTAGTAGGCGTCGCTCTTCGCGCCGAGGCCCTCGATGTTGTAGTCGTTCAGGTAGAGCCTGGCGTGCGGGTCGGCCTGGTGGGCCCAGCGCAGCGCGTCCGCGATGTAGCCGGGGCCGAGCGTCTTGTACCAGAGGGTCTCGCGGTAGCTGCCGTCCTCGTTGAAGGCCTCGTTGACGACGTCCCAGGAGTAGACCTTGCCCCTGTAGTGGCGTACCTCGGTCTGGATGTGCTTCCTCAGGACCGCCCGCAGTTCGGTGGCCGTCCAGTCGCGCGAGGTGAGCCAGTCGGGGAGCTGGCTGTGCCAGACCAGGGTGTGGGCCCGGACCCGCTGGTGGTTCTTGCGGGCGAGGTTCACGATCTGGTCGCCGTTGGTCCAGTCGAAGACGTTCTGCTGGGGTTCGGTGGCGTACCACTTCATGCCGTTGCCGGGCGTGATCATGTCGAACTCGCTGCCGAGCAGCCTGGTGTAGGCGGTGTCGGAGAGTTCGGGGTTGTCGGTGGCGCTGCCGAAGTAGCGGCCGTGGCGCCGGGCCAGTTCGGCGAGGGTGGGCTGCCGGTCGTGGGCCTGGGCGGCGGGGCCGGTGGCCACCCCGGCGGCCACGAGTACGGCCGCGAGGGCACCGGCGAGTCTGAGACGTGTGCGTGGCATCGTGCGACTCCTGTCCGTGGATGGGGCGTTCAGCCCTTGGTGGCGCCGGCGGTGAGGCCGCCGACGAGCTGGCGCTCGGCGACCGAGTAGAAGGCCAGGGCGGGGACCATGGCGAGGACCAGATAGGCGAAGACCCGGGCGGTGTCGGCGGAGTACTGGCCCTGGAACTGCTGTACGCCGATGGGGATGGTCCACCAGGTGGAGTCGGTGAAGACCAGCAGCGGCAGGAAGAAGTTGTTCCAGCTGGTGACGACCGCGAGCACGGAGACCGTACCGAGCGCCGGCCGGGCCATGGGCAGCAGGATCCGCCAGAAGAAGCCGAACGGCCCGCAGCCGTCGAGGGTGGCCGCCTCCTCCAGCTCCCCCGGGATCTCGCGGAAGAAGCCGCGCAGGATGATGATGGTCATCGGCAGCCCGAACGCGGCCTGCGGCAGGATCACCCCGAGCGGGTTGTCCAGCAGGTTCATCGAGCGCAGCAGCAGGAAGAGGGGCAGCGCGGCCACCGCGAACGGGAACATCAGGCCCATCGTGAACACGGTGAACAGGACCTCCCGCCCGCGGAACGCGAACCGCGCGAAGGAGAAGGCGGCCAGCGCCGACACCGCGACCACGAGCACGGTGGTGGCGATCGCGATCAACGTGCTGTTGCCGACGAGCCGCCAGAACGCGCCGGAGCCGAGGATGCCGGTGTAGTTGGAGGTGACCCAGGACTCGGGCAGCCCGACCGGGTTGCGGGACAGCTCACTTGTCGTCTTGAACCCGGACAGCAGGGCGTACAGCAGGGGTACGGCCATCACCGCGCCGACCACGACGAGGATCACGTGCAGGGGCAGGTTCCGTACGGCTGTCCTGCGGCTGCCGCTCATGCGCCGTCTCCCCTCATGTTCGTGGTGGCGCCCTCCAGGTCGCGGCGGAGCACGAACCGCTGGTAGGCGAGGGCGAAGACGAGGCTGACGGCGAACATGGCGACGCTGATCGCGCTGGCGTAGCCGACCTGGTAGCGCTTGAAGCCGTACTGGAACATGGTCACGGCCATGGTCTCCGAGTGGTGGTCGGGGCCGCCCGCGGTGATGACCCACACCAGGTCGAAGAGCTGGATGGAGCCGATCACCGACAGGAAGACGCTGATCCGCAGGGTGGGCGCGAGCAGCGGCAGGGTGACGTGCCGGAAGCGCTGCCAGGGCGAGGCGCCGTCGACGGTCGCGGCCTCCGTCAACTCGGCCGGGATGGACTGGAGTCCGGCCAGGTAGAGCATCATGTGGAAGCCGAAGTACTTCCAGGTCATGACCAGGAAGAGGGTGGCCATGACGGTGGAGGGGTCGGAGAACCACTTCCCGCCGAGCGCGCCGAGGCCGATGTCGCTCAGGAGGTGGTCGGCGAGGCCGTCGTCGGGGGCGAAGATCATGCCGAACAGCACGCCGGTGATCGCCTCGGAGAGCACGTACGGCGCGAAGAACAGCATCCGGTAGACGGCCCGGCCGCGGATCCGCTGGTTGAGCAGGACCGCCATGGCGAGCGCGAACGGCAGTTGCAGCGCCAGCGACAGGACGACCAGGACCAGGCAGCGCCACAGGTCGCCGAGGAACACATCGTCCTGGAAGAGGCGGGTGAAGTTGTCGGTGCCGGTGTAGTCGGAGGGCATGCCGAAGCCGCCCCAGCGGAAGAACGAGGCGTACAGCGCGAACAGGATCGGCAGCAGGACGAGCACGCCGAACAGCACCAGCGCGGGCAGCTGGAAGCCCATCGCGGTGAGCCAGTGCAGCAGCCGGCGCCGGGAGCGCGCCCGGCCCGCGGCCGGGCGCGGCCGGGGCGCGGCGTCCGGTCCCGACCGGGTGCCGGGCAGGTAGGTCGAGGTCATCGGGCGGCCTACTGCTCTTCCTTCGCGGTCTTGGTGATCGCCTGTGTGACCTGTTCCGGCGACTTGGAGCCGGCGATCAGCCCGGCCACGCTGTCGTTGATCTGCTGGCCGACGGCGGGCGCGTACGCCTGGTCGAGGTAGAGCTGGAATCCGGTAGCGGCCTTCAGCTGCGCCTGTACGGCCTTGGTGTTGGGGTCGCTCAGCGCCTTCTCCGCGCCGGGGACCACGGGGAGGGTGTTGGTCTTCTCGACGAGCACCAGGTCGGTGGTCTCGGAGGCGAAGAACTTCAGGAAGTCGACGGCTTCCTTCGGAGCACCCTTGCGCAGGGCATGCCCGCCGCCACCGCCGAAGACCTCGGTGAGGGCGCCCTTGCCGCCGTCGACCGCGGGGAACGGGAAGAAGCCGAGGTCCGAGCCGAGGCCCTTGCCCGCGTCCGCCTCCACCACCGGGGCCCACTGGCCCATCAGCTCCATGGCCGCCTTGCCGTTCCCGACGGCGGCCGCCTGACCGGTGGGCGCGGAGTAGGCCGCGCCGAGGAAGCCCTTCTGGAACGGCTGGAGATCGACGAGGTCCTTCAGGTGCTGCCCGGCCTGGACGAACCCGGTGCCGGTGAAGTCCTTGTCCTCGTCCGCCTTCTGGAGGGCGTCGAGACCGGCCGTGCGCATCGCCAGGTACGCCCAGTAGTACATACCTGTCCAGCTCTCCTTGCCCGCGAGGGCGAGCGGGGTGATGCCGGCGGCCTTGAGCTTCCGCACGGCGTCGAGGAATCCGCTCCACGTGGTGGGAGGTTCGCTGATCCCCGCCTTCTTGAAATGTGCCTTGTTGTACCAGAAGCCGATCATGCCGATGTCGAACGGAATGCCGTACAGCTTCTGGTCGATGAGGTACGGCTGCTTGGCGACCGACAGCATCCCGTCCGCCCAGGGCTTGGTGCCGTCGGTGAGATCCTCGACGAGGCCGGCGTCGACCTGCTGCTTGAGGACCCCGCCGCCCCAGGTGTGGAAGATGTCCGGGAGTTTGCCGGAGGCTATGAGCGCCGTCATCTTGGATTTGTAGGCGTCGTTCTCCAACTGCACGATCTTCAGCTTCACGTGCGGGTTCTGAGCCTCGAACTTCCTGGCCAGGCCCGCCCAGACGTTCTTGGTCGGCTGGGTGGTGGAGATGTTCCACCACTCGACCGTGACCTTCCCCGACGACGAGGACCCGTCGTCGCCCGAGCCGCAGCCGCTGAGGGCGGTCATGCCCAGTCCGGCGGCCGCGGTGGCCGCCAGGAATCCGCGCCGGGACAGTGCCGGGTCGCCCATGATGCGCTCCTTGGGGTTCGGGACGACCGACGCCGTCCTGGTTCGGTGGTGCTCTGGGGTCGCCGTTTTCGAAACATTCGGGGTTTTCACCGAACGTTCAGAACGGCGACTCTAGAAAGGCGCATCAGGAGCGTCAAGGTGTCGCGCATCAGCTCATCGGCATGTATGCGAACCAGTCGAAGGCGGCCCGCCCCTCGGCGACGTACATGCCGATGACCCGGCCGGTGAACCCGCCCGCCACCTCGGTGGAGAGATAACGGCCGGCGAGTTCGGCCAGTCGGACGACACCGTCGGACGTTTCGATCGAAAGGGTCACGGCGTCGGGCCCGGCGGCACCGTGCGTTCGGCGACCCGCTGCCGCACCGGCCCGATCGGACGACCGCGCTCACCACTCCCCCGCTCACCTCCAGGTCGTAGTGGTGGGCCTCGTCGATGCGGACCGACAGGCCCGCGCGCCCCGGGCCCGGTTCGAGCAGGGCGGCGGCCCGGCAGGCGGCGTGCCGCCGGCGCCGGTCGACGAAGGTGTGCCCGGCGCGGTCGAGGCTGTCCCCGGTGGCCGTGAGCGCCAGCCGGCCGGGCCGTTCGCCCGGCGACCAGGACCCGTCCGGCCGGCTGCGCGGGGAGATCCAGTGCGGTGCGAGGACCGGCGCCGTGGAATCGTCCCGTGCGGGCGGCTGTTCGACCGGGTGCCGGGCTGCCGGAGCCTCGTGCCGCTCCCGTACCCGCCCCACGCGAGGCCGGCCGTCCGCCCACTCCACCGGGGCCAGGAAGGTCTCCCGGCCTTGCACGTGGAACTCGGGGAACCAGCCCCGCGGCCGGGTGCCGACAGCACCGCCCACCAACTGCCGTCGGCAGCCTGGACGAGGTCGGCGTGCCCGGTGCTCTGGATCGGCTCCCTGGTGCCCCGATGGGAGACCAGCGGATTGCCGGGCGCCGCTTCCCAGGGCCCGCGCGGCGAGCGGGCGCGGGCCCCGGACACACCGTGCCCGAGGGCGGTGCCGCCCTCGGCGACCAGCAGGTACCACCCCCCGACCCGGTAGAGGTGCGGCGCCTCCGGGTCCCGCAGTCCCGTACCGGACCACATCGGCAGCGGCCCCTCCAGCACCTTCCCGGTCCGGGTGTCGATGCCGGGGACGTCGATCCACACCGGGTCGGACCAGGGCCCCTCGGGCCGCTCGGCGGCGACGAGGAGGTTGCCCCCGCCGCTGACGTCGGTGGTGACGACGCGGAAGAGTCCGTCGTGGTGCCGGATCGTCGGGGCGTACACACCGCCCGAGGCCGGGGTGTCGGCGGGCAGGCTCAACTGCCCCGGCCGGTCGCAGACGCTGCCGAGCTGTCGCCAGTGCACCAGGTCCCGGCTGTGGAAGAGCGGGACGCCGGGAAAGCCCCCGCCCAGGCCGCACCGAAAGTTTCGGCGAGGTCGGCGAACATTACGGGGCGTACTGTAGGAGCCCGCTCACGGGGCCGACAAGGCGGCCGTCAGAGCTTCAGCCGGTACGGCAGCATGCAGACCACGACGTCGGTGCGGGCCCGCAGCCATCGGGACCTCATCACGACCGGTGGGACGGGTCGGCAACAGTGTCCTCTGCGCAGGGTTCGCGCGCCTGTGGGCGGGCCCGGGCGGGCCGGCCGGCGTGAGTGCCGTTTTCGTGCGGGGACTTGGAGCACCTCCGGGCGGGGGCCGGGCCGCCGCTCGCCCGGAGGTGGGTCGGGGAAGGGCCCGGTCAGAGCCCGACGTCCCGGCGGCGGATGTCGTCGAGGGACTCGCGCCGGACCAGCAGGCGGGCGTGGCCGTCGCGGACGGCGGTGACCGGCGGGCGGCCGACCAGGTTGTAGCCGGAGGCCATGGAGAGGTGGTAGGCGCCGGCCACCGGGACCGCGAGCAGGTCGCCGGGGCGCAGGTCGGAGGGGAGTTCGACGTCGGCGGCCAGGACGTCGCCCGCCTCGCAGTGCCGGCCGACGACGGTGACCGGGGCGGTGGGCGCGGCGCTCGCCCGGCCGATGAGCCGGGGCGCGTACCGGACGCCGTACAGGGCGGGCCGCGGGTTGTCGCTCATGCCGCCGTCGACGGCGACGAAGGTGTGGTCGCCGGTCTTCTTGACCGCGAGGACGCGGTACACGGCGATCCCGGCCGGGCCCACGATCGCCCGCCCGGGCTCGATGATCAGGCGGGGCACCGGCAGCCCGGCCGCCGCGCACGCGTCGGACAGTTCGGCGCGCACCCTGCGGGCCAGGGCGGTGAGGTCGAGGGCCGCCTCGCCGGGCCGGTAGGCGATGCCGTGGCCGCCGCCGAGGTCCAGCTCGGGCAGGACCAGTCCGTGCTGCTCGTACAGCCGGGCCATGAGCCCGACCACCCGGCGCACGGCGGCGAGGTACGGCTTGACGCTGGTGATCTGGGAGCCCAGGTGGCAGTGCAGGCCGGTGAGTCGGAGCTGTGGCTGGTCCAGTATCCGGGCGATGGCGTGCTGGGCGTAGCCGTCGATGGGGGCACCTCCCGCTCGAGCGAAGCCGAGAGTGGGGGAGGACAGCCCGAATTTCTGGTCGTCCGTTCCGGTGCGGATCTTCTCGTGGCCGCCCGCGCTGATCCCGGGCACCACGCGGACCATGACCTTCTGGTGTCCGTCGGGTCCGACGGCGGCGGCGAGCCGGGCGATCTCGGAGGGGCTGTCGATGACGATCCGTCCGACGCCCAGCCGCAGCGCGGTCTCCAGGTCGCGCGGCGACTTGGCGTTGCCGTGCAGCACGATCCGCTCCGGCGGGAACCCGGTGGTGACCGCCAGCTCCAGCTCGCCGGCCGAGCAGACGTCCAGGCCGAGCCCCTCCTCCTCGGTCCAGTGGACCATCGCCCGGCACAGGAACGCCTTGGCGGCGTAGAGGACTTCGGCGTCGGGGAAGGCGTGCCGGTAGGTGCGGCAGCGCTCGCGGACCTCGTTCTCGTCGAGGACGTACACCGGGGTACCGAAGCGGTCGGCGGCCTCGGCGAGCGGGACCCCGCCGACGGCGAGACCGCCGGGCCGGGGCTCGGTGGTGGAGGCGGGCCACACCGACAGATCGGCGGGCGTGGTGGTGACGACGGGTTCGTGCAGGGCGGTCATCGACCGCTCCCCTCTCAGACTCAGACGAATCGGGCGGTTCACGCGGCTCAGGCGGTTCGGACGGTCCGCGGGGACACGGCGGCGGGCGCGAGCGGCACCACCGGCGCGGGGGCCGGGGCCGACAGCTGCGGGTCGACCGTGACGGTGGTGACGCCGAGCGGTGCGGCCAGGGCGCGCAGCGCGGGTTCGGCGAGCCGGATCCAGGCCTGGTCGGGGCCGAGGGTGGCGGCGAGTCCGCGGGCCGAGGTGAAACCGACGGCGGTGCGCTCGCCGAGCGGGGTGCGGAAGAGCCGGGCCGCGCATCCCGTGGGTCCCGGCCGGACCGGTACGAACAGGAGTCCGGCCGGGGAGCGATCGGAAGGCTCCGGGTCGTCACCGCACAAGAGTTCTGGCATGGCATGCCTCCTGGCACAGGAAGGAGCTGGTGCCCCGGAGGCGGGGAGGCCGCCGGGGCTTGCCCAGGACGCTATGCCCGCTGCGGGCACCTCTCCGATGCCTCTTGACGGGACGCTGACGGTGATCGCGGCGACGTTGACGGGGCGCTGACGTAGCACCCGTCAGTGCCGGTGGCGGCCGTCACAGCAGCCGTCAGAGGCGCGCCAGGATGTGCCCCGGCCCCTGGCCGTCACCCGTTCGACGCAGTGTCATGGAACCGGATCGGGGTACCCGTCCGGCCCGGGAACGCTCCGGGACACCTACGGAAGAACGGTGGAGTCATGTCCGGTTACGACGCCTGCGCGCCCGTCCGGGTCGTGGTCGGCGTGAGCGGTTCGCTGGGCAGCGTCAGGGCCCTGTCCCGGGCCGCCGCGGAGGCCCGGCGCCGGGATGCGGAGCTGTGGCCGGTGCTCGTGTGGGAGCCGCCGGGCGGTGAGCTGGCCATGCGGCGCTCGCCGGCCTCGGTGCTGCTGGTCGACGAGTGGCAGCGGATGGCCCGGCAGCGGCTGCTCGACGTGCTGGAGGAGGTCTTCGGCGACGCCGGGCCCGGCACCCCGGTGAACGGACTCGTGGTGCGCGGCACCCCGGGACTGTCCCTGGTGGAGGTGGCGGACCGGGAGGACGACGTACTGGTCGTCGGTGCGGGCCGACGCGGCTGGCACCGGGCCTTCTCGGGCCGGGTGGCCCGCTACTGCCTGTCCCACGCGCACTGCCCGGTCCTGGCCGTGCCGCCTTCCCCGCTGGAGGAGGCGCTGGCCTCCGCGCACCGCCGCAACAGCTGGCATCTGCCGCTGAACTCACGGCAGTTGTCGTAGCAGCCCTACCGGCAGGCCCTATGAAGTGACAGCCGCCGGCAGGTCCGGCCGTCCCGGTCTGCGACCCGGTGCGGTCGGCAGGCTCAGCACCATGGTGAGGCCGCCGCCCGGGGTGTCCTCGGCGGTCAGCGTGCCGCCCATCGCCTCGGCGAAGCCCCGGGCCACGGCGAGGCCCAGCCCCACCCCCGCACCGCGCGGTGAGTCGCCGTACCGCTGGAACGGCTCGAAGATGCGCTCCTTGGCCTCGTCGGGGACGCCGGGGCCGCGGTCCACCACCCGCACCTCCACCCGGTCGGCCATGGAGCTGGCCTTCACCAGCACGGGGGTGTCCGCGGAGCTGTACTTGACGGCGTTCTCGACCACGTTGGCGACGACCCGCTCGAGGAGCCCCTTGTCGACGTGGACCATGGGCAGCGTCTCCGGGATGTCCAGCTCGACGCTGTCCTCGGGGACGCCGCCGAGCGCCATCGGCACCACCTCGTCCAGGTCGGCCTCGCGGACGATGGGCGTGACCGTGCCGGTCTGCAGGCGGGACATGTCGAGGAGGTTGCCGACGAGGTGGTCGAGGCGGTCGGCGCCCGCCTCTATGGCCTCCAGGAGCTCCGCCCGGTCCTGCTCGGACCACTCGACGTCGTCCGAGCGCAGCGAGGACACCGAGGCCTTTATGCCGGCCAGCGGGGTGCGCAGGTCGTGGCTGACGGCGGCCAGCAGGGCCGTACGGATGCGGTTGCCCTCCGCCAGCTCCTTCGCCTGGTCAGCCTCCTGCTGGAGCCGCTGCCGGTCGAGCACGACGGCCGCCTGCGCGGCGAACGCGGCCAGCACCCGACGGTCGGAGGCCGGCAGCACCCGCCCGGACAGGGCGAGGGTCATGTGGTCGCCGACCGGCACGTCGACGTCCGCCCGCTCCGGTGACTGGCAGGGCCGCGGTCCGACGCTGCCCGCGCAGGTCCACGGCGCCACGTCGTCCGCGCGCTCCAGGAGCGCGACCGACTCCATGCCGAAGGTCTCCCGCACCCGTTCCAGGAGCGCCTCCAGGCTGGTCTCGCCGCGCAGCACGCTGCCCGCGAGGAAGGACAGGATCTCCGACTCGGCGCGCAGCCGGGTCGCCTGCTGGGTGCGCCGGGCCGCCAGGTCCACCACCGAGGCCACCGACACCGCGACCCCGACGAAGATCGCGATGGCGACGATGTTCTTCGGGTCGGCGATGGTGAGAGTGTGGACGGGCGGGGTGAAGAACCAGTTGAGCAGCAAGGAGCCGACCACCGCCGAGGTGAGCGCCGGGAGGAGGCCGCCGAGCAGGGCCGCGGCGACCGTCAGGGCGAGGTAGAGCAGCATGTCGTTGGCGAGGCCCACTTCCGGTGCGGCGGAGGTCAGCAGCCAGGTGAGCAGCACCGGCCCGAGGACGCCGGTCAGCCAGCCCCAGATGAGCCGGGACCGGCCGAGCCGTGCCGAACGGCCCAGCGGGAGCCGCCCCTTGCCGGCCTCGTCGTGGGTGATGAGGTGCACGTCGAGGTCGGGTCCCGAGTCCCGGGCGACCGTGGCGCCGACGCCCGGCCCGAAGACGTACTGCCAGCTTCTGCGCCGGGAGACGCCGAGGACGATCTGGGTGGCGTTGACCCCGCGCGCGAAGTCGAGCAACGCGGCCGGGACGTCGTCGCCGACGACATGGTGGTAGGTGCCGCCGAGGTCCTCGACGAGGGTGCGCTGGACGGCGAGTTCCTTCGGGGAGGCGGAGTTGAGGCCGTCGCTGCGCGCTATGTAGACGGCGAGCACCTCGCCGCCCGCGCCCTTCTCGGCCAGCCGCGCCGCCCGCCGGATGAGCGTGCGTCCCTCCGGTCCGCCGGTCAGGCCGACCACGATCCGCTCCCGCGAACCCCAGATCTTCGAGACCCGGTGTTCGCTGCGGTACTCGTTCAGGTACTCGTCGACCCGGTCCGCGACCCAGAGCAGGGCGAGTTCGCGCAGGGCTGTGAGGTTGCCGGGCCGGAAGTAGTTGGAGAGGGCCGCGTCGACCTTGTCCGGCTGGTAGATGTTGCCGTGCGCCATGCGGCGGCGCAGCGCCTGCGGGGACATGTCGACCAGCTCGATCTGGTCGGCGCGCCGGACCACTTCGTCGGGCACGGTCTCCTGCTGACGTACCCCGGTGATGGACTCCACGACGTCACCGAGCGACTCCAGATGCTGGATGTTGACGGTGGAGACGACATCGATCCCGGCGGCCAGCAACTCCTCCACGTCCTGCCAGCGCTTGGCGTTGCGGGAGCCCGGGATGTTGGTGTGCGGGAGTTCGTCGACGAGGGCGACCTGGGGGTGGCGGGCGAGGACGGCGTCGACGTCCATCTCGGTGAACACCGCGCCCCGGTACTCCAGTTCGCGGCGCGGGACCTCCTCCAGGCCGTGCAGCATCACCTCGGTGCGCGGCCGGTCGTGGTGCTCGACGAACGCGACGACACAGTCCGTGCCGCGTTCGATCCGGCGGTGGGCCTCGGAGAGCATGGCGTAGGTCTTGCCCACGCCGGGAGCCGCGCCGAGGTAGATCCGAAGCCTGCCGCGTGCCATGTCATCCTTCGAAGCGGTAGCCCATGCCGGGCTCGGTGATCAGGTACCGGGGGTGCGAGGGGTCCGCCTCCAGCTTGCGGCGGAGCTGGGCCATGTAGACCCGCAGGTAGTTGGTCTTGCTGCTCTGGGTGACTCCCCACACCTCGCGCAGCAGGTGCTTCTGCGTGACGAGCCGGCCGGGGTTGGTGACCAGTATCTCCAGCAGATGCCACTCGGTGGGGGTGAGCCGGACGTCGTGACCGGCCCGCACCGCCTTCTTGGCGAGCAGGTCGATGGTGAAGTCGGCCGTCTCCACCCGGGTGGTCTCGGGGGCGAGCGGCACGTCCTCGGTGCGGCGGACCGCGGCCCGCAGCCGTGCGAGGAGTTCGTCCATGCTGAACGGCTTGGTGATGTAGTCGTCGGCGCCCGCGTCCAGCGCGGCGACCTTCTCGTCGGAGGCCTGCCGCGCGGACAGCACCAGGATCGGTACGCGGGTCCAGCCGCGCAGCGCCTTGATGACGTCGACCCCGTCCATGTCGGGCAGTTCGAGGTCGAGCATCACCACGTCCGGCTGACGCGCGGCCGCCAGCCGGAGGGCCGTGGCGCCGTCGGGCGCCGCGTCCACTCCGTACTGGCGTGCCTGCATGTTGATCACGAGTGCCCGTACGAGCTGGGGGTCGTCTTCCACGACCAGCACTCGGGTCATCGGTTCCCTCAACTGCCCTTGGTCAGTTCCTTCAGCGCGATGTTGAGTTCGAGGACGTTCACCCGGGGCTCACCGATGAAGCCGAGCGTGCGGCCCGTGGTGTGGTCCTTGACCAGCTTCTCCACCTGGGTGACGGAGAGGCCGTTCTTCTCGGCGACCCGGTGGACCTGGAGCTCGGCGTAGGCCGGGGAGATGTCCGGGTCCAGGCCGGAGCCCGAGGAGGTGACGGCGTCGGCCGGTACCTGGGCGGGCGTGACGGTGTAGCCGGGCACCGAGTTGTCCTTGACGACGGCGGCCTTGGCGTCCTTCACCTGCTGGATCAGCACCTTGTTGTCGGCGGCGAGGTTGGTCGCACCCGAAAGGATCAACTTGTACTGGGTGTTGATGCTGTTGCTGCCGAGGCCGTTGGCCGGGCGGCCCTGGAACCACCGCAGGGCGGCGTCCGGGGTCTCCTGGCCCTTCTTCAGCGGCAGGTTGTACGACTGCCCGATCAGGGACGAGCCGACGACCTTGCCGTCCGACCTGATCTCGGAGCCGTTCGCCTTGTCGTGGAACGCGGCCTGGGCGATGCCGGTGACCACCAGCGGGTAGATGACACCCGTCACCAGGGTCAGCACCAGGAGGGCCCGCAGGCCCGCCCAGAGCAACCGGGCGGTGTTCGTAACGGAGTTGTTCATGGCCTTCAGCCGATTCCGGGGATGAGGGAGATGAGCAGGTCGATGATCTTGATGCCGATGAAGGGCGCGATCAGGCCGCCGAGCCCGTAGATCCCGAGGTTGCGGCGGAGCATCCTGTCCGCGCTCACCGGCCGGTACTGGACGCCCTTCAGGGAGAGCGGCACCAGGGCGATGATGATCAGCGCGTTGAAGACGACCGCTGAGAGGATCGCGGAGCTGGGCGAGGACAGGTGCATGATGTTGAGCTTGTCCAGGCCCGGGTAGACCACGGCGAACATGGCCGGGATGATCGCGAAGTACTTCGCGACGTCGTTGGCGATGGAGAACGTGGTCAGCGCACCGCGCGTGATCAGCAGCTGCTTGCCGATCTCGACGATCTCGATGAGCTTGGTCGGGTTGGAATCGAGGTCGACCATGTTGCCGGCCTCCTTGGCGGCCGACGTACCGGTGTTCATCGCCACGCCGACGTCGGCCTGCGCGAGCGCCGGCGCGTCGTTCGTGCCGTCACCGGTCATCGCGACCAGCTTGCCGCCGGCCTGCTCCCGCTTGATGAGGGCCATCTTGTCCTCGGGGGTGGCCTCGGCGAGGAAGTCGTCGACGCCCGCCTCCTCGGCGATGGCGCGAGCGGTCAGCGGGTTGTCACCCGTGATCATGACGGTCTTGATGCCCATGCGGCGCAGTTCCTCGAACCGCTCGCGCATGCCCTCCTTGACGACGTCCTTGAGGTGGATGACGCCCAGGACCCGGGCGCCCCCGGCGTCGTCGACCGCGACGAGCAGCGGGGTGCCGCCGGACTCGGAGATGGTGTCGGCGAGGGTGTCCGCGTCCTCGGCGACGGTGCCGCCCTGCTCGCGGACCCAGGCGATGACCGAACCGGCCGCGCCCTTGCGGATCTTCCGGCCGTCCACGTCCACACCCGACATGCGGGTCTGGGCGGTGAAGGCGATCCACTCGGCGTGCGCCAGCTCGCCCTGGTGCCGCTCGCGCAGCCCGTACTTCTCCTTCGCCAGGACGACGATGGAGCGGCCCTCGGGGGTCTCGTCGGCCAGCGACGACAGCTGGGCCGCGTCGGCGACCTCGGCCTCGGTGACCCCGCCCACCGGCACGAACTCGGAGGCCTGGCGGTTGCCGAGCGTGATGGTGCCGGTCTTGTCGAGCAGCAGGGTGGAGACGTCACCGGCGGCCTCGACCGCGCGGCCGGACATGGCGAGCACGTTGCGCTGCACCAGGCGGTCCATGCCGGCGATGCCGATCGCGGAGAGCAGCGCGCCGATGGTGGTCGGGATCAGACAGACCAGCAGGGCGACCAGCACGACCATCGTCAGGTGGGTGCCCGCGTAGTCCGCGAACGGCGGCAGGGTGGCGACGGCCAGCAGGAAGACGATGGTCAGCGAGGCGAGCAGGATGTTCAGCGCGATCTCGTTCGGCGTCTTCTGCCGGGCCGCGCCCTCGACGAGGCTGATCATCCGGTCGATGAAGGTCTCGCCCGGCTTCGTCGTGATCTTGATGACGATCCGGTCGGACAGCACCTTCGTACCGCCGGTCACCGCGCTGCGGTCGCCGCCGGACTCGCGGATGACCGGGGCCGACTCGCCGGTGATCGCCGACTCGTCGACGGAGGCGACGCCCTCGATGACGTCACCGTCACCGGGGATGATGTCGCCGGCCTCGCAGACGACCAGGTCGCCGATCCTCAGCTCGGTGCCGGGCACCTGCTCCTCGGTGGAGCCGGTCAGCCGCCGGGCGACGGTGTCGGTCTTGGCCTTGCGCAGGGTGTCGGCCTGGGCCTTGCCGCGGCCCTCGGCGACCGCCTCCGCGAGGTTGGCGAAGATCACGGTCAGCCACAGCCAGGCGCTGATGGTCCAGCCGAACCAGTCGCCCGGGTCCTTGAAGGAGAAGACGGTGGTCAGGATCGAGCCCACCCACACCACGAACATCACGGGCGACTTGACCATCACCCGCGGGTCGAGCTTGCGGCAGGCCTCGGGGAGGGACCTGATCAGCTGCTTGGGGTCGAACAGGCCCGCGCCGACACGTCCTTCGGCGGGCTTGTGCCCGGTGGGCGCGTCCTGGTGGGGCGCGAGGGTGGGAGTGGACATGGTGTCCTCGTGGGCTTCCGTTCGGGTGGTCACGACGCCAGCCCCTCGGCCAGCGGACCCAGCGCCAGGGCCGGGAAGTAGGTCAGACCGGTGATGATCAGGATCGCGCCGACGAGCAGGCCGGTGAAGAGCGGCTTCTCGGTGCGCAGGGTGCCGGCCGTGGCCGGGACGGGCTTCTGCTCGGCGAGCGAGCCGGCCAGGGCCAGCACGAACACCATCGGCAGGAAGCGGCCGAACAGCATCGCGAGTCCGGTCATGGTGTTGTACCAGTCGGTGTTCGCGTTCAGGCCGGCGAAGGCCGAGCCGTTGTTGTTGGCCGCCGAGGTGAAGGCGTACAGCACCTCGGAGAACCCGTGCGCACCCGGGTTGAGCATGGAGTGCGGCGGGGTCGGCAGGGCCATGGAGGCCGCGGTGAAGACGAGCGCGAGCGCCGGGGTGATCAGGATGTAGATCGCCGACAGCTTGATCTCGCGGGCGCCGATCTTCTTGCCCAGGTACTCGGGCGTACGGCCGACCATCAGACCGGCGATGAACACCGCGATGACCGCCATGATCAGGATGCCGTAGAGGCCGGAGCCGGTGCCGCCGGGCGCGATCTCGCCCAGCATCATGCTGAGCATGGTGATGCCGCCACCGAGGCCGGTGAAGGAGGAGTGGAAGGAGTCCACCGCACCGGTCGAGGTGAGCGTGGTCGACACCGCGAAGATCGACGAGGAGCCGACCCCGAAGCGGACCTCCTTGCCCTCCGTCGCGCCGCCCGCGATCTGCAGCGCGCCCTCGTGGTGGGCGAACTCGGTCCACATCATCAGGGCGACGAAGCCCAGCCAGATGGTGAACATCGTGGCGAGGATCGCGTAACCCTGCTTCACCGAACCGACCATCACACCGAAGGTGCGGGTCAGCGCGAACGGGATGATCAGGATCAGGAAGATCTCGAAGAGGTTGGTGAAGGGCGTCGGGTTCTCGAAGGGGTGGGCGGAGTTGGCGTTGAAGTAGCCGCCACCGTTCGTGCCCAGCTCCTTGATGGCCTCCTGCGAGGCGACGGCCCCGCCGTTCCACTGCTGCGAACCGCCCATGAACTGGCCGACTTCATGAATGCCGGAGAAGTTCTGGATGGCACCGCAGGCGACCAGGACGACCGCCGCCAGAGCGGCGAACGGCACCAGGATGCGGATGACGCCCCGCACCAGGTCGGCCCAGAAGTTGCCGATCTCACCGGTGCGCGAGCGCGCGAACCCGCGCACCAGCGCCACGGCGACGGCGATGCCGACGGCGGCGGAGACGAAGTTCTGCACGGCCAGACCGGCGGTCTGCACGACGTGGCCCATGGTCTGCTCGCCGTAGTACGACTGCCAGTTCGTGTTGGTCACGAAGGAGACGGCCGTGTTGAACGACTGTGCCGGGTTGACCGAGGAGAAGCCGAGCGAGCCGGGGAGGATGCCCTGCAGCCGCTGCAGCAGGTAGAGGAAGAGGACGCCGACCAGGGAGAAGGCGAGGACCCCGCGCAGATAGGCGGGCCAGCGCATCTCGGTGTCGGGGTTGGCGCCGATGCCCTTGTAGATCCACTTCTCGACCCGCCAGTGCTGGTCGGAGGTGTAGACCTTGGCCATGTAGTTGCCGAAGGGGAGGTAGCAGAGCGCCAGCGCGCCTATGAGCGCGACGAGCTGGAGCACGGCGGCGGTTACGGGACCCATGGGTGTCTCAGAACCTCTCCGGGAAGATCAGGGCGAGGACGAGATAGCCCAGCAGGGCGACGGCCACGACGAGGCCGACGATGTTCTCGGCGGTCACAGCTTGGTCACCCCCTTGGCGACGAGGGCCACCAGCGCGAAACCCGCGAGCACGGTGACGACGAAGGCCAGATCGGCCATCGTGAACTCCTGGATGAGGTTCGGGACGGACTTGGACTGTTAGAGGAAAGCGCCTTTCCAGTCGGATTCAGCCGCCGTTGACGGGTCCCTTACGGCGGTGTTCACGCCTTTGACGGGACTCTTACGCGGCCCCGGCGGACCCGCGACCGGAGGCCGCCGTTCGGCGGCGGAAACCCTGCTGAACTGGGGAAACGTCGGCCTCAGGCGCATCGGGCCGGTCAGGACAGGCGGAACCGGAGCCGGCAGATCACCGCGTCGGTCTCCTTGCGCACGGCATGGGCGACGACGGCACCGCGCTGGTTCTGGAGCAGTCTCCCCCACGCTCCGCGCGGGGGACCCCAGCCAGAGCCGCTCCGGTTCGGTCTCCGGGATCAGCACGGTCACCCGGGTGGCCGGCTCGGCCGCGGTCACCTCACGGACGTAGGCGGCGACGGGACGGCCCAGGGTGCGCCGCTCGCAGCTCAGCCGGACCAGTGGCACCCCGGGGTCCCACTCCGCCCATGCGCGCTCCAGGGCGTGCAGCTGGGCCCGGTCCTCGGGGTCGGGGTGGCAGACGGTGACGGCCCGCACCTCGTCGCCCAGGGAGGCGGCCGCCGACAGCGCCTGGGAGGTGAGCCGGGACAGCGACGACACCGGCACGATCACGACCGACCGCTCCCGGTGCGGCGGCTCCGGGACCCGCCCGAGCCCGAGCCGCTCCCCGATCCGCCCGTAGGCACGGTGCACGGCGACGAAGGCGGCGACGAGCAGCGGCAGCACGACCACGACCAGCCAGGCGCCCTCGGTGAACCTGCTCGCTGTCACCACGACGGTCGCGACGCCGGTCAGGACCGCCCCGAACCCGTTGAGCAGCGCCTTCCCCCGCCAGCCGGTCCCCCGCTCCAGCAGCCAGTGCTTCACCATCCCCACCTGGGCGACGGTGAAGCCGACGAAGACCCCGATGGCGAACATCGGCACCAGCGTGTTGGTGTCGCCGCCGGAGAACACCAGCAGCGCGGCCGAGACCACGGCCAGGGCGAGCACACCGTGCCGGTGCACCTGCCGGTCGGCCTTCAGCGCGAAGACGTGCGGCAGGTAGTTGTCCCGGGCGAGCAGTTTCAGCAGCACCGGCAGCCCGCCGAAGCTGGTGTTCGCGGACAGCGCCAGCAGGATCATCGTGGCGAACTGGACGACGTAGAAGCACCCGTTGTGGCCGAGGGAGGCGTCGGCGAGCTGGGCCAGGACGGTCACGCCCGCGACCGGCTGCAGATGGAACCGGGAGATCAGCACCGAGAGCCCGATCAGCATCGCGCCCAGCACCGCCCCCAGAGCCACCTCGGCGTGCTGGGCCCGCCTGACGCGGGGCACCCGGAAGGAGGGCACGGCGTTGGCGATCGCCTCGACGCCGGTGAGGGCGGCACAGCCGGAGGCGAAGGCTTTCAGCAGGAGCAGGGCGCCCACGCCGGAGGCGTTGTCGGCGAGCACGGAGGCATGACCGGCGGCGGTGACCGTGCTGGCCGGCGAGGACCGGAAGAGCCCCACCACGATCAGCACGAAGATCGACCCGACGAACACCACCGTCGGCACGATGAACGCCTTCGCCGACTCCGCGATCCCCCGCAGGTTCACCCCGGTGACCAGCACCAGCACGGCCGGGCACAGCACCAGCCGGTGCGGGTACAGCGCCGGGAAGGCGGAGGTGAGGGCGGCGACCCCGGCGGTGACGGCGACGGCGACGTTCAGCACGTAGTCGAGGACCAGGGAGGCGGCGGCGACCAGGCTGGCCCGCACCCCGAGGTGGGTCCGGGCCACGGCGTAGGAGCCGCCGCCGTCCGGGAAGGCCGCGATGACCTGCCGGTACGAGGCGACGAGCACCGCCAGCAGGGCCGCGATGGCGAGCGTGACGGGCAGCGTGCAGCCGAGCCCGTGCGCGCCGGCGGCCGGCCAGCACCAGCACGATGGCCTCCGGCCCGTACGCCACCGACGCCATCGCGTCCAGCGACAGCGCGGCGAGGCCGGTCACCGCGGTGAGGCGATGCCGTTCCCCGGTATCGGGCGGCTCCTCACCGGCGGGCACGGCCCCCGGTTCGACGGTCAGTACGGACATGGGAGGGTGCTCCTTGACGAACGGGACATACGTCTCGCGCACGGAGTACCGCGCGCGATCCGACCAGGTTCTGTCCCGCCCCGGCCACCTCCGACAACCCATTGCGCGTTCTTCGCGCGAGGGGGTCCGACTTTGATGACTTCTTGACGGGGGTGACCGCAGCGCACCGCAGGGGCGCGGGGAACTGCACGCTCGGCCCCCACCGGCCCGCGCGGACCCACAACCGTCAGAGTCCCATCAAAGACATGCCCCACCTGCAGACGCCGCGCCCCACCACTCCCTACCTTCACCCCATGCCACACTCCGAGGACCACCGCTGGTCCAAAGACGTCTACGCATCGGCCCGTTGCGCAGGCGCCCTCCTCGCCCTGCTCCTCCTGGTCGACTGGGGATCAGGGACGTTCACCTGGTGGCGCGGCACCCTCTGGACCACCCTCGCCCTGCTCCTCTTCGGCGTCCTGTGCCCCGCCAGGGTCCGCGCCGGCGACGGCTGGCTCACCTCACGCCGGCTGCTGCGCACCCGCAGGGTCCGCACCGACCGCCTGGTCTCGGTCCGCCGCCTGGACGGCATCTCCCCCCGCCTGCTGCTCCGCGACGCCTTCGGCGACCGGCTGGAGATCGACCCCCGGGTCCTCGTCGACAACCCCGACCTGTGGCTGCGCGTCGACGCGGGCGCCCGCAAGGCCGTCGAGGCCGGCACCCTGCGCTGCGGCTCGATCGCCCTGAGCCGCCTCGCTGAACAGGTCGAGCGCGAGAACGCGTTGGGCGTCTTCAAGGCGTCGGGCCTGGATTAGCGCCATTGGCACCCACCCCCGTCATCAGCACGTCGAGGCCCCGCCGCGTCGTGGCCATCACCACCCGGTCCCCCGCCTCCAGCACCCGCCCCTGCGCCGGCCGCCAGTCGAAGGCGGGCTGTCCCGGGGCACCCCCACCGGCCGGCCCCACCGCCAGCACCCGCCACTCCCGTCGCCGGAACGCCTGGTGCACCGAGCGTCCCTCCAGCTCCGGATGCCCGGCCACGTCCACGCAGGTGAACAGCAGCGACCCCCGCTCCACAGGCATCACCCCCAGCACATGGCGCCCCATCATCGCGGCGGCGAACGACGGCGCGGCCAGCGCCGAAACGCTTCTGCTCCGGGTGAGCGCATCCGGGTAGGACGCCCGCAGCGTGCGCTGGACGGTCGCGGCGAAGGCGTCGTCGTACAGCCGTGTGACCACCCGTACCGCGGGGTTGGCCTCCCGGACGGCCATGACGATGTCGAGGTTCTGTCCGTCGTCGCGGGTGAGCACGAGCAGGGAGCCGCACTGGCGAACCCGGGCGAGGTCGAGGACGCCGGGGGCGGTGGCGTCCTCCAGGACCAGCGGGACGCCGAGTTCCCGGGCGAGCGCGACCCCCCTCGCACGCGGGTCGCGCTCGATGGCCACGACCTGGTGGCCGGTGCTGCGCAGCCGGTCCAGCACCCGGGTGCCGACCATCCCGAGGCCGACCAGGACGATGTGGCCGCCGACGTCGTCGTCGGGCGGATGGTTCACGGAAGCGGTGCGGAACGCCTCGGTCGCGTTCATGGTCGCGGCGACCACGAGCGGCAGCACCGCCAGCCCGACGAAGCCGGCGAGGAGCTGGAGTATGCGGCGGGCGGGCGACTCCTCGGTCGCCGGATCCCCCATCGTGAAGATGTCCAGCAGGGGCAGGTAGAAGTTCTTCCACCAGGGGTGCTCGTCCGCGAACAGCGCGGTGGCGGTGGACAGCGCGACCACAACCGCAGCCAACGAGCCGTAGACGGCCGCCAGTTGCCGGGAGCGGAAGACCCGCCACGGCAGGTGGGCGAACCGGGCCCGCAGCCAGTGCACCGGCCGGAACCGCCAGGCGCGGCGGGCCGGTTCGGCCGTGTCGAGGTGGACGACCTCCTCCAGCGTCAGCCGCCCGTGCGTGAACTGCCGGTGGTACGCCGTCCGGTCGTCCGGCAGCAGCAGGGTGCCGTCCTCGCCGGCCGTCTCGGCGCTGTCCTGGCTGGCCGGGTCGTCCTCGTGCGCGCCGGAGAGCACGGCGAGGGTGGCCAGGTCGGTGGCGTGCGTCGGGGTGCCCGCGGGCCGTACGACACCGCGGAAGACCTTGCCCTCGACCTGGAGGGTGTGCCCGTGCCCCAGGGCGGCCGCCGCGACCAGTTCCGGTACGGCGGTGTCGGCATCGGACAGCACGGTGGTGGAGGCGTCCGGTGCGGGGGCGTCGCACAGGCCCGCCGCCCGGTCGAGCAGCCGTTCCAGGTGGCTGCCGCGCTCCCGGTTGAACATCCGCACGACCAGCCGCACGGAGGGGTTGACGGCGCGGGCGAGCAGGGCCGCGGTGACGTTGACCTGGTCGTCGCGGTAGGTCAGGGCGAGCGCGGCGGCCCGGGCCACGCCGGCCGCGCGCAGGGTGGCCTCGTCCGGGCGGGCGGAGATGTGCAGGTGGACGGCGGACGCCGGGTCGCGGTGCAGGGCGGCGACCCGGGCACCGTGCTCGTCGTCGGCGGACGGCAGGACCACGGTGACGACCTCGCCGCACACGGCGTCCAGTTCGACGGCGAGCCGGTGCGCGAGGCCGTCGTCGCCGCAGATCACCATGTGGCCGGTTCTCTCTCCGGATGCCGCTGGTACGAGCACAGTTGACGTCACATCAGCCTGAACGGCACCGGCCGTGACACCGGTTCCGGCCGGACCGCCGCCCGCCGTTCAAAACTCCGCCAAGAACATGTCAAGAAGCGGGAGCGGGCGCGGGACGGTGGGCCGACCGCCGGCCCACGGGTCAGCCCGCGCCCGTCGGTCCCGCGGCGGCACCTCCGATGCCCTGTGGTGCGCGGAAGGGCTGGGCCCGGTCGGCCAGGGGCAGCGAGACGACCATGGTCAGTCCGCCGCCCGGGGTGTCCTCGGGGGTCAGGGTGCCGTCCATCGCCTCGGTGAGCCCGCGGGCGAGGGCGAGTCCGAGGCCGAGGCCGGTGGTGTTGTCGGTGTCGCCGAGCCGCTGGAAGGGCTCGAAGAGACGGTCGCGGCCGCCCGCGGGCAGACCGGGGCCCCGGTCGATGATCCGGAGTTCGGCGCGCCCGGCCAGCGCGCTCGCCGTCACCAGCACCCGCTTGCCGGGCGGGCTGTAGCGGGCCGCGTTGCCGACCAGGTTGGCGATCACGCGCTCCAGCAGCGGCGGGTCGGCCAGCAGCGGGGGCATGTTCTCCGGTTCGCCGTGCACCTCGGCCGTCGGAGTGTCCGCCAGGGCCGTCGGGAGCACCTCCTCCAGGGCGGTGGCCCGCAGGTTGAGGGTGAGGACGCCGGCCTCCAGACGGCTGAGGTCGAGGAGGTTGTCGACGAGGCGGCTGAGCCGGGCCATGGACTCCTCGGCGGCGGCGAGGAGTTCGTCGCGGTCCTCCGGGGAGAACTCCACCTCCCGGCTGCGCAGCGAGGTGACCGCCGCCCAGCCGGCCGCGAGCGGGGTGCGCAGGTCGTGGCCGACGGCCCGCAGCAGCGCGGTGCGCATCCGGTCGGCGGCGCGCACCGGTTCGACCTCGGCGGCGGCCTGGGCGAGCCGGGCCCGCTCCACCGCCGACCCGACGTGCGCGGCGAACGCGGCGAGCACCCGCCGCTCGGACGAGGAGGGCGTACGGCCGCGCAGGACCAGGTAGTTGCCGGGACCCGCGGGAACGGCGGTGACGTCGGCGCCGTCCGGCGGCTCGTCGACGAGTGCGGCGGAGTCCATGCCGAAGGTCTCGCGGGTGCGTTCCAGGAGCGCCGGGATGGTCTGGCCGCCGCGCACGATGCTGCCGGCCAGCGACGACATGGTCTCCGCCTCGGCGGTGGCCCGCGCCGCGCGCCTCGACAGCCGCAGCGAGCGGTCGACGACCGCGGCGACGGTGGCGGCCACGACCGCGAACACCCCCAGTGCCAGCAGGGCGTTGGGGTCGTCGAGGGTGAACCGGCCGATGGGCGGGATGAACCAGTAGTTCAGCAGCAGGGACGCGGTGACGGAGGCGATCACTGCGGAGGTCACCCCGCCTATGCAGGCCACGCCGACCACCGCGAGCAGGAAGAGCAGGGCCTCGCTGGTGAGGTTGACGGTGCCGCGCACCTGGGCGAGGGCGACGGTCAGCAGGACCGGGAGCACCAGCCCGGCGACCGGCCCGGCGATCAGGCGGCCGGTGGAGAGGGTGCGGCGGCGGGAGGGCAGCAGGGTGCCGCGGCCGGCGCGCTCGTGGGTGACCCGGTGGACGTCGATGTCACCGGAGAGCGCGGTGACGGTCTCCCCCGTGCCCGGTCCGGTGAGGAAGCGTTCCAGGCGACCCCGGCGGCTGGTGCCGAGGACCAGCTGGGTGGCGTTCTCGGCCCGCGCGAAGTCCACCAGGGCGGTGGCCACGTCGTCGCCGACCACCGAGTGGTAGCTGCCGCCGAGGTCCTCGACCAGCCGGCGCTGCCGGGCCAGCGAGGCGTGCGAGACGCCGGCGGCCAGGCCGTCGCTGCGGGCCACGTGCACGGCGAGCAGGTCGCCGCCCGAGGACCGGTCGGCGATGCGTGCGGCCCGTCGTACCAGGGTGTCGCCCTCCGGGCCGCCGGTCAGCGCGACCACCACCCGCTCGCGGGTCTCCCACACCCCGCCGATGGCGTGCTCGGCGCGGTAGGACTGGAGGGCCTCGTCGACCCGGTCGGCGACCCAGAGCAGGGCCAGCTGGCGCAGCGCGGTGAGGTTGCCGGGGCGGAAGTAGTTGGCGAGGGCCGCGTCGATCTTCTCCGGGGCGTAGATGTTGCCGTGCGCCATCCGGCGGCGCAGGCCCTCGGGCGGGATGTCGACGAACTCGATCTGCTCCGCCTTGCGGACCACGTCGTCGGGCACCGTCTCGTGCTGCGGCACCCCGGTGATCTTCTCGACGACGTCCTTGAGTGACTCGAGGTGCTGGATGTTGACGGCGGTGATCACGTCGATGCCGGCCGCGAGCAGGACCTCGACGTCCTGCCAGCGCTTGGGCCGCCGGCCGTCGCCGGGGATGTTGGTGTGCGCGAACTCGTCGACGATCGCGACCTCAGGGCGGCGCGCCAGCACGGCGGCGACGTCCGTCTCCTCGAACTCGCCGCCCCGGTATCCGCAGCGCAGCCGTGCCACGACCTCCAGGCCCTCGGTCATCGCCTCGGTCAGGGGCCGCCCGTGGCACTCCACGAACCCCACCACCACGTCCGCGCCCCGGGACGCACGGCGCCGGGCCTCGTCGAGCATGCGGTAGGTCTTGCCGACCCCTGGGGCGGCCCCGAGGTAGACCTTCAGTCGTCCGCGCGGTACGTCGTTCATCACCTCGAAGACAAGCGCGCCGCGGGGCCCCGGGTCCGGCCTCTTGACGCGTCTCTGGCGCCGCTGACGAGGACGTTGACACTGTCTTGACGGCCCCTGGCCGGATAGGGTGAAGGCGGTGTGCCGGGAAGTCTGGTCGGCCGGGAGTCACCGTGGCTTCCGATGGGCCCCAGGGGGACGGCATGCGCGGCGTGGGTACGGTTCTCGCACTCGTGGTACTGGCCACGGTGGTGGCGACCTTCGCCCGCCGGTGGCGGATTCCCGCCCCCTCCCTCCTCGTCGTCGCGGGCCTCGCCGTGGCCCTGCTGCCGGGCACCCCGACGATCCGGGTCAGCCCGGAGGTCATCGGCCTCGTCGTCCTCCCGCCGCTGCTCTACGCCAGCGCGGAGGAACTCTCCTGGCGCGAGCTGCGCGTGGTGTGGAAGCCGGTGAGCGTGCTCGCGGTCGGCCTGGTACTGGCCTCCGCCGCGGCCGTCGGCGCGGTCGCCTCCCTGGTCACCCCGCTGTCCTGGCAGATGGCGCTGGTGCTCGGCGCGATCCTGGCCAGCACCGACCCGGTCGCGGTGACCGCGCTCGGCCGCCGGCTCGCCCTGCCGCCCAGAGTGCAGATGCTGGTCCAGGCCGAGAGCCTCTTCAACGACGCGACCTCCCTGGTCCTCTACCGGGTCGCGGTGAGCGTCGCGGTGGCCTCGGCGGCGGCGGACTGGGGGGCGGCGGGCGGCGAGTTCCTGCTGCTCGCGGGCGGCGGCACGCTGATCGGAGCGCTGGTCGCCGCGGTCGTCACGGTGATCAGGCGACGCACCGAGGACCCGGTCCTGGAGACGGTGATCTCCCTGGTCACCCCGTACGCGGCGTACGTCCTCGCGGAGGCGGCCCACACCTCCGGGGTCACGTCGGTGGTCGTGGCGGGCGTGGTCCTGGGCGGTCGCGGCGACCGGCTCACCAACGCCCGGATAAGGCTCCAGCTGCACGCCGTCTACGGCACGGTGGTCTTCCTGCTGGAGAGCGTGGTCTTCAGCCTGATAGGGCTCGCGCTGCCCGCCCAGGTACGGGCCCTGTCCGACGGCGACCGGGCCTGGCCGCTGTACGCGCTGGCGGTGGCCGGCACCCTGATCGCGGTACGGCTGCTGTGGCTGGCGCCGCTGTCGGCGGTGGTGCAGCGCAAGGGCGGCATACAGCGGCCGAACTGGCGGGTGCCGGTGGTGCTGACCTGGGCCGGCACCCGGGGTGTGGTGCCACTCGCAGCCGCGCTGTCGATCCCGGTGACGGCGAAGGACGGCTCGGCGCTGACCGAACGCCCGCTGGTACTGGTCCTCACCACGTCGGTCGTGGTCGTCACCCTGGTCGTACAGGGCTTCTCCCTGGCCTCGGTGGTGCGCCGGTCCGGCATCGCCCTGGAACCGGACCACACCGAGCGCGAGGAGGCCGCCGCCCGCTGCCGGCTGGCCGACGCGGGCATCCGGCGGCTGGAGGAGCTGTCCGAGCTGGAGGCCGTACCGGACGTGGTCCTCGACCGGCTCCGGCGCGGCCTCCACGCGCGCCTCGACGACGCCCGCGACCGCCTCGCCGACAGCACGGCAGAGTCGGCCGACCTGGTCTACCGCCAGCTGCGCCGCGACCTGATAGCGGTGGAGGCGGCGGAGCTGCGGCGGCTGTACGACGAGCACACGATCAGCGACACGACACGAAGGCGGCTCCAGCGGTCGCTGGACCTGGAGGAGGCGAGGCTGGCGGACGCGTAGCGCGCCGCGGCAGGAGCCGTTTCCCGGCTTCTCAGCGGAACTCCGCCGGCCGGGGCCGGGGCCTGAGCCCCAGCCCGGTCAGCGCCATGGCGAGCAGCACCATCCCGCAGGCCCATGACAGGTGGCCGGTCAGCTCGCCACGCCCGCGGCCACCGACTCGTCGAGGCGGGTGCGGTTGATGCCCGTCACCTGGTCCAGATCGGCCGTCCACGCGCCGAAGTGCGCGTTCGGCGTGCCCGCCGCCCAGCCCACGCATCCCCAGGGCGACGGCGAGCAGGACCGTGGCCGCGCGCAGGAGACGCAGCCGGGCCGGTCGAGCGGAGACGGCGACGCGGAGCGGCCCGCGCGGCCACGGTCCGCTCCCCCGGGCGCGCCTCGCGCGGCCCCGGGGCGGGTACGGGCGGCGGCGCTGCCACCGTGACCGGCCGTGACTCCTCGACAGCCTCCGCCGGAGGTCTGTGCGCTGTGCCGGCCGTGATGGTCACGGTCCCCTCCCAGGTACCCGCCACGGACGGTCGCCCGCCCCCGTACCGGTCAGCCTGCGACCGCGTCCGGCCATGAACGATCGGTCTTGATGCGCTCCTGACGCCCCTCCAGGCGGGTTCGGCTCCGGGCCGAGCAGGCACGTTCAGCGAGGTGACCAGCTCGATGCGACCAACCGCTTCAGGCGGGGGGATCCGCCGGCGACGCGATCTCCAGGATCACGGCGGGAAGCGCGGCCTCCAGGACCTGCCTGCGTGGCAGCGAGAGCCCGAAATGCCGTTCGATGATCTCCAGTGCGGTGCGGTGCACTTCACGGCGAGGCACGTCGGGGTCCGGCAGCCCGGCGGCAGCCAGCATCTCCTCGACGCGTACCGCCACCTCGCGGTCACCACTCACGCCGTCGTATCCCCATGAACCGTCCAGGTGGAGATTGAACGCACACACGAGACGCTCGTCATGGAGGTAGGAGAACTGAGGTGGTACCGGCTTGCCGTTCTCCTCTTCGAATTCCAGCTGGAAGACGTGTGCACCACCCCGGGACACAGGCGGCTCCGGGCCGAACTCCGCCTGCCAGCCGCCGTACTTGACCACGAAGGCCCATTCGCCGGTCTCCCCGTAACGCAGACCTATCGGGGGATGGGGCTCCCAGGGACCGCCCTCCACGACATCGATCAGGTCCTTGCCGGTGAGGCGGCCCAGACCACGCGCCGTGCGTCTCGGCCCGAACACCGTGGCGGTCAGCCGCGATACCAGCTCCTCGGCGTCCAGCCCCCGGGCGAGCACGACGCTGTAGCCGCCGAAGGCGATCGACTGGGGAGCAGCAAGCCATGCGATTCCGTCGGTCATGGTGATCATCGTGACGCACCCTTGCCGGGCGTGTCACGAGGCCCCGCAGCCGCCCTCCTCCGGTCGGGCATCGGCTCCGACGCGCTCACTCGCCGAGTGAAGTGCTCCTCCGTGTCCCCGGTCCCGCGCCCGCAAGCCGGCGTACGGGATAACGCTCGGTGTCCGGAACCCGGCGCCCACCCGCCGTCCCCCGTACAGCCCAACGTCCCTCCGCGGCCTCCGAGCCACCCTTTCCTGATGGCCGACCACCGCCTGTCAGGGCATTCTTAACGCAAGCTTGACGCCCAGCGCCCTCCGATCCGTGGGCCCACGCGTCACTCTCTGCTTACGCTGGTGCCGCCGTCCGCGTGATGGCCGGAATCGAACTGCGCCCCACCACACCGCGCCGGACACCAGGAGCCGACCCCATGGCCACGACCGAACACCCCCCTCCCAGTCGCCTGCGCGCCTGGATGCTGGAGGGGCTGTCCGACATGGGCAAGGGCGGCGGGCACACCGGTCCCCACGCGCAGCCCGAACCCGCGCACCAGGGCCAGCGCTGGTGGCGGGTGATGTGCCTGACCGGTGTCGACTACTTCTCCACCCTCGGCTACCAGCCCGGCATCGCCGCCCTGGCGGCCGGTCTGCTGTCGCCGATCGCGACCATCGTGCTCGTCATAGTCACCCTGGCCGGCGCCCTGCCGGTCTACCGCCGCGTCGCCGAGGAGAGCCCGCACGGCGAGGGCTCCATCGCCATGCTGGAGCGGCTGCTCTCCTTCTGGCAGGGCAAGCTCTTCGTGCTGACCCTGCTCGGCTTCGCCGCCACCGACTTCCTGATCACCATCACCCTGTCGGCCGCGGACGCCTCCACCCACCTGGTGGAGAACCCGCACCTGACCGACTTCCTGCACGGCAAGCAGATGATCATCACGCTGTTCCTGGTGGCTCTGCTGGGCGCGGTCTTCCTCAAGGGCTTCCTGGAGGCGATCGGCGTCGCGGTCGCCCTGGTCGGCATCTACCTCGCACTGAACGTCGTCGTCGTGATCGTCGGCTTCTACCACGTCATCACCGCCGAGCACGTCGTCACCGACTGGACCAGCGGCCTCACAGCGGAACACGGCAACGTATTCGTCATGATCGGCGTCGCCCTGATCGTCTTCCCGAAACTCGCCCTGGGTTTGTCCGGCTTCGAGACCGGCGTCGCCGTCATGCCGCACGTCAAGGGCGAGCCGGGCGACACCGAGCAGCAACCCACCGGGCGGATCCGGGACACCAAGAAGCTCCTCACCACGGCCGCCCTGATCATGAGCTGCTTCCTGATCGCGACCAGCTTCATCACCACGCTGCTGATCCCGGAGAACGAGTTCAAGCCCGGCGGCGACGCCAACGGCCGCGCCCTCGCCTACCTGGCGCACGAGTACCTCGGCAACGCCTTCGGCACGGTCTACGACGTCTCGACCATCGCCATCCTGTGGTTCGCCGGCGCCTCCGCGATGGCCGGCCTGCTCAACCTCATGCCCCGCTACCTGCCCCGCTACGGCATGGCCCCGCACTGGGCCCGCGCCGTCCGCCCGATGGTCATCGTCTTCACCCTGATCGCCTTCCTGGTCACCTGGATCTTCGACGCCTCCGTCGACGCGCAGGGCGGCGCCTACGCCACCGGTGTGCTGGTGCTGATCAGCTCCGCGGCGGTCGCGGTGACCATCGCCGCCCGCAAGGCCGGGCAGCGCAAGTGGACGATCGGGTTCGGGGTCATCTCGGCGGTCTTCCTCTACACGACCGTCGTGAACGTCATCGAGCGGCCCGACGGTGTGAAGATCGGTGCCTGCTTCATCGTCGGCATCATCCTGGTCTCGCTGCTCTCCCGCCTCGCCCGCGCCTTCGAGCTGCGCGTGACGAGCGTGGCCCTCGACGACATGGCGGAACGATTCATCCGCGATATGGCCAGCCGCAAGATGCGGTTCATCGCCAACGAGCCGGACCGGCGCGACAAGGCCGAGTACCGCGACAAGATCGAGCAGATCCGGGCCGACAACGAGATGCCCGAGCAGGAGGACTTCGTCTTCGTCGAGGTGACGGTCACCGACCCCTCCGAGTTCGAGGCGGGTCTGACCGTCCGCGGCGAGGTCCTGCACAACCGCTACCGCGTGCTGACCCTGGAGTCGGCCTCCATCCCCAACGCCCTGGCCGCGCTGTTGCTGCACGTCCGGGACGAGACCGGCTGCATCCCGCACATCTACTTCGAGTGGACCGAGGGCAGCCCGTTCGCCAACTTCCTGCGCTTCTTCCTCTTCGGCCAGGGCGAGGTCGCCCCGGTCACCCGCGAGGTGCTGCGCGAGGCTGAGCCGGACCGCGCCCGGCGGCCGCGCGTCCACACGGGCTGAGGGCCGCAGGCCGGACACGGGGGCACACGGGGGCACACGGGGCACGGGCACAGGGCACAGGGGGCACAGGCCGTAAGAATCCCGTCAAGAACCGCTCGGTCCGCATAAGAACCCTGTCAGCGGTCACTCCCCCGCGGCCACCGACCCCCTACCGTCGGCCTCATGGAGGACAGAAGACCCGGGGGCCGGGCGGCCGGTGACCGAACCTGGCGCGGCAGCGCGCGTCTGGCCGTCGGCTCTGCCCTCGGCTTCGGGGGGCTGACGTTCGCGGTGGACTGGGACGCCGGCACGCTCACCCCGGCCCGCGCCCTGCTCTGGGTGCTCCTGTCGGCCGCGATCCTCCTCATGCTGCTGCCGGCCCGCGTCACGGCGGGCCCCGGCTGGCTGGCCGTCCATGGCCCGCTCCGCCGCCGTACCGTCCGCACCGACTCCCTCGTGTACGTCGGCCAGTACGGGGACGTCGCCGCGCATCTGGTCCTGCGCGACACCCGGGGCAACCGGCTGGAGCTCGACCCGGGTGTCCTGCACGCCAACCCCCTGCTCTGGCACGAACTGGACACCGGCGTCCGCCGCTCCCTGGAACGCGGCACCCTGCGCCGGGGCACCGAGGTGCTGGCACGGCTCGGCCACGAGATCGACGACACGAACGCACGCGCGGTTCTCGAGGCGTCCGGCCTCACCTGACCGGCGACCCCACGTCCGCGCACCCCGCCACCCGGCCCTATGGTGAGCGCATGCCCTCCTACACGATCGGCCAGGCGGCACGGCTGCTCGGCGTCAGCCCGGACACCGCCCGCCGCTGGGCCGACGCGGGCCGGATGGCCACCCACCGGGACGAGGGCGGCCGGCGGCTCATCGACGGCACGGACCTCGCGGCGTTCTCCGTCGAACTGGCCAAGGCCGGCACCGCCGAGGAGGACGCCTCCTACACCTCGGTCCGCAACGCCTTCCCCGGCATCGTCACCGCGATCAAACTCGGCGACGTCGCCGCCCAGGTCGAGATCCAGGCCGGCCCGCACCGGCTGGTCTCCCTCCTGACCCGGGAGGCGGTCGAGGAACTCGGCCTGGAGGTCGGCATGGAGGCCACCGCCCGGGTGAAGTCCACGAACGTGCACATCGACCGCGTCTGACGGCTCACCCGGCCGGTACGGCCGTACCGCCCTACGTTCGCCCGTTCACCTGCACAGCAGGGCGGCCCACAGGTCCAGCCGGTCGCCCAACCGGGACAGCCCGTTCAACCCGGTCGCCCCCGCCCTGGCCAACGCGGTGCGGGACGCGACGGGCGTGCGGTTCACGAAGTCGCCGCTGACACGCGACCGGGTGTGGCGGACTCTGGATGCCAGCCGCCGTACCCCCCGTCCACCCGGATCCCCCTGATGCCGCTGATGTGCCTGGCCCCGCAACGGTCCTGGGGCAGCACCAGTTGGGGTCCCGCCCCGTCCAGCGGGCTGTCGTCGATGCTGACGCCGAGCAGAACCGGGGCGTGGGCGAAGTCGGGGTCGATCTCGGTCCAGGAGAGCAGCGCGTGGTGCCCGTCGGCGCCGGAGACCGCGATGAGGAAGCGCAGCCGGTCCTTGCGGCGGCCGGGGTCGAATTCGGGTCCGGCCGCGGTGAGGACGTCGTACAGCCGCGGTCCGGTGAAGCCGTGGTGCTGGATGCCGCTGGTGGCGCACTCGAAGCTGACCCGCACCCGGTGCTGGGGCCAGCGCAGGAGGTCGGGCACGGTCAGCCGGGCCGGTCGTGCGAGGTCTCCGGTGAGGACGAATTCGGCGAGCGTCATGTGCGGCCACCTCCCGGATGACGGTACCCGCAGCGCGTCACCGTACAAACGCACATGCCAGCTTCAATCGCCATGTATGCAGCTCATGCGATGTGACAGAAGACTTACGCCTGGCAATTGCGGCAGTATCATCGCCAGGCGGCCGATAGACGGTTCGCGGCAGGGCGCGACAGATTGTTCATGGAATCCAGAGGAGTTCACTCGTGATGACCCGTTCCGTTCGCCGGACCCGGCGGACGCTCCAGGTGGCCGGTGCCTCGGTCGCGGCCCTGCTGGCCCTGAGCGCCTGTTCCTCCTCCTCCTCCGACGACGACTCGTCCGCGACGACGAAGTCGGACACGTCGGCGGCGGCGACGCCCAAACTGTCGGGCTCGATCACCGTGTTCGCGGCGGCCTCGCTCCAGGAGAGCTTCACGACCCTGAAGGCCGACTTCGAGAAGGCCCACCCGGGCACCAAGGTCAACTTCAGCTTCGGCGGCAGTGACACCCTCGCCGCGCAGATCACGAGCGGTGCGCCGGCCGACGTCTTCGCCGCCGCGAGCGCCAAGACCATGGCGATCGTGACGGACAAGAAGGACACCGCCACCACGCCGGCCACCTTCGTCCGCAACCAGCTGGAGATCGCCACCCTGCCGGGCAACCCCGACAAGATCTCCTCCCTGAAGGACCTCACCAAGCCCTCGCTCAAGGTCGTCCTCTGCGACAAGACGGTGCCGTGCGGTGCCGCCGCGCAGAAGGCCCTGGACGCCGGCAAGCTGAAGCTCACCCCCGTCTCCTACGAGGAGGACGTGAAGTCCGCCCTCAACAAGGTGGTGCTGAAGGAGGCCGACGCGGCGGTCGTCTACAAGACCGACGTCAAGGCCGCCGGCAGCAAGGTCGAGGGCGTGGAGTTCCCCGAGTCCGCAAACGCGATCAACGACTACCCGATCGCCCTCCTGAAGAACGCCCCGAACCCGACGGTGGCCAAGGCGTTCATCGCCCTGGTGCAGTCCGCCGAGGGCCAGAAGGTGCTGAACGACGCCGGGTTCCTCAAGCCGTGACGAAGGCCGACGAGTCCGGCGCCGCGGCCGGCACCCTCACGGGCGGTCCGCGGCGCCGGCGCGTCCGGTCGGCCGTGCCGCTACCGCTCCTCCTCCCCGGAGCGGTAGCTCTGGTCTTCCTGCTCCTGCCGTTGGTCGCCCTGCTGGTGCGGGCCCCCTGGCGCAGCCTGCCGTCGCTGCTGACCAGTACCGAGGTGTGGCAGGCCCTCCAGCTCTCCCTGGTCTGCGCGACGGCGGCGACGGCCGTGAGCCTGGTCCTGGGCGTACCGCTGGCCTGGCTGCTGGCCCGCACGGAGTTCCCCGGCCGGGGCTTCGTACGGGCGCTGGTCACCCTTCCCCTCGTCCTCCCCCCGGTGGTGGGCGGTGTGGCCCTGCTCCTGGCCCTCGGCCGCAACGGAGTGGTGGGCCAGTGGCTGGACGCCTGGTTCGGCATCACGCTCCCGTTCACCACGGCCGGTGTGGTGGTCGCCGAGTCCTTCGTGGCCATGCCGTTCCTGGTGATCAGCGTCGAGGGCACGCTGCGGGCCGCCGACCCCCGCTACGAGGAGGCCGCCACCACCCTGGGCGCCTCCCGTTTCACCGCGTTCCGCCGGGTCACGCTCCCCCTCATCGCCCCCGGCATCGCGGCCGGCGCGGTCCTGGCCTGGGCCCGTGCACTGGGCGAGTTCGGAGCGACGATCACCTTCGCCGGCAACTTCCCCGGCCGCACCCAGACCATGCCGCTCGCCGTCTACCTGGCCCTGCAGAACGACCCTGACGCGGCGATCGCCCTCAGCCTGGTGCTGCTGACGGTGTCGATCGCGGTACTGGCGGCACTGCGCGATCGTTGGATGACGGCATCTTGAGGACGACCTGGTGGACGACGCCCCGATGACACACCGACACCCCGCGGCCGCCGACGGCGCTCAGCCCCCGCAGGGGCCATCCGCACCCGACACTGATACCCACACGAGTGGTGCGGGTGGGAACCCCATCCCGGCCGAAGGCCGGGCGGCACCCCCCACCCACCTGCACCCGGCGACGCCCGGCCTCCACGCCCACCTCGTCGTCACCCGCCCCACCTTCCACCTCGACATCACCCTCACCGCCGCCCCCGGCGAGGTCGTCGCCCTCCTCGGCCCCAACGGCGCGGGCAAGACCACCGCCCTCCGCGCCCTGGCCGGCCTCACCCCCCTCACCGCCGGCCATCTCCACCTGGACGGCACGGAGTTGGACCGCACGCCCCCCGAATCCCGCCCGGTGGGCGTCGTCTTCCAGGACTACCTCCTCTTCCCCCACCTCACGGCCCTCGACAACGTCGCCTTCGGCCCCCGCTGCCAGGGCGCGACAAAGGCCGAGGCCCGCGCCCAGGCGACCGCCTGGCTGGACCGCATGGGCCTCACCGCGCACGCCGGCGTCAAACCCCGCCGACTCTCCGGCGGTCAGGCCCAGCGCGTCGCACTGGCCCGCGCGCTGGCCACCCGCCCCCGTCTCCTCCTCCTCGACGAACCCCTCGCCGCCCTGGACGCCCGCACCCGCCTCGACGTGCGTTCTCAACTCCGCCGTCATCTGGCCGAGTTCGAGGCGGTCGCGGTCCTGGTCACGCACGACCCGCTGGACGCCATGGTGCTGGCCGACCGCCTGGTCGTCATCGAACACGGCCGGGTCGTCCAGGAGGGCACGCCCGCCGACATCGCCCGCCACCCGCGCACGGACTACATCGCCCACCTGGTCGGCCTCAACCTCTACCGGGGCCGGGCCGAGGGTCACACGGTCGAACTGGACACGGCACCCTCGAACAGCACCACCATCACCACCACCGAAGTCCTCGCCGGTGACGTCTTCGTCGCGTTCCCGCCGAGCGCAGTCACCCTCTTCCGGGACCGCCCCACGGGCGCCAGCGCCCGCAACCTCTGGCGCTGCGAGGTCGCCGGCCTGGAGACCCACGGCGACCAGATCCGCGCCGACCTGACCGGGGAACTCGCCCTCGCCGCCGACCTCACCACGGTCGCCGCCGCGGAACTGGACCTGCACCCGGGCGCCACGGTCTGGGCGACGGTGAAGGCGACCCAGACACACGCCTACCCGGCGTGAAAGCGGGAGGCCCCGCCGAAGCGGGGCCTCCCTCACACCCTGTGCGTCAGTCCTCGTACGCGTCCAGCGGCGGACACGAGCACACCAGGTTCCGGTCGCCGAAGGCCTGGTCGATCCGGCGCACCGGCGGCCAGTACTTGTCGGCGGCGGACACGCCGCCTGGGAAGACGGCCTCCGTGCGGCTGTACTCGTGCTTCCACTCCCCACCGAGCGCGGCCGCGGTGTGCGGAGCCCCGCGCAGCGGGTTGTCCTCGGCGGGCCACTCCCCCGCCCCGACCTTGTCGATCTCCGCCCGGATGGCGATCATCGCCTCGCAGAACCGGTCCAGCTCACCGAGGTCCTCGGACTCGGTCGGCTCGATCATCAGCGTGCCGGCCACCGGGAAGGACATCGTCGGCGCGTGGAAGCCGTAGTCGATGAGCCGCTTCGCGACGTCGTCGACGCTCACTCCGGTCGCCTTGGTCAGCGGCCGCAGGTCGATGATGCACTCGTGCGCGACCAGCCCGCCGGGCCCGGTGTAGAGCACGGGGTAGTGCGGCTCCAGCCGCTTGGCGACGTAGTTGGCGCTGAGCACGGCCACCTGCGTGGCCCGCTTCAGCCCCTCGCCGCCCATGAGCCGGACGTACGCCCACGAGATCGGCAGGATCCCCGCGGATCCCCACGGCGCGGCCGAGATCGGCCCGACGCCGGTCTCCGGCCCGGCGGCGGGCTGGAGCGGGTGGTTCGGCAGGTACGGCGCCAGGTGGGCCCGTACGGCCACCGGACCGACGCCCGGACCGCCGCCGCCGTGCGGGATGCAGAAGGTCTTGTGCAGGTTGAGGTGGGAGACGTCCCCGCCGAAGTGCCCGGGCTTGGCCAGTCCGACCAGGGCGTTGAGGTTGGCGCCGTCGACGTACACCTGTCCGCCGGCCTCGTGCACCTGCGCGCAGATGTCCGCGACGTGCTCCTCGAACACCCCGTGCGTGGAGGGATAGGTGATCATCAGGACCGCGAGCTCGTCACGGTGCTGTTCGATCTTCGCCCGCAGGTCCTCGACGTCGATCTCGCCGTCCTCGGCGGTCTTCACGACGACGACCTTCATGCCCGCCATGACGGCGCTGGCGGCGTTGGTGCCGTGCGCGGAGGACGGGATCAGGCAGACGGTCCGCTGTGCGTCGCCGTTGGCGCGGTGGTACGCGCGTACGGCGAGCAGCCCGGCGAACTCGCCCTGCGATCCGGCGTTGGGCTGCAGCGACACCTTGTCGTACCCGGTGACCTCGGCGAGCCGCTCCTCCAGCTCCCGGATGAGGGTCAGGTAGCCCTGCGCCTGCTCGGCGGGCGCGAACGGGTGCAGCTGGCCGAACTCGGACCAGGTGACCGGTTCCATCTCGGTGGTCGCGTTGAGCTTCATGGTGCAGGAGCCCAGCGGGATCATGCCGCGGTCCAGCGCGTAGTCCCGGTCGGCGAGCCTGCGCAGGTAGCGGAGCATCGCGGTCTCGGAGCGGTGCTGCCGGAAGACGGGGTGGGCGAGGTAGCCGTCGGTGCGCAGCAGCGCCTCGGGCAGCGTGTCCTCAGTGACGGCGTCCAGCGCCTCGACGTCGCCCTCGACGCCGAAGGCCGTCCACACGGCGCCCAGCTGGGCGCGGGTGGTGGTCTCGTCGCAGGCCATGGAGACGTGGTCGGAGTCGACGAGCCGCAGGTTGACACCGCCCTGGCGGGCGGCGGCGACGATCTCGGCGGCCTTGCCGGGCACGCGCGCGGTGAGGGTGTCGAAGTAGGCGCCGTGCACGATCTCGACACCGCCGGCCGTGAGTCCCGCGGCGAGGATCGTGGCGTAGCGGTGCGTCCGCTGCGCGATGGCCTTGAGCCCCTCGGAACCGTGGTAGACGGCGTACATACCGGCCATCACGGCGAGCAGCACCTGCGCGGTGCAGATGTTGCTGGTGGCCTTCTCCCGCCGGATGTGCTGCTCGCGGGTCTGCAGCGCCAGCCGGTAAGCCTTGTTCCCGTCGGCGTCCACGGAGACGCCCACGAGCCGTCCGGGCAGGCTGCGCGCGAACTTCTCCCGGACCGCCATGTAACCGGCGTGCGGCCCGCCGAAGCCCATCGGCACACCGAACCGCTGGGTGGTGCCGACGGCGATGTCGGCCCCGAGCTCGCCCGGCGAGGTCAGCAGGGTCAGCGCGAGCAGGTCGGCGGCGACGGTGACGAGCGCGCCCACTGCGTGCGCCTGCTCGACGACGGCCTTGATGTCGCGTACGGCACCGGAGGCACCGGGGTACTGGACGAGGACCCCGTTGATCTCACGCCCGGCGAGGTCAGCCGGAATACCGTCGTGGAGGTCGGCGACCACGACCTCCACGCCCGTCGGCTCGGCCCGGGTCCGGATCACGGCGATGGTCTGCGGCAGCGCGTCCGCGTCGACGACGAAGACGCCCTTCTTGTTCTTGCCCATGCGCAGCGACAGGGCCATGGCCTCGGCGGCGGCCGTGCCCTCGTCGAGCAGCGAGGCACCGGAGGTGGGCAGCCCGGTGAGGTCGGCGACCACGGTCTGGAAGTTCAGCAGCGCTTCCAGCCGGCCCTGGGAGATCTCCGGCTGGTACGGCGTGTAGGCCGTGTACCAGGCGGGGTTCTCCATCACGTTGCGCAGGATCACGGGCGGCGTGAAGGTCCCGTAGTACCCCAGGCCGATCATCGAGTCGAGCACCTGGTTACGGTCGGCCAGCGACCGCAGCTCGGCCAGCACCTCGGCCTCGGTCCGGGCGGCCGGCAGCTCGAGCCGGTCGGCGTTCTTGATCACGTCCGGCACGGCGGCCGCGGTCAGGTCGTCGAGCGAGCCGTACCCGACCTGGGCGAGCATCTTGGCCCGAGCCTCGTGGTCGGGGCCGATATGGCGCTGCTCGAAGGGAATACCCTGCTCAAGCTCGGAGAGCGGAATGCGCTGGGCGGTCATTGCGGAGGCCTCCTGGTCTGACGCGACCTTCGAGGGGTACCCCGGCACGGGTACCCCGACGGCCTCCCCCTCTGTCATCTGACCTGAGAGCTTCGCCGGTGCGCCCTTGTGGACCACCGGCTTTCACCGTCGGTGAGAGCGGACACCGTCGGCATCCGCCCTGCTTTCCAGAGTGACCTCGTCCGTGCGGTACGTGAGCCTGAGAGATTCCGGGGAGGATTTGCTCCTTCGGCGCCTCCGGTTTCCCGGAGGACTCTCCCGCACGGGGTCAGCAGCCGCCTGCCAGCCTACCAGCGGGGGCAACACCGGAGTCTTCGAGTGGCCGCCTCCTTCAATGTGCTCTTTTGTAGTGCTTACGGATGAGTTGCGACCAAGTGGAGGGCCCGTGCAGACCGACATCGATCCGCGCAACCTGATCGGCCGCAAGGCGTTCGACCGCAACGGCACGAAGATCGGCACGATCGACGAGGTGTACCTCGACGACGCGACGGGCGTGCCGGAGTGGGCGGCCATACGCACCGGCCTGTTCTCCCGGGACGCCTTCGTGCCCCTGGAGCCCAGCGAACTGGTCGAGGGCACCCTGCAGGTCCCCTTCGACCGCGCCCTGATCAAAGACGCCCCCGACTTCGGCGTGGGCCGCCACCTCTCCCCGGAACAGGAACTCCAGCTCTACCACCACTACGGCCTGGACACGGCTCCCCCGCCCCACGACCATCCGGACCACGACTTCGGCAAGCTGGCGGGGACGGAGGACGCGGGGGCGTGACGCCGACGCCGGGTACGGTCGTGGTTTGGCCGCGGGCCGGTGAGGGCTGATCGCGCAGTTCCCCGCGCCCCTTCAGGTTTCTTCAGCCGCGGGCAGTCGTGCCGCTGGGGCGGCACGGGTGGGCGCAGCGCCACCCTGCCAGCGCCGGTGAGCCCCCCAGCGCCGACCCACGGTCACGTACGCACGCCGTCCGCCGAAACCCCCGGTGCCAACGGCAGCGGCTCCGCCGGCTCCAGCTCAGGGTCCTCGACCCGGAACGTCCGCACTCTCCCCGGCCCCATGGACCCCGGCGTCTCGAACCGCACCGTCACCCGCCCGAGCCCGCTCCCCTGCACCCATCCGTGCCCGTACTCGGCATGCCGCACGTCGTGCCCCGCGGGCCACCGCCGCTCGGCAACCACCTGCTCCTCAGCGACCGGCTCCGCCACGTCCTCCTCCGCCGCGAACTCCGCCGCCCCCTCCCCTGCCGCCGCCTGCGCGAACAGGTCCTCCTGCGTGTAGTCGGCCAGCCCCGACACCCCCACCCCCAGCAACCGCACGCCCCCCGTCGTGTCCACCGAGTCCAGCAACCGCGCGGCCGCCTCCCGCACCACCGTCGGGTCGTCGGTCGGCCCTCTGAGCGTCTCGGACCGGGTGAGCGTCGAGAAGTCGTACCGCCGCACCTTCAGCACGATGGTCCGCCCGGACAGCCCGGCCCCCCGCAGCCGCCGCACGCACCGGTCGGCCAGCCGCTGCACCTCCAGGCCCACCCGCAGCCGGTCGTGGATGTCCACGTCGTAGGTGTCCTCGACCGACACCGACTTCGTCTCCCGTTCGGCCACCACGGGCCGCTCGTCGTGCGCGAGCGCCATCGCGTACAGCGCGTGCCCGTGCGCCTTGCCGAGCAGCCGTACCAGCTCGTCCTCCCCCGCCTCGGCGATCTCGTCGACCGTGGTGATCCCGGCCCGCCGCAGATGGTCCCCCGTCGCCGGCCCCACCCCCGGCAGGGTCCGCACCGTCATCGGCCCGAGCATCGCCCGCTCCGTGCCCGGCTCGATCAGCACCAGTCCGTCCGGCTTGGCCTGTTCGGAGGCGATCTTCGCGAGCATCTTGGAGGCGGCGAGCCCGACGGACCCGGAGAGCCCCGTGGCGGCCCGTATGTCGGCGCGCAGCCTCTCCCCGACCAGCCGCGCCGACGTGGCGTCCCAGGCCACCCCACCGGCCTCCAGATCCACGAAGGCCTCGTCCAGGCTGAGCGGCTCCACCAGCGGGGAGAGCCCCCGCAGCAGCCCCATCACCTGCTCGCTGATCGACCGGTACAGCCCGAAGCGCGGCACCAGATACGCGGCGTTCGGCGCCAGCCGCCGCGCCTGCCCCATCGGCATCGCGGAGTGCACCCCGAAGACCCGGGCCTCGTACGACGCGGTGGCCACCACACCGCGCGGTCCGAGCCCGCCCACGACCACGGCCTTCCCGCGCAGGCTCGGCTTGGACGCCTGCTCCACCGAGGCGAAGAAGGCATCCATGTCGAGATGCAGGATCGTGGGCGCGTTTCTCACATCTCCGATGCTGCACCACACCACTGACAATGCCCCGGCACGGTTTCCCGTGCCGGGGCGTCACATGAGGCCTTCAGACCGCGCGGTTGCGCCGCCGCGCCAGTTCGTCGGCCGGGTTGTGGCCGACGAGCGTCTCCCCGGTGTCGACGCGCTCGCCGTGCAGCTGGGAGAGAGCGCTTTCCACGTCCCGCCACACCACGCCGACCGCGATCCCGAAGATGCCCTGACCGCCCTGGAGCAGGGCGTGCACCTCGTCGGGCGAGGTGCACTCGTAGACCGTGGCACCGTCGCTCATCAGGGTCATGCGCTCCAGATCGCGGAAACCGCGTTCCCTCAGGTGCTGGACGGCGGTGCGGATGTTCTGGAGTGAGACCCCGGTGTCCAGGAACCGCTTGACGATCTTCAGGACGACGACGTCCCGGAAGCTGTAGAGACGCTGGGTGCCCGACCCGTAGGCGGGCCGCACGCTGGGCTCGACCAGGCCGGTGCGGGCCCAGTAGTCGAGCTGCCGGTAGGTGATGCCGGCCGCCGCGCAGGCCGTGGGCCCGCGGTAGCCGATCTCCTCGGTGGCCATGGACGCCGCCCCTCCGCCGCTCGGCACTGCGGTCGGCCGCTGCGGGGCGTGACCGGCAATGCTGCTGTGAAGCGGGGACGGACCGCTCTCCCCGAAACCGCGTCCGGGGGCACCCCCAGCCATACCGTCGCCGCTGCTTCTCACGCCGACCTCCGTCCTTGACCTGCCTTCTCGACGGTAGGCAGTCACCAGGGGTGCGTCAACGATCGCCACACTCGGCACGCCGAGTGATAATCACCCTAGGAGTGGTTTCCCGTGCCCCACCGCGGGGAAAGGCTAGCCGAATGCTCTGGCGGGAGGCCGTAGGACGCTCTCAATGGCCGCTGGCAATTGCCCATGAGTTTCGGCTGTGACCAGCCCCGAACCGGCCCGTCACGGGCCTTCTGTCACGAACCGGCCCGGTCACCGACCTCCTGGTGGATGACGGGCCGATCCGGTCCCTCACTGGCTGCTGGTGCCGAAGTCCTCGGGCGAGATCTGGTCGAGGAACTCGCGGAACTTCTCCACCTCGTCCTCCTGCTCGTCCGGGATCGCGATGCCCGCGTCGTCCAGCACCGTGTCACTGCCGTAGATCGGCGTTCCGGTGCGCAGCGCCAGCGCTATGGCGTCGGACGGACGGGCGCTCACCTCGACCCCGCTGGCGAAGACCAGCTCCGCGTAGAAGACGCCCTCACGCAGGTCCGTGATGCGCACTTCGGTGAGCTCCTGGCCGACGGCCTCCAGCACGTCCTTGAACAGGTCGTGCGTCAGCGGCCTGGCAGGCGCCATGCCCTGCTGGGCGAACGCGATCGCCGTTGCCTCCCCCGGCCCGATCCAGATGGGGAGGTAACGGTCGCCTCCCACTTCGCGCAGGAGCACGATCGGTTGGTTGGAGGGCATTTCCACCCGGACACCTACGACATCGAGCTCGTTCACACAGCAACCCTAGGCCGTGCCCGGGACGTTTGGGTAGTCGGGCCGGGAACGCGCGCCCGATCCGGCCTCCGCCCGGGTCCTGTCGTGGTACTCACGGCAGCCGCACCCCCAGCGCCGTCTGCATCAGCGCGGCATGCAGTTTCACCGTGAGCGCCGCCAGCTCCTTCGTACGGGCCTCCGCATGGGCCCTGGTCTGCGGGTTGCGGTGGCGCTTGAGCGGCGCCACCACCTGGTCCACCAGGCCCGCCTCCCGGTCGGCGGCGGCCTTCATCGCCCGCAGATGGCGTGGCTCGATCCCGAACCGGCCCAGCTCGGCCACGAGAGAGGCCACAGTGACCGTTTCGGCGTCGTACACGCCGTCCTCCAGCGGAGCGATCAGCCCGTACGACTCCCACTCCGCGAGGCAGTTCTCGTCGATGTCGGCGGCCGCGAGCAGCTCGTCCCGGCCGATCCGCGCCACCGTGGGCGCCTCGGAGACCACCGGCACGGCCTCACCGTCCCGCTGCCGCCCCAGCACGGGCGGCTGTACCGCCTCGCCGCGCTCCATGGCCTCCAGGTACTCCCGGATGACCTTGAGCGGCAGATAGTGGTCCCGCTGCATCCGCAGGACGTGCCCGAGACGCTCCACGTCCCCGGCACTGAACTTCCGGTACCCGGAAGGAGTACGGCGCGGCTCGATGAGCCCCTCCGACTCCAGAAAACGGATCTTGGAGATGGTGACTTCGGGGAACTCGTCGCGCAGCACGTTCAGCACCGTGCCGATGCTCATCAGCCCGGGTTCCGTGGCGGCGGTGCCGTGACCGGTACCGCCGCTCGGTGTGTGCAGCATGGACCTTCTTCCCTGGGTCCTCCAGGCGAGCTCCGGAGGGTCAGATGCCCTGCCGGCTCGCATAGAAGACCAGCCGGTACTTGCCGATCTGGACCTCGTCACCGTTCGACAGAGCAACCTGGTCGATGCGCTCCCGGTTGACGTACGTGCCGTTGAGGCTGCCGACGTCGGCCACCGTGAAAGAGCCGTCCGGCTGACGGCGGAACTCCACGTGCCGACGCGAGACCGTCACGTCGTCCAGGAAGATGTCGCTCTGCGGGTGGCGGCCGGCCGTGGTCAGGTCGCTGTCCAGCAGGAACCGGCTGCCCGAGTTCGGGCCCCGGCGCACGACCAGCAGCGCGGAGCCGAGCGGCAGCGCGTCGACCGCCGCCTGCGCCTCCGGAGAGAGCGACGGCATCTGGGTCTGGCCAGTGACCTCGGCGTCGTAGGCCTCAAGGCCGGAGATCGAGATCGTGGACGTCGTCTCCGACGCACGCTCGGGGACGGCGCCCGCGCGCAACGGGGCTCCGCAGTTGGAACAGAAGCGGGCGTTCTCCGCGTTGCGGTTACCGCACCTCGTACAAACCAGGGCCGACATGGACGGATCCTCCTGCCGCGGCTGCCCCGCCGGGGCGTTGGACGCGTACGGGCCGGAGGCGAACCCTCCACCCGTACCTGAGGTTGACGGTTGCCGGAAACCTATGCCGCCGGACTGGGACGGGTCAACTGACGGCGCGCCCTGACCTCCCGAAATGTCACCCCCCGGACCAGCCACCTGGTCCCGGAACAGCGGGCGCTGGCCCTCCGCGTCGGGCTGTGCCCGATGGCGCGCGGTCGCGTTGTCGCTACCCTCTCGCGCGCTCTTGCCGAACAACTTCGCAAACAACTTCACGGGCGATTCCCCTTGACCGAAACAGACCCGCCCGTGGGGCAGGACGAACCCTGACTGAATAAACCGGCAGACCCGGACAACCACACAACGTCCGTATCCACCAGACAGTTTCCACCACGCTCCGGTTCCCCGGTGCGCCGACCCCCCGCATCCTCATGCCCTCGCCGGACGTCCCCCATGCACCACCGGTTCACTGTGAGGACGACCGAGCGTAGTCAGGCTGCTTCGCCGGTCGCAAGGCATCCACGACGATCTTGGCCGATCGCTCGACGGTCACAGTCGCCTGTTCCTTCTCGAGGGTCTGCACCACGCCTCCGGGGATGTTGAGGGCCGGTTCGAGGTCCTGCGGCTTGCCGATCACCTTGAAAACGTAGGGCTGGGTGATCTTGTTCCCGTCGACGCTCACACTCTTCCCGGAGTCGGTGAGGTAGGTGCCGGCGATCACCCGGACCCCGTCGACCTGGATCGCCTCCGCGCCGGCCGCGCGCAACTCCTGGATCGCGTCGAGCAGCATGTCCGCCTGCACCGTCCCCTTCGGGTCGTCGACCGTCATCGTGATGCCAGGACCCTGCGCCGCCACGGTGCCCGCGAGGATACCGAGTTGCCGCTCCTTCTCGGCCGTCTGCCTGCGGGCCTCCGCCGCCTGGTCGGAGCTGCTCTGCAACTCCTGGCGCTGCTTCTCGAGTCCTGTCTTCTCGTCCTCAAGACGCTGAGTACGGTCGTCCAGTTCATCGAGGATGCGGACAAGATCTTCCTGACGGGCCCCGCGCAGCGCGCTGTCGCTGTCGCTGTTCGACGCCACCTGCACGGCGAGCCCGAACCCGAGCCCGAACAGCAGCACGGCGACGATCAGTTGGGCCCGGCTCACCCGCGGCGGCCACAGCCCCTGGACCAGCCTCTCGCGGCCGGTCAGCTTGGCCTCCGGCTTCGGCTCGGCGGCGGACCCTGCCTCCGGCGCCGTGGCGGGCACCTCGGCCGGGAGTTCTCTGCGCAGCCGGTGCTCCGGCTCCTTCTCGTGCTCGCCCATGCCGCTCACGCCCGGAAGACGTGCCGCCGGATCGCCGCGGCGTTGGAGAAGATGCGGATACCGAGGACCACCACGACCCCCGTGGACAGCTGCGAGCCCACACCCAACTTGTCGCCGAGGAAGACGATCAGCGCGGCCACCACCACGTTGGACAGGAACGACACCACGAAGACCTTGTCGTCGAAGATCCCGTCGAGCATGGCCCGCAGACCACCGAAGACGGCGTCGAGCGCCGCGACGACGGCGATCGGCAGATACGGCTCGACGACCGCCGGAACCTCAGGCCGGACCAACAGTCCGGCCACGACGCCCACGACGAGGCCAAGTACGGCGATCACGATGTGCCCTTCTCCGTCTTCTCGGTGTACGGCTGTGCTGTACGTACGATCACACTGGGCGCGGCGGGCAACCGGACGTCACTCTCCGTGGAGAGGGCCGCCCGGATGTCGAAGTTCTCCTCCAGGGCATGCAGGTACAGCCCGTCGGGGCTGTCCTGGAACCTGGAGCCGAGTTTCTCCCCGTCCCCCACCGCCAGCACCGTGTACGGCGGTACCAGCGGCCTGTTGTCGACAAGTATCGCGTCCCCCGCGGCCCTGATCGCGGACAGGGCCGTCAGCCGCTGCCCGTTGATCGAGACCGCCTCGGCACCCGCGGCCCACAGCCCGTTCACGACGCGCTGCATGTCATGGTCCCGTACCCGGCCGGTGTCGGAGAAACCGGAGGTCTCCCGGGGATTGCCGGCGTCGCCGCCCGAGGAGGCCTCCTTGGCGTCGTTCACCACCAGCTTCACGCCGGGGCCGTGCACCGCCGTGGCGCCCGACAGGACGTCCACCAGGTCCGCCTGCCCGCTGCCGCCGCTCTCCTGCAGCGCGGCACGCTGGCGGGCGCTGACGTCGTCCCGCAGCTTGTCGACACTGGTCTCCAGCTTGTCGGCGGCCGCCGTCTCCCGGTCGACCCTGTCGATGAGCTCCTGGCGCTCCTTGGCCACCACCGGCGCCGTCACGCGCGCCTGCGCCGCTCCCACGGTCACCACGAGGGCCGCCAGCACCAGACCGCCGGCGAGCCCCAGCCTGGCCCGGAGGGTTTTCGGCATGCCGCCGCTCTCCCCCTGAGCCCGCTTCCGCGCGGCCGCCTCGGCGTACCCGTCGTCGAGGCTGTGGTCCATGACATTGGTGATCAACGACATGGAGGCGTCCGGGCGCGACGGCCGGGCGGCGCTGCTCCGAACGGGGGGTTGCTGCGGCATGCCGCACATCGTCGCACGTCGCGACCAGTACCTCCGAACGGCCCCACCGGCGTGCCGGACCGGCCCCCGTGGGGACACCTGTCCGGCACGCACGCGTGCAGCGGTTTTACCGTCCGGCGCTGTCCACCGTCGCCGACCACTCGTCCAACAGAGCCTGCGCGGACGCGTCGTCGGGCCCTTCGGCCCACAGGTGGGTGACCGCCTCCGCCGGGTCGGGCAGCACCATCACCCAGCGCCCGTCGGTCTCGACGACCCGCACCCCGTCGGTCGTGTCGACGAAACGATCACCGGCCGCCTCGACGACACGCCGCATGACCAGTCCCTTGACAGCCCACGGTGTGGCCAGGTCCCGCTTGAGAACGTGCGCCTTGGGGATCCGGGCGTCGATCTGGCTGAGCGTGAGCTGCGTCCGCGCCACCAGGCCGATCAGGCGTACGAACGCGGCCGTGCCGTCGTAGACGCTGCTGAACTCCGGAACGATGAACCCGCCCTTGCCGTCACCGCCGAAGATGGTGCCCTCCTCGCGCCCCACACGCGTGAGGTCGTCGGGAGAGGTGGTCGTCCACTCGACCTGGGTGCCGTGGTACGCGGCCACCTGCTCGGCGATCCGGGTCGTGGTGACCGGAAGTGCCACCCGGCCGCTGCGCCGCTCGGCGGCGACGAGGTCGAGCATCACCAGCAGCGCACGGTCGTCCTCGATGATGCGGCCCTTCTCGTCCACCAGGGACAGCCGCTCGCCGACCGGGTCGAACCGCACACCGAACGCGGCCCCGGAGGACGCCACGATCTCGCCGAGCCGCACCAGCCCGGCCCGCCGCTGGTCGGCGGTCTCCGTGGGCCTCGCCTCGTTCAGGCCGGGGTTGATGGTCAGCGAGTCCACACCGAGCTTGCCGAGCAGGCTCGGCAGCACGAGCCCGGCACTGCCGTTGGAGGCGTCCACGACGACCTTGAGGCCCGATTCGGCGACCCCGGTCGTGTCGACGTTCCGCAGCAGCGACCCGGTGTACGAGTCGAAGACACTGGCCGGGAAATAGAGGTCGCCGATCTCACCGGGGAACGCGCGCCGGTACTCCTGCCGCGCGAAGATCCGGTCCAGCTTGCGCTGGCTGGCCTGGGAGAGGTCGGCGCCCTGCCCGTCGAAGAACATGATGTCGACGGAGTCCGGCACCCCGGGCGAGGTCCGGATCATGATCCCGCCGGCGCTGCCCCGCCCGGTCTGCTGCCGGGCCACGGGCAACGGCACGTTCTCCAGGTCGCGTACGTCGATGGCACTGGCCTGGAGCGCGGAGATCACCGCCCGCTTGAGCGCACGGGCACCACGCGAGTGGTCGCGGGCCGTGGTGACGGTGGACCCCTTCTTCAGGGTGGTCGCGTACGCACCGGCCAGCCGTACGGCCAGTTCCGGCGTGATCTCGACGTTCAGGATCCCGGAAACGCCCCGGGCACCGAACAGATGAGCCTGTCCCCGGGACTCCCAGATCACCGACGTGTTGACGAAGGCGCCGGCCTCGATGGTCTTGAAGGGATAGACCCGGACATTGCCCTGAACGATCGATTCTTCACCGATCAGGCACTCGTCACCGATGACCGCCCCGTCCTCGATCCGCGCGGCCCGCATGATGTCGGTGTTCTTCCCGACGACACAGCCCCGCAGATTGCTGTGCTGCCCGACGTACACGTTGTCGTGGACGACGGCCCTATGCAGGAAGGCGCCGCTCTTCACGACGACGTTGGACCCTACGACGGTGTGCTCGCGGATTTCCGCGCCGGCTTCGACCTTGGCGTAGTCGCCGATGTACAGCGGCCCGCGCAGCTCGGCGTCCGGGTGCACCTCGGCGCCCTCGGCGACCCATACGCCCGGGGATATCTCGAAGCCGTCGATGTCGACGTCGACCTTGCCCTCCAGGACATCGGCCTGCGCCTTCACGTACGACTCGTGGGTACCGACGTCCTCCCAGTAACCCTCGGCGATATAGCCGTAGACCGGCTTGCCTTCCTTCATCAGCTGAGGGAAGACATCGCCGGACCAGTCGACGGGAACGTCGGCCTCGACGTAGTCGAATACCTCGGGCTCCATGACGTAGATGCCCGTGTTCACCGTGTCGGAGAAGACCTGGCCCCAGGTCGGCTTCTCGAGGAAGCGCTCGACCTTGCCCTCTTCGTCGACGATGGTGATGCCGAATTCCAGTGGATTGGGGACACGCGTCAGACAGACCGTGACGAGCGCCCCCTTCGCCTTGTGGAAGTTGATCAGTTCGGTGAGGTCGAAGTCGGTCAGCGCATCGCCGGAGATGACGAGGAAAGCATCGTCCTTCAACGCCTCTTCGGCGTTCTTGACGCTTCCGGCGGTACCGAGTGGCTTCTCCTCGTTGGCATAGGTGAGCTCCATACCGAGCTCCTCGCCGTCCCCGAAGTAGTTCTTGACCAGCGATGCCAGGAACTGCACAGTGACGACGGTCTCGGTGAGCCCATGCCTTTTGAGCAGCCGTAGCACATGCTCCATGATCGGCCGGTTGACGACCGGAAGGAGTGGCTTGGGCATGCTGGAGGTCATGGGGCGAAGGCGTGTGCCTTCACCACCGGCCATCACGACGGCCTTCATGTCGGAAGCGTCCTCCTCTAAGAGATGACGGTCTAGCCGACTTCACCCGTCCAGATTGTCCCGCACTTTTCCGCCGCGGGCCATCGAGAGCAATCGAGGGGCCACTAAGTCCGGACAATCGCCGAGCTCAATCGGCTGTGGCGTCCGCGCGGACGAGGCGGCGGACTTGCACCACGTAGAGCACTCCTGCCCACCAGTAGAGCGTTGTACCCCACCCTGCGAACGCCCATCCGAAAATAGCAGCGAGTGACGAGATCCAGCCGCTTCCGTCACTCAGCAGCAGGAGCGGGAACGCGTACATCAGATTGAAGGTCGCGGCCTTGCCCAGGAAGTTCACCTGGGGTGGCGGATAGCCGTGCCGGCGGAGGATCCCCACCATCACCAGCAGAACCAGCTCACGCAGCAGCAGCACGGCCGTCAGCCAGAGCGGCAGGATCTCGCGCCAGGTGAGCCCCAGCAGCGTCGAGAGGACGTAAAGCCGGTCCGCGGCCGGGTCCAGCAGCCGGCCGAGGCTGCTGATTTGGTTCCAGCGCCGGGCGAGCTTGCCGTCCAGGTAGTCGCTGACGCCGCTGAAGAGCAGCACCAGCAGGGCCCAGCCGTCGCTCTTGGGCCCGCCGAACTCGGGCCTGAGGATCAACCACAGGAAGACGGGTACGCCGACCAGGCGCGCCATGCTGAGGATGTTCGGGATGGTGAGGACGCGATCCGTCTGGACACGCGTCTCCTGGACCTCCACCCGGGGGCCTCCTGTGGTGGGAAACGAGCCAACTTTGCTCCCTGACCCTACCTCAACGCAAAAAAGCTCTGGCTCTTGGGCTTGTCGCCCAAGAGCCAGAGCTCTAAAAGGAGTTCGGCGGTGTCCTACTCTCCCACAGGGTCCCCCCTGCAGTACCATCGGCGCTGTGAGGCTTAGCTTCCGGGTTCGGAATGTAACCGGGCGTTT